>NZ_QTUB01000001.1:2890414-4335622 GCF_003386665.1 Xenorhabdus cabanillasii | reverse complement strand
GCGTTTGGATATGTTGAATGAAGAGCTGGTGGAAAAGAACGGGAATATTCTGAGCTGGAAGAAGAGTGGAAAGCAGAAAAAGCCGAGCTTACGGTACTCAAAACATTAAGGCTGAATTAGAAAATGCACGTATTGAGTTAGAAAAAGCCCGTCGTAGCGGTGACTTGGCAAAAATGTCAGAAATTCATACGGAAAAATTCCTGAGTTGGAAAAACGGCTTACTGCTGCGACTACAGCAGAAAGTCATCCAATGAGACTGCTGCGTAATAAAGTTACTGATGCTGAAATTGCTGAAATTCTTGCTCGCTGGACGGGAATCCCTGTATCCAGAATGTTGGAAAGTGAAAAAGATAAATTATTGCGTATGGAACATGAATTACACAAACGTGTAATTGGGCAAAATGAGGCCGTTGATGCTGTGGTCGAATGCAATTCGCCGTAGCCGCGCTGGTTTATCTGATCCAAACCGCCCCGATAGGTTCTTTCATGTTCTTAGGGCCAACAGGGGTTGGTAAAACTGAGCTGTGTAAGGCATTGGCTAATTTCCCTGTTTGATAGTGACGATGCAATGGTACGTATCGACATGTCTGAATTTATGGAAAAGCACGCTGTTTCAAGGTTAGTGGGGTGCTCCTCCCGGATATGTTGGGTATGAAGAAGGAGGTATCTGACAGAAGCAGTGCGTCGTCGCCCCTTACTCTGTCATTTTATTAGATGAAGTTGAAAAAGCTCATCCGGATTGTTTCAATATCTTGCTACAAGTCTTGGATGATGGTCGCTTGACTGATGGTCAAGGAAGAACAGTAGATTTTCGTAAATACCGTTGTATTATGACCTCTAACTTAGGTTCAGACATGATTCAGGAACATTTTGGTGCACTGGATTATGGTAGGAATGAAAGATACTGGTGATGGAGATAGTTGGCCCCATTTCAGACTGAGTTCATTAACCGAGTTGATGAAGTTGTGGTATTCCATCCACTAGGAAAAGAACATTTGAAATCTATTGCGAATATCCAATTGCAGCGTCTATATAAACGTTTGGAAGAGCGTGGCCTATCAAGTCACAATGACTCTATCCGCTTTGGAAAAACTGAGTGACGCTGGTTTTGATCCTGTATATGGAGCGCGCCCATTAAAACGGGCTATCCAGCAAGAGATTGAAAATCCGCTGGCTCAGCAGATCCTTTCAGGGAAATTGATGCCAGGTAAATTGGGTCACATTAGATTTGGAAAATGATCATATTATTGCAAGGCAATAACGTTTTTTACTCAATTCACTTTGTGATATTCTATAGGTGGTTATTTTTATAGACAATTATTGAATAGTAATGCCGTTAAGCAATATAAAAAATCTTACAAAAATAAAAGAGAGGTGAAAAAATCACCTCTCTTTCATTTATTAGGTCAAAAATATATCTAAAAAGCTTATTCTGAGTGATAAATAGTCGATTGAATTGTTTTTTTAAAAATAATTGTTGTCAGTATCGCAAAAGTCCCTATAATGCGCCTCCGTTGTCACGATGAACACACAAATGAATCGGCGTGACAAGAGCTGAAAGTCATGAAAATAAAGGCTTGACACGCTGAGAGGAAGGCGTAACATACACCACCTCAGGCAAGAAGAGAGATTACTTCTGCCAACGCTCTTTAACAAATTAATCAGACCAATCTGTGTGGGCACTCGCAGGACACGATCAAACGCCGCAAGGCGAAAAAGATTCAAGTCTTGAAGAGTGACTGAAACAGTTAATTCATTGCGATACTGAACAGTGAAATTCTTTGAGCATCAAAACACTTTTAATTGAAGAGTTTGATCATGGCTCAGATTGAACGCTGGCGGCAGGCCTAACACATGCAAGTCGGGCGGTAACAGGAAAGGGCTTTTGCATTTTTGCTGACGAGCGGCGGACGGGTGAGTAATGTCTGGGGATCTGCCCGGTAGAGGGGGATAACCACTGGAAATGGTGGCTAATACCGCATAACCTCTTTGGAGCAAAGTGGGGGACCTTCGGGCCTCACGCTATCGGATGAACCCAGATGGGATTAGCTAGTAGGTGGGGTAAGGGCTCACCTAGGCGACGATCCCTAGCTGGTCTGAGAGGATGACCAGCCACACTGGGACTGAGACACGGCCCAGACTCCTACGGGAGGCAGCAGTGGGGAATATTGCACAATGGGCGCAAGCCTGATGCAGCCATGCCGCGTGTATGAAGAAGGCCTTCGGGTTGTAAAGTACTTTCAGCGGGGAGGAAGGCGTGAGTCTGAACAGGGCTCACGATTGACGTTACCCGCAGAAGAAGCACCGGCTAACTCCGTGCCAGCAGCCGCGGTAATACGGAGGGTGCAAGCGTTAATCGGAATTACTGGGCGTAAAGCGCACGCAGGCGGCCAATTAAGTTAGATGTGAAATCCCCGGGCTTAACCCGGGAACGGCATCTAAGACTGGTTGGCTGGAGTCTCGTAGAGGGGGGTAGAATTCCACGTGTAGCGGTGAAATGCGTAGAGATGTGGAGGAATACCGGTGGCGAAGGCGGCCCCCTGGACGAAGACTGACGCTCAGGTGCGAAAGCGTGGGGAGCAAACAGGATTAGATACCCTGGTAGTCCACGCCGTAAACGATGTCGATTTGGAGGTTGTGCCCTTGAGGTGTGGCTTCCGGAGCTAACGCGTTAAATCGACCGCCTGGGGAGTACGGTCGCAAGATTAAAACTCAAATGAATTGACGGGGGCCCGCACAAGCGGTGGAGCATGTGGTTTAATTCGATGCAACGCGAAGAACCTTACCTACTCTTGACATCCACGGAATTTGGCAGAGATGCTGAAGTGCCTTCGGGAACCGTGAGACAGGTGCTGCATGGCTGTCGTCAGCTCGTGTTGTGAAATGTTGGGTTAAGTCCCGCAACGAGCGCAACCCTTATCCTTTGTTGCCAGCACATTATGGTGGGAACTCAAGGGAGACTGCCGGTGATAAACCGGAGGAAGGTGGGGATGACGTCAAGTCATCATGGCCCAGACGAGTAGGGCTACACACGTGCTACAATGGCGGATACAAAGAGAAGCGACCTCGCGAGAGCAAGCGGAACTCATAAAGTCTGTCGTAGTCCGGATTGGAGTCTGCAACTCGACTCCATGAAGTCGGAATCGCTAGTAATCGTAGATCAGCATGCTACGGTGAATACGTTCCCGGGCCTTGTACACACCGCCCGTCACACCATGGGAGTGGGTGGCAAAAGAAGTCGGTAGCTTAACCTGCGGGAGGGCGCTGACCACTTTGTGACTCATGACTGGGGTGAAGTCGTAACAAGGTAACCGTAGGGGAACCTGCGGTTGGATCACCTCCTTAACCAAATGATGGTAACTTGTGAGTGTTCACACAGATTGTCTGATGACTGTAAGACGAGCAAGCGTCTGCGAAGAGACTGACTGTCCCCTTCGTCTAGAGGCCTAGGACACCGCCCTTTCACGGCGGTAACAGGGGTTCGAATCCCCTAGGGGACGCCACTTTGCTCAGGCCCCGGGTGAAAGCCGGCGTCAACCGATATTGTTAAGCGTGACTTGCGAGTCAGTTTAGCAATATTTGCTCTTTAACAATCTGGAACAAGCTGAAAATTTGAAACCATCAATAGGGTCATTGACGATATTGATGCGTCTCTCAACATACTCCAATTCGAAGACACCTTCGGGTTGTGAGGTTAAGCGACTAAGCGTACACGGTGGATGCCTAGGCAGTCAGAGGCGATGAAGGACGTGCTAATCTGCGAAAAGCGCCGGTGAGCTGATATGAAGCCCTATCAGCCGGCGATGTCCGAATGGGGAAACCCAGTGCAATCCGTTGCACTATCATTCACTGAATCCATAGGTGAATGAGGCGAACCGGGGGAACTGAAACATCTCAGTACCCCGAGGAAAAGAAATCAACCGAGATTCCCCCAGTAGCGGCGAGCGAACGGGGAGCAGCCCAGAGCCATCAACAATATCAGCGCCAGGAGAACGGTCTGGAAAGGCCGGCAGTAAAGGGTGACAGCCCCGTATCCGAAGGCGCCGGTGTTGCGAGCTCGAAGAGTAGGGCGGGACACGTGGTATCCTGTCTGAACATGGGGGGACCATCCTCCAAGGCTAAATACTCCTGACTGACCGATAGTGAACCAGTACCGTGAGGGAAAGGCGAAAAGAACCCCGGCGAGGGGAGTGAAAGAGAACCTGAAACCGTGTACGTACAAGCAGTGGGAGCACCCTTTGGGGTGTGACTGCGTACCTTTTGTATAATGGGTCAGCGACTTATATTCTGTAGCAAGGTTAACCGTTTAGGGGAGCCGCAGGGAAACCGAGTCTTAACTGGGCGCTCAGTTGCAGGGTATAGACCCGAAACCCGGTGAGCTAGCCATGGGCAGGTTGAAGGTTGGGTAACACTAACTGGAGGACCGAACCGACTAATGTTGAAAAATTAGCGGATGACTTGTGGCTGGGGGTGAAAGGCCAATCAAACCGGGAGATAGCTGGTTCTCCCCGAAAGCTATTTAGGTAGCGCCTCGTGAATTCATCTCCGGGGGTAGAGCACTGTTTCGGCTAGGGGGTCATCCCGACTTACCAACCCGATGCAAACTGCGAATACCGGAGAATGTTATCACGGGAGACACACGGCGGGTGCTAACGTCCGTCGTGGAGAGGGAAACAACCCAGACCGCCAGCTAAGGTCCCCAAGTCATGGTTAAGTGGGAAACGAAGTGGGAAGGCTCAGACAGCCAGGATGTTGGCTTAGAAGCAGCCATCATTTAAAGAAAGCGTAATAGCTCACTGGTCGAGTCGGCCTGCGCGGAAGATGTAACGGGGCTAAACCATGCACCGAAGCTGCGGCAGCGATATGAATATATTGCTGGGTAGGGGAGCGTTCTGTAAGCCGGTGAAGGCGGGTCGTGAGGCCTGCTGGAGGTATCAGAAGTGCGAATGCTGACATAAGTAACGATAAAGCGGGTGAAAAACCCGCTCGCCGGAAGACCAAGGGTTCCTGTCCAACGTTAATCGGGGCAGGGTGAGTCGACCCCTAAGGCGAGGCCGAAAGGCGTAGTCGATGGGAAACAGGTTAATAGTCCTGTACTCGGTGTTACTGCGAAGGGGGGACGGAGAAGGCTAGGCCGGCCGGGCGACGGTATGTCCCGGTTGAAGCGTGTAGGTGGGGTGACCTGGCAAATCCGGTCATCCATAACACTGAGGCGTGATAACGAGCCACTACGGTGGTGAAGTGGTTGATGCCCTGCTTCCAGGAAAAGCCTCTAAGCATCAGGTAACATTGAATCGTACCCCAAACCGACACAGGTGGTCAGGTAGAGAATACTCAGGCGCTTGAGAGAACTCGGGTGAAGGAACTAGGCAAAATGGTGCCGTAACTTCGGGAGAAGGCACGCTGGCGTTAGGTGAAGGGCCGTGCGCCCGGAGCTGAAGCCAGTCGCAGAGACCAGCTGGCTGCAACTGTTTAATAAAAACACAGCACTGTGCCAACACGAAAGTGGACGTATACGGTGTGACGCCTGCCCGGTGCTGGAAGGTTAATTGATGGGGTTAGCGGCAACGCGACGCTCCTGATCGAAGCCCCAGTAAACGGCGGCCGTAACTATAACGGTCCTAAGGTAGCGAAATTCCTTGTCGGGTAAGTTCCGACCTGCACGAATGGCGTAATGATGGCCAGGCTGTCTCCACCCGAGACTCAGTGAAATTGAACTCGCTGTGAAGATGCAGTGTACCCGCGGCAAGACGGAAAGACCCCGTGAACCTTTACTATAGCTTGACACTGAACATGGAGCCTTGATGTGTAGGATAGGTGGGAGGCTTTGAAGTGTGGACGCCAGTCTGCATGGAGCCATCCTTGAAATACCACCCTTGAATGTTTGATGTTCTAACGTGGACCCGTTATCCGGGTTGCGGACAGTGTCTGGTGGGTAGTTTGACTGGGGCGGTCTCCTCCCAAAGCGTAACGGAGGAGCACGAAGGTTGGCTAATCACGGTCGGACATCGTGAGGTTAGTGCAAAGGCATAAGCCAGCTTGACTGCGAGCGTGACGGCGCGAGCAGGTACGAAAGTAGGTCTTAGTGATCCGGTGGTTCTGTATGGAAGGGCCATCGCTCAACGGATAAAAGGTACTCCGGGGATAACAGGCTGATACCGCCCAAGAGTTCATATCGACGGCGGTGTTTGGCACCTCGATGTCGGCTCATCACATCCTGGGGCTGAAGTAGGTCCCAAGGGTACGGCTGTTCGCCGTTTAAAGTGGTACGCGAGCTGGGTTTAGAACGTCGTGAGACAGTTCGGTCCCTATCTGCCGTGGGCGCTGGAAGATTGAAAGGGGCTGCTCCTAGTACGAGAGGACCGGAGTGGACGCACCGCTGGTGTTCGGGTTGTCATGCCAATGGCATTGCCCGGTAGCTACGTGCGGCAGAGATAACCGCTGAAAGCATCTAAGCGGGAAACTTGCCTTAAGATGAGTCTTCCCTTGTCCCAGAGAGGACACATAAGGAACGTTCGAGACGAGGACGTGGATAGGCCGGGTGTGTAAGCGTAGCGATACGTTGAGCTAACCGGTACTAATGCTCCGAGAGGCTTAACCTGACAACACCGAAGGTGTTTTGGGGCCAAGAGACGAAAACAGTTTCAGAGAAAGACACATAGCGTCATCAGCTTGTTCAGGATTGAATACAGGATTTGTCTGGCGGCAATAGCGCGGTGGTCCCACCTGACCCCATGCCGAACTCAGCAGTGAAACGCCGGCGCGCCGATGGTAGTGTGGGGTCTCCCCATGCGAGAGTAGGGCACTGCCAGACATTGATTTAGTCAGAAAAGCCATCCGGTGACGGATGGCTTTTTTGCGTTATGAAAATAGAAAAATATTCTTTTAATTTAGAGGATAGTTCATAAATATAATTATCAGACTATTTCAAGGATTGATACAAGCTATAACCAGTTATGGCTCCCGCTATATCGTAAACAAAGTCTTGCCAACTCCACCCTGTTCCAGCAGGACGGCTATCATAAAATTCTTTTGCTGCACCAAGACTAATTGACAGTAACAGGCCGAATTGCACACTTTCCCGATGTTTCCAGTTTTGGTGATCACCATAAGCGTTTCCTGCGGCGGCTATTACGGCAGAAAATAGAAAATGCTGGGCTTTGTCTCTACCTGTCCAGGTATCATTGGCCTGATGCATATTAGAACAAGCAGTAGTGGATAAGAGAGAAAATGTTATTAATACATGTTTGATTTTATTGGTGATGGATTTTTTCATTGTAATTTACGCTATCGTTTATAATTTAATAAATAATAGCGATTTGATAAATAAGATACAAAAATCCCTTCTTTAATTAAGAAGGGATTAATATTTTGATAATTATTTATCTATTTACAATATTCTGCTGATTAACCTATCAACACGGATACGGCGTAAACGACGTATTAATTTACGAACTTTGACAGGATAAAGTTGTATACTATCCAACTCTTGATAATTATTGATGATTTTTGTATGAGAACGAATGCAATTTAGTTCCAAAGAGCGTTGTGTGTGCATTTTCTGGTGGGGATCATGAATGAGAATGGCATTTTCCAAATCAAGCCCCCATGCACGTGGATTGAGGTTATTACCTGTAATCAATTGCCATTTGTTATCAACCCAGACACCCTTTAAATGATAGGTATTATCTTCGTCTTTCCATAACCGGATAGTTAATTGCTGGCTATCGATAAAACGTTGTAGCCGATTGGTGAAACGGCGTAAGTTAATCTCATACAGATAGGGCAAGGCACCAATAATCTTAAAAGGCTCTTCCGGTGGAATATAAAAATCATTGGCTGTTTTATCACCAATGATAATTTCGACCTGTTTCCCCTGCCGCAACAATCTTGCAATAGAACGAACCAATACTGCTGGTAAGTTGAAGTAAGGAGTACAGATTACTACTTTCTTTTCTGTACTGGCGATCAGATGACAGATTGTCTTATTCAGAGAATTCTTTTTGCCCAATCCAACGAGTGGTGTTATTGCAAGTTCGTCATTTGAAGCCTGGTTTTCGACATGATATGTAGCACTACGCAAGGAAGTGCGGAATTGCCTGATAAAGTTTTTAATTTCAAGGCTACGAGGGCGAGCTCGGGAAGCCAAGTTATTGACTGCATCGGCAGAAATAATGTTGTCGTCAATAAACTGCTTCATGATAGCTGCAAGTTTAGCGTTGTGCAGTAGATGATAGCGATCGTAGCGATATTTTTCGTGGCGGTGTAAGTAGACGTTATTAATGCTGGCACCACTATAAATAACAGTATCGTCAAAGATAAAGCCTTTGAGGTGCAAGACGCCTAACGCTTCACGGGTATTTACAGGAATACCAAGGGTGGGGATATGAATGTCAGGATATTTTTCAGCCATAGAACAGTACCAATCTGCGTTTGTTACAGTGGCTCCAGCACCAATACGACCGCGCTGGGCACGATGCCAGTCGACCAGAATTTTGATATCCAGTTCAGGCCGCTTTTGCTTGGCCTCATACAGTGCTGTTAAAATATCTTGCCCAGCGTCGTCATGCTCTAAATATAATGCGACGATATAAATATGCTTTTTAGCGCCTTCAATGCGTTCCAGTAAGGTGCTGCGAAACTCTTTAGACTGATAAAGGGTTTCAATGTCAGCAACTGACTGCGGTAATTTAGGCAGTTGTGCAAGGTGTTGTTGGTGTTTTGCTTGTTTAAATTTGGACAACATCACAGTGCGATTTTTCTCTTAGTTTGATGGTTGGCGTTCCATCGTAATGTTATGAATCAAAATGATCCGGCGATAATACCATTAGTTCGGTTAATTGTGAGTATGAATTAACTTTCTATTGCTGATTGCTTTAAGTCTGTGCGATCCATCACGAAGTAAGGAGTCGGTTTGAGCCTGTCTTTCGCTATTCTTATTTACCTTAAGGTTCTGGCGACTAAAGTTTTAAGACAAGATTGACAATTCCCTCTTCTAATTGGATATCAATGGCAAAGCCCAGTTTTTTGGCAAGTCGGATCATATTACGATTTTCTGGCATAGTGATAGCGGTTAATACCTGAATGCCATGTTCTTTCGTGTAGTGAATTAATTTGGTCATGAGCTGATATCCTAACGTAATCCCTTTCAAATCTGATCGCACTAACACAGCAAATTCTGCTTCGATATTATCCGGATCAGCCATAGCACGGGCGACACCAATAATTTCCGGTTTGGTTGTTGGATGGCGTATCGCAACAAACGCCATTTCACGGTCATAATCAATTTGGGTCATATTGGCGAGGTCATCGTGAGTGAATTCACTGATCTCACTAAAATAGCGATAATAAAGATCTTCTTTCGTTACCTGTTCGATAAATTCTTTTAGTAACGGTTCATCTTCCGGCAGAATTGGGCGCAGTAAACATGCAAAATCATCTCTGATATAAATGGTTTCTTCCAGTTCATTGGGATAAGGGCGAATTGCCAGTCGATTTCGGTGATCATCAGTGATGGGTGTTAACTCCATTGTTACATCCAGTAGTGTGAATTCACTGCCTGATGCCAATAACGGATGGATATGCATACGAGTGATTTGGGGGCAATCGATCAGTAAGTTGGATACCCTAACTAATAATTGACTTAGAGCAGGGATATCCAATGGTTGCAGTGAACCGCCAGATTTTATTTTACCTCCTTTAATAGCCTGAATGACCAAATAACGAGCCAATGCCATATTGAGAGGCGGTAGGGCGACGGCAGCCTGAGTTTCATTAACCCAATCTATGCCACCTTCTCCAAGCATAATTAAAGGGCCAAATATCTCATCTTGTTCAATGGCAACTCTCAACTCTTGCGCACCAGCTCGGTTTGCCATGTTTTGTACCAATAGACCATAAATTCTGGCTTGTGGAAAATTCTGTTTCACACGTTCAATAATGGCCTGAGTTGCTGTTTTAACTTCTCCGGCATTACGCAGATAGAGCATGACCCCTTGAACTTCTGATTTGTGAGGAATATCGGGAGAACGCAATTTCAGTGCTACGGGATAGCCAATTTTTTCCGCAATATTGACTGCATCATCACTGGAGTGAGCAATCCATGTAGGTAAAGTATTTAGGCCGTAGGCTTCAAGAATAGACTGTACTTCATGGGTATCCAGCTGAGTATTGCCACTATTAAGGGCTTGCTGGATGCAATCGTGGGCGTGTGCAGTATCTGATGTGATACCTATTGGCAGGGCAGGGGTTTCTTTGAGTTGTTTCTGGTTACGTTGATATTCCACCATATGCATAAAAGCTGTCACTGCGCCTTCTGGTGTACGGTAGGTTGGGATACCCGCTTCACTGAATAACCGCCTCGCTTCTAATGAAGAATATTCACCACACCAATTAGTAAAGATTGTGAGCCATTTTCCACGAGGATGCTCTTTAACAGCCTTAATGACGTTAACTGCTGTCTGCATGCTATGGGAAATGGCACAGGGAGAATGAATCAACAGTAAGGCATCATAGCTACGGCTATCTAACAGTAGTTTCAGGGCAGCGATATATTGTTCGGTTGATGAACTGTCTCCCAGATCCAGAGGGTTGCGTAAAGTCTGTGCTTCAGGCAGTACACCAGATAATTTAACAATTGTTTCGTCCTCCAGAACCGCTAGTTTACCGGTTCTCCTGAGGAGTTCATCCAGCGCCATAGCAGCAGGTGCGGCTCCATTACTGACAATTAGCAGGCGTTCTCCACGTAACGGACGCATAAAGCTTAACGTCTCCACGGCAGAAAACATTTCATGTGTATCCTGTACACGCAGTAACCCTGCCCGTTGGATTGCTGCGTCATAGGCTACATCGAAATTCTGCTGTTCTCCTAGTAATTGTTGAGCTTTACGGGTACGGCTGCTTTTTACAACCAGAATGGGTTTATTGCGTGATGCACTTCGTGAAGCAGACAGAAACCGTCGAGCATCGTTAATGTGCTCAAGGTGCAGTAGAATCGCGCTGGTTTTACCATCCCGCGCTAAAAAGTCGAGCAGATCATCAATATCAATATCAACACTATCACCCAATGCAATGAAATATGAAAAACCAATATTGCGATGGTTCGCCCAGTCCAGAATCGTATTGGATATTGCTGCTGATTGTGAAATAAATGCCAGCTTTCCCTTGAGAATAGGAATAGGCGAGAAACTGGCGTTCAATCCGATCCATGGAGCCAAAATGCCGAGGCTATTAGGGCCAAGGATCCGGATATGATATTTTTGGCTATATTGTTTTAGTTCAGCAAACTGTGATACTGGTGATGAAAGAATGATAACAGTTTTACAGCCCAGTCTGGTCAATTGTTCCAATAACGGCAAATTGCGGCTGTGGTGAGTACATATGACAGCCAGATCGGGCGTTAATGGTAATTTATCGATAGAAGGATAAGCCAGCACACCGAGAACAGCGCTTTTATTAGGCGTGACAGGAAGAATCGGTCCCTTAAAGTTTCCAGTTAACAAATTCCGCATCAATGTTGAGCTGGCTTTTTCGGGTTTTTCAGATGCCCCAATAACGGCAATAGATTTGGGATGTAACAATGCTTCAAGTCCACGCTGGCTCATTTTTCATCTCCTTATTAACTGTCATTGAATAAATAATTACTTCAATAAACAATCACCTTTAATTGAACCATTTTTATGAATAACTTTAGCTGTGATTGGCAAGAATTACTGTGACTTACTCCGCCGGATGATTCGATTTTCCTGCCAGATATTGTTCACGAAATTGATTGAAATGGGTGAGTAATTGTTGAGAAGCCTCAAAATCATTAGCCAGCTCCAGAGCGGCGGCGGCAACTTCCGCAGTACAATGCTGCTCTTTTCTTGATGGCATTCGGAGTAAATAATCCATTTTAGCAATACTGTTGATTGATAATAGAGGAATATCATCCAAGTATGGACTTTTGCGAAACATTTTTCTTGCTTCAGGCCAAGTACCATCCAATATAATAAACAGTGGTGCTTTCTGATTATCTGGCAGTTGTTGATACACAGTACGAGGTGGTGTGGCGTAACTTTCCGGAAAAATCAGATAAGGTTGTCGCGTTGGATCACGCAGTATTTCAAGCATGCGTTGATCAGGCTCGGTTCTTGACCAGAGAAAAGCATCAGTATCAGGTAGAACATCTGCAATGAGCTTACCTGTATTGCTAGGCTTCATAGGTTCAGTATCAAACATGATGAGGCAAAAGCGGCTGGCCGCTTTTACGGGTGAGATTTTTTCACACAGGCATCTTTTTTGGGGCAATAAACAATAAGTGCAACGCTGAACTCGGCAGCCTCTTGCTTGAAAAGGACGGGTAGAGCGGGCAAGGCGATGTTGGCGAAGCTGATAAACGGCGTTGTTATTTCTCATTTAAGAACTCAAAAATGTTCATGAATAAAACCAGTAGAAAATTGGCGGATATTTTAATGGATTGTCGTTGCCAGAGGTAGCTTCGGGCGCGAACATCGGGTAATCTTCGCGCCATAGCGAAGTTGGAGAAATAAATGAACGATTCCTATAGTGGTAAAAGTGGCAAAGTCAAAGTGATGTATGTCCGTAGTGAGGACAAGAGTGACAGTCGTAATAATAACGATCGTCGTAACAGCAATAACCGTCAGTCTGGTAAAGGACGTGAACAAGGAGGCAGACGACGTGACAATGAACGCCCTCAGCGTTCAAAGGATCATTCTCCCTGGAGAACGGTTTCCCGTCCGGTAGGGGAAGAATCAAAACCTGATCATGGCGGCATTAGCGGTAGAAGTCAGATCGACCCTGAACAGCTTCGCCGTCAACGGTTGGAAGAAACCCGGATCTATGGTGAAAATGCTTGTCAGGCAATGTTCCAAAATCGTCCAGAAGCTATTGTCAGGGCATGGTTTGTCCAGTCGGTAACTCCCCGCTTCCGTGACGCTCTGAAATGGATGGCGGCAAATCGCAAGGCTTATCATGTGGTCGACGATGAAGAATTGAGCAAAGCATCAGGAACGGAGCATCATGGTGGTGTCTGTTTCCTGATCAAAAAGCGTAATGGTTTGGAAGCCGAAACTTATTTACAGCAAGCTCCAGCGAAAGACTGTGTTCTGGCATTGGAAAGTGTGGGTAACCCGCATAATCTCGGTGCAATTATGCGTAGCTGTGCCCATTTTGGCATACAGGGTATGATATTGCACGATACAGCGATGCTGGAATCCGGTGCGGCAGTCCGTACTGCTGAGGGGGGAGCTGAGCACATTAAAGGTATTGAGGTTAATGATCTTACAATCACACTGAGTCAATTCCGTGATGCAGGCTACACCATCGTAACTACTTCAAGCCATAAAGGAAGTACCAAGCTGACAGAAGCCAGGCTGCCTGAAAAAATGGTTTTGGTATTGGGGCAGGAAAGTGATGGCCTGAGTGATAGTGTTTGGGAAGATGGTGATATCCGTCTTTCAATTGGTGGTACGGGTCAAGTAGAAAGCCTGAACGTTTCTGTTGCTACCGGTATTATGCTGGCGGAATGGTGGCGCCAGAATAAAGTTTGATAAATGATTTAATATAGTTTCTTTTATAAATAAGGCCCTGGTTTTTCAATCAGGGCCTTATTTATAAGGAAAATATTATATTATTTGTAAGTATTATAACCTCAGTTTTGTTTAAGCATCACAATTTCATGGTCACATAAACCTAAGCTCAGCTTTTTCGGCTGGCCAGAAAACTGGGAGCATTTTTTATTCAGCAGTAAACCATGTTTCTTCCCGTTCGAATTGTTAAATATTCAGAAGCTGATGTTGATACCCAGACTAAAATTATAATTAGGATCTTGCGAGCGGCCTTCGTTAAGGGTTACGGAAGCAAAACCACGTACATCATCAAACAGATTAGCATTTGTGCCTATTGTATATTGACGCCAGTCTTTGCTCTGTTTGCCACTCTCCATAACAAAGGATGTTTTGGTGGAATGAATGGCGCTGCGTAGTTTGTAACGGGTATCTCCGAACTGGTGATTAAACTCTACAGAGGCATAAGGATTGAAACGACCTAACTTGCTATCTACACGCCAGCCTAATGTTCCCACTTTAGACGTGTAGTTCTGGTCACTAAAATGCATGGAGGTACTGTTGTTACCGGATTCTCGGTAGCCTTTGACATCCCCTTTATCCCATGCGAACTGGATAATTGGGCTGGTACTGACGATGTCCGTGACAGGTATATCCCAACCCGCAGCAAGACGGACACCCCATTGTTTACCTTTGGTTGAACCTGTTTCTCTGCGGGTAGCTTTGCCAAGTTGAATGTTGCGGGTCAGGCTATCGTAATTAATGTGGGCATAGTGGAGATCACCGCTCAGCCACGCGTTGTTAAAAACATTCCATAATGCATAACCGGTTGCCACGTGAGCGTCCCCATTGTAGGTAAAATTGGGCGCAGGGGAATACTCAGATTTGTCATTGGTGTACAGGGCACCCAGCAAAAAGTTTTCTGTCAGCTGATAATCGCCACCCAGAGTAAAGGAGTTATGACGGTTGTCAGTATAGGCACCGAATACGCCAAATTTCCCTTGTTCATTACCGCCGTTGCGCAATTGTTGTAAGTGACCATCAAGGGAAGAACGGGAACCTTTAACTGTGGCACGATTGACCAGATTCAAGGTCATGACCTGTGATGGAGCAATATAAATGGATTCAATATATTGGCCCATGATCTTATGCGCCAGCGGTGATGGGTGGAAACCATCAGAGAAGATAAACTCTTTGCTGTCATCAAAATCTTTAGGACCTTGCCCTTTGGTGGCTTTAGGTTTGGAGGTGCATTTATTAGCATCGATACCTACGCCACAGGCATAGCCAAGGTTATTGCCGAAGCCATAGATCAGTGGATTAGACATAACCTCACGCAGTAGGCCATTAACATCAGCACGCAAGATATTGCCGTTACTTTCGCTGATTTTATCATCTACTCGCTTGTTATAAGCATCGGTGAGGATTGTTGCCGCAGTACTGGCTTTGTCATATCCGCCGCTAAGCTCGTTTTTAATTTGTTCAGGGTCTAGTTTAATATTCTCAAGATCTATCCCAGCCATCGAAAGATGTTCTTTGTACTGTTCAGCCATGTCTTTAACTTTCTTTTCAGCCAGTTGGCTGAGTTTAACAAATAATTTCTGGAGTGCTAATTGACGGGCATCTTCACTAGAGAGGGTAGCCTGATTAATGTTTAGGTGTATTTCATCTAAAACGCTTTCTATTTGTTTTGGCATTTCATCTTGGATAATTTTTCTGACTTTTTTTTCGACAAAAAGACGTGTAAGCCAACCCATTTTATCTATTTCAGCATCCACCATTTTTGTTAACTTTCATTTTTATTCCAGATTCCAAAACTGTTTCCAATAATTTTGGTGTTGTGCCAACATCTGGAACAGTGGGGGCGATAATTAATCCCGCTCCGCTTTTTACCAGTGCGTTGATTTGTGTTGCGGCAGCATTTGCACTTTCTTTGATCATAACATCTGGCTTCCAAGAGGATTTATCTGTGAGGTTAAACAGTTTCTCCTGATTAGCTATCAAAGCCACTTTAATATCATTACCGCCTACCCAATGAATGTAGATCCCATTGGGGTCTGCTTTGTTGTTTTTCAGATAATCATTAACTTGCCTGTCTGTCGTATTGCTGGGTTCTTCAGGGTTAAATGCCCCGATAGCCACCGCTCCTCCTCTGGCATAATTGGTGCCACCTTCTTCGGAGGGTATTAACCAGCGGCCTAACCACCATTCAGCATAATTTTTTTCGTCGTCGCCATCCGTAGTGAAACGTTTTTTGAGTTTTTTTGCATTTTCTGTTTCTTCAGATGATTCAGACTTTGCTGCTTTAATCTTTTCGGCCTTGGTATTTCCGGTATCACTTATGCTATCTCCATAAACATATACATTTTTATCGATATGAGCATGAGAAAAGGGACTGATTGAAATCGCCAGCAGTGCAGGTATGAATAAAAATGCCTTTTTCATTTAGCGTTCTCCTTAAAAAGTCGTTTTTTTATTTATCCGCGTATCTAAAATCTAAGTGATACCTCTGTTATATAAAGAATGAGGTATTGATAGGCTGAACATTTGTGATTAACTTAACGATATCATTAAATTAACCTAATTATAACAATTGTTCGGGGTTAAGTATGGTTCTCAATTGGAAATATTTCATTTCAAATTGGAGTTTAATGTTAATAATGTGATATCGAACAGGTATGAGTAAAATAGTACACTGAGGAAATAAGGATAGTTATTACTTCACTGAGAGACAAGGATGCCGCACGATGGCATTTAAGCAGGTTATTTTCGATGAGCTGTTGTTCCTAAAGCGGAATAACCCCTACGATTTTGTTATCTTGTGATGATTTATCATCGAATGGTGATAATTCATTCATGGGATTTACCCAATTATCTTAATGGATATCTTTTAACTGGACTTTACTTAAAGTCTTTATATTTTTGTGGTTGTTAATAATAATGATTTTAATTATCATTTGGTAAAGTAAGTTAGTGAGCTACAGTTAATACCCAAAAGCTGGATAGAAATATTCTGGATTATATAGGTTATCACTGCGCGAATCATGCTTCTCAATAGGCACAGCGTGTGATATTGGATATGAATGAAGGGCTTTATTGAATGACTTCGCTGTACACCAAAACTGAATTAGGTTCCCAATCCTCTCATCTCACCAAGGAAAATTGGTCACATGCAAATCGGCATCTCGTAGCTAAAATACTGCGTGAATTGTCTCATGAAAAACTGATTTATCCAGTACACCACCAGGGACAGTCTTATTCCATTGAAATTGGTAATTTTGAATACCATTTTCAGGCTCAGGATTGCCAACTAGAGCATTTAGATATTGATGCCTCATCAATCGGAAAATCTAACCACGGTCAACCACAACCATTGGATGCAATTCAACTGATCATTGACTTGTATCCATTGCTTGGCATATCAGAAAAGATGCTGCCTATTTATCTTGATGAGATATCCAGCACACTTTATGGATATGCTTTTAAGCATCTGAATAATAGATTGACAGCACAGGATTTAACCCAAGCGGATTATCAGACTGTGGAAACGGCAATGACTGAGGGCCATCCTGTTTTTATTGCCAATAACGGTCGTATTGGTTTTGACTCAGATGATTACTTGCAATATGCACCAGAAAGCGCAAATCCGGTGACATTAATTTGGATCGCTGTACATCGCAATAAAACAGTTTTCTCAGCATTATCTTCGCTTTCTTATTCTCAGTTGTTGGCAGAGGAACTGGAAACATATTTACCAGCCCAGTTTGAACGATATATGCAAAAATTGGGATTAAATCTGTCAGATTATTATCTGATGCCAGTACATCCCTGGCAGTGGAAGCATCGTATTACTATCAGTTTTGCGGCAGATATTGCTAATCAAGATATCGTTTATCTCGGTAAGGGCAATGATCGCTATCTGGCTCAGCAATCTATCCGCACGTTTTTCAATATTAGCCAGCCTAAGAAAAACTATGTGAAAACAGCCCTATCAGTCCTTAATATGGGATTTATGAGAGGCTTGGATCCCCATAGTATGGTAACAACACCACACGTTAATGAGTGGCTTTACCATTTGGTAGCAGCAGATACTTTCTTTCAGAAGAAAGGATTTACCATATTACGAGAACGGGCGGCGATAGGGTATTTTAACCATTATTTCGAATCCGCTATCAAAAAAGATAATCCACATAAAAAAATGTTGTCGGCGTTATGGCGAGAAAGCCCAATGACGATCTTGGAAGAGAATCAACGTCTGATGACGATGGCATCGTTGTTACATGTTGATAGAGAAGGTAATGCGGTCATTGCTGCTTTGGTACAAAATTCTGGTTTACCTGTAGAAACGTGGGTAGCCCGCTATCTGGATGCTTATCTTTCACCATTACTACGTTCTTTCTTCACTTATGATTTGGTCTTTATGCCACATGGTGAAAATCTGATGTTAGTGCTGGAAAACAATATTCCAGTGAAAATGTTAATGAAAGATATTGGTGAAGAAATTGCTATTTTGAATGGAGACCTTCAATTACCTGAGGAGATTGATTTTCTACATGTCACTATTCAGGATGATATGAAAATTAACTATATATTCCTTGATATTTTTGATTGTTTCTTCCGTTATTTGAGTCCGTTATTGCAAAAACATTTGGCATTGTCAGAAACACATTTTTGGGAATTAGTGGCTCAGTGTGTTTATAACTATCAATCACAACACTTGAACCAAATAGAAAAATTCCGCCAATTTGATCTATTTAAGCATGACTTTGTACGTACTTGCTTAAATCGACTGCAAATGGCGAATAACCAGCAAATGATTGATCTTGATGATCGGGAAAAAAATCTGAAATTTGCCGGGACATTAGTCAATCCCCTTCATGCATTTCGGGAAAAATATTCCGTCATGGTTTAGAGCAAACGCTTTAGAACAAGCGGTTTAAAACAAACGGTTTAAAACAACAGGTGTTGGAAATACATAAAGTCAGCATAACAATAAATTATTTTGATAACAGGATGAATAGAGTGATAAACCCAATTTTGCAACGAAATCATTTAACCAAGAGAAAAATCCTTTCTGTTTTAATTCCGCTGCTTCTTGCAGGGAATCATTCGGCAATAGCAGAAGAAGCGCAGGGAAAAAACGATAAAATTGTTGTAACAGCAGGAACCCCGGTGCATGAAGGAGTAACCGAAGACAGTGGCATGTACAACACTACCTCAATGGTGACATCAACGGGGTTGAATTTGTCTGCGCGTGAAACGCCACAGAGTGTCAGTGTGATGACCAAACAGCGTATGGTGGATGAAAATCTGGACAGCGTAAAAAGTGCCATAGACCGTATTACGGGGATGACCGTTCATCAGGCTGACAGCGATCGTTTCACTTTCTCTTCAAGGGGAATGGGTGTCAGAAACATGCTGCGCGATGGTGTACCAACTTTCTACGATATCCGTTTTAATTACGGTGATAACCTGATGGATACCATCATGTTTGACCGTCTGGAAGTAGTACGTGGCGCAGCGGGTTTGATGGTCGGGCCGGGTACACCTTCTGCGGCGGTGAATGTGATCCGCAAACGCCCAACCCGCGATTTTCGTGGTGAAATTACACTTGGGGGTGGCTCCTGGGATAAATGGCGTACTGGTCTTGATCTCTCCAGTCCATTAAATGGGGATGGTACAGTCAGAGGGCGTTTTATCACCGCCTACCAGCGTTCCAACTCTTTTATTGATCGCGATAAACATGAAAAATATCCATTCTACGGCATTATCGAAGCCGATCTGACAGACAATACTTTGCTGACCGTTGGTGCTGATTATCAGATCAATCATACCCGCGGTGGAATGTTTGGTGGATTGCCAATTTATTTTAAAGATGGCAGCAAAACAGATTATAAGCGTAGCAATAGCTATGCCCCGGATTGGGCATTTTCTAAGGTTCGTTCATCCTCTATTTTTACCAGCTTGCAGCATAAATTTGATAATGGCTGGAGTGTAAAAGGAACTTTCACCTATGACAGCAATGCCCTTGATCAAAAAGTATTATGGGCAATGGGTTTTCCTGATCGTGTAACTAATGAGGGAATGTCTCCGGGTAGTATGACATTGATCGATGGAACCCGCCGTCAGCGCAATTTTGATTTGCAGTTAAATGGTAATTATGGGTTGTTGGGGCGTACTCACCACGCTAGTTTTGGTTTGAATCATCAGAAACAGAATTTTCGGAATGATTATTACTCAGCTCTATGTATGAAGTCAGGGAATTGTCCAAAAATAGGTGATTTTACTCAGCCTTCATGGGGTTATCCTGAACCAACATGGAGTAAAACTCGTTCAATGGGTTCTTATGGTGATATTGAACAAACCGCAGGTTATGCAGTCACTCAGCTTTCATTGGCAGATCCATTAACATTGATCCTCGGTGGACGTGTTACCAGCTGGAAAACTCGTGGTGATAATTTTGGTACACCACAAAATGCCAGCTACAGTGATGAATTTGTGCCATATGGTGGCTTGGTCTACAACATCACACCAGATTTCTCCGTTTATGGCAGTTATACCAAAATCTTCAACCCAGAAGGCTATATTAATCGTAAAGGTGAACTTCTTAAGCCGGCTGCTGGTGAAAACTATGAATTGGGCTTGAAAGGAGTCGCTCTGGATAACGGTCTTGATTATTCATTAGCGATTTTTGAGATCCGTCAAAATAATTATGCAAAATTGGATAGTACAGCCCCACCACGCCCAGATAAGATCAGAGCTTATTACGCAATCAACGGTGTAAAAACTCGTGGTTTTGAAGCTGAAGTCAGTGGCCAGATTACCGATGACTGGCGTATGTACGCGGGTTATACCCAATTCCGCGCCACTATGCCTGGTGGTGAGCGTGTCAATACAGATAAACCAAATCGTCTGTTCAAATTGTTTACTACTTACACTTTACCTGGAGTAATGAATGATCTGACTCTTGGTGGTGGAGTTAACTGGCAGGATAAAACACAGCTGGAGCTTAATAGCCCCAACGGTAAACGTGAAGATGGGCAAGGTAGCTTTACCACGGTTAACCTGATGGGACGTTATCAGTTCACACCAGATCTTTCCCTGACTGTGAACCTGAATAATGTGTTTGACAAAAAATACTACACCTCATTCGGTAGCTACACCCAGTACTACTATGGTGCACCACGTAATGTCGAAGCGACCTTGAGTTATAAGTTCTAATTGAAAAAGTGACGGACGGCGGCCATGTGCTTTTATCCATTTAAACAACAAGCGGTAAAGGGTCGTAAGCGATGATGTTGATACAAAGAGTACGAACACATTGCAGAATTCTGGCCGCTGTGCCGTTTATATTGTTGGTCGGTTTATTAGCCGGTTGTGATAAACCGTCAACAGCAAACAATATACCGGTGGACACCACCGGTTATTCAAAAGCTGGCTATCCTAAAATCATTACCACTGAACTGGGAAAGGCAGTGATTAACCAACCGCCGCAGCGGATTGTGGCATTGGGAACCGGTACTGAAGATATTTTGTTAGATCTTGGTGTTATTCCCGTGGGCATTGAATCTCACCGTTGGGGAGGGGATGCAGACGGGTATTTACCCTGGTTCAGAGAGGAGATAGAACGACGTGGCGCAAAATTGCCAGCCATTATCGAAATGTATCCTGAGCTGGATATTGAGAAGATCATCAAACTAAAGCCGGATTTAGTTCTGGCAACACAATCAGGTATTACACAGGAAAATTATGATCATCTGTCTCATTTTGTTCCTGTAATTGCCTACCCTCATAAGCCATGGCAGACGACCCCCCGGCAGCAGATTGAGCTGGTGGCTTATGCATTGGATAAAATTCCACAGGGAGAAAAACTCAATGCTGAACTGGATGCCATCCTGACTCAGACAGGGAGCACGATCCCTAATATAAAGCGTTATTCCTTTGCCTATATCAAGGCTGGAACAACAGGTAACACTTTATCCATCTATGTCAAAAATGATCCCCGGGTTGATACTTTGGTGCACCTGGGCTTGTCATTGCTGCCATTGGCGGATTCTCTGACCACACCTTTTGGTAGTTTTTCATCCAATATTGGTCTGGAGAATGCTGATTTGCTGAATGGCGCAGATATTTTAGTTACCTGGTATAGCAGTGAAAAAGAACGTCAGCAGACGGAATCACAACCCCTGTTTCGCTCTATTCGTGCCGTCCGTGAAGGAGGATATATTCCGTTGACTGATCAATCCCTCGTAATGTCAATGTCTTATGGCTCACTACTGAGTTTACGTTGGGGATTACCCAGATTTATGCCGTTGTTGCAGCAGGAGATAGCAAAACATGAGAAACACTAGGCGACGTCTATCTCTCACATTGGGTTTGGTATTGATGGTATTACTGACCTGTCTTTGTGTCGCCGCCAGCTTAAGTTTAGGATCGAAATCCCTACCGCTGTCAGCCATTTGGCAGCATTACTGGCTGGGGGATCAAGGCAGTTATTATGATTTAGTTATCAACGCTCGTGAACCGCGTACCCTGATTGGCTTAATGGCCGGAGCCGCACTGGCACTGGCAGGAACCGTCACTCAAGGCTTGTTACGCAATCCGTTGGGAGATCCCGGTTTGTTGGGCGTTAATGCGGGAGCGGCGACTGCGGTGGTCTTTTTCTCTTTCATTCCGGTGTTGGAGCAACTGCCTCGTTTTTGGACAGCATTTATTGGTGCCGGCTTATCAACTTTATTGTTCTACCTGCTTAGCGGGGGTTCCCGCAATACCAATCCTGTACGATTGGTTTTGACAGGAGCAGCTATCAATGCCTGCCTGTTTGCCGTGGTAAAGGGAATTATACTGATGAATGCACAGGTTATGGACAGTTATCGTTTTTGGACAGTGGGTTCTTTGAGCACCATGTCACTAAGGGAAGCAAGTTTATTGATCCCTTATCTGCTGGTGGCTATCGTTTTGACGCTTTCACTCAGTGCTTCATTAAATGTGATGGTTTTTGGCGAAGCGATCGCCGGTTCTCTCGGTGCTAATGTTGCCCGTACCCGTATATTGTCCCTATTTAGCGCCACCATGCTGGCGGCAGGAGCGACAGCAATGGCGGGCCCAATTGCCTTTATTGGTCTGGCGGCGCCACATTTGATGCGGGCCTTAGTAGGCAGTGATTTTCGCTGGTTGCTGCCTTACTGTCTGTTTGCAGGGCCTTGCCTGCTATTGATATCGGATGTTGTGGGACGATTGCTGATAGCGCCAGAGGAGATCATGGTTGGGATTATTACAGCCGCCCTTGGTGCACCGTTGCTTTATCTGGTTGCCAAAAACCGGACACAAAAAATAATGGTGGAATAGAAGTATGACGCAGATTGATTCGTCAACACCAATCAGGCAGCCACGTGTCAGAACATTCGCATTGGGAAAGGCCGTTTTTATCACACCATCATGGCAGACAAGGAAAGTGGTATTTTCGATGTTGCTGTTGTTGGTAGTGCTTTTTTATCTGACCTTATCATCAGGCAGAGAAGGGATGGATAACCCTTTTCTGACAACGGAAACGCCTTATCAAGAATTTATTCTATTACAGATCCGTTTGCCCAGAGCATTAGTAGCAATTGGAGCGGGAATAGCACTGGCTCTTTCGGGGACGCTTTTTCAGCTGACTACCCGCAATGCACTTGGTAGCCCAGACATCATTGGTATAAATGCCGGAGCCGCAGTAGGTATTATGGCATCGGTGCTTATCTGGCCCGATGTACTGCCAATTCCTTTAGGAGCCTTATTGGGAGCCGGGCTGGCTGTGTTGTTAGTTTATCTCGGAAATGGCGCAGGTCTGGGGAGAATGCAAACCGGGAAAATAGTGATATCCGGGGTTGCAGTTGCTGCATTTTGTATGGCAATGGTTGACTTTGCTGTCTCAAATATTCGCGTAGAGCAGGCTCAGCAAATACGTTCATTACTGAGTGGTAGTCTTGCCAGCAGGGGATGGCAGGATGTGACACTTATCAGTGGGCTGGTGATTTTTACTCCCGTATTGTTTTGGTTGGGCAGGCAATTAAATTATACCCATTTTGGCGATGACATCGCTAATACACTGGGTGTACCAGTACGCCTTATCCAGATTGTCAGCATATTGTTGGCAGTCATTTTTGCCGCCATGTCAGTATTAGTTGTCGGCCCTGTTTCTTTTATTGCCCTTTCTGCACCACAAATTGCCCGTCGATTAGTACATGCGAAAGGAGCCGCACTGTTTTGCTCTGCTTTGGTTGGGGCTTTACTGATGCTGTTGTCTGATTTAATTACCCTGATATTACCAACTCCGGCTCGTTTACCTGTCGGTTTAGTTACTGCGGTAATTGGTGGGATCTATTTGATGTATTTACTGTATGCAGAATTAAGGAGAACACGATAATGCCATCGGATGAGAATTCCCCTGTAATGACTTCACGGCTTAAGGCCCTGAATCTTTCACTGGCATACGGTAAAAGAACGATCATTGACGGTATTAATATCGCGATTCACGATAGTGAATTTAGCGTCATTATTGGCCCTAATGGATGCGGAAAATCAACCTTGTTGCGGGCAATCAGCCGAAGTATGCAGCCACAACAGGGTGAGGTTCAACTGGATGGAATAAATATCCATCGCTATAAGCCAAAAGCTGTTGCACGTGAGTTGTCATTATTAACGCAAGGGGCAGTTATAACTGAGGCATTAACAATTTATGACCTTGTTTCACGTGGACGTTACGCTTATCAGACTTTCTTGCGGCAATGGTCAGAAGAAGATGAACGTATCGTCAATGAAGCATTGCAGGCAGTAGATTTATGGGATATGTCGCAGAAATTGGTCAGTGAATTGTCAGGTGGCCAGCGTCAGCGCGCATGGTTTGCCATGACATTGGCACAGCAAACTCCCATTATTCTGTTGGATGAACCGACGACTTATCTGGATATCTCTCATCAAATTGAAATGCTTGATTTGTGTCAGCGTTTACATCAACAAGGAAAAACTCTGGTACTGGTTTTACACGATATCAATTTGGCTCTGCGTTATGCCACGCGGTTGATCATGATGAAGAACGGGCAAGTTTATGCAGAAGGAAAGCCGGAAGAAATCATCACAGAACAAAGTATTGCGGATGTATTTGGTCTGGCCTGTTGCATTATTCGTGATCCGGAATCTGACAAGCCGTTAGTTATTCCGAGATATAACAGGAGAGTGTAAAATGACAAATAAAAATAATCATAGCTCCAATCAAATGATATCAAAAATAGATATTAACGATATTGTTAATTTATTCGACAGTGCATTTAGTCACTTTAATTCATCAATGAAAGTGAATGCGGAAAATATCCCATCAGAGAGTATGGATTTTTATCAATGGTCGAATGAAAAAGAATTCTCAATATTAATGCAACGTTACCAAAACGAATACTATGGGAATAATGAACAGAAGCCAAATAATAAAGGTCTTTATTCGTTATGGGCACAATGGTATTTTGGCTTGGTTGTTCCTCCTATTATGTTAATGTTGTTGGAATATCCACAAGCAGTAGATGCAGATTACCATCTTTTTCAGGTTGAATTTCATGAAAGTGGCAGGCCTAATATGGTTTATTACCAATTAAACTGGATGAAAGAACCCATATCTCTGCTGGAACGTTATTATTCTTTGTTGGATCGCCATATTATTCCTGTTTGTGAGAAAATTGAATCTTATCAAGGAATTAATGGGCGTTTGTTATGGAACAATATTGGTTATGTGATGTATTGGTATTTGAGTAATTTCAGGGAAAGAATGGATGCTGAACAATACGACATATTGGTAAATAACCTTTTCTTTGAACAGAAATTACCGGATGGCAGGGATAATCCATTGTATCGGACAGTTATTCTGAGAAATAATGTGATTCAGCGTCGTTGCTGCTGTCAAAGGAACAAACTACCGGGAGTAGGAAATTGTCATGATTGTCCTCTTGAATTAACTGCATAAATAATATTAGGTTGAGTTACCTTCTTTCTTAAAAGAAGGTTATGATTTTCTTTCTGACTTTGTTAACTTAATTGTTAATAGAGGAGTTGATATTTCAAAAAGATAATTTTAAACGGCCATCTATATACCAAATAGATTTCATTTTTTATTAATAATAAGCAGGGTGCTTTTCCAGAACATATAGAATATATGTTCATAATCATGTTATTGGGATAAATTAGCTAAACCAGATAGATAAGAATTAAAAAAATAAAAAGAATATCTAATGAATTTAGAGTCGAAATTTAAGAATAGTAAATTAAAAATATAGAGCTATATATAACTGGATTTAATGAACATAGTTATAAGATCAATAAGTTGTGATATTAATGCTATAGCTTATATAAAAAGAAAGTAAGGACATATAATGTTTGAAGAATCTCAAGTACTTGCCGAACCTTTGGCCAAAAACACCTATTTAACGGGAAATGATCATTTTAAAAGTAGCGATGGCTTTAAAGAAAAGCACTTTAATCAATATCTATTAAATGGTGATAATGCAGGGAGCTATCTGGAAGATTCCTGCGATGTAATTGTTAAGTTAAAAAGGATATTGCAGAAAACAAAATCTCCTTTTAGTGGAATATTACCTAATGAATTATCTTCATTATTTAAAAAGATAAATTTAGATAACCCATTGGGATCTTGGGAGTATGCATTAGAAGAATTGCAGCATCTTTATATTAAAGATGCGGTTTATTTCCATCATCCTAAATATGTTGCACACCTTAACTGTCCACTTGTGCTGCCATCAGCGATAGCTGAAACAATAATCGGTTGCATAAACTCATCCGTAGATACATGGGATCAAAGCGCTGGAGGGACTTTAATAGAACAAAAAGTTCTTGATTGGACGCTGGATAAGATTGGTTTAGGTAAAGAAGCAGATGGCATATTTACCAGTGGTGGTACGCAATCAAACCTGATGGCAATGCTATTGGCACGAGACTGGTTTTGTCACCGACGGAATCCAGGGCACAAAAACCAATTGCACGGTTTACCTGCGGATTTTCATAAACTACGTATTTTTTCCTCATCGGTCAGCCATTTCAGCACTCAAAAAGCCGCTGCGATATTGGGGTTAGGTTATAACGCTGTTGTCTCTGTTCCATGCGATGATGAATTCCGTATGTCTGTACAGGCATTAGAAGCAAATATTAAACAATGTCTTGATGAAGGGAATATTCCTTTTGCCATTGTCGCTACTGCGGGAACGACCGACTTTGGCAGTATCGATCCATTACCTTTACTTGCTGATTTAGCCGAAAAGTACAGTTTATGGCTGCATGTTGATGCTGCTTATGGATGTGGTCTGTTGGTTTCATCCCGCCACTCTCATTTACTTCAGGGCATAGACAGAGCGGATTCTGTCACCGTGGATTACCACAAATCCTTTTTCCAGCCTGTAAGTTGCAGTGCTTTCTTCGTTAAAAATAGACAGCATTTTTCTCATCTGACCTACCATGCGGAGTATTTGAACCCCCTGAGTGCGGAACAGGAGGGAACGCCGAATCTGGTGAATAAAAGTATTCAGACGACGCGCCGTTTTGATGCACTGAAGATGTGGCTGACACTGCGCGTGATTGGTGCCGAACAACTTGGACAGGCATTTGATACTTTATTGGACACAGCGCAGTCTGCGTATCATTTGATGAGACAAAACCCATGTTTTGAACTTGCCCATCAACCTGTATTAAGTACGTTGGTATTTCGCTTTGTTCCGAAGCAAGCACTCTCTGAATATGCGATTGATCACCTCAATGCCAGCATCCGTAAGGCACTGTTTAGAGAAGGAGAGTGTGTTATTGCCGGCACTAAAATTAATGACAGGCAATATCTGAAATTCACGTTCCTTAATCCGGCTACAACCGTAAAACATTTACAAGAGATCATCGACAGTATTGTCACTCAGGGAAACCTGTTGCTGACTGATCTCGTATTTTCTGATGATTCATTATCCAATCAACATCAAGCTGTTTATTGATCAATTGGTATTTATTAGGAGTAATTATGACAACCAAGACTTATGATTTTATTGCAATTGGAGTCGGCCCATTTAATCTGGGGTTGGCATGTCTGGTTCAGCCTATAAAAGAAATCACTAGCCTGTTTATTGATCAGAAATCAGGATTTGATTGGCATCCAGGCATGATGCTGGAAAACTCGACTATGCAGACTCCGTTTATGGCGGATTTGGTAACATTAGCCTCTCCGACACATCCATTAAGTTTTCTCAATTATATAAAAGAGAAGGGACGTATTTATTCATTCTACATTCGGGAAAATTTTTTCCTGATGCGCAAAGAATATAACCAATATTGTCAATGGGCAGCAGAAAGACTCTCTAATCTTCGTTTTAACACAAAGGTTGAAGATATTAGTTATGATGAATCTCATTCGCATTATATTTTGCAATGTACAGACACTTTGACAGGGCAGAAACACCAATTTTTTACAAAAAAATTGGTGTTAGGAACAGGGCCTTCTTCTTATATTCCGAAGTGTTGCAAGCCATTTGAAAATCAGATGATAACATCTGGAAATTATTTAAGTAATAAAGCAGCCTTACAACAAAAGAAATCTATTACAGTTTTAGGAAGTGGTCAGAGTGCCGCAGAGATTTTTTATGATCTGTTACAGGACGTTGATACCTATGGTTATCAACTCAATTGGGTCACACGCTCTCCTCGTTTTTTCCCGCTTGAATATACCAAACTGACATTGGAGATGACTTCTCCTGAATATGTGGATTATTTCTATAGTTTGCCAGAAAATAAGCGTGAAGAACTCAATCGCTCACAAAAATCTCTCTATAAAGGCATTAATAGCTCACTTATTAATGAAATTTTCGATTTGATGTACACCAAGCGGTTAAATGGTGAATTGAATGTTTCGTTATATACCAACAGTGAATTGCGAGAAATGCATTGTATAATTGAAAACCAGAATACAGTTGCAAGACAAAAATTTGTATTGGATTTATTCCAGCAGGAACAGGAAGCCCCGTTTTCTCTGGAAACAGAAGGAGTCGTTCTGGCTACAGGATATCAATATCAGGTTCCTGGATTTATTGAGGGTATTCAGCAACGTATCCGTTGGGATAAACGAGGTCGTTATGATGTGCAGCGCAATTACAGTATCGACTACAACAATGAAATCTTTGTACAGAACGTTGAACTGCATACACATGGCTTTGTGACGCCAGACTTGGGAATGGCCTGTTACCGCAATTCTCGCCTGATTGAGCAAATCACGGGAAAAGAACATTACGTGATAGAAAAAAGTATTTCATTCCAACAATTTAGTGTTGCCAGTGAAGGAGTATGCTGATGTCTAATATTGTCTCCCCATCGTTTGAAAAAAATTTACCTGATTTGGGAACGTTTTCATTGCGCCCATTAGATATAGATGAAGACATTGCGGTTATCGCAGATTGGGTCAAGCGGGACTATGCTTGTTATTGGGGCATGCAAGATCATACTGAACAGCAGGTAAGAGATTTCTATAAAAACTTAATAGAAAATCGACCTGATTCTGTTTTTATCGGAATATATCAGGAACAACCAGTTTTCTTGCTGGAGTGTTACTGGGCACAGAAAGATCAGATTAGCCAATATTATGATGCCCTCCCGGATGACATGGGGATGCATATACTGGTTGCGCCATCAGATAAGAAAATCAGGCAATTTACGTGGGGGATCTTTCAAACAATTATTGCATTTATTTTCAGTAATTCTGCTGTTAATCGAATTGTCGTTGAGCCTAATATACGAAATGAAAAAATCCACCGCCTCAATTTACGAGCTGGTTTTGTTTATCATAAAACTGTGCAATTACCACACAAAACTGCCGGATTAGCATTCTGTACGAGAGAACAGCACCAGATAGCGTTGCAATCAGCGGAATTACCGGAAACTCTTAATCACAGCGATGCTTTCGTTAGGCACTTATACCCTGCCATTTGGCAAAAAGTGAACCGATTACATTTGAAGAAAGCCATTTCTGAGTTTGCCCACGAATGTCTGTTATCGCCAGAGCTATTGACTGAAACCACAGACCAGGATGGTTATCAGCAGTATCACTTAGAAAATCATGAACATTCGGTTGATTATCATTTTCGCGCACGTCGGTTAGCACTTGATCATTGGCTTATTGATGCTGATTCATTACGAAAAATGCAGGCAGGTGATTGGGTTAAACTCGATTTTATTCTTTTTATCATTGAGTTTAAAAAACAGCTTGGTATTAGTGATACTGTGATGCCAACTTATTTGGAAGAATTGACCAGTACATTACATAGCAGTGCATTTAAATATCATCGGAGTGGTATTAAAGTAGAAGAGTTGGTCAATGCTGATTTCCAGGCTATTGAAGCTGAAATGATGGAAGGTCATCCGATCTTTGTTGCTAATAATGGGCGTATTGGCTTTGATGCGGAAGATTTCCAAAATTTTAGTCCTGAATCTGCTTCTGATATTCGTTTGATATGGTTGGCAGCGCATAAGAGCAAAGCACATTTTGCCTGCATTGAACAACTTACTTATCAGCAACTATTGGAGCAGGAATTAGGAAAAGAGGAGGTCACTCAATTTAATAATAAGCTTATTCTTATGGGGCTTAATCCGGAAGAATATTTATTGATGCCTTTTCATCCGTGGCAATGGCAAAACAAACTGCCATCGGTATTTGCTCATGACCTTGCTAACCGAAACTTGGTTTATTTGGGTAAGGGAAGCGATATTTATCAGGCGCAGCAGTCAATAAGAACTCTTTTTAATCGTAGCAACCCACAACGCTTCTATGTAAAAGCCGCTTTATCTATTCTGAATATGGGATTTATGCGTGGTTTGTCACCTTATTATATGGCAACAACACCGGGTATAAATGAATGGTTATTTGATTTAGTAGAAAAAGATGTGGTTTTACAGCGTTGTGGTTTCCGACTATTGAGAGAAGTTGCGAGCATTGGTTTTAGGAGTAGTTATTATGAACAAGCCATTAATGGTGATACGCCTTATAAGAAAATGATGGCTGCGTTATGGAGAGAAAATCCTCTTCAGCTGATTGATAAGGATCAGAATGTGATGTCGATGGCGGCATTATTGCATCATGATCAACAGGGGAATGCTTTTTTACCCGCTTTAATATCTGCATCAGGATTATCTACGGATGAATGGGTACGTCGCTATTTGGGCTGTTATCTGTTGCCGCTATTGCATTGTTTGTATGCTTACGATCTGATGTTCATGCCACATGGTGAAAATATCATTATGGTGCTTGAGAAGCATATACCGCAATACATCTTTATGAAAGATTTGGCAGAAGAAATTCTGGTGATGAACCCTGATGCTGATTTGCCAGAAAAGGCGAGTCGGGTGAAAGTGAATATGCCAGAAGAAATGAAATCATTGACTATTTTATCTGACGTATTTGATGGAGTTTTTCGCTATCTGTCGGCAATTCTTGACGAACAGGGCGGATATCCACAAGAAGATTTCTGGAAAGCGGTAGCAGATTGTATTCTGGATTATCAGCTTGAGCATCCAGAACTTAGAGAAAAATTTATTCAATATGAACTGCTTACACCAGAAATTAAACGGTGCTGTCTGAATCGTCTGCAAATTGCTAATAATCGTCAAATGTTGGATTTATCTGATCCCTCTAAAAGTCTGAAATTTTCTGAGAATTTGATTAATCCAATTGCTGAGTTTGTAAAAACTGCTCATATAAAGTGAGTTAAATACTAACCATTTATTTTATACCCAATGGATTTCAAGCTGCGTCGCGGCAGCAAGGGAATAACAGATTCGTCGGGAACGAATTTGCCTGGCCAAAGGCTGGCCTCCGGTGAGAGGCAGGAGACGCTCATTAATCCCCAGGAGCATAGATAACAAAGAACCCGACTGCCAGTCGGGTTCTTTGTAAACAAGTTTTGTCAACGATTATCAGGAAAATCGGCCTCCTGTCATTAGGATAAAATCGGGTTAGTGTGCTCCTCCACTCCCCTGATTTCCTGCACCAAAAGGTGGTTTTGCCATCCAGACCAGCAATGTCAACACCAGGAATACACCTGCGGAAAGCCAAAAAATTTCATTGGCTGCAATAATCAACCCCTGATGAGTGATCCCCTTTGCCAAATAAGCTGAAATCTGTTGGTCATTCATACCTAGTTGGGAGAGCTGTTGATAAGTTTGCTGATAATTAGGGTTATACGGATTGATATTCTCCGTAAAGTATGAGTGGTGCACGGACTCACGTTGTGTCCACATTGTGGTTGTGATGGATGTTCCAATCGAGCCTGATAATATACGGGTAAAGTTTGACAGGCTGGAAGCTGATGCCATGCGCTCTGGTCCTAAACCTGACAAAGTTATGGTTGTCAAAGGCATGAAGAAGCAAGCTATAGCGAGTCCCTGTACGAATTGAGGCCATGCCGCAGTAGCGAAATCCATCCCTGGTTCAAATGCATATGCCCGCCAATAGAAACAGACAGTATAAGTAATGAAACTGAATGTTACGATCAAACGCATATCGATCTTATGACCATATTTGCCAATGAGTGGTGAAAGTAGCAGAGGCAACAACCCTATCGGAGCAGCTGCAAAGCCGGCCCATGTTGCGGTATAACCGAACACTTCTTGTAGTAACTGTGGCAACAGGACGATACTGCCGAAGTACAGCATGAAGGAGAGACTGATACTGAGTGTACCGATAGTAAAGTTACGCTCTTTGAATAATGATAGATCGATAACAGGGTGTTCATCGGTTAATTCCCATACAATTAGAAACGATAATGAGATAACCGCGATGACGGTCAGGACGATAATTTCAGTGGAATTGAACCAATCCAGCTCTTTACCCTGATCAAGCATGATTTGCAGACAACCGACACCAACGATCAGCAGAATTAATCCTACCGTATCAATAGGATTAATTTCGATTTTAGTTTCCCGGCCTCGTAAGATCTGCATTGAGACAAAAATAATACCGATACCAAGAGGTATGTTAATAAAGAAAATCCAGCCCCAATGATAGTTGTCACTGATATAACCCCCCAGTATCGGGCCACAAATAGGTGCAACCACGATCATAACAGACCAGAGTGCCAATGCCATATTCCGTTTGGCAGGAGGATAGTTATTCAGCAAAAGGCTTTGACAAAGTGGAAGGACTGGCCCTGCGACTAGCCCCTGAATGATACGAAATACAATCAACATCTCAAGGCTGTTGGCGATGCCACACAGCCATGAGGAGAAGGTAAAGAGAGCGGTAGACCAAATGAACAGTTTGACCTCTCCAAACCGTTTTGCCAACCAACCGGTAACAGGAATGGAAATGGCGTTTGCAACACCAAAAGAGGTGATGACCCATGTTCCCTGGGAATTTGATGCACCTAAATTTCCTGCAATTGTCGGTATGGCAACGTTAGCAATGGTTGAATCCAAAACCAACATGAAAGTAGCCATTGCGAGGGAAATGGTCAGTAGCGCCAGCTTCGCGCCTGTAAGTGGTTCTCGTGTCACCATGACGTCCCCTTATGACTAATTATTAGAGTTACTATTAATGATGTCAGTAACTATTTTATTTACAGGAGACATGTCTATCATTAAGGCATTCGTATGATAGGCTGGTTTGATGCGCTCAGTAGTTGACAAAGTCATTCCATTGGTATCTGCCGTATCGACAATCACTTTTGTTGACAGGCCTATACGCAGAGGATGCTGCTTCAGTTGTTCTGGTTCAAGTTCAATGCGAACAGGCAAGCGTTGAACAACTTTGATCCAGTTTCCACTGGCATTTTGGGCTGGCAGCAGAGAAAAAGCACTACCGGTTCCCATATCAAGGCCAACAACTTTACCTGTATATACGATGCCATTACCGTAAAAATCGCTGGTAATTTTTGCCGGTTGCCCGATCTTCATATTGGAAAGTTGGGTTTCTTTAAAATTGGCTTCAATCCACATATTAGTGGCTGGCACGATAGCCATTAAAGGTGTTCCCATATTGATGCGAGAACCTATTTGTACATTACGACGAGAAACATATCCATCTACAGGGCTGACAATTTTCGTTCTTTGCAAGTTTAACCAGGCATCACGAACCCCGGAAGCTGCTTTTTCTACAACAGGTTGTTTTTCCAACGGTGTGTTTAAAATGATAGCTTGATTACTATTGTACTGTTCGATGGCCACATCCAGATCAGCCTGGGCAAGTGCAACACTTTCATATGAATGTTGTAGTTCTTCCTGACCAATAGCATCTTGTCTGCCAAGTATTTTCCTTCGGTTGAAATCATTCTGCGCTTTTCTCAGAGCAATCTTTTTCTGTTCAATGATCGCTTGGTACTTTTTGCTGTCAACCATCTGTTGCTGAGTTTTCCGCACGGCAGTAGCCAGTTCATTTTTCGCTTTTGTCAGAGTGAGTTCAGCATCTCTGGGATCAAGCTGTATCAGAACACTACCACTTTTTACGAAGTCGGTATTATCAAAATAGATAGTGGTGACACTACCCGCGACCTGAGACATGATTTGTATTTGATTGCCTGCTGCATAAGCGTTATCTGTTTCTTGTTGATGGCGCGAGAAGATGAGCCAGTAAACAGCATAAATCGTACCGAGAATTAAAAATAATAATGTAAGAAAAATCATGATATTGCGACGTTGATGTTTCTTATTCTTTTGCTGACGATTTGAAGTCGGTGACAAAGGACTTTCCTCACTAAGGCTCATAGTGAATCTCCGTATATTTCTTGTGCATGATATATCCACGTCATAAAGACCACTCATTTCCAGTAGCGTGGGTTACACTACTGGAAAAGATGGGCTATATGGGATTGATTATTATCTGAGGATAATAGTTAGCCATATGACATATCATTGGCCATATGACATACCAAATGATACTGGCTAGCAGAAAAGTTTTTTTAGGTCATGTTGCCATATTGTGATTTTTCGGGATCCGGTATTGTTCATGGAGAATACAATCACTTTTTCAAACAATCCCCGATGTTATCCAATTGTGTCAACAATTTTCTCATCAATTTTTCTAACTGTTTTTGTTCCTCCAGATCAAGGGCAGACCAAAGTTTAACCAGACACTCATGCTGAGGTGGGAGTAAACTATTCAAGAAATTTGTACCTTTTTCTGTCAGATGAAGATGGAGACAACGGCGATCGTTGTGGCTCTCTTTTCTTTCTATCCAGCCTTGCTTTTCTAATTCATCAGCAATTCGAGTTGCGTTTGTGCGAGAGGAACCCAACGCCGAGCTAAGTTCTGATGGCTGAATGCTACGGCTTTCTTTGGTATCCAGGATCATCAGTGCCATAAACAAGGTTTCATTGATTCCTTGCGCTCTCAGCATGTTATTACGACTTTCCAGCATCTTACTCTGGACATGCATCGATAAGCGGGTGAGTAATATCTCTTGATAGGGCAAACTTTTGTTCAACTCTTTTTGCTGTGCAACACGGCAATTAAGCAACTCTTCTGTGGGAGTGAATGAACTTTCCATTGTTTAGATACCTTATTAGTTTCAACCGGTAAAGTAACTTCTGCGAAAAACCATACAAATACTATATTAAAAGTTAAATTTAGCAATTATAGTTATTTATTATCATCATATTTCTTTTAATATTGATACCTAATTCATAAATACCTTGAATGTTAATCCAAAAATGGCTGATCTGGATAGTGTAGAAAAGATGATACTGCGCGTTTTATAGCGGAATACATAGATGATAAAACAGCCAATTAGAGTCGGAAAAAGCTTATTGTGCTCCTGTATTACATCAGGGATTAGAAGAGAGCAAATTGATGCGACTCCAATACTGTTCAGAATAATATCTATCTTGCCCATTTTTTTACCCGGAGTTCGATTAGCTCCGGGGCGAAGGGATGATTTTTTACCCAATTGTGTGATATGAGCCTGGATAAGGGCTGCTAAACAACCAATTACAATTTCTGCCAGAATGGCAGACAGCATAAAAGTTATAGTGGCTTCAACCGCAGGATATGAATTCAGATGGCTATTTCCCAGAAGTGTGCCCGATACCGTACCTAATACCCAGTGCAGCCATAAACAAATGGCAATTGCGACCATCCAGTTTTCACTCCGGTTGCGTTGATCTTTAATCAATTTTGTTGTTGCAGCAGTAAAAACTTCATCGGCTGACCCGAAAGCCCAAATTGCAGTTTTCTTGCCTGATACTGCTTCAGGAGAAGTGAATCCCAATTTGACGGAACTGAGGCGAAATGTGAAGGAGATGAAAATACAGCTGATGACAATAGGAAGACTATCAAAAATACCCTTGATGAATGAAGAGCACTTGCTTGGTATTGCGGGGTCATTTATCGCTGTGTCAGATGTTAAGTTATCGGGCACAGGAGTATCAGGTATCGGCATAGGGTAATTTATTTTTTTGTTAATAGTAAAACAACATTAACAAAATATAATAAAATTGAAAATATGAAATGTCTAAATTATTTAACAAATATTATTTAGAACAATGAATTTGATCGAAAAATGGCATTATCATGTGATTGGGGAAGTGATTTGTTAATAAATGTATGTGTGATTATGAAAGAGGCTAAGACGAAGCCGCTTTTTGCTTTGCCGCTTTTCTGGCTTCATTGAGCCAGCCATCAAAGGTTTTCTGATGTGCATTAATCCAGCCGTTGGCATGATGTTCAATATCCTCTTCGGAGTCTTTCCCAGTATGCATACGCATATTTTGTGCGTTGATATCTCCAACAGGTAGCTGCATGACAGCAAAAAGTGCCGCCGCCGCTGGGTTTTTTTCAGCCCAAATCCGGTTCGCCACGATATGCATAGAGCTGGGAGGAAAACCATAATTGCGGCCATTTGGCAATTGAGTATCAATTTCACTGCCTTCATTGAGGGCGGAGAAAGGAACTTGTAGCCACACCACTTCTTTTCCGGGTCTTAGAACATCGCTGACCCAATAAGGCGTCCATGTGTAGTAAAAGATAGACTTACCTTCACGGTAACGGGCGATAGTATCTGCCATCATGGCGGTATAGTTTCCCTGATTTTGTTCCACGGTATTTTCTAAATCATAAGCCTTTAATTGATGGTTTATCACTTTTTCGCATCCCCAGCCGGGGTTACAGCCAGTCAGGTCTGCTTTACCGTTTCCATTGCTGTCAAACAACTCAGCCAGTTTTGGATCTCGTAATTGGGCAATATTATTGATGTGATATTTTTCGGCTGTTTTCTTATCGATCAGATATCCTTGAACAGCATTTTTAACGAAGGTTCCTTTACGGTAGAACGTGTTATCACCGCCGGCAGCTTTGTACTGTACATTATGAAGGGGGACCCAATTGACCGCCATAAATGTGGCATCACCTGAGGCAATGGTGGCATAGGCGACGTTATAATCGACTTCTTCGATTGGTTTGACATCATAACCAAGCTTTTCCAAAGCCTTACAGACAATTAACGTCTGGAAAGTCTCTTCACCAATGGTGCTTTGCAAAGGTTGTATACTGATACCTTTTCCGGGAAGTTCCGTGGTAGCTAACGACATGCTTGTCAATAACATCAGGTTGAATCCTAAGATAATTTTCTTGTTTATGAGCTTGTTAAATCGGGTTGTGATTAGCATGATTTTTCCCCCTGTTATTAATCTGTTTGACCATCCTGATATTGAGTATTTTTGTGGTAGGTTAGTTTTTGCAGGGATAAGAGTTTAATTAACAATCCTATTGGCCCGGTGTGATACCAGCGTCTGTTATTTCTGGTGCGGATATTTCTTCCCAAAGATTGAGTTAAGCGATCAAGGATAATGGCAAGGATGACAATACCCGTCCCACCAACTGCGGCCAGTCCGATATCAAGACGACCGATCCCCCGCAGCACCATTTGCCCCAAACCACCAACAGCGATCATTGAAGCAATAACAACCATGGACAGTGCTAACATTAATGTCTGGTTTACACCAGCCATAATTGTTGGCAGAGCAAGGGGAAGTTGGACTTTGAACAACATTTGACGTGGGCTGGCACCAAAAGATCTTGCGGCTTCAATCAGATCTACCGGAACCTGTTTGATCCCTAAAATGGTCAGGCGAATAATTGGGGGTAAGGCAAAAATGATTGTTACTATGACACCCGGTACATTTCCAATACCGAATAGCATCACAATAGGCACGAGATAAACAAAGGCAGGTGTTGTCTGCATTGCATCCAATAGAGGGCGGATGATCCCGGCTGTTCGGTCACTGCGTGCCAGCCAAATCCCAAGCGGCAGTCCAATAAGGACACAAAACAGCAGAGCCGTGAGCACCAGTGCCAGTGTGATCATCGCTTGAGACCATGCTCCGATAGCACCAATAAAGCATAATGAAATTAAAGTGAGTCCGCCTATGCCAGCACCTGCTAGTTGCCATGCCAGGAATGCCAGGAAAAGTATCGTGACAGGCGCTGGCATTGACATCAAGAATTGTTCAAATCTGTTTAAGATAAAATCTACCGGAATACGTATTCCTTGAAAAAAAGGCCGGAAGTGCAAAACAATCCAATCAATGGCATGGGTGACCCACGAATCAAATGGGATGAGTTTATGCTGAAAAGGTTCCATGATATTAAAATGCCCCTGTGAGATATTATCGGTAGGGGCGTCCAGCCAATTTGTATTTGATAATGAATCGCCTGTGGTGCTGTTAAGCCAGGGATCATTGAATGTTGTCTGATCGGGTGTTGATTGCGGCGTATTACTGCTCATTTGGAGTCTCCTTATCTAAAGCTTGCAACAGTATTCCTTTGGAAATAACACCCAAATAACGATGATCATCACCCACGACAGGAACGGCACAGGGAGATTGGGCTACGATGGATATCAGCTCATTCAATGGCATATCTGCTGGAACTGCGGCTGGCTCTGCCAGGATAGCGTGTTCGATAGGATATTTCTTTTCCAGTGTATCTTGCAGGGAATTGACTGAAACTACTCCAATAAATTTCTGACTTTTATCGATCAGGTAGCCATAGTTTCGATCTCCATCTTCCAGTATTTTCAAAGCTGAGCGAGGCCCAAAGCCTACTGCAATATGGAGTAGTACATCTGGCCGACGACGAGCGACATCTTTTGCTGAAAATACATGACTGATATCCACTCCCCGAAAGAATGCCTTGACATAATCATTGGCAGGATTATTTAAGATCTCATCAGGTGTTCCCACCTGAACAATAACCCCTTCTTGCATGATGGCGATGCGATCACCAATGCGAATTGCTTCATCCAGATCATGGGAAATGAATATAATTGTGCGTTGATGTTGACCTTGCAGGCGTAATAACTCATCCTGCATTTCTGCACGAATAAGGGGATCGAGGGCAGAAAAAGCTTCATCCATCAATAAAATATCAGGATTATTGGCGAGCGCTCTGGCTAATCCAATACGCTGCTGCATACCACCCGATAACTCATCCGGGTAAGACATAGCGTAGTTTTCCAGATTGACTTGTTTCAGGGCCTCGAGAGCTTTGTACTGGCGTACTTCTTTAGGAATACCAGCAAACTCCATACCGAAAGCCACATTCTCCAGCACATTTAAATGTGGCATGAGCGCAAATGATTGGAAAACCATACTGATTTTATTGCGACGGATTTCGCGCAATTGAATGTCTGAAATTACAGAGATATCCTGCCCATCGATAATTACCTGACCTTTGGTCGGTTCTATCAGGCGGTTGAGAAGGCGTATCAGTGTGGATTTTCCTGAGCCGGACAGGCCCATAATCACAAATATCTCGCCTTCTTCGATGACCAAATTAGCATTTTGTACGCCAACTGCCATACCAGTTTTTTCAAATATTTCTGCTTTATTGTAGTTGGATTTTAATAACTTAACTGCTTGCTTTGGATGATCACCGAATATTTTATACAGATCTTTAACTTCGAGTTTAATTGTCATGTAATAAATATTTAGCTTTGTGAAAAGGTATATTCTATTTAATTGCTTACTTCAGATAATCTGCAAATAATTTATCTAAGCTATACTTTAGCACGCTGAGATATGTTGACAATATCCAGGATATAATTATTAACAAAAAGGTAAAGTTTTTTACAGATAAATGTCTGCATTTTTTACTTAATTTTAACTTTCATTGTAGGAAGGTTGACTTAATAAAAAAAAAATTATTATCGTCATAAAGATAGAGCAAAGTAAACTTTTGTGGAATTTATCTCTTTTTGTCTTTTTTGCCTTTTTGTCGGGTGGCTACTTTGAAAAAATTTATTGTCTATAATTGTAGGATAAGAACATTTTAGTAGATTTTATGATGGATAAGATTACCCACAATCCAACTGTGTTTGCCATAAATTATCACTCTTCTGGTAAAATTCTTTATTGATCTACGTACTTATCGAAGAATGAAAACGAGTATTTATAGATTACAATACAGAAATCTCTTTATGAGAGGAGTACTATATATGGTGAGTTTTTCGATATTTTTATCCATATATGGTATTTTTATCTTTTTTGAATGAATGCTGCCAAAAGTAAGATGTTATATCTTATTGGTAATCCTATGATTTTTATTATCAGAAGGCGGTATGGTTTCTTTATCAAATTGTCAGATGTGTAACTGAATTCATCATTGCAAAGTGATGAAAGAGAGACTTAGGCTAGTATAGAAATATTAACAATAAATTAAATGGAGGTAGTTTATGTATCACCATTACCTGAATACTCCAGAAGGTTTTCCTAAACCTTATGTACACATCACTGCAAACGATGAAGGAGTCACTAGTATTTATTTTGTTAATGAAAAGAAAGAACTGGAATCTAAAAATGCTATTACTAAGCAGTGTGTAAAAGAGCTACAGGAATATTTTAAAGGAAAACGGCAGATATTTACGGTTCCTTTGAGTATGCAAGGAACTGAATTTCAGCAACGCGTCTGGCAGCAACTCTGTAATATCCCATTTGGTGAAATGTGGAGTTACAAACAATTAGCATTGACGTTGGGTTCGGTAAATTATTGTCGTGCAGTCGGTATGGCAAACTCACGTAATCCGATTTCACTGATTGTTCCTTGCCATCGGGTAATTGGGCATGATGGTAAGTTAGTCGGATATACAGGCGGGCTTAATATTAAGGAGTGGTTGCTAGAGCATGAGAAGAAAAAAAAGACGAAAATTAAACCAATCTAGAATGAAATGCCAATTAATTTGTGAAATGACAATTGGCGTATAGAATAAATTAATGAAATTAAACAAAACGTGCGTTTTGTACATTTTGTTATATGTTTCGTGATCTAGGTTGCAGACAGTGGACTATATTATTTGTTGTACTGTATGCAACACGGAGTTTGTGTCTTTTTTATTAAAGGTAAGTTTGATGTCTAAAATTAAAGGTAACGTTAAGTGGTTTAATGAATCTAAAGGATTCGGTTTTATCACTCCAGAAGATGGTAGTAAAGATGTTTTCGTACACTTTTCCGCCATTCAGTCTAACGGTTTCAAAACATTGGCTGAAGGTCAGAAAGTTGAATTTGAAATCACTGAGGGTGCGAAAGGTCCATCTGCTGCAAACGTTGTCGCGATCTAATTTTTAATCCCATATTCTTAAAACCCGTTTTTATAACGGGTTTTTTATGTTTTTTAATTTCTGCTTAGTTTAGAGTTTATTTAATAAGGTAAATGCGAGAGCAGTCATTAATAATGAACCGATAACATTTGCCAGAATGGTGCTTAGTGCCCAACTTATTTTTCCTGCTTGTAATAAATAAACCACTTCAGCGGAAAATGTAGAGAAAGTTGTCAATCCACCGCAGAACCCTGTTGTTAACATGAGCTTCCAGGTAGGGGCAAGATGTGTTGCTTTGCTGAAATAGGCCAGCCCCAGCCCGATAATAAATGCTCCGATACAGTTAGCCGTCAGAGTACCAATGGCAATAGGAGCTGAGGCATTATTCAGGCGGAGGCCGATGAACCAACGTAAGATACTGCCAAAACCACCACCGATAAATACAGCGAGAATAAGATTCATCAGTAGTGGCCCCGGTTATTTGACTTCCATACCTTTGGCTTGCAAGTCAGCGTGGTAAGAAGAACGAACAAATGGCCCGCAAGCTGCATGAGTAAAGCCCATTTCTAATGCTGCTTCTTTCATTTCATCAAATTCAGCAGGGTTGACATAACGTTGGACTGGCAGGTGATGGCGACTTGGCTGCAAATATTGCCCCAATGTCAGCATAGTTACCCCGTGACTACGTAAATCGCGCATAACTTCTAAAATTTCTTCATTAGTTTCTCCCAAACCCACCATCAAACCTGATTTGGTTGGGATATCTGGATGTGCTTCTTTGAATTTTTGCAACAGTTGTAATGACCAGTTGTAGTTTGCACCTGGGCGGATCTGACGATACATCCGTGGTACGTTTTCCAGATTATGGTTAAAAACATCGGGAGGTGTTGCAGTCAGAATTTCCAGTGCACGATCCATACGGCCGCGGAAATCCGGTACTAGTGTTTCAATTTTAATTGATGGATTTTTTTCACGGATCGCAGTGATACAGTCAGCAAAATGCTGAGCTCCTCCATCACGCAAATCATCACGGTCAACAGATGTGATGACAACATAGCGCAGACCCATATCCTGAATAGTTTGCGCAAGTTTGACCGGCTCATTTACATCTGGTGCATTTGGTCGCCCGTGTGCCACATCACAGAACGGGCAGCGGCGAGTACAAATGGCTCCCAGGATCATAAAAGTGGCGGTTCCGTGGTTAAAGCATTCGGCAAGGTTAGGACAAGAGGCTTCTTCACAGACGGAATGCAATCCATTTTTGCGCATTGCCGCTTTGATTCCCTGAATGCGGCTGGAATCCGCAGGAAGTTTGGTTTTCATCCACTCAGGTTTACGCAAGAGTGCTTCACGTTCTGTGACCACTGTTTTCACAGGGATCAAAGCCATCTTATCTGCGTCGCGGTATTTGATACCACGTTCCATCTGAATTGGTTTACTCATAATCGTGCTGGTTCCAGTTATATTCTTCAGGTTATTATTTATTGCTTGATTATTAATCCAAATTTATCGGAGCAATAAGTGTATTCAAATTTTTTTGAAAAATGTTAAAAAAATTATATCATCTTTCATCGGTGAGTTGAAATCCTAAGATCTGGCAGAATTTTTGTACCAGAATGGGTTGTACATCTTCAACAGTGATCCCAGCTACGAGCTCACTGAGCTGAATCATCTGCATACCTGCATAACCACATGGATTAATGCGCAAAAAAGGCTGTAAGTCCATTGCAATATTTAATGCCAAGCCATGGAAAGAACACCCTTTTCGGATACGTAATCCCAATGAACAAATTTTATTGCCTTTGACATAAACCCCCGGCGCATCTGGCCGGGCATGAGATTCAACACCAAAATGAGCTAATGTCTCGATAACGGTATTTTCAATTGCGGTGACTAACTGACGAACCCCAATTTTAGCCCGTCTTAAGTCGAGCAAAACGTACATAACTTGCTGACCAGGCCCATGATAAGTGACCTGACCTCCCCTGTCGGACTGAATAACCGGAATGCTACCCGGTGCAAGCACATGTTCTGCTTTACCTGCCTGCCCCTGTGTGAACACTTTTTCATGCTGGACAAGCCAGATTTCATCGGGGGTTTCTGCTGTGCGCTGCTCGGTGAACTGGTGCATGGCTTCAGAAACCGGCTCGTAAGGCTGAATACCCAACTGACGTAAAATAACGGTGTTATGTTGCAATGGAAGTTTCATCATCAGTTAACAAAAATTGCCCGCCAGTATAACGTCCTAAAGGGATTCTCTCCAGTTAGAGAATGCCTTAATGCAATAATAATGTTAATTAGACGAATATGTTTAGATTTTATATTATCATAGTTATATATTTTGACGATTTCCCTCTTGTTTTCTGTTTGAGCTAACAGATGGTCAGAAAAAACCAACTCCTGATTGTTGGGCATCTTTGCAGTTCTCTGGTGCTCTTATACAGCCTCTCAATGTTGCTGCCTGTTTTTGTCGCTTTGTTTTATAAAGAGAAAAGTGTTTTTACGTTTTTCGAAACGTTTGTCATTGGAATGATCCTTGGAGGTGTTGGGTGGTATTTCACCCGAAAAACTAAAGCACAGCCCAGTACTCAAGATGGATTCCTTATTATCGTCTTATTCTGGTTGCTCTTTTCGTTACTCAGTGCCTTACCTTTCGTGCTGGATAAAAATCTGAATATCAATCTTGTGGATGCCATGTTTGAAGGCGTATCCGGTATCACAACGACAGGAGCAACGGTACTGAATAATGTCTCTTCACTGCCTAAGTCCGTTCTTTATTATCGTGCTCAGCTCAATTTCATCGGCGGTTTGGGTGTCATTGTGCTTGCTGTAGCTATTTTGCCACTGCTCGGCATTGGTGGTGTAAAGCTCTATCAATCAGAGATGCCCGGCCCGTTTAAAGAGGAACGATTAACTCCTCGCCTTGCAGATAGTGCCAAAAGTTTATGGGTAGTTTATCTGTTGCTAGGAGGAATATGTTCGTTCAGCTTCTGGGCAGCCGGGATGTCCTGGTTTGATGCCATTTGCCATGGGATATCAACGGTCTCTCTGGGGGGATTTTCGACCCGCAATGAAAGTCTTGGCTATTATGATAATTCCTTCATTGAAATGGTGGGAGGGATTTTCTCAATATTGTCAGCGGTTAACTTCACCCTCTATTTTGTTGTCCTGACACGAAGAAGTATCAAACCCTTACTGAAAAATGCCGAGTTTCAATTTTTCCTGCTGGTACTTTTCATCGTGATTTGTATTATTTGGCTGGAGTTGTACCGCTCTGGAATGTATGGCTTGAAAGATGCTTTTGTACATGGTTTTTTCATGACCAGCTCGATGATGACAGACAATGGTCTGGCAACTTCAGATTATGCGCAATGGCCACCTCACACGATGTTGATGTTATTGGCGGTAAGTTTCTTTGGTGGCTGTGTTGGCTCGACTTGTGGAGGCATCAAGGCGCTGCGTTTTCTGATCCTGACAAAACAAAGTTTCAGTGAGATCAATCAGCTTATTCATCCGAACGCCATTTCAACGATTAAAGTAGGTAAATCACCGGTGCAGGAAAGGGTACTTCGTTCCGTCTGGGGCTTTTTCTTCCTGTATATTTTTTGCAGTTGCTTCTTTATTTGGGCACTGAATCTTCTGGGATATGATCTGGTGACTTCATTTGCCACGGTTGCCGCATGTATCAATAACATGGGAGTCGGTTATGGTGAGACAGCACAAGGTTTTGGCAATCTTGATGCTGTGGCGAAATGGATGATGTGTGCTGCTATGTTGTTGGGAAGGCTGGAAATTTATCCTATTCTGATCCTGTGCTCGAAAGCATTCTGGCGTTTTTGACTGGGGTGTCAGTATAGCGTGTTGATAGCTTTGATCCCACTGTACCACTGTTGGTTAATGATTTTGCTGCTTTCATTGATGTGCTTTATTTTATTATGCTGTTGTGGCGGCAGGTGAGAATAGGAAGCTGAAAAAGCGCTGACTTTTTTGTCAGCGCTTTTTTATAGAAATTGAATTTGCAGAAGTTGAAATTGTCACGGTACTATCGCATTACTATCCACTATATTATTATGCATACAGTGCTATGTATTCATTACAACACTACGCGCACCAGTTCCAGTTTACCCAACTCTTCATACAGCGTTTCAACCTGCTCAATATGAGTTGCATTGATAGTAATAGAAACAGAGTGATAATTACCTTTGCTGCTTGGTTTCACAGTTGGGGAGTAATCGCCCGGCGCATGGTGCTGAACCACTTCAATAACTTGATCCACCAGCTCAGGTTGAGCTAAACCCATCACTTTGTAAGTGAATGAGCAGGGGAACTCAAGCAGTTCATTTAATTTCGTTTTCATGGGCGCTCCTGATTTATTAACCATGGCAGAATGATGGATTCTGCCGTGGCGTGATTATTTTCTAACAATGTATATTAATATAAGGTTCAATGCTCAGCTTTCAAGGTTTCAGCCAAACCAGTGATGAAACATCAATCGGATGTAATCGAATATACGGCTAAAGAAACCCCCCTCTTTTACTTCCTGCATCACGACCAATGGGCGTTGTTCGATCGTTTTACCATCAAGTTGGAAATTGATTGTGCCGACTATCTGATCTTTGGCGAAAGGGGCGTGTAGTTCATTGCTATTTAATACATAGCTGGCTTTTAGATCTTTCAGGCGACCACGGGGAATAGTCAGGTAAACGTCCTTCTCGACACCCAGTTGTACTTTATCAGTATCGCCAAACCAGACCGGTTCAGAAGCAAATTCTTTATCTGTCCGTAGTGGCGAGACAGTTTCAAAGAAACGAAAACCCCAGGTCAGCAGTTTCTTACTGTCAGTTTCACGGCCTTTGAATGTCGGGCTGCCCATTACCGTAGCAATCAGGCGCATATTATCTTCAGTAGCAGAGGAAACAAGGTTATAGCCAGCACCACTGGTATGGCCGGTTTTGATGCCGTCCACATTCAGGCTCTTATCCCACAGCAAACCATTGCGGTTGGGCTGGCGGATGTTATTGTAAGTGAATTCTTTCTCTTTATAGATGGCATATTCATCCGGCACATCGCGGATTAGTGCCTGACCAATCAGCGCCATATCATGGGCAGAACTGTATTGGCCTTCTGCATCCAGACCGTGAACAGTTTGAAAGTAGGTGTTTTTCAGTCCTAAACTCTGAACATATTTATTCATCAGACTGACGAATGCATCCTGACTACCTGCTACGTAGTCCGCCATTGCTACACAAGCATCATTACCGGATTGCAGGTTAATACCACGGGACAGCATAGCGACAGAAACTTGATCGCCGGGTTTCAAAAACATCAGAGAAGAACCTTTGAACACAGGATTTCCTGTTGCCCAGGCATCCCTACCTACCGTAACGATATCATTCGGGCCAATTTTCCCTGATTTGAGGGCTTGCCCAATAACATAACTGGTCATCATTTTGGTCAGGCTGGCAGGATCACGACGGACATCTGAATTCTTTTCGGCCAATATTTTTCCTGAATTGTAATCAATCAGAATATAGGCATCGGCATCGATCTGCGGCACTCCGGGGATCATGGTTTTGAAATTATCATCCGTATTAGCGAATGCAGAAACACTGGCAGCCAGAGTAATGCTCAGGGCGGCATTTCTAATAAAACGGAAAGTAGCTATACGGGAAGTAACTATACGAGAAGTAACTATGTATTTCATGATTGGTTAGATAACATCCGTGAGAGAAGCATTGATAATAAACCACATAATAACAAATGACAAAAAACGTGACATTAAACAAAATTGGAAGAGACGAAGATTTGCACTTTTTTACTTGGTTTTTTCTCCCTGCTGATATTAAACAGAATAACCAGTATCAGCAGGGAGCAGGCTAATCAGAGAACAACACAATCAGGGAGCAACAATAAAGGAAGATTGGTGCATTTGGTCAGTTAATTTCTTTTGCATTTGGGCTGCTTGCTGGCGGCTGCTGAAAGGCCCCAGTTGAACACGGTGAACATGACCGAATTGGGTCACACGTCCCGGTACATTAAAGCGCTGGCTTAATAATTGCTGCCATTCTTTGGCTTTTTGTTCAGAACTGACAGCACCAACTTGTACCATATAACCAGAAAAAGTGGCTGAGGCTGATTCAGGAGATGTTTTCTCTGATGGTACAGGAGGTTGATTTTCTGTATTTCCAGACAGATTCTGGTTTGAGCTATTCTGTTCAGGAGAATCGGGTGTCATGTTTGTGACAGCCCCGGTTGATGGAGAATTAAGGACAGGTCTGTCAGGTAAAGCATAGCTTCGTTTGACAATAGATGAACCCGCTGTCCCCAGACCAGAAAGTGAACCATCAGGAGCAACCTGAATACCATCCAGTTTCACCCGACTTTGCGGCATCAAATTCAGTCGTTCGGCAACAGCTTGTGATAATTCAATCACTTTTCCCGGTTTATTGTAGGGGCCACGATCATTAACTCTGACGATTATCATGCGTCCATTGCTTAAATTGGTGACGCGTACATAGCCTGGTATTGGAAATGTCGGGTGAGCAGCCGTTAATGCATAAGGACTGGCCCGTTCTCCAATTGTTGTCAATTTTCCGTTCGCTTCTTCACCAAATATGCTGGCATAGCCTGTCTGAGTAAACTGGGCAGGACCCTGAACGATATGATAGTTTTCTCCATCCCTGCTGTAATCCCGGTTAGCACTTGGATGGTAAGGTTCATATACAGGCTCTGCTCCCAATACATCACGGGTTGGAATTGGCGGAACAGAAGAAGTGCCTCTTTCATTGTTTGTTGTACAGCCTGAGATCAGTACAGCCACTATGCTAAGAATAAGCCATTGTTGACGCATGAAATTTCTTCCTCATAGACTTTTGGATAATAACTTGCGATGAGTATGTATCGACATGATAATGCCGAATCCCGCCATTAAGACAATTAACGCTGAACCTCCGTAGCTAATCAGGGGTAGAGGCACACCAACGACAGGCAAAATACCGCTAACCATGCCGATATTCACGAAGACATAGACGAATAATATTAATATTAGCCCCCCTGCCATGACACGGCCGAAGGTGTTTTGTGCGTTGGCAGCGATAAACAGGCCACGAATGATAATTAATAGGTAAAGTGTCAATAAGACGAGGACACCGATCAATCCCAATTCTTCCGCTAAGACAGCAAAAATAAAGTCGGTATGACGTTCAGGCAAAAACTCTAATTGTGATTGTGTGCCTTGTAACCAGCCTTTTCCAAATAACCCACCTGATCCAATAGCAATTTTTGATTGAATAATGTGGTAGCCTTTACCCAAAGGATCACTTTCTGGATCTAACAACATCATGACTCTGGCTCGCTGGTAATCATGCATTAAAAAGAACCATAAGATCGGCAAAAAACAGGCAACCAGTAAAACGGCAATAGCAATTAACCGCCAGTTCATTCCTGCCAGAAACAAGATAAACAACCCGGAAGTCGCTATCAGGATAGATGTACCTAAATCAGGTTGTGCAGCGACAAGCAGAGTAGGCAAGAATATCAGTACTAATGCAATTCCTGTATTTTTCAGGGAAGGAGGGCAAAGGTCACGATTTATAAAGCGTGCCACCATCAAAGGGACAGCGATTTTGGCAATTTCTGATGGCTGAAAGCGCACAATGCCTAAATCCAGCCAACGCTGAGCCCCTTTACTTATTTGCCCGAAAACATCAACAAGGACGAGCAGCATGACACAGACAATATAAAGATAAGGTGCCCAGCTTTCGTATATGCGAGGTGGTACTTGAGCCAGGGCAACCATGACCATTAAACCAATGAGCCCCTGCCCGATTTTATGTTCCATCATATCAATGTCTTGTCCACTGGCGCTCCACATAATGAAAAGACTATAGGCCAGCAGTGCCAGAATACATAATAGCAGTGGGATATCTATATGTATTCTGGTCCAGAAAGGAACTTTTTTCTGCGATTCTGTCATAGCATTACTCAATTAGCTTATGTTCTGGTAGCGGGTTTTTGGGTAGATGGTCTTTCGCCAACGGGTTCTTCTGTAGGCGATTTTCTACTTTTATCTGCTGACTCAGTGGATGAAGTGCCTTTATTATTCCTGATTAGAATATGATCCAGAATTTGACGCCCGATAGTGCCGGCAGGTAGCCCTGTTCCTCCATTTTCCAAAATAATGGAAACCGCTACGGTTGGGTTATCATAAGGAGCAAAAGCAATCATCAGCCCATGATCCCGTAGATGCTCCGCAAGTTTACTCGCGTTATAGGTTTCATATCTGAACACCTGCGCCGTACCGGTTTTTACTGCGGCTTTATATGGAGTACCGGCAAAAAATCTGCGTGCTGTGCCATTGGGTGCATTGGCAACACCGTACATGCCATCTTTGGCAATCTCCCAATACCCAGAATGAATATCACCGATTGGTTCACTGACAGGAGGCTGATAAGGATGCATGTCACCGTTTACGCGCGTCCCCAGTAAAAAATGCGGTGTTTTCACCTCGCCATCATTAATCAATATCATCAGGGCTTTTACCATCTGCATCGGTGTGGCCGTCCAGTACCCTTGACCGATGCCAACAGATATCGTATCTCCTTGAAACCACGGTTTTTTATAACGATTTTGTTTCCATTCCCGGGTCGGCATGTTACCCGCCGCCTCTTCTTTCAAGTCAATGCCGGTTAATTGACCGAAACCAAATTTTGTCATCCAGTTTGAGATCCTATCAATACCCATATCATAGGCTACCTGATAGAAAAAGGTATCTGCTGATTCAACAAGGGATTTATGCACATTCAAAAGACCATGCCCATAACGTTTCCAGTCACGATAACTCATATTAGAGTTAGGTAATTGCCACCAGCCTGGATCATTGATGGTTGTATTCTTTGTGATGACACCACTACTTAGTGCTGCAACAGCGATAAAAGGTTTTACTGTTGAAGCCGGAGGATAAGCACCTTGTGTCGCACGGTTAATCAATGGGAGGTTGGGATTGTTGAGCAGAGTTTTATAATCCTTATTGGAAATGCCATCAACAAACAGATTGGGGTCATAGCTTGGGTTGGATACCATTGCCAGAACTTCACCAGTACGGGGATCTGTGACGACAACTGCTGCACGACTGGTTGTCAGTATCTCTTCAATGTAAGTTTGTAGCTCTAAGTCTATTGACAGATAGATATCTTTGCCCGCTTGTGGCGGCTGTTCATGCAACTGGCGAATAACTTTACCACGGTTATTGACTTCAACTTCTTCATAACCGGGTTTTCCATGCAGAACCGATTCATAATAGCGTTCAATACCTAGTTTGCCGATGTCATGAGTCGCTGCGTAATCCGGCAAAATTCCCTCTTTGTCGAGTCGCTCTACGTCTTTGTCATTAATTTTGGAAACATAACCGATAACATGGGTGAGAGCAGAACCATAAGGATAATAACGACGTTGGTATCCTTTGATTTCCAATCCTGGGAAGCGGTATTGATTGACGGAGAATCGGGCAACCTGTACCTGAGTCAGTGATGTTTTCAAGGGGATTGAGGTGAAGCGGCGTGCGCGCAGCCGCTCTTTTTTGAAATTTTCAATATCTTCATCGGTTAACCCGATGATGGAACGCAACTCATTTAAGGTTTTATCAAGATTAGCAACTTTTTGGGGCACAATCTCCAACTGGTAAATCGTACGGTTAGCTGCCAGTAGTGTGCCGTTACGGTCATAAATGAGTCCCCGGCTTGGGGCAATGGGAACAAGTTTAATACGGTTCCCATTTGAGCGCGTTTGATAATCTTCGTGACGGGTGATCTGGAGATTATAGAGATTGGCAATCAGAACCCCTGTTAAAAGGATTATGCCGACAAGTGCCACGAGCGCGCGGCGTATAAAAAGGGCTGATTCAGCCGTATAATCGCGAAAAGGGGTTCGTTTATTTTTCATCCCATTACCAGAACTCACGGTGATAGATTACCTAACTTATTCCCGATGATAAGGGTGATTAGTTGTGATGCTCCATGCCCGGTACAAGCTTTCAGCAACCAAAATCCGTACCAGAGGATGTGGAAGAGTCAGTGGAGAAAGAGACCAGCTCTGTTCTGCGGCGGCTTTACAGGCAGGCGCTAAACCTTCCGGGCCACCAATCAGCAAACTGACATTTCTTCCGTCCTGTTTCCAGCGTTCAAGCTGTTGTGCCAGCTGGGGGGTATCCCAACGAGAACCGGGGATATCCAGTGTGACAATGCGATTACTTTTACTGACAGCCGACAGCATCTGTTCGCCTTCTTTTTCCAGAATACGTTTGATGTCGGCGTTTTTGCCTCGCTTTCCAGCCGGAATTTCAATTAATTCGAATGGCATATCTTTTGGAAAACGATGCAAGTAATCCATAAAGCCGGTCTGCACCCAGTCCGGCATTTTTGTTCCTACAGCGATAAGTTGTAACTTCAAACTCAGCTCCAGAGTTTTTCCAGTTCATACATGCGACGGCTGTCTTCCTGCATGATATGTACCATCACTTCACCGAGGTCAACAACGATCCAATCTGAAATGCCTTGCCCTTCGACACCCAGAGGCATGATGCCCGCTTTACGGCAGTCATCAACAAGATTGTCTGCGACTGACATCAGATGGCGACTTGATGTACCTGTGCAGATAACCATGCAGTCTGTAATACTGGATTTTCCCCGAACATCTATAGAAACAATATCCTGTGCTTTGGAATCTTCAAGTTTATCAATAATAAATTGTTGTAGTTCTGTGCCTTGCAAAAGGATCACCTTAATTTCATCAAATTAGTTGTGTAACGTAGAATAATAGCATGCCCGTCTCTATAAACGTAAGCGGCTCAACGGGGAAATCACATAATGATTTAACTATCAGCTATATAACTTTTGTGAATCAATATAGTTTTGTATTGATGGAGGCAGTAAATCATCACAGTTCAAACCCTGTTGATGACGCTGACGTATATCCGTTGCTGAAATGTCTAATAACGGAGTTTCAGCCAGGTAAATATAGCCATGTGATTTCTGGCTTAATGGGGCCGGAGTATCAACTTGATGTTGCTCAAGCCACTGTTGCATTTCCGGGGTTGCCAGTTGTCTTGCATATCCCGGACGGGAGCAGACCAATAGATGACAGATATCCAATAACTCTGTCCAGCGATGCCATGTATGGATAGATTGCAGAGAGTCTTGTCCTATGATAAATGCCAGCGGACATTGCTCCCCGACTTCTTCACGGAATGATTTCAATGTTTCGATGGTGTAAGAAGGTGTCTGACGTTGCAATTCCCGGGTATCAACCGTGAAAAGCGGGTTGTCCTGTACCGCCAGATGTACCATTTCCAACCGTTGTTGAGGAGAAGCTTCGGGCTGAAGGCGATGCGGTGGGACATGATTAGGTAACAAAATAACCTGTTTAAGACCCACTTGTTTTGCTAATGCTTCCACCGGGCGCAAATGGCCATAATGGATGGGATCAAAAGTGCCACCAAATAAAGCATGAATAATCGGTGAATTTAAGGATGAATTAGTGGTATGAAGCATTCAAGAAGTTCTCTGGTAATATTTTTCCGTGCGTTTTGCCGAGGGTGTTTCCGTATAGTAACAGCATAGAAAGTGTTTCCAGGTCAGCCCAAATCGATTGGCCATAATCCTGTTTGATGCACAGTTCCATCTGGGTTAACAAATGTATAGCCGAGTGTAGATCTTGCAATGACAACCGCTGTAATGCCGTTGTCAGAAGTGTCCGACGGTTTTGCCACACTTTATGTTGATCAAACAGTGCCTTCAAAGGTGTCGTTTTTTCCTGACGCTTAAGTGTCAACAGCAGCATAAGCTCCCGCTGTATCGTGCGGAGTAAAATAATTGCTTCGGTATCTTCTTGTCGCAGTTGTTTCAGGATATGCCATGCCCGCTTGATCTTGCCTGCCAGCAGAGCATCAACCCAATGATAAGGAGCAAAATGTGCTGCATCATTGACTGCGTCTTCGACTCGATGAAGCGTTAGCTGATTATCGGGGTAGAGTAATGAAAGGCGTTCTAACGCTTGAGACAGTGCCAGCAGGTTGCCTTCGTAGCAATAGCATAATAATTGGTTCGCTTCATCTTCCAGTGACAATCCCATACTTTTAGCACGTTGTGCCACCCATTGGGGAAGACGATTTTGTTCTGGATTGAGGCAACTGACATAGACACCATTTTTTCCAATTACTTTGAACCATGTGCTGTTTTCTTGCGCTTTGGTTAGTTTATGCCCACGCAGTATCAGCAGAATATCTTCATGCAATAATTCGGAAAGTTTGGTCAGACGTTCGGCCATTGCCGTATTGGGGCCATTCTCAGGTAATAACAAAGTCATTGACTGACGGCTGGCGAAAAGGCTGAGTGACTGACACAGGCTGAAGATTTCATCCCACTCGGTATGGTTATCCAACGAGAACGAGAAATGCTCTACAAAGCCATGTTGTTCAGCCACTCTCCGAATGTTGTCCTGACTTTCCTGTATCAGCAACGGTTCGTTGCCCCATAACAGGTAGCTGCTTCGCAGCCCTTCATTGAGCTGCGAAAGAAGTTGTTCAGGATAGAGTCTGATCATTGTTTTTGCACAGTTTCTGCTTGCTGTTTTTTAGCAGATTTTAGCTGTTCTGCACTCTGAACAGTCAGCAGTTGGCGTATAAGCTGGCGGGCAGCTTGTTCACGCATTTCTTGCTGAATCAGTTCATTTTCTGCATCTTTTGCCAGAGCTTCCAACGGGTTATCAAAGAAAGCGCGATCAACCCTTGCCTGCAATGGGTAGATACTGCCATTTGGCATCAGAACTTGTGCATCAACATCTAGTACTAGCTGGCGTTCTGCTGCTTTACCATCCTGAAATACTGAAACAGTTTTTTTATTTTCACTTGAACCTAACAGTTTCAGGATCGGAACAGAGGCACTGGCCTGTTCAACAATTTTGACGTCATTCAGACGTAGTTGCTGGCGTACTGCCCGTGCCAGTGGCCCGTATGGATCACTTGAACTCAACTGTAACGTTTGAAGTTCTTTTGGTACTTGTGTTGTGCCACGAAGGTGAAAACCGCAGCCAGCGGTGACCAGCACCGCTAACCCCAGCAACAACGTGAAAATACGATGCCGCATATTTTTTCCTATCACATTTACTGCCACACTTTTTATCACAAGAATGGCCTCCCATTATCAGCTAATATCAGCCAACGACCAGATTTAGCAATTTGCCCGGAACATAGATGACTTTACGAATACTAACGCCTTCAAGATATTTCGTTACGCTGTATTCCTGGGTTGCCATCTCCTGAACGTACTCTTTTGTCGCATCTGCCGGTACAGTAACGCGGCCACGGACTTTACCATTAATCTGGATGATGACCAGTTTAGTATCATCAACCATCGCCTGTTCATCAGCCTTCGGCCATTCAGCAACATCAATGTCACTTTCATTACCGAGCGCTTTCCACATAACGAAACAAGCATGTGGCGTGATAGGTGAAAGCATACGCACAATTGCTGTCAGCGCTTCTTGCATCAGAGCGCGATCCTGCTCTGTTTCCTGTGGTGCACGAGTCAGTTTGTTCATCAGTTCCATGATAGCGGCAACTGCGGTATTGAATGCCTGGCGACGACCGATATCATCAGTAACTTTAGCAATCGTTTTGTGCAGATCACGACGCAAATCTCTCTGCTCTGTTGTCAAGTTAGCAATGTCCAACAGTTGGAATTCGCCTTTGTCTGCGTTTTTATTAATGTGCTCATAAACCAGACGCCATACACGTTTCAGGAAACGGTTAGCCCCTTCCACACCAGATTCCTGCCATTCCAGAGTCAGCTCTGGTGGTGCAGCGAACATCATAAACAAGCGAACGGTATCAGCGCCATATTTATCAACCATAAGTTGTGGATCGATACCGTTATTTTTGGATTTTGACATTTTGCTCATGCCAGTATAGATCAACTCATGACCAGCCTGATCCATTGCTTTTATAATGCGTCCTTTTTCATCACGTTCAACGATTGCATCGGCCGGTGACACCCAAACTTTTTCACCGTTGCTGCCGGTGTAATAGAAAGCATCAGCCAGAACCATGCCTTGACATAACAGACGTTTTGCTGGTTCATCAGAGTTAACTAAGCCTGCGTCCCGCATCAATTTGTGGAAGAAACGGAAATACATCAGGTGCATGATAGCGTGTTCAATACCACCGATATATTGATCCACGGGCAGCCAATAGTTAGCGGCAGTAGAATCAAGCATACCTTTGTCGTAATCCGGGCAGGTATAGCGTGCGTAATACCATGATGATTCCATAAAGGTGTCGAAGGTATCGGTTTCACGCAGAGCCGGTTGGCCGTTGATAGTAGTTTTTGCCCACTCAGGGTCAGCTTTGATTGGGCTGGTAATGCCATCCATCACAACATCTTCTGGCAGGATCACTGGCAGTTGATCTTCAGGAACAGGTACAACAGTACTATCTTCCAGTGTTGCCATTGGAATTGGTGCTCCCCAGTAACGCTGACGGGAAACACCCCAGTCACGCAGACGATAGTTAACTTTGCGTTTGCCAACTCCCATCTCAACCAGCTTATCTGCAATGGCATTGAAGCCCTCTTCGTGGCTCAGGCCACTGAACTCACCGGAATTAACCAGCGCGTTTTTATCGGTGACGGCAGCTTCCTGAACCGTTGGTACGTTACCATCGTTATCCAGAATAACCACTTTTATTGGCAGGTTGTACTTAGTGGCAAACTCCCAGTCACGTTGGTCATGAGCTGGAACTGCCATAACAGCACCTGTGCCGTATTCCATCAGTACGAAGTTAGCAACCCAGATAGCGATTCGTTCATTGGTTAATGGGTGGATAACGAACATACCGGTTGACATGCCTTTTTTCTCCATAGTTGCCATGTCTGCTTCGGCAACTTTGGTATTACGGCATTCATTGATGAATTCAGCCAGCTCAGGATTATTTTCCGCAGCTTGTTTTGCCAGAGGATGACCTGCGGCTACGGCAACATAGGTTGCTCCCATAAAGGTATCTGGGCGGGTCGTATAAACGGTCAGTTTTTCTTGGTTATCAGCGACATCGAAGGTGATTTCGACACCTTCAGAACGACCGATCCAGTTACGCTGCATGACTTTAACCTGTTCAGGCCAGTCTTCCAGTTTATCCAGATCATTTAACAGTTCTTCCGCATAATCGGTGATTTTAATAAACCACTGTGGGATTTCTTTGCGTTCTACCTGGCTGTCACAACGCCAGCAGCAGCCATCAATAACTTGTTCATTTGCCAGAACTGTCAGGTCATTTGGGCACCAGTTAACAGCAGAGGTTTTTTTGTAAACCAGTCCTTTTTCATACAACTTAGTAAAGAACCACTGCTCCCAACGATAATATTCTGGTGTACAGGTTGTGACTTCACGATCCCAATCATAACCGAATCCTAGCATTTTCAGCTGGTCTTTCATGTATTCGATGTTGGAATAAGTCCACGGAGCCGGGGCGGTTTTGTTCTTAACCGCAGCGCCTTCTGCTGGCAGGCCGAAGGCATCCCAACCGAAAGGTTGCAGTACGTTTTTGCCAAGCATACGCTGGTAACGGGAGATCACATCACCAATAGTGTAATTACGAACATGGCCCATATGTAGTCGGCCAGAAGGATAAGGTAGCATAGACAGGCAATAGTATTTTTCTTTGCTGCTGTCTTCGGTCACTTTAAAAGTTTGCTTCTCTTGCCAATGAAGCTGGACTTGTTGCTCTATGTCTTCTGGACGATATTGTTCTTGCATGGCACCGATAATCCTATGGTGAGTAATCAGCTACGCTTTTAGCGAGCGTGTTTGTTTATGAAATTTAGGATGACATAGCATAGCGGATAGGAATTGGGGCAACAACACTTGTTATAGGAAGAACACGGAAAATTACTGCATTTAGTCATGGTTTAAAGTCGGCGGTAAAGTATTATCCGCCGACAAAGGTAAATTAGTGCAGGATCTTCGCCAGAAAATCGCGGGCACGTTCTGATTTAGGGTTGGCGAAGAACTCTTCTTTCTTGCTGTCTTCGACAATAGTGCCTTCATCCATAAAGATAACGCGATGGGCAACTTTTTTGGCAAATCCCATTTCATGGGTAACAACCATCATGGTCATCCCTTCGTTAGCCAGTTCAACCATAACATCCAGTACTTCATTGATCATTTCTGGATCAAGGGCGGAAGTTGGTTCGTCAAACAACATAGCGATGGGATCCATGCAAAGCGCACGGGCAATGGCGACACGCTGTTGTTGCCCACCGGAAAGTTGGGCAGGTAATTTATTGGCGTGATTTGCTAACCCAACACGCTCTAATAGTTTTAAGCCTTTTTCAGCCGCAGTTTGTTTATCACGCTTTAAGACCTTGACCTGAGCCAGTGTCAGATTGTCAATGATAGACAGATGGGGAAACAGTTCAAAATGTTGAAACACCATGCCAACTTTGGAACGTAGTTGAGCCAGATTTGTGCCTTTATCATTTACTTTTGTTCCGTTTACCCAAATTTCACCTTGCTGGACAGCTTCAAGGCCATTGACTGTTTTTATCAGCGTGGATTTACCGGAACCAGAAGGTCCACAGACTACCACTACTTCGCCTTTTTTGACTTCAGTTGAGCAGTCATTCAGAACCTGAAATTGGCCATACCACTTGGATACATTTTTCAGGGAAATCATCAAATAGTCCTTTTCTTCAAATAGTTAACCAGCATGGAAGCGGAAAAACTAATCACAAAATAAATAAAACCGGCAAACAGAACCATTTCTATCTGTGTACCATCACGCTCACCGATATTGGCTGCTGTCCGGAAAAAATCTGCCAGACTTAATACATATACCAGAGAGGTATCCTGAAATAATACAATGCCTTGTGTTAGCAGTAATGGGATCATCGCACGGAATGCCTGTGGCAGGATGACCAGACGCATACTTTGCATATGAGTCATTCCCAGTGCCAGTGACGCAGATGACTGACCACGGGAAATACTCTGAATACCTGCCCGGATAATTTCGGAATAATAGGCTGCTTCAAAGAGCGAGAACGCTACCATTGCAGAGATTAAACGGATATCAGTTTTTGGTGATATGCCTAGAACATTTTGGACTAAGCTAGGCACAATTAAATAAAACCATAACAATACCATTACCAGAGGTACAGAGCGGAAGAGGTTGACATATAAGGTGGCAAACCAGCTCAGTACCTTAATGGAAGAAAGGCGCATTACTGCCAGAGCCGTTCCCCAGGCAATACCGATGATAATGGCTATTGTGGTAATTTCAGCCGTGATGATTAACCCGTTCAACAACAGAGGCAGGCTAGGAATAATGGAACTCCAGTCAAATTGATACATTTTTATCGGCCCCCCATGTTGCCCGGCAACCGTACTTTTTTCTCAAGCATACTCATTGCAAGCATAATAACGAGATTGATTCCAACATATGCCAGTGTGATTGCTGTAAATGTTTCATATGCATGCGCTGAATAGTCCAGTAATTTTCCTGCTTGTGCTGCCATGTCTACCAAACCGATAGTTGAGGCAATCGCGGAATTCTTCACCAGGTTAAGCATTTCTGATGTCATTGGTGGAATAATGACACGATAGGCATTAGGTAGCAGGACATAACGGTAGGTTTGTGGCAGTGTCAGACCCACTGCCAGCCCTGCGGCTTTTTGCCCTCGTGGCAGCGATTGAATGGCTGCACGAACCTGTTCGCATACACGGGCCGCAGTGAATAGCCCCAGACAAATTACCGAGGAAAGAAAAAATTGGATATTGGGATCCAAATCCACCTTGAACCAATTACTCAGGTCTTTAGGCAGGAATTCTGGTACAACCAAATACCAGACAAAAAATTGGACGATAAGAGGAATGTTACGGAACAGCTCAACATAACAGGTTCCCAGTCCTGCCAGAAATTTATTCGGAACAGTACGAAGAATGCCAAAAAACGAACCGACAATAAATGCAATAATCCAGGCGCAGATAGAAAGAGCAATTGTCACCTGCAATCCAGAAATGATCCACCCAAGATAGGTGGTATTACCAAAAGGGGCTTCTTGCAGAAAGATACCCCAATTCCAATCAACTGACATACACATGCTCCCTGAAGCATAAAAAAATGAGGTAGGGAACGACTACCTCATACCCGTCGTGCCAATAAAATCGGGATCTTCGGTTTATTAATTTAGAGACTTATCATTTGGTGATTTAAACAAATCTTTCATTTCGTCTGGCAGAGTGAAGTTCAGATTCAAATTCTTAGGTGGAATTGGCTCTTTGAACCAGCGAGCAAACATTTTTTCTGCCCGGCCAGAAGTTTGTATTTCTGCAACAGTGTCATCCAGCAACTTTTTGAATTGAGGATCGTTTTTGCGCATCAGACAACCGTAAGCTTCTTTGGATTGAGGTTCACCGACGATAATCCACTGATCAGGTTTTTTCGCTTTTGCACGTTCACCTGCCAGTAGTGCATCGTCGATCATGAAGGCAGCAGCGCGGCCTGATTCCAGCGTACGGAATGAATCGCCATGATCTTTTGCACTGATAATGCGCATTTTCATTTTCTTTTCGTCATTAAGTTTATTCAGCAATATTTCAGAAGTTGTGCCTGCGCTTACAACGACATTTTTTCCGGTCAGATCGTCAAATCCTTTGATCCCTGAATCCTTATTAGTCAGCAGGCGTGTGTTGACGATAAAGATGGTATTGGAGAACGCAGCTTGTTTTTGGCGCTCAGGGGTATTAGTGGTTGAGCCACATTCAAAATCAAAAGTACCGTTTTGTAGCAATGGAATACGGTTTTGAGAAGTGACAGGGATCAGCTTAACTTGCAGGTTGGGCGCATTAATTTTTTTCTTAATCGCCTCCACAATTAAATTGGAATAGTCCTGGGCATAACCGACAACATTCTGTTTAGCATCATAGTAAGCAAATGGAACAGAAGATTCTCTGTGTCCGACAGCAACAACACCACTGTCTTTGATTTTTTTTAATGTTCCAGTCAATTCCTCAGCATGGACAGCCCCTGCCGCGCTAAGCAACATCATGGTTAACATCAATTTACGCATATACAGCTCCTTCATTTGGTTGTTTTGCGCAACTTATTTTGTACAGTTTGTTTTGTACAACAGATTTTCTACAAACTGCTTTGCGCAAAGTTGGGTTTGTTTGCAAATCTTGCACATATTGGTGCTTCTGTTTTTTATAGAAACGATTTTTTGAATTGTTTTGTGTATGGGTTGTAAAAAAATAATTCATAATGTTACTTTTTTTAAACCATATGTTTTCATTTCGCGAGCTGCTTCGCACTAAAAATAAACACTTTTGTTTAAGTGTGAATTTGAGGTGAATAATTTTTAATCTTGCTCACAGTTTGTACTTTTTAGGATTAAATATTTTATTTTGATTATTATTTAATTTAATCCTATCTTTTGTTAAAGCATTTGATATTCGATATTAGTTATGATGGGTAATATTTATTGAGGTTATCAAGGAGAAAAAGTGAAAAACATATAAGTCCAGGGCATAAATTAAACCTCTGGACTTATATTGGGTATTTTCTGGAATATCACTAAATGATTAGCTAGATTTGGCGACGGTTGTTTATCAATCCGAATAAAATAAACAACACTGTTATTCCCCAAACTGGCCAATTACCAAATCGGAAATAAGGTGTAATACCACTGGCTGGCGTGACTTTAGTTTCCAAAACTTGACGAGTAAATTGTGGAATTTCGGCTTGTATTGAACCATCTGGTTTGATTACCGCTGTAATTCCGTTATTTGTCCCTCTTAACAGAGGACGACCCAGTTCAAGGGAACGCATACGCGCCATTTGGAAATGTTGCCACGGCCCAATAGAATGTCCAAACCAGGCATCATTGGAAACAGTCAGCAGAAACTCTGTACTGGGTTTGAAGTTATCACGGACTTGCTCGCCCAAAATAATTTCATAGCAGATTGCGGCGGTAATTCCATGTCCCGCAACAGAAAGCTGAGGTTGTATATAATTTCCCTGACTGAAAGAGGACATTGGCAGGTTAAAGAAGGGAGCCAATGGACGCAGTAATGATGCCAGAGGAACAAACTCACCAAATGGAACAAGGTGATGTTTGTCATAGCGGCTAATCGCCGGATATTGGTAAGGAGTTTTTTCTCCTAACACGATGATACTGTTATAGAACTTGTACCCATCCAGTGCAGGACGTGCATCGGGAATACCTGTAATCAGGCTGGTGTTATGTTGCCTGAGCAGAGTATCCAGCTTGGTCAGGAAATTATTCTGATTGTACTCGTAATCAGGGATAGCTGCTTCTGGCCAGATAATAATAGGGACTTTGCCGATAAAAGGCTGGCTATGATCCAGATAAATATCCAGGGTTTTCCCTAATACAGAGGGATCCCATTTTATTTCCTGAGGAATATTGCCTTGTACCAGTGCTACGTCGGTTGATTTTGCCGGCATCAGGGTATACCACTGATAATGTCTCATTGGCCACGGCAGCAGTAACAAGATAATGGCAGCGATGGCAGATGAGAGTTTTTTATGAAAGGCAGCAAAAACTAACAAGCCACTGCTCATCATTAGCAGGAAGGTGATACTTTCTACTCCGAAAATCGGGGCAATTGCTTTCAAAGGGCCATCAATCTGGCTATAGCCGAATTGTAGCCACGGAAAACCCGTTAATATCCAACCACGTAAAAATTCAGTGCATTGCCATAATGCAGGGCTGACGACGATTAACCTTATCCCATTTGAGGTCGGGAAGAAGCGGTTAAGCAGCCCGGCAAACAGAGCGGGATAAAGAGCAAGATAAGCGGAAAACAGGATTACCAAAAAGATATTAACGGCGGTTGGCATGCCTCCGAAATTCGCGATACTGACATAAATCCAGTTTATACCACTGCCAAACAGGCCAAGGCCCCAGCAGAAGCCAATAAAGAGTGCTTGTCGGGTAGTCCGGTTAAGTGTCAGGATTTGCAGACCACAGAGAGAAATAAGGGCCGCGGGCCAGAAGTCAAAAGGTGAAAAAGCCAGTGTTCCACTGGCTCCGAAGAAAAGTGCCAGCAAAGCGCGCAGCCGCTGGCAATTCATTAATGAGGCTTTGTTCATCCAGATCCTATTAATCTTTATCAAGGCCAGGAACTTCAGCATCATCCGGTATTTTGACATGAACCTGAATGATTTTCCGGCTATCTGCCATTGCTACTTTGAAGTGATAGCCATCAATGCTGATGGATTCTCCACGGGAAGGCAGGTGTCCAAATGCCTGCATAACCAACCCGCCAATGGTATCAACTTCTTCGTCGCTGAAATTAGTACTGAAAACATCGTTAAAGTCTTCGATTTGAGTCAATGCCCGCACTGAATAAGTATGGCGACTCAAGGCACGAATATCGTTATCTTCATCATCATCGTATTCGTCCTCAATTTCCCCCACAATCAGTTCAAGTATATCCTCAATCGTGACAAGGCCGGAAACACCGCCGAATTCATCGATAACAATTGCCATATGATAGCGTTGAGAACGGAATTCTTTCAGCAGTCGGTCAACCCGCTTACTTTCCGGCACCACGACAGCCTGACGCAGCACTTTATCAATGCTGAAAGGCTCGGTATTCGTGCGCATAAATGGCAGAAGATCTTTTGCCATCAAGATGCCTTCAATGTGATCTTTATCTTCACTGATCACAGGGAAGCGAGAGTGGGCTGAATCGATAATCACATCCAGACATTCGTCCAGAGATTGATTGCGTTTTAAGGTAACGATTTGTGAGCGCGGGATCATAATGTCACGCACGCGTTGGTCAGCAATATCCATTACCCCTTCGAGCATCTCTCGGGTATCAGGGTCGATCAGGTCATTCTGTTCAGAATCACGGATCAGTTCAACCAAATCGTTACGGTTTTTCGGCTCACCGTGAAAAATCTGGTTAAGAAGTGCAAAAAAGCCTTTCTTAGGACTAGGGCTATCGTTACTAGAAGGATGGTCGTCGCTCATGGCGTTTTAATTAAAATTCCTCATTAATTAAAGTTAGATACCTGTCGTCTTTCAGGTGGCAGCTTTGTTGGCTGCATCCTGAAATCTATAGGGTACGGATCGTAATGTTTAACATAAAAATGTTCTTAGGGGTTATTCTTTTTCCGCAAGATAAGGATCAGGATAACCCATTTTTTTTAGGATTTCTGTTTCCAGAGATTCCATTTCTTCCGCTTCTTCATCTTCAATGTGGTCATAACCAAGTAGATGAAGACAGCCGTGAACTACCATGTGTACCCAGTGCTCTTCAACCGTTTTTTGTTGTTCTTTCGCTTCTTTCTCAACAACCTGACGGCATATAATCAAATCGCCGAGTAAGGGCAGTTCCACTTCGGGCGGAGCTTCAAATGGGAAGGATAACACATTGGTTGGTTTGTCTTTCCCGCGATAAATGAGGTTTAATTCGTGACTTTCTGCCTCATCAACAACACGGATTGTCACTTCACTTTCAGCCTGAAATTGCGGCAAAACGCCTTCCAGCCAGCGTTGGAAAAGGACTTCCTCAGGAAGTCCTGTTGGGTTTTCACACGCGATTTGTAAATCTAATATAACTGAACTCATTGCGCTTCCTGTCTGCGCTTTTCGTTAAGCGCCTGTTTACGTTTCTGCTCTGTCGCTTCCCATGCTTCATAGGCAATAACGACTTTGGCAACTACAGGGTGGCGGACCACATCTTCGCTATGGAGGAAATTAAAGCTCAGCTCGTCAACTTCCGACAAGACTTCCATTGCATGGCTCAGCCCTGATTTCTGACCTCTTGGCAGGTCGATCTGGGTTACGTCACCAGTAATCACTGCTTTAGAGTTAAAGCCAATACGAGTCAGGAACATCTTCATCTGTTCAATGGTGGTATTCTGACTTTCATCAAGAATAATAAAAGCATCATTGAGCGTTCGTCCACGCATATAGGCCAATGGAGCGACTTCAATAACATTTCTTTCGATCAGCTTCTCAACTTTTTCAAAACCCAGCATCTCAAACAGGGCATCGTAAAGTGGACGTAAGTAAGGGTCGACTTTCTGGCTCAGATCACCCGGCAAGAATCCCAGTTTTTCTCCGGCTTCAACCGCAGGGCGGGTAAGAAGTATCCGGCGAATTTCTTGCCGCTCCAGTGCATCAACTGCTGCGGCAACGGCCAGATAGGTTTTACCTGTTCCTGCTGGCCCGATCCCAAATGTAATATCATGGTCAAGGATATTGGCAATGTACTGTGCCTGATTAGGAGTACGGGGTCTTACAACACCCCGTTTGGTTTTGATATTCACAGCCTTGCCGTAGGCGGGTACGCTTTCTGCTGACTGCTCCAGTACACGACTTTCTGTGATTGCCAGATGGATCTGTTCAGGCTCAAGATCGGGTATCACGCCATGTACAGGTGCGGTTTCGACATAAAGGCGGCGTAATATGCTTGTTACTGCACTGACACACAGTGGTTTGCCTGCCAGTTTGAAACGATTGTCGCGGCGGTTGATCTCTACTCCTAGTCGACGTTCAAGTTGTTTCAGATTGTCATCAAGTGGGCCACACAGGCTCATTAATCGCTGATTGTCTGCGGGTTCCAGAAAAATCTCTTGTGTTGCTACTTGTGGGTTTATTTGTGTCACTGATTATCTCTATATTAGAGCCTGTCAAGGCTGGCCTATTTAGGGCTGATAAATACCAACGCCGATTTCGTCTTCCTTACGAGTACGGGCAATTACTGACGCAGGCGATTCATAGATACGTAAATCCATTTCATCTTCGGTACGGATTACCTTGCCACGCAGGGAATTGGCATAAACATCAACAATTTCGACATCAACAAATTTACCAATCATATCAGGTGTACCTTCGAAGTTAACCACACGGTTGTTCTCAGTACGGCCAGAAAGCTCCATGATATTTTTGCGGGATGGGCCTTCAACCAGAATGCGTTGTGTGCTGCCAAGCATGGCGCGGCTATAGCTCATGGCCTGTTGGTTAATGCGTTGCTGGAGCAGGTACAGGCGTTGTTTCTTCTCTTCTTCACTCACATCATCTGGCAAATCAGCCGCAGGCGTACCCGGACGTGCTGAATAAATGAAGCTGAAACTCATGTCGAAATTAACATCGGCAATTAATTTCATCGTTTTTTTCAAAGTCGTCTTGGGTTTCACCTGGGAAACCGATAATAAAGTCAGAACTGATGAGAATGTCAGGGCGTGCTTTACGCAGGCGACGAATAATGCCTTTGTATTCCAGCGCGGTGTGGGCGCGTTTCATCAGGGTCAGAATACGATCAGAGCCACTCTGGACCGGCAAGTGCAGGAAGCTGACCAACTCCGGTGTATCTTCATAAACAGCGATAATATCGTCAGTAAATTCGATTGGATGGCTGGTGGTGAAGCGTATACGGTCGATGCCATCAATAGCTGCAACCAGGCGCAGTAATTCCGCAAATGTGCAGATATCCCCGTCAAATGTTGCTCCACGGTAAGCGTTAACATTTTGACCGAGCAAGTTAACTTCGCGCACACCTTGGGCAGCAAGTTGGGCAATTTCAAATAGGATATCATCGCAAGGACGGCTGACTTCTTCTCCACGGGTGTAAGGAACAACGCAGAATGTGCAGTATTTATTACAGCCTTCCATGATAGAAACGAATGCAGTCGGGCCTTCAGCCCGTGGTTCTGGCAGACGGTCGAACTTCTCGATTTCAGGGAAACTGATATCAACAACAGGGCTGCGGGTGCCTTTTACATGATTAATCATTTCCGGCAGACGGTGCAGAGTTTGCGGTCCGAAGATAATATCAACGCTGGGTGCACGCTGGCGGATGTAATCTCCTTCCTGAGAAGCGACGCAACCGCCGACACCAATGATGACTTCAGGGTTTTTGTCTTTCAGCCCTTTCCAGCGTCCGAGTTGGTGAAAGACTTTTTCTTGTGCTTTTTCACGAATTGAACATGTGTTCAGGAGTAAGATATCTGCTTCTTCGGCGACATCGGTTAACTGATAACCGTGAGTGGTTTCCAGCAGGTCGGCCATCTTGGATGAATCGTATTCGTTCATCTGACAGCCCCAGGTTTTGATATACAGTTTTTTTATCGTCGACATTTTGTGCATCCGGTGTTTTCAGTGAAATAATGCATCAACACTGAAAAACGTAGTGTATGAACCAGCGTATTGAATACAGTGTATTTAGCATCATAATGTTGCTGGCTATTGTAGTCATTTGAGGCACCAGTGACCAGACTGTAACATCGGATATTCACAGCCGGAAAGGGAAAATTCCGGTACACTATTTTAATCAAGAAGTTAATAATGTGATGAATATGAATAATCTACAACAGAAATTCGATATTGTTGTCGTTGGTGCAGGCATGATTGGTGCAGCAACGGCATTGGGGCTGGCACAAGAAGGCTGGCATGTTGCATTATTGGAACACCAGAAACCACCATCTTACAATGCGGCTCATGAACCGGATGTGCGTATTTCTTCGATTAGCTGTGCTTCTGTGGATTTATTGAAGCAGTTGGGGGCATGGAAAAATGTCTTACGGATGCGTAGCGCTCCCTATCGGACTCTGGAAACGTGGGAACAGAATGACTCCAATGTGATTTTCGATGCGGAAAGTCTTGGTTTACCAGAATTGGGGTACATGGTAGAAAATTGTATCTTGCAATTGGCATTGTGGCAGGAATTTGAACGGTATCCCAACCTCACGCTCTTTTGTCCAGCGGCATTGAAATCGATGCATCGGCAACATGATCATAAAACATGGCGAGTTGAATTGACTAATGGCACGGAATTAAACTCACGTTTAATTGTTGGTGCTGATGGTGCGCGCTCGCAGGTTCGGCAATTGGCTGGTATCGGTAGCAGGGGATGGCAATATCGCCAGTCATGTATGCTGATTACAGTCAAAACTGAACAGCCTCAGCAAGACATAACATGGCAGCAATTTTTTCCTTCCGGCCCTAGAGCCTTCCTGCCACTGTTTGAACAATGGGCTTCATTAGTGTGGTATGACTCTCCCGCTCGTATTCGTCAGTTACAGGCGATGTCAATGACACAACTTGAACGGGAAATATTTCAGGCATTTCCAGCCCGTTTAGGCAAAGTAACGCCGATTACTACAGGGGCGTTTCCTCTGACTCGCCATCATGCCAGCGATTATGTACGCGAAGGTTTGGTTTTACTGGGAGATGCCGCTCATACTATCAACCCATTGGCGGGGCAGGGGGTAAATTTGGGTTATCGGGATGTTGATACTCTGCTTGAGGTATTGATCAATGCTAAGGACTTGCATGAAGAGTGGGATTCTTTGGCAGTACTGAAGCGCTATCAACGTCGCAGGATGCCGGATAATTTGGTTATGCAGGCGGGAATGGATCTCTTTCACACGGCATTCAGCCATGATTTGCCGGGATTGAAAACCATGCGCAATCTGGCATTGATGGCAGCACAACGTTCAGGTGTGATGAAAAAACTGGTGCTGAAATATGCGTTGGGCGTGTGATTGTTGTTTTTTATCAAATACTTTTGAGGGCAGGAGCATTTTTTTGCAAATGCTCCGTTAGCCCAAATGTGGGTTCCCTTTATGGGGTTTTATTTGTTGGTTTTATCAAAACATCGGCAGGTATTCCAAACATGCCGTGTAAATTTCGGATCATGGGTAATGTCAGATTGCGCTTTCTATTGAGAACTTCATAAACACGGTTAGATTTACCAATTGCTGGTTCTAAATCTTTCACTGTCAGACCGGATTGCTCCATTCTGAATTTAATGGCTTCAATGGGGTCTGGTGGGTCTATTGAATAATGTTCTTTTTCATAGGCTTCAATTAATAACACCATGACTTCCATGTAATCGAATTCAGGTGTACCCATTTCAGGCTGATTATCAAATAATGGTGCTATCGCTTTCAGTGCGCCTTGATAATCCTGCTCTGTTCTGATGGGTTTAATATTCATTGTTTACTCCAGATCTACGCTGTTAGCACCTACGGCATCGTATTGTTTATGCGTACCGATAAATTTAACGTACACCCAACCTGCGGGGTAAAAGATGGAAACTATCAGGCGGTAATCGTTTCCCTTAATGTTAAATACCACGCGATTATTTTTCAGGATGTTCGCATTGCGGTATTGAGCTTTAATATCAGCTGGCGTTTTCCATGAGGCTTTTTTTGCCTCGTCAAACCAAGCCCTTAGTGGTTGTTCAGCATCTGGATGTTTTTCCCAAAACGCTTTCAGTGATGCAACGGATATTATCTTCATAATCTTCACAGTAGTCCCGTAATGGGACTTAAGCAAGTGTTTATTGTTTAATCTATGACCTGCCATATTTTAATAACGTGTATTAAGTGCTGTTTGATGAAGATATAGGGGAAGTTTAGCGGCAGAAAAACAAAAAAACCACCTGTCGGTGGCTTTCAATTCAGTTAACATTTTGAAAATCTTGGCTGGGGTACCAGGATTCGAACCTGGGAATGCCGGAATCAGAATCCGGTGCCTTACCGCTTGGCGATACCCCAACTGAATTTTAAATGGTGGCTACGACGGGAATCGAACCTGTGACCCCAGCATTATGAGTGCTGTGCTCTAACCAGCTGAGCTACGTAGCCATTTACGTTAACCGTAAATTTTATGAAAACATTCAGGAATATGGCTGGGGTACCTGGATTCGAACCAGGGTATGCCAGGATCAAAACCTGGTGCCTTACCGCTTGGCGATACCCCACCTGAGTATTCTCATTAAAATCTTGTTGTTACCAGCTCGTTATTCCTGATGATCCACGCTTTAGTTATTGTTGTTTTCAGTAGTATGGCTGGGGTACCTGGATTCGAACCAGGGCATGCCAGGATCAAAACCTGGTGCCTTACCGCTTGGCGATACCCCACCTGAAAATAACACACTAAAACTTAAACCCAAAACAACGCCAGTTCAACTCGATTTAAGTACAACCAATGAAGAAAGTGGTGCGGGAGGCGAGACTTGAACTCGCACACCTTGCGGCGCCAGAACCTAAATCTGGTGCGTCTACCAATTTCGCCACTCCCGCAAAGATGGTGGCTACGACGGGAATCGAACCTGTGACCCCAGCATTATGAGTGCTGTGCTCTAACCAGCTGAGCTACGTAGCCATCTTTTTCGCTTTGCCTTCATCGGCGGTGCGGGGCGCATTATGCGTATATCAGACAAATGCGTCAACTGCTTTTTTTAAAAAATATGCATAATATCGCTTGTTTGTTTGGCTTGTAATCATATTGATGATAAAACCAACGGGGTTGGTGAAATTATCCTCCAAGAAGATGTTGCAACAGTACACCATTGAGCATCGAACGCTTCGTTAAGGCAAATGCACCAATTGCGGAACAGTGATTTAGTTCGGAAACAACGACGGGAAGATCTTCACGGAAGGCTTTTAACGATTGTGTGTTGATGCAGCTTTGGATAGCAGTCAGCAGAATTTGCTCAGCTTCCGTAATATCACCAGCAATAACTATTTTCTGGGGATTAAAGAAGTTAATGGCGATGGCAATAGCTTTACCAAGATTGTGTCCTACCTGCCTGATAACTTCGACTGCCAGAGGATCTCCCTGATTAGCTGCGAGGCATATGTCATGAATAGTACAGCTATTCAAGGTCAATTTGCTTGGAAATCCCTGCCGTAATTGATGCTGTACTTTAGCCTCTATTGCTGAGTTAGATACAATAGTTTCCAGACAGCCAAAATTACCGCAATGGCAACGTTCACCCAGTGGTTCGATTTGGATGTGACCTATTTCTCCCAGATTACCGCGTTTGTTGAGTAAGATATTATTATTGACGATAACTCCCGCTCCTGTACCACGATGAACGCGTACCAGAAGCGAGTCTTCACAATTGCGGGTGGCCCCGAAATAGTGTTCTGCCAACGCAAGGCTGCGAATGTCATGCCCGGTAAAGCAGGAGATATTGAAATGTTTCCGTAGATTTTGTACCAATGGCCAATTGTCTACTTTTATGTGTGGCATGTAGCGAATGATATCGTTATCGGGGTCCACCAGGCCGGGAAGAATGATTGATATTGCGATCAGTTCATGGATCCGCCGCTGATTTTTAGCAATGAAATTCTCAATGGCAGAGATAATCCGTTTTTCGACTTCCTGTTGTGTACTCTCCTGTACGGAGTAGTGCTCTTCGGCTAATTGTTTGGCACTCATATCAAATAATGCGATTGTCGCATCATGGCGTCCGAGCCGTATGCCGATAGTATGAAAACGACTGGTTTCTGTAACGATAGAAATAGCCCGGCGTCCGCCAGTAGAAGCCTGCTGGTCGATTTCTTTTATCAGGCCGCGTTCTAATAACTGACGTGTAATTTTAGTGACACTGGCGGGAGCAAGCTGACTTTCTTCTGCAATTTGAATACGGGATATTGGGCCATGTTGGTCTATCAAACGATAGACCACCGCACTATTGAGCTGTTTAACCAGATCAATATTACCGATTTGTTTTTGTGCAATATGGTTACGCATCAGGCCTTATACTCACGATAGTTCGACTGCATTTCCATTATCGATATCTTTGTTGATTATGTTTCCGTTAACTATGGCTTTGCAGATTTTGAAATTATGTGTAAATGCGGTCAGATTTGCGACTTTGCCGGTTTCAATCGTACCGAGGTGTTTATCAACACCGATGGCTTTGGCTGGATAAAGGGTTGCCATCCGCAATGTTTCATCCAAAGCGATACCGACATGTTCAACACTATTCTTGACACTCTCTATCATTGTGACTGAGGAGCCGCTTAGTGTGCCATGTTCATCAACACATAATCCATCACGATAATATATTGTTTTATTAGCAAAGGTGAATTGCTCCAGAGTATTTGTCGCTGGAGCAAGACCGGCAGGAACGATGGCATCTGTCACAAGGACTAATTTTTCATTTTTCAATCTCTTGGCACTACGGATATTTGGCCATGATACATGCATGCCATCACAAATAATGCCGGCATAGACTTCAGAGGTATCGTAAACAGCGCTGATTAATCCGGGTTGGCGGCCGGAAATGGCAGGCATGGCATTATATAAGTGGGTAGAAAAAGTAATGCCATTGTGGAATCCTCGCCGGGCCTCTTCATAAGTTGCATTGGAGTGACCAGCAGAAACAATAATACCCGCTTCAGTTAATTGGTGAATGCACTGCTCTTCGACCATCTCAGGAGCAAGAGTAATTTTGGTGATCACATCGGCATTAGTGCACAGATAATTGACCATTTCAGGTGTTGGCCTGCGTATATAAGCCGGATTGTGAGTCCCTTTTTTTACTGGATTGATGTAAGGCCCTTCCAGATGTAGTCCAAGTGCCTGATTAGGATTATTGGCTAAGTAGATACGCATCACTTCAATGGCCTTAATCATCAGTTCATCAGGGCTGGTAATAAGCGTTGGCAGAAAACTGGTACACCCGTGACACTGATTGGTTTCCTGCATGGTACACAGCGTCTCTTCCGTAATATATTCCAGCCGTTCATTATATTGGACACCGCCACAGCCATTGACTTGCAGATCAATAAATCCGGGAGAGAGATTTGCACCGTGTAAATCGTGTTTTTCAATATCCTCCGGTAATTCATTTTCTGGACAGACTTGCTTAATCAAACCATCTGCAATGATGACAGCATGTCCGTCCAGTCTTTCGTGCCCGGTATAGATAATACAGTTAGTTAAAGCGTACATTCTGATCTCCTAAGCGCCTGAATAAGTACTAACTGGCGAACTCATTAAGAATTTCCGCCTCTAGCTGGTGAAAATATTTCACTGTTTTTACTCTCAACTCCATCGTTGCAGGCTCATCACAGACGATGATCGCTTTTGGGTGTATCTGCAAACAGCTTACTGTCCACATATGGTTAACGTTGCCTTCAATTGCAGCTTGCAGGGCCAAGGCTTTTTGGGCGCCTGTCGCCAAGATCATGATCTCTTCGGCATCCATTAATGTCCCCACACCAATGGTTAAAGCATATTGGGGAACTAAATTTACATTATTATCGAAAAAGCGGGAGTTAGCTGTGCGCGTTTCTAGCGTTAACGTCTTAATCCGGGTACGTGAAGAAAGGGAGGATGCAGGTTCGTTAAAGGCAATATGACCGTCATTCCCGACACCGCCCATAAACAGATGGATTTTTCCATACGACTTGATCTTATTTTCATAACGTAAGCACTCAGCATCAACATCGTCCGCATTGCCATTGAGTAAGTTAATGTTTTCTTTTGGGATATCGATGTGATTAAAGAGGTTATGATGCATGAACGAGTGGTAACTCTGGGGATGATCTTTAGGAATACCAACATACTCATCCATATTGAAAGTGACGACATGTTTGAAACTGACTTTTCCTGCCTGATATAGCGTGATAAGTGCTTTGTAGGTTGCCAGTGGTGTACTGCCAGTGGGCAGACCGAGTACGAAAGGACGCTCTGCGGTTGGATTGAATTCGTTGATTTTACTCACAATGTAGTGTGCAGACCATCGGCCTACATCACTTGCATTTGTCAGGGGGATCAGCCTCATGATGACCTCTTTAAAAATTATTCATGATTAAAAACGGGACAATACAAACAGCTGTCGGGAAAGCCGACTATCATACCTGTTCTTTATGATGGTTCTACCTGTCGAATGTCACAATGTTATTTTTTATAATAAAATAAGTTTTTGATTAAGGCCATATTTTGATTAAAAAAATATCAACTGTGGTGATTTTTATCACATATCAGAAGGATTTAATTTGTGATGAAAAATAATTTTTTTAGACTAAAAATGTTTTAACAAGAAATACATAAGTGATGTCATTACATCATTCATTAAATAAAAGACTCCATTAACGGAGCTTTAAGGGGGCGTGAGTGAACATTTTAGGTTACTTACAACGGATTGGTCGGGCATTAATGGTGCCTGTAGCGACTTTGCCCGCTGCGGCAATATTAGTCGGAGTTGGGTATTGGATCGACCCAACTGGTTGGGGTTCCGATAACTCTCTGGCAGCGCTGCTTATTTCATCAGGGAATGCCATTCTCGAAAATATGGCAATATTATTTGCGGTTGGTATTGCCTATGGTATGTCGAAAGACAAGGATGGTGCTGCTGCATTGACCGGATTAGTCGGATTTATGGTTGTCCTCAAACTATGTTCTCCCGCAGTAATCGCAATGATTAAAAATATTCCGGTTGCTGAAGTGCCAATAGCATTCAGTAAGATCAATAACCAGTTTATTGGTATCTTAGTGGGGGTTATTTCAGCCGAACTCTATAACCGTTACAGCCATATTGAATTACCTCAGGCACTGTCATTCTTCAGCGGTCGCCGTTTAGTTCCGATACTCAATTCCTTTTTAATGATCCTGCTTTCTTTTGTTCTGATGTTTGTCTGGCCTGTAATTTATAGCTGGCTGGTGGCATTTGGTGAAAGTATTATCAACCTTGGCTCAACGGGGGCAGGGCTTTATGCCTTCTTTAACCGCTTGTTAATACCGATAGGTTTGCATCATGCCCTGAATTCAGTTTTCTGGTTTGATGTTGCGGGTATCAATGACATCCCTAACTTCCTGGCAGGAGCAAAATCTATTGCTGAAGGGACTGCCGTTCCGGGCATTACCGGGCGTTATCAGGCAGGTTTCTTCCCCATCATGATGTTTGGTCTGCCGGGGGCGGCATTAGCGATTTACCACGGTGCGCGTCCTGAAAACAGAGCAATGGTTGGCGGTATTATGATGGCAGGCGCATTTGCTGCATTCTTTACCGGGGTAACGGAGCCACTTGAATTCTCTTTCATGTTTGTTGCACCTGTGCTTTATGTCCTGCACGCCATTATGACGGGAATTTCGGTCTATATTGCGGCGACTATGCACTGGATTGCCGGTTTTGGTTTCAGTGCTGGTTTTACTGACCTTCTGCTCTCTTCACGCAATCCGTTGGCCGTTCACTGGTACATGCTTATCCCACAAGGCTTAGTTTTCTTCTGTCTCTACTATGTGATATTTCGTTTTACGATAAAAAAATTCAACCTGATGACACTGGGTCGTGAACCCTCTTTTATTGGGCAAATTGATGGTCACAATGTTGGCATTGCGGTAAAAGTCAGCGATACAGAGCAAATTCAGGAAGTGGCGTACAAGTACATTGCCGCAATAGGCGGTTCAGGCAATTTAACAGGCATTGACTCTTGTATTACCCGTTTACGTTTATCTGTGAAAGATGCGGGTTTGGTTAATGAACAAGTGACTAAACGCCTTGGTGCTTCTGGCATTATCCGTCTGAATAAAGAGAGCATTCAGATTATTGTAGGAACCCGTGCGGAATTGATTGCCAGTGCGATGAAGGAAGTTCTCTCCAAAGGCCCTGTTGCAGCAGTGACAGAAAATGATAATTCTGAGTCAGACATTCCGGCAGAAAAAAAGTATAAGCCGCAGGGAAAAGACATTCTGACGCTCATTGCTCCTGTAACAGGTAAATTGATTAAATTGGAGGATGTCCCGGATGAAGCTTTTTCCAGTAAATTAGTGGGTGATGGCATTGCGATTAAACCGACCTCCGATACTGTTTTTTCTCCGATTTCAGGTACGGTGGTGAAAATATTCGATACCAATCATGCACTGTGTATTGAGGCAGATAACGGTGTTGAAGTGATTATCCACATGGGTGTTGATACCGTTTCTTTACAAGGTAAGGGTTTTGAGCGTTTGGTTGAAGAAGGTGTGAGAGTGAAAGTAGGGGAGCCATTATTGAAGTTGGATCTTGAATACCTGAACACTCATGCCAAATCAATGATAAGCCCGATTATTATCAGCAATATTGATGACTATGCAGGTGTCAGTATCATGGCTGAAAGTCATGTTATTGCTAAAGAATCAAATTTATTTCAGGTAATGAAATAAATTAATGCATTTCTCCTTCCTGGTTAACGGTGATCGTTTCGGCGATCACCGGATTATATAAAAATACCCCACCTGAATAGTTCTAATAATAATAAATATCAATAAAACCAAATCATTTTATATAATTATCTAATTTATTATTGATGTTATTTTTTGTATTTTAATATTTTCTAGCATTATATTTACGCAATATAATAATTATTATTTTATATAACATTTTATATTATTTATTTTGTATTGATTAGTGCGCTATTAATAAGATATTTTTTATAAATTTAATCTTTTAGGGTTGAAATTGATTTGGTTTAAGGTAATTTATTTTCCGCCAATTTGATGCTTGTCTTTATTTTTAATAATGCTTCTTTCTATTATTGGTGTTATTTGGTTTTTATAATTTAAGAGCATAAACAGAGAGCTTAATAAGATAAGACTCTGGTATTTAATTATTGATTAGGTGGCAGAATGTCAGGATGTTTTTCTGAAGAGAAAATGAAACAATGTTTGAAGTGTTGGGATGATAACGGTTATATCATTATTGAATCGGCGGTGAGCAGGCAACAAGTACAGAAAACAGTAAATGCTATATTTGATTTTTTAGAAATGGATCAGAGAAAAACCTCCGATTTCTATGATGAAAATATTCGCTTACGTTCTGGAATAGACAAAATGGGGCGTATTCCTTTTTATCATCACCAGACATTATGGGATAATCGTCAGAGTGAAGTTATTTATTCAGTGTATGAGAAAATATTTGGTATTGCGGAGCTATTAGTAAGTATTGACAGAGTCAATATGAATCCACCGGTTACAGAAAAATGGCAATATGAGGGATTCATTCATTGGGATATTGATGTTTCAAAACGTCCCTTAGAAAGAAAAATACAGGGTTTGTTAAGCCTGACCGATGATGATGGTGATTCAGGTGGCTTTCAATGTGTGCCGGGTTTCCATAAAACTATTTACCATTGGTTATCTCAACAACCGAAAGGGTATAACAGCCGTTTTCCTGACACTAGCGAAATGAAAATTGAATCAATCCCACTTAAAGCGGGAGATTATGTGATTTTCGATGGAACACTGCCACATGGAAATCAGCCAAATACTTCCGATAAGCCCAGATTGGCACAATATTTCTGTTATTTTCCGCGAACAGATCTGACAGAGCAGCAAGTTGCAGAACGAATTTCAGCCTACAAACAGGGTAGGCCGACAACATCAATAACCGGAAAACCCTTTCCCATTAAGAAGGCCAGTCAACAAGATACATCTGATATTCATCTGACCGCACTGGGTAAACAGCTATTGGGATATTAAGTTACAGGTGATGGATATTGGCATGTTTTAATGGAGAAAATGGATGGATCGTGTTGAAGATTCTGTTGAAATTTCAATTGTGCTTCCCAGATATCATGAAAACTACCTGATTATTGAGAAAACAATACACCGGATTAGAAGAATTCAGGAAGTATTGAATGTACAAATTATCATTGTGAATGATTCAGATAAAAACAATTTTTATGATAGTGATATAGCAAAAATAAAACAGAATTACTGTGATGTTATGGTCATTTCCAATTGCGGAAACTATGGAAAAGGATACAGCATTCGGCGAGGTGTTGATTTGGCAAAGGGAAAGTATATCTTTTATACCGATATTGATTTCCCAATAAAAGAATCTGATTTTTTTAATGCCTATAACCAGATTAAATCTAATAATATTGATTTAGTGATAGGGGAGCGTTTTTCAAACAATAAATCAAAGGCTAATTTTTACCGAAAAATAACCAGTAAAATTTTTCTGAAAACGGTTAATCTCTTATTAAGTTGTAAAATTTCAGACTCACAATGCCCATTCAAAATGATAAAGTCTGATTTGGCAAAAGAAGTTTTTTCCAAACAAAAAATTAAGGGTTATGCATTTGATGCAGAAATTATTTATCTTACCAAGAGATTGTCTAAAAATTTACATCAACTCTCTGTAGTTTGGGAGGATACAAGAGAAAACTGGGGGCTAATAAAAACTTTATTAAATTATAGTGTCATGATTTATGCGGTTTTTTCTATCAAACTTTATTGGTTTATCAATGATCCTGAAATTGTGTAATTTATTTTGCATAAAATGATATTACATAACTTGACTAGCTTTATGGAATTACATACAGGTATGTAATCAAATTTATTTATTTTACTTTATTAAGGTATAAAGATAATGAAATTTCCACAATGGCCTGATTTTTCTGAAAAATCATTAAAAAATATCCAACAGCCACTATTATCTGGTCAGGTTAATTATTGGACAGGTGAAAGAGGAATGGAGTTTGAAAATAAATTTGCTAACTGGATTGGGGCAGAAATGGCGATATCTTGTAATTCTGGCACTTCAGCTGTGAATATTGCTGTGGGGGCTTTAAATATTGGCCCTGGTGATGAGGTTATCGTACCTTCTTACACTTTCATTGCTACTTCTTTTGCGGTTTTACAATGTGGGGCTATTCCTGTGTTTTGTGATACAACGGAAGAACACACTATTGATCCCGGTAAAATAGAAGCGCTGATTACAGAGAGGACAAAAGCCATTATCGTTGTGCATCTTTATGGTGTTGTTTGTGATATGGACGCAATCCTCGCTATTGCCCGTAAACATAATCTCAAAGTGATAGAAGACAGCGCTCAGTGTTTGGGAGGTCAATATAAAGGTAAATCGGTTGGTACAATTGGTGATGTAGGAACCTTTAGTTTTTGTCAGTCAAAACATTTTACCACGGGTGGAGAAGGCGGCATGGTTGTGACCAATGATGCTGAAATTGGTTGGGAATGTCGTGCTTATCGTGATCATGGATTTGATGTAAGAAGAAAATTTGATTTGCTTGCTTTGGAGGAAGTGTCATGGCATGTGCACAATCGTATTGGTTATAACTATCGTATGACTGAAATTCAGTCGATCATCGGGATTAATGAACTGGAACGGTTTGATGACTGGAATATGCGCAATCGGAAACAATACGCAAAAATCTATGATACAAAATTCACAGATATCGATTTAATTCACAGCTTGCCATTAAATAATGAAGAGAGATGCAACGCGTATTGGTTATATCCTATTGTTTTTGATCTTGCCAAATTGGATTGTACCGCCGAAGTTATTTTAAATGACCTGAAAAATATTGGTGTTCCGGCATTTAAAATTCAGTGGCCGGAAGCCTATGGCGAAAGAGTATTCAGAGAGTTACGGGGATTTGGTTCAGCCAATTTTCCTTTCCATTCAAAAGAGTACACATCGCCTGAATCAGTCAATTATCGTGATGTTGTGTGTGAGACAGCTCGCTCTTTATTACCCCGAACAATCAGCCTGTATTTGCATCCTAGCTGGAGCGAGGAGCACATTATTTATTGTGCGGATCAGTTAATCGTCGTGCTGGAAAATCATCGCATTTGCTGATCTTACTTGGTGCTATTATTGAGCGCCTTATGAGAAAAACGGCAAGCCATTATTAAAAAATGGCTTGTCAGTATCCTTCACTGTTTTTAACGGAAAGTTAACTATATTGTACATAATTCATTGTACATAAATCGCTTTTTAGCACTAACTTTACCCTTTTCGTCCATTTCCCATTAACTAAGTGTTGTTTCTCGGTTCAGCTTAATAGATTATAGAGGGTTATATTGAAGCGCTTTTTGCATTGAGGAATAAAACGATGAGTGAGGCAGAGGCTCGCCCGACAAACTTTATTCGTCAGATAATTGACGAAGATTTGGCAACTGGTAAACATACATCCGTACATACCCGTTTCCCACCTGAACCTAATGGCTATCTGCATATTGGCCATGCGAAGTCGATCTGCCTGAATTTTGGCATCGCACAAGATTACCAGGGGCAATGCAACCTGCGTTTTGACGATACGAACCCGGTTAAAGAAGATATTGAGTACGTTGAATCGATTAAAAATGACGTCCAGTGGCTGGGATTCCAGTGGAGTGGAGATATTCGCTACTCTTCTAACTATTTCGATAATCTGTATGAATACGCGCTTGAATTGATCAATAAAAGTCTGGCGTATGTCGATGAATTAAGCCCAGACGAGATCCGCGAATATCGTGGCACGCTAAAAGAGCCGGGTAAAAACAGCCCGTACCGCGATCGCAGTGTGGAAGAGAACCTTGTCCTGTTCGAAAAAATGTGTGCTGGTGAGTTTGCTGAAGGTAAAGCTTGTCTGCGGGCAAAGATTGACATGGCTTCTCCATTCATCGTCATGCGCGATCCGGTTCTGTATCGCATTAAATTTGCGGAACATCACCAATCCGGTAATAAGTGGTGCATCTATCCGATGTACGATTTCACCCATTGTATTTCTGATGCCATGGAAGGGATCACTCACTCTATATGTACACTAGAGTTTCAGGATAACCGTCGTTTGTATGACTGGGTATTGGATAACATTACAATTGATTGCCATCCACGCCAGTATGAATTTTCTCGCCTGAATCTGGAATACACGGTGATGTCCAAGCGTAAACTGAACCTGCTGGTGACAGAAAACATTGTTGATGGTTGGGATGACCCACGTATGCCAACGATTTCCGGTTTGCGTCGCCGTGGCTATACTTCTGCTGCGATCCGTGAATTCTGCCGTCGTATCGGGGTGACTAAACAGGATAACAACGTTGAAATGGCTGCGTTGGAATCTTGTATTCGTGATGATTTGAATGAAAACGCGCCGCGTGCTATGGCAGTTCTTGATCCGGTAAAACTGGTGATTGAAAATATGCCAGAAGGTGAAGTCATTCTGACAATGCCCAATCATCCAAATAAACCAGAAATGGGTAGTCGTGAAGTGCCTTTCAGCCGTGAAATTTATATTGATCGCGCCGACTTCCGTGAAGAAGCAAACCGTCAATATAAGCGTTTGGTACTCGGTAAAGAAGTTCGCCTGCGTAACGCTTATGTGATTAAAGCTGAACGTGTTGAGAAAGACGCAGAAGGTAATATCACCACTATTTACTGTCACTATGATGAGCAGACACTGAATAAAGATCCGGCTGATGGTCGCAAAGTAAAGGGGGTTATTCACTGGGTAAGTGCAGCACATGCTGCCGCTGCGCAATTCTATCTGTATGACCGTCTGTTCAGTGTACCGAACCCAGGGGCAGAAGAGGATTTCCTGTCTACGATTAATTCAGAGTCATTAGTGGTACGTAAAGGTTTTGTTGAACCGGGGCTGGCAAAAGCACAGCCGGGAAAAACTTATCAGTTCGAGCGTGAAGGGTATTTCTGTGCTGACAGCAAACTCTCAAATCCTGAATGTTTAGTGTTTAACCGTACTGTAGGCTTGCGTGATACTTGGGCGAAAATCGCCAAAGAATAATGTAAGTTGAATACATAAAAAAAGCGTGATTATTATCGCGCTTTTTTTATGCTTAAAAGTCTCGTAATGAAAATTAACTCCTCCTGCCAAGATTAAAAATTGCCTTATAGTCACATTTTGTATAGGGTTATTCCGCATTGATGCTATGTTGTGCAAAACCGTTGTACAAAACCGTTTTGTGATATCAAAAACAGCCTTCTGTTCTGGACGAAAATAAGAAACTCGGACGAGGTCATTAATGAAAAGCATTAAATTACACACTTTAGCAGCAATTATCATGGCGGCTGGGTTCACGGCAGGTACTTATGCAGAAAATATTCATGCGGAAATGTCATCACAGCAGATAGTGGATTCACTGAGTCAGTTAAACGTGAATTTCAGCATCGTAGACAACCAGGCCGGATCACATGGGACTGATTGTGCCATTTTAGGTGCAAATGGGGCCGCTTGTAATCGGGTTAATATCACATTGACCAATGGCGATCAGGCAATTGATTCTGCGGATTGGGCACTCTATTTTCATAGCATTCGCCAAATTCTGAAAGTTGAGAATGAGCAATACAAAATCACGCATATCACAGGTGACTTGTATAAATTAGAACCGACAGAAAAGTTCAGGGGGATCAAGGCTAAAGAAAAGGTCTCACTGCCAATCATTGGTGAATACTGGCAGATTTACAGTACAGATTTTATGCCACGCTGGTATGCCACTTCAGGTAATGCTATTCCCAAAGTACTGACTAATACTGATACTGAGGATCTGAGTGCATTTTTATCTGATTTTAAAGGGGAGCAGTGGAAACGAACTACAACGGATAACAATATCCTGATGACGCCCGAAAGCCGTTTTGAGAAAAACAGCCAGATGTCATTAATTGATGAGGATAAACTGCGTGGGCAAATTATCCCGACGCCCAGAAAATTGTCCATTCATTCACAGGATGTCAATTTGTCTCATGGTGTGAGATTGGAACTGGGGGGGTTGAGTGACGCTTCAGTTCGGGTTATTCGAGAGCGTTTTGCTGACTATAACATTAAGTTAACCAATAGCGGTTATCGGATTGCGACTCAGATTAATGCGAATAAATTTACCGGTGATTGGCGGGTTAAAGGGGCTTATTCCCTGAATATCACTACTAAGGGAGCGCAAATTGTTGCTTTTGATGAGTCCGGTGTATTTTATGGCCTGCAATCACTGTTTTCCCTTCTTCCGGCCAATGGTGTACCGAAAATAGCCACATTAACAGCAAAAGACGCACCCAGATTTGAATATCGGGGTATGTTTCTTGATGTCGGACGGAATTTCCATAGTAAAGAGGCTGTCTTGCGTCTGCTCGATCAAATGGCGGCTTATAAACTGAATAAATTCCATTTCCATTTGAGTGATGATGAAGGCTGGCGTCTGGAAATTCCCGGTTTACCGGAATTAACAGAAATCGGCAGCAAACGTTGTCATGATTTAACTGAGACACAATGTTTGTTACCGCAATTAGGCTCAGGGCCAGCAAGTAATAATATGGGAAGTGGCTATTTTAGCCGTCAGGATTACATTGATATCTTGAAATATGCTAAGGCTCGTCAGATAGAGGTGATCCCGGAAATTGATATTCCGGCCCATGCCCGTGCAGCGGTAATGTCTATGGAAGCCCGTTATAAAAAATTGTTGGCAGAAGGAAAGGTGCAGGAAGCCAATGAATACCGTTTGCTCGACCCGACAGATACCTCAAATACGACATCTGTACAGTTTTACGATCGTCATAGCTATCTGAACCCGTGCATGGATTCTTCCAAACGTTTTGTTGACAAAGTCATCAGTGAAATCGTTGCCATGCACAAAGAAGCCGGGACATCACTGAAAACATGGCACTTTGGCGGTGATGAAGCGAAAAATATTCGTTTGGGGGCGGGTTATCAGGATAAAGATGGCCCAATTGAACCGGGTAAAGGGATCATAAATAAAAAAATCGAAGACAAGCCATGGGCAAAATCTCAGGTTTGTCAAAAAATGATTGCGAAGGGCATTATCAAAGATGTTGATGAGCTGGCCAGTTACTTTGCGATTGAAGTTAGTAAGATTGTCAATGCTCATGGTATTGAGACGATGCAGTCATGGCAGGATGGTCTGAAACATGCGAAATCGGCGAAAGACTTTGCTACTCAGTACGTTACGGTAAACTTTTGGGATACTCTCTATTGGGGAGGTTATGATTCCGTTAATGACTGGGCAAACAAGGGCTATCGTGTTGTTGTTTCCAGCCCTGATTATGTTTACCTAGATATGCCGTACGAAGTCAATCCCAAAGAGCGGGGCTATTATTGGGCATCTCGTTTTAATGATGAAGCCAAAATCTTCAGTTTTGCACCAGATAATATGCCACAAAATGCCGAAACTTCGGTGGATATCAATGGCAACTATTTCAATACCACCAGTAATAAACGTTGGCCGGGGGCGTATGGGGTGTCAGGTCTATTATGGAGTGAAACAGTGCGGACTGATCAGCAAATGGAATATATGATTTATCCGCGTTTACTGCCGCTGGCGGAACGTGCGTGGCATCAGGCTGAATGGGAACAGAATTACCAGCAGGGCAGAGAGTATAAAGGCGGAGTCACACGGTATGTTGAAACCGATAAACTCAATAATGATTGGCGCCGTTTTGCCAATTTAATGGGGCAACGTGAGATGGCAAAACTGGATAAGGCGCATGTTGCATATCGATTACCAATACCAGGGGCAAGGATTGTGTCAGGGACATTGGAAGCGAACATTGCTTTGCCCGGGCTGGCAATTCAGTATTCGTTGAATGATGGTAAAACCTGGGAAATTTATGATGACAGACAAAGACCGCACGTCGAAGGTAAAGTGAAAGTCCGTTCTGTTAGTACTGATGGTAAACGTTTCAGCCGAATTGAAGATGTATATCAAAAATAATCGTTTGTAAAAAAGCAACCTGCCGATTAGCTTAGGCTAATCGGCAGCAGCTTCTTTCGACAAGAGCAGATATTGGAAGTGAGTAGTAAATCGTATGTATTACTTCTTATCGTGCCTTCTTATCATGCTTTCTCATCATGTAACGTACTATCTTTACGGCAATCACCTGTAGTACAGTGACCATACAAATAGAGACTATGATTTGACAACTTGATTCCATGACGTGCAGCAATATCCTTCTGACGTTCTTCAATGGACTCATCGCTGAACTCAATCACTTTGCCGCAGTCGAGACAAATCAGATGGTCGTGGTGATGTTGCTGAGTGAGTTCAAAAACCGATTTACCGCCTTCAAAATTGTGGCGAGTAACAATGCCGGCATCATCGAACTGGTTCAACACGCGATAGACAGTGGCGAGGCCAATCTCTTCACCGATATCAATCAGTTTTTTGTAGAGATCTTCCGCACTGACATGATGGCATTCTGGATCCTGTAGCACTTCCAGAATTTTCAGGCGAGGAAGTGTTACTTTAAGTCCAGCATTTTTCAATGCTTTATTGTTGTCGGTCATGCGGATTTAGTCCTGTAACTTGAGTTTAGTGAACTTGTGATACTTGGGGTATCGTGAGAGAATCATGATTTAGTTTCATGCTGTAGATTATAGGCACGGATATTGAAAATGAAAACCATGCCCGCTTCGCTATCATGACACATAATTCAAGAATTATCCCGCGCAAAAGGTAATTGTTTCCTTATACACACACGAGGGCATCTTTTATTATGCGCCGAGGATTTCTGACAGGCTCATTTCAGCCTTAATCTGCTGTACCCAAGCATCAACACGCTCTTCGGTCAATTCTGGTTGGCGATCTTCATCAATAGCAAGACCAATGAAGTGATTATCATCAGCCATACCTTTGGATACTTCAAAGTGATACCCTTCAGTTGGCCAGTGACCAACAATAATTGCACCACGAGGTTCGATAATATCGCGGATGGTGCCCATAGCATCACAGAAATATTCTGCATAATCTTCCTGATCACCACAACCAAACAGGGCAATTAACTTCCCTTCAAAATTGATCTCTTCCAGAGTCGGGAAGAAATCATCCCAGTCACATTGAGCTTCACCGTAGTACCAGGTTGGAATGCCTAGCAGCAGGATATCGAAGGCTTCAAGATCTTCCTTGCTGCTTTTGGCAATATCGTGAACTTCCGCAACATCAGCACCGCCCAGTTTTTCTTGGATCATTTTGGCAATGTTCTCTGTGTTGCCAGTGTCGCTGCCGAAGAATATACCTATTATTGCCATAAAGTAGATTAACCTCTTGTTCTATTAGTGTATTAAATCCATACACGTCACGCTGAAATCAGCAGGAAAAATAGCAGTTTTATTAAAATGAAAAACGTTATTTTGACCAAACATCAGTGACAAATCTGTCAGATTTGTGTGGTGACGCGGCTTCACTCTGTTGAATTAAAGCCGTTAATTGGCAAGGTGATCCTCTGTTGCCAGTTGGGCCAGCAACATTTGTTCAATCAATTCACTGCGGCTGATATTGCGCTGTTTTGCCAGATGGTTGAGAGCACCAACAGCATCTTCATTGAGTTTTAGTTCCACCCGACGTAGTCCTTTGACTTTATCCCGGCGCAACTGGTTGCGTTTGTTGATCCTAAGCTGTTCATCTCTGGACAACGGATTTGTTTTAGGTCGCCCTGGCCTGCGTTCATCTGCGAACAAATCCAGTGTGGTGCGATCAGTTTGTTCTTTTGCCATAAATTCGATTGATAAAGGGCGTGTACCAATAATATAGCGGGCAATGATACCTTAGCTGGACGCGTGTCGCTACTGGTTGATGGGAGAGATTGTTGGTTGATAAGAGGGATTGTCGGGTTCAGTCATAATTCAGACATAATAATGTAGGGAAAGTGGTGTATAGGGTGATGTATAACAAGTACGGTATGAAAGAGAAATAAAACGGAGAAAAGGGAATAGCGCTGGTCTGATTAAGGCAAATGCCTTAATCAGAAAGCGGTTGTAAGGGTTATGGAGTAAAGGCTTTTCGTATCATATAAGTAAAAGCTTCAAGGCTCTCACGCCACTCAAAATCAGATCCCATGACTTGCTTGCCGATAGCGCCGTCAACGGCGATCATCAACCAGGAAGCAGTCTGTTCAGCATTAAGTTTTTTATCAATTTCCCCGTTCGCAATGCCTTTATTGAGTAATAACGTTAAACGCTCCCGGACTTTTTTCTCATTCTCGATAAATATCTTATTAATAGCAGGATTCCGGCTGGCCTCAGCGATAATCTCAATACTGAGGCGTGCATAGCCGGGTTCGTTATAGAGCTGTATCAGCTTTGCCAACAATTTTTCTATTGTGGCAACCACTGAATTTTCATCATGACAGGCAGCCAAAATTTCGTCATAGTCGTGGCTGTCTTCTTCTGCAATCGCTTCAATAATGGCACTCTTGGTTGGATAATAATGAAACAGGTTTCCGGGACTCATACCTGCTGCTTTGCAGATTTCTGCTGTTGATGTTGCATGAAATCCCTTCTCGATAAAACAGGAGATAGCCGCAGCAATAATATGTTTACGTTTAGCCCGCTGTTTTTCGGTCTGTTTTTTCACCTTATATTCCTCCAAAGGCTAGATACAGAATCAAATTGATTCATCTGTCAATGATAATTGAGATCGTCTTTTGTTACCGATGACAATTTTCTAAGATATGGAGTGATATAGTTTTTAAAATCATCCACATAACTGTAAATAACGGGCACAAACAGCAAACTTAGCAGTGTTGAACTGAGTAACCCACCAATGACGGCAATCGCCATCGGCGCACGGAAACTGGTATCCGCGCCGCTGGTGATCACCAGAGGGATCATCCCGGCAATCATGGCAATTGTTGTCATGATAATTGGCCTGACACGCTCTCTTCCTGCCTGAATAATAGCGTCAGTTCGTGACATACCAGAGCGGGATTTTTCGAGAATAAACTCAACCAGCAAGATTGAGTTTTTGGTGACAATTCCCATCAGCATTAATATGCCGATAATAACCGGCATATCAATTGTGGCATTATAGATAAGTAAAGCGATAATGGCACCGCCGATAGCAAATGGCAGGGCAATCAGAATCGTCATTGGTTGTAAGAAATCTTTGAACAGAATAATCAGAATAGCCAATACCATCAGGATACTGAGCATCATAGTGGTAGAGAAGCGTTCAAACATCTCATTCATGTATTCAATATCACCATATTGAATTCTTTTAACTTCAGGTGGCAATTTTTTCAATGTTGGTAATTGATTGATCTGCTCCAGAGCGGTGCCAATTGCGATACCATTAAGATCAGCCTCAATCACAGCTTTACGTTGTCTGGCAATGCGTTCTATGGTGTCAGGCCCTGAACCAAAAGAGATCTCAGCGACCGATTTTATAGGGACATTAACCCCGGATGTGCTGTTAACGTACATATTACTCAGCACGTTCAGATTATCTCTGTCCTCTTTGGATAATAAAACACGGATCGGAACCTGCCTGTCCGGTAAATTAAATTTAGAGACATTGGCGTTGATTTCACCGATGGTTGCGGTTTTGATTACTGAACCAATAGCATCTGTTGTTACCCCCGCTCTGGCAGCCTCAGCAATATTCGGAGTGATAATAATTTCCCGTTTGGGTAATGGTTGCAAAATTTGAATATTCTTTAATCCATTCAACTGCATCATTTCCTGACGCAACTGCCTGGTTGTCTGAGCCAGAATTTCTGGATAATCACTGGCTAAAACAATCGAAACATCCCGGTTGCCATCACTGCTGCCAAAGATATAGCGAATATCCGGTGTTGCATCTAAGATAGGCGTCAGTGACTGTTCAAACTCTTTTTGTGACAATTTGCGATCATTGATGGGCACTAAATTGACGATAATAGTGCTTTTACTTTGGCTAATATCGCCGGCTGTTCCTTCAACACCTGCAATAGAGAAAATATCTACAATTTCTGGGCGGTCTTCAAACTGTTTAATAATCTGCTGCAAAAGTTTATCGCTTTGCGCTACCTGTGTTCCCGGTGGAGCTTCAATATCTATTCTAGCGATACTGATATCGGATTTAGGTAAAAAGCCAGATGGTAATAGCTCAAGCAGACTTAGTGAACCAAACAAAAAAACGACAGCTAATGCTAAGGCTGTTTTACGAAATTTTAATGTCTTATCCAGAATGGCAACATATTTCTTAATCCATGTCGGAGTCTCGGTTTTACCTGTTTCACTGTTTTGTTCAGACAATACTTTTTTCTTTGATGCCTTTTTCGGTAATAACAGATAAGCGGACATCAGAGGAGTCACCATTCTGGCAACCAGTAAGGATGATAAAACCGCCGCGGATACGGTAATGCCGAAGGGGACAAAATATTTACCCACGAAACCGCCAACAAAGCTGACCGGCAGGAAAACAGCGACAATCGTAATAGTAATCGCGATGATTGCGAACCCAATGGCATTGGATGCCTTGATCGCTGCAATATAAGGTCTTTCTCCTCTTTCAATATATTTTTCTATGTTCTCTATTTCGACTATCGCGTCATCAACTAAAATACCAATCACCAGCGTTAATGCTAATAGTGTGATGCTATTTAATGTGTAGCCAAATAAATGCAGAATAACAAATGTGGGTAAAATAGATAATGGCAGCGCAATTGCTGCAATTAAAGTAGCACGCCAGCTTTTCAGGAAGAAAAATACCACAATGACTGTTAATATTGCGCCTTCGATTAATGTCTGCATGGTGGCGTTATAACTGGCTACTGTGTATTTCACATTTGATGAAACAAGTTTAATATCAATATCAGGGTTCTCGTTTTTAATTCGCTCTAATGCTTTTGTGACGCCTTTTTCTACCACGGTATCACTTGAACCTTTAGTGCGGAACACGGCAAAACCAATAACAGGTTTACCATTCAGACGGGAAATAGAATTTGTTTCTGAATGGGAGTCTTTAATCGTGGCAATATCGCCCAAAGTGACCCAGTTATTATTCTCTAAAGGAAACTTTAATTTACGCAGATAATCTAATTGATTTTTGGCCCCTAAGATACGGATAGAATGACCTTGCTCCGCTATAACCATTCTTCCGCCAGGAATATTGACATTACTCTGGAGCAATAACCGGTTAATATCTGTAACACTGATCTTTAACGCAGCCAGTTTTACCGGATCGGGTTCAACCAGTATTTCTCTGTTTGTCCCCCCCGAACGGCTTATTTTTTGTACCCCTGGTACAGTTAATAGATGCTTACTTAATTTGTCATCAACAAACCAGGATAATTCGGTTAAATTTTTATTCTTTGCCTGAACAGCATAATTCAGAATAGCCCCGCCTTCTACATCAATACGGTTTATTAAAGGCTCATCTATATTTTGAGGTAATTCTGCCCGAATTTGGGTAATTTGCTCACGAATATCATTAACGGCGACATTAGGATCAACCGTCAAATTAAATTCAATAACCGTAATAGAGACACCATCAGTAATGGTTGAGTTAATATGCCGAATTCCCGGTAAGCCAGAAACTGCCCGTTCGATAGGTTGAGTCACTGCATTTTCTAATTCAGAAGGTGAAGCACCACTTTGTGAAGCAGTTACCGTCACAACCGGAAAATTAATCACAGGGTTGGCATTAATGGGTAACTCAGAAAAGGAAAATAACCCGGCGATAGTGAGAGCCAAGAAAATAACAATAGTGGGAATTGGCTTTCTGATAGCCCATTCTGATAATTGAAACTTCATCTTATTTTCCCTGTGATTTAATGGAAACAGTATCCATCTCTTGTAGGAATGGAGATGCAGAGACGACAACTTTATCGTTTGCTGATAATCCAGACTTTATTTCAACCCATTTATCAAAAATACGTCCTATATTGACTTGTTTTTTCTCCACCGCATTGTTTTTACCAACAATATAGACATCTGCTTTGTTTCCATCAGTGATACTCACTGCACTATAAGGAATGGCATTAATATTTTCTGGCTTAAGCTGAAAGAGAGCATAACCAAAATCTCCTAGTTTGATATTTGCGGGAGCGTTATCAAGCGTGATCCTGATGAGTCCTATTTGGGTAATAGGATTAATCTTTGGTGATACATATCTCACCTTACCCGTTATTTTATCCCCTTCAGTAAGAGAAATGGTTGCAGATGAACCCACCTGGATCTGTTTTAGGTCAGAAATATAGGCTTCAGCCGAAAATTCGTATTGATTATTGTCGATAAGCTTAAACAGGTAATTACCATCCGTGGTCATACCAACTGTGGCAGCACGCTCACTGATAATTCCTGCTTTGGGGGCCAGAATCGTTGTTTTGGCACGCTGGCTTTTTTCTTCTTGTAATTGTGCCTGTAATTGCCGGTATTCGGCTTTTGCCGCATTTAAGGCTGCTAATGCGGAATTTGCCTCCATTTTATATTTTTCAAATTCACTGGCAGCAATTACGCCGGTTTTGATCAGTGGTTTTACCCGTTTCAGATCGGATTGTGCCCGATCGTTCATGGCCTCATTTTGTTTGATCAGAGCCAAAGCTTGTTCCAGATTCGCTCTGGCCTGCTTGACTTTCTCATCCTGAATAGGCGTTTCCAGCGTAGCCAGAACATCACCTTGTTTGACGTGATCGCCTTCTTCAACCAGGACATCAGTAATGATATGCTGAGTCAGTGACGGGCTTATTACAATTTCATTCCTTGCTACAACAGAGCCTAATATATTAATTGAAGGAGCAAAGGGAACTGCCTGCATTGTTGTTGCTGAGACACGCATCTGTTCCTGGGAGGCCTGGACATTTGTAGTGAAAACGAGCACAGAAAAACAAAAGCCAAGAAGAGATAACAAATTTCTTGCCATTTATCGTCCTTACTAATGACTGATGATGATCGCTTAAAATAGCACCCATATTTTAGATAGAGTAGTCTATCTAAAATATGGGTGCAACAGTTTTAATCATGCTTTGCGTCAACTATATTTTACCGAGTATCTATCCTCAGATGATTCATATGGCTCACGCAAAGGGGGGAGCTTATACAGTATGTTGATTAATTACAATGCACTAAAATTGTTTAGTAACAAAGATATCATTCAACAGGAAATCAGCTATTATGGTGATACTTTTGTCGATACTCTTTTGGAGTCAGGCCATTACAGCGTTTAAATAATTCTCTGAAATAGCGGGTATCTTCATAACCCACTTCATGACTGATTTCTTCAATAGTTTTTTGTGATTTTTCCAGCCAAAGTTTGGCCTGTGACAGACGTATCTGTTGGATATACTGGATTGGTGTTTGCCCTGTGGCAATTTTAAATCTGCGTTTCATTTGCCGTTCACAAAGATGAATTTTATTTGCCAAATCAGCGACCGATAAAATTTCAGAAGGGGAGGAATGCATCCAATCTTGCAGCTTGTGAATGAGTGGATCTGAATGTTGACGATAAGGGACAAAACTGATTGGATCCTGGTTCTCATTTTCTCCAAACAGGAAATGTGTACAACGTTCTCTGGCATATTGTCCATAAATCAGCTCCACAATATTCATCATGCAACGGGCATCTTCATAAGCACTGGAAATGCAGAACCGATTATTGTCGCAAGTGATTTTTTTGTCGGTATACAGAGGAATATGGGGAAATAGCTCTTTGAATTCAGCAGCGAAATGAGGATGAATAGTTGCACTTGTTTTCAGTAAGCCTGCATTGGCCGACATGAAAGTGCCGGAACATATAGAAACAATAGGAATATGTTTTTCATCCATCGCTTTCAGCCAGTCGATTATTTCCTGTGAGCAATGATGTGGTTGCCATTCAGGAAAACCCAGTGAGCCGATCAGAATAAGGTCGGGTTGTGTACCATAATAAAGACTGCCCTGAAAAGTTGATGCAGATCCAATCAACAGATCATGGGGTTTATCCACTCCCTTCTGAGTAGGATAAACAATACGAACATCAGGAATAGGGCCGCCAATAGCATTAGCGGCAATAGTCAGTATTTCAATCGGCATAGCAACCGAAGTGACTGAAGTATGTGAAAATACCAGAGCTGTGATAGAGAATTGTTTCATAGCCATATTCTCTTCCTTAAGAACATTTTATGATGTTGTGTTAATTTCGTTATTAAGATGAAACAAGCCTCCTGTCTTCAATGAATTTTTCAGAATGTGATAGTCAGCTGGTTTGCTGATACCAAAGTTGTGCATAGAGTCCATTTTGTTGTAGCAGAGTATCATGTGAGCCTGATTCGATTATTTTCCCTTGATCTAAAACGAAAATTTTTTCTGCATGGCGAATGGTGTTCAGTCGGTGAGCAATGCTGATAATTGTCCGATCCCGGCGGATCTCATGCATATTGCTCATAATGGCAGCTTCGGATTCATAATCCAGTGCGGAAGTTGCTTCATCCAGGATCAGGATCTTGGGTTCATTCAGTAATGCTCTTGCCAGAGCGATACGCTGCCGTTGGCCTCCAGACAAATTGCTGCCTTTTTCACCGACCGGATGGGCGAATTTATGGGGAAACTGATTGATAAAATCAATAGCACCAGCCAGAGTTGCTGCCCGATAGAGTTCTTCATCACTGGCATTGGGTTTACACAGACGGATATTGTCGGCAATGCTGCCAGAAAACAGAATGCTTTCTTGTAATACCACGCTCATATTACGCCGCAGCGATACCGGATCGGCAATTGCCAAATCCATGCCATCTACCAAAACCTGACCATGTTGCGGTATATACAGGCGTTGCAGCAATCGGGTCAGGGTGCTTTTGCCTGAGCCGGATGGCCCTGTGATACCGATAAATTCACCCGCCTTGATCGATAATGACAGATTTATCAATACTTCGGGAGTATCTTCATGATAACGGAAACGGATATTTTTGAATTCAATCTGACCGGCCAGCTCAGGAGAAGACGCTAATCCTTGCTTACTGTTCTCCATGGGTTCATCAAGAATATCACCGACACGTCTCAGCGCGATCAGAGTATGCTGGAAATCCTGCCATACTTGTGCCAATCGCAGGATCGGTTGTGTGACATGCCCTGCCAGCATATTGAAAGCAATCAGCTCTCCGGGAGATAACTCTCCTGCAAGTACGCTTTTGACTCCCCACCATAGCAATAGCGCCGCGACAATTTTTTGGATCAAAGTGATCCCCTGTCCTGCGGCAAGCCCGCTTTTCTGGGCCGCAAAACGCTGGATTAACTGTCGGCTCAACACTTTTTGCCACTGGTGCAGAAAGCGTTTTTCCGTTGCTGTGGTTTTGATCGTTTCGATACCCGTCACGGCTTCCGTTAAGAAACTGGTAGCATTGGCATCAGCTTCATACTCGGCTTCTACTTTATGCCGGATAATTGGCCCGACGGTTATCCAGAGCAGGAAATAAAGTACCAGCGAGCCGATCACTATCCATGACAGCAGGCTGGAGTAATGGAACATGACACCAAGGAACAGGATGATAAAGATCAGATCGAGCAATAACATCAGAGTAGAACCCGTCAGAAACTGGCGAATTTGAGCCATTTCTCTGACGCGGGCGATAATTTGCCCTGTTTGACGTTGTTTGAAATAGGGCAGAGGTAACCCCACCAGATGGCGGTAAAGTCTGCCGGAGAGTTCAGCGTTGATTTGGCTTGCCATATGTCCAAACACAGTATTGCGCAAAAAACCGTACAAAGGTTCTGCAATGGCGAGTGCCAGCATTGCCAGACCGAGAACATGCAGACTGGAAATACTACGTCCCACCAATACCTTGTCGATAATGTTTTCAAACAACAGAGGCGATGCCAATGCAAAAAGTTGCAGCACAATGGCCAGCAGAAAAATATCCTGTAACTGTTTTTTCTGTCTGAAAATGGATGGATAAAACCAGCTTAAACCAAATTTGACCTGTTTTTTAGTCAGATTTTTTTCAGCGACAAGCAAGATCTTGTATTGATCATGCAAATCCTGGATTTTTTGTTTTCCTGTAATAGGATTGAACACTGTAAATTGACCAGCGTTGGCATGCAACAGTACCCACCAGCATTGCTCCAGTTCAACCAGTGCTGGCAGAGGTAAAGTTGCAGCTGTCTCTGATGTCAGCAAATCAAATTTACTGTGTAGCCCGATAGCATCAACAGCTTCCCGCAGTTGCCAGTCTGTCAGTTGCAGGGAATCTAAACCCAGTGCATGGTGCAATTGTCTGGCATCAGCAACTTTGTGGAATTGTTTTCCCAGATAAGCGACACATTCCAGTGCACGATTATTAACGTGGTTTTCCGTATCGGTACTATTTTTATCAATATTATTTGTAAAGGAAAAAGCCTCTGCCATATTATTTTTCCCTCAGCGCTTCAGACTGATATTCCTGAATCGGACTGAGCAGGTAATCAATCACTCGCCGTTGATCGGTCTTGATGTCTGCAACAATCGACATTCCTGCCGTAAGCTCGACGGGTTTGCCATCAACCATGATATTGTTCTGCTTGAGGCTGATTTGAGCCGGAAAAACCAGTCCCAATCGTTCATCAATAGTGGAATCTCGGGAAATACTCAGTAATTTTCCTTCAATAGTACCATAGCGTGTATAAGGGAAAGCATCGACTTTCACTGTTACCGACTGACCGGGACGAACAAAGCCGATATCTTTATTCAGGATCTGGATTTCAGCGAGTTGTACATGGTCATCTGGAACGATCACCATAAGATTTTGCGCGGGTTGCAGCACTGCGCCAAAAGTATGAACACTCAATTGCTGAACAGTACCTGTAACGGGAGAACGTACAACAGAAAGTTCTTCCCGCTCCTTCATTTTTGATAGTTCTTGTTTCAGCACAGCCAGTTGTATTTCAGCCTGCTTTCTTTTTTCAAACCATTCCCGTTCTTTTTGTGCGTTGAGACTTTTCAGACGCTCTTCAAGGCTTTTGTATTGAGTCATCTGGACATTAAGTTCTGATCTTTGTTGAGTTAGCAGCCGTTCTGTTTCCAGTAATTCCTTTTCCTGTTCCAGATATTCCATTCGGCTTATAACTTTCTGCTGACTCAGTGTCTTCCTTGCTTGTAAGCGTTGACTGATATTCTGGCGCAGATTAGTCAGCGCCTTAATATCGCTCTCTTTGGCTTTTTGGGAAGAGAGATTGACATTCATTTCAGCATAGGTACTGGTAATAACAGCGTCGAATTCCTGCTTCTCATGAGAGTAATGTGTCAGGATTTTCTGCTGTACAGATATCGGCTGCTGCTGGAAAAGAGGTGAAGATTCAGGGTTATGCTTGTCCAGCAAAGCCTGATAACGGATTTTCTCTTCAGTGAAATATTCGCGCTGCTCAAGCAGACGTGCAATATCCTGATTCACACCGAGTGTATTTAATGTCAGTAGCTCTGCTCCCTTTTCAACATGTTGCCCGTTGGTAACATGGATCGTGATCAGACGACTCTGTTCATAAGCCTGAATCATTTGCGAACGACCAGAGACGATCAGGCGCCCGGTTGCTGTTGCCTGTACATCTAATTTTCCCAGATATGCCCACAGGAGAGCTGCCAGTACACCAATACTAAGTATAATCGCCGTATAACGAGCAAACGGAGAAGGTGGACGTTGTGACAATGCCAAATGGGTTGGCAGAAAATCATAATGTATTGAAGGAGCACGCAGGTGTTTTAGCCCTTTACGTAAGATGGCTTTAAACATGGGAGGAGCTCTCCTGTTTCAGTTCCTGTTCTTGTTGTAGTTCTTGCTGTAGTTGCCAGAGTTTTCGATAGTGTTTGCCATTCTGCAAAAGTTGCTCATGACTTCCTTGTTCGGTGATCTGGCCCTGATGCAGCACAATTATCCGGTTGCACTGACGAACAGTGGACAATCGGTGTGCAATGGTGATGACGGTTCTACCTTGTGCAATATTGGCCATATTGGATTGGATGATAGCCTGTGATTCATCATCCAATGCGCTGGTGGCTTCATCAAGGATCAAAATTTTGGGATCAGAGAGCAGGGTTCTGGCAATCGCCAGACGTTGTCTCTGCCCGCCTGACAGAGATTGTCCCCCTTCTGCAATAACAGTGTCATACCCTAGTGGTAGTTTGAGAATGAAATCGTGAGCACCGGCCAGTTTTGCAGCTTCAATTATATCGGACAATGAGGTATCCGGCCGTGATTGCGCAATATTTTCCTGTACGGTTTTATTGAACAGAAAGTTTTCTTGCAGCACGATACCTATTTGCTGCCTTAATGATGCAATATCAATCTGTTGCAGCGGGATACCATCTAATGTGATTTTTCCATGTTCCGGGGTATAGAGACGCAAGAGCAAGCGGGCAAGGGTGCTTTTTCCTGAACCGGATGTACCAACAACGCCAAGGGTTTCTCCTGCCCTGATATTCAGCGTGAAATGGTTAATAGTCGGAGGAAGATTTGGTTGGTAACGGAAGACGATATCGGAGAACGAAATTGCACCCGTTAGTGTGACCTGCTCCTTACCTGATTGTTGCTCCGTCGGTAAATTCAGCATATCCCCTAACTTATCGACAGCAACACGTGAGCGGATAAACTGTCCCCAGAGTTGTACCAGTTTGGTCAATGGTTGTTCAGTATGATTGACCATCATATTGAAAGCAATCAATTGACCGATAGTCATATGCAGGGAAAGAACTTCTGATGCACCAAGCCAGATAATAATTGCACTGGTTACTTTTTGTAGCAGCGTCACCAGATGGCTGGAACGGTTGTCCCATTGCTGAACTTCATAACTGGTACTGACCATATTTTCGGTCTGGTTATCCCAGCGGTGCGTGAAACGTGGCTCAGCAGCAAGGCTTTTCAGCGTCTCGGCTCCTGCAACGGTTTCAGTCAGAAAAGAGGTATTGAGTGCAGCATGAGTGAATTGTTTCTCTACTGCTTTTTCGATCTTGGGCGTAACCCACCAGGCAAGTAAGGCATAGAACGGTATAGTGAGCAGAAAGATCAGGGTTAATGTCCCGGAAATCAGGCTCATAACATAGATGAAAACGAACATGAACAGGACATCGATACATAATGTAAACATCGAACCTGTCAAAAATTCCCGGATGGTTTCCAGTTCCCGTACCCGCGTGACAATTGCTCCCACCTGGCGGGATTTGAAATACAGCAAAGGCAGGCCAAATAGGTGCTTAACCAGCTTAAGCCCCAGTTTGATATCAATCCGGTTAGCCGTGTGAGCATACTGGTATTCGCGTAACCCTCTCAGGATAACTTCAATCAGTCCGGCGACCACCAAACCAAATACCAAGACATCCAATGTAGAAAGCGCCTGATGTACTAATACCTTATCCATGACAACCTGAAGGAATAAAGGAGAAATCAGGGCTAAGATCTGCAAGACGAAAGAAAACAGCAATATCTCAGACAGATTTTTCTTCTGTCTGACAAATTCTGGAATGAACCATTGGATATTAAATTGGCTACTGTTTTGTTTTATTTTTATCCAACGTCCACTCCATGAATTGATAAAGCCTGCCTTATCTAATATTTCTGGTTTTTCTTGATGAGGTTTTTGAATTAACACACGATGTTCATCGGATTTTGCCAGAATAAAAGGGTTACCATCATTATCGAATAGAATAGCTGGCAAAGATAATGTATTAATTTTCTTATTTATTGAACGCTTATTTTTAATGGATATATGGTGTTTTTTCTTTAATTCATTTAAATAAGTATGATAATCATCATTATTGCTTATGTTTTCATCAGATATAATCGAGTGCTCGCCATTAGATATCATTATTATTAACTTAATTAATGATAATGTCGTTTTTTTCTGTTTCATTCATGCATGGATATCTATTTGTAAAAAAAGACAAAACTCAAATTAAATAAGCAACCAGAGAGACAATGTAATATCTCTCGATAAAACAATCTTAATAAATTTAATAATCAATATTATCTGCCATTAATGGGGATATTAACGTGGGTAATTGGGACAAAATGTGGTGGTTAAAAAGACATTTTAATATTTATATGTTGATTTTAAAAAGCAAGCAGATATATTTTCGCTCAAAATAGCCGATGGATTACTTGGTTTTCTTCTCCCTTGTTTTACTTGCCATTTTACAATTTATGTTGAAGTGTATGTTTGCAACCTTCAACACTCATTAATTAATTCATGTTGTAACGGTGCCTTATTGCTGCTTAACCTATTAGATGGCTGTAATAAAGGGATTAAATGATAAATGAACCCTAATCTGGTTAGGATTTCATTTATCATTAAATTCCTTTTTTTAATGTGTTTTTAACAATTGATTAATATTTATTTAATGGATAATGGTATGTCTGAAAAATTCGTTCAAACAATTTCAAGCGTTAATTACAATAAAGGTGTATTTTCTCTTTATTTTGTTGGTCAAGATCCTCATCGAATGGCAAATGGCGTACTGGCGGAAAACGATAAGGAATTGGAGTTAAAACAAGTTATCCATATGCCGGTATCAGGTTTTATGTATATGGTTTCTATGGTGAAAAGTATGCTCGAAGATCCGCGTATGGAAGCTGAAATCAATAAGCTGATTGCTGCCGGATTTTTGCCGATGCCAGAGGTGAACGAAAATGCAGCACCTGTTGAAGCTGAACAGTCTGTAAAACCGACAGCACGTAACACGAAAAAATCAAAATAAAATCAGTAAAATCCTACCAGATAGTTGCTCGATTATGATGATCACACATCAACCAGCAACACTGAGTCAGACTGAAATACAAGCATTAATTGGTGGGGTGATGTTACTTTGTCAGCATTCTCCCCTGCATCGACGCTATTTAGTTGCAGAATGGCAACAACGTATTTTACCGTCATTTCAGCTCAATCAGTTTTGCTATTACGAAGATAAATACCAACGCCCAGTTGCTTTTTGTAATTGGGCTTTTTTGTCTGACAGCAGTCGGGATGCAATCCTTTCCGGTGAACGGGAAATCATGCATGAAGACTGGCGCTCTGGTCAGCATATCTTTTTTCCAGAAATGATAGCGCCTTTTGGACATGCGCGTGACATTGCCTGTGATCTGCGCCGACGTGTTTTTGCAGCGTGGAAAGGGCAGAAAGCCTGTACTGTCCGGGGCATTCTGGATATTAAAAATGACCGCTGTATCCGTCGGGTGCAGTGGTTTACTGTTTAATTTTTTTGCCCAACACCAGGAATATTTATGGGGAAATCATCTAACCGAAGTGCAGAATACTTCTTTACCGGTAGATACGAAGATGATAATGACGGCAACACTATACACGCCATAGGCGTCGGTGGTGTCATCAATGCTTACGGTGGTAATGACTATATTGTTGTCGGATCGATTGGGGCAACAATTAATACAACATGGGGACATGATACCATTGTTGGTGGTGCCGGTTACCTGAATGTCAATGACACAAGCGGTTCCCTGACCGTAAAAGGCGGTTCTGGATATACCGCTATCAATAAAACACATAATGGTACGATTGAGTTTGCTGGTGCTGCCGGTGGGCTGGAAATTAACCACACGGGCGAAAATGGTGCCATCAATTACTCTGGTATATCAGGATACAACGGCATCACCCGCAAAGGCGTGCAGGGAGATATCCTGTTTAAGGGCGCTGGAGGTTATAACAACCTGTACTCCGATGTTGAAAAGGGGGATATCCATTTTGTTGGTGCGGGTGGTTATAACAAAATTGTCCGTAAAGGTTCCGATAATGATTTCAGTGGCGAAGGAATAGAATACGCTGCTGCCGCAGAAATTGTTCTGAAAAATGCCACTATGAATGGTTCATGGATTGGCAGCGATCATCAGGTATCAGGTCTTAAATCAACACGAGAGCCGAATACTTATCTGTTTGCTTTTGCAGATAGTACTTATACTAAAATCAATAAAGTTCAGCTTCGTAATGATCCGGTGACCGGAAAACTGATATACCATTCGACCTCTTGGTATAAAGAAGGTAATCACCTTAAAGGACTTGAGAAGCAAGACATTTCTGGTCAGGGTGGTTTTGTGGATGTCAATATTGACGGCGCATATACCCTGTCAAATCTGGTCGTTGAACATCAGAAACCTGTCACTATTCAGGCAGTAACGCAGAAGCTGACTGAAAACGAATGGATGAATTATGGTAATGGCATTCAAGTTAATGCGTCCGAAATCATTTTATCAGATGCCAAAATGGGCGGTTATGCGATTTATCAGGATGGCTCAACAGTTGATGTAAAAGCTGTCAAATCTAACCGGATGCCAAACACCTATGTATATGCTAAGAAACTGGGCATATACACCAAAATTGTGGTGGTTGAGCTAAGGAATGATCCTGAAACCGGAATACTGCAATACATTGCGCGCCCCTGGTACAAAGAAGGTGATTATACGACCAATGTGGCAAACGAAGTTATTTCTGCTGGCAATGGTTATAACAGTATGGGGACTGGTGGTTATTCACTGAGTGATCTTCATTACAGTGCCAGAATGGTACACAAAACGACTGAACGCGTCGCCAGAACGCACGAATACAGTGATCAGTCGTTATTCCCAGTTACCGAGCGGCGCGAAAGTTCGGGAGATGTTCGTTATGAAGGTGCGGGTGGTGGCAACGTCATCAAATCCAATGTAACAAAGGGTAATGTCTATTTTAATGGCTCGGGCATTGCCAACATTATTGAACACACTTCCGCATTCGGTAACACAGAATTTAATGGTGCCGGTGGTGCAAATGTCATCATCAAAAAAGGCAAGGAAGGAAACCTGAGCTTTAATGGTGCCGGTGTTGCTAACGTACTTCTTCATCAGGCGAAGCGCGGGGATATGGAAGTCAATGCTGGTGGAGCAGCAAACGTATTGGTTCGCGTTGGTGATGGTCGCTATCTTGCTCATCTTCTGGCGGCCGGCAATATTTCTATCCACAAAGGTAATGGCAATAGTCGCGTTTCAATGGGTGGGGGTTTTAATACTCACACTCAAATTGGTCATGGGGATGCGGTCTGGTCTGGTGTTGGTGGCGCTAATATCCTGACTAAAATGGGGCAGGGCCATGTTTCTGCTATTCTGGCCGGGGGAGCCAATATCCTGACCAAGATAGGGGAAGGGGATCTTGAAGCTGGCTTGTTCGGCGGTGCCAACATTATTACCCATATCAGCAGTGATAGTGATACTTCTAATCCACTTTCTTCTGATACAAAAGCAGTTGCACTGGGCGGTGCCAATATTCTGACCAAAAAGGGTAAGGGTAACCTCTTGGCTGTTATGGGGGGTGGTGCTAACGTCCTGACTCATGTTGGCGATGGAACAACTTCCGGCGTCATGTTAGGTGGTGCGAATATTCTGACCAAAGTTGGCAATGGCGATACTACCGGCATCATGTTGGGGATAGGTAACGTTTTGACCCATGTTGGTGATGGACAAACATTGGGTGTGATGGCTGCGGCGGGTAATATCTTCACTAAAGTGGGAGACGGTGACACCATTGCCGCCATGCTGGCAGTCGGTAATATCTTTACCCATGTCGGAGAAGGAAATGCGTTCGCAATAATGGCGGGCGGCGGCAATATTTTTACCAAAGTGGGTAATGGTGATGCGTTGGCATTAATGCTGGCATTTGGCAATGTCTTTACTCACATTGGTGATGGCACCAGCGTTGCTTTGATGATCGCCAAAGCCAACATTGCGACTAAAGCTGGTAATGGTGACGCACTGGCTGCGATGATCGGCAAAGCCAATATCTTTACTCAGATTGGTCACGGCTCCACTTTTGCAGCCATGATTGGTGGTGCAAACGTTCTGACCAAAGTCGGCAATGGTCTGACGGCGGCATTAATGGTGGGCAAGGCCAACATTTTTACTCATGTTGGTGAAGGAACCAGTATCGGCTTGTTTGCCGGCACTGCTAACATCATGACCAAAGTCGGTGATGGCACAACACTGGCTGCGATGTTTGGCAAAGCCAATGTTATGACTCATGTCGGTGATGGACTGACGGGTGTGCTGGCATTGGGTAAAGCCAATATCGTGACAAAAGTCGGTAACGATTTTATGGGCGTCGTTGCTGCTTCAGAAGCTAACGTGGTGACTCATGTTGGTAAGGGAACAACGGCAGCTTTGCTGAACGGCAAAGGAAACGTTCTGACTAAAGTCGGTGATGGAACCGCTGTCGGTCTGCTGGTTTCTAAAATCGGCAACATTATGACTCACGTTGGCGACGGAACCACAGTCGGATTTGCCAAAGGCGAAGCCAATATCATTACCAAAGTGGGTAATGGTTCCGGCGTCAACGCGGTTTGGGGTAAAGCCAACATCCTGACTCATTACGGTGACGGAGATCGCTATAACTTTGCTAAAGGTGAAGCGAATATCATCACTAAGGTAGGTGAAGGTCAGGAAATTACGGTTGTTCAGGGGCAAGCCAATATCATTACTCATGTTGGTAATGGTGATGATTACACCGGTGCCTGGGGCAAAGCTAACGTCATTACAAAAGTGGGTGATGGACGTAATGTCGTGCTTGCCAAAGGTGATGCCAATATTGTCACTCAGATCGGCGAGGGTGATAGCTTCAACGCGTTGTGGAGTCAGGGCAATCTGGTCACAAACGTGGGCGACGGTACACAGGTAACAGCCGCTAAAGGCAAAGGCAATATCATCACGACCGTCGGAAACGGTCTGAGTGTGACGGCTACTCATGGCGACCTGAATGTAAATACCAAAGTCGGTGATGGTGTCTCTGTCAACGTGGCGTGGGGTAAATTCAACGTTAATACCCGTGTGGGTGATGGTCTGAATGTCTCTGTCATGAAAGGGACGGGTAATGCCAATATCCGTGTCGGCGATGGCCTGAACATCAATGCTTCTTATGCGCGAAACAATGTAGCTGTACAGGTAGGTAACGGAGATTTCTACAGCCTTGCCGTGGCAGAAAGCAATACTCAGAGCAATAAACTGGGCGCACTGTTTGATAACATCAAACAAACATTACTCGGCACCGCTGGCAGTCAGGGCATTAACTATCTGGTGAATGGTGATGAAGCCAACACATCGGGGACCCATAAAGGGCGTGGTGCTATTGATCTGCCGGAAATTTCCTCTCTGAATGGTTTCAGGCTGACAGAGATTGGTGAAGTGACTTCTGAGTTGCAGAACAGCCTGCAAGGTAGTGTATCAGGTGTGGATACGCCAGACACTGATGCGATCCAGAATGCTTTAAGTGATGAAAAACACGTCTACCCGGATCAGGTACGCAACTTAATTACCAATGGTGATTTTGAGCAGGGTTCTGCGGGATGGCAATCCACGAATGGGGTTGAGGCTGATTATTCTGCTGAAGCGTATGGCCTGAGTAAAGAAGGTCATGGTGAGCGCGTCAGTGAACTTGATACCCATGCTAATACCCACATTTACCAGGATATCAACGGCCTCACCGAAGGAGAATCCATCACAGTCAGTTTTGACTTTGCAAGGCGTGCCAGTATTTCTGCTGACAATGGAATGTGTGTACTCTGGAATGGCGAAGTTGTTTTTTCAGTTTCCGCAGGTGATGCTGCATGGAGCAACAAAACGTTAACCCTGAAAGCACAGGCGGGCAGTAATCGGCTCGAATTTGCAGGCACGGGCCAAAATGATGGTCTGGGTTACGTTTTGGATAACGTTGTTGCTCAATCTGAACTGCCAGGCAGTGGTATTGCTAAGCATGTGAAACAGGATCAGGCAGCCCGGAATGCCTTACAGGATAAAGAAAAAGCAGAAGCTGATCGTCAACGTCTGGAGCAGGAAAGGGATAAACAATTAGCAGCAGTTTCTGGCACTCAGGCGCAACTGGAAAATACCGATCTGGATGCACTGGAGACTAATGGTCAATCGCAGCGTGATTCTATCAATGATGAAGCGCAGGCAATTACCAAAGCGTTGATGGCAAAAACTAAAGGATTAGAAGCGCTGAATGATCATGCGACGCATCATGGACAATCCGGCAGTCAGTGGCGTGATCAGTTTGCTGGTGGTTTGTTGGGAAATCTGCAATCTCAACTGAACAGCGCAAAAGAGACAGCACAACAGCAACTAGAGCACTCTCAGCAAGCATCTTCAGAACGACTGGGTGATATTAAAGACGCCGTTACCAAATCTGAGTCAGGTGTCCTCAACGGGGAACAAAACCATCAGCAGTCTCTACAGGATATTGAAAAGACCCGTGCCGGCATAGAATTGCGCGAACAAGAAGCTACAGCTCGCATGAAACAGGCTGAACAGGCTGCCCATGATGGAAAATCCGCAGTACAAAAAGCAGAACAGCGTGGTCAATATGCAGTGTCTGCGGCGGAGATGAAAACGGCACAAGTACAATCTGATGCTAAAGGCGCGAAGCTAGATGGCAATAGCCTGCCGAACCGTGCGCAAGCAACGGGAAGCGGATTGTCAGTTAAGGGGCAATCCGCTACTGATACTGGAAAAACGTTTGAAACAACGGTTGAAAATCACGCCGAAAAAGCCAATAGCCATATTGATTCCGACTCTTCTGTTGAAACAGAGGAGGGACTCAGTATGGAGTTGCAATATCTGGAGGAAGATCTGAACGAACTTGACGATGCAAAAGAAGCGTTGGATCGTTTACAGATTAATGCCGGAGTGCGTATCAGAAAGCGACATACTCATCTGAATGCCCAAAGTGAGGAAACTGCGCAGCCATCGGCTGACAGTAAGGTTTCCGCCAATATTTCTGTCAATACATCTACCGATATATCAGTCAGCAGCATGGCTGATATGCCTGTCAGTTCTGTCAGAAAAGAACAGAAAATTTCCGGTTTGGATCTCAGCGAGCTGGAAGCACTGGGAGAAATTCAGGCGGAAAAAACTCAGGCGCAGCCAGAACCGACAGAGGCATCAGCAGAATCTGGGGCCGCGATCAGAGCACAGAAAGTGGCTGACATTTACCGCTGGCTGGATAGCGATAATGATATGGCGACCGAAAACTATATTCCAGTACCGGGCTTTGAACGTGTGGATGCGGATATCCCTGACGATCTCAGACAAAAAATGGTAACTTTTATTGAAGGTTACCTGAACGGAACTGAAAACAGCGTACCGGAAGAACAGAGATCTTCACTGGCGAAACTGTTCATTGATGCCACAATCGACTATGACTGGGATAAGCGGGTCGAGTTTATTTCAAAACTTGAGCACTATGGCTATAGTTTTGAGCCAGCCCATGGTGATAAAAGCATTGTGTCGTTCTGGTCTGGCAAGAACTTTAAACAATACCGCGACATTCTTGACGCAGCCCAAACAGACGGTAAAAAAGTCGTTTACGATATTGATGTAAAAGGTAATTCTTTTGCCATTGAACTCAACAAGACACTGATGCGTTGGGGCGGTATTTTCCTTGATTCCGATAATGCACAGCAGAAGGCACTGCAATCAGTCATTAACGCATCTGCGCGGAGTAATACGGGTTTCTGGAGTTCCCTGTATGCAACCGGATCACGTGATGATGTCTATGTCATTGCTGAAGGTGGCCTGCGTTTGGGCAACTATTTCTGGAATGTCGAATTACCGGTACTGCGTCAATTACAGCGTGAAGGGTTAGTGGGAGAAGTCCGCCTGCTGGATAAAGCAGCCAAAGAGTACCAGGGCGTACCGCCTGACGAAATTGGTCGCAGACTGACAGAAGCGGGCGTCTCCGTAAAAGCGCGTTTTGACTTACTTAGCCTTAAAGAACAGGAAAAACTTCTTGCGTTGCACCCTGACAGATATAAGCCGGATACACTGATTGATCTGAATATCAAAACCAGCGCTATCGACAATTTGCTGAATCAGGCATTGCCATTCTATGGATTACGTACAGAGCGTAACTTGCTGGTACGTGACTCTGATGAGGAAGGTTTTGAAGTTCATCCGTGGCCGGGCAAGCGCGGTGATGGTTCTGAGAACGAGAGCTTCAAGACCATTATTGTGCAAGATCAGTCCGATAAAGCGCAGATTAAAGCTATTGAACGCTTTATCCTCGCCAACTATGACAATTATGCTCAACTGCCTGATAAGTTATATCTGGTGGATGATCGCATTGTTTCTCATGATAACGGACGTACCCGTATTCTGGCCGAAAAAGTGGAAGGTAGCTGGAATTACCAACCGAAAACAGATCTGATGTCTGTCAGTGAATTGCAGGAAGCGGCTTACGTTAAAGGCAAAATCCGTGGCGACAGTTATCAGAAGGTACTGGATGCGCTCAGAAACTATGAAAATGTGCTGCAAGAAAATAAAGATTATGACCTGAATGCCATTGAAAAACTCGCTGCCTTGCGTCATCAGGTGGAAGGCTATCTATTGGGACATCCAGATTCAGAACGTGTGCCAGCACTGAAAAACCTGTTGTCACAAGTTAATGTGCGGATTAACGAGTCAACAACGCTTGCAGAATCCAGCGTGGGAAGTTCTGGTAAGGGCAGTTTCAGTGATCTGTACGACAAACTGGGCAATGCCAGTCTGAAAGATTCGAAACATCTTTATATTGATGAGCAGGGAGATTTTGTTACCCGTGGTAAATCCAATATTCAGATTGCCACGAAAGCAGAAAGTGCAGAAAAAGCGATTGAGCAAGTCAAGGCATCTGTTACCAGAGAATATGGACAGTCAGTGACAGAAGCTGTTTTCTCAAATCTGAATACCCGTGACCTGGCGAAAGATGGTAAGGGAATTGATGTCTCTGGTTTGAAAAAGATACATCAGGCTATTGAACAGCAATTATCTCCGATCAGTGCCACGCTGTTTATCTGGAAGCCAGGCGATCACAGTCGGTTAGGACATGCAGCCCTGCAAATCGGACATGGACGTATTGAAGTCAGTGCAGAAAATGCCGGGGAATTTAATGAGAAAAACTATGTCAGCTGGTGGCCAAAAGGTGGCAAATCAACCAACATAGGCCGCATTTTTAATGTTTCCTCGGCGGAACATCCGGAGGTAAGACTCCGTTGGCGTGACCTCAGCCAACCGGCAGGACAAAGTAGAGCGCTGGAGCTGGATGTCTCTTCCGAAGAAAATGATAACTTTGGCATGCAAGATGGCGCACGCAAGCTGGAAAGATTTATTGAAAAATTACAGGCAGCAAAAGGCATTGATGCAAAATTTGAAGACATCAGCGAAGGATTTGCTATGGCTGCGCTGGCAAATCCTAATCTGCTGAAACCTGCTGGTATACCGGAGCATATTTCCCGCCCGTTTATACAACAGTGGGAAGATAGCAGCATGGACATGTTTGAAGTCGGTAAGGGATTTGCGCAAGCACTGCGGACAGCCGCAAAACAACAGACACCTGAACTGACTGAGAAGCGTGTTGCCAATGTTATTCGTCAATTTGCAGAGTATGAACTGAGTAACATTCAGGACTTCAAAGCCAGTGAACCTGATCAGGGACGTGTTTTCCGTATTAATCTGGCGGGATTGGACGCCGCAGCCATGCAGGCGGAATGGCATAAAATCAGCCAGAATCCTGATGCCCGTTACCAGCTACTGACAGATAATTGTTCAAGTATCGTTGCCAGAGTTCTCAAAGCGGGAGGAGCGGATCAGGTCATCGGACATAAATGGCGACCACACTTTGGCGTCTGGACCCCTACTGAACTGTTCAATTATGCACAGGCATTGCAGGAAGCTCAGGTTGAGGGCACTGTCAGGAAGCCAAGCCGCCTGATCGGTGAAAATTTGACAGAACCGGGTCACAGCGAAAGCAAAGACAAAAACAAAGCACTGGAAAATGTCGCTATTGATAATGATGGTACACCACCGCGTGAGCGCGAACCATTGAACCCGATAGCACGCTTTCTGAATAATGAGCTGTACGGTGCAAAAGATGCCCGCCGCAATATCAACGAAGATACCCAGATATTGCTGGATCATGCGGTTAATAACGGTACAGCAGATAAAGTTACATTACGTGGTGATGCTGGCCGCCTGACAGGTTATTACCATGTCTCTGATAAAGGAACAGACGCATCTGCCGAGCAGGGAACAGCGGAACAGAAGACAGCGAAAAAAGTCGTACTTTTCATTCATGGTTCCGGTTCATCAGCGGAAGAACAAGCCGACGCTATTCAAGGTCATTATCAAAAGCAAGGCGTTGATATGCTCGCGGTAAACATGCGAGGCTACGGTTTAAGTGATGGTCATCCAAGTGAAAAAGGGCTGTATCAGGATGCCCGCACCATGTTCCACTATCTGGTGAATGATCGTGGTATCAAACCGGAAAATATCATCATTCATGGCTACTCAATGGGAGGTGCGGTTGCGGCAGATCTTGCCCGTTACGCAGAACACAGTGGACAGCCAGTATCCGGTCTGTTGCTTGATCGCCCAATGCCGAGTATGACCAAAGCCATTACAGCCCATGAAGTATCAAATCCGGCGGGGATCGTGGGCGCGTTGGCGAAAGCGGTGAATGGGCAGTTCTCTGTGGAGAAAAACCTGCAAGGTATCTCGAAACAGACACCAATCATGTTGCTGACCGATAACGAAGGATTGGGGGCTGAAGGTGAAAAACTGCGCACCAAACTCAGGCTATCGGGTTATCAGGTATCGGGTGAACATACTTTTTATGGACATGAAGCCAGCAACAGGCTAATGAAACAATTTGCGCGGCAGATTGTGACTAACCTGTTTGATGTGCAACGCCAGCCTGATAAACCAGAAATACTTAAAGACATCTGGGGTGAATTGAAAAACGTTGGTGAAGCGCTGAAACCACAGGTAAACAAAGCAGGTATAACCACGTATGACATCCGCACAACAGAAGATTTTCTGGCAGGTTATAAGCAGGGCCATGCCAAACAGATCGTGGATGGATTCCGTTCAGACATGAGCATCAAGCAACTGGCGGATCTGCTGGTTAAAGGAAACTGGAGCGCAGAACAAAAAGGTGCTTTGACATGGGAAATTGAAAGCAGAGCCTTGAAAGTCACTTTCCAGGAGAAGGCTGAAAAATTCAACCTCCTGTTCCGTGATGTAGCTTCTACGGGGATTGCTGATACTAAGGCGAGTGAACAGCTTGCACCACAGACATTGTTCCTGAATCTGTCCAATGATGGTTACGGTGGGCGTTGTGACCCATTATCGAAGCTGGTTCTGGTGGCGAAACAGCTTGAAAACGATGGTCAGGACGGCGTTGCCCGTAAGTTACTGGAAAAAATGTACTCCACAGCCGCCGTACTCAGTAATCCGGATCTGTATTCAGACACTGAACTTGCTAATGCCAATAAGTTCTTGGGATCTTTGGCCGCTCTTCATGCCCGTAACCCGATGTATGGGACATTCATCAAAGTATGGGAAGAGAAACTGGAAGGCGAGCGGGCACTGACTGTTAACGGCGTAATTAATAAAGTGACTGCGGCAAATGCCGAGGGTAAACCGGTTCTGCTTGAACTGGATGCACCCGGTCATGCGATGAGTGCGTGGGCGAAAGGCAGCGGTGAAAATCGTGTCTATGGTTTCTATGATCCGAATGTCGGTATTATCGAATTCTCGTCTGCCGAGAAATTTGGCGATTACATGACCCGTTTCTTCGGTAAATCTGGTCTGAATATGGAAAACAGCTACAAAATGCCGAAAAATGACGCGGGTGAAGCTGTTTTTTACCGTGTAGTGGTGATGGATGGCGGTGTACTGGCGACCTATAAACCAACACACAATATAAGCATGAGGGATATCCTTGATCTGAATGTGTTTGATGAAACACCAATGAAAGCACGTGCAGAAACTGAAATTACCGATGTGGTGAAATCACCACTCAAGGACAATCTGCCTGAAGGTGTTGATCGTGTGGTTGACAATAAAAATGTCGAATCATGGGAACGCGTTACCGTCACACCACAAGCGGAAGGGGGCGAAAGCCGTTTTGATAGTCAGATTATCATCCAGACAGAAAATGATCCGACGGTCGCCAAAGCGGCTGCGAGTTTGGCAGGTAAACATCCAGATACCAGTGTGATTGTTCAGCTTGATGCAGATGGAAAATATCGCGTGGTGTATGGTGATCCGACGGTATTGTCTGGCAAATTACGCTGGCAGATTGTCGGACACGGGCGTGATGAATCAACTCAGCATCTGACTCGCATGGCGGGATACAGTGCTGACGAACTGGCACTAAAACTGAAACAGTTCAGTACAGACTTCAGACAAGCAGGCCAGCCTGAACATATCAGTCTTGTTGGTTGTTCATTGATCCGTGATGATAAACGTGACGGTTTCGCCCGACGCTTTATTTCAGCACTTGATGGGCAGGGGCTCCGCACTACAGTGTCGGCACGTAATAGTGAAGTTGCGGTAGACAGCATTGGCCGCAAACATACCCGTGATGCTCAGGACCACTGGGTTCACAAACTGGTGGACAACAAAATCGTGCTTGGCTGGAATGACAATGGTGAAGTGGAAGCGCGCGCAGAACGTGTCCGTCGTGGTATCTCTGAAGGTGACATTATCTTGTCTCGTGTGGGGCATACAGACGTTGAAGCCAAAGCAAAAGGTGCGATTGCGAAAAACACAGAAACATTCCACGCGCCGAAACCGCATGAAAACGGGAATAACGTTGTATCCAGTGAAACACCATCAAAGAACCAACTAAGCTACTCCGGCAATATTCAGGTACAAGTAGGGGATGGAGAATTTACTGCTATCAACTGGGGAACCACTAATGTTGGCATCAAAGTGGGAACAGGCGGCTTTAAATCTCTGGCTTTCGGTGATAACAATGTGATGGTTCACATTGGTCATGGGGACATCAAGCACAGTGTAGATATTGCTGGTTATCAGGCAATTGAAGGTGCACAACTGTTTGTGGGGAACCGTAACGTCAGTTTTAACTTGGGACGCAGCAATGACCTGATTGTGATGCTGGAAAAATCCATTCCGACACCGCCATTGGTCAACCCATTTGATGGTGCGGCCCGCATTTCGGGCGTATTGCAAAATATTGCCAGCTCACAAGGTTCATCGGATTGGTTGACAGAGCAGGATCAACAATGGTCCCTGGAAGGGGCGAAGAAATATATCAGCGATCTGTCTGGCCTCGATCTGACCAGCAGTGTCAAATATGAAACCCTGACTGAACTCAATACAGAGAACGAACGTAGCAGCCGCGGCCTGAAAAATGATATCGAAAGTACCCTGAACAAAAATTACAACCAATGGTTGGGAGGGGCTGGTAATAAACCGGAACCGGGAAGCCTCAGCCGGGCAGATAAGTTCCGGCAGGCAAATGAAAAACTGGCTTTCAACTTTGCTGTGGGTGGACAAGGTGCTGATATTCAGGTGACAACCGGTAACTGGAACTTCATGTTTGGTGACAATATCCAATCAATACTGGATACCAATCTGGGTTCACTGTTTGGTTTGATGACCCAGCAATACACCTCAACAGGAATGGCAAAAACCACCTTTACGTTCAGTCCGACGGATCTGCCACGTCAGATTAAAAACAAGCTACTGGGAAATCTCGCTGGTGTCAGAGCTGATACTACATTGGCGGATATCTTTGGTGTCGATTACACACCAGATGGACATATTGTTTCCCGTTCCGGTCAACCAGTGGATGGTGTTGCTATTTTGCGAGAAATGCTGGAGATCATCGGGGAATTCAGTGGTGATCAACTGAAAGCATTCACTGATCCGGAAAAATTACTTGATGGCTTAAAAGCCGGGTTAAATACCGGTGCTGATGGTATTAAATCCTTCGCAGAAAGCCACGGATTGAAAGCAAAAACACCTGCTGACGCTGAGGAAGGCAAGGTATCTCTGAGTGAAGGTAATCAGCCGACTGGGCAAACCGTAGCTGAACAACCAGAACGTGCATTTGGGTTTAACGCTCTGAACCTGCCAAACCTGTTTGCGACTCTGTTCAATCAGGATAAACAAGCTGAGATGAAATCTCTGGTGACTAACCTGAAAGAGAACCTGACAGCTGATTTGTTGAACATGAAGGACAAAACGTTTGACTTCCTGCGCAACAGCGGTCATCTGCAAGGTGACGGTGATATTCACATCTCCCTCGGTAACTACAACTTTAACTGGAGTGGTGATGGTAAAGATCTTGGTGCATATCTGGGAGATAACAACAACGTCTGGGGCGGCCGTGGTGATGACGTCTTCTACTCTGTGGGAACCTCTAATATTTTCACGGGTGGTGAAGGTAATGACGTGGGCGTTCTGATGGGACGGGAAAATATCATGTTTGGCGGAGCTGGTGATGATGTTGCTGTACTGGCCGGACGCATTAACTATGCCTACATGGGAGATGGTAATGATCAGGTCTTTGCTTTCGGTGAAAATGGGGTGATCCATGGTGACAAAGGACGCGACTATATCGTGGCGTCTGGTAACTTCAACCGCATTGATGCCGGTGAAGATCAGGATTATGTCGTCACTATTGGTAATAACAATCAGGTAGATTTGGGAGAGGGTGACGACTTTGCGACCGTATTTGGTAACTATAACCGAATTGATAGCAACAATGGCAGTAACTCTATCAAACTGATGGGATATCACGCGGAAATCAATAGTGGTACGGGTAATGATCATCTGATTGCCGATGTGGTTTCCAAGTTCAGCCGGTTTAATGGTGGTGATGGCGATGATCTGCTGGTGCTGGGCGGATATCAGAACCGCTTTAAGGGAGGAATGGGTGTCAATAGCTTTGTGGTCAGTGGGAATGTCATTGATAACGTGGTTGAAGATATCAAACAAGGCGACAAAATCGTTTTCAACGATATCAACTGGCAAAACTTGTGGTTCCAACGTAGTGGCTACGATTTGGTTCTGTTGACCAACCGCAATGTCCGGGATACCTCGGTACAGGGACAGTTTGAAATGACAGGCTCTGTGACCTTCAATGATTACTTTAATGGTAATCGTGCGGATATCGTCACCCAAATGGGTGATAAAGATCCACAAGGCGAACGTGAATATAAAGCCCTTTCTGCCAATGCCGTGGATACGTTGGTGCAGGCCATGAGCGGATTCTCCCCGAATATCGGTGACAGTGGTTTTATTGACTCGCTTGATAGCCAGACGAAGTCAACCATCATCACTGCCTGGACTGATACAACAAACGGGAAGTCTAAACTGGCCTGATGGTAGGCTGGATTCTGACGTTAGTTATTTCTATTAATAGCAGCGGCCCACAATAGCGTGGGCCGCTTTAATCTGCTGGCAAACTCCGTTTGAAAATAATGAGGTTTGGCATCAATATTAGTTGAATAAATTATACACATTAATGGAGATTAGTGATTAACACTGGAATCAGTATCATTCCTAAGGCAGGAGCGTGAAAATTTTGTTAACAAAATTCAAACTTGACCTACAGGAACAGATATGATCTGATACGCCTTTTTCCGGAAGTTCCTTATGAATATCAATGCCTTTTCTCACTATTTTGGTGAATTAACAGACCTATGCCAGTCGGCCAAAATCAGTTATCCCTTGTTTGATGTTCTGTTCTTGACAATGTGTGCCGTGATCGCTGGAGCGGAAGGATGGGAAGATATTGAAGACTTCGGTGAAACGTACTTTGACTGGCTCCAGCAAAAAGGATTGTTCCCAACAAGATTGCCTGCTCATGACACCAGTGCCCGCATTATTTCCCACTTTGATCCGACTCAATTGAGCAAAAATACCAGTTAAGGCTTGATAATGATAAGAGTACAGGTAAGTATATAGCGGTATGGAATAACTTAATGAATGGGAAGTTTAAGTAACTTGTTTTCAACACATGACTGATATTTAGAAAGAATCAATTTCAAGAAAGATCATCAACGCAATAGTGACATTCGTCTAATTTCATTATGCCTGAATAGCTCAACAATGATGTTTCTTTTGGTAAAATTGTTCAGCATAACTCAGGCATTGGATTTATTGCTTAAGTGTAGCCACTTTGTTTTATTTATCTGAAAAACTTCCTTAGTAATATAAGAAGAAGACCATATTCCTTCTTTGATTTGCAGGCTACATGACCGAAAGTCCAGCTCTTCTAAGCTCTGCCGGATAACAGGGTATTGTTCTAGTTGCTCAATCAATTTGCAGCCATCTTTCTGTTTTGAGAAGAAACGTATCTGCTTTTTGCGCAGGCTACCTCTCGTTTTCACTTGTATCTCTGCATTCAAAGGCTGATTTATTGTTCCTGAAACAGAAAATCGTGTGTAAACAATGAATGCCATAAACAGGATTTTTACCCTTTCGTTGATACATATTGTCAATTGTCCTTCTGGTTTGATGAGCAGCTCATCTGGCCCTGTTCTCTCACAGTGGTAGGGTTGAAGATCTCGCTCCAGCCTGTTGAGTGTCAGGCCTGCCTGATAAGTTCCCTGAAATACAGTCGATTGTGAATTTTTTGTAAACAAAAAATGACTGTGATGCAACTATAGAGATAAGAGGAAAAGCGTCGCTATCATTCTAAAGAACAATACCCAAAGGGGAGTATAACGTACCTGTTTCTGCCGAAAAGTATCAAAGAAAAGGGTGCAAAACACCATAATATAAGCTATATCAAACAATAAGATAAATTTTTCATTAATACATTAATAATATTTGTTCTGGATGTGCCGGTTTAGTCTAAAAGCCACTAAAATTTAAGAAAATAAGTTTTAATTAATTGTAATCAAGTTCACATTATTAACATATGTATTTTCTATTAAAAGGATGGTTAAAATTTATGTTTTCTTTATTGATAAGAAAGCTCATAGATAAAAATGAATAAATTCTGTAAGGCAGTCTGAAATGGTTTGAGGTTATTGGGACTCAATATAGTGGTTAAACGGACTTTATCTCTGTTGTATGTTGATCTTAAAGATTAATTTAAGATATTTTGTTTTTAGGTGATGAATTCGCCATTCTTTATCTGATTTGTTATCAATTATTGAGTTAGAGCTTATCTTATTAGGTTATTTATTTGCCATAATCTGAGCTGTGTCCAAGATACCCACGTAATTACGTGTAATTTAAGTATTTTTTAATCTTTTGAATTTAATCTTTTTACTAACACTAAGATACACATCGACGCCCAGTTGCTTTTTGTAATTGGGCGTTTTTGTCTTTAATTTTTTAGAGATTGATCTATGGGAAAACCGTTCTGGCGAAGTATTGAATATTTTTTTACAGGAAATTATACCGCTGACGATGGTGACAATAATATTGTCGCTATTGGATTTGGTGGGCAAATTTATGCCTATGGCGGTAATGATCACATTACATTAGGCACTATTGGTGCATCGGTCTATACCGGTTCAGGCAATGATACCGTCGTTGGCGGAGCTGCCTATCTGAGAGTTCACGATACCAGTGGCAACCTGTCCGTGACAGGTGCATCCGGGTATGCAGAAATCGAGAAAGAAGGTGAGGGTGATATTGTTTTTTCCGGTGCAGCAGGTGGTGCTGTTATCCAGCATAATGGTCATGCTGGTCATTTGAATTATTCAGGTGCAGGAGCTTACAACAGTCTGAATCGGCACGGAAATAGTGGTGACATCATATTCAAAGGGGCCGGTGGTTATAACCATTTTTATTCGGATGTTGCCGACGGCAACATCCATTTTATGGGGGCGGGCGGTTATAACCAAATTACCCGGAAAGGAGCGGCTGGTCACTTCAGCGGCGAAGGCATGGCTTATGCAAAAGTTGAAGATATTGTGCTGACCACCGCAATGTTGGGAGGAAATTGGATCCAGAATCATCAGAAAGTTGCGGCTGTAAAATCGACACGGGAAGCGAATACTCATCTCTTCGCATTGATTGATGGAAAATTTACTAAAATCAATAAAATCCACCTGAGCAATGATCCCAAAACCGGCAGGCTGCAATATTCCACAACATCCTGGTATAAGGAGGGTAATCATCTCAAGGATCTTGAGGTTCAGGAGATCTCTGAGCGTAATGGTTTTCAGATCATCAATCTTAATAACGCCTATGCGCTGTCTAATCTGGGTATTGAATACCATCAGTCATTTACGATACATGCCATAGAAAAAGAGCTGCCGGAAAACGAATGGATAACGTATGCCGGTGGTGTCCAGATCGCCGCAGAAAATATTACATTGTCGGATGCCCGAATGGGTGGTTATGCAATTTCAACTGATGGTTCAACCGTTGCCGTCAAGCCCGTGAAATCCAACTGGATGGAAAATACTTATCTGTACGCTAAAGTCTTGGGGGAGTATACCAAGGTAGTGGTCGTGCAACTGAAAAATGATCCTGAAACCGGTGAGCTGAAATACATTGCCACACCTTGGTATAAAGCCGGTGATCACACGGCAGCCATAGCGAATCAGTTTGTTGGCCCTAACTACGGTTACTCATCACTGGGTAAAGGCAGCTATACACTGAGTGATGTTCATTACAGTGTGAATACTGTCAGGGTAACGTCTGAAAAGATTTCCAGTGTTAGTGGGATTGGTGAACAGGCTCTGTTTAACTCAACGGCAGAAGAGAGTAACAGCAGTGGTGATGTCCGGTTTGAAGGTGCCGGGGGCGGCAATGTGATCAAATCCAACGTCGCCCGTGGCAATGTTTACTTTAAGGGCGCAGGGGTTGCCAATGTTATTCTGCATAATTCAGAAATCGGTGACACTGAATTTGATGGCGCTGGTGCTGCCAATGTTATTTTCAAGAAAGACAGAAAAGGCCGGCTAAATTTCAACGGAGGGGGGCTTGCCAACGTTATTACCCACATCAGTATGTCGTCTCCTGCCACTTCATTGCAGGAACCTCATGGCAGCCAGACTAACGTTGTCGCTCTGGGCGGGGCTAATATCCTGACCCGAAAAGGGGATGGCAGGGTTTTTGCTGTCATGGGCGGCGGTGCCAACGTATTGACCCATATCGGGCAGGGTGAAACCACCGGTGTGATGATGGGCGGCGCCAATATCCTGACCAAAGTGGGGGAGGGAGAGACTACCGGCATGATGTTTGGCCTCGGCAATGTGCTGACCCATGTCGGTAACGGCAAAACCCTGGGCGCTATGGGCGCAGCAGGTAACGTTTTTACTAAAGTAGGCAATGGTGAAGCCCTCGCCGCCATGCTGGCCGTCGGCAATATTTTTACCCATGTCGGCCAGGGGGAGGCGTACGCCATAATGGCTGGCGGTGGCAATATCTTTACCAGAGTGGGGAATGGCCATGCCCTGGCTCTGATGGTGGCTCTGGGTAATGTCTTTACCCATGTCGGAGATGGCCTGAGTGTTGCGCTGATGGCGGCCAAAGGCAATATGGCGACTAAAGTGGGGAACGGTGAAACCCTCGCCGCCATGTCAGGCGTCGGTAATATCATGACCCACATTGGTGATGGCAATACCTTTGCCGCGATGTTGGGTGAGGCGAATGTTCTGACCAAAGCCGGTCATGAGCTGACGGCCGCGCTGATGATCGGCAAGGCCAATATTTATACCCATGTGGGTAACGGCACCAGTATTGGTCTGTTTGCTGGTAATGCCAATATCATGACAAAGGTCGGCGATGGCACGACGCTGGCGGCGATGTTTGGTCAGGCCAATATCATGACTCATGCCGGCCAGGGAATGACGGGGGTGCTGGCACTGGGTGAAGCCAATGTGGTGACGAAAGTCGGGCATGATTTTCTCGGCGTTGTGGCGGCAGCCAGGGCAAATGTGATAACCCATGTCGGGGAGGGCATGACAGCCGGTTTGTTGTTAGGCAAAGGCAATATTCTGACTAAAGTGGGCACGGGGACGACAGCCGGTCTGCTGGTTTCTCAATTTGGCAACGTCATGACCCATGTGGGTGACGGCAATACGGTGGGATTTGCCAAAGGCAATCTGAACCTGATAACCAAAGTAGGAAAAGGTTTGGCTGTCAATGCCGCGTGGGGAGATGCCAATATCATGACCCACGTGGGGAAAGGCGATCACTATAACTTTGCCAAAGGGAAAGCCAATATCGTCACCAAAATCGGTGAGGGGCGGACGGTCAATATTGTGCAGGGTACGGCCAATATCATCACTCATGTCGGTAAGGGTAATGATTATACCGGTGCCTGGGGTAAAGCGAATGTTATTACGAAAGTCGGTCAGGGGCGTCAGGTTACGCTGGCGAAAGGTGATGCCAATATTGTGACACAGGTGGGGGAGGGTGACAGCTTCAACGCCTTGTGGAGTCAAAGTAATATTGTCACCCAAGTCGGTGATGGTATGCAGGTTACTGCCGCGAAAGGTAAGAGTAATATCACTACCAGCGTGGGTAATGGTTTAAATGTCGTGGCAACCCACGGTGATTTGAATGTGAATAGCAAAGTCGGTGACGGTGTTTCTGTCAGTGTGGCGTGGGGTAAATTCAATATCAACACCAAAGTGGGTGACGGCCTGAATGTTTCGGTGATGAAAGGGACAGGCAATGCCGATATCCATGTGGGCGACGGGATGAATATCCACGCCGCCTATGCCCGCAATAACGTTGCCATTCAGGTCGGAAACGGCGATTTTTATCATCTCGCTTTGGCTTCCAGTAATACCGAGAGCCATAAATTGGCAACGCTGTTTGATAACATAAAACAAACGTTATTAGGGGTGATGGGCAGTCAGGGCATTAATTTTCTGGTAAATGGCGATGAAGCGAATACATCCGGCAGTTACCGGGGGCGTGGTGCCATTAATCTGCCGGAAGTCAATGCACTGAACGGTTTTGAACTGACTGAAATGGCGGAAGTCAGGTCAGACTTAGCCACTGATTTGCACGCTGCGGTGAATCAGCTTAATACGCCAGACGTCAGCAAGCTGAAAAACATCATGTATGCCGATGAACAGCAGGCGAAAACCCGGAAACCGAATCTGATTGTCAATGGCGACTTTGAAGCAGGAGGACAAGGTTGGGCGGCTAGCGACGGCATTGAAGTGCAACACCCGGCTGCTGCTTATGGTTTGCCTGACGATGGGCACGGCAAGTACGTCACTGAACTGGATGCACATGCCAACACCACTATTTATCAGGATCTCCGACCGCTTCAGGCCGGTGAAGTCATTACCCTTGACTTTGATTTTGCCAGACGGGCGGGCAGCACTGATGATAATGGTATGGAAGTGCTCTGGAATGATCAGGTGGTTTTCTCGTCTTCAGACGATTATGTCGTTTGGCAACATAAGCAACTGGTTCTGGTTGCACAGGCAGGCAGTAACCGGCTGGCGTTTAAAGGCACCGGTAACAGTGACGGCAGAGGTTATATTCTGGACAATGTCGTTGCAACTTCAAATCGTTCTGACAGTGCACAAGTAAAACGCACATCACAAACTTCGGTGGCGGGTGATGTGCTGCATGATAAGGCAAACGCAGAAGCAGACCGTCAGCGTCTGATGCAGGAAAGAGAAAAACAACTGGCGGCAATTGCAGATACTCAGGCTCAGTTGGAGGCTACCGATCTTGAGGCTCTGAATACCAACGGGCTGGCACAGCGTAACGCTGTCAAGGAAGAAGAGCAGGCTGTGACGGATGAACTGCTGGCAAAAGTCATAGCGCTTGACAGTCTGGATAACCAAACTTACACAAGCCATCAGGGAGAATCGGGAGCACAGTGGCGTCAGGATTTTGCCGGTGGATTGCTGAATGGCCTCCAGACACAACTGGATAGGGTAAAAGAAACAGCGGGGCAGCAATTGGGGTCTTTGCGCACCTCTATCCTGCAACATCAAAAACAGGTGAAATCAGCACTGGAGAAATCGGCAGCAGGCGTAACCCGAAGTGAGCAGAACCAACGGGGTGCTCAGCAGGATATTAATGACGCCCGCGTTAACGCAGAATACCGGACAAAAGAAGCACAATCGCAACAAAAACGGGCTGAACAGGCTGAGAATGCTGGGTATAACGCTATCCAACAGGCAGAATTCGAAGCTGAAACAGTGGCGAAAGATAGCGGACAAAAGCCGAGTCACAGAGAAAACCAAGGCAGTGGTTTGTCCGAGGCTTATCAATCAAGTGCTGCTGGTCATACTGGCAGCCATATCAATCCGAACACGATTGTTCAGGGAGATGGCCGTTTCAGTCAGGAAATCCCGGAGTCAGATGATGATCTGAAGGTGTTGGCTGATGCTAAGCTGGCGATGGAACGTTTGCAGATCAAAGTGGCGCCTCGTGACAAAAATGCAAAGGCTATTTCCACTACTTCTGTTTTGGCACCGACTGAACTGGAAGGATTAGGCAATGCGCGTTTAGCTTCGGATTATGGCCTGCAACAAAATAGTCATGAACGGCCGAACGCTGCGACATTGTCTTCCATTACCGCAAGAGCGCAGAAAGTGGCGGATATTTACCGCTGGCTGAATAGTGACAATGATCGGCTAATGGATTTTTCAGTCGATGACTACATTCCTGTACCGGGAATTGAACGAGTGGATATGGAGTTTGATGAGATCAACCGACAAAAGATGATGGATGTTATCGAAGGTTATCTCAACAACACTGAACACACTGTCCCTGAAGATCAAGTGGCTTCATTGGCGAAGCTGTTTGTCGATTCCACCATTGATTTTGACTGGGATAAACGCGTTCGCTTTATGACGCGACTGGAACAGCTCGGTTACCGTTTTGATCCGCCAAACGATGAACAGAGTATGGTCACATTCTGGTCAGGAAAAAATAGCCAACAATACCGGGAGTTGTTGGATGCTGCACAAGCGGGTGGTAAGAAGGTGGTTTATAACATTGATTTGCCGGGACACTCGTTTGGTACTTCATTGAGTAACCAATTGCTTCATTGGGCATCACACTCCCTTGATCCTAATGACGCTCAGCAAAAAAAACAGCAATTGGCAATTCAGACCGCTGCCTGGAGCAATATGGGACTATGGAGTTCAGTATATGCAACCAAAGCACGCGGAGATGTGTATGTCGTGGCGGAAAATGGTTTACTTTTGGGGAACACTTTCTGGAATCTCGAATTACCGGTACTTCGCCAATTGCAGCGTGAAGGTATGGTGGGAGAAATCCGTTTATTGGATAAACCCGCTCACGAGTATAAAAACCTGCCACTGAAACTTATTGGTAGCCGGCTGTCGGACAAAGAAATTGGCGTTAAGGTACGTTTCGACGCCCTGAATCCAATTGAGCAGAAAAAATATCTGGCTATGAACCCTCAGGGTTATCAGCCCGATACACTGGTTGATCTGAACGTTAAACTGGGTGCTATCGACGGCATGTTGAATAAAACTCTGCCATTCTATCGTCTGCGTTCTGAGCGACATATCTTAATACGCGAAGGATTGGACAACAGCTTTGAAGTGCATTCATGGCCGGAAGATCATCATGCTCCCATCAAGACAATTAAACTTGAGAACCCGAAAGATCCGGCACAAATCAAAGCGGTTGAACAGTTCATACTGGCTAATTATGAGAACTATGACCAGTTCCCCAAAGAGCTGCATTTTGTGGAGAATTGTATTGTTTCCTATGAACAACGGCGCACACGGATCCTGGCTGAAAAAGTTGATGGTCGTTGGAATTACCGACCTCGTGCTGAACTGATGTCAACCAATGAGCTACAGCTAAGGGCTTACATAAAAGGGAAGCAAATAGGGGAAAGTTACCGCAATATCATTGAGGCACTGCAACGTTATGAGCAGGCTCTGCTGGAAGACAGGGATTACTCACTGGATGCCATCGAAAGATTGACTTATTTGCGCCAGCAGGTGGAAGGTTATTTGCTTGGACATGCTGAGTCAAAACGGGTTCCGGCAATGAAACAGCTATTATCCCAGATTGATATCCGCCTTACAGAATCTATGATCCTGGCTGAACCAACATTAAGAAGTTCCGGTAAAGGCAGTTTTAGTGAATTGTACAGCAAACTGTCCAATTCCAACCTCAGAGATCCTCAACATCTCTACATTGACGCTCATGGTGACTTTGTGACTCAGGGCAGATTCAGTGTGAAGGTAGCCAAAGATACTGTTGGCATCGGTGTTAAGCAGGTTATGTCTGCTATTACCAGAGAATATGGTCAGGAGGTAACTAATGCCGTCTTTTCGAAACTGACCGCTCGTGATCTGGCAAGAGATGGGGTAGGTATTGATATTGCTGGTTTGAGAAAAGTCCATTTGGCGATTGAACGGCATTTATCCCCTGTCAGTGCCACGCTCTATATCTGGAAGCCAAGTGACCACAGCACCGTCGGGCATGCTGCACTGCAAATTGGTCAGGGACGAGTCAAGGTTAATGCCGAAGATATCAAAAATTTCAATGACATGAATTATGTTAGCTGGTGGCCGGCGGGCAGTAAGTCCCTTAACCTGCGGGAACTTTTTGATGCAACTCATACCCAATCTGATTTTCGGGTTCGTTGGCGCGATCTCAGTATGCCGGTTCATCAAAATCCGGCTCTCAGATATGACGTTGCATCTGAGGAAGATGATGATTTTGGTCTGGTTGATGGTTCTGCTGAACTGAAAGAGTTTGTTGAAAAACTGAGAACAGCAAAAGGCGTAGATGCCAAATTCAAAGATGTCAGTGAAAGTTTCGCTATGGCGGCGCTTGCTAATCCAGACATGCTTAAATCTGCTGAGATACCGCCTCATATTTACCGGCCGTTTCTTGCTCAATGGCGGGATGACACCATGGATATGCAGGAAGTGGCCCAACGTTTTGCCGAAGTCCTGCGTATGGCGGCAGCATTGCAGAATTCTAAACGCATGGAACATTTAATTTCCAATGTGACACGCCAATTTGCTGAACGTGAACTCGCAGACATTAACGCGTTTAAAGAGGGTAAGGCTGATCCCGGCCGGGTATTCCGTATCAATCTGGAAGGCCTTGATGTGGCGGCAATGCAGGCTGAGTGGGAAAAAATCAGCACAGATCCTGATGCGCGTTACCAGCTTTTATCTAAAAATTGTTCAACGGTCGTTGCCCGCGTTCTGAAAGCGGGTGGAGCAGAAAAAGTGCTCGGTTATGCCTGGCTACCTGGGTTTGGTATCTGGAAACCTAATGATTTGTTCAATTATGGTCAGGCATTGCAGAAAGTAGTACAGACTAAGCGGAATAGAGGGAAATACCGCCGTCTTAATGACGATGATGCGGAAAGATTCTTGAATCAGGCAGATGATCTGCATGAAGAGATGCTGGAGAAAATCGCAATTGAAAATGACGGTACACCTCTGCGTGAAAGAGAAGCACGTAATCCGTTGGCACGTTTTATGAATAACGAGCTATACGGTGTGAAAGAAGATCGCCGTCGTATTAGTAAAGCTGTACAAATAGGCCTTGGCCGGGAAATTGATCTCAGAATAGCTGAAAAAGTGACATTGCAAGGTGAAGCTGGTCGCCTGGAAGGTTATTACCATCACGGTAATTCAAGTACATCCAGTTCGAACGCATCAAGTAAGGTCATACTGTTTATTCATGGTTCCGGTACTTCCGCGGAAGAGCAGGCCAGTAAGATCAAGATGCATTATCAGAAACAGGGCGTTGATATGCTTGCGGTCAGTATGCGGGGTTACGGCACCAGTGATGGTCGTCCTGACGAAAACGGGCTGTATCAGGATGCACGTACTATGTTCCGTTATCTTGTCAATGAGCGCGGTATCAGACCGGGAAATATCATTATTCATGGTTATTCAATGGGAGCACCTATTGCGGCTGATCTTGCCCGTTATGCCGCACGAAGGGGGCAATCCGTCGCCGGTTTGTTGCTTGACAGGCCAATGCCAAGCATGACCAAAGCTATTACGGCCCATAACATCCCGAATCCGACAGGCGTTATTGCAGTGCTGGCAAAAGCGGTTAATGGCAAATTCTCAGTGGAGAAAAACCTGCAAGGTCTTTCCAAAACAGTGCCTATTATGTTGCTGACTGGCAGAGATGGCCTGGGGGCAGAAGGTGAAAAACTGCGTATTAAGCTGGAAAATGCTGGTTATAACATTTCAGGTGAACATACTTATTTGGGCCATGATTCCAGTAATCGCATGATGGCGTTGTACGCTCACAAGATTGTTGCCAAATTGTTTGTTGAAACCACAATGAAAAATGCTTTGGGTCCTGTTTTGGGCACAGAGCGTCCTCTGCATAACCAAGATGTTCATTCGTGGGAAAATATCGAGGTCACACCTCAGCCAGAAGGTGGAAATACCCGTTTTGATAGCCAGATCATTATTCAGACTGAGAATGATTTGGTTGTCGCCAAAGCTGCCGCAAATCTGGCAGGTAAACACCCGGATTCCAGCGTAGTTATTCAGCTTGATGCTAATGGTCAGTATCGGGTGGTATACGGCGATCCAACCAGATTAACGGGTAAATTACGCTGGCAGATTGTAGGACACGGGCGTGAGGCAACTGAGCTTAACTATACCCGTATGAGTGGTTACAGTGCGGATGAATTAGCCATCAGATTGAAACAGTTCATTCACCGCTTTCGGTATGCGAATACGCCAGAGCATATCAGTCTGGTGGGTTGTTCCCTGATCAGCGATGACAAACGTGATGGTTTTGCCCGTCATTTCATTTCTGAACTTGAGCGACAGGGTATCCGTGTTTCGGTATCCGCACGTAGCAGTCATATTGCAGTAGATAACACCGGTCGTAAGTACACCAGAGATGCTCAGGAGCAGTGGGTACATAAACTGTATGACAATAAAATAGTTCTGAACTGGAATAACAACGGTGAACTGGCAACCTACTCAGAGCGAGTACGTCATGGTATTTCTGAAAGTGATATTCTCCTTTCGCATGTGGGTATTAGAGACACTAATGCACGTGCAACAGGAGCAATTGCCGACAACAGAGAAATATTCCAGGCTCCGGGACGACGCCATTATCAAAACGATGATTATGTGAACAGAGCATCCGCAAACGACCGGCTGAGCTATTCCGGTAATGTGCAGTTACAAATTGGTAATGGCGAATTTACCTCAATTAACTGGGGAACCACTAATGTTGGCATTAAATTAGGTTCGGGGGGTTTTAAGTCTCTGGCCTTTGGTGACAACAATGTGATGGTTCATCTGGGTAATGGTGACAGTAAACACAGCGTTAATATTGCCGGTTATCAGGCTTTGGAAGGGGCGCAATTATTTATTGGGAACCGGAATATCAGTTTTAATCAGGGGCGCAGTAACGATCTGATTGTCATGATGGATAAATCCATTCCGACTCCGCCAATGCTCAACCCATTTGATGGTGTATCCCGTATTTCGGGTGTTTTACAGGATATCTCAGGATCGTTTTTTTCTCCCGGCTGGCTGGCAGAGCAGGAGAGTCAGTGGACTGTCGCTAGTGTGAAGAAATACCTGCGGGATATGTCAGGGCTGGATTTGACCAGTAGTGTTGATTACCGATCACTGGCTGAAATTGATTCTCAGGACTTACGTAGTGGACGTGGTTTGAAGAGCGATATCGAAAGTGCTCTGAACAAAAAATATAATCAGTGGCTGGGCGGAAATGCACCGAAACTGAATAACCTCAGTCGGGCGGATAAGTTCCGGCAGGCAAATGAAAAGCTGGCTTTTAACTTTGCTGTTGGTGGGCAGGGAGCCGATATTCAGGTGACAACCGGTAACTGGAATTTTATGTTCGGTGACAATATCCAATCCCTACTGGATATTAATCTGGGGTCGCTGTTTGGTTTGATGACACAGCAGTACACAACAACAGGGCTGGCAAAGACCACGTTCACTTTTAGTGTCACAGATTTGCCACGTCAGGTGAAAAATAAGCTCTTGAGAAATCTGGCCAGTGTCGATGCAGATACGACATTGGGAGATATCTTTAATGTGGATTACACACCGGAAGGTGGCATTGTATCCCGTACTAATCAATCCGTGGATGGTATTGCCATTATGGATGAAATACTGGAGATCATCAGTGAATTCAGCAGCAGCCAATTGAAGGCATTTATCGATCCACAAACTTTACACGATTATATAAGAACGAATATGGCAGCAGGCACTGATGCACTGCATTCTTTCCTTGAAAACCATGGGTTGAAAAAGAAAGCACCTGCCGATAATCAAGAGGAACAGGTGATTGAGCCTGTAGAGCAAGTTAAAAACCAAACCAAGGGCGATGGACAACCAGATTGTACGTACGGTTTTAACACGCTGAATTTACCAAACCTGTTTGCAACGCTGTTCAGCCAGAATAAACAGCAGGAGATGCAGAGTCTGGTTGTTAATCTGAAACAGAACCTGACCGCGGATTTACTGAACATGCAGAACAAAACGTTTGATTTTCTGCGTAATAGTGGTCATCTGCAAGATGATGGCGATATCCATATCTCTCTTGGTAACTACAACTTTAACTGGGGAGGCGATGGCAAAGATCTCGGTGCTTATCTGGGAGATAACAATAATTTCTGGGGTGGTCGTGGTAATGATGTGTACTATTCCCTTGGAACGTCCAATATCTTCACCGGTGGTGTAGGTAATGACACGGGCGTTCTGTTGGGACGGGAAAATATCATGTTTGGTGGAGTTGGTGATGATGTTGCTGTGCTGGCTGGACGCATTAACTATGCCTGTATGGGGGACGGTAACGATCAGGTTTTTGCCTTTGGTGAAGGCGGTGTGATTGAAAGTGGTGAAGGGCATGACTATATCGTCGTTTCCGGTACTTTCAATCATATTGATGGCGGGAAAGCGCAGGATTATGTGGTTACCATCGGTAACAACAATCAGGTGGAACTTGCGGAAGGTAACGATTTTGCTACGGTATTCGGCAATGATAACCGGATTGAGGGTAATGAAGGGAATGATTCTATTAAACTGGTGGGATATCACGCGTTGATCAACGGCGGAGCAGGTAACGATCACCTTATTGCCGATGTCATCTCTAAATTTAGTCAATTGAATGGTGGCGATGGTGATGATCTGCTGGTATTGGGGGGATATCAAAACCGTTTTACAGGTGGCACTGGCGTTAATAGTTTTGTTGTCAGTAGTGATGTTATTGATAGCATCGTCGAAGATATCAAATATAACGACAAGATTATTTTCAATAACCTGAATTGGCAAAACCTGTGGTTCCAGCGCAGTGGTGATGATTTGGTACTGCTCACAGCACGTAATATGACGGATACCTCTGTTCAGGGACAGTTTGAAGCCACTGGCTCTGTCACTTTTAATAATTACTTCAATGGTAATCAGGCGGAGATTATCACCCGGATGGGTAATAAAGATGTGTGGAGAGAACGTGAATTCACAGCTTTGTCAGCGAATGCGGTAGATTCATTGGTACAGGCAATGAGTGGATTTGCGCCGACGATCGGTGACAGTGGTTTCATTAATTCTCTCGATAGCCAGACAAAGTCTGCTATTTTGGCAGCATGGTCAGATACGACAATTGGGAAAACCAAACTGGTATGACAGTTTTATTAACTAAATCTGATTAACAAAAATGGCTCACTGATGTGAGCCATTTTTCTTTTACCATTTATTTAAAAATAACATCGTCATTATTATCTGATGGTTGATTAGAGATGAGTTATATATTACTTGTTATAAGTAGTCTAATTAAAAATATTGTCAGATGTTTTTATGTCATTTGAGTGAGAGTATTGGGACTAAGTATAGTGGTTAAACAGACTTTATAATTTAACTATATTGATTTTAAAAGTAAAAACAGGGTATTTTCCGATTGATAATTTCTGTCTGCTTGCTAGCTTATTTTTCTATGTATCAATCTGATAAATTGACCAGATTAACTATCATATATTTCAATTTGTTCTTGAGATATTCATTTTTTAAATCTATTTAAATACTGATGCTCAGTTGCGTTTTGTAACTGGGTTTTTTTATCTTCAATTTTTGCATTTATTCCGGGATTTGTTTATGGGAAAACCATTTTGGCGAAGTGTTGAATACTTTTTTACAGGAAATTATACCGCAGATGATGGCGATAATAATATCGTTGCCATTGGATTTGGTGGCCAAATACATGCTTATGGCGGTAATGATCATATTACATTAGGCTCCATTGGTGCATCAGTTTATACCGGTTCCGGTCACGATACGGTCGTTGGTGGGTCAGCCTACCTAAAAATTAACGATACTACTGGCGATCTGAACGTCAAAGGTGCGGCGGGATACGCAGAAATTAATAAAGAAGGGGAAGGAACAATTACTTTCTCCGGTGCGGCTGGCGGGGCAGTTATTCAGCATGATGGGATTTCCGGTAATGTGCACTATTCAGGAATAGCAGCCTATAACGATTTATATCGCCGGGGAAACAGTGGTGATATTACCTTCAAAGGATTGGGCGGTTATAACCATCTCTATTCAGATGTTACCCACGGCAATATTCATTTTATCGGCGGAGGTAGTTATAACCAAATTACCCGTAAGGGGCTGGCTGATTGTTTCAGCGGTGAAGGCATGGCTTATGCGAAAGCAGAAGAAATTGTACTGACCACTGCAACAATGGGGGGAAGCTGGATTAACGAATCACAGAAAGTCATTGGTGTTAAATCCACGCGGGACATAAATACCTATCTGTTTGCATTTGCTGATGAGAAATTTACAAAAGTTAATAAAATTCATCTTCATAATGATCCCAAAACTGGCAGGCTGAAATATTACACTACTTCCTGGTATAAAAAGGGAAATCATCTCAATAATCTGGCATCTCAAGATATTTCTGACTACGGCGGTTATCAAGTGGTCGATGTTGATGGTGCCTATACCTTGTCAAATCTGACGGTTGAACAGCACCAGGCATTTACGGTTCATGCGCTGGAAAGTGAGCTGCCGGAAAATGAATGGGTAACGTATGCCGGTGGCGTCCAGATCGCCGCAGAAAATATTACATTGTCGGATGCCCGAATGGGCGGTTATGCAATTTCAAACGATGGTTCAACCGTTGCTGTCAAGCCTGTGAAATCTAACTGTATGGAAAATACCTATTTGTATGCCAAGGTTTTGGAAGGATACACCAAAGTCGTGGTCGTACAACTGGCTAACGATCCTAAAACCGGTGAGCTGAAATACATTGCCACGCCATGGTATAAGGCCGGCGATCAAACGGCAGCTTTGGCAGATCAATTTATTGGCGTTCGTTCTGGCTACAAAGTTATGGGTAAAGGCAGTTATACACTGAGTGATGTCCATTACAGTGTGAATACTGTCCGCGTGACGTCTGAGCGGATTGCCAATATGCATGAGTTCTGTGAACAGGAATTGTTATCTAAGAAACAGGATGACAGTCACGGTGATGTCCGGTTTGAAGGTGTCGGGGGCGGCAATGTGATCAAATCCAACGTAGCCCGTGGCAATGTTTACTTTAAGGGCGCAGGGGTTGCCAATGTTATTCTGCATAATTCAGAAATCGGTGACACTGAATTTGATGGCGCTGGCGCTGCCAATGTTATTTTTAAGAAAGACAGAAAAGGCCGGCTAAATTTCAACGGAGGGGGGCTTGCCAACGTTATTACCCACATCAGTATGTCGTCTCCTGCCACTTCATTGCAGGAACCTCATGGCAGCCAGACTAACGTTGTCGCTCTGGGTGGGGCTAATATCCTGACCCGAAAAGGGGATGGCAGGGTTTTTGCTGTCATGGGCGGCGGTGCCAACGTATTGACCCATATCGGGCAGGGTGAAACCACCGGTGTGATGATGGGCGGCGCCAATATCCTGACCAAAGTGGGGGAGGGGGAGACTACCGGCATGATGTTTGGCCTCGGCAATGTGCTGACCCATGTCGGTAACGGCAAAACCCTGGGCGCTATGGGCGCAGCAGGTAACGTTTTTACTAAAGTAGGCAATGGTGAAGCCCTCGCCGCCATGCTGGCCGTCGGCAATATCTTTACCCATGTCGGCCAGGGGGAGGCGTACGCCATAATGGCTGGCGGTGGCAATATCTTTACCAAAGTGGGGAATGGCCATGCCCTGGCTCTGATGGTGGCTCTGGGTAACGTTTTTACCCATGTCGGGGATGGCCTGAGTGTTGCGCTGATGGCGGCCAAAGGCAATATGGCGACTAAAGTGGGGAACGGTGAAACCCTCGCCGCCATGTTAGGCGTCGGTAATATCATGACCCACATTGGCGATGGCAATACCTTTGCCGCGATGTTGGGTGAGGCGAATGTTCTGACCAAAGCCGGTCATGAGCTGACGGCCGCGCTGATGATCGGCAAGGCCAATATTTATACCCATGTGGGTAACGGCACCAGTATTGGTCTGTTTGCTGGTAATGCCAATATCATGACAAAGGTCGGCGATGGCACGACGCTGGCGGCGATGTTTGGTCAGGCCAATATCATGACTCATGCCGGCCAGGGAATGACGGGGGTGCTGGCACTGGGTGAAGCCAATGTGGTGACGAAAGTCGGGCATGATTTTCTCGGCGTTGTGGCGGCAGCCAGGGCAAATGTGATAACCCATGTCGGGGAGGGCATGACAGCCGGTTTGTTGTTAGGCAAAGGCAATATTCTGACTAAAGTGGGCACGGGGACGACAGCCGGTCTGCTGGTTTCTCAATTTGGCAACGTCATGACCCATGTGGGTGACGGCAATACGGTGGGATTTGCCAAAGGCAATCTGAACCTGATAACCAAAGTAGGAAAAGGTTTGGCTGTCAATGCCGCGTGGGGAGATGCCAATATCATGACCCACGTGGGGAAAGGCGATCACTATAACTTTGCCAAAGGGAAAGCCAATATCGTCACCAAAATCGGTGAGGGGCGGACGGTCAATATTGTGCAGGGTACGGCCAATATCATCACTCATGTCGGTAAGGGTAATGATTATACCGGTGCCTGGGGTAAAGCGAATGTTATTACGAAAGTCGGTCAGGGGCGTCAGGTTACGCTGGCGAAAGGTGATGCCAATATTGTGACACAGGTGGGGGAGGGTGACAGCTTCAACGCCTTGTGGAGTCAAAGCAATATCGTCACCAAAGTCGGTGATGGTATGCAGGTTACTGCCGCGAAAGGTAAGAGTAATATCACTACCAGCGTGGGTAATGGTTTAAATGTCGTGGCAACCCACGGTGATTTGAATGTGAATAGCAAAGTCGGTGACGGTGTTTCTGTCAGTGTGGCGTGGGGTAAATTCAATATCAACACCAAAGTGGGTGACGGCCTGAATGTTTCGGTGATGAAAGGGACAGGCAATGCCAATATCCATGTGGGCGACGGGATGAATATCCACGCCGCCTATGCCCGCAATAACGTTGCCATTCAGGTCGGAAACGGCGATTTTTATCATCTCGCTTTGACCTCCGGTGACACCGAGAGACATGAATTGGCAATGCTGTTCAGTGAATTAAAACAAACGTTATTAGGGGTGACGGGCAGTCAGGGCATTAATTTTCTGGTATATGGCGATGAAGCGAATACATCCGGCAGTTACCGGGGTCGTGGTGCCATTAATCTGCCGGAAGTCAATGCACTGAACGGTTTTGAACTGACTGAAATGGCGGAAGTCAGGTCAGACTTAGCCACTGATTTGCATGCTTCGGTGGAGCAGCTTAATACGCCAGACGTCAGCAAACTGAAAAACATCATGTATGCCGGTGAACAGTCTCCAGAAACACGGAAGCCGAATCTGATTGCCAATGGTGATTTTGAAGCGAGAGAGCTAGGTTGGCGGTCTACCGAGGGTATTGAAGCTCAGTATTCCGCCGGAGCTTATGGTCTGGGTAACTATGGGCACGGCAAATATGTCACTGAGCTGGATACTCGTGTCAACACCACTATTTATCAGGATCTCCGGCCGCTTCAGGCCGGTGAAGTCATTACCCTTGACTTTGATTTTGCCAGACGGGCGGGCAGTACCAATGATAACGGTATGGAAGTGCTCTGGAATGATCAGGTTGTCTTCTCATCTTCAGGCAATGAAATCACCTGGCAACACAAACAACTGGTTCTGGTTGCACAGGCAGGCAGTAACCGGCTGGCGTTTAAAGGCACCGGTAACAGTGACAGCGAAGGCTATATTCTGGATAACGTGGTGGCGACTTCAGATCGTCCAGACAGCAGGGATAGTGCAGAATCCCCGTCAGGGAAATTGGTTTCTGAAAAAGTGTTAAGTGATAAAGCCAATGCGGAAGCAGACCGTGATCGCTTAAAGCAGGAAAGAGAAAAACAACTGGCGGCAATTGCAGATACTCAGGCTCAGTTGGCGGCTACCGATCTTGAGGCTCTGAATACCAACGGGCTGGCACAGCGTAACGCTGTCAAGGAAGAAGAGCAGGCTGTGACGGATGAATTATTGGCAAAAGTCATAGCACTTGACAGTCTGAATAACCAAATATACGCAAGCCATCAGGGGGGATCAGGGGCACAGTGGCGTCATGATTTTGCCAGTGGATTGCTGGATAAACTCCAGACACAACTGGGTAGGGTAAAAGAAACGGCAGATCGGCAACTGGATAATGCACTTTCCACTATTCCAAAGCAACAGGATCAGATAGAAGCCGCGCTGGATAAATCGGAAGTCAGTGTCGCTAAATCTAAACAGGATCAACTGAATGCCAAGAAAGATGTTGCGGATGCTCTGGCTAAGGCAGAATACCGGAAAGAAGAGGCACTGACACAACAGAAACAGGCTGAACAAGCCGCACGGAATAGTTATCAGACTCTTCAGAAGATTGAGGCTGAGGTAGAAACCGCAGCGAAGGACAATGCCTATAAACCGAACTTTACTAATGCTGGCAGCGGTCGGTCAGGTAAAGCCTATGAAGCAGAAGGTGCCGGTAATACTGCCAGCCATGTTGGCTCTGGTTCCTTAATACAGGGAATTGGGGTTTTCAGCCAGAAGTTGCAAGAGTCAGGTATTGATTTGTCTGCACTTGCAGATGCTAAACAAGCTGTCGAACGTCTACAGATCAATGCCGGTTTTCGTGCCGGATATACAAACACTATTCATGTACCACGGTCATTACACACACCACAGTCATCACATCAATCAAATAATAGTAATGCTTCATCTGTTGGTGTATTTGCATTGATAACAAATTCATCAAGTCCGGAAAACCGAAAAGAACAACCTATTTCCGGTCTGGATCTGAGTGGGCTGAAAGCGTTGGGAAGGACAGACTCCCGTTCAGGCAGCACCTCTCAAGTTCCACAAAGCAGTCAGAGTTCTCTGCAAAATAGAGCGACATATCCTTTTATTGCTACAAGGGCTGCGAAAGTAGCGGATATCTACCGTTGGCTGAGCAAGAATAATGATCGGAGCGGAGAGCTTTCACAAGATAACTACATTCCTGTACCGGGTGGTGAACGTGTTGATATTGAGATAAATGACAACATCAGGCATGAACTGACTAACTATATTGAGAATTTCTTTAATGTCATTCGACACACTATTCCTAAAGATCAGATTGCACCGCTGGCGAAGTTGTTTGTCGATTCCACCATTGATTTTGACTGGGATAAGCGCGTTCAGTTTATGGTTAAATTGGAACGCTTCGGTTATAGCTTTGAGCCCACTTATGGGGAAAAAAGTATTGTTTCATTCTGGTCAGGCCAGGAGTCAGGCATATACCGCTCCGTACTGGATGCTGCGCAGAAAGATGGCAAAAAAGTGGTTTATGATGTTGATGTGAGAGGGAATGTACTTGCCCTTGAACTCAATAATAAATTGATGAACTGGAACCGAATTTCCCTTGATCCCGATGATATTAAGCAGGAAAAACTGCACTCAGCCATCGGCGAAGCGGTGCGAAGTAATATCGGATTCTGGAGTTCCGTTTATGCAACCGGTGCACGTGATGATGTTTATGTTATTGCGCCGGGCGGTCTGCGTTTAGGGAATTTCTTCTGGAACGTTGAGTTGCCGGTATTGCGTCAATTGCAACGTGAAGGTCTGGTCAATGAAATTCGTTTATTGGATAAACCTGCCCATCACTACCGGGGTAAGCCGCTGGAATCCATTGGTCACAGACTGACTGATGCCGGTGTCAGAGTAAAAATACGTTTTGACTCACTGAACACGGCTGAGCAGAAAAGCTATCTTGAACAGGACCCTGATGGTTACCGCGCTGATTCACTGATAAATCTGGATATCAAGTTGAGTGCTATCGATAGTATGTTAAATCAAGCGATTCCATTCTATCGTTTACGGACTGAACGTAATCTTTTGATACGCGAAGGCTTACATGACAGCTTTGAGGTTCTTCCCTGGACGGAAATCCGGCCTGCTCTGTTTAAAACTATAAAAGTTGATAATCCGAAAGATCCGGCACAGATGAAAACAGTTGAACATTTCATCTTTGCTAATTATCAAAACTATGAACAACTCCCTGCTGAGTTGCGGCTGGTGGAAAACCATATTATTTCCCTTGAAGAGGGTCATACCCGTATTCTCGCGGAAAGAGCGGATGGTGTCTGGCATTATTTGCCACATAGCGAATTGATGTCAGGTGATGAGTTCCAGAAAAAGGCTTATGTTAAAGGTAAACAACTGGGGGGAAGTTACCGTAAGGTGCTTGAGGCACTGCGTGCTTATGAAAAAGTCCTGCTGGAAAAGCCGGATTACTCTCTGGATGCTATCGAAAAATTAACTGATTTACACCAGCAGGTGGAAGGTTATCTGCTCGGGCATTCTGAATCTGGGCGGGCACCAGCGATGAAACTGCTGCTTTCCCAAATCAACACACGCCTGACTGAATCATTGGTACTGGCAGAGCCGACATTGAGAAGCTCAGGCCAGGGTGGTTTCAGCGAATTATATACCAGTCTGGGTAACGCCAATCTCAAGGATAGCAAACATCTCTATCTGGATGCACAGGGCGATTTTGTGACCCGTGGTCAGTTCAGTTTGCACATCGCCAGAAATACTGCCGATGCCGGGCTACAGCAGGTTATGGCAGCTGTGACCAAAGAATATGGACAGAATGTCACAAATGCCGTCTTTTCCAAACTGTCAGCCCGTGATCTGGCGAAAGATGGCCGGGGCATTGATATAGCCGGTCTGAAAAAAGTCCATCTGGCGATTGAACAGCACTTATCCCCTGTCAGTGCGACACTGTATGTCTGGCGGCCAAGTGAGTACAGCACTCTTGGTCATGTAGCGCTGCAAATTGGTCAGGGACGTGTTCTGGTCAAGGCAGACGATGCCAGTCATTTGAATGAAATGAATTATGTCAGTTGGTGGCCGGCAGGGAATAAATCTGTCGATATACGCGAGATGTTTGATATCTCGACACAAGATCAACCGGACCTGCGGTTTCGTTGGTATGACCTCAGTCAACCCGCTTTTCAGGCTCCGGCGTTAACATTCGATGTTGAGGCCGAGGAGGATGATGATTTCGGGTTAGTTGATGGTTCTGCTGAACTGAGAGAGTTTATTGAAAAACTGAGAATAGCCAAAGGGGTGGATGCAAAATTCAAGGATATCAGTGAGGGTTTTGCGATGGCTGCCCTTGCTAATCCTGAATTGCTCAAGTCCGCGGAAATACCGGAATATATTTACCGGCCATTTCTTGCGCAGTGGGCTGATCCCGCTATAGATATGCAAGAAATCGGCCGGAATTTTGCCGAGACCTTACGTATGGCGGCACACATGCAGACATCTAAACGTATGGAGAATGCAATTGCCGATGTCATGCATCAATTTGCTGAAAGAGAACTGGCAGAAATTACCGATTTCAAAAACAGCAAAGCTGAACCTGATCGGGTATACCGCATCAATCTGGAAGGGCTTGATGTGGCAGCAATGCAGGCTGAATGGAGTAAAATAAGCAGTGATCCGAATGCCCGTTATCAGTTACTGACTAAAAACTGTTCCAGTGTCGTTGCCCGTATTCTCAGAGCAGGAGGTGCAGAGAAAATGCTCGGCAAGGTCTGGCGGCCTGCCTTTGGTGTCTGGACACCAAGTGATCTGTTTGACTTCGGCCGGTCATTGCAGCAAGCAGTTCATATTGAACGGGTTAAACAAAAACATCTCCGTCTCAATGGAGAGCAGTTTGAGGCAATTCTGAATAATGAAACCAATGAGTATGAACTGGAGAGAATTGCTATCTCCAACGATGGATCATTGCCGCGTGAGAGAGAACCGCTTAATCCATTGACTCGTTTCATGAACAATGAACTGTATGGTACAAAAGAAGAACGTCGCCGGATCAGTCAGGAGGTACAAAACAAGCTCAATTTGGCAGTAAACCAGGGTGTTGCACAAAAAGTTACCCTACAGGGTGAAACCGGGCGCTTAGCAGGTTATTACTATCAGGCAAAAAATAATCAGGCAAAAAGTAATCAGGCACAAAGCTCGTCACACACAGACATGACAAATAAAGTCGTGCTGTTTATCCATGGCTCCGGTGCGTCTGTTGAAGATCAAGCGAGTAAAATTCAGCCACATTATCAACAACAGGGTATTGATATGCTCTCGGTCAATATGCGGGGTTACGGCACCAGCGATGGCTATCCGGGGGAAGCAGGGATGTATCAGGATGTACGTACCATGTTCCATTATCTGGTTAATGATCGTGGTATTAAGCCGGAAAACATTATTATCCACGGTTATTCAATGGGAGCACCCATTGCGGCAGATCTTGCTCGTTACGCTGACAGACAAGGCATGGCTGTTTCCGGCTTACTGTTAGACAGGCCAATGCCAAGCATGACCAAGGCGATTACTGCTCATGAAATACCGAATCCATCCGGTCTTGCTGGTGTATTGGCAAAAGCGGTTAATGGTAAATTCTCGGTAGAGCAGAATCTGAGGGGGATCTCGAAGCAGACGCCAATTATGTTGCTGACTGACAGTGGAGGTTTAGGTAATGAAGGTGAAAAACTCCGTACCAGATTAATGACAGCCGGTTACAACATTTCCGGGGAACGAACTTATCATGGTCATGAATCCAGTTATCAACTGATGAGTCAGTATGCCGATAAAATAGTTTCTTACCTGTCTGGCACTAATCAGCAAGCACAGGGGAATATCGTTCTTAAAGGCATCAAGAGTGATTTGAGACGCTATATGCAAGCGCTGAAGCCTCAGGTTGATGAAGTGGGCGTAGAGCACGATCTGCGTGCGACAAAGGCTTTCCTGTCAGGGTACAAACATAACCATGCTGAGCGTATTGTGGACGGCTTCCATGCGGATATGGACATCAAGCAACTGGTGGATCTGTTGGTCACAGGAAATTGGACGGCAGAGCAGAAAGGGGCGTTAGCATGGGAAATTGAAAACCGGGCACTGAAAATTACGCTTCGACCAAAAACGGAGAAGTATAGCCGGCTGTTTCGTGATATCACTTCCACTGGCGCAGTAGATCCTAAGGCAAGTGAACATTTAGCGCCACAATTGCTATTGCTGAATTTATCCAATGATGGTTTCGGCGGACGCTGTGTACCGTTGTCTAAATTGGTTCTGCTGGCAAAACAGCTTGAAAATGACGGTCAGGAAAATGTTGGCCATGATTTGTTGAATAAACTTTACTCCGCAGCTTCGGTACTCAGCCATCCAGAACTGTATTCTGAAGTTGAACAAGCCAACGCCAGTAAATTATTAGGTACATTGTCTGCACTCTATGCCAAAGATCCGATGTTAGACAGTACCTGCAAGATATGGAAAGAGAAACTGAACGATGAGAAGGCACTAACAGTGAAAGGTATGATTGAAAAAATCACTGCCACCAGCGTAGGTGACCAACCGATTCTGCTGGAGCTGGATACATTGGGCCATGCAATGGCGGCATGGTCAAAAGGCAGCGGAGAGAACCGGATGTATGGGTTCTATGATCCTAATGTCGGGATTGTGGAGTTTTCATCTGCGGAGAAATTCAGTAAATACGTTACACATTTCTTTGGTCGTTCAGACCTGAACATGGCAGAAAGCTATAAAATGTCTAAAAATGGTCGGCGGGAAAGAGTTTTCGAGCATGTGATTGTCCTGGATGGTCAGACACTGGCATCTTATCGTCCGGTAATTGGCGACAGAACAACTATGAAAGATATTCTGGCAATGGAAATCTTTGTCGGCTCACCAATGAAAAAAGCGCTGGAGAGACTTCGTCCGTTGAATAACCATGATGTCAATACGTGGGAAGTTATTGATGTCTTACCGAGATTAGAACGCAAAAAAATGCGTTTTGATGGTCAGGTCATTATTCAGCTTGAAGATGATCCTATCGTGGCCGACTCTGTCTCTTATCTGACCGGTAAGCACCCGAAAGAGAGTGTGCTTGTCCAGCTTGATACTAATGGCCAGTATAAGGTGATATACGGTGATCCAAGCCTGTTGAACGGTAAAATACGCTGGCAGGTTGTTGGACACGGCGGTGATGATATTGATGGATTCAATCACACGACGCTGAGTGATTACACTGCATCTGAGCTGGCGATGCGGTTAAAACAGTTCAAAAATAGCTTCCAATATGGAGGGGAGCTTGACCATATCAGTCTGGTAGGGTGTTCTCTGCTCAGTGATGATAAGCGGGATGGCTTTGCTTATCGCTTTATTTCAGCTCTTGATGAAAATGGGATACGTACCACGGTATCTGCCCGTCGCACTGAAGTTGTGATCGGTAAATCAGGGCGTAAATATACGAAATCAGAACATAATATGCTGGAAAATAAGATCTTCGACAATAAAATCGTTTTGAACTGGAACGAGAAAGGAGAATTGGAAGGTCATTCAGAACGTATACGCAATAATGTCTCTGAAAACGATGTTTCGCTTGTGCGTGTAGGCAGTCTGCGTACAGATAGCAGAAAAAACCGGGTACGCGGGGCTATTACAGGCAATACCGAAGTATTCCATGCACCGGAAAAATATCAGTATGAGGATTACCCCGCCGGAACCGCGTCCGATAACCAGCTGAGCTATTCCGGGAATGTACAGATACAGGCAGGAGACGGCGAATTTACGTCCATTAACTGGGGAACCACCAACGTTGGTATTAAAGTCGGCACAGGCGGTTTCAAATCGCTGGCCTTTGGTGACAACAATGTCATGGTTCATCTGGGGAATGGTGACAGCAAGCACAGCGTCAATATTGCAGGTTATCAGGCATTGGAAGGCGCGCAACTGTTTATCGGAAACCGGAATATCAGTTTCAATCAGGGTCGCAGTAATGACCTGCTGGTTATGATGGATAAATCTATCCCGACACCACCGATGCTTAATCCGTTTGATAGCGTCTCCCGCGTATCGGGTATCCTGCAAAATATTGCCGGATCATTCTCTGCCCCTGACTGGTTGTCTGAGCAGGAAGCACAGTGGACGGCAGAAAGTGTGAAGAAATATCTACAGAATATGTCAGGGCTTGATATGACCAGCAACGTGGATTATATGTCGCTGACTGCGATTGACTCCCAATATAAACGAAATGGCCGTGGTCTGAAGAGTGATATCGAAAGTACACTGAATAAAAAATATAACCAGTGGTTGAGTGGCGCGGGTAATAAACCAGAACTGGGTAATCTCAGCCGGGCAAATAAACTCCGGCAGGCAAATGAGAAATTAGCCTTTAATTTCGCTGTTGGCGGACAAGGTGCTGATATTCAAGTGACAACCGGTAACTGGAACTTTATGTTCGGTGACAATATCCAGTCAATTCTGGATATCAACCTTGGTTCACTGTTTGGTTTGATGACTCAGCAATACACCTCAACAGGAATGGCAAAAACCACCTTTACGTTCAGTCCGACGGATCTGCCTCGTCAGCTTAAAAACAAGTTGTTGAGAAACCTTGCCAGCGTGAATGCAGATACCACATTAGCCGATATCTTTAACGTGGATTACACATCGGATGGCGCTATTGTTTCCCGCTCAAATCAACCGGTGGATGGTGTTGCTATTCTGCGGGAAATGCTGGAAGTCATCAGTGAATTCAGTGGCAGCCAGTTGGAGGCATTTATTGATCCGGAAACACTACGCAGTGGTTTGAAGACAAACCTGTCAGCAGGTGCGGACGGACTGAACTCTTTCCTTGAGAGTCACGGAATAAAAGAAAAAGCGCCAAATGAGCAGGCGGAGCCAACTGAAAATGTTGGTGCTGTACCGACAGCAGAAGATGCACACTCAGAGCGTACATTCGGGTTTAATTCCCTGAGCCTGCCAAACCTGTTTGCAACTCTGTTCAGACAGGATAAACAGAAAGAAATGAAAGAGTTAGTTTCCAACCTGAAACAGAACCTGACTGACGATCTGCTGCATATGCAGGAAAAAACCTTCGACTTCCTGCGCAACAGTGGTCATCTGCAAGGTGATGGCGACATCCATGTCTCTCTCGGTAACTACAACTTTAACTGGGGTGGAGACGGAAAAGATCTGGGCGCTTATCTGGGAGATAACAATAACTTCTGGGGCGGTCGTGGTGATGATGTCTATTATGCTTTGGGAACCTCCAATATCTTCACTGGTGGTGAAGGTAATGATATGGGTGTTTTGATGGGGCGTGAAAACATCATGTTTGGCGGCAGGGGTAATGATGTTGCCGTAGTTGCGGGACGTATCAACTATGCCTACATGGGAGATGGTGATGATCAGGTCTTTGCTTTTGGTGAAGGTGGTGTGATCGATACTGGCAGAGGACGTGACTATATCGTCGCTTCCGGTAACTTCAATCGCATTGAAAGCGGAGAAGGGCAGGATTACGTGGTTACTATTGGTAACAACAATCAGGTTGACTTGGGTGATGATCACGACTTTGCTACGGTTTTTGGCAACTATAACCAGATTGATGCTGGAGCGGGAAACGATACCATCAAGCTGATGGGTTACCATGCTCTGATCAATGGCGGGGCTGGTAACGATCACCTGATCGCGGATGTCATTTCCAAATTCAGTCAGTTTGACGGCGGTGATGGTGACGATCTGTTGGTGTTGGGAGGATACCAGAACACCTTCAAAGGTGGTGCAGGGGTTAACAGTTATGTGGTCAGTGGAGATGTGATTGATAACGTAGTTGAGGGTATCAAACGTGGTGACAAGATCGTTTTCAACAACCTTAACTGGCAAGACTTGTGGTTCCAGCGTAGTGGCTACGATCTGGTTATGTTGACCAACCGTAATATTGAGGATACTTCTGAGCAAGGACAGTTTGAAGCAATCGGCTCGGTGACGTTTACTGACTACTTCAATGGCAACCGTGCGGACATTATCATGCAAATGGGCAGTAAAGACGCACGTGGCGAGCGTGAATATACCGCACTCTCTGCCAATGCGCTAGATTCATTGGTTCAGGCAATGAGTGGTTTTGCGCCAGCGATTGGCGACAGTGGTTTTATCGATTCACTGGATAGACAAACTCAATCTTCCATCATGATGGCCTGGTCGGATACCACAGCCGGGAAATCCAAACTGATTTGATGGTTTTCTTACCTGAACTTGATTAATCAAAATGGCCCACAAATGTGGGCCATTTTTTTATTTAACTTCAAATGGTTAATTTAATGTCCTTATGTTTTTTTAACAGGACATTATGACGGTTTTAACAATAGAATTGCCTTGCCGGGATGAGATTAATTAAACCTTGAGGAGTTATAAACAGATGTTAGAGATTGCCCTTGAAGCGGTAAATACGATCAGGAAACGAACTCAAGATGCTTTTGACGGTGCGGGACAATTTGATTACAAGCCTGATCGTTCTGTTGTCACCCAGACAGATTTAATGCTGGAAGCTGAAATTCGTAACATATTGGAAAAACGCAGTCCGGGAGTCCCTATTTTAGGCGAAGAGTTTGGGCTAAATGGTATCGAGAAATTTGAATCCGGTTGGGTTATTGATCCTATAGATGGTACAAGAGCATTTTTGTATGGCATACCGTTGTTCAGTACATTGCTGGCTTTTGTTGAAAATGGTGAACCGTTGGTTGGCGTGATTAGTTTTCCGGCAGTTTCAACAACTGTTTATGCCTCTCAGGGAGAAGGATGCTGGATGAATGTGGAGGGTAAGCCGTTACGCCAGCTTAAAGTTGCTGTGGATTCACCAGAATCTGTTGAAAATGCAGTGGTTGCTGCTTCTGGAATACACAGTTCCAGCTATAACCTTGTAGACGGTTCGGTTCCTTATAATTTAGATAAATTAGTGAACACTTCCCGTGATTTTATTTTTGTCAATGATTGCTATCAACATGCTATGGTCGCAGCCGGAAGGTTGCACTGTGCCATTGATACAATAATGAAACCGTGGGATAGCGCCGCAATTTTGCCTTGTATTAAAGAAGCGGGTGGTGATTTTTGTGCACTGAATGGTAGCCGGGAAAAGGTGATATTTGGTGGTAGCCTGGTATCGGCATGTAATTCAGAGCTACTTGATCGGGTAGTGGAGAGAATGAATTCTTCTGTCACTGGTTAATTTATTCAGAACTTTCTTAGTAAATAAATAGCCTATACACTTAGGCTGTTTATTTTTTTCAATTTAAAATCCCCTTCATCTTTCAATTTATTATTTTATTAGCACATATTGAAAGATGAAGAGATAAGTTACCTGATACTGTTAAAATTGACAAACAAATGCTGTGTCATGACAGTTATTCTGGAAATCTTCCCAAAAACCCGGAGGGTAACTATCAATATCGCTTTGTAACAGTGTTGGTTTATGCCACTCCAATTGTGTTAATCCTGCTTTATTACTCGCCTCTTTATGTTGTTCACGACTCCATTGATACATTGTAAAAGGGCTGGGTGGAGTGGTAAGAAATTCAGCCTTGACGAGAAAGCCTTCTTTCCAGGGCTCTTCACTAAGAATATTGACGCGATAATTTATACAGTTTCCTTTTGCTAACCGATAATCAGGATCAATAGTATAAGCGATGAGTTTACCGTCAGGTGCCAGATTCTTTGCAACTGAACGAAACATCATTTCAAGTTCTTCAAGTGATAGCGCATTACAGAATAACCAGGCCGCAACTATTAGATCAAATTTCCCGAATGACTCCATATTGCAGGCATCTCTTACATGAAATTCGATATTATCACCGTATTGTTGCGATTTACTTTTGGCAATCTCAATCATGTTATGTGATATATCGACTCCTACCACTTTTGCAGCACCATTGTTTCTGAACAATCGGCTAAAAAGACCATATCCACAGGCTAAATCTAACACGGATTTTCCTTGTATGTCCCCTGCCAGATTAAGAATAGTCCGAATTTCGATATTGATTTGGGCGGCAGAATCTGAAAAACTCTCATATAGATCTGCGATAGGATTATATACGTTTTTAGGATCCATTGTTTTTATCCTTTAATATTAATTGAAGAGGATGTTTTTTATTTGGTAAGAATGAAGTTTATTGTTGATGTGGTTTTTCCTGATATTTATTTCATCACAGCACATTAGTGTATAAATAATAATTTAGATATAATTATTTTTGTATTGGTTATATAGTTTAATAGGTATAGGAATAAATATTTAATTAGAAGAATATTAAAAAATAACTTATTAGCGATAGTATTGAATATATCTCTTGTTGCTATCAATAGCTATCAACCCACGTTTACAGGTGGGCTGATATGATGATTATTCTGTTCCTAAAAATCGATGAATTGCCCTGAGTACGGCTTCGGGTTTTTCTGCATGAACCCAATGACCGGCACCAGCTACTATCCATGCGTTAGCTTTTGGGAATTGTCTGATAATATCCTGCCGATATTCCTCGGTAATGTAATCTGAATTTCCACCACGAATAAACAGGGCAGGTTTATGCCATGCAGGGATCGTTTCCCAACCGATAATCTTTTCATACTCTTTTTGCAATACAGGCAGGTTGAACTTCCATTCTCCCTGGTGGAAGGATTTCAGCAAAAACTGGATCACACCATCTTCCTGAATATTCTGTCGCATTATATCTGTTGCTGCCTGCCGGGTTTGTACTCCGGCTTCGGTAACTTTGTTCAGTGCTGCGAAAATGCCGTCATGTTGCCGAACCTGATAAGCCACGGGTGCGATGTCAATGACTACAATCTTTTCAATTCGTTCCGGGGCAATTGCTGTCATACTCATCGCAATTTTGCCACCCATAGAATGTCCTATAATGATAGCCTTCGGCACATTCAGCTCATCAAGTAGTTCATTAAGAAGTGCTAAAACATCCTGAGCCATATCGCGGTAATCCATGTTTTCCGACCGGGGAGAAATACCGTGATTGCGCACGTCAATTTGAATAACCGGATAATATTGTTGTAAATCGCGACCTAATATCCCCAAATTGTTTAAATCACCAAAAAGCCCATGGATAAGAATAATTGGTGTGGAAGACAGCGGGTTTTCCGGTTTGTGTAAATGATAATTTAATTGATTGTTTGACTTCATAATTTGCCTGAGTTTAATACCATTCATACAATGTTTAATATTGTAGAGTTTAATATCATGACACATTAGCATGGACAAACAAAATGGGGCGAAATAGCTGTAACTGATTGATTTATTTTAGGGGAAAAGCGACTTTTTTTTCAATTCTCAATTGTGGGAAGAATCACTTTAAGTTATTGAAAGTTTAATTGTTTTGTTTTGTTGCATTATATCTTATAATCCGGGGATAATTTTTTCATTAAGAACAGTACTGGATAGAAATGAAAACGATAGAAGTTGATGAAGACCTTTACCGCTTTATTGCAAGCCAAACCCTGCATATCGGTGAAAGTGCATCTGATATTTTACGGCGCATATTAAAATTGGACGCCGGGCAGCCAGTACAAACTATACAGTCTGCCAGCGAGCCTGTACCTGTCGATAAAATACCAGCTGTACGTTCCCGTGATACTGTTCGTGTTATGCGCGAATTATTGCTTTCTGATGAATATGCTGAAAAGAAAAAATCCGTTGAGCGTTTCATGTTAGTGTTGTCTGCATTGTATAATTTGGACAGTGAAAATTTCTCCAAAGCAACAGAAGAGATGCACGGTCGTACCCGCATTTATTTTGCAGGCGATGAACATACGTTGCTGGCCAGTGGTAAGCAGACCAAACCACGTCATATCTCCGGCACACCTTTTTGGGTGATCACTAATACTAATACTGACCGTAAACGCAGCATGATTGAACATGTTATGCAGAGTATGAGTTTTCCTGCAAATTTGATTGAAAAGGTGTGTGGCACAATCTAGTTTAGCTACCTGATTTAGCTAGTTAGTTAGCGCTTTAAACTACTCAGCTTATCTGTTCTATACTGCACTGGAGGGTATCCAGTGCAGCCTTTCAGGAGAAATATAGTGGCAATTCATCCAAGGGCAGGGCAACTGGCCCGGCAGCATGATTTAATCAATGTTGCACTTCTCACTTCGCAGTATTACACCGTGCAACCACATCCAGAAAATCCAGCACATAAAGTTAAATTCGGGACTTCCGGTCATCGTGGCAGCGCTGGACGCAATAGTTTCAATGAAGCACATATTCTGGCGATTTCTCAGGCTATTGTGGACGTTCGTAAGCAACACGACATCACAGGCCCATGTTATGTAGGGAAAGACACTCATGCACTTTCTGAAGCTGCATTTATTTCAGTGCTGGAAGTGCTGACAGCAAATGGTGTCGATGTAGTTGTACAGGAAAATAATGGTTTTACACCAACACCGGCTATTTCTCATGCAATTCTGTCTTACAATTGCCAGGAAAAAAATTTAGCAGATGGGATTGTGATCACGCCATCCCATAATCCGCCAGAAGATGGTGGTATTAAATACAACCCACCGAATGGTGGCCCCGCTGATACTGATCTGACTTCCGTTATTGAGGATCGTGCTAATGAATTGCTGGCAAATAACCTGAACGGGGTTAAACGTCAGCCTTATGAGCAGGCATTGAAAAGTGAATACTTGCATCCACAAGACTTGGTTGAACCTTATGTGACTGCGTTAGGTGAAGTTGTGGATATGGCCGCCATTCAAAAGGCGGGTTTGAAAATTGGCATTGACCCGCTGGGTGGTTCAGGTATTGCTTACTGGCAGCGGATTGGGGAGTACTATAACCTCGATCTGACGCTGGTGAATGACAATATTGACCAGACATTTCGTTTTATGACGCTGGATCGTGATGGTGTGATCAGAATGGATTGCTCATCACGTTGGGCAATGGCGGGTTTACTGGAGTTACGTGATAAGTTTGATTTAGCTTTTGCTAATGATCCCGATTATGACCGCCACGGGATCATTACTCCAGCAGGCTTGATGAACCCTAATCATTATCTGGCGACAGCAGTGGATTATCTATTCCGTCACCGCCCACAATGGTCTGAAAAAGTTGCAGTGGGTAAAACATTGGTTTCCAGTGCCATGATTGATCGTGTTGTGGCTGATCTGGGACGTGAATTGGTGGAAGTTCCTGTTGGCTTTAAATGGTTTGTTGATGGGCTATATAAAGGGCAATTGGGCTTTGCTGGAGAAGAAAGTGCAGGTGCATCTTTCCTGCGTTTTGACGGTACACCGTGGTCAACAGATAAGGATGGTATTATTCTTTGTCTGCTTGCAGCAGAAATGATGGCGATTACCGGAGAAAATCCACAGCAACGCTATGATAAATTAGCTGCGCGTTTTGGTACACCGAGTTATAGTCGCCTTCAGGCACCGGCAAATCATCAGCAGAAAGCACAATTATCCAAATTGTCACCGGAAATGGTTAAGGCTGATACATTGGCGGGTGATCCTGTTACGGCCCGTTTGACAACCGCTTCAGGCAATGGTGCTTCCATTGGTGGGTTGAAAGTGATGAGTGATAATGGCTGGTTTGCTGCTCGTCCTTCTGGCACAGAAGAAGCTTATAAAATCTATTGTGAAAGTTTCCTTGGTACTGAACACCGTGAAAAAATTGAGCAGGAAGCTCAGGAAATTGTCAATCAAGTACTCGCTGCGGGTTAATTGACGTTGAACAATGATAAGGAAAGCCGTAGCTGTGACTGCGGCTTTTCCGTTTTTATACCCGTTATTTTTATACTTGCTATAGGGAATGATAGATATAATCGTGCAAAACGAATGTAGCATGAAAGACGATGAGTATATATATGCCCAATACCGTTGCAATGCTAACTGACATGCTTTTTGGGGAGGAAACTTCATATGGCCTTGACGCAGAGAGTCCAGCTTATAAGCATTTATCCAGATGCACACATGTACATTACATCAACCTTTCATGATGGATACGTGACAAACGAATTCACAGTTGCTTGTCATGGATTGACGGAAGGTCTTGCCATAGACAACAATATCTGGCCTCCCGACAGAGTTGCTGAATTCATCCAGTCATGCACAAGAGTTTATTCATTGAATAAAATCCACATTCTTGCTTGCAACTCAGCGAATTATGATCTCGCTTCTACTGCATCAAAAATATCATCAATAATACGAGATACTGAAGTTAAAGGATATGTAGGTTCAGTGTATATAAACTTCAGATATAAGGATGTTTATCAGCTTTATCTAAATAATGAGAGTAATGGTGCTTATATCGAACAATATCTTGTACGGGCTGGAAACAATCGAGTGCATACCAATAACGTTCCTAACTATTACTGCGTAATATTCGAAAATGGTATGATGAAAAAGCAAGATTACTTAATAAAGTAACAAAAAGATTATGTTGCATTGTGTAAATAGAACGCGGTCTATTCCCTCCCTTGTTATGGGAGGTTACTCCGCAGTAGAGCAAAGCGGTAAGGAAAAATGGAAACTGGCTCCGCCTTTTTCATTATTCGCTGCCCATATTTTTCCGTTATGGATTTCAATGATGTTATAACAGATCGTCAATCCTAATCCGGCATTAGGGACAGCAGATTTTCGGTGATTATGTGAGAATTTATCAAAGATAGATTGTTCTTGCCCTACTGGAATGCCTGAACCTGTATCCCAAACTTCGATATTAACTTGTTTTTTTTCAACAATGGCTTTGATGCCTAATGCTGAGTTTTCATTAGTATGCTTGATAGCATTCTCCAATAGATTGATAAATACACGCTCTAATAAGGAAGCGTCACACTGTAGCGTTAAATCGGAGGGCAGGGAAAGTTCTACAGGATAACGGCTGAGTGCATAGTTTAATGAATGCAGGGCTGTACCAACAATTTTTTCCAACGAATAACAGCCTAAATTGGGCTGAAGAGTACCTGATTGAATACGTACTATATCCAGAACGTTATTCACCAGATGTGAGGTATTGAGAATTTGTTGGTGAATTTGCTGAAATTGCCTGGCATGATGAGCATTTTCAATGGATAAATCTAATCTCAGTGCTTCTGTTTGTTCAGTGAGGATTGTCAGCGGAGTAAGTAAATCGTGGGACAATGCAGTCAGAAATGCGTTGCGTAATTGTTCCCATTTGTTATCTAGCTTGGCTGTTTCTGCGCCACGGGCCAAATGTAAGCGTTCTAATGCGTTAGCGATAATTCCAGTAAAAATATGCAGTAAGCGTTGTTGCTCCGGTACTAGTAATTGACGAAGGTTAGGCGATTCAATCGCAAGAACAGCAAATACTTGCGACGGAGTAGCTATGGGAATTAACTGATAAGGTACACCCGGCAGGGTATCCGTACCTGCTCCGGCAGGTTGTTTTTTCTCAAAACACCATTTGGCGATGGCTTCATCAACCAACATTTGCCCGCCATTGTAGGATTTCACCTGATATAGACGGTTATTACCATCCGGCAGTAACAGCCCTGTTTTGGCCTGAAAGCTGTTAGACAAAAAGTGATAGCTGATCCGGGCAACATCTTCTTCATTCAAGGCCCGGCTGAGTTCACGGGTAATTTCATATAAGTGCCGTGTTCGCTGTTCACGATGGCGGGCAACTCTGGCCTGATAACGTATACCAGCGGTCAGGTTTCCGACGACAACCCCTACGATCAACATGACGATAAAGGCGAGCAGGTACTGCATATCTTTAACTGCCAGTGACCAATGTGGCTGAACGAAAAAGAGATCGAAACTGACAACATTGATAAAAGCAGCAAAGACTGAAGGCCAACGCCCATAAAACAGGGAGATGACAACAACGCCGAGCAGGTAGAGTGTCACCAGATTAGCTTTATCAAGAGGCAGTAAAACAGCACGGGAAAATAAGGTGATTAAGGCGCACAGAATAATCGCCATCACGAAGCCCTGGATCTGACTGAGCCATTTTTCATTAAATGAGCGGTGATCGGTATGTTCTTTATTATGATTATGCCAATGTCTTTTATCTTCCAGAGCAATAATAATGATATCCAGATCGGGACCAAGTTTGCCTAAACGTTCAACGAAATCAGAGCGCCATCTGCGATTAAAGAATTTTGAATACAGACTATGATAGCGCCCCACTATGATTTTACCGAGGTTGTGTTCTCTTGCGTAACGAAGAATCGCCCTTTCTTTATCAGGCTCAGAAAGTGTAGCGGTTTCTGCGCCCAACTCTTGTGCCAGCCTTAACGCTTTTAAGATAGTACGTCGTTTGACTTCTGGCAGTCGGTGTAGTTTAGGAGTTTCAACGTAAACAGCATGCCAGATACAATCCAGTTTTGCGGCCAGCCGGGCAGCTTTGCGGATCAGTTTTTCATTTCCTTCATTATCACCAATGCACAACAGTAAGTTATCCCGTGTATGCCAGACTGGTTCTTTTCCCCGTGTATCGCGGAAAGCACGCATCTGATCATCCACACGATCTGCTGTGCGGCGTAAAGCAAGTTCACGTAAGGCGATCAGGTTTCCTTTACGGAAAAAATGTTCAATAGCCCGTTCAGCCTGACCTGATATATAAACTTTACCTTCGTGGAGCCGCTGGCGTAGATCGTCAGGTGGAAGATCGACTAAAACAACATCGTCCGCACTATCAAATATGTGATCGGGAATGGTTTCCCGAACCCGGATACCGGTAATGCCACCGACAACATCGTTCAGGCTTTCAAGATGTTGTACGTTAATGGTGGTCAGGACATCAATACCTGCTTCCAGAAGCTCTTCCACGTCCTGCCAACGTTTAGGATGACGGCAGCCTTGAGGATTACTGAATGCTAGTTCATCCATCAAAATGATGGCCGGGCGGCGGGCGATAGCAGCATCAATATCAAATGCTGCTATTCTGCGTTTAGCATGGTGGATATGTTTTGGCGGTAGTTGAGGCAAGCCCTTCAATAATGCTGCGGTTTCCTGCCGCTCGTGTGTTTCAACGACACCGACAATGACATCCAAACCCTGAGCCAGTAAGCGTTGGGCTTCCTGTAACATGGCATAGGTTTTTCCTACCCCGGCACAAGCACCAAAAAATATTTTCAGCTTGCCACGCGGTTTCTCATTCGCCAATGTTAGCAGATTGTCTGGGTCCGGGCGTTGTGGTTCGGTCTGATTCATAAGCTATTGGCCTTGTGGTTGCAAGTTATCTAATGCCAGATTAAGTTTCAGGACATTGACTACAGGTTGACCAAGGTAGTTCGGCAGTGGAGAAGTTGTATTTTCCTGAATCAGTTTATTAATTACATTTATTGGTATGTGACGGGCCGTGGCGATGCGCTGTGCCTGGAATCTGGCTGCTTCAGGTGAAATATGAGGGTCAAGTCCACTGCCGGATGCTGTCACTAAATCGACCGGAATTGGCTGGTTTTCCGGGTAGTTAAATAAACGGATTTTAATAATCTGTTGTTGTATTTTATGAAATAAAATCGGGTTAGTCGGCGACAGATTGCTTCCCCCGGATGATAGCGCATTATAGGGCTGTTGGGCGGTCATGGAAGGACGCCCATGAAAATAGCCGGTTTTAGTGAATTCCTGTCCGATTAATTCAGAACCGATCACTTTTCCATTCTGTTCAATCAATGAACCGCTAGCCTTATGGTGAAACAATGTTGCTGAGATCCCGGTGATCAGCAGCGGATAAGCAATACCGGTGATCAGGGTAAGAAATATCAACAAAACAATGGAAGAACGTAACCAAATCATTTTTGTCACCTTACTTGATAGTCAAATTCTAGAGCCTAATGATTTGCAATCTGTATTATCTGGAAATTGTTTTATTCAGAATTCGTGTTACTTAAAACCGAGTGCAGTAAGTAGTATGTCGATAAGTTTGATACCCACAAAAGGCATAAGCAAACCACCAAGACCATATATCCATAAATTGCGGCGCAGGAGCGATAGTGCATTCATCGGACGATAGCTGACACCTTTCAGAGCCAATGGCAGTAAAAAGATAATGATGATCGCATTGAAAATAACCGCCGACAGTACTGCCGATTGTGGTGAATGGAGGTGCATGATGTTCAGAGTGTTAAGCTGTGGATAAGTGACGGAAAATGCGGCAGGAATAATGGCAAAATATTTGGCAATGTCATTGGCGATACTGAATGTGGTCAAAGAACCCCGGGTCATCAGCATTTGTTTACCAATACGTACCACTTCAATTAATTTTGTGGGATTAGAATCTAAGTCCACCATATTGCCGGCCTCTTTTGCAGCCTGAGTACCTGAATTCATGGCAACGGCAACATCAGCCTGAGCCAGCGCAGGAGCATCGTTTGTACCATCACCGGTCATTGCAACCAGGCGCCCTTCAGATTGATATTGGCGGATTAACGTCAGTTTTGCTTCGGGGGTAGCCTCTGCGAGAAAATCATCAACCCCGGCTTCTGCGGCGATGGCCGCGGCGGTCAGATGATTATCGCCGGTGATCATGACAGTCTTGATCCCCATCCTGCGCATTTCATTGAAACGCTCCTTAATACCCCCTTTGATAATATCTTTTAGGGCAACGACTCCCAGAACCCGCTGATTTTCGGCAACAACCAGTGGCGTACCACCTTTGCTTGCTACTTGCTGTACCAGCAGGTTAATAGCTTCAGGAAATTGACTACGGTTGGCTTCAATATGGCGGCGGATAGCATCAACCGCTCCCTTGCGGATCATACGGTTGTTAATGTTGACCCCACTCATGCGGGTCATGGCAGAAAAAGGAACAAACGTAGCGTTTAAGGCGCGCAGGTCACGTTCACGCATATTAAAACGCTGTTTTGCCAGAATCACAATGCTGCGTCCTTCAGGTGTTTCATCGGCAAGTGAGGAAAGTTGAGCAGCATCAGCCAGTTGTTGTTCCGTCACACCAGGAGCAGGCAAAAACTGAGATGCCTGACGGTTGCCTAATGTGATCGTACCGGTTTTATCCAGCAACAGAACATCTACATCGCCTGCGGCTTCAATGGCACGCCCGCTGGTGGCAATGACATTAGCTTCCAACATGCGACTCATACCCGCAACACCAATAGCAGAAAGCAACCCGCCAATAGTGGTGGGAATTAAACAAACTAACAGTGCGATCACCACAGTGATCGTAATGGGGGCACCGGAATGATTGGCTTCAACACTGAACAAGGAAAAGGGGAATAAGCTGGCGCAGGTTAGCAGGAAAATGATGGTGAGAGCAGTAAGTAGAATCGAGAGGGCAATTTCATTCGGTGTTTTTCGCCGTTTAGCGCCTTCAACCATTGAGATCATCCTGTCGAGGAAAGTTTCTCCCGGATTGACAGAGCATTCTACGATTAGCCAATCTGATAACACTTGAGTACCTCCTGTTACGGAAGCAAAATCTCCTCCTGATTCCCGGATCACCGGGGCTGACTCCCCTGTAATAGCACTTTCATTAACAGAAGCGCCGCCTTCAATAACTTCCCCATCACAGGGGATAATTTCCCCCGCTTCTATCAGTACAATATCTCCTTTGCGTAAACTATCTGAAGTGACTTTCTCTTTTGTAGCATTGCGACTGGGCGCAGAAAGTCTGGTGGCCCAGGTTGTTTGTTTTACACCTTTCAGGCTGGAAGCCTGAGCCTGACTGCGTCCTTCTGCCAGCGCTTCAGCAAAATTGGCAAACAGCACAGTGAACCATAACCATAAAGCAATTGACCCAGTAAAGAGAGCATTGCCCTCTGCCTGACCAGTTAATATACCGAGCCATAACAAGGTCGTCAGGCAGCTACCAAGATAAACAACAAACATGACCGGATTATGCCACTGAATAGCCGGATGACATTTTTTTATTGAATCGATGATCGCCTGGCGAATGAGATCGGATTCAAATAATGCCTGTTTTTTATTTCTCATTACTTATCTCACAATTTATCTCACAACTTCACCTAACGTGATAGTTGCCAAAGTTGTAAATGCTCAGCAATAGGGCCAAGAGCCAATGCGGGAATGAAAGTAAGTGCTCCAATCAATAAGATGACCAAAATTAGTAAACCAATGAATAAGGCACTATGCGTCGGTAGTGTACCGTTACTGATCGGCTGGCGTTTTTTACTACTCATGGAACCAGCGATGGATAGTACAGGCAGAATGACACCAAAGCGCCCAAGAAACATCACTATTCCTAAGAGCAGATTGTAAAAACAGGCTGTTGGCTTCCAGGCCAGCGAAAGCACTACCATTATTATTTGCCGCAGATGTGACAGCATAAAGTATTTCTGTGAAACCGTGCGCTCCGGGATTGGTTACGGCAGCTCGCCCCGCATCAAACGAAACTGACAGTGCAGTTCCTAGCAAGATAAGAGAGGGGGTGACCAGAATTGCAAGAGCAACCATTTTCATTTCATGAACATCAATTTTCTTGCCCAAATATTCAGGAGCGCGACCTATCATCAGACCCGCAATAAAGACGGCTAACAGAACAAATAGCAACATGCCATAGAGACCGGCGCCTACACCACCAAATACGACTTCGCCAATTTGCATTAACCAGAGTGGTATCATGCCCCCTAATGCTGTGAAAGAATCATGCATTGCATTGACTGCTCCACAAGAGGCTGCTGTCGTGATTATGCTGTAAAGGGAGGAAACAAGAATACCAAAGCGGCTCTCCTTTCCTTCCATATTGATATTGCTGCTGGCTCCTAATTGCATGAAGTGGGGATTACCCGCAGTTTCAGCGTAAATCACAACAGATGCAGAAATAAGGAAGATAATGCTCATTGCCCAGAGTAAGGCATAGCCCTGGCGATTATCTCCGACAACCAGACCAAATGCGAAACACAAAGCGCTGGGGATCAGGAAAATCGCAAGCATTTGTGCAAAGTTACTGATGGCATTTGGGTTTTCAAAGGGATGTGCTGAATTTGCTCCAAATACTCCTCCGCCATTTGTTCCCAGTAACTTGATAGCTTCCTGAGAAGCAACCGGCCCCATAGGGAGCAGTTGTTGCTGTCCTTCAAGGGCATGGACTGCAACATAGGGAGAGAAATTTTGGATTACGCCCTGGCTGGCAAAGATAAGAGCAAAAATGATCGCCAAAGGTAGCAGTAGATATAGAGTGATACGGGTGATATCAACCCACGCGTTTCCCAGAGTTTTTACACCCTGACGGGAAAATGCTCGTATTAAGGTAAACGCAATGGCAATACCTGTTGCAGCTGACAGGAAGTTTTGCACTGTTAATCCTGCCATTTGGCTCAGATAACTGAGGGTGTTTTCGCCACTGTAGGCTTGCCAGTTAGTATTAGTAACAAAGCTAATTGCTGTATTGAGAGCCAAATCCCATTTCATACCCGCAAAATGTTGTGGATTGAGTGGCAGATATTTTTGACTTATCAGCAGGATAAATAATAACAACAAGCCTGTAACATTGAATATAATAATGGCAAATGTATATTGCCACCAGTTCATTTCTTTGAAGTTATTGCCGGGTTTTTGTAATCCACAACAACGCCATAAGATTATTTCTGTATTTGTCATCCAGTGAGGTAATTCTCCTTCGATTAGGTTAGCGATAAAATTTCCAAGAGGTTTACTTAATATAAATAGAAATAATAAGAAAGTGGCTATCAACAGAAAAGAAGAGGCTTCCATTTAGAAATCCTCCGCATTTAATAACGCATAAATCAAATAGAACAGTAATAACACTACCAGGATTGCGCCAACAATAATGAGTAATTTATTCACTATTTATCTCCTTGTTTACTTCTTAATAACTGTTTACTTCTTAATAACAACTGACGGTTGAAAATAAAAGTAACCATATAAAGAAGTGATTAAAAAAGAGAGCCTGTAAACGTAAAATATAAATAAATTTGATTGATTCGATATTATAAAAAATAAGTTTAGCAAATTCCGACAGGTTGATTTTATGTTTTTAAAATGTTGGTTTTGTTTCTGTTTAAGTGTTTTTTTGTAATTAAATTACATGCTGAAAAAAAAGAATGATTTTAAACACTAAAAAGTGGTCTGATCAGTAGTAAAATTTCATTTCATTGAGTAAAATTTAGTATGTCTTACAGGTATTGCCCATCAAGGAGGGTCTTTATGTCTACATATCGTGAATATTCTCGGCATCAGGTTCTCTTGCGGCGTGTTGGCGCTGTCGTATTAGGCGTTATTGCGCTTCCTGTTATGTTATTTAGCCGAAACCGCGCCCGTTTTTACAGCTACTTGTATAAAGTATGGGTAAAAACAAGTGATAAACCCGTATGGTTAGAACGTGCAGAAATTGCCTCTGACACGTTAAATCCCTGAATCCTCTGCTTGGTGACTGGCTGTTCTTCGTTTTTTATGCATAATGTTTTCTGACTGATATAGCCTTCTGAACATAGTATTAAATGTAGTATTCTGACACCTTGCCAGCTTATGCTGGCAAGGTGTTTTGCTCTTATTGCTTATTACTACTGATGTTGTTACTTAACACATATATATATCACTTTGGGTAAGCGAAGAATAGGTACGTCTTCTATGATGAAAAAGCTAAATAATAAGGGGTGTGTAATGAATAATGTTGAATTAGAGCATGTACTCAATACGGAACTGAATGTTCGTGAGTTTCAGGATTATGCCCCTAATGGATTGCAGGTGGAAGGACGCCGTCATATTCAACGGATTATAACAGGCGTGACAGCATGTCAGGCTCTACTGGATGAAGCTGTTCGTTTGGAGGCTGATGCTGTCATCGTACACCATGGGTATTTTTGGAAGAATGAATCGCCTGTTATCCGAGGCATGAAACGCCGTCGTTTACAAACTTTACTCTGCAATGACATTAACCTGTATGGCTACCATCTCCCGCTGGATGCTCATCCTGCATTAGGCAATAATGTTCAGTTAGCACGTCAGATGGGTGTGAAAATCATAGGAACGATTGAGCCATTACTTCCTCATGGTGCATTTGATCAACCGATTACTCCAGCAGAATTGACTGAGCGCCTTGAAAAAAGACTGGAACGCAAGGTACTGCATTGTGGCGATAACGCCAGGGAAGAGATCCGCACTATCGCATGGTGTACAGGTGGCGGACAAAGTTTTATTGAGCAAGCTGCTGAATTTGGTGTTGATGCTTTTGTTACTGGTGAGGTATCCGAAAAAACCATTCATGTTGCCCGTGAAATGGGACTGCATTTTTATTCGGCAGGGCACCATGCCACTGAGCGCTATGGCATCAAAACGCTTGGTGAATGGCTGGCGAATCATCATGGGTTAGATGTCACTTTTATTGACATTCCTAATCCGGCTTGATGTCTTACAATGAATAATCATTGATATATAAGTCATAGCTTATATGATGCCATTATAAGTTATGGCTTATGAGATTCTCGTATGGATTGTAATGATAAACGTTTTTACAAAGAAATAATCGCGGTTGCTGATGCGGAGTATGAAGCACATTTAGCTAATCTGGAGGGTAAGAAATGAAAACTCTCAAAAAGAAAATTCGAGAATTTTCGAAAGAAGATCAAGCAGAAATAAAACAAATGGCTGATGGGCTGGTTTTAGAAACTGGATTACAACAGTTGAGGCAAGAGTTAAATATTTCTCAGCAAAAATTGGCTGACAGTTTAGGTATCAGCCAACCAGCCATTACTTAAATAGAACAACGGGTAATGATATAAAGTTAGTTACACTAAAACGCTATGTTGAAGCGATGGGAAGTAAATTGAGCTTAACTATAGAACTCCCAACTGGTTATGGAAAAATTTTCCATATTTAGCAGTTACCTGAATAATTGCACTAACTTTTAAGGTTATTGTGCTTGCTGGGTGTAATACCCGGTAAGGATAGAAACACTGTGATTAATCCACAATAAATTAGAATACCACCTAATGCTTGACTCCAGCCAGCAATAGCTAAGCCAGCCCCTAACAGCAAATAGTAAAATAACCCTAACAAGGCGCCTGCTGTGCCCAATCTATCTGTATAACGATTTAATGCAGATGCCAAAATATTGGGAATTGCAAGGCCATAAGCAATCACAATACCCAACATAGGGAAAATAAACAGCCATCTATTTTCAAGCAGATAAACACCAATCCCGCTTAATAAGACAAGCCATGCAGCAAGGGATATGATTTTTTTAGTTGGCCATTTCTTTTTTAAAAATTGCTTATTAGATACTGAACCCATCCCAACACCGAGAGTGAAGAGCAGTCCGGTATAACCGAAAAGCGCTGGTGATAATCCGAATTGTGCAAAACGGAAAGGAGCTAGTTGATAGTAGCTGAATAGACAAACATTGAATAAAGCGATGAGAAACACACTTCGCCAAATGGCAATATCTTTCAACATCATGCTGACGGTATCAGATAGTGCAATTTTTGTTACAGTTACCGGGCGTGTTTCTGGTAAGCGAATAACAGACCAGCTGATCAAAATAGCAGCCAAAACAGTCAATCCTGCGAATACGGCCTGATAACCGCCAAAATGATTCAGAGCAGAGCCGCTGATCATACCAACAGCAGGACTGGCAGCCAAAGCAATGCCCATAATGGAGAAAACATGTGCCAGTTCTTCACCACGGTAACTATCGCGCATAATAGTTTGTGTCCCGATTGAGCCGACCGCCGCTCCAAAAGCGGATAACATTCTGGCAACCAGTAGTAACCAGAAGTGCTCTGTTAATAGCGCCATAACACAAGCCAGACCATAGAGTAATAATCCGGCAATAATGGTAGGACGTCTGCCAATAACATCACACATGCGACCCCATACGACGACACCAAAAGCAAAGGCAAAAAAGTAGAGTGATAAGGTTTGTGAGGCTTGTTCTGCACTGACGGAAAAGCTATTGGCAATATTGGTTAGGACAGGACTATAGATAGTTTCCACAATTTGAGGAAACATCATTAAAGCAATAGTGAGCCAAAGTGATGGTTTAACTTGCATGGTATTTTTTCTGATCGTTAATGATTGATGACCAGAAGGTTAGCATTCTGATGTTTGTCTGATTATGATAATAAAGGCAATAAATTTATATAATAGGACATTAATTTAACGGGAGCCAGCATGGCATGGTTGAGGCAAAGTGATCATTTTGATCCTGACAGTTTGAATGTACCTGTAGTAGGCATTGCGGCAGAAATGGGACAGCATGACTCTGGTTTTCATCAGCATAATATGGGGCAGCTATTATTTACTCAGCGGGGTTGTATCAAGATCACTTTGGCTAATCAGATTTCTGTTTTACCTCCGACCAGAGTGGCATGGGTCCCGCCAAAGACATTACATCGGGCGGAGATGCGAGGTTCTGTTGAGTATCGTTCTATCTATCTTGATGTTTCTGGAGTGGATTGGATACCTGACAGGAGTGAAGTACTGGAAGCTACACCATTGCTACAGGCAGTTTTGGAACGTATTGCAATATCGCCTTTTGATACTGACTGGGATCAGGGAAAAGACGCACACATATTAGCGGTGTTTTTTGATGAAATTTGTGAGGCACGCCGAGAGCCAACGCTATTGCCTTTGCCTCATGATCGCCGTTTGGCTCGTTTGTCGTTTGAGCAATTACCTCCTTCACTACAGGAAATGGCTACTTATATCGGTGCCAGCGAAAAAACGATTACCCGTATATTTCAGCGTGAAACAGGAATGAGTTATCAACAATGGCGGCAACAATGGCGATTAATTAAAGCGATTGAATTATTGGCACAGGATAAGACCATATCTTATGTGGCTCAGGAGTTAGGGTTTGCCAATGACAGTGCATTTGTCACGTTCTTTCGCAAAATCATGGGAAAACCGCCACGTGAATATATGGCAGGCTAAAGGGCAAAACCCGTAGCAGGGATGAGGAGGAGAAAAAACGGATAGTTTCACCGATAGAAAGCACCATAATCGTTGAAATAATAACGGGTATCATTACATAGCGGATACTGCACCCTACTGTCAGATGGCAAGCCAATTGTGGTGGATTGGCTGGTAAGGTGCAGTATATACACGCTTCAGAATATGAAGTGTGTCAGCAAGTTTGTTAGATTATTTTTTAATCTTACTTGTGAAGTCGCGCTTAGCATGGCCAGTGTAAAGCTGGCGAGGACGAGCGATCTTCAAACCATCGTCATGCATTTCATTCCAGTGTGCAATCCAGCCAATTGTACGGGCAATGGCAAAGATTACGGTAAACATGGAGGATGGAATCCCCATTGCTTTCAGAATAATACCGGAATAGAAATCGACATTCGGATACAGTTTTTTCTCAATAAAGTACGGGTCGTTCAGGGCGATACGTTCCAGCTCCATGGCAACTTCCAACAAACTGTCATTCAGACCAAGTTCATCCAGTACTTCATGACAGGTTTCACGCATCACGGTTGCGCGTGGATCATAGTTTTTATAGACGCGATGACCAAAGCCCATCAGGCGGAAAGAGTCATTTTTATCTTTGGCGCGAGCGACAAATTCAGGAATGTGATCGACAGTCTGGATCTCTTCCAGCATACGCAGACAAGCTTCATTTGCACCACCATGTGCAGGCCCCCACAATGATGCAATCCCCGCAGCGATGCAGACGAATGGATTCGCACCAGAAGAACCCGCGGTACGTACTGTTGAAGTTGAAGCATTCTGCTCATGATCCGCATGTAGAATAAAAATGCGATCCATTGCTTTTTCCAACACCGGATTGACCTTATATTCCTCACAAGGCGTTGAGAACATCATATACAGGAAGTTACCGGCATAAGAAAGATCATTACGAGGATAAACAAAAGGTTGACCAATGGAGTATTTGTAACACATTGCTGCCACAGTTGGCATTTTGGATAGCAGACGATATGCAGTGATTTCGCGGTGTTGAGGATTATGAACATCCACTGCATCGTGGTAGAAAGCAGCAAGAGCGCCGGTCACGCCGCAAAGTACAGCCATAGGGTGAGAATCACGGCGGAAACCGTGGAACAGACGGGTAATCTGTTCGTGGATCATCGTATGACGTGTCACAGTTTTTTTGAATTTTTCAAATTCTTCGGGTGTGGGTGGCTCCCCGTACAGCAGAATATAACAAACTTCCAGATAGTTTGATTTCGTTGCGAGCTGATCGATGGGAAAACCACGGTGCAGCAAAATGCCTTCGTTGCCATCAATATAGGTGATTTTCGACTCGCAGGAGGCAGTGGAAGTAAAACCGGGATCGTAGGTATAGAAGCCTTTTGAGCCGAGGGTACGAACGTCAATCACTTCAGAACCTAGGGCTGGCGTTAGTACGTCTAGTTCGATAGCAGCTGAACCATTTATGGTCAACGTAGCCTTTTTATCAGCCATTTACATCTCCTTAGCGCTTATTTTTTATAACCCCTAACAACCTTCAGATAGGCGCAATTTTTTTACTGTGCCGACGGCATTGTGCTACCGGAGAGAATTAAAAATCAGGCTGTATACATTTGTGCTGAAATCTCATTTACGGACGACAATCGTTTTCAGGTTGTTAAAAAGTTTCTGGATGTCATATCTAAAGTATTTTTAACATAAAATGTTACCATTTTGTGTCATAACGATACTTTTACAAAGCTCGTGTTTTTCGTGAAGTTTACTTTTTCATCGGAAAACGACGGTGGATAATATGCACCGCCATATATGTAAGATAAATGTTTAATCTTTGTCAAACAAGATAGTGGTTTTTATGATAAATGTTTGAAGCGTGATCTTACTCACTGTTCAAGCTAAATGTTAATAATCATATTGTGTGGGAATTGTAATAACAATGTGAAGTACTTATACTGCGTTAAGGTCTCCGGATACCTGATGTAGGAGCACCCAGCGTAATCAAATCACAACGTTTTATGAACAGTAAGGATTGTTAAATTAATTATGTTGTGTCTTTGTATCCTCTTAACGCTGTCTGATTCCCACCCAGGGCCGGAGGATGGAAAATAAAAAAAAGCTGTGTGGGCAAAATTGTGAAAAAACAAAGACCTGTCAACCTCGATCTGCGGACGATAAATCAACCCGTGTCCGCGATAGCTTCGATCTTGCACCGTATCTCAGGCGTCATCACCTTTGTAGCAGTCGGCATTCTGCTGTGGCTGCTAGGTATGTCGCTGTCTTCGCAAGAGGGCTTCCAGCATGCATCTGAAATTATGACTGGCTTTTTCGCCAAATTTATCCTGTGGGGGATATTAACGGCATTGGGTTACCACATCTGTGGTGGGATCCGCCATGTTTTGATGGATTTTGGCTTTTTGGAAGAGAGCCTTGCTACTGGTAAAACTTCTGCCAAATTGGCAATAGTGATTGCAGTTATTCTGTCTATTCTGGCTGGGGTATTAATATGGTAAGCAACGCATCCGCATTGGGGCGCACGGGTATTCAGGACTGGCTGTTGTTACGTGCATCTGCAATCGTTATTGTTTTATATGTTCTTTATCTTGTTGGTTTTGTAGCAACAACGTCAAACATCACTTATGAAGTCTGGAGCGGTTTTTTTTCTTCATCTCTCACTAAAGTGTTCACCATATTGGCACTGATTTCTATTCTGGTTCACGCATGGATCGGAATGTGGCAGGTGCTGACAGATTATGTGAAGCCACTGGCACTGCGTCTGGTGTTGCAACTGGTGATTATTGTTGCGCTGCTGGCTTATTTGATTTACGGAACAATTGTTGTGTGGGGTGCATAAATGAAACTGCCAGTAAGAGAGTTTGACGCTGTTGTTATTGGTGCTGGCGGCGCAGGTATGCGTGCTGCACTGCAAATTTCACAAATGGGCTTGTCTTGTGCCCTGATTTCTAAGGTTTTTCCGACCCGCTCCCATACAGTTTCAGCACAGGGTGGCATTACCGTTGCTCTGGGTAACTCTCATGATGATAACTGGGAATGGCATATGTATGACACGGTAAAAGGCTCCGACTATATCGGTGACCAGGATGCCATCGAATACATGTGTAAAACCGGCCCTGAAGCGATTTTGGAACTGGAACATATGGGGTTGCCATTCTCACGCCTGGATGATGGACGTATCTATCAGCGCCCATTTGGTGGGCAATCCAGAAATTTTGGCGGTGAGCAGGCTGCCCGCACTGCTGCTGCTGCTGACCGTACCGGTCACGCATTACTTCATACCCTGTATCAGCAAAACCTGAAGAACCACACGACCATTTTCTCTGAGTGGTATTCTCTGGATCTGGTAAAAAACCAAGATGGTGCTATTGTTGGCTGTACAGCCATCTGTATTGAAACAGGTGAAGTTGTCTATTTCAAAGCCAAAGCAACAATTCTCGCAACGGGCGGTGCAGGCCGTATTTTCCAATCTACGACTAATGCGCATATCAATACTGGGGATGGTGTTGGTATGGCGTTGCGTGCTGATGTTCCTGTTCAGGATATGGAAATGTGGCAATTCCATCCGACAGGAATTGCGGGTGCTGGTGTATTGGTGACAGAAGGTTGCCGTGGTGAAGGTGGTTATCTGCTGAATAAAGATGGTGAACGCTTTATGGAGCGTTATGCACCAAATGCTAAAGATCTGGCTGGTCGCGATGTGGTTGCACGGTCTATGATGATCGAAATCCGTGAAGGTCGCGGTTGTGAAGGTCCATGGGGACCTCACGTGAAATTGAAGCTGGATCACTTGGGTAAAGAGGTTCTGGAATCCCGCCTGCCGGGTATCCTTGAACTGTCCCGTACTTTTGCCCACGTAGACCCTGTAAAAGAGCCGATTCCGGTGATCCCAACCTGCCACTATATGATGGGCGGAATTCCAACTAAAATTACTGGTCAGGCACTGACTATTAATGAGAAAGGCGAAGATGTTATCATTCCGGGCTTATTTGCTGTGGGTGAAATCGCTTGTGTATCTGTTCATGGTGCGAACCGTTTAGGTGGTAATTCATTACTGGATTTGGTGGTCTTTGGCCGTTCTGCTGGTTTGCACCTGAAAGAGTGTCTGATGGAGCAGGGAACCAGCCGTGATGCCAGCGAGTCTGATGTTGATGCAGCACTGCAACGTCTGAACCGTTGGAACAATACCCGTTCAGGCGAGGATCCAGTTGAAATCCGTAAAGCATTGCAGGCTTGTATGCAGCACAATTTCTCTGTATTCCGTGAAGGTGATGCAATGGCGAGAGGATTAGATGAATTAAAAGTCATCCGTGAGCGCCTGCAAAATGCCCGTTTGGATGATACATCATCAGAATTCAATACCCAGCGTATCGAATGTCTGGAATTGGACAACCTGATGGAAACCGCTTATTCGACTGCTGTAGCTGCAAATTTCCGTACAGAAAGTCGTGGAGCGCATAGCCGTTTCGATTATCCAGAGCGTGATGATGCAAATTGGCTGTGCCATAGCTTGTATTTACCGCAGACTGAGAGCATGACCCGTCGTGAAGTTAACATGCAGCCAAAATTGCGTGAAGCCTTCCCGCCGAAAGTGCGTTCTTACTAATTGCGTTGTTGATGTTCCAGTTGCGGAGAAATAGATTATGAAACTTGAATTCTCAATTTATCGTTATAATCCGGATGTAGACAACGCACCCCGTATGCAAGATTACACGCTGGAAGCTGAAGAAGGGCGTGACATGATGCTGCTGGATGCGCTTATCCAGTTGAAGGAACAAGATCCAACGTTGTCATTCCGCCGTTCGTGCCGTGAAGGTGTATGTGGTTCTGACGGTCTGAATATGAATGGTAAAAACGGGCTGGCTTGTATTACACCTGTTTCAGCATTACGCCGTGGTAACAAGAAAATTGTTATTCGTCCGCTGCCTGGTTTGCCAGTTATTCGTGACCTGGTTGTTGATATGGGGCAGTTTTACGCGCAATATGAAAAAATCCGTCCTTATTTGCTCAATGACGGTAAAAATCCACCTGCGCGTGAACATCTGCAATCACCGGAACAACGTGCAAAATTGGATGGTCTTTATGAATGTATCTTGTGTGCCTGCTGTTCGACGTCATGCCCGTCATTCTGGTGGAACCCGGATAAATTTATTGGACCAGCAGGTCTCTTAGCTGCATATCGTTTTCTGATTGATAGCCGTGATACTGAAACCTCATCCCGATTGGATGGACTGAATGATGCTTTCAGTGTCTTCCGTTGCCATGGGATTATGAACTGCGTCAGTGTGTGTCCTAAAGGTCTTAACCCGACAAAAGCGATTGGGCATATTAAGTCGATGTTATTAAGACATAGTGCTTAATTAAAATATTACTTAATTAAATATACTGACAATGTATAGATAGTGCATAAATAACACATAAACTGTGTGTAAATAATGCATATAAGGTAGCCCTCCACAATTTTGAAATAAATATCAAACCAGTGGAGGGCATAAAGAATGAAAGATGATAAATTGCCTGCTGCTAATGACGGCGCATGTTATTGGAATAAGGAACCTTTAAAAACTGCCTCTCAGTTTTTAAAGGTTCCTTGAAGGGTAGGATAACCCAAATAAAGAACATGCATTAAGCACGTCCAAATGAACCTTTTATCAACCCCGCTTATTAATAAAGCGGTATTTGTTAACCACGGCGAAAACTAAAGCTTTTAAAGCTTAAGGGATCACAATGCAGAACGGTGCAATGAAGGACTGGCTGGACTCAAGCTTTCTGGCTGGTGCAAACCAGTCTTATATAGAGCAAATCTATGAAGACTATATAACCGATCCTAATTCTGTTGATGCAGGTTGGAGAGAAATTTTCCAACAATTATCGGATGCAGGACTTCACGGGGAACAACTTCACTCACAGACACGTGATTACTTCCGTCGTCTGGCAAAGGATGCCACTCGTTACCACACTTCAGTCAGCGATCCAGCAATGGATGCAAAACAAGTTAAGGTTTTGCAGCTTATCAACGCATTCCGCTTCCGCGGTCATCAACATGCGAATCTTGATCCATTGGGATTATGGAAACAGGAACCTGTATCGGATCTCGATCCTGCTTTCCATAATTTAACAAAAGCTGATTTTGAAGAAACGTTTAATGTAGGCTCATTTGCTAGCGGCAAAGAGACAATGAAATTGGCGGATTTGTATGATGCACTGAAACGCATTTATTGCGGCTCTATTGGTGCGGAATATATGCATATCACCAATACAGAAGAAAAACGCTGGATCCAGCAGCGTCTGGAATCTGTCTCTGTAAGCTCACAATTCAGCGCAGATGAAAAACGTCGCTTTCTGGCGGAGTTAACTGCGGCAGAAGGTCTTGAACGTTATCTGGGGGCTAAGTTTCCAGGAGCGAAACGTTTTTCTCTGGAAGGCGGTGATGCACTAGTTCCAATGCTGAAGGATTTGATCCGTCATGCAGGTAAGCAAGATACACGCGAAGTTGTACTTGGCATGGCTCACCGTGGTCGTCTCAATGTCCTTATTAATATCTTAGGTAAAAAACCAGCTGATCTGTTTGATGAATTTGCCGGGAAACATAAAGAACATCTCGGAACAGGTGATGTGAAGTATCATCAGGGTTTTTCCTCTGATTTCGAAACCGAAGGCGGTTTAGTACACTTAGCGTTGGCATTCAACCCATCTCATCTTGAAATTGTCAGTCCTGTCGTTATTGGTTCAGTACGTGCTCGCCGTGACCGTCTTGATGAAGGCCAGAGCAACATGGTGTTGCCGATAACCATTCATGGTGACGCAGCAGTAACAGGGCAGGGGATTGTTCAGGAAACACTGAACATGTCTCAGGCTCGCGGTTATGAAGTTGGTGGCACTGTTCGCATTGTGGTTAACAACCAGATTGGTTTTACTACTTCCAACCCGAAAGATGCCCGTTCAACGCAATATTGTACTGATGTTGTGAAAATGGTTCAGGCTCCGATTTTCCACGTTAATGCTGATGACCCGGAAGCTGTCGCCTTTGTTACCCGCCTGGCTCTGGATTTCCGTAATACCTTTAAACGTGACGTGATGATTGATCTGGTTTGTTACCGTCGTCACGGTCATAACGAAGCTGATGAGCCAAGTGCAACTCAGCCACTGATGTATCAGAAAATTAAGAAACATCCGACTCCACGTAAGATCTATGCGGACAAACTCATTGCAGAAGGTCTGCTATCGCCTAACGATGTAACTGAAATGGTTAACTTATATCGTGATGCATTGGATCATGGTGAATGTGTTGTAGATGAATGGCGTCCAATGGGATTGCATTCGTTTACATGGGAACCTTACCTGAATCACGAATGGGATGAAGAGTATCCACATAAAATGGATATGAAGCGTCTGCAAGATCTTGGCAAACGCATTAGTACCATTCCTGCCGAAGTGGAAATGCACTCTCGTGTTGCAAAAATCTATGCTGATCGTGCAGACATGGCCAACGGCAACAAATTGTTTGACTGGGGTGGAGCGGAAACACTGGCTTATGCAACCTTGGTTGATGAAGGTATTCCAGTTCGTTTGTCTGGTGAAGACGCTGGCCGTGGCACATTCTTCCACCGCCATGCTGTTGTCCACAATCAGGCTAATGCTTCTGTTTATGTCCCTCTGGCGAATGTTCACAACGGTCAGGGTGTATTTAACGTATGGGATTCAGTCCTGTCAGAAGAAGCTGTACTGGCATTTGAATATGGTTATGCAACGACAGAGCCTCGTACATTAACTATCTGGGAAGCCCAGTTTGGTGATTTTGCTAACGTAGCACAGGTTGTGATTGATCAGTTCATCAGTTCTGGTGAACAAAAATGGGGTCGTATGTGTGGTCTGGTCATGTTGTTGCCACATGGCTACGAAGGACAAGGCCCTGAACACTCATCAGCACGTCTGGAACGTTACCTGCAATTGTGTGCAGAACAGAACATGCAGGTTTGTGTGCCATCAACTCCGGCTCAGATTTACCACATGCTGCGTCGTCAGGCATTGCGTGGTATGCGTCGTCCTCTGATAGTCATGTCACCTAAGTCGTTGTTACGTCATCCATTGGCAGTATCCAGCCTGGATGAATTGGCTAACGGTAAATTTGAAACAGTGATTGGTGAAGTTGATGCGTTGGATCCAAAAGGTGTGAAACGCGTTGTACTTTGCTCCGGTAAAGTTTATTACGATCTGCTGGAACAACGTCGTAAGAACGAGCAGACCGACGTCGCCATTGTGCGTATTGAACAACTGTATCCATTCCCACGTCAGGACATGCAGACCTTACTTGAGCAGTATGCACATGTGCATGATTTTGTCTGGTGTCAGGAAGAGCCATTGAATCAAGGGGCTTGGTATTGCAGTCAACATAATTTCCGTGAAGCGATCCCATTTGGGGCTTCTTTACGTTATGCAGGGCGTCCGGCTTCTGCTTCCCCGGCTGTGGGCTATACATCTGTTCACCAGCAGCAGCAGCAAGCTCTGGTTAATGACGCACTGAACGTTGAATAAATAAGGATAGAAAATGAGTAGCGTAGAAATTCTGGTTCCAGACCTTCCTGAATCTGTTGCGGATGCCACTGTTGCGACATGGCATAAAAAACCAGGTGATACCGTAGAGCGTGATGACATTCTGGTTGAAATCGAAACAGACAAAGTGATTTTAGAAGTACCGGCAAGTGAAGCGGGTATTCTGGAATCTATTCTGGAAGACGAAGGAGCCACTGTACTGTCTAAGCAACTGCTTGGCCGTATTAGCCTGAGTGACAGTACTGGTATGCCTGCTATGGTGAAAGAACAAACAGAAGCAACACCAGCACAGCGTCAGACAGCTTCTTTGGAAGAAGAAAGCAATGATGCACTGAGCCCGGCAGTTCGTCGTTTGATTGCAGAGCATGATTTAGATCCTACTGCGATTAAAGGCAGTGGTGTAGGCGGCCGTATTGTGCGTGAAGATGTAGAAAAATATATTGCTGCGAACAAAAAAGAGAGTACTAAACCCGCTGAATCTGCTCCAGCAGCTCAACCATCTCAGTTGCCACACCGCAGTGAAAAACGCGTACCAATGACTCGTTTGCGTAAGCGTATTGCAGAACGTCTGCTCGAAGCGAAAAACAACACTGCAATGCTGACGACTTTTAACGAAGTCAATATGAAGCCAATTCAGGAATTGCGTAAGCAATACGGTGATGAGTTTGAAAAACGTCACGGTGTCCGTCTGGGTTTCATGTCTTTCTATGTGAAAGCCGTTGTTGAAGCGCTGAAACGTTATCCAGAAGTTAATGCTTCTATTGATGGCACTGATGTGGTTTACCACAACTATTTTGATATCAGCATCGCGGTATCTACACCACGTGGTCTGGTGACGCCAGTACTGCGTGATGCAGATGCATTGGGTATGGCTGATATTGAGAAAAACATCAAAGAGCTGGCTATTAAAGGCCGTGACGGCAAATTGACCGTTGAAGAACTCACTGGCGGTAACTTCACCATTACCAATGGTGGTGTTTTTGGCTCCTTGATGTCTACTCCGATCATTAACCCACCACAAAGTGCGATCCTTGGCATGCACGCTATTAAAGATCGCCCAATGGCAGTAAATGGTCAGGTTGAGATCCTTCCAATGATGTATCTGGCTCTGTCTTATGACCATCGTCTGATTGACGGGCGTGAGTCTGTAGGCTTCCTGGTGACTATCAAAGAAATGCTGGAAGATCCAACACGTTTGTTGCTGGATGTATAGCATCACCATCAGGGCGGAGGGTGTTAAATTCCGTCCAGTCTGAAGTAAAACGATGTTGATGTAAAAAGTGCTGATGTAACAAATTATGCGGCCAGCCTTCGGGCTGGTCATATCCAGAGCAAAAAAATAGAAGGTAATTTACCTTTCTTAGATTAAATTATGGATAGAACATCATGAATTTACACGAGTATCAGGCAAAACAACTTTTTGCACGGTATGGCTTACCAGCGCCTGCTGGTTATGCTTGCACTACACCGCGCGAAGCAGAAGAAGCAGCATCCAAGATTGGTGCAGGCCCTTGGGTCGTTAAATGTCAGGTTCATGCTGGCGGTCGCGGTAAAGCCGGGGGCGTGAAAGTCGTCAATAGCAAGGAGGATATCCGTGCTTTTGCTGAACAGTGGCTGGGTAAACGACTGGTAACTTACCAGACAGATGCACAGGGGCAACCTGTCCATCAGATCCTGGTAGAAGGGGCTACCGATATTGCTAAGGAGCTGTATCTCGGTGCCGTTGTTGACCGTGGTACACGTCGTGTAGTGTTCATGGCCTCTACCGAAGGTGGCGTTGAAATAGAAAAAGTGGCGGAAGAAACGCCCGAACTGATTCATAAAGCAATTATCGATCCACTGGCTGGCCCTATGCCCTACCAAGGCCGTGAACTGGCGTTTAAGCTGGGTCTGACTGGTAAACAGGTCAATCAATTCACTAAAATTTTCCTCGGATTGGCAAACCTTTTCCTTGACCGTGACCTGGCTCTAGTCGAAATTAACCCGTTGGTTATTACAACTCAAGGTGATCTTGTCTGTTTGGATGGGAAGTTGGGTGCGGACGGTAATGCTATGTTCCGTCAGGCTGAACTACGTGAAATGCACGACCCTTCGCAGGAAGATCCACGTGAAGCTCAGGCTGCACAATGGGAACTGAATTATGTTGCGTTGGATGGCAACATTGGTTGTATGGTAAATGGTGCTGGTCTGGCGATGGGAACCATGGACATTGTCAAGCTGCACGGTGGCGCACCGGCTAATTTCCTTGATGTAGGCGGTGGTGCGACAAAAGAGCGTGTTACTGAAGCGTTCAAAATTATCCTGTCGGATGAAAATGTGAAAGCTGTCTTGGTAAATATCTTTGGTGGGATCGTCCGTTGTGACCTGATTGCTGACGGTATTATTGGTGCGGTGGAAGAAGTAGGTGTTCACGTACCTGTAGTCGTTCGTTTGGAAGGGAATAATGCTGAACTGGGTGCGAAGAAACTGGCTGATAGTGGTTTGAATATCATTGCAGCAACCAGTTTGACAGACGCAGCTAAACAGGCAGTCGCAGCAGCGGGGAACAAATAATGTCTATTTTAATTGATAAAAACACCAAAGTGATTTGTCAGGGTTTCACTGGCAGTCAGGGTACTTTCCATTCAGAACAGGCGATCGCTTACGGTACTCAAATGGTTGGCGGTGTGACGCCGGGTAAAGGTGGTACACAGCATCTTGGTCTGCCCGTCTTTAATACCGTCCGTGAAGCAGTTGAAGCAACAGGTGCGACAGCTTCTGTTATTTACGTGCCAGCGCCATTTTGTAAAGACTCCATTCTGGAGGCTATTGATGCAGGTATTAAACTGATCATTACCATTACTGAAGGCATCCCGACGCTGGATATGCTGACAGTTAAGGTAAAACTGGATCAGGCTGGTGTTCGTATGATTGGCCCTAACTGTCCGGGTATTATTACTCCGGATGAATGTAAGATCGGTATTATGCCCGGTCATATTCATAAGGCAGGTAAAGTAGGTATTGTGTCTCGTTCAGGGACTTTGACTTATGAGGCCGTGAAGCAGACAACTGACGCAGGATTGGGTCAATCCACTTGTGTTGGTATCGGCGGTGACCCAATCCCGGGTTCAAATTTCATTGATATTCTGAAACTGTTCCAGGAAGATCCACAGACTGAAGCTATCGTCATGATTGGTGAAATTGGTGGTACAGCAGAAGAAGAAGCAGCTGCGTATATCAAAGAGCATGTTACTAAACCTGTTGTAGCTTACATTGCTGGTGTAACAGCACCTAAAGGTAAGCGAATGGGGCATGCAGGGGCGATTATCGCAGGTGGTAAAGGTACGGCGGATGAAAAATTCGCAGCACTGGAATCCGCGGGGGTGGAGACTGTCCGCAGCCTTGCTGACATCGGCGATGCAGTTAAAGGTTTATTGTCCAGCAAATAGTCACCAAATAAGCTATTTTTATAGAATAAAGGCTGCTTTAAAGCAGCCTTTTTATTTTCATTTATAAGATAAACAGTAGGCTGGAGAGCTATTTTAAAATTTAGCTGAACTTATTTTAGAAAATTCTATTTAATCGATTAATTTAATTAGAAATGTTAGAAAAATATATTTTTCTCATAATGAAAATGAAAAGTTAATTTTATAATGCTTTTTACAGCAAAAAATAAATTAATCGGCATTGTGGGAAACAAATTATTAACACTAAATCAACCGTAATGAAATAATAGCTGAAATGATTAACAGTGAATAGAAAAAATTTATTAAAATCAATTTATTACTGTGGAATGTGTTCGCTAAACTTGATTTAATTGTCCTAAAATAAATGGTATTACCTCATAAATTAGCGGCAATATTGGCTTATATTGAGAATTCTAATCTTAGTCATGCAAAAGCTATTTATTGTGTGTGAATATAAGCGTAATATTATTGGGGTATCTGCTGAATTTTGATTTACTTAATAATTTGTTGTTGTGTTTGAGGCATTTATTGCTGGTAGTTATGAGACTTTCATTTTACGAAAGTTGGGTTGCCGCAAGTCGGTGTCTTCCTGCTAGGAGCAAGGAGTCAAGATGTTTGATATTGTCGAACTGTCACGATTACAGTTTGCCTTAACTGCTATGTACCATTTCTTATTCGTACCATTAACACTCGGTATGGCGTTTTTGCTTGCGATTATGGAAACGGTATATGTTCTGTCTGGCAAACAAATCTACAAAGATATGACGAAATTCTGGGGTAAGTTATTTGGTATTAACTTTGCCTTAGGTGTTGCAACAGGTTTGACTATGGAGTTCCAGTTCGGAACAAACTGGTCATATTTCTCACATTACGTTGGTGATATTTTTGGTGCACCACTGGCCATTGAAGGTTTAATGGCTTTCTTCCTTGAATCCACATTTGTTGGTTTGTTCTTTTTCGGTTGGGATCGTCTGAGTAAGAAACAGCATTTGGTTGTGACTTGGTTGGTTGCATTAGGTTCTAACTTCTCTGCTTTATGGATTCTAATTGCAAATGGCTGGATGCAAAACCCGATTGCATCTGATTTCAATTTTGAAACCATGCGTATGGAGATGGTGAGCTTTAGCGATCTGGTTCTGAATCCTGTTGCTCAAGTGAAATTTGTTCATACTGTAGCTGCTGGTTATGTGACAGGCGCGATTTTTGTCTTGGGCATCAGTGCTTATTACTTGCTTAAAGGGCGGGATATTCCGTTTGCTAAACGTTCATTTGCCATTGCATCAAGTTTCGGTATTGCCGCAGTCCTGTCCGTCATTGTACTGGGGGATGAATCTGGATATGAAATGGGGGATGTGCAGAAAACCAAACTGGCTGCCATTGAAGCAGAGTGGGATACTCAGACTCCTCCGGCTGCATTCACGCTGATTGGTATTCCTGATCAGGATAAGATGGAAAACAAATACTCCATTCAAATTCCTTACATATTAGGCCTTATCGCTACACGTTCTACTGATACTCCGGTTGTCGGCTTGCGTGACTTGATGAGTCAGCATGAGCAACGTATCCGTAACGGACTTAAGGCATATGAATTGTTGGAAGAGTTGCGTGCAGGTAACACTGATCCGGCAGTACGTAAGGCATTCAACGAAAGCAAAAAAGACCTTGGTTACGGCATGCTCGTAAAACGTTACACCCCAGAGGTAGCAAACGCGACAGAAGAGCAAATCAAAGCCGCTGCGAAAGATTCTATTCCACGTGTGGCTCCGCTTTATTTTGCATTTCGTATCATGGTTGCTTGTGGTTTCATCATGTTACTGGTTATCGGCCTGGCATTCTTCAGCGTTATCCGTAATCGCATTGGTCAACAGAAGTGGTTGTTGCGTGCGGCGCTATTCAGTATTCCATTACCGTGGATTGCGGTTGAAGCTGGTTGGTTTGTTGCAGAGTATGGCCGTCAGCCTTGGGCAATTGGTGAAGTATTGCCAACCGCAGTGGCAGCTTCGACACGCAGTGTTGGTGATTTGATTTTCTCAATGGCACTGATTTGTGGTCTGTATACCTTGTTCCTGATCGCTGAAATGTTTCTGATGTTCAAATTTGCTCGCCTTGGCCCAAGTAGCCTCAAGACCGGACGTTACCATTTTGAACAGAAAACTATTTCTTCAACCAATAATTCTTCAGCGAATAATATTGAATAAGCAGGAGTCCACTTATGCTTGATTATGAAGTGTTACGATTTATATGGTGGCTGCTGATTGGTGTATTGCTAATCGGGTTTGCAGTGACCGATGGTTTTGACATGGGTGTTGGTATCCTGCTGCGGATTATCGGCAAAAATGACACTGAACGCCGTGTCATGATTAACTCAATTGCACCTCACTGGGACGGTAACCAGGTGTGGTTAATCACAGCGGGTGGAGCACTGTTTGCTGCCTGGCCAGCGGTATATGCTGCTGCTTTCTCCGGTTTCTATGTAGCGATGATTTTGGTGTTGGCGGCATTGTTCTTCCGTCCTGTAGGGTTTGACTATCGTTCGAAACTGGAAAACAGAAAATGGCGTAACATGTGGGACTGGGGGCTGTTTATTGGCAGTTTTGTACCTCCATTGGTTATTGGGGTGGCATTCGGTAACCTGCTGCAAGGTGTACCTTTGATGATAGATGTAGATCAGAGGGTTTCCTATGAAGGGTCATTCTTTGAGTTGCTGAACCCTTATGGGCTGCTGGCAGGTATCATCAGTCTGATGATGATTACGACACAAGGGGCAACTTACCTGCAAATGCGTACTACGGGTGAATTGCATTTGCGCTCCCGTACTGCGACACACGTTTGTGCATTGATAACCGCGGTGGCTTTCTTACTGGCAGGTGTGTGGCTGATTTATGGCATTGATGGTTATGTTGTGACTGGTGGTCTGGATGTGAATGGAGTATCTAATCCATTGCATAAACAAGTTACTCAACAGGTTGGGGCATGGCTGATCAATTTCAATAATCAGCCAATATTGTGGGCTATACCTGCATTGGGTGTCATTCTTCCTTTGCTGACTATGCTGGCGACTCGATTGGATAAAGGTGCCTGGGCGTTTCTGTTTTCATCACTGACAGTTGCTTGCATTATTCTGACCGCAGGAGTATCCATGTTCCCGTTTGTGATGCCATCAAGCTTTAATCCGAATGTCAGTTTGACTATGTGGGATGCGACATCCAGTCAGTGGACGTTGCAAATTATGTTCGTTGTTGCGCTTATCTTCGTTCCTATTGTTCTGTCATACACCATTTGGTGTTACTACAAAACCTTTGGGCGTTTGGATAAGAGCCACATTGAAAATAACAAACACTCACTGTACTAAAGGAGCATAGAACATGTGGTATTTTGCTTGGATTCTGGGAACGCTCTTAGCTTGTAGTTTTGCAGTTATTGCAGCTTTGGCACTTGAACATAGTGAATCAGAAAAAATAACTGAGAGTGATAAAAGCTAATGTTGGTTGACAAATTTTACCAACTGATGAGTAAGGGCCTGCTAAGGGCCCTTATCCTTATTATGGCTCTGGCACTTGCTGGATGTGTATTGTGGGATCCAACACGCTTTGCTGCGAGCACAAGTTTATTAGCTGTATGGCAAGGCATTTTACTGATCTGGGCGGTATGTTCCGGGGTTATTTTTGGTATTGGATTTAACCCTAAGCATTTTATCTGGCGTCTTTTTTTTCATCCATTACCTGCATTTTTGATTCTGATTTTTGGCTTATATCATTTCCTTAAGTAAACTATTTATGATTTTATAGGACGCTGGCCTATAAATTTTTTTGACTTCTTTAATAACAAGTCATTCCAAAGCGCTATTCTCTTGAGTATAGTGACAACGTCAATTCGCCTGATTAGGATTATATGTGAGTAATATGTTGTTCCGTTGGCCTATCCGTGTTTACTACGAAGACACAGATGCTAGTGGTATAGTCTATCACGCTCAATATTTGGCTTTTTATGAAAGAGCACGTACAGAGATGCTGCGTGATAAGGGCTTCCACCAAAAGTATATGTTGGATGAACAAGTTGGTTTTGCTGTCAGCCGTATGACTGTTGACTACCGCAAACCAGCGAGGCTGGATGACCAGTTGGTTGTGGAAAGCGAGATCACGAATATCCGTGGTGCTTCACTGACATTTATTCAACGAATTGTTGATTGTAATGATGTAGTTATCAGTAACGCAGAATGTCTGGTCGTCTGCGTAAATTCATCTCAAATGAAGCCTATTGCGCTTCCAAAGTCTATTGTCGCGGAGTTTAAGCAGTGACTGACATGAACATCCTAGATTTATTCCTGAAGGCAGGCTTTTTAGTGCAGCTGATCATGTTAATCCTGGTTGGCTTCTCTGTGGTTTCTTGGGCAATTATTATTCAACGAACAAGAATTCTGAATGCCGCTACGCGGGAAACGGAAGCATTTGAAGATAAATTTTGGTCTGGGGTTGAATTATCCCGTCTTTATAAAGAAAGCCAGTCACGCCGCGATTCTTTAAGTGGCACTGAACAGATTTTCTATTCTGGTTTTAAAGAGTTCGCTCGCTTACATCAGGCAAATAACCATGCACCAGAGGCTGTCATTACGGGAGCTTCCCGCGCTATGCGAATTTCAATGAATCGTGAATTAGAAACTTTGGAGAATCATATCCCATTTCTGGGTACTGTCGGTTCTATCAGTCCCTATATCGGTCTGTTCGGCACAGTCTGGGGGATCATGCATGCTTTTATTGCTCTGGGAGCAGTAAAACAGGCAACATTGCAAATGGTCGCTCCTGGTATTGCGGAAGCTTTGATTGCAACAGCTATTGGTTTGTTTGCTGCGATTCCGGCGGTGATGGCTTATAACCGTCTGAACCAGCGTGTCAATAAACTCGAACAAAGTTACGATAATTTTATGGAAGAATTTCTGGCGATTTTGCATCGTCAGGCTTTTGTTTCCAATTCCAATAAATCGTAATTTATCGTAAGGGGAAAAAGCGAATGGCGCGCACTCGTAGTCGCAGACGTGAGCTAAAATCCGAGATCAATATCGTCCCCTTGCTGGACGTGTTGCTGGTTTTGCTGCTGATTTTTATGGCAACCGCCCCGATTATCACGCAAAGTGTAGAAGTTGACTTACCTGATTCGGTGGATTCCAAAACTGTCTCCAGTTCTGATAATCCACCGGTTATTGTAGAAGTTTCCGGGGTAGGGCGCTACAACATGGTTGTTAGTCAGGAGCGTTTAGAATTATTACCTGAACAGCAAATTATTGCTGAAGCTCAAACCTTGATGAAAGCTAACCCAAAAACAATTTTCTTGATTGGAGGTTCAAAGGAAGTCCCTTATGATGAAATCATCAAGGCACTGAATATGCTTCGTCAAGCGGGTGTGAAATCGGTTGGTTTAATGACTCAGCCTATTGGTGCCTGATGGCGGCTTTTACTTAAAGTTTCTGGATGTCGAGCGTGGGAAAGACAAATAAGCAAAACAGTAGGCTAAATCGTGCCATTATCATTTCGATTATTTTGCATATTATCCTGTTCGGATTCCTGATTTGGGGATCTTTGAAGCAAAAAACAGAAATGGGAGGCGGTGGAAATAGTGGTACGGTGATTGATGCCGTTATGGTCGATCCGAATGCGGTAGTTCAGCAATATAACCAGCAACAACAACAGCAGGCTAATGCAAAGCTGGCTGAGCAGCAACGGAAGAAAAAAGCTGAACAACAGGCAGCCGAATTGCGTGCTAAACAGGCAGAAGAGCAGGAGCGGCTGAAAGCCGCAGAAGAAGAGCGAATAAAAGCACAGCAAGCTGCGGAAGAACAGAAAAAGCTGGCTGATGCTGCGGCAGCTAAGGCTCGTGAAGAGCAAAAGATTGCCGAAGAAGCTGCTGCTAAAGCGAAAGCGGAGCAAGAAAGAATTCTGAAAGAGCAGGCAGAAGCTCAGAGAAAAGCAGAAGCCCAAGCTAAGAAAGAAGCAGAAGAAGCGGCGAAACGAAAAGCTGAAGCCGAAGCGAAGGCAAAAACAGAAGCTGAAGCAAAGGCTAAAGCGGAAGCCGCGGCTAAAGCAAAAGTCAGGGCTAAGGCTGAAGCCCAAAAAGAGGCTCAGGCAGTTGATGATCTGCTTGGGGGATTAACTTCTAATGCACCTAAACAGCAAGGTGGAGCATCCGCTGCCGGTAAAGGCGGTAGTAAGAAAAGTGGCGCTTCTGAATCGGATATCAATAATTACAAAGGGCAAATTCGGGCTGCGATCCAGAGTCATTTTCGTGATCCGAGTTTGTATTTAGGGCGCACTTGTGACTTGAGCATAAAACTGGCATCAGATGGTATGTTGATTAGTGTTCAGGCTAATGGAGGCGACCCCGCATTATGTAGGGCAGCAATTGCTGCGGCGAATCAAACCAAAATGCCACGTCCACCAAGTAAAGAGGTTTATGAACATTTCAAGAGTTTTTCACTAGACTTTAAGCCATAGTAAGGTAAATATTTGGTGGGAATGTGTTATTTATTAGGTGAAGTTTTGGATAATTTATTTGTATAAATAAAATTATTAGATTTTATTTAGGTATCTGGTTTTGTTTGTTGGCGTTTGTTAGAATCCGGCGGATTATTGCGGGCATATCGATCGCGATAAGGGAGAGATGATGAAGCAAACTTTTAAACTGACGTTTAAAGTATTATTGGGTTTTCTGATGCTATGGGCAACGTTTGCTCATGCAGAAGTTCGCATTGAAATTACGGAAGGTGTTGATTCTGCCCGTCCTATTGGTGTCGTTCCATTTAAATGGACTGGTGCAGGTAATCCGCCAGAAGAAATTGGTTCAATCGTTGCTGCCGATTTGAGGAACAGTGGGAAATTCAATCCCATTACTCCGGATCGCATGCCACAGCAACCTACCACAGCCTCTGAAGTAACACCTGCGGTATGGTCCGCTCTTGGAATAGATTCTGTAGCTGTAGGGCAAATTCAGCCTGCTGCTGATGGCAAATTTTTGGTTTCCTATCAGTTGGTTGATGTAGCTGGAACACCGGGTTCAGTATTGGTGCAGAATCAATTTTCAGTTGAGAAAAAATGGCTACGCTATGCTGCGCATGAAGCCAGTAATGAAGTATTTGAAAAGCTGACCGGCATTAAAGGCGCATTCACCACACGTATAGCTTATGTCGTTAAGAAGGTTGCTGCGAATAAGTATTCGTATGAGCTGCGAGTGGCTGATTATGACGGTTATAACGAAACTCCGGTACGTAGTTCAGCAGAACCTTTAATGTCACCGGCATGGTCACCAGACAATTCTCAACTGGCTTATGTGACATTTGAAGGTGGCCGTTCTTCTCTGGTGATCCAAACATTGGCAACAGGAGTATTTCGTAATGTAGCTTCATTTCCTCGCCACAATGGAGCACCAGCATTCTCCCCTGATGGGGCTAAGCTCGCTTTTGCCCTATCTAAAACAGGCAGTTTGAATTTGTATGTGATGGATTTGGCTTCAGGGCAGATTCGTCAAATAACAGATGGCCGCAGTAACAATACTGAGCCAAGCTGGATGCCGGATAGCCAGACACTGGTCTATACCTCTGATCAGGGTGGTCGTCCACAATTGTATAAAATCGATATTAATGGCGGTGCTCCACAACGACTGACTTGGGAAGGTTCACAAAACCAAGATGCTGATGTGAGTCCAGACGGTACTTTTATCGTTATGGTTAGCACAGCGAGTGGCAGTCAGCACATCGCCAAACAGGATCTGGGAACGGGATCTGTTCAGATTTTGACAGATACGTTTCTAGATGAAACGCCGAGTATCGCACCTAACGGCACTATGGTTATTTATAGCTCCACTCAAGGGTTGGGGACTATATTGCAGCTAGTTTCGACTGACGGGCGTTTCAAAGCGCGTCTTCCGGCTACTGATGGACAGGTTAAATTTCCTGCCTGGTCGCCGTATCTGTGATGCATAATAAGTATGTATGGCAAACTATAAAAGGATCAAAGAGATGCAACTGAACAAAGTGCTAAAAGGGTTGATGTTAGCTTTACCAATCATGGCCGTAGCAGCGTGTACTAACACTAACAAAAATGGCAACAATGATCAGTCTGGTGTAGGCACTGTTGATAATTCTTCTAAAGCAGGTCCGTCTGCTGAAGAATTAGCACGTCAGCAGATGCAAGAGCTGCAAAACAACAATATCGTATACTTCGGTTTCGATAAATACGACATTAACAGCGAATTTGCTCAGATGCTGGATGCGCATGCTGCATTCCTGCGTAGCAACCCATCTGTTAAAGTAACTATTGAAGGCCATGCAGATGAGCGTGGTACTCCTGAGTACAATATCGCTCTGGGTGAGCGTCGTGCAAATGCAGTTAAAATGTATCTGCAAGGCAAAGGTGTTTCAGGTGACCAGCTCGCTATCGTTTCTTATGGTAAAGAAAAACCAGCTGTACTTGGTCATGACGAAGCAGCATACGCTAAAAACCGTCGCGCTGTAATCGTATACTAAGAGTAAGGCATGAACAGTAACTTCAGACGTTTTGTATTGGGTCTGTCGTTATTGGTTGGCGTAGCGGCTCCATGGGCCGCTACTGCCCAAGCGCCAATCAGTAATGTCGGCTCAGGCTCCACAGATGAGCGCCTTTCCCAATTAGAGCGTATTTCCGACGCTCATAGCCAGTTATTAACTCAACTCCAGCAACAGCTTGCTGATTCTCAGCGTGATATTGATACACTCCGTGGTCAGATTCAGGAAAATCAGTATCAATTAAATCAGATCATTGAGCGCCAGAAAGATATTTATCAGCAGTTGGATAAAATCACTCATCCTTCAGATGCAGAAAATGGTAATACAGCGACCCCGGCGGAAAAGGGGGCTGATAATCAGCCCGCAGCTGCCATCAGCACAGGAAGCGAAAAGGGAGATTATGATGCCGCCGTTGCTTTGGCTATCAACACTAAGGAATACGATAAGGCTATCGTAGCATTCCAGAATTTTGCTAAAGCTTATCCTAAGTCGAAATACTTACCGAATGTCAACTATTGGTTAGGTCAGTTGAATTACAACAAAGGTAAGAAAGATGATGCGGCTTATTATTTCGCGACCGTAGTGAAAAATTATCCTAAGTCACAAAAAAGCAGTGATTCTCTGTATAAAGTTGGTTTGATCATGCAGGAAAAAGGGCAAAAGGATAAAGCGAAGGCAGTTTATCAACAGGTGGTTAAGCAATACCCCGGCACTAGTGCGGCTAAAATGGCCGAAAAAAAGATTGCAGGAATGTAATAATTATCCCCAAGAGGTTATTTATCGGTCTTTTTGGGGATGATTGGCCGATTAATAGGCGCTTAAACGGGATTTGATAAAATAAATATTGCGCCTTACAGAGAAATCAGTAATATATGCCGCCGTTGGCAAGCAATAAGAAAGCAATGCCAGGCAAGATTTAGATGGGTCGTTAGCTCAGTCGGTAGAGCAGTTGACTTTTAATCAATTGGTCGCAGGTTCGAATCCTGCACGACCCACCATCTAAAATTCTCATTCATACATTCCCAAGATGGGTCGTTAGCTCAGTCGGTAGAGCAGTTGACTTTTAATCAATTGGTCGCAGGTTCGAATCCTGCACGACCCACCATCTAAAATTCTCATTCATACATTTTCCAAGTGAGTCGTTAGCTTAGTCAGTAGAACTGTTGGCTTTTAATCAATCGCTCACCGGTTCGAGTCGAAAATTTATTTCTCCCTTATTACATTAAGATCTCTAAAATACTTAAAGACTTTTGCTTAATAATTCGCTATCTTGTTTAGCATGTAAAACAATTAAGAGCAAAATAATCGATTTTTATCTTAATTCTACGTTTTTTGTATTGATATACTAAACATCATTTATGGTAAGGATAAGAAAGCATGGATTTTTTCAATATTCATAACATATTAGTACATATTCCGTTAGGAACAGGTGGTTATAACCTCTCATACATAGAAGCTGTTGGCACAATTGCGGGTTTATTATGTATTTGGCTCGCCAGTCAAGAAAAAATCATTAATTACTTGTTTGGTTTGATTAATGTGTCATTATTTGCTGTGATATTTTTCCAAATTCAACTCTATGCCAGTCTTATCCTGCAAATCTTTTTCTTCGCCGCTAATATTTATGGTTGGTATGCCTGGAGCCGAATCAACGAACAGAAACAGATAGAATTAAAGATCCGTTGGCTGAACCCTAAACAAATGCTTAGTGTTGCGGCAGTTTCTATCATTTTTATCTTGATCATGACATTCAATATTGATCAGATCTTTGGTTATATGGCAAAAATTGTGGTTTTTGTCTTACAGGGGATGGGCTCCAATATTACCATGCCGAATTTACAGCCAGATGCATTCCCATTCTGGGATTCAGTGATGACAGTGCTATCGATAGTGGCAATGATTTTAATGACTCGTAAGCATGTGGAAAATTGGCTGATATGGGTGATCATTAATGTTATTAGTGTAGTGATTTACTTCTACCAGGGTGTTCTGGCTATGTCGTTGCAGTACATTATTCTGACGGGGATCGCTCTGAATGGTGCTCGTTTGTGGATCACAGCAGCTAAAAATAATGAATGAAGTGTGATCTATTAAAAATGCTAACTAACAGTTAGCGCAGGCCATAAGTCATTAATCGGCTTATGGCTTATTTATTGATATTTCATTTAATTATTCCCTCTTACAAGTTCCCGCTTTATTAATTTAATTATCTGAATTTACATAATTTTTATGTATATTCTTATTCTTCTATGAAAAAAGTTCTTTTCTTACCCACAAAGATTATTTACAGCATAGCACCTAACAGTTAGATTGAGATCACAAAATTATTTCAAATAACTGTAAACACATTAGGTGGAAGGTCGATGAATTACCAGAATGACGATATAAAAATAAGGAAAATAACAGAATTATTACCACCAGTTGCATTGCTCGAAAAATTTCCCGCGACAAAAGATACTGCTATTACTGTCCGTGAAGCCCGTGAAGCTATTCATAACGTTTTAGCTGGTGAAGATGATCGTCTATTGGTAGTAATTGGTCCGTGCTCAATTCATGATCCGAAGGCTGCATTGGAATATGCAGAACGCCTGAACAAATTACGCAAAGAATTGAAGGCAGATTTGGAAATCGTGATGCGGGTTTATTTTGAAAAACCTCGTACCACAATCGGTTGGAAGGGGTTAATTAATGACCCGAAAATGGATTGTAGTTTTGATATCAACGATGGATTACGCATAGCACGTAAGCTTCTGATCGATATTAACGATATGGGATTACCAGCAGCAGGCGAATACCTTGATATGATTACACCTCAATATCTTGCAGATCTCATGAGTTGGGGAGCGATAGGAGCGCGTACAACAGAGTCCCAGGTTCATCGTGAGTTGGCATCTGGTCTTTCTTGCCCGGTTGGTTTTAAGAATGGTACTGACGGTACAATAAAAGTTGCGATTGATGCCATTAATGCAGCCAGCTCATCACACTGTTTCCTGTCAGTGACTAAATGGGGTCATTCTGCAATTGTTAACACTGTAGGTAATCAGGATTGTCATATTATTCTGCGTGGTGGTAAGGTGCCGAATTATAGTGCTGAACACGTCGGTGCTGTCAAAGAAGAGTTGATAAAAGCAGGATTGGCACCACGGGTAATGATTGATTTCAGCCACGCGAACAGTGCGAAGCAATTCAAAAGGCAAATGGATGTTGGTACTGATGTTTGTGGTCAGATTTCCGCAGGAGAAACTGCGATTATCGGCGTGATGGTTGAAAGCAATCTGGTTGAAGGCAACCAAAGCTTGGATAGTGACGAACCTCTGGTTTACGGTCAAAGTGTGACAGATGCCTGTATTGGCTGGGATGATACAGAGACTTTATTGCGGCAATTATCTCAGGCTGTCAGAGCACGTCGGGGTTAAACCAGTATGAAAAAAGCCGGAGTGATTTCCGGCTTTTGCTTAATGTCTAAGAAATGGTTTGAATTACTTTGCTTTACCTTGGTTTGCTACTGCGGCTGCTTTTGCAGCTATCTCATCAGCATTACCCAGATAATAGTGTCTGATTGGTTTCATGTTTTCGTCAAATTCATAAACCAATGGCACAGCCGTTGGGATATTCAATTCAAGAATTTCGTCTTCGCCCATGTTATCCAGATATTTCACCAGTGCACGCAGGGAGTTGCCATGAGCGGCAATAATGACTTTTTCACCGTTTGCAACACGAGGTCTGATAACTTCTTCCCAATAAGGGACAACACGCTCGATAGTGGTTGCCAGACTTTCTGTGACAGGAAGTTCTTCTGGTTTCAGGCTTGCATAGCGAGGATCATGACCAGGATAACGTTCATCATCTTTAGTCAGATCTGGAGGAGTGATTGCAAACCCACGACGCCACAATTTAACTTGATCATCACCGTATTTAGCTGCTGTTTCAGCCTTATCCAGACCTTGCAGTGCACCATAATGGCGTTCATTTAGTTTCCAGCTTTTTTCAACAGGCAGCCATTGCTGATCGACTTGGTCCAGAATATTCCACAAAGTATGAATGGCACGTTTTAAAACAGAAGTGTAGGCAAAATCAAAAGTAAAACCTTCTTGTTTTAGCAATTGACCAGCCTGTTGTGCTTCAGTGCGGCCTTTATCAGACAATTCAACATCAGTCCAGCCGGTAAAGCGGTTCTCTTTGTTCCACTCACTTTCACCATGCCTTACAAGGACCAGCTTAGTTACAGCCATAGCTTAAACTCCTATCATTAACTTTTTAATACAAATGAAATGGTCGCTGGGGGCATTATATGGTGCGATAGACCGAAACGGCAAACAATAGTCTCGGAACACCTGTTTTAAATCATGTTTGGGCACATCTGGAGACAGTTGCAGCCTGATTATTCCTGTCATTTTTCAAGTTGCAGTTTTACTAGCGGTTTTTACTCATCTCGGTTACATAGTATCTGTTACATAGTATCTGTTACATAGAACTATGTTCCCCGGAGTTTGTTCCCTTGCCGTTGACCCGTATCTTGAAATTTATTGAATATGGCTGCAACTGGAGATTGATTAGAATCAGATTCCGTTTAGCTGATGACTGCTTTTATCGGATAAGTGTAAAACAGCAGATGTAACACATTAAGCGTAAAGTGAAAGCCGACAGCTACCCATAAACGTCCACTCCACATCCATGCTATACCATAAATCAGACCTGCCAGTGTTGCGAAAGCCATCAGCAGGACACCGCCAGCAAAATGAGCAACACCAAATATTAACGAAGTTATGATAAGTGCAAAATAAGGGCTCATCCACTGACTGAGTTTTTGTTGAATATAACCGCGGAATAAGGCTTCTTCTGCCAATGAAACGAATAAGATATTGGCAGCAACAAATGCAGGAAACCAGCTAGGGAGGTGGAGTTCAACGGCTAATCCACCGAGAACAGTCGCGAGCCCTAATAACGCAGGTATAGTTGCGATTAACAATGCCCAGCCATGTGCAGGAGCATTAACCACCGGATTGCGGCGGAATAAACTCGGCATACAGCATAACAAAATAAAGGGGATCAAAGCTTTGTCAAAATTAAAATACATGGAAAAAGGGGCACTGTGTGGCCCAACCTGTACTTTATCCAGATATTTCAGGTTATGAAAACCGGGGATGTAATGTATAAATAACAAAATACTCACGATAACCAATAGCAATTCGGTAATGTTTTTACCGATAGCATGCTTTTTGGTATTGAAACAGATATGTGCTACACCCAACACACTTATCATTAATAGTGAGATAATCGCGGGATAGGCCAACACATGAGTGCTGATCCCAACAACAATAGCTAAAAATCCAATGAAAAAAGCGATTTTTTGGCGAATATCTAGCAGTGCCAACGAAGCGGCAAGTAAAGTCCAGCCCATACAACTCTCGGTTATTTTTGAAAAAATAGGTAAATAGTCTAAAAATAGACCGAGATTTTATAGCAAGAGAAAAAAAATTCAAAAAAAATAATAAAAAATACCAAAAAAGTATTCCGTACTATTTTGTAAGCTGGCACACAATTTTCTTTATTTAAGAGACGGTGCAGTGTGCAGACTTACCCCTCTCTTAGTTTCATTTGAGAGGGGGATTATTAAGTCATCACGAAAAGGAACGGGAAGTCAGCTCTGTTTCATATCGGTAGACATCACCATCAGGAATAAATTTCAGCCGATGAGTAATACATTCAGGCGCATCTTCCTGGTGGTGAGAAACAAACAAAAGTTGTGTATCACCACTTCTGATCATGATGTCAATGAAGCACAGGACTAATTGACGATTAAGTGGATCAAGCCCTTGTAATGGCTCATCCAGAATTAATAATGCCGGATGTTTCGCTAAAGCACGGGCAATCAATACCAACCGCTGCTGTCCCCACGACAGGCTATGGAATGGACTGTTTGCAGTTGCCCCGGATAAACCTAACAGTATTAGCCATTCATCAGCTAATTGTTGCTGGCGATCTGAAACTGTCTGATAAAGCCCGATAGAATCGAAGAAACCGGAGAGGATAACATTACGGACGCTGGTACTGACACGGTATTCGAGATGAATACTATTGCTGACATAACCAATATGACGTTTTATATCCCAGATAGTTTCACCACTTCCCCGCTGGCGGCCAAATAAAATCAGCTGATTGTTATAACCTTGAGGATGATCGCCAGTGATCAGACTGAGAAGAGTGGATTTTCCGGCACCATTTTCACCGATGATTTGCCAGTGTTCACCAGGGTTAACCTGCCAGTTCAGGCCATGTAATATTGGTTTATCGTTGTATTGAACAACCATGTTGTGCATTGATACTAAAGGTTGATCTGCGGGGAGTTGCTTATCAACCCGATATTCATCTGGCTCTGGTAGTTGAATATTTTTTAGAGCTTCACTGTGTGCCAATTGTGCCACAAGAGATTCAGCCAAAATACGTTTTTTTTCTCCGGCTAATGTCAAATGACAATCAGCCAATATACCAATTTGTTCGACAAAATCAGGGATCTGGTTAAATCGGTTTAAGATTAAAACCAGAGTGATGCCTTTTGTGGTCAGAGTCTCTAATAATTGAGATAACTGATCCCTGGCATATGCATCTAATCCGTCAAAAGGCTCATCAAGGATTAAAAGGTCTGGATCGGCCATTAATGCCTGGCAAAGCAAAACCTTGCGTACTTCTCCAGTAGAAAGATATTTAAAACGGCGTGAAAGCAAGTCTTTAATGCCAAAGTATTTTGTCAGTTCAAGGCACAATTCATTGTCTTTGTGATACATTTGGATCACTTCTGCGGCAGTACGCCCCGTGTCTTCTTCATCTTCACTGATCAAATCTGTGTTGTTGCGTTGCCATTCTTCATCGATCAGCTGCTGAAGCTGCTCGAAAGAGATTCGTATCGGAGTATGAAAAGAGCAATGTGTTTCACCTGTCAGTTGAGTTAGTTCATTTGATAAAACACGAGCCAGAGAAGACTTTCCACTGCCATTCGCGCCGACAAATGCCCAGCTTTCCCCGGAAATAATTTTTAGTGACGGTAACCGCAGAATACGGGTGTCACTTAAACGGAAACTACCTTGCTTTACTTGCAATTCAGACATTTCTATTCCTTTTTAAGCAACATCAACTAAAGGATCACAGAAATAAGCGGAATAATGTTCAATGTCAATGAGTAACCGTCTGTTATTCGTTATGGGTTGATATTTTAGGAAGGGAGGTACAAAAATTGTTACAGAAATTGTGTTACAACAACAGTACAGATGCCCCTGACAGTAAGTATCAGGAGGCAAGTATCGATAATATGTCGCTAATATAATGCTGCAATAATCACCTTATCTGCATTAAAAAGCGCAGTCACTGGATCATGCAGCTGAAGATCCAAATCTTCTATTTCCTGATTGGATAACGTGACACAGAGCGATCCACCGCCATCAAGGGTCAGGATAATTTCACTGCATTGTTTTCCTGTTTCAATCTGGCTGATTTGACCAGATAACTTATTCTCAAAAGAGATCTTGTTGGAGGAAATTGCAGCTATAGTGCCTTTGCTTAAGGTAATCCACGGAGCCTTAATTAAGGCGATCACCTCTTTACCTTTTACCAGATTTAATCGGTTAGCGCTTTGCTCTGTTACCGCAGCACAGATTGATGTTTTGTTATCAGCCAGCAGGATACGGATATTTTGCTGAACGTTCTCATAATCACGCTCGACAATTGTTCCAAAAAATTGATTTCTGGCACTTGTTTGCAGGGAAAATCGGGATATGGCGGCTAACAGGCTACCCAAAGGCAATGAATCCTGATTGAGAACATCAAATGCTTTTTGCTGAATTTTTTCCAGCAGATCGTAGAGCTGTATCAGGCGTTCACCATAACGTGTAAGTTGGGCACCTCCACCACCTTTACCACCAGTTGCACGATCAACCAATAACCCATCTGCGAGATGGTTCATTTCATTGATAGCATCCCAGGCGCTTTTATAGCTGATACCAGCTTGCCTGGCCCCCTGACTGATAGAGCCTGTGATTTTAATCTGTTTTAGTAACTCGATTCGTCGGGGATCGGCGAAAATCCGGTGCTGCAATTTGAGTGTTAACAATATTTCTGCTTGCATAGTGATTTATTCAGGCAACTATTTGAAAGTTTATACAGAATAACTGTAAGAATCGCACGTTTCGTCGGTTACTGTTATCTTTTTATTGTCTAGAATAGTGAGATTGTTGTCTGTGCAGTACGTTGCTCTTGCTCTGGTAGGGGAAAAGAGAGTTAAATACGGTACAGTTTATTTTTGGCTAGATAATAGTCACTCATGATATGAGGTTTACATGTTTGAGTTGATTAAAAGTATGGCATTTGCGCTGGTTATGGTTCCCGCTGTCATGGCAGTCATTCTGGGATTGATTTACGGGCTTGGCGAGCTGTTTAACATGATTTCCAAAAACGAATCGAAAAATCTTGAACGAAAGCTTTGATCTCAGTTGGTTGATCATCAGAGTTTATCTTACCCGGTTTTTCCGGGTAATTTTTTTGCCTTACGCTTTTTTCCCATCAACCGCCAGCTTACAAATAAAAATTCTCCACATCCTGAATTGCAACACCTGCCCTGAGTGAACACAAAAGCTAAAACTGGCTCACAACTTGCCGATTAATCTCAGAATAGTATTTTCATTTAACGTTGTATCTTGTTATATACAGCGCACCGTCTTGGTTATCATAAGTGGAATACAATATGAAAAAGCGTATGAAAAAGCGCATAGCAAAGAATTTTTATCAGTTACTGACAGGAGCTATAGTTTCTTTTGCACTTGTTGGAAATGGTTGGGCTGCGGAGAAAGTGACTGTTTTCGCTGCTGCATCATTAACGAATGCACTTAATGATATTGCTGAGCAGTATAAAAAAGAAAATCGGGGAGATATTGTTGCTTCTTATGCATCGTCTTCAACATTAGCTCGCCAGATAGAGCAGGGAGCGCCCGCAGATATCTTTGTTTCTGCTGATCAACAATGGATGGATTATGTTTCTGATAAGAAACTTATTGTTGAAAATACTCGTCATACTTTACTGGGGAATCAACTGGTTTTGATTGCTCCTAAAGAGAGTCAACTGAATAAAGTCGATATCAATCGAAAGACAAAATGGCAGTCTTTACTGTCTGGAGGACGTTTAGCGGTTGGTGACCCCGATCATGTTCCGGTTGGTATTTATGCCAAAGAATCCCTTCATTATCTGGGGGCGTGGAACTTGGTTAACCCATCGTTGGCTCGTACCAATAATGTACGCAGCGGTATGGCTTTGGTGGAACGGGAAGAAGTACCATTGGGAATTGTCTATGGTTCTGATGCCGTTGCCAGCAAGAAAGTGAAAGTGATTGGTATATTCCCGCAAGAGAGTCATAAGCCAGTGGAATATCCCATTGCAATTATTAAAGGTCACGAAAATCAGGCGGTACGTGATTTTTATGATTATCTCAAATCCCCTGAAGCCGTTAATGTTTTCAAACGTTACGGCTTTAGTCCACTGTAGGAACTGTTCTTTTGGAGATGTTAAGTGAATATGAATGGCAGGCAATTTTACTGAGCCTGAAAGTTTCAGGTATTGCGGTGTTATTCAGTTTGCCATTAGGGATCTTGATGGCATGGGTTCTGGCGCGCTGCCAGTTTTTGGGGAAGTCTCTGCTTGATAGCCTTATCCATCTGCCGCTGGTATTACCTCCGGTTGTTGTTGGTTACCTGTTGTTAATCAGCATGGGGCGCCGGGGGGTACTTGGGGAATTTCTTTATAATTGGTTTGGCGTTAGCTTTGCGTTTAACTGGACAGGAGCTGCTTTGGCTTCGGCAGTTGTCTCTTTTCCGTTAATGGTCAGAGCTATCCGGTTGGCATTGGAGGCTATAGACCTTCGTCTGGAGCAGGCCGCACGCACATTAGGAGCAAATTCACTTAAAGTCTTTTTTACCATTACTTTACCGCTTTCATTACCGGGAATAATTGTTGGATCTGTGCTGGCGTTTGCCCGTTCACTGGGGGAATTTGGTGCAACAATCACTTTTGTATCGAATATCCCCGGAGAAACACGCACAATTCCTTTGGCTATGTACACATTGATTGAAATGCCTGGTGCAGAAACGGCAGCTGCACGTTTATGTGTCATTGCTGTAGTGCTGGCTTTGGTTTCGTTATTGATATCTGAGTGGTTAACTCGTTGGGGAAGAAAGCGGCTGGGGGCAGCATGTTAGAGCTAAGTTTTAAACAGCGTTTGGGTGATCTGCACATGCAGGTTGACACCACTTTACCAACAGAAAGTATTACTGCCATATTTGGGCTTTCAGGCGCAGGTAAAACTTCTTTAATCAATGTCATTGCTGGTTTAACCCGACTGCAAAAAGGCAAAATTGCCTTGAATGAACGTATCTTGGTTGATACAGAACAAAAAATTTTTCTGCCACCAGAAAAGCGCCGCATTGGATATGTGTTTCAGGATGCCCGTCTTTTTCCTCATTATCGGGTCAAAGGAAATTTGCAATATGGCATGTCACCCGATATGCAACCGCAATTTGATAAAATTGTAGATTTACTCGGTATTGAACATTTACTGTCCCGTTTCCCGGTGACTTTATCAGGAGGTGAAAAACAGCGAGTTGCAATTGGGCGTGCATTACTGACCGGGCCTGAATTACTGTTGATGGATGAACCAATGGCTTCACTGGATCTGCCACGTAAACGTGAATTGTTGCCTTATCTGGAAAAACTGTCTGAAGATGTCAAGATCCCAATCCTGTATGTCAGTCACAGTTTGGATGAAATTATCCGTTTAGCAGATAACGTGGTTGTTATGGATAAAGGAAAAATCAGAGCCACAGGTTCACTGGAAGAAGTATGGTCAAACAGCATACTGTGTCCGTGGTTACAGAAAGAGAGTCTTAGCAGCATACTTCCTGTGATTGTGATGGATCACCACCAGCGTCATCAGATGACAGTGGTCGCGGTGGGAGATAAAGCTCTTTGGTTGCCGAAAATCGATGCCGTTGCAGGAACTGACTTGCGTATCCGAATTGACGCATCGGATGTCTCTTTAGTATTAGAACCACCAAGAGGCAGCAGTATCCGTAATACCTTACAGGTGAAAGTCATCGAGATTTTTGAAGAGGCTGGTCAGGTTGATGTCAAATTGTCGTTAAGCGATCAATTTCTATGGGCAAGGATCACACTATGGGCGCGGGAAGAGCTTAATTTACGCACAGGGCAATGGTTATATGCTCAGATAAAGAGTATTTCACTGAATCGTCACTTGTAATGGCAACTATTCACGAAAAAAAGTCACGAAAAAAGTCATGAAAGAAAATCACGGAAGAAAAGAACTGAGAAAACAGAACAGAGCCGGTGATTCGGGGAGTAAAACTTTTTTCACTCCCCCCTTTGAATTCGGCTAATTAAGTGAAAAACTAAAGCACATATTTTCGAATTACTTCTGCAATACCGGGCTGAGCATTGTTCTTTGTGACAAGATCTGCCCGTGCTTTGACATCATCGACAGCATTTCCCATAGCAACACCCAGACCTGCTGCTTCCAGCATACTGAGATCATTATAATTATCGCCAAAAGCCAGGACATCTTTCATGCTCATCCCTTGTGACTCTACCCATTGCTGTAAACGCATCCCTTTGCTATTGCCTTTTTTGGTGATATCGACCTGATCAAACCATGACCATTCACATTCCAGACCCACATTTTTCTCAATTTGCTCGCTAACCTGACGTAGTTTCTCTAAATCGGGGGAGCTGGTGGCAAACTTCCAGATGAAATTCACATTGTGCAGCGCTTCCTGAAAATTCTTGATGTGCTGGAGAGTAGGGCGTTGGTGTTCAGGCAGAGAATTTGACCACGCAAAGGTACGGGTAACTGTGTGTGGAAATTCATATAAAATAGCATCATCAACATACATCAGATGCTCAACTTCCGCACCTTGCAAATAAGAAAGTGCTTGAGAGGCTTCTTGAATAGAGAGAGGATCGGCAGCCAGAACCTTTTTAGCGTGGTAATCGTATGAATAAGCCCCGTTACAGCAAATAGCCGGAGTATCGAGTTGGAGTGCCTGATAGAAAGGGTGAATGGCAACATGATGACGCCCAGTGACAATCAGGATCTTAATGCCCGTCTGGCAAGCTTCACTTAGGGCTGTTATTGACTCTGACAGAATATTTTTTTGTGGATCAAGTAATGTTCCATCCAGATCCAGCGCAATAACGCGGTATGACATGAGTTAGCCTCTAGATTGTTGATGATTCAAGCAAATATTATATGTTAATTAAAAACAGTTAAACTGATATACACTCAGTTTAACAAACAAATTTTTCCAAGAATCATTACAGATCAATAAAATAGTGATGGAGCTTTAAGGAGATAAAATGAAACAAGTGGTTTATACAGCCAGTCCGAATAGTTGTCAGATTCATGTCTGGTCTCTGAATATTGTTGGAGAACTTTCGTTACTCCAGACGGTAAATGTACCGGGTGAAGTACAACCGATGGTGGTTAATCCTGATGGTAAACATTTATATGTAGGGATACGACCTCAATTCAACATCGTCACTTATAAAATCGGCTCTGATGGGCGATTGGAACAGCAAGCCATTGCACCATTACCGGGTAGCCCGACTCATATTTCAACGGACAAAGCAGGGCGTTTTTTATTTTCTGCTTCCTATAGCTTCAACAATTTAAGTGTTCACCCCATTGACAAAAATGGTGTAGTCAAAGCACCGATCCAAATTGTAGAAGGGTTGAAAGCGCCACATTCGGCCAATATTGATCGGGAGAATTGCCAATTATTGGTTCCATGCTTGAAAGAAGATCATATTCGTATTTTTGATTTGAATGAGCAGGGATATCTGACAGAAAGCCGTGCCGACGAAATCACAACAGAAGCTGGTGCAGGCCCGCGCCATATGGCTTTTCATCCAGAAAAAGAGGCAATTTATTGCATTAATGAACTCGATTCAACCGTAGATGTGCTGCGTAAATGGGAAAAATACCGCATAGTACAATCTGTTGATTCATTGCCTGCGGATTTTTCCAGTACCCGTTGGTCTGCGGATATTCATATCACACCGGATGGTCGTCATCTCTATACCAGCGAGCGTTCTGAAAGTGTGATTAGTCACTTCCGTGTTTCAGAAGATGGCTATCATCTGACATTAGCAGGACATTACCTGACAGAAAATCAGCCTCGTGGTTTTGCCATAGATTACAGTGGTAACTTTTTAATCTCTTCAGGGCAGAAATCCGATCATATTTCAGTATCCGGCATTGATAAATACAGCGGAAAACTGACCCAACTGGCACGTTATCCGGTTGGTAAAGGGCCTATGTGGGTAACAGTATTGGCATTGTAATTAGAAGCCGCGCAAATTATTAGCGCGGCATTTGATTCTTCTTCTGAAAATTATTCTGATACCCGCTGTCTTTTAGGCAAGACTAAAGGTGCCAACCCCTGAGAAAACAATAGGATATGTAACCAGTATATGATGTTGATATACAGAAATTAAATCTCCCAAATAAAAATTTCCTTTAAATAAACGCAGATAGATTTTTTGAGGATAAATGAAAAGTTGGAAATTAAGTGGAGTGTTTATAATAGTATTGGTATGGTGTATTACACCACCAAGATAGAGATTATTAAAATTCAATTGTGGCATATTATATCCACCATAAATATACCCATTGAAATTAGCACTCTTTCTTGTATTCGGAGCAGTTCCAATTAAAACAGGATAAGATGATACTTGAATAAATGGATAACTTCCATACTGGAGATATGTATTAATATTAAAATATCCACTGACGTATTCTGTTATATTTAAGCCTGGATGAGGTAATGAATTTGCTCCAGGATTTTTCCCAAATAAATGAGCCAGCTCAGGTTTCTCTTTTGCTATTGCCTCATAGTGTAATTGTTCTTGCTTATACATATCGTTAGACAGTGCAAATACAGTTTCCAGTTCGTCTTTAGAAGGTGCAACTAAATTTTCTTGATTCATGATATATCTCTCTCTGGTTAGAATAAATATGACTGTGTACGCAATATATCAGAAAATTTATTTTTAAATGATGCAGAATATAGCCAATTAGTTACTAATATTTATCAGTGACTGATTTTTGAAGTTAAACCGGATAATTATATAGCGAGCTTAATGATATGAATCGATAAATAAAAAAATAGAAGAGATAATTTAATTTTGAGGAAAAATAAGGCCAGCATAATTATTAATGCTGACCTTCATTGTTAAATTATTGCATCAGTAATAGCATTTGTCAGTTTCGACAATTGCCCCGGCTGAATAATATAAGGAGGCATTAAATAAATTAAGCGTCCAAATGGTCTTATCCAAACTCCCTGTTGTACGAAATGATGCTGTAGAGAAGCCATATCAACAGGCTGTTTCATTTCTACAACGCCAATTGCACCTAATACCCGCACATCTTCAACAGATTCATGTGATTTCAGAGGCAGCAACTCGCTTTTTAACTGAGATTCAACTGACTGAATACGTTGTTGCCACTGGCTTCCTGTAAGTAATTTCAGGCTGGCGCTGGCAACGGCACAAGCCAGTGGATTGCCCATGAAAGTTGGGCCGTGCATAAAACAGCCGGCCTCACTCTGGCTGATGATTTCTGCTACATGGCGAGTTGTTAACGTTGCGGATAACGTCATATAACCGCCTGTCAGTGCTTTACCTAAGCATAAAATATCTGGTTCGATATCAGCATGTTCACAGGCAAATAACTTGCCTGTGCGGCCAAATCCGGTAGCGATCTCATCCGCAATCAGCAAAATCTGGTATTCATGACAAAGCTGACGAACCTGACGCAGATACTCAGGATGATAAATTCGCATTCCACCTGCTCCCTGAACAATCGGTTCCATAATGACAGCGGCGATTTCATCATGATGCTGTTGTATTAATTGCCGGAAAGAAGCGATATCTTCTGGTTGCCATTCATCATCAAAACGGGATTGAGGGGCATCTGCGAACAGATGACTGGGGAGATAGCCTTTATAAAGGCTGTGCATTGAATTATCGGGATCGCAGACCGACATTGCACCGAAAGTATCGCCATGATAACCATGACGTAGTGTCAGAAATTTCTGGCGTTTTTTCTTCTGTTTTTTCCCTTTGGCTTGCCAATATTGCAGCGCCATTTTCATGGCAACTTCCACGGCAACAGATCCGGAATCGGCCAGAAAAACACACTCTAATGGCGCAGGGGTCATTGCCACTAGCTGTTTACACAGTTCAATAGCAGGTGGATGGGTAATACCGCCAAACATTACATGAGACATTTTGTCAATTTGCGACGTTACCGCTTTATTAAGTACAGGATGATTGTAGCCGTGGATCGCGGCCCACCATGAAGACATACCATCAATTAACCTACGGCCATCTGACAATACCAGTTCAGCGCCACTGGCTGAAACAACAGGATAAGTCGGCAGTGGATTACTCATTGATGTATACGGATGCCAGATATGGCGCAGGTCAAATTCAATATCTGAACGATTCATAACAAATTTATTGTAAACCTTTTTGAGTTTGTTTTGGTTGACATGATAGCGGTGTTATTTAAACTGACAACATTTTTCACACTGGAGAAATTATTGTGAGTGAGCGTCAACAATGGACTATCAAACAGGCACAGGTGCTGTTTGATAAGCCTTTTTTTGAATTATTGTTTCAGGCACAGCAGATACATCGCGAACATTTTGATCCACAGCAGGTACAGGTCAGTACACTTCTTTCAATAAAAACCGGAGCCTGTCCAGAAGACTGTAAGTACTGTCCACAAAGTTCCCGTTATAAAACTGGTCTGGAAAAAGAACGCCTGATGGAAGTGGAAAAAGTCATTGAATCTGCCCGCAAAGCCAAAAATGCAGGTTCAACCCGTTTTTGTATGGGCGCAGCATGGAAAAATCCACACGAACGGGATATGCCTTATCTGGAGAAGATGGTTAAAGAAGTTAAGGCATTGGGTATGGAAACTTGTATGACACTGGGAATGTTGAACCAATCTCAGGCACAGCGTCTGGCAGAGGCAGGTCTGGACTACTATAACCATAACCTGGACACCTCGCCGGAATTTTACGGCAATATCATTACCACACGCAGTTATCAGGACAGGCTGGATACACTGGAAAATGTCAGGGATGTAGGCATTAAGGTGTGTTCTGGAGGTATTGTGGGTCTGGGTGAGGAAATTCGTGACCGGGCAGCATTGTTGGTACAACTGGCAAACCTGCCGAAACCACCTGAAAGCGTGCCAATCAACATGCTGGTAAAAGTTAAAGGAACACCGCTGGAAAGTAACGAGGACGTCGATCCATTTGACTTTATCCGCACTATTGCGGTGGCTCGGATCATGATGCCGAAATCTCATGTCCGCTTATCCGCAGGGCGTGAACAGATGAATGAACAGACTCAGGCTATGTGTTTTATGGCCGGAGCCAACTCTATTTTTTATGGTTGTAAATTGCTGACAACCCCGAATCCTGAGGAAGACAAAGACCTGCAACTGTTCCGCAGATTGGGTATCAATCCTCAGCAGACAAAAACTGCATTTGGTGATAATCAACAGCAGCAACACCTGACAGAAGCAATCATAAACAATGCTGATAATGAACAATTCTATAATGCGGCAATATGATGAATTGGTCAGATTCTATCTCCCGGCGTTTGGCTGAACGCCGGGGCACATCTTTGTGGCGTAGCAGGCAAGTCCATTTGGGTTCATGTGGGCAGCTCTTAGACACTTCTGATGGCCAGTACCTGAACTTTTCCAGTAACGACTACCTCGGACTGAGTCAAAATCCGCAAATTATTGCCGCCTGGCAACAAGGGGCGGAGCGGTATGGTGTAGGCAGCGGTGGTTCGGGGCATGTTACAGGTTATACCGCAGCTCACCATATGCTGGAGCAACAACTGGCGGAATGGCTTGGTTATCCCCGGGCTTTACTGTTCATTTCTGGCTATGCCGCTAATCAAGGAGTGATAGCTGCATTGATGGAAAAGGAGGATCGTATTATTGCTGATCGCCTGAGCCATGCCTCATTGATGGAAGCAGCTATGCAATCTCCGGCTCAACTACGGCGCTTTCTGCACAATAATCCTGATTCTCTGAAACAGCATCTGGCAAAAGAGTGTACAGGTAAAACATTAGTCGTCACCGAGGGCATCTTCAGTATGGATGGAGATAGTGCACCACTTGATGTGATTGCACAGCAAACACAATCTGCGGGCGGCTGGTTAATGGTTGATGATGCTCACGGTATCGGTATTCGTGGAGATGAAGGACGGGGTAGTTGTTGGTTGCAGGATGTGAAACCAGAGCTTTTAATCGTCACATTTGGTAAAGCATTTGGTTTAAGTGGTGCGGCTGTGTTGTGTGATGAACAGACCGCAGAGTACCTGATTCAATATGCCCGACACTTGATTTACAGCACGTCTATGCCACCTGCTCAGGCTGTAGCTCTTTCTGAAGCTGTGCGGCAAATCCGGGCTGGAGATGAATTACGCCATCGTCTGCAAAATAATATCCGTTATTTTCGCCGTGAGGCGCAAAATTTACCTTTTTCCCTGGTGGATTCTGAAACTGTTATTCAGCCTGTGATCATTGGTGATAATGAACGTTGTATCGCCTTATCCCACTTGCTTATGCAACAAAAAGTATGGGTAAAAGCGATTCTTCCACCGACAGTGCCACCGAATAGTGCTCGTTTGCGTATCACACTGACAGCAAATCATACCCGACAAGATATTGATGTATTACTGGAGGCGTTGCGTGGATCTGGCTATTAAATGTGTTGATAAACAGGCGATTGCGGGGGCTTTTGGCAGAGCAGCCTCATGCTATGACACTGTTGCGAAGTTGCAACAACAAACCGGGGAATACCTGATGGAATTGGCACGAGCAGAAGATACTGGTGTTCGGGTATTGGATGCTGGTTGTGGCACAGGTTTTTTTAGTCACCGTTGGAAACAATGGGGTAAACAGGTTATCGCATTGGATCTGGCTGCCGGCATGTTAAACCATGCTCAGAGTCAGCAAGTTGCTGACTATTACCTGCAAGGCGATATTGAGCATTTAGGGCTGGCGGATAATAGTGTGGATATCTGTTTCAGTAACTTGGCTGTACAGTGGTGTAATGATCTGCCATGTGCATTGCAGGAATTCCATCGCGTAACCCGTCCCGGAGGCCTTATTTTGTTCTCCACGCTTGCACAGGGCTCATTGTGTGAGCTGGAAACAGCATGGGAGCGCGTTGATTCTTATCGACACATCAATCAATTCCTGTCCTTGCAGGCAATTGCTGATGCGTGTCAACCGTATCGGCATCAATTCATACACAAGCAATATAGCCAGCATTATCCACAGTTACTGCTTTTATTGAATTCCTTGAAAGGTATCGGAGCTACACATCTTCATCGTGGCCGTAAACCGGGTTTGATGACGAGAAAACGCCTGAATGTTCTTTCAGAAGTGTATCCGAGAAATAATGGAAATTACCCATTAAGCTATCAAATTGCTTTCGGAGTCATTTACTGTGACAAATAAATATTTTCTTACCGGGACTGATACCGAAGTAGGTAAAACGGTTGTCAGTTGTGCCTTGTTACAAGCGGCGAATAAAAAAGGCTATCAAACTGCGGGTTATAAACCAGTGGCATCAGGCAGTGAAGTGACTCCGGAAGGGATACGTAATGGAGATGCTTTGGCTTTGCAGTATAACAGTTCAGTATCTCTATCTTATCAGGAAGTTAACCCATTAGTATTTGTAGAACCGACTTCTCCCCATATTGTCAGTGCTGAACTCAATCAACCGATCGAATTTACTGTGATGTCACAAGGTCTGGAAAAATTGGCGGTAAAAGCGAATTGGGTGTTAATTGAGGGGGCTGGTGGTTGGTATACACCGTTATCTGAAAATACTACTTTTGCAGATTGGGTGGTTCAGGAAAAACTGCCTGTGATCTTAACGGTAGGAGTTAAACTGGGCTGTATCAACCATGCTGTCTTAACAGCAAAAGTTATTCAAGGTTCAGATTTGGAATTAGTGGGTTGGGTTGCGAATGAAATAGAGCCCGCTGGCAAGCGTCAGGCTGAGTATTTAGCAACATTAAAACGGATGATTTCTGCGCCTTTACTTGGTGTTATACCCCATTTAAGCGACTCAGATAAAAAAAATAACATTGGAGAATATATAAATATTGATTTGTTGGTTAACTAATTATTTATTCGCTGTTAGTTAAAATAGCCCACTGGATAAGTGGGTTCTGGCTGAAAAGTTGGTATAAAATATGCCTCATTTTAACAATTATTGTCCTATTTTTGAACAATAAATAGCGTAAAACTATTTCAAAATAGTATGAAAACATTTCGCTATTGAAGAAATCCACAGAAGAGGATAACTCTGCAACCTCCCATGCCTAATAGGGTTTGTTGAGTTATCCACTGTTCCTGTGGATAACCTTGTGTATTAGGTTTAGAAAAGTAGTCTGACACAAGATGACACGCGGCTTGCGCAAGATTTGCTGTTATTCTCTCCTTTGAATTTTTTTTATTTAAAATTAGTTGGTTATATAAAATCAATCCTTTTCAATGCCTCTTTATCATTCCCTGCTTTATCATTTCAGTAGCTAAAATGAAAATAGGAAAAAGCAAAATAGCTATCTGGGGATAAAAATAGTCTTAGCTAATGTTAACTAAAGGTTAATATCACCTTATGGCTGTTTCTGCCCCTGGTTAACGTCTGTCGGGTACAATTTTTGAATTGGGGATAATATTATTTTGCTAATCTACTTGAAGCTGGTTTTTTATCCAGTATTATAAGAGCGTTTTGGTTAGCATATATACACGATGGGTTTCAACGCGCAGTCCGCAAAGTTGTAACTTGAAAGATGGGTGTATAGGCATGCAATGATATCGGGTGGAAGATGAGTAAAGAGACGAGCAAAGTATTCAAGTTATGTTCTGATTTCGAGCCTGGCGGAGATCAGCCAGAAGCTATCCGGAAATTGCAGGATGGGCTGGAAGATGGTCTTGCCCATCAGACATTATTGGGGGTTACGGGATCAGGCAAGACATTCACGATAGCCAATGTTATTGCAAATATGAATCGACCAACGATGGTTTTGGCTCCGAATAAAACGTTGGCGGCTCAGCTCTATAGTGAAATGAAGGAGTTCTTCCCTGAGAATGCAGTAGAGTACTTTGTCTCTTACTACGACTATTATCAACCAGAAGCCTATGTGCCCAGCTCTGATACTTTTATCGAAAAAGATGCATCTGTGAACGAACATATTGAACAGATGCGTTTGTCTGCGACAAAAGCCTTGTTGGAGCGAAAGGATGTTGTTGTGGTTGCATCTGTTTCCGCAATTTATGGTTTGGGTGATCCCGATAGTTACCTGAAAATGATGCTGCACCTGACTAACGGGATGTTGATAGACCAGCGCTCTATCCTGCGTCGTCTGGCAGAGCTGCAATATACGCGTAATGATCAGGCATTCCAGCGAGGAACTTTCCGTGTACGTGGTGAAGTGATTGATATTTTCCCTGCTGAATCAGATGAACATGCATTGCGTGTTGAATTGTTTGACGATGAAGTGGAACGGCTTTCTTTGTTTGATCCGCTGACAGGGCAGGTGCAATATAATGTTCCCCGTTATACTGTTTATCCCAAAACTCACTATGTAACACCACGTGAGCGTATCCTTCAGGCGATAGAATATATTAAAGTTGAGCTGGATGAGAGACGTAAAGTTCTTCTGGCTTCAGATAAGCTGCTGGAGGAACAGCGTATAACCCAGAGAACCCAATTTGATCTGGAAATGATGAATGAACTGGGTTATTGCTCCGGGATTGAAAACTACTCCCGCTATCTGTCCGGCCGTGCTCCAGGGGAACCGCCTCCGACTTTATTCGACTACCTGTCAGCGGATGGTTTGTTGATCGTGGATGAATCCCACGTCACTATCCCACAATTGGGTGGCATGTATCGGGGAGATCGTTCCCGTAAGGAGACACTGGTGGAATATGGTTTCCGGTTACCATCAGCGTTGGATAACCGTCCGATGCGCTTTGAAGAATTTGAAGCTCTGGCACCACAAACCATTTATGTATCGGCAACACCCGGCCACTATGAACTGGAGAAATCCGGCAATGAAGTGGTTGAACAGGTGGTGCGTCCAACGGGTCTTATCGACCCAGAGGTTGAAGTTCGTCCAGTTGCGACTCAGGTTGATGACTTATTGTCTGAAATCCGTGTCCGTGCAGCAAAAAATGAACGTGTACTGGTAACCACTCTGACCAAGCGTATGGCGGAAGATTTGACAGAATATCTGGAAGAGCATGGCGAGCGGGTGCGTTATCTTCATTCTGATATTGATACCGTTGAGCGGGTGGAAATCATCCGTGATTTGCGCCTGGGAGAATTTGATGTACTGGTTGGGATCAACTTGTTACGTGAAGGTTTGGATATGCCGGAAGTCTCTTTAGTTGCAATCTTAGATGCCGATAAAGAAGGTTTCCTTCGGTCAGAACGTTCTTTGATCCAGACGATTGGGCGTGCAGCGCGTAACCTGCATGGCAAAGCGATTCTGTACGGTGATAAAATTACCGATTCTATGGCGAAAGCAATTAGTGAAACAGAACGTCGTCGTGCTAAACAACAGGCGTTTAACGAAGAGCACGGTATTACGCCAAAAGGGCTGAATAAAAAAATTGGCGATATTCTGCAACTTGGTCAACCTGTTAATGGTAAAGGAAAAGCTAAGAGTAAAAGCAGAAACAAAACAGATTTGGGAATGGACGATTATCAGAAACTATCCACGAAAGAACTGGAGAGTAAAATCCGCGAGTTGGAAGAAAAAATGTACCAATATGCGCGTGATCTTGAATTTGAACAGGCGGCTAACGTGCGCGATCAGGTTCAGGCATTAAGAGCACAGTTTATTGTCAATTCTTAAATCTTATTATCAACTCTTAAATTGAAATGGAGAGTGAAATAATCACTCTCTATCGGTAACTTAGCGGTGTAATCTGTAGATATCAGCCGGTAACGAATGAATTATCCCAATTTTTGCAGGGTATCTTCTATTGCTTGCCGTAATAATTCGCGATCATGACGATAAGGAATATCCTGAGCTTCCAAAACTTGTTGTGTGATAATCCTGTCATTCAAATTGCGGGTATCTGTGCATGGGCCAACAATGATTGCATTAATCATCTTGCGACCAATCGTATTCTCTATCATATCGAGTTTATCTTTCAATGAGAGATCAGCGGCAGCATGACTGAGTTCTTTCCCTAAATTACCGATATAAATCATATTGGCATTACTGCGACGCAAAGATTGAGTTAAATCTTCCAACAGTAATACCGGCATCAGACTGGTGAAAAAACTACCGGGACCGATTAGAATTAAATCAGCCTGTTCAATGGCTTCCAGCGCTTCTTTAGTGGCGTTGACATGGGGGTAAAGCATTAACTCTCGCGGCACACAATTCAGTTGGTCAATATTCACTTCACCATACACCGCATTTCCCTGATCATCTAGAGCCATTAAATCAACAGATTGTTCAGACATAGGGATCAGATGCGCATTCACTTTCAGTAGATTGCGGATCAGATTAATCGCCTCAAGAGGTCGGACACTTAAATGATCCAAAGCTTTCAACATCAAATTACCCAGATTATGTCCTGCCAGCTCGCCATTACCGCCAAATCGATACTCAAACATGGCTGAAGCAACCGTGGGTTCCGTAATCAACTGATTAAGGCAATTGCGGGTATCTCCCCAGGCGATACCCCCTTCGGAACGTCTTATTCTTCCGGTTGAGCCACCATTATCTGTTGTAGTGACAATACCAGTCAGCCGGGTACTGAGAGATGAGAGGGAAGACATGACGCGTCCGAGTCCGTGACCACCTCCGAGGGCAACAACACGATCTAAATCGGCTAATGTTCGGTTTCGCATAGGGTTCCTGTTACTGAATAAATTTTATGTAATCTATCATAAAGTATGACGTTTTGAGCAATTGCCATGATTTTATGCGATTTTTATCAGCTATTTTTCTACCCAAATAGAATAAATAGATGACAACAGGTTGATGCTGATGATATTTCGTAACTCGTTGTATATCAAGATATATATCGGTGCCGAAGTTAGCTTTTTATTGATTTAAGCGTTAGAATCCACAGTAAGACTCGGCTATTCACGTAATAGTTTACATGATGACCAAGTTTGAAATTAACCCCTAGCCTCTGCATCTAAGTCTTTGCTGTGTAATTTTTTACTAATTAGTACTGGCATAAATAGTTCTGTCAAATGGATACCACATCGATATGATGCTTTGGCCGTGGCTCTTGAGTCACCAGGGTGCAAGGCAGAAATGCCTGCATCCCCCATGATTGGAAGGTGTTATAGTGGAACAACTCATTGATATGTTCTCCCGCAAGTTTTACTACTTGAGGCTATCGATTACTGATGTATGTAACTTTCGTTGCACCTATTGTCTGCCCAACGGTTACCAACCTGACCGCTCTCCCTCCAGGGAACACAAATCATTTCTGACCCTGCCGGAGATCCGTCGTGTCAGTCGTGCATTTGCTGAGCTTGGCACAGAGAAGATCCGTCTGACGGGAGGAGAACCCACTATGCGCCGTGATTTTTGCGATATTATTGCGACGGTGCATGAAAATCCGCAGATTAAAAAAATTGCTGTCACGACTAATGGCTATCGTATGGAGCGTGAAGTTGCCCGCTGGAAAGAAGCTGGCCTTACAGCAGTCAATGTGAGTGTGGATAGTCTCGATCCCCGTCAATTTTATGCTATTACCGGACAGGATAAGTTTTTTCAGATTATGCGTGGCATTGATGCGGCCTTTGAAGCAGGCTTCAGCACAGTAAAAGTTAATTCGGTGTTGATGAAGAATATCAATGAGACCATCCTGCCAGCTTTTCTTGATTGGATAAAGCACCGTTCAATTCAATTGCGCTTTATCGAGTTGATGGAAACGGGAGAAGGTAGTGCAACTTTCCAGCGTCATCATCTTTCCGGTGATGTGATCCGACGTCGTTTACTTCAACAAGGTTGGCAACCACAGCAGCGAGCACGTAGTGACGGGCCGGCTCAGGTGTTCAGGCATGCAGACTATCAGGGAGAAATCGGCTTGATCATGCCGTATGAAAAAGATTTCTGCCAAAGTTGTAATCGCCTGCGTGTTTCAGCTATTGGCAATCTCCATCTGTGCCTGTTTGGTGAACAGGGGATCCCGTTGCGTGATTTATTATCCGATGACACATCACTTAATGATTTGAAATTACGTATTCAGGGCGGATTGCGTCATAAACGTGAAACGCATTTTCTACATCAGGGGGATAGTGGCATTACCTCGAATCTTTCTTTTATTGGCGGTTAATTTATTTTCAGGAGCAAGAATGTCCCAATTAACTCATATCAATACTGCGGGTGAAGCTCATATGGTGGATATTTCTGCCAAAGCAGAAACTGTGCGTGAGGCCAGAGCAGAAGCCTTTGTTGAAATGCAGGCCGAAACGCTGGCTATGATTATTGCCGGCGATCATCACAAAGGGGATGTTTTTGCAACGGCCCGCATTGCAGGCATTCAGGCAGCGAAGAGGACTTGGGAATTAATTCCCCTGTGTCATCCTTTGTTACTCAGCAAAGTTGAGGTTCAATTGGAGGCACAAACAGAACATAATCGCGTCAGAATTGAATCCTGTTGTCGTCTGGCAGGCAAAACCGGGGTGGAAATGGAAGCTCTGACAGCCGCTTGCGTAGCAGCACTGACAATTTACGACATGTGCAAGGCAGTACAAAAAGATATGGTTATCGGGCCTGTACGTTTGCTGGAAAAAAGTGGTGGAAAATCGGGAAATTTTAAGGTGGAAAAATGATAAAAGTTCTGTTTTTCGCTCAAGTCCGTGAGTTGGTGGGAACCGATTATCTTGAAGTGCCCAGTGAATATCCAACGGTGGCTCATCTTCGTCAGGCACTACTTGAAAAAGGTGAACGCTGGAAATTAGCATTGGAAGAAGGCAAATGGTTGACAGCGGTGAATCAATCCTTTGTTCATGCCGAACATCCACTGCGTGATGGTGATGAAGTAGCATTTTTTCCGCCTGTTACAGGAGGATAAGTATGGAAAATACACGGATTTGTGTCCAGAAAGAGATGTTTAATGTTGGTGCAGAATACCAATGGCTGGCACAGTGTGATGAAGATGGTGCGGTTGTAACCTTTACAGGCAAGGTACGTAACCACAATCTTGGCGATGATGTCCGGGCGTTAATATTGGAACACTATCCGGGCATGACGGAAAATATGTTGCAGAAAATTGCTGATGAAGCTCGCCAGCGTTGGCGACTACAACGTATCAACATTATTCATCGTATTGGAAAGTTATATCCGGGGGATGAAATTGTATTTGTCGGCGTAACAAGCACCCATCGCAGCATGGCTTTTGCTGCGGCTGAATTTCTGATGGATTATTTGAAGACTCAGGCTCCTTTCTGGAAAAAAGAATTCCTTAATGATGGAGAGCGTTGGGTGGAAGCAAAGGAAAGCGATCGGGAAGCCGCCAGTCGCTGGTTAACTCAATGATATAAAATCAGAAAAAATACATTTGCGGAGTATTTTGCGAACTATCTCTAAAACTGGGTAAAGAAATAATATATCACTAAAATTGTCATTAATTGGCAGATGGTTTTGTTCATGTTCTATGCTAATGTATAGCATTTGAAATAGGTTGTTTATTTTTAACAGTCTATACCCTTTAACATTGTCATAAAAGGTAATCGTCATGGACCGATATCAACGTTCTAGTGGTTCGATTGTCCAGCAAGCTGGTTCAGGTATACAAACTTATATGGCGCAAGTCTACGGTTGGATGACTTGTGGTTTGTTGTTAACCGCATTTGTTGCATGGTATGTGGCAAATACGCCGGAAATTTTATATGCCATCTTTAGTAACTCTGTCGTATTTTATGGCTTGATCATTGCACAACTTGCATTGGTGTTTGTGCTGTCTGGTCTGGTGCATAAAATGAGTGGTGCTCTGGCTACAGGGCTGTTTATGCTCTATTCCATGCTAACCGGGCTGACGTTATCCAGTATTTTTGTGGTTTACACCAGTAGTTCTATTGCCAGCACTTTTGTTATTTCGGCAGCGATGTTTGGTGCGCTGAGTGTCTATGGTTATACCACGAAGCGTAGTCTGAGCGGTTTAGGCAGTTTCCTATTTATGGGGCTAATCGGTATTGTACTGGCTTCTTTGGTCAATATCTGGCTGAAAAGCCCGGCTCTGATGTGGGCAATTACCTATATTGGGGTTCTGATCTTTGCTGGTTTGACTGCTTACGATACCCAGAAACTGAAAGAAATGGGTGCTGAGCTGGATATCAATGATAAAGAGAACCTGCGTAGATATTCCATTACTGGTGCACTAACGCTGTATCTGGACTTTATCAACCTGTTCCTGATGCTGCTGCGCATTCTGGGTGATCGCCGTTAATTAATGAATGCGATTTTCCTATTCTAAAATATTAAAGACCCTGTTTGTACAGGGTTTTTTGCTACTGATTTTCAATATAAGGATTTTCCTTCAGTTTGGACTATAACGAATACCGAGAATTTGAAACAATAGTTATTGGGCGACTTCTTTGCCGTTAGGCAACCTTATTCCGAAATAACCGATAAGCGATTCCATTCGTAGTGACAATAATCAGCAATAACGGCCATAAGCTATGCCAGATAACTGAGAAATCAGCGCTTTTCAAATAAATTTGCTTGGTTATATCCGTAAAATGCCGGATTGGATTTATCCACGTTATATTTTGTAACCAAACCGGCATATTTTCGACGGGGGAAACATAACCAGAAAGCAAAATAGCAGGCATCATAAACACAAACACACCGATAAAAGCTTGCTGTTGAGTTGAGCAAATAGCGGAGATAAGTAATCCAAACCCGACCAGTGACAATCCATAAATCAGGATACAGCCATAAAATAATAGCAATGAACCGGAAAAAGGGATCTGGTAACACAATGTTCCAATCAACAAAACGATACTTGCCTGAATTGTCGCCACAACTAACGCAGGAATGGCTTTACCAATAAAAATCTGCCATGTAGTCAGCGGGGAAACCAGTAATTGATCCAATGTTCCCTGTTCTCTTTCACGGGCAACGGAAAGGGCAGTAACGATCAGAACGCCAATGGTTGTTATCATGGCAACCAGAGATGGAACGACAAACCATTTATAATCCAGATTAGTGTTGTACCAATTACGGATGATCAACTCGCTGTTATTGAGGTCCGGTGTATTACCCAATAGCTCTTTCTGGTAATTCGTCACGATCTGCTGGAGATAATTTGCGGCAATTTGTGCACTGTTAGAGTTACGTCCATCCAGCAGAACTTGAATTGAAGTGGGAGTATGGCTGGCAATATGAGCACTGAAATTTTGTGGAAAACGAACCAGCAGCAGGGCATCGCGGTTATCCAAGACTGGCCGAATTTCCTGCGAACTGTTCAGCATAATAACATCAGGAAAGGATTTCGATTTAGCCAGCCGTTGGGTCAATTCAATGGAAGCCTGCCCTTTGTCTTCGTCATAAATAGCGATAGTTGCATTTTTAACTTCCAGCGTAGCAGCCCACGGAAACAGGCTCATCTGAAAAATCACAGGTACGATCAAAGTGGCTCGTGTTTTAGGGTTTCTCAGGAGAGACTGCAACTCTTTCATGACGAGCGTATAGAGGCGATAAAACATTTTCTTTCCTTTTTAATCCAGGCGCCGGCGGGTTTTCCATGCAGTCAGGCCAATAAATACGATAGCACTGACAATCAATAACAGTAAATTTGTTATCAAAATGGTGCTGATGTTGCCTGCCAAAAACAACGTTTGCAGGCTGCTGACAAAATAACGGGCAGGAACGATATAAGTGAATACCTGAATCAAAGCCGGCATGCTGTTAATTTCGAACACAAAGCCGGATAGCATAACCGCTGGCAAAAAGGCGGTATTCAGGGAAATCATTGCGGCATTAAATTGATTGCGCGTCACCGTTGAGATAAATAACCCCATTCCTAAAGCTGTCGCGAGATACAGGCTGGAAATCAAAGCGAGTGCCCAGAGGGAACCATGATAAGGAATGCCCATAATAAACACAGCGAATACCATGCAAAGTACCATAACGAAAGAGCCCAGAACCTGGTAAGGCAATAATTTAGAAAGCAATAATTCAGTCCGGGTAACCTGAGTGGATAAAAGGGCCTCCATTGTGCCCCGTTCCCATTCACGTGCGACAACCAGAGAAGTAAGGATTGCGCCAACGACTGTCATGATAATTGAAATAGCACCGGGGATGAGGAAATGCTGGCTGATAGCGGCAGGATTAAACCAATAACGGATCTGCATATCGATCAATGGTGTCGTTGAGACTCCACGATCCTGCCCTTGTTGTTGTAACCAGATTTGCCAGATACCTTTAGCGTAGCTTTGCACAAAATTGGCTATATTTGGTTCACTACCATCTGTGATTACCTGAATCGGAGCATGATCGCCGACACGGGCAAGCCGGACATCGAAATTAACCGGAATAACAATAATGCCTCGGATCTCACTCGCCTGTATTTTTTTGATTAAAAATTGACGGTCGTTGCTGACTGTGGCATCGATATAAGGCGATCCTATAAATGCATGCACCAGTTCGCGGGCATCTTCGCTTTGTTGCTCCATCAAAATGCCGAGGCGAAGTTTGCTGGAATCAAGATTAATCCCGTAGCCAAAGATAAACAGCAGCATGAGTGGAATAACCACAGCAATTAAGGTACTACTGGGATCGCGGATAATCTGTTTACTCTCTTTAATACAAAGTGCTTTTAATCGCCGCCATGAAAAACTGACTGCTTTTTGAGAAGAGGGAGTAGGGGCGGGATGATTCTGTTGAATGCCACTCATTGCGGCTCCTTATCATAATTCACCACGAGATCGATAAAAACATCTTCCATTGAAGGATTAGGGCGGTCAGTGGTCGATACCTGCTGTTTCAGCTCATCAGGCGTACCTGCTGCAATTAATTTTCCCCGAAAAACTAGCCCAATACGGTCACAATACTCTGCCTCATCCATGAAATGTGTCGTTACCATCACAGTCACACCTTTATCTACCATGCCGTTGATATGCAGCCAGAATTCACGACGAGTCAGTGGATCAACTCCCGAAGTTGGTTCATCCAAAAACAGAATATCTGGTTCATGCATCAGGGCGCAGGCGAGGGCAAGGCGCTGTTTAAAGCCGAGAGGTAGACTGTCGGTAGTTTGGTGCAGAATTGGTCTCAGACTAAAAGCACTGATCATATCTGTCATTTTTTTCTGTTGATGGCGGCCACTCAAGCCATAAACACCGGAAAAGAATTTCAGGTTTTGCTCTACAGTTAAGTCACCATAGAGTGAAAATTTTTGTGCCATATAACCAAGACGCTGGCGAGCTTTACCTGAACTGGTTTTTAAATCCATGTTCAATACCAGTGCATTGCCGTGAGTAGGGAGCATTAATCCGCACATCATTTTGAATGTCGTCGATTTTCCGGCTCCGTTTGGCCCCAGTAAGCCGAAAATCTCCCCGCGTTTCACCTGAAAGTTCACATGATCTGTCGCAGCAAAATCCCCGAATTTTTTCGTCAGGTTTCGGGCTTCTATCACGATTTCTGTCGGATTCGGTGGGATTTGAGGCATGATTTCTGCCAGCTCTGAGCGATGGGAAGGGCCACCACCTAAGAGGTCGATAAAGGCATCTTCAAAACGTGGATTGGCATCCAGAATTTCTACATCGGGTAAACCTATTTGCTGAAGTAATCCATCTTTATCTGCATCAGCTTTTAAAATTAAGCGGAGATATCTGCCCTGGATCACTCCATCAGTCACTTGTGGCAAGGTGAGTGCGTGTTGCAACGTTTTTCGGCGGGAGTCTGGTTTGATATCAAGCAGAAAAGAGCGTCCGACAATACTTTGGGTTAATTTCTGGGGTTGGCCGCGATAGAGTAATTCCCCCTGATTCAGTAACAAAACATCAGGGCATAACTCAGCCTCATCCAAATAAGAGGTGCTCCATAAAATCAACATTCCATCGGAAGCGAGTTCATGCACCATCTGCCATAATTCCCGCCGGGCAATGGGATCTACGCCGACACCGGGTTCATCAAGCAATAACACTTTTGGGCTGCCGACCAATGTACAGGCAAGACCTAGCTTTTGCTTCATTCCGCCGGAAAGTTTACCTGCCAGCCTGCAAGTAAAACGTGTTAAATCAGTGAAGGTCAGTAGCTTTTGAAAAGTAGTTTTTCGTTCTTCTCCGAGTACACCACGTAGATCAGCATACAAATTGAGATTTTCTAATACGGTTAAATCTTCATACAGACCGAACTTTTGCGGCATATAACCAAGTTCAGAACGAACTTCAACACTGTCCTTAATTGGATCAAGCCCCATGATTTCAATATTGCCACTATCAGGTTTCAATAACCCTGCCAACATTCTTATCAGTGTGGTTTTTCCCGCCCCATCCGGGCCGACAAGACCCGTGACAGAACCTCCGAAGATTTCTGCATTCAGATGGGATACAGCGGGTTTTTCTAACCCTGGAAAAGTTTTCTCCACACTGTTCAGTTTTATCGTATATGCTGAACTGGTCATATTTCAGCCTTACTTGTGTGGCTCAGTAAAACGTAATGTGACAGGCATTCCTTGTTTCAACCCCTCATCGGGATCGCTGACAATAATGCGCAATCGATAGACCAGATCGGTTCTTAAATCCGGGGTTTCAACATTTTTCGGGGTAAATTCAGCAGTTGGCGAAACAAAGCCAATTTTGCCGTGATAGGGTTGGTTTTTCCGTCCATCGGTATAAATCAGGATATCGCGTCCTGCCACTGCCTGATTGAGGTTAGGTTCATTAATATATGCTCTGATCCAGACCGGATTAGTCAGTGACAGTGTAAATACTGTATTTCCGGCGGCCAGAATTGTCCCTGGCTCAATGGCTCTGGTAAGAATAATTCCGGCGGATGGTGAAATGAGGCGGGTATCTTGTAAATTGAGTTCAGCTTGTGCGACAGCTGCTTCAGCCTGTGCGAGTTGTGCTTTAGCGGCGGCGATTTCTTCTTTGCGGTATCCTGTTTCAAACTGACGTAATTTATCTTTTGCAGCTTGATAAGCGGCTAATGCCTGATGTTGTCCTGTTCTGGCATTTTCCAGATCATTGGCTGAGATCATTTTACGTTGCCATAATTCCTGTTGACGTTTCAGAAAACTATCGGCAAAGCGGAATGCTGACTCTTTCTGAGCAACTTCGGCGCGTACCTGAGCGATTTCTTCAGGGCGATAACCCGCTTCTGTTTTGGTAAGATTTGCCCTGGCTGCATCGCGATTTGCTTTGGCTTGATTCAATGCATTATTAAAAGGGGAATTATCGAGTTGACCAAGGAGTTGCCCTGCGGTGATGGTATCGCCTTCATCCACCAGCAGGTTTTCTAATTTACCACTGACCCGAAAGCCAAGGTTGACAGTTCTGACATCAACATTGCCATATAGGGTTAACTCCTTGTCATTTTTCTCCTGATAATAATAAATACTAATAACACCGATAATAATGACTATCGCCAATAGGACAAGAGCAAACTTTTTAGTGTTCATACTACTATCCCTTATGCGTTATTAAATCTTCAAGTTACGCTGTTTGTTGGTTATTTTTTCGCAACCCATTAAGCAAAACATCAATGTGTTGAGTCAAAACCTGGTTAATTAATTCGTACTCTTTGGTGCCAATATTATCCCAACCGGTTTGGCGTAATAGTGCTTCTCGTGCCAGCCGGAAAGAAAGGATCTCGCCTAATAAGGCATGAGTATGGATTTGTGTTGAAATTTTTCCTTCATCAGCACCGATATAATAGGCGATTAACTTATTCAGGCGAGAGTAAATTGGAGCAAGCCCTTGTTCATGGATGACGCTATAAGCTTCTGTCGGTGTCAATTGCTCATGTGACATAATGCGACTGAGATTCAGACTGCTTTTATCGAAAATAAGACGGTTATAGCTAATCAAGCCTTGATGAATAAATGCCAGTATTTGGTCTTGTGAATAAGGTTGGGGAGTGGTGATAAAAAATTGGTCAATGGCCTTAATCAGCAGAGAGAATTCAGCTTTTAGTCTATCTGCAATATGGTGTGCGACAGCGAGGTATAACCCTTCTTTGGAACCAAAATAATAAGCGATGGCAGCGATATTCTGTTTTGCGTGTTGGGCAATATTACGAGTGGTTGCACCTTCCAGGCCTGATTTACCAAAAATTTCTAATGCAGATTCAAGAAGTTGCTGTTTAGCTTGTTCACCTCGTGAAGTCTGAGCCATTTTCGCTGCCATGTTAAGAATATCCTGTGATAAAAATTACTGAAATGGTTATAAATATATCAATCGTATGATTAACTTTAAAGCTATAGCCACTGGATTTCAAGATACAGTCAACAGAACTTAATTTGTACGACAAAGAATATAAAACAGGCTGATGTAAATTTACTTGTGTGCTCATGCTGTTTGAAAAAAGATATCTGTTATAATGCCACGCTTATGGTGCATTGCAGTTTGTGTAATTTCTTTTGCGATTTATCGCGTCTGGTTTTTCTTCCCATAAAACTGCCCCTGAATTGATATCAGGAATGGTGAAGTCTGGAGCATTTCTTATTTATGAATTTTGAGTCACTCGGCCTGAAGGCTGATATTTTGCGTGCCATTGAAGAACAAGGCTATGCAGAACCTACCCCTATTCAGCAACAGGCAATTCCTGTTGTGCTATCTGGTAAAGATCTTCTGGCTAGTGCCCAGACAGGAACGGGGAAAACGGCGGGCTTTACTTTACCTGTCTTGCAGTTATTGAGCGAATCTCCTATTCAATCCAAGGGCCGCCGTCCGATCAGAGCATTAATCCTGACACCAACCCGTGAATTGGCCGCACAAGTAGTTGAAAATGTGCGTAATTACAGCAAATATCTCCGATTGCGTTCATTTGTAGTATTTGGTGGTGTGAGCATCAATCCACAAATGATGAAATTACGTGGTGGAGTAGATATTTTGGTCGCCACACCGGGCCGTTTGCTGGATCTGGAACATCAAAATGCCGTGGACTTATCCCGTGTGGAAATTCTGATTTTGGATGAAGCCGACCGCATGTTGGATATGGGATTTATTCATGATATCCGTCGGGTACTGAACAAACTACCTGCTAAACGTCAGAACTTACTGTTTTCAGCTACATTCTCTGATGAAATCAAAAATCTTGCTAATAAATTGCTGCGAGATCCGGTTAGTGTGGAAGTCGCTCGTCGTAACTCGGCTTCTGAACAGATCGATCAGTCTGTCCATTTTGTGGATAAGAAACGTAAGGGAGAATTGCTTTCTTACATGATTGGCAGCCAAAACTGGCAGCAGGTATTGGTGTTTACCCGCACTAAACATGGTGCGAACCGTCTGGCAGAACAACTTAATAAGGATGGTGTTACTGCGGCGGCTATTCACGGTAACAAGAGTCAAGGAGCCAGAACTCGTGCATTGGCCGATTTTAAAACAGGCCGGATACGTGCGTTGGTCGCAACGGATATTGCAGCCCGCGGATTGGATATCGACCAATTGCCTCATGTCGTTAACTATGAATTACCTAATGTTGCAGAGGATTACGTACATCGTATTGGCCGCACTGGCCGTGCAGAAGCAACGGGGCAGGCAATATCACTGGTGTGTGTTGATGAGCATAAGCTATTAAAAGATATTGAACGGCTGCTGAAACGGGAAATTCCACGTATCGCGATCCCCGGTTATGAACCCGATCCTTCCATTAAAGCGGAGCCTATCCAGAATGGACGCAACGGGCGCAGTAATCAATCCCGTGGTCAGGATCAGCGAAGCAGTAACAAACAAGATGACCAGCAACATCATAGTCGTAACCCACGTGGCAAAGGCGCATCGTCACAGCAGCGCCGTTATCGTAGGCCGGTCAAAGCGGCGGCAGGAGAGTAATTCCATGCGAGTCTTGCTGGCTCCGATGGAAGGGGTGTTGGATTCATTGGTTAGGGAGTTGTTGAGTGAGGTCAATGAATACGATCTTTGCATTACCGAATTTTTGCGTGTAGTGGACAGCCTGTTGCCAGTGAAATCTTTTTACCGCTTATGTCCTGAATTGCATCATCAGAGCAGGACTCCATCGGGTACGCCGGTCAGGATACAGCTTTTGGGGCAATATCCTGAATGGTTGGCTGAAAATGCGGTCAGGGCAGTGGAATTGGGATCGTGGGGAGTTGATTTAAACTGTGGTTGTCCTTCCAAAACAGTTAATGGTAGTGGAGGAGGGGCCACCTTACTGAAAGATCCTGAACTTCTCTACCGTGGTGCTAAAGCCATGCGGGAAGCTGTACCGGCAGAATTGCCGGTTACAGTCAAAGTACGTCTGGGGTGGGATTCTGATGCCCGTCAGTTTGAAATTGCGGATGCTGTTCAGCAAGCTGGTGCAACGGAATTGGTTGTGCATGGGCGTACTAAGGAAGATGGCTATAAAGCAGAATGCATAAATTGGCAGGCGATTGGAGAGATCCGCCGACGTCTTACTATTCCGGTGGTTGCTAATGGTGAAATATGGGATTGGCAGAGTTCACAGGAGTGTATCAAAGTTACCGGATGTGATTCGGTAATGATTGGACGTGGTGCGCTGCATGTGCCGAATCTAAGCTGTGTTATTAAATATAATGAACCCAAAATGGCATGGCATGGGGTGCTCCAGCTGCTGCAAAGGTATATCTGGCTGGAAAAGCAGGGAGATACAGGCTTATATCATGTCACACGTATCAAACAATGGCTTGGTTATCTACGCAAAGAATATGATGAAGCTGATGAACTATTTATGCAAATCAGAGCGTTGAAAACTTCATCTGCTATATCTGAAGTTATTTCTTTAGCCGTAGAGAGTGGTTTGTATGTATAATTAATTAAAGTGGCAGTGTAATTTTTATTATATTACCTTTCTTCACACTACATATCGAACGTAAAAATATGACACTATTTAACTGAATTTAAAGGCTAAATAGTAAAGTATTGGGTTATTCATAATCACCGAAAATGCATGATAAAGCCATTGGTACTTTTATCGAAAGAGCATATTATGTTGGCGGTCGAGCAGCAGGTTGAATACATGACCTTACTCTGTAATTCACTGAAGGAAATGACAATGAAATTAGAAACACTGTCCATCCATGCCGGTTACTCCCCTGACCCTACAACCAAAGCCGTTGCAGTCCCAATCTATCAAACAACGTCCTACTCTTTTGATGATTCCCAGCATGGTGCTGATTTATTTGATTTAAAAGTTGAAGGCAACATTTACACCCGCATCATGAACCCAACCAATGATGTATTGGAAAAACGTATCGCTGCTTTAGAAGGAGGAATTGGGGCGCTTGCAGTTGCTTCTGGCATGGCGGCAATCACCTACGCCATCCAGACGATTACTGGTTTGGGAGATAACATTGTCTCCGTAGCAAAATTGTATGGCGGGACTTATAATTTAATGGCACACAATTTCCCGAATATCGGGATTGAAGTTCGTTTCGTTGATCATAATGATTTTACTACCCTTGAAGCGATGATTGACGAAAAAACCAAAGCCGTCTTTTGCGAAACCATCACCAATCCAAGCGGGAATATTGTTGATATCCAGGCATTAGCTGACATTGCCCATCGGCACGGCATTCCTCTTATTGTCGATAATACTGTCGCAACACCCTATTTGTGCCGCCCGTTTGAATATGGCGCAGATATTATCATTCACTCCCTGACCAAATATATCGGCGGTCATGGAACTTCTATTGGTGGAATAATTGTTGATTCGGGCAAATTCTCTTGGGCAGATCATCAAGATCGTTTTGCGATTTTAAATACGCCGGATCCTTCCTATCACGGAATAAACTATATCGAACATTTTGGTTCCGCGGCGTTTATCGCTCGCTGCCGTGTCGGGCAACTGCGTAGCACTGGTGCGGCACTTTCCCCTTTTAATGCCTTCTTGATTTTACAAGGTCTTGAAACATTGGCTCTTCGTATGGAACGCCATACTGAAAATGCCCTGAAAACAGCCCAATATCTGGAACAACATCCTCAGGTTTCCTGGGTTAAATACGCAGGATTGCCGACACACCCTGAATATGATTTGGCTGTTCGTTATATGGATGGTAAATCTTCTGCCATTATCTCTTTCGGTATCAAAGGAGGAGAAAAAGTAGCGGTACGCTTTATCGATGCCTTGCAATTGATTATACGTTTGGTCAATATCGGTGATGCAAAATCACTGGCTTGTCATCCGGCATCTACAACTCACCGCCAACTGAATGATGAAGAATTGGTAAAAGCTGGAGTGTCACGTGATCTGATCCGCCTATCTATCGGAATCGAACATATCGATGACATTATTGCTGATCTTGCACAAGCACTGGATGCAGAAAAATAATTTTCAATATTATTTGAATAAAAGCCTAAATTGAATAGGCTTTTATACTGTTATTAGAGTATGTGGATTTTGATGATAAATAAGATTATTTATATTAATTAATCCATTTTTTGATTTTTATCTTATTCTGATTTTTTATAAAAATTATTTATGATAATTTTAAGTCGATCTGCAAGTCTTATTATTTGCAAAAATTAGGATTGACTAATTTATGATAATGCTTAATCTGACAAAATTAATACTGATATTAAATTAATCAGTGCCGATTTTTAATGTCAGTGAATTCTATAAGTATCACTAATTACTTGTAAATATCTTATCTTTTACTATTTGCAATTCTTTTAGTTAGTGTCTTAAATTAGGACGTAGAATTGAGAAACCTTCAGTAAGATCACCCCATAGATATTTTTAGCTCTTAACTAATATTAAATCTTAATTAACTAATAAATTCAGGAGGTTGAATATGGGTATCTTGTCATGGATTATCTTTGGTTTAATTGCCGGAATTATAGCGAAGTGGATTATGCCGGGAGATAATAGCAGTGGTATCATTATGACGATGATTCTGGGGATCGTTGGTGCGGTTGTTGGCGGCTATATCAGCACTTTCTTTGGTATGGGGAAAGTAGATGGTTTTAGCCTGGGAAGTTTTGCGATTGCAGTTATTGGCGCATTAATCATTCTATTTATATACCATAAAGTTTCTAACTAATCGATTGGTAAAAGTAATAGGTTTCATATGGTTGATATCATATGTTCGGTAGAAAAAAGGATTAGAAAAAGGGCATGATACTTTAATGCCCTTTCTAATTTTGGTGCTTATAATTTATTAAACAGATCCCTACTTTTCTAATGGAAGCATATTATCTGCTCCCCATTCAGCCCAGGAACCATCATATAGTCCTGCTGTTTTATGGCCGATTATATCAAGCCCTAATACTAAAACGGCTGCTGTCATGCCAGAGCCACAACTGGTAATAATTGGTCGATTTAAATCGACGCTTTGCTGTTTAAAGATTTGTTCGATTTCATCTGGTGATTTATAGCGGCCATTCTCAATTAACGCTGTCCACGGGACATTTTTGGAACTAGGAATATGACCCATTCTTAAACCGGGACGCGGCTCTGGTACTTTGGCCTGAAAACGATCTTCTGCTCTGGCATCAATAAATTGTGTCGGCGCATTGCTTTGCAGGGCATCCAGGATCTGTCGTTGGGAAAAAACATATTCAGGCGTAAACTGAATATTGAACTTCTGAGGCTGACGGCTGACTTCTCCTGATTCCATTGGATAATCCGCCTGTTGCCAGCCTTGTAAGCCACCTTCCAGAATACGGATATGCTGAGCACCAAAAATTTTAAACGTCCACCATGCACGAGGGGCAGAAAACATATTCCCCTGATCGTAAATCACTACCAAATGGTTTTCACTGATCCCCATTGCGCTGACAGCCTGCCGGAAAGTTTCTGGCTCCGGTAGCATATGTGGTAATTCGGTCTGGAGATTAGCTATTTTATCAAGATCAAAAAACTGGGAGCATGGGATATGATTCTCCAACCATTTCTGATGATAATCGATAGATTGGGTTGGCATGGGAGCACTGGCATCAATAATAACGACATTCTCATCATTGAGATGTTTACTTAACCACTGTGGAGTTACAAAATATTCATTGTTCATAAGCTTCCTCATCTGATGTGCAATGTCGGATATTGTATGCATTATGTTGTTTCAGTTCAGATACTGATAAGTTCGGGGTTGTAATAAACTTGAAGGTGTATTGATTACTATTGTTGTTCTGTTGGCGTAGTTTCCTGTTGAACTGCTTCCTGCTGTATTTGCTCTTGCTGTGCTTGTTGAGGTTCTTCTGTTGACGCTGTTGAACGGTTATACATATTCATTCCTGCTAAAATAATGCCGCCAATGGAGCCAAGAGTGGATAGTACGATAATAATAAGCAGGATTTTTTTCATCTTTGTTCTCAATAACGTTCTTAGTTATAAGGTTTTTAGCCACAAGGTTTTTGTCACATAGAAAGCCAGCAGTATATAGGCTTCTGCATTCCAGACAAGCGATATACCCTTCACTTTTCAAGATGCAACAGAAAATCTATTGGATATAAGCAGTTTTCTTGCTTTTATAATGGAAAAGCTGGAAAGCTGTTTCCAATAATTACGATATCAGGCTGATCTGATAGCAACTCTGTGGGAGAATAGCGTTCCAATTTTTATGCAGCAAAACTCATGGCACTTTCCAATTCAATAAAAACTCAAATCAGCCAATGGTATAAAGCACTATCTGTCCATATCAATGGCTTCGTTCCGAGAACTCCGCAGCGTCAGATGATTGCAGAAGTAGCAAAAACGTTGGCTGATGAAGAAGGGCGGCATTTAGTGATAGAAGCACCAACCGGTGTGGGAAAAACGCTGTCTTATCTTCTCCCTGGTATTGCTGTCAGCCGGGCGGAACAAAAACCACTGGTGGTGAGTACGGCCAATGTCGCCTTACAAGATCAGATTTACAGTAAGGATCTCCCGTTATTGCGAAAGATTATTCCCGATTTGAAATTTACCGGGGCTTTTGGTCGTGCGCGTTATGTTTGTCCACGTAATCTGGAAGCTATCTGTGCTGCTGATGGAGAGCAAATTGATTTGATGCTTCTGGTGGAAGATCAGACAACGATTGCCAATAGTGAGGAACGGGAGCTGTGCCGCAGATTACGCAATGATTACACGACTTCTGTCTGGGATGGTTTACGTGATCACCATAAGCTGGCATTGCCGGATTCGCTATGGTCAAAGATCAGCACGGATAAAATGAACTGTCTGGCGAGAAATTGTCAGTTTTACCATCGTTGCCCGTTCTTTCTTGCCAGAAGGGAGATTGAAGATGCTGATGTTGTGGTTGCCAATCATGCTTTGGTTATGGCAGCACTGGAAAGTGAATCTGTCTTACCGGAAGCTAAAAATCTGCTGCTGGTTTTGGATGAAGGCCATCATGTTCCCGATGTTGCAAGGGATTCACTGGAAGTTGAAGGGGAAATCACGTTATTTCAGTTAAATGGGCAACTGGATTCGTTTGTTCGTCATGTAGAACAGTATTTACTTCAGTTTCGTCCGGTAAAACCACCCACTTTAGCTAATATTACCCGTTTGCAGGCACACTGTGAAAAAATTCGTGAATGTTTTAAAGAACTGTCGGATATCACACAGGCATTGTTGCCTGAAAACAGTGAGGTGGAAGAATATCTGTTTGAATTGGGAAAACTGCCGGAAAATTTGCTGTTGTGTTGCCAGCAACTATTTAAACTTACTGATGGATTACGCGGATTATCTGAAGCGATTTTAAGTGATCTTACCGAGCAAACAGCCAGGCAGGATATTGTCAGACTGCACCGTGCTATCTTGCAGACCAGCCGGACATTAGGTTATTTCGAAAATATGACGAAACTGTGGCGATTAGCTGCACAGGAGGAATCTTCCCATGCCCCGATATCAAAATGGTTAACACGTCGTTATGAGAAGAATCAGTCAAATGTCTACTTTCATTGCGCAGGCATTCGGGTAAGTGAGCAATTAACTCAATTATTATGGCGGAATATTCCTCATGTTGTGGTGACATCAGCAACATTACGCTCCCTGAATAGTTTTTCCCGTATTCAGGAACTGACTGGGTTACATGAAAATCATGATGATCGTTTTATTACGTTATCATCTCCTTTTGAGCATGTGCGGCAAGGGCATCTGATTATTCCTCAGATGACAGAAGAACCTATAATTCAAAATGAAATGAAACATCTTGAGGAGATGGCTCGCTATTTTCGTGCACAAGTTCTGCTGGGCAAACATCAGGGAATGTTGGTGTTATTTAGCAGCCAACGGGCAATGGACGGTTTTCTCACTTTCGTAAAAGAATTACGACTGATGTTACTGGTACAGGGAGATCAGCCGCGATATCGGCTGGTGGAAACCCATTGCAGGCGTATTGATGAAGGGCAGGCAAGTGTTCTGGTTGGGTTACAATCTTTTGCAGAAGGGCTGGATCTGAAAGGTGATTACCTTTCACAGGTGCATATCCATAAAATTGCTTTTCCACCCGTTACAAATCCTGTCATTATCACTGAAAGTGAATGGCTTAAGTCTTTGAAACGCTATCCGTTTGAAGTGCAGAGTCTGCCGAGTGCTTCTTTCAGTCTGATCCAACAAGTTGGGAGATTGATACGCAGCCATGAATGTTATGGGGAAGTAGTGATTTATGACAAACGGTTATTAACCAAGCGTTATGGTTCCCGGTTGTTGAAGGCGTTGCCTGTATTTCCGATTGAACAGCCCAAAATACCCTCGGAAGAAGAATTGGTGCGGATGAAAAAGGATAAATGATAAAAGAGTTAATATTATTTATCCTTTAAACATAATTTTATGGATAACCGCTATTTATCCTACTTTTTTCAGGAAGCAGGTTTTTAAGACTAATCCTTTGATCTTATCGGCATTACATTCAATTTCATCTTCCCGATTGGTAAGACGAATATTCTTAATTAATGTGCCGCGTTTCAATGTCTTAGAGGTCCCTTTAACCTTCAGATCTTTGATGACCTGGACTGAATCACCATCATTCAGCAGTGCACCGTTAGTATCTTTGACTTCGATATCCATCGTATATAATCCTCATGTTTATTTTTAGAACAGACAGGATTATAGAGAGAAAAATAATTTTTTAAAGGTTAGTATGATTTTTTACGCTATAACTTCTATTTTTAGATATTTTTAATAACAAAAAAGGCCGCGCTGACGGCCTTAACATTATGAAAGGGTACTCTCTATCTCATTGCTCAATATTGGCTTCAATAAACCATAAAAATTTGTCGAGATCACGGGAAGCGGCAGTGAACATATCTGCTGTGTCTTCATCCTTTGCATCAACAATAGCCTGGCGGATATCATTGGCAACGATAGCATAGCGATCTGCCAGTGCTTTTAAGTGATCTTGTACATCATGAATATCTGTTGGATAACTTTCTAACCGGGTCCCTTTATGAACATCCTGAGTTGTCCCCAGTGCAGTACCGCCTAATTGCACTATACGTTCTGCAAAAGTATCGAGATGCTCAACAAGTGTGGTACGGAAATCATCCAGCATTTGATGAATGGCAATAAAGTTTCTGCCGCGTATATTCCAGTGAGCTTGTTTGGTCATCAAAGACAAATCAATAAATTGGATCACCATATGGTTCAGGGTGGAAATAGAACTTTGTTTAATATCCTCATCAATATTATTACGGGTGTAAATCAGCTTAGAGGATTTTTTTCTGATAAATTTTGCTGTACTCATCGTAATGTTCCCTTAATTTAAACTATACCCATCGTCTTTCAGGTTTCAGTCCTGCTGGCTGTATCTTGAAATCCAAAAGGTATAACGAATTATCTTATTGGATACATTAAAAGTAGCTGATCATTTATCAGAAGTCATATTGCTTTATTCTATTAAATTGATAGTTGATAAAAATATCATTAATCAATAATAGTAATAATCAAAACCGGATAATACTAAGTTCGTCCGGCTTTGATGAATTATGCAATATCATTAAAATAGTTTATTTAACCTTTTCGATTTTGGTCTTCTGTTTCACGGTAGAAGTAGAGCCAATTGAGGCACAGATAATGCAGAAAAGGGCGAGCCATTGCGTCGTAGTTAAGTACTCATTCAGGAAAATGATACCTGACAAGGCACCTAATGCAGGTTCCAGACTCATTAAAGTACCAAATGTTTTGGCAGGTAAGCGGGTAAGCGCAATCATTTCCAGTGTATAGGGAAATGCAGTCGACAAAATGGCAATCCCCAAAGCAACGGGCAACAATGAGACATCAAACAGGAGTTCCGGGCCGGTTTGGATTAGTCCCACTGGAAAGAAAATCAAGGCAGCAACTAATGAGCCGATCGAAACCGTTGCAGCACCATAGCCCGCACCAGCACGTTGACCGAAGATAATATAAAGTGCCCAGAAAACCCCGGCTCCTAATGCATACAAAATACCGATAGGATCAAGTGTGCTGACGTCATCCCCGATAGGTAACAGAAAACCTAATCCGGCAATGACCAAAGCGATCCAGAGAAAATCCAGTGGACGACGTGAGGAAAACATGGCAACAGCCAGAGGGCCGGTAAATTCAAGTGCAACGGCGATACCAAGAGGAATTCTGGAAAGTGCCATGTAAAACAGATAATTCATTCCACCGAGTGAAATGCCGTAGGCAAGGAGAGGTATGATTGATGACCGCTGAAATTTCAGACGCCAGGGCTTAAAGATCAGAAATAAAATCACTGTTCCCAGTGCAAGTCTCAGAGCTGTTACACCAGGAGCACCAATGACATGAAATACTGTTTTGGCTAAAGATGCACCAGCTTGAATTGATGTCATTGAAAATAATAATAAAACGATAGGAAGCAGAGGGAAAGATGCCGCCTGATGTTTGGAAAGAGACATTTTCAGAAAACCTCGATTACAACATGTTATTTAGGAGCGTTATCTTCGCAGCGAAATAATGAGAACTCAACTGTATTATGTGTTGTATGCTCATTAAGCTAACGTATAATCAGAAATTAAAAAAATAATAATGTGGAGTTTAGACATGAAAGAGACTGTAGTGACGAGTTCATCAGAAAAAAATGAGGCAATAAAGAGCATTGCGGTTTATTGTGGTTCAAGCTTGGGAGCATCTGAAATTTACAAAGAGAATGCCATTATTTTTGCAAAAGAGCTTGTTAAACGTGGTATTACTTTGGTGTATGGTGGTGCCAGTGTAGGAATTATGGGAACAGTTGCAGATACGGTATTACACGAAGGAGGTAAAGTTATTGGTGTAATTCCGGCGTTGCTGGAAGAACGTGAAATTTCTCATAAGAATTTATCTGAACTTTATATTGTGGAAACCATGCATCAGCGTAAAAATAAAATGATTGAACTTGCTGATGGTTTCGTTGCATTGCCCGGTGGGTTTGGCACATTGGAAGAATTCAGTGAAGTCTTTACGTGGAGTATGATTGGCCTTAACAGTAAACCATGTGGTATCCTGAATATTAATAACTTTTATGATCCTCTGATCTCTATGATTAATAAAATGGCGGATGAGCGTTTTTTACAGGAAAAATATCGCAATATGGCGATTATTGAGAAAAATCCTACCGTATTACTTGACCGTTTTGATCATTATGTAGTGCCTTCAATAAAAACTTACAATTAATACTGATATCAGGAGCACAGGTATGATAATAAGAACAGCCTCTATGCAGGATCTTGATGCTATTTCATCACTCTACAATATATTATTCAGTGAAATGGCTGCATTGCAGCCAGACCGATTGAGAGATGTGGAACAGGATAGAGAATTTATTATTTCCAGTATAAATGATGATAAATTTTATTTATTAGTTTCAGAAGATGATAATGGTAATATTAAAGGCTTCTGCATTGCACAAGAAAATAAAACACCGCCATTTAACTCTATAATACCGAGAACTTATTGTTACATTATTGATTTAATTGTCAGTCGGGATGTCAGAAGTCAGGGCATTGGTCAACAATTATTAGCAGAAATAAAAAAGTGGGCGAAGGAAAATAATCACACCCATTTAGAATTGAATTTTTTATCAGAAAATGTTGCAGCGACGAGATTTTATGAAAGGGAAGGTTATAAAGAAATTAGCAAATTAATGGCTATTACATTGTGATTCAAAGGGAGAGCAGGTTTGTTTTAGTAAAAAAATTGTCGGTTTCGCTATGTACGAACGTTGTGTGAATGAAGGAAAACCGAGTGAGTATAATCTTTATCGCATGATGATCGACAAATTGTATCAAAATAAGGGAATCGGCAGTGTTGCTATGCAATTATTGCTGGATGAAATGAAACAACAAACAGATTGTCACAAAATATCTGTTTGTTATGATGAAACGAGTGAGCGACACCGCAAATTCTATCAACGTTTTGGCTTTACCGAAGTGGGTTATTGTGATGAGTATGAGGAAATGTTAGCAGAACTCATTGTAAAAAAGGAAGTTTAGCTACTCATCAAAGGGAGAAAATATTTCCCATATGATTAACGTTGTTAACGGATGTTATAGATAAATTAATAATTCTGGAGCTTGCGAAAAGAATATTTGTCTGCCAGAATTTAAAATAAATATGGCGGCAAGTTTATTTGGTGTATCCTCAATCTCGTTAAGTCAAAATATGATAAACCTCCAAACTTCTGTGGTGAAATAATGAAAATAGGGAAACACTTTAGTAATAGCTTTATTCTTAAATTACTATTGTTTATTATGATTGCCGGTTTGGGATTGAGAGTACCGATATCTTATATCCCACCTATGTCACAGGAAATCATCGACGATTTAAAAATAAGTCATTCTACGTTCGGTTTGATAACATCGCTGTCACCTTTATGTTTTTTTTTATTCTCTCCCTTAACTCCTTATTTTGAAAGTAAAATAGGTTTATATAAAACCTTATTGATGACATTTATCGTTGCTATTGCTGCTTATTTTTTAAGGTTGAATAGCTCTCTGATATTACTGTTGACTTCTACAGTAATGTTTGGGTTTGCCATCGCACTGGGAAATATTGCATTACCTTCATTCTTTAAGAGTTTGGGGAGTAACAGGGTCGCTCTTTTATCATCATCTTATACGGCTTCTCTGTATTTGGGGCCAGCAATGGCAACGGGCCTCACTTTACCTGCTAAGCATATTTTCGGACTTTCTTGGAACGCAGTATCCTGGGTTTGGATCTTGATCCCGATATTCTCATTACTCTTGATTCTGTTATTTTCTGATAAAAAATCCCAAGTTTCAGACAATAACCCACATTCTTCCAGTAATCATGATGATAAACCAGTTAAAAACATCAATCCGTGGTCAAGTATTCCATGTTGGGTGATGGCTGTTTATTTTTCAATTTTATCGCTTAATTTTTACATCATTACTGCCTGGTTTCCCGAAATTATCAGTTCTTATGGTTTAGGCCAGACTGAAGCGGCATCCTATGCCGCTCTGTTCTCGCTGATTGCGATACCTTTTGCAACATTAACGGCATTTTATATCTATAAGATAAAAAGACAGGAGATAATGTTCATCATTAACCCAATTATTGGTATGTTGGGGATTGTACTATTCGTTTATGGTCAGAAGAGTCTGATTCCTGTTGCGGTAATGATCATGGGAATCGGTGCGGGTATCTGTACAGGAGTTGCCTTTTTACTGCCGTTGTTGCGTTTCAATCATACCGCCAATGTTACAAGAGCAAACTCAATGATACAGTCAATTGGCTATTTGATTGCGTTTTGTGGCCCGGTTGTTTCTGGTTATATCCATGATTTAACCTCCTCATGGAGTATCGTTATGTGGATGCTTTTCATTATTCTGGGGATACAGGGGATCTTAGGTATAGTAATTGGAAAAAATGAGAAGCTTGATGCCAAGTAGTATCAATGATTAGCGGTTATAAAAACCGCTAATCATATATTCTATGGATTGCAAATGCAGACAACAAAACTGCAATTTGAAAGACGACAGATAGAGAAGAGCTTATATTTCAACAACCATTCCTGTTTCTTGACCATATATACTACGTATATAACCTTTAGCTATCTGTTCTCCTGTACAAGTTTCCTGTCCGGGGAAGAACCGGGCATAACTGGTAAATGATTCATCCAGTAATCTTGGGCTAACGACGTTGATTCGGATATTGGTGATTTCAGTTGCTGCCGAGCGGACAAAAGCATCAATAGCACTATTGGTTACAGCAGTTTGTGAACCATTGGGTGACATTATTTTGCCGACAATACCGGATGTTAAAGTGATTGAGCCGCCGGGTTTAACGTATTGCAAGGCACGGAGGGCAACGTTGATCTGACCCAGTGCTTTATTCCTGATACTTTCCTCATAGTCACTCAGCTTTTCTGGTTTTGTCCAGTTGGTTTTACCGAATGCACAAACAATAGCTTCAAACATTTTATTTTTAGATAAAAAACTATCTAATTGTTGAGTATCGAAAACATCAAGCGGGTATTCAGATGAATTACGGCTGGCTTGAAGAATTTCAAGATCTGTAAGGTTATCAGTCAGCAATGGATGATATTTTTTAATATTACTGATAATGTGCTTTCCTATATTTCCTGTTGCTCCTATAACTAATATTTTCATGTTAATGACTCCGTAATTTAATTAGATTAGTTCACGCCGGATAGAATAATGATTATTTAGTCTTAGAGTGTAACTCAGCCCTATATTCTTTCAAAACCTCATCAATAACCCAACTGGTTCGTGAAGCGGATATGCCATTAGAAGGGCAGATATCTTTTCCCTGTAATTGATGCACAATTGTCTGGATTAATGGCATTTGAATGTGTGTGGGATTTTCAAAATGGAACTGATGCAGTGTATTGTTTTCATCGTAATATGAAATTGGGGAATTACCGAATGTTGCAAAGGTTATTTTGCCTTTTGTACCAACAATTTCTACTTTATCTTCACGAGAGCTGGCAACAAAATTCCAGATACCCACCCCCTGAATCTGATTTTCAAACATAAATGACATTGAAACACAATCTTCTGCCGGATAGGCTTTTGCCTGTGAATTAGAGTGCCCTTTGACTGAAATAATTTTTCCCAGAAGAAAATCCAATATATCCAGTGTATGGCAAGCTAAATCAACAAATAATCCACCACCGGATATTTCTGGTTTTACAAACCAGGGGAGATTATCAGGATCCAGATAACGGGATTCCATTTCTCTGAATAACTGACAGACCACAATACGTGGAGTGCCAATTGCACCGGAATCAATTAGTGATTTTATTTTGGTAAATCTCGGCAAGGCTCTGCGATAATAAGCCACGAATAATGGCACATTATGAGACTGGCAGGCAGCAATCATTTCATTGCATTCTGAAAATGTCAGAGCCATTGGTTTTTCTACATAAACTATTTTGCCAGCCTCAGCAGCTAATAAAGTATATTCTTTATGAGTAGAAGGGGGAGTTGCAATGTATACTGCATCAATATCAGGGTCGTTAACCAGCAATTTGGCATCAGAATACCATTTGGAGACATTATGTCTTTTGGCAAAATCTTTAGCTAAATCTGCATCGCGCCGCATAACGGCAATTAATTCTGAATTTTCCAATTTATAAAAAGCAGGGCCACTTTTTACCTCTGTTACATTACCACAACCAATAATACCCCATCTGGTTTTTTGCATTTTATTTTTCCGGTATATCAAATTGTTAATCCGTAAAATTCCTTTCCAGTCTATAATACCCCCTTGCTTTGTTCTATGCTCTTTGTTCGGTAATTTATATTTTTACATTAGAAAAATTTATTTTCCTGATTTCAGGGGGAGGACATTGATGGCGTGACTTTTGAAATGATAGACTTTTTGAAATGAGCGTTTGAAGTAGTTATGGAAACATACTGGCGATACTTTTTGCTTGTTGTGGCATAATAGATAACTATCAATTTTTCCAAATTCCTTTTTTATTCACTATAAGAGCAAACGTTGTGTTAAGTACAAACAACATTACTATGCAGTTCGGCAGTAAGCCTCTGTTTGAAAACATTTCTGCCAAATTTGGTAACGGTAACCGCTATGGCCTGATTGGTGCCAACGGAGCGGGTAAATCGACTTTTATGAAAATCTTGGGGGGAGATTTAACACCGACCTCCGGCAATGTCAGTCTTGATCCGAATGAACGCTTAGGTAAATTGCGTCAGGATCAGTTTGCTTTTGAAGAGTACACTGTATTGGATACAGTCATCATGGGGCACACGGAATTGTGGCAGGTGAAACAGGAACGTGACCGTATTTACGCCATGGCAGAAATGAGCGAAGAAGATGGTTATCGTGTTGCTGATCTGGAAGTCTCTTATGGTGAAATGGATGGCTACAGTGCGGAAGCTCGTGCCGGAGAATTATTGCTTGGTGTTGGTATTCCGGTAGAACAGCATTATGGTTTGATGAGTGCAGTTGCTCCGGGTTGGAAATTACGTGTTTTGCTGGCACAGGCGCTATTTTCTAATCCTGATGTTCTGTTGCTTGATGAACCAACCAACAACCTGGATATCGATACTATCCGTTGGTTGGAACAAGTACTGAACGAGCGCGACAGTACGATGATTATCATTTCCCATGACCGCCATTTCCTGAACACAGTGTGTACTCATATGGCTGATCTGGACTATGGTCAATTGCGTCTGTTCCCCGGCAATTACGATGAATACATGGTGGCGGCAACTCAGGCACGTGAGCGTTTGCTGGCAGATAATGCCAAAAAGAAAGCCCAGATTGCTGAATTACAGGCATTTGTCAGCCGTTTTAGTGCTAATGCCTCTAAATCTAAGCAGGCAACTTCACGTGCCCGTCAGATTGATAAGATTCAGTTAGAAGAAGTAAAAGCTTCCAGTCGCCAGAATCCATATATCCGCTTTGAGCAGGAGAAAAAACTGTTCCGTAATGCGCTGGAGTTAGAAAGTCTGACTAAAGGTTATGATAATGGGCCATTATTTAAAAACCTGAATCTGCTGATGGAAGTTGGCGAAAAAAATGGCGGTGATTGGTGAGAATGGCATTGGTAAGACAACACTGCTGAAGACTTTGATCGGCGAAGCTGAACCAAACAGCGGTACGATTAAATGGTCTGAAAATAGCACCATTGGCTATTATGCACAGGATCACGCCAGTGATTTTGACTGTGATTTGACTGTATTTGAATGGATGAGCCAGTGGAAGCGTGAAGGCGATGATGAACAGGCGGTACGTAGTGTGCTGGGACGTTTACTGTTCACTCAGGATGATATCAGGAAAAAAGTCGGCGTATTGTCTGGTGGTGAAAAAGGCCGGATGTTGTTTGGCAAGCTAATGATGCATAAACCAAATATTCTGGTAATGGATGAGCCAACCAACCATTTGGATATGGAATCTATCGAATCACTAAATCTTGCGTTGGAACTCTATCAAGGCACGCTGGTTTTTGTGTCCCATGACCGCGCATTTGTCAGCTCATTGGCCAGCCGTATCCTGGAAATTAAAGCTGATAAAGTTATTGATTTTAAAGGTACTTATGATGAGTATCTGAGAAGTCAGGGGATTGTTGAATAACCTCCGTTTTTTCAGGCCCCGTAGATTAACAACGGGGCCAGTTATTAGCCGTTCTGACATACCTCACACCGGGGATCTTTAGGCAATTTTATTTCACGAAACTGCATCGTCATTGCATCAAACAGTAATACTTTGCCTCTGCCAACTTCTCCGTATTGAGTCAGCAACTTAATTGCTTCCATTGCCTGTAATGAACCAATTGTGCCTACGAGTGGTGCCATGACACCTGCTTCAACACAAGTCAGATTATTTTCACCGAATAATCGGCTCAGGCAGCGGTAGCAAGGTTCCCCTGTTTGATAAGTAAAAACTGATAGTTGTCCTTCCATGCGAATAGCCGCACCGGAAACCAATGCTGTTTTATGCCCATAGCATAATCGGTTGAGTTGCTCGCGAATCGCAATATTATCTGTGCAATCCAGCACAATATCATGCTGACTAATAAGCTGGTCTAAGGTTAGGTCATCTAATAATCCTTCAATGGGATAGATAGCAATGTGAGGATTAATTTCCCGTAGCGTTAGTGCTGCTGAATGCACTTTGGCCATACCAATCCGTTCATCACGGTGAAGGATCTGACGTTGTAAATTAGAGAGGGAAACGGTATCAAAATCTAATAAAGTGATTGCTCCGATACCCGCTGCCGTTAAATATTGGGCGGCTGCACAACCAAGACCGCCCAAACCTACTATCAGCACCCTGGATGATTTCAATTTTTCTTGCCCGTCAAAATCAAAGTGACGTAGAACAATCTGCCGGTTGTAGCGCAGGATCTCTTCATCTGTGAGTTCAATAGTCATTTTCTCAGTTAGTCACTGGTTTTCATTTATTTATTGATTTTTCAGCAAATGGTTGAAAAATTCTATCTGCACGGTTTCTCCGGTCGCAACAGAACCTCGTTCCCGCTCCAGTACGATAAAGCAATTGCCGAGGCTATATGAACTGAAAATATGTGAACCTTGATGCCCGGTGCTTCGAACTTCTAACTCACCTTGCTCATTGAGTGCAGCGATCCCACGCTGGAAATCCAGCCTGCCGGGAGATTTTTTCAAAGGTGTTATAACTTTGGCACTGAGTCTCATTGGTGGTTGCCATGCTGTAAAACCCGATAAGTGTGCAATCAAAGGTTGTACTAATTGGTAGAAAGTCAGCACAGCGGATACCGGATTACCCGGCAAACCACAGAACCACGCATTTTTCAGCTTACCAAAAGCAAAAGGTTTACCGGGTTTAATCGCCAATTTCCAGAAGCTAATTTCACCCATTTCATCCAAAACCTGTTTAGTGTAATCAGCTTCACCAACGGAAACCCCGCCGCTACTGATAACTAAATCTGCGAGTTCATTGGCTTGTACAAAAGCGTGACGCAGAGCGTCAGGATCATCAGGAATGACACCGAGATCAATAACATCACAACTCAATTTTTCCAGCATCAGACGAACTGCAAAACGATTGGTGTCATAAATTTGCCCTGCCTGCAATGGTTCACCAATTGCTTGTAGCTCATCACCGGTAGAAAAAACGGCAACTTTTAATTTGCGGATCACATCAACTTGCGCAATCCCCAGAGAAGCAAGCAGAGGTAATTGTGCGGTAGAGAGTTTAATACCCTGTGGCAGGACTGCTGTATTTTGGGCGATATCTTCGCCGATGGTACGAATGTTTTGCCCCTGATGGGCAGGGTACGTAAACCGAACGCCTGATTCAGTAACTTCTGTCTGCTCTTGCATAACGACAGCATCAGTACCGGCGGGGATCGGGGCACCTGTCATAATACGAATGCAAGTACCTACAGGCCATTCCCTTTGAAATGGTATACCCGCCAGTACTTTTCCTGCGACGGGTAAAACTTGAGTATCGTTCAGGTCAGTAAGGCGAATAGCATAGCCATCCATTGCTGAGTTATCAAAAGGGGGAATGTTAATGGGTGAGATAATATCTGTAGCAGTAATACGGCCTGCTGATTGTGTCAGGTTAATTGTTTCTGTTTCGGTAAGAGGAGCGGTTTGTGTCAGTAGTTTTTCCAGCGCCTGTTCGAGTGAAATTAAACCTGAAGTATAACAATGATCCATGGAAAGCTCCCAATGTGCGGCAAATGGCATGACTGCATTATGGCAAATATCCTTTTAATGGGGAATTGCTTGGCACATTCCTTCTATGCACCATTAAATCACCTCATTATCAGCAGGAAAAGAATTTAGATCGTTTTAGCAGGGCTGGAAGAGAACCCCTGTTTGATAACTTCAGTTGTTTACGGTTAGATAAAGACTACATCATATGTTTTCATATTATGTTGAGAATATAGGTATGCTGTTCAACCAGAGTACCGTTTACAGTAACGATGGGTATGATTAGTGACTAAGAAAAGATGTATATTACATTCATGATTTGCTATAACTAAATAATGATAATTAAAACATTTAATTAAATAAATAATTAATCACTATGAGCAATCAAATCATCACACCAGGCAGCCGTAATTATCAAGCTATTCAGATTGCATTGAGCGGTTTTCTCGCTTTAGTTGTTGCAATGGGAATAGGACGCTTTACTTTTACTCCACAAGTTCCATTGATGATCGCAGAATCACAATTCACTCTGACACAAGCAGGAATTGTTGCTGCGTTTAATTACCTTGGCTATTTTGCTGGCTCTTATGATGCAATGCGGGCACGGCAGTTTGTAGAGTATCGTTTGTGGGGCGGACTGTGGGGGGCGGTAATTATTACACTTCTGTCAGCCTTACTGGATGGCCCGGTATTACACAGTATTGCCCGTTTTTTTATTGGCTGGGCGAGTGGCTGGACATTGGTGTTAGTGGCAGCATGGGCGAATGATGCACTGGCAAAACTGAATCGTCCGGGGCTAAGTGCGGCTGTCTTTGCAGGCACCGGAATTGGAATTTTGATCAGTGGCGCACTAGCGGTGGGGATTCAGTCGTGGGGAATGAATGCTGCTCAGGCATGGCTTATTTATGGCATTCTGGCCTTGTTGTGCAGTATTTATGCTAGTCGTCATTTGCCGCGTCGTGGTGAATTACAACGCCCACAAACGGCTATCCAAAAACTGATGTTGACTCCAGAAATTAAACGGTTGCTATGGAGTTACAGTCTGGCGGGATTTGGCTATATTCTGCCTGCCACATTCCTTTCTCAAATGGCCTATGAACGTTTTCCCGGCAGCCTGTTTGCGCAATTTGTCTGGCCGATATTTGGGGGCGCTTCTGTCATTGGTATTGTACTGGGAATTCTGTTAAGTCATGTATCGACAGCTCAAGTTCGTTTAGCGATCACACTCTGGCTTCAGGCACTCGGAATATTGATAGCCGAGGTAATGCCGGGGATCAGCGGCCTTGTCATTGGGGCGTTGTTGGTTGGTGGTGGTTTTATGTGTGTGGTGCAACTGGCTTTACTGTATGGGCGTGAATTAGCACCTAATCATATTCATTATATGGCGGGATTATTGACCACAGGTTATGCTGTGGGGCAATTGGTCGGGCCGATGTTGTCCGCTATTTCAACATGGCTGACCGGTAAACTAGAACCTGCTTTATATATCGCATTTATTGGCTTGGTTATTGCCGGATTGTTGGTGTTTAATCGTAACAGGATTTGTCGGAAATAATCCTGATTTGGTGCATTGATGCAATGACGGTATAGTTATGAACCTAATCCAATGGATTTCAATATGCGCTGATAAAAATGCGGTTTGAAAGACGACGGATGACGGGGAAAGCTATTCAATATTCGGTATAGCTATATTTGGCGTAGCTATATCCGAAGCAGTTATGCACAGTAAAAATGTGAACAGATGTCCCATCAATAGATATCATGTAAGCAGATACCCATCATATAACGGAAGTATTACTCTTGGAGAAATCAATGTCATCCTTAAGTACAGAAGCCGCTCTGGTGCATTCGGCACTGGTTGCTCATGGTCTTGAAACCCCATTGCGTGAACAGATTTTAGAGCCTGAAGTACGTAAAGCACGCATTGAGGAACACATGACAGAAATTATGAAACTGTTAAACCTCGATTTGAGCGATGACAGTTTGGCTGATACGCCAGGCCGTATTGCAAAAATGTATGTAGATGAAATATTTTCGGGTTTGGACTACAGAAATTTTCCGAAAATCACTTTGATAGAAAATAAAATGAAAGTCGATGAGATGGTGACAGTAAGAGATATCACGCTGACCAGTACCTGTGAACACCATTTTGTGACTATCGATGGAAAAGCCACTGTAGCTTATATTCCTAAAGATAAAGTTATTGGATTATCAAAAATTAACCGCATTGTGCAATTTTTTGCGCAACGTCCCCAAGTGCAGGAACGTCTGACACAGCAAATTTTAATTGCGCTACAAACTTTGCTTGGGACAAATAATGTTGCCATCTCTATTGATGCTGTCCATTACTGTGTAAAAGCCCGTGGTATTCGTGATGCAACCAGTACCACAACGACGACTTCTCTTGGCGGTTTATTTAAGTCCAGTCAGAATACACGACAGGAATTTTTGCGAGCCGTTCGCCACTTACACTTATCGTGATACATCTTTTTTATTATCATGACAAGTAGTGAATTAAATAGTGAAGTAGCGGGCCATAGGATTGTGGCTCTTGATAGTGTGCGTGGTTTCGCCATTTTGGGCATATTATTACTGAATATCTCTAGTTTTGCGTTGCCATATGCTGCTTATATGAATCTCTTTTATAAAGAGGATGTCTTATTTTCTGATGTATTAACATGGTCTGCCTTGAGTACTTTTGCGCAAGGAAAATTTTTGTTTATTTTAACGCTGTTGTTTGGTGCGTCACTTGAGTTATTGAGGCAACGCGAGCATAACTGGAATCTTTGCAGGCTATTGATTCTGTCGGTTATTGGTTTATTGCACGGGATTTTACTGTGGGATGGCGATATCTTGCTGTCATATGGTTTGGCTGGTATTTTTGCGTTGCATTTGATCAATACCCGCCACAATCTGTTTGGTCAGGGGGTTGTTTTTTACCTGTTCGGTTTGATGATGTTTTATCTGTTGGGATTATTTCCAGTGGAAGAAAATAGTACGTTCTGGCGTCCATTAGAACAGGATATTTTTCATGAAGTTTACTGGAAAACCCATGGTGGGCTATTGGCGATAGAGCATCGTATGCGTCAGGTCAGTGGGGCAATGATCGTGACCGCGGTACAGTATGGCTGGCAAATGGTTGGGACAATGCTTTGTGGGGCAATGTTAGTACGTAATGGATGGTTGAAAGGAGCATACAGTAGTTACCATTATCGTCGGATGGCGTTGTGGCTGTTTGTCGTTGGTCTGGTGATCCACGCTGTTGCTCTGTTAGTTCAGTATTTATACCCGTACAGTTATTTTACCGCTTTGACAGTGCGTCATACCATCGCTGAACTGGCGACACCATTTCTGGCGTTGGCTTATGTGGCACTGATTTATGGATTCTGGCCGGTTATTTCACGTTGTCGAGTTATTTTCTGGTTCCAGCAGGTTGGCAGAATGCCGTTAACCTGTTATTTAATGCAAACTTTGATTTGCACCGTGCTTTTTTATCATTGGGAGCTATTTAATCAATTCACCCGTTTGGAATTGTTAATATTTGTTCCTTTCGTCTGGGGGGGTAATATCGGGTTCGCCTGCTGGTGGTTGAAATATCATCAAAAAGGGCCTGTTGAAACGCTTTGGCGGGGGCTATCTGGAAAATTGGTAGAAAGATTTTAAACTGTGCAGAGCCTATTATTTGAAAAATAGGCTCTTATTTACTGGGCTGTTTTTTCTCCAGTTCCTGTAACTCTTTTGGTGATACAGCAGGGTAGCCCTCAATTCCGGCAGGAGCGACCTGCTGGATAGGAATTGGTGTCAGAGGGCCTAGAAAACGCGGCTCACGTTTCAAAATATAAAGGTCAGCCAAAGCGCCGAGACGAGCAAATACTTCCCGTATACGTATAGTTATCATATTCTTAGGGGAAGACACCGCATAACATTGTGCTTCTATTCCCATGTGCATTGCAATGAACAGGGCGCGTTCACAATGGAAGCGTTGAGTGATGGTAGTGAAATCATTGGTATCAAATACCTTGCGGGTTCTGACAATCGAATCTAATGTGCGAAAACCAGCAAAATCCATCACAATTTTTGAGGCAGGAACCCCTGCCTTGATCAGGTCTTTTCGCATTGTATTTGGTTCATTATAGCTGTGTTGGGCATTATCTCCGCTTAGCAGCAGGTATTTTACTTTCCCGCTGTTATAAGCGTTAACAGCGCCTTGAATTCGATAGAAATAATATTGGTTATACGCACCAGTTTTATAATATTTGGATGTACCCAATACCATACCAACTTCCCGTTCAGGTAACTGTCTAAGGTCGTCAAAAACATAAGGAGCGGTTTTCCAGCTGATCCAGCGATCAAGCATAATGGCTGATAGCATAAAAACAGCTATTATGAAAATCAGACTGATAATCAGGCGTTTCCACATTATTTTTTTGCCTTTTACATAATTATAAACAAGTGGTCAAAGGCTACTTTACTTGATATACCGAAGCAAGTATTGGATGAGCATCCAGATAGAACGCTCTTTATTGTTAGTATGTTTATTGGATTATAGAGATTGGCTGTACTTATTACTAAAAGCTTTTACTAAAAGGCCTGTCAATGTTTTCGGCAGGCCAGTTGGTAATATATCAGAATGATGTGCGTTTATAGACGCGGTATTCTGGTTTCCAGAAGTTACGCTCAATAGCTTCTTCAAGTGCATCTTCAGAAGTAACCGTTGCTACCCCCTGAATCTGGGCTTTTTTCGCTACCTCTTTAGCGATCTTACGGGAAACGTTCTGAATATCATCAATCAATGGCAATAACGGGCCAGAACCAGTTTGTGCCAGTGGTGAACAATCTGCTAATGCGCGGCTGGCAGCCATCAGCATATCATCTGTCACGCGTTTGGCACCGGCAGCAATAACACCTAACCCGATACCGGGGAAGATATAAGAGTTATTACATTGTGCAATTGGGAACTCCTGGCCTTCATATTGTACTGGTGAGAATGGACTACCGGTTGCGACCAGTGCCTGACCTTCTGTCCAGGTAATAATATCTTCAGGACGGGCTTCGACACGTGATGTCGGGTTGGACAGCGGCATTACAATTGGGCGTTCACAATGTTTATGCATTTCACGGATAATTTCTTCCGTGAACAGACCGGACTGACCAGAAACACCAATCAGAACAGTAGGCTTGGCATTGCGGACAACATCCATCAGTGACAGGCTATCATTGTCAACATCCCAGGATTGCAGTGCGCTACTTTTCTGAACCAGTGCACTTTGAAAATCCAGCAGATTTGGTTGCCTGTCAGTGAGCAGCCCAAAACGATCAACCATGAATACACGGGCACGGGCTTGTTCATCACTTAAACCTTCCGATTTCATGTGGGCGATGATTTGCTCAGCGATACCACAACCAGCGGAGCCCGCACCGAGGAAAGTAACAGTTTGGTCTTTCAATTGACGGCCTGCGGCACGGCTGGCGGCAATCAGGCTACCGAGAGCAACAGCGGCTGTACCCTGAATATCGTCATTGAAGCAGCAAAGATCATTGCGATAGCGAGTCAGTAATGGCATCGCATTTTGCTGGGCAAAATCTTCAAATTGCAGCAGTACATTCGGCCAGCGGCGTTTTACAGCCTGAATGAATTCATCTACGAAGTCATCGTATTCTTTGCCTGTAATGCGAGGATGGCGCCAGCCCATGTACAGCGGATCGTTCAAGCGTTGTGGGTTATTAGTCCCCACATCCAACACGACAGGCAGGGTGTAAGCAGGGCTGATCCCGCCACAGGAGGTATATAAAGATAATTTACCGATAGGGATCCCCATACCACCAATCCCCTGATCGCCAAGACCCAGGATACGTTCACCATCGGTGACAACGATGACTTTAACATTCTGTTTAGTCGCGTTTTGCAGCATATCATCAATATAAGCCCGGTTCGGGTAAGAGATGAACAAACCACGGGCACGGCGGTAAATGTCAGAGAAATGTTCACACGCTTCACCGACGGTTGGCGTGTAAATAATAGGCATCATCTCGCTGAGATGGGCGTCAAGGAGCCGGTAGAAAAGAGTTTCGTTGGTGTCCTGAATGTTCCTCAGATAAATATGTTTATCCGCGTCATTTTTGAAATCGCAATATTGGCGATAGGCGCGTTCGGCCTGCTCTTCAATTGTTTCAACGGTCTGAGGTAATAAACCATGCAGATTGAAATTGCTGCGTTCTTCTTCCGTAAAAGCGCTGCCTTTATTCAGCAGGGGAAATTCCAACAAGATGGGGCCAGCGTAGGGGATATAGAGAGGACGTTTACTTTCGTGTTCCAGTTCCATGATGCTTACTCTTTGGACTAATCAATAACAAAATCGGCTATAGATCCTAAGAAGATAAAAAAATAAGTACAGTGAATGTTACTTAAATATGTTCATTATGAGCAAAAATGAGAGATAACATACAGAATTCGCTAATTAAATGTTATTTAGTTTCTCGTTTTTGCCCAAAAATTTTCCAGGATGGCCATTTTTTAGCAATGGAACTGTCAGAACGTATGACACTCTGTTTGCTTACAGCCGAGGGAAATTAAGGTGGATTCAGTCGCATTCCATTGTGATAGATGATTATTTTGTCCTTCTACTAATATCGCCCGTTTGATGGTTCGGCAATCACTGCCTGACATGTTCATCAATATCAGAGCTGCCTGCAAAGGAGGTAAGCTCGGATTAAATGCAGCATTTTCTGCATAGCGACCAGTATAAACACGATTTTGTTCATCCATCAGAGCTATACCTGAGTGGGATTGGCTATAAGGTGAATGACTCTGATTTGCCGCATCCAGTGCAGCCAGCACGAGTTCGTCGTTAGTATCCAACTGATAGTCGTGATGAATGCTATCCAGCAACAAGGGAGTATCTCCTAAATCACGTGGACCGAATGCCTCTGGCAGATAGTCAGCCAGAGTTAACCGTGGGCGATCAGGTAAACAGATTTCCAATTGTATTCCACTGTTTAATTCATTCATAAATTGGCGGCAATGGCCGCAAGGTGAGCAACTAACAGTGACGGATAGCAGTTTTTTCTCACCACGTAACCAGGCATGAGTAATGGCTGATTGTTCGGCATGGACAGTTTGCTGTAACGGAACGCCCACAAATTCCATATTGGCACCAAAATAGAAGTTTCCGCTTTCTCCTTGTGCAATGGCACCGACATGAAAGTGTGAGATAGGAGCAATGGAGCAGGCCGCAGCGAGTGGCAACAGGGCAAGTGCCAGCGCATGATCATCAAAGCCGCAACTCTGCTTAATCGACTCCACCTGCTCTGCTGTCAGCATAGCTGGAAAATCATCATTACCAATGTAGGGCAATAGAGCCTTTTGCAATTTAAGTGTAACTTCTGACCAGATAGCATGAAAACGAGCTTGCATAGAATAATCTCCAAATTAATTGAAGGTTATTCTAGGATGATTAGTTGGGTTTATAATGTGATGTATACCATATAATTAATGAAATTAATGTAACAAAGATATTATTTTAACAACTTACGTCAAATTTTTTACTATCTGAATGATTTTTTCACTTTTTGGTAACTAACCAAAAAGATGCAGTAACATAGGAAATAAGAAAGGCGCAATCAATGAAGTAATAACGCCGCAAGTCATCAGTGCCAGCGAACTATACGCACCTTCGACATGATCTATTTCAGCACATCGTGCAGTTCCTACGGCATGAGAAGCTGTACCCATTGCTAATCCTCTGGAGGCTTGGGTTTTAATTTTCAATAAATTAAACAGATTATGGCCAAAAATCGCACCTAACATACCGACAGCAATGACACAGGCGGTACTGATGGCTGGAATACCCCCAATAGAATGAGCCACTGCCATGGCGATAGGGGTTGTCACTGATTTTGGTAACACAGAAGCCGCAATTTCAGGGGTAGCACCTGCCCATAAAGCAATAGCTGTACCTGTGACCATTGCAGTAACACTGCCGATGAAGCAGATACTGATAATAGATTTCCATTGAGCACGGATTTGATGGAGCTGTTCATACAGCGGAAAGGCCAGAGCAACAACAGCAGGTTGTAGCAAATCATTTAATATCCGGCTACCGGCAAAATAGTGTTCATAAGAGGTGTGAGTCAGCAGCAACAGAGGAATGATGACTGCCATTGATATCAATAAAGGGTTGAAAACAGGAAATCTGAGTCGGACAGATAGTTTTTTGGCAACATAAAAGACAGCCAGGGTTAATGACAGTGACCACCAGATATGGTTTAGCATTTTTATTTTCCCTCCTGTTGTGATGATTTCTGTTCTGGTAATTGTTTTTTGTGATTGGTGCCGATAATGGTGCGTTCGCGGTGGACATAATGAGAGCTGTAAGCAACGGTAATCATGACGATGACGGTACTGATGATACAGGAAAGGGCAATCGGGAGTATCTGCTGGCTCAGTTGTGGATAATATTCCATGACACCAACCCCGATGGGTAAAAAGAGCAATGTCATGTTTTTCATCAATAAGCTACAGCCCGGTTTTACCCAATGAGCGGGAATAATCTGAAGCGCCAGCAAACAGAACAGAAGAAGCAAGCCAATAATACTACCGGGGAGAGAGAAGGGGAGATGTGCTGAAATGAGATTCCCTACAATGAGGCATAAATAGAGCAGCACAAATGCACGCAGATATTGCCAACCTGCCATGAGTACGTTTTGGAAAGACATAACGTATAATTCCTCAATGTAAAGAGGGTCATCATACGATTAATATTGTTAATGTGCTATAGGTCACATTAAAAAGCGGGTTCAAAAAACCCGCTTTACTGTTTTCGGAACATCAGCTTTTCAGAACATCAGTCTCAGAATATCAGGTGATTACTTAACCTGCATACCAGGCTGAGCACCGCTGTCCGGGCTTAACAGGAAAATTTCTTTTCCTCCGGGGCCTGCTGCCATCACCATGCCTTCTGAAATACCAAAACGCATTTTACGTGGAGCAAGATTAGCTACCATAACGGTCAGGCGGTTTTCTAATGCTTTTGGATCCGGATAAGCAGCACGGATGCCGGAAAAGACTTGACGAGTTTCACCACCAAGATCAAGGATCAGTTTCAGCAGTTTATCTGAGCCTTCAATAAAATCAGCCTGTTTAATCAATGCGATACGTAGATCAACTTTGGCAAAATCATCAAATGTGATGGTGTCCTGAATTGGATCATCTGCCAGAGGGCCTGTCTGGGTTTTTTGTGGCTCAATGTTCTCTTTGGAATCATCTACCATTGCTTCAATTTTGGCCATATCGATACGGTTAAACAGCGCCTTAAATGGTGAAACATCATGATCCAGCAGAGGTTGCTGGATACCATCCCAAGTCAGTTCAGTATTCAGGAATGTTTCTGCACGGGCAGCGAGGCCCGGAATAATAGGTTTCAGGTAAGTCATCAGCACGCGGAACAGGTTGATGCCCATTGAGCAGATAGCTTGAAGATCTGCATCCCTGCCTTCTTCTTTCGCCACAACCCATGGTGCTTGTTCATCAACATAACGGTTAGCGAGATCTGCCAATGCCATGATTTCACGAACAGCCTTACCAAATTCACGATTAGTGAAATCTTCTGCAATTCCCTGTGCGGCATCAATAAATTTCTGGTACAGCACAGGATCAGCGAGCTGATCTGCCAGTTTGCCGGCAAAACGCTTATTGATGAAACCAGCGTTACGTGAAGCCAGATTAACGACTTTGTTGACGATGTCACTGTTTACGCGCTGAACGAAGTCTTCCAGATTCAGGTCGATATCATCAATACGGGAAGAGAGTTTTGCTGCGTAGTAATAACGCAGACAGTCTGCATCCAGATGCTTCAGATAAGTCTCTGCTTTGATGAAAGTTCCACGAGACTTAGACATCTTAGTACCGTTGACAGTAATGTAACCGTGAACAAATACGTTGGTTGGCTTGCGGTAATTGCTGCCTTCTAACATAGCTGGCCAGAACAGACTATGGAAATAGACGATATCTTTACCAATGAAGTGGTAAAGATCTGCTTTGGAATCTTTCGCCCAGAATTCATCGAAATTCAGGTCACCACGTTTGTCACACAGGTTCTGGAATGACCCCATATAGCCGATTGGTGCATCCAGCCAGACATAAAAATATTTACCCGGTTCATCAGGAACCTCAAAACCGAAATAAGGCGCATCACGAGTGATATCCCATTGTTGCAGACCTGCTTCGAACCACTCCTGCATTTTGTTTGCTACCTGTTCTTGCAAGGTGCCAGAGCGAGTCCATTGTTGCAGCATATCGCTGAATGCTGGCAGGTCGAAGAAGAAATGCTCTGTGCTACGCAGCTCTGGTGTTGCGCCGGATACAACCGAACGAGGGTTGATCAACTCTGTTGGAGAATAGGTTGTTCCACACACTTCACAGTTATCGCCGTACTGATCTTCCGCCTTACATTTCGGACAGGAGCCTTTGACGAAACGATCAGGCAGGAACATGCTTTTTTCTGGATCGAACAGTTGAGAAATGGTGCGATTCTTGATGTAACCGTTTTTTTTCAGTTTCAGATAAATTTCTGACGCAAGCGCTCTGTTTTCTTCACTGTGCGTAGAATGGTAGTTATCGTAACTGATAGCAAAACCGGCAAAATCCTGCTGATGCTCCAGGTGCACTTTGTCGATCATCTCTTCTGGCGGAATCCCTGCTTGCTGAGCTTTCAGCATGATTGGTGTACCATGAGCATCGTCAGCACAGACAAAGTGAACCTCTTTGCCGCGCATTCGATGATAACGAACCCAAATATCAGCCTGAATGTGTTCTAAGATGTGACCGAGATGAATTGGACCGTTAGCATAGGGTAACGCACAGGTCACCAGTAATTTTTTCGCGACTTGAGACATAGTTAGGATCTGACTTCCATAAATTGAAAAGGGTTTTTGATGTTACCTGATAAGAAGCATTGTCGCTAGGGTAATGCGAGAACTTCATCTCTTTTGTTTTGTTCTTATCGTAAGTTGCCTGCTTCTGCTATGATGGACGAACAGTTTTAGGTTGAAAAAGATAAATCAAAAGGAGCCGGGATGAACTCACAATCCCCCGAGCAGACCAATCCTGACCTGCTGAGAGAAAGCGTTGCGAAAATATTGGCAGCATTTAAACATCCGACATTAGAACAAGATTTAGTGACTCTGAAAGCATTGCATCGTTGTACTGTTCTGGATGAGATACTACATATTGAATTAATGATGCCTTTCGTCTGGAAACGAGCTTTTGAAACACTGAAGGAAGAAACAATTCATCTCTTACAAGCTGCTACAGGTGCAAAAAGTGTTGAATGGCGGCTTTCCCATGATATCTGTACCTTACGCCGAGCTAACAACTTACCGGGTGTTAATGGCGTGCGTAACATTCTGGCAATCAGTTCAGGAAAAGGTGGTGTGGGTAAATCCAGCACGGCAGTGAATCTGGCACTGGCTTTGGCTCAGGAAGGGGCAAAAGTAGGTATTCTGGATGCAGATATCTACGGCCCATCGGTTCCTGATATGCTTGGGACAGCCAAAGAGCGACCGACTTCACCTGATGGTCAGCACATGGCACCAATTATGGTACATGGCATGGCGACAAATTCCATTGGTTATCTTGTCACCGGTGATAACGCAATGGTATGGCGTGGCCCGATGGCCAGTAAGGCACTTATGCAGATGCTACAAGATACATTGTGGCCGGATCTGGACTATCTGGTAATCGATATGCCACCGGGAACTGGGGATATCCAGTTAACGTTATCCCAGAATATTCCCGTGACTGGTGCATTGGTTGTCACAACACCGCAGGATATTGCCTTGATTGATGCTATGAAAGGCATTGTCATGTTCCAAAAAGTCAACGTACCAGTGTTAGGTATTATTGAGAACATGAGCACACATATCTGTAGTCACTGTGGCAAACATGAACCGATTTTTGGCGAGGGAGGCGCAGAAAAACTGGCGGAAAAATACAAATGCCAATTATTGGGCAAGATCCCTCTGCATATTTCACTGCGTGAAGATCTTGATCGCGGAGAGCCTACGGTTATCAGTCAACCTGATAGCGAATTTGCGGGTATTTATCGTGAAATTGCCGCTAATATTTCTGCCCAGATGTACTGGCGCGGAGAGAAAATCCCGACTGAAATTTCTTTTCGTGAAGTTTGATTTAATTTATTGAATAAACATGTCTCAATTAAACGCCGTCTGAATGATTACTTTTGTATGAAGCGGCGTTTCTTAGGGGAATTTAATTATTAATTAATTTAATTTATTATCCCCTTGGTGTTTTATTTCTTCTTGATTGATAAATTAGGCGTAAAACCTGCCTGCTTTCCTTTAATGCACTATTAAAATAAATTCAGAAAAAATCAAAATCCTGCCGATTATCTTATTGATGTCTTAATTCATTAATTTGGTTACTTTATTGTGACCTGACTACCTTGATATTCATCGTTTCAAAAGGTATTTTGTCTACCTTAAAAAATCTTATGTAAGGAATGGCAATGGATTTTAATAATAATTTTGCAAAATGGAAAAAAGGGGTTATAGCTCTTTGTGTTACATTAGCGCTATCAGCATGTGATAACAAAAAAGAAGAATTAACACAGTCTGTGACTTCTAAGTCATCAACTGAAACTGCGCAAAATAATTCAGTTGCAGAGAAGGTTGAACAACTGACGAAAGAAATCAAAGAGAAATCTGTCCAAGATCCAGAACAGGTTATTTCCGAAAAAATGAATGCATACATTGATTGCTACAATTCGCTGGATAAATATATCGAACGTAGCATAGAACGCTATGCCAGTTGGATTAAAGATTTAGAAAAAGGCCCTACAGGAAATGAAAGTGTTGTTTATGGGCTCTACTCAGTCAGTCAGGATAGTGTAATCAGTTGTCAGGAAAAAATTAAAAATGTTGCAGTGATGACTCCAGCATTGAAGCCGATTGACCATATTGCTGTTAACTATATTGAGTCATCAGCGAAGCTTGTGCCAGAAATTAATGCACTGAACCGTTATTATGATCAAGGTGATTACAAAGATGACAATTTTGCCAGAGGCAAAGAGAAACACCTTCAATTAATAGCAGCGTATCAAGTATTTGAACCAGTATCTGAAGAATTTTCTCAATCTATTGAAAAGATTAACAATGAACGTCAAATAACCGCGTTACAGCAAATTGAAAAAGAGAACGGCCGGACATTGGAATATTATAGTCTGGCAATTTTAATTGATGCTAAAAAAATCAATCAGATGATCGAAGAGGATGCTTTTGATACCGCCCAAGCGTTTGCTCTGGTTACTGAATTGCAAAATAAAACTGAAAACGCCCTTCCTCTGGTTGCTGAGCGTAAAAATGCGCGGGATCTTTCCTACATGGGGTATGATTCTCTGTTAGATCAAGCTGACAGTTACGCTAAAGTTGCAAAAGAGCGTATCCGCAGAGTCAGAGATAAGGTTCCTTATTCAGATTTTGAAAAAAGAAATTTAGGTACTTCTTCTGAATGGATGGTGGAAGGATCTGTCGGTAAACTGATAAAAGAATATAACGGTTATATTGAGAGATTTAATAGACTAGATTAATGATTATTCCATTGATATTGCCGTTATTTAGTTGTGGCTTACGGTATAGGGATGACGCAATATCAAAAACGTAGAACAATGGCTCTATTGTTACAGGACCATCGGTTACAGAGCGATTGTTCTACACTTGGCAGTTTCTATTTTATCTACTATACCTACCATTTGAAATTTAACTGAATACCTTCAGGGAATTATTTCGGATACAATCTTGAGACTGATTTTGGGAATTGCTTTGGTACTGGTTTTTGAACATTATTTTTTTGAGTCATTTTTCCATTTGCAGACCTGTGATTGCGGAATTTTTATGCGAAGCGTATCGAAAAAAGCGAGACTTATCTCGTTTGAGCTGGCATAGAAGCTACTAACTCCCTATAATCCGCCAAACATAGCGTGACAGAATGCTATTTTCCCACTTTATTTTTTCTTTTTAACCAGGTTATTTCTAGTATGGCTGATGAAGCACATAAGTGTACAATCGTAGGTATTTCAGGTGCCTCCGCTTCGGGCAAAAGCCTTATTGCCAGCACACTTTATAGAGAATTACGCGCTCAGGTTGGTGATCACAATATCGGAGTTATTTCAGAAGATTGCTATTATAAAGACCAAACTAACACCCCGCTGGAAGAACGCTATAAAGTCAATTATGACCACCCAAGTTCAATGGATCACAATTTACTATTCGAACATATCCAGGCACTGAAAGCCGGGAAGTCCGTTGAATTGCCACAATATGACTACGTTGTTCATACCCGCAAACCAGAATCCATTCATTTTGAACCGAAGCGAGTTATTATCCTTGAAGGTATCCTATTATTAACGGATAAGCGTTTGCGTCAGGAACTGGATTTTTCGATTTTTGTTGATACACCTTTAGATATCTGTCTGATGCGTCGTATCAAGCGTGATGTGAATGAGCGTGGGCGTTCACTGGATTCTGTAATAGAACAGTATAAAAAAACAGTTCGTCCGATGTTCCTGCAATTCATAGAGCCATCAAAACAATATGCGGACATTATTGTTCCCCGTGGTGGTAAAAACCGTGTGGCTATCGACATACTGAAAGCCAAGATTGGCCAATTTTGCGAATAACCTGATGTTCAGGAATTCATAAGTATCATCGTATTTTGAGAGGAAGTAATGCGACTCTGTGACCGTGACATTATTAAATGGCTTGATGAAGGTAAACTGGAAATTACCCCACGTCCTCCTGTTGATCGTATTAATGGGGCAACTGCTGATGTTCGCCTTGGGAATCAGTTTCGCGTTTTTCGTGGTCATACTGCTGCTTATATTGACTTGAGTGGTCCTAAGGCTGAAGTCAATGCGGCACTTGATCGTGTCATGAGCGATGAAATTAATTTGCCGGATGGGGAGGCTTTTTTTCTGCATCCCGGCGAACTGGCACTGGCAGTGACACTGGAATCTGTCACATTGCCCGCTAATCTTGTTGGCTGGCTGGATGGTCGTTCATCTCTGGCCCGTCTTGGTCTGATGGTCCATGTTACTGCTCACCGGATTGACCCAGGTTGGCATGGTCAAATTGTTCTGGAATTCTATAATTCAGGAAAATTACCGTTAGCCTTGCGTCCGGGTATGGTCATTGGGGCTTTGAGTTTTGAGCCGCTTTCAGGCATTGCTGACCGTCCTTATAACCGACGTCAGGATGCTAAATATAAAAATCAGAAAGGAGCAGTAGGGAGCCGAATCAGCGAAGACTAATCTTTCCTGGTGAAAATTTCTGGTAAAGTAGTCATTTGGTGAAAATAGTCATCTTGTGGACATGAGACTGGGGAAGTCATGAAAAGATTGTTGACGACACTCGTTATTTTGTTGGTGGTAGTTGTTACGGGGCTAACAGCATTAGTCGTGCTGATTAATCCAAACGATTTTCGTAGCTACATAGTCAAACAAGTACAAAAAAAGAGTGGCTATCAGCTTGTGTTACAAGATGATCTACGTTGGCATGCCTGGCCAAAATTGAGTATTTTGACCGGGCAGGTATCACTGATTGCTCCCAATGCGAAAATGCCCGCTGTTATGGCAGAAAATATGCGCCTCGATGTTGAGTTGCTGCCATTGTTTTCTCATCAACTTTCTGTCAAAGAAGTGATGCTTAAAGGGGCTGTTTTGCGGTTTACACCGGATAGTCAGCCGCAAAAAAAACCAGAAGCCCCTATTGCGCCTGAAGGTGATTTTCATTATCCCGTAGCGGATGATGCTCACAGTTGGAAACTGGATATCGATAAGATCAAAGTAGAGAATAGCTTGCTGATTTGGCAAACTGATCCCCATTCGCAGTTAAATATGCGGGATATTGATTTGCTGATGAAACGCCAGGATGAGAGCCATGTTAATCTTGAACTCAATAGTAAGATCAATAAGAATCAGCAAGAATTTGCCTTTGAGGTTAACGCTTCTTTCGACATTTCTGATTATCCACATAATTTAACTGGCGATATCAGTTCGTTTAAATATCAGCTACAGGGTGTTGGTCTCCCGCCAGAAGGCATAACAGGAACGGGTAGTGCGACTGTAAAATATGATGCTTTCTCCTCATCTATTTCGTTGCAGAAAATAGCACTGGCAATGAATGAAAGCGAATTGACAGGCAATGTTGTGGTTAACCTGAAAGATAAACCGCACTATTCCATCAATCTGTCTTCGCCAAAATTAGATTTAGATAATTTGTTAGGATGGGATAAATTATCACAGCATAGTTTACAGGCAAAACTTGATTATCGGGCTGAAAATAATTCGGCAAAACCTGTGATTGCAAAGTTTGTTTCTCCTTTATCAAATTATGATCTCAGTTTTCTGAAAGAATTTAATACCCATCTGTTATTCATGGCGAATAAATTTATTTATCAGGGTATGGATATCGATAACTTTGTCTTTAATGCCGTCAATGATGAGGGAATAACAGAGATTTTGAGATTGAGTGGTAACGTATTTGGTGGCCGTTTTGCACTGCCTGCCACAATTGATGCAACAGTTAATCCGGCTAAATTACATGCTAAACCTCTGTTGCAAAATATTGACTTACAATCACTATTGAAAGCTTTGGCTCTGCCATCAGTGTTTAGTGGACAACTTGCGTTGGATGGAGATCTTTTGGGAGATGGCTACGATGAATATGCAGTCACCCATTACTGGCGGGGAGATCTGAATATCGGCCTGAAAAATGCGCGTTTGGACGGATTGAATATTCCTTTACTTATTCAGCAATCTTTTTCAAGAATGACTGATTTGGTTCAACAGCCGACGAATACTCAGAACTTTACTGATGCACAGAATCTGTCAGTAAAAGCTCAACTGGATAAAGGTAAGATTAAAATTAATAACCTTTCTGCTACATCTGGTATTTCGAAAATTGAAGGGCAGGGTGAGGCCAATTTACTGAAACAGAATATTGATGTTGCATTGGCGGTTCAGTTAACCGGTGGATGGGGGCAAGAAAACGAATTAGTTAGTCGTTTAGAAAAACTAAAAGTACCACTGCGGGTTTATGGTAATTGGGATAATCTGCAATATACCTTGAATGTTGAACCAATATTGCGTGATGAATTACAGCAAAAAGTCAAACAATCCATCAAAAACTGGCTTGAAAGTAGCGATAACAGTGAAGTAAGAAAAAAAACTGCTGAATAAATAGTTGAATTTATCATAATTGATAAAATAAACAGGTGAGCGTTTTAACGTTCACCTGTATGTGAAAAAATTGATAGTGAGTTGATAGTGGTGTTACACCACTATCAACTTATAGCTCAAATAACAGATGGGTTTTTCATTTCCTGTTTCTGTTAATACCCCATAACCTCATAATAGAATTGTGGAATCCAGCCTAATTGTGGAGTAGTGACCGATATAGTTAAGGTATCTTTCGATATTCCCATTCCATCCGGATTATTGCGTTGTGTTTTAACATCAGCCGGGTAGCCAGGGCTTTGTGCATCGAAATTATCTCCGACAATACTGGCATGACATGAAATGATGCCATTTGACAAGCTGATTGGCAGTTGTACTTTGTAGTAATTGGTGTAATAGGTTATTCCACCGATAACTGACATATTAACTGCCTGAATTGAGTCACTGGCTACGGCGGTCCCGTTTATCTGGACGATATCACCAAGTCTGATGACAGTGGCGTCTTGTCCGATTAAACGAGATTCAATATTTAACCCAACCAGATTAGCTAAACCAAGATTTCTTACAAAAGCATTTTTGTCTGGAATATCAGCTCCGTTCTCATTTTTTGCCAGCCGACTATTGGCGTTCGCATTAACTTTCCCTATACGAGAATCTACTTCGTTTTTGCTATAGGCGCCGACATCGTATGCAGTAAGTACAATATCTGCTAACAGTGCTTTACTATTTACTGTACGAGTTAATGGAACTTTGCCGTTTACATTATTATTGGCATCATTTGCTAACTTCCTGACTGTATGGATTTGTTGATCAATTTCTCCTCTAGTATAGGTATCTATATCAGATGCAGTAAGTGTAATGTCTGTTAACAGCGCTTTATTATTCACTGTACGAGTCATTGGCACTTTGCTATCAGCATTGTTATTGGCAGAGTTTACTAGCTCATGAATATTATCAATAAGCTGGCTGGTTTCTTCTTTATTGTAGGCATCGACATCAGCCGCCACCAGTTTAATGTCATTCACCAGCTCTTTGTTGTTGATACGGCGGGTTAACGGCACCTTGCTGTCCGCCACTTTCATGACTTGTGCATCACCGTCTTTGATCCGCGCATCGGTTTCTTCCTTGGTATAAGCCCCGACATCGGCCGCCGCCAGTTTAATGTCATTGATCAGTTCTTTGTCGTTGATGCGGCGGGTTAACGGCACCTTGCTGTCCGCCACTTTCATGACCTGCGCATCACCGTCTTTGATCCGCGTATCGGTTTCTTCCTTGGTATAAGCCCCGACATCGGCGGCGGTCAGGGTAATGTCATTGACCAGCTCTTTGTCGTTGACACGGCGGGTTAACGGCACCTTGCTGTCCGCCACTTTCATGACCTGCGCATCACCGTCTTTGATCCGCGCATCGGTTTCTTCCTTGGTATAAGCCCCGACATCGGCCGCCACCAGGGTAATGTCATTGACCAGCTCTTTATCATTGACACGGCGGGTTAACGGCACTTTGCTTTCCGCGGCTTTCAGGGCCCGCTCGGCTTCCTGCATGATCGGTGCATCGCTGTCTTTGATCAGCGTATTAGTTTCTTCCTTGCTGTAGGCCCCGACATCGGCCGCTATCAGGGTAATGTCATTGACCAGCTCTTTGTCGTTGACACGGCGGGTTAACGGCACCTTGCTGTCCGCCACTTTCATGACCTGCGCATCACCGTCTTTGATCCGCGCATCGGTTTCTTCCTTGGTATAGGCGCCGACATCGGCCGCCACCAGGGTAATGTCATTGACCAGCTCTTTATCGTTGACACGGCGGGTTAACGGCACCTTGCTGTCCGCCACTTTTATGACCTGCGCATCACCGTCTTTGATCCGCGCATCGGTTTCTTCCTTGGTATAGGCGCCGACATCGGCCGCCACCAGGGTAATGTCATTGACCAGCTCTTTATCGTTGACACGGCGGGTTAACGGCACCTTGCTTTCCGCGGCTTTCAGGGCCCGATGGGCTTCATGTAAAGCCTTCTGGGCTTCCTGCATGATCGGTGCACCGCTGTCTTTGATCCGTGTATCGGTTTCGTCCCTGGTATAGGCGCCGACATCGGCCGCTACCAGGGTGATGTCATTGACCAGCTCTTTGTCATTGACACGGCGGGTTAACGGCACCTTGCTGTCCGCCACTTTCATGATCTGCGCATCGGTTTCGTCCTTGGTATAGGCGCCGACATCGGCCGCCACCAGGGTGATGTCATTGACCAGCTCTTTGTCATTGACACGGCGGGTTAACGGCACCTTGCTTTCCGCGGCTTTCAGGGCCTGTTGGGCTTCCTGCATGATCGGTGCACCGCTGTCTTTGATCCGCGTATCGGTTTCGTCCCTGGTATAGGCGCCGACATCGGCCGCTACCAGGGTAATATCATTGACCAGCTCTTTATCATTGACACGGCGGGTTAACGGCACTTTGTTTTCCGCCACTTTCATGACCTGCTCATCACCGTCTTTGATCCGTGCATCGGTTTCGTCCTTGGTATAAGCCCCGACATCGGCCGCCACCAGGGTAATGTCATTGACCAGCTCTTTGTCATTGATACGGCGGGTTAACGGCACTTTGCTTTCCGCATCTTTCAGGGCCCGATGAGCTTCATGTAAAGCCTTCTGGGCTTCCTGCATGATCGGTGCACCGCTGTCTTTGATCCGTGTATCGGTTTCGTCCTTGGTATAGGCGCCGACATCGGCCGCTGCCAGGGTAATGTCATTGACCAGCTCTTTGTCATTGACACGGCGGGTTAACGGCACCTTGCTTTCCGCGGCTTTCAGGGCCTGTTGGGCTTCCTGCATGATCGGTGTACCACTGTCTTTGATCCGCGTATCGGTTTCGTCCTTGGTATAGGCGCCGACATCGGCCGCTGCCAGGGTAATGTCATTGACCAGCTCTTTGTCATTGACACGGCGGGTTAACGGCACTTTGCTTTCCGCGGCTTTCAGGGCCTGTTGGGCTTCCTGCATGATCGGTGCACCGCTGTCTTTGATCCGTGCATCGGTTTCGTCCCTGGTATAGGCGCCGACATCGGCCGCCACCAGGGTGATGTCATTGACCAGCTCTTTGTCGTTGACACGGCGGGTTAACGGCACTTTGCTGTCCGCCACTTTCATGATCTGCGCATCGGTTTCGTCCTTGGTATAGGCACCGACATCGGCCGCTGCCAGGGTAATGTCATTGACCAGCTCTTTGTCATTGACACGGCGGGTTAACGGCACCTTGCTTTCCGCGGCTTTCAGGGCCTGTTGGGCTTCCTGCATGATCGGTGCACCGCTGTCTTTGATCCGTGCATCGGTTTCGTCCCTGGTATAGGCGCCGACATCGGCGGCGGTCAGGGTGATGTCATTGACCAGCTCTTTATCATTGATACGGCGGGTTAACGGCACCTTGCTGTCCGCTACTTTCATGACCTGCGTATCGGTTTCGTCCTTGGTATAGGCGCCGACATCGGCCGCTGCCAGGGTGATGTCATTGACCAGCTCTTTGTCATTGATACGGCGGGTTAACGGCACCTTGCTTTCCGTCACTTTCATGACCTGCGCATCACCGTCTTTGATCCGCGTATCGGTTTCTTCCTTGGTATAGGCGCCGACATCGGCGGCAGTCAGGGTAATGTCATTGACCAGCTCTTTGTCATTGACACGGCGGGTTAACGGCACTTTGCTTTCCGCGGCTTTCAGGGCCTGTTGGGCTTCCTGCATGATCGGTGTACCACTGTCTTTGATCCGCGTATTGGTTTCGTCCTTGGTATAGGCGCCGACATCGGCCGCCACCAGGGTGATGTCATTGACCAGCTCTTTATCATTGACACGGCGGGTTAACGGCACTTTGCTTTCCGCGGCTTTCAGGGCCTGTTGGGCTTCCTGCATGATCGGTGTACCACTGTCTTTGATCCGCGTATCGGTTTCGTCCTTGGTATAGGCGCCGACATCGGCCGCTGCCAGGGTGATGTCATTGACCAGCTCTTTATCATTGATACGGCGGGTTAACGGCACCTTGCTGTCTGCCACTTTCATGACCTGCGTATCACCGTCTTTGATCCGCGCATCGGTTTCTTCCTTGGTATAGGCGCCGACATCGGCCGCTACCAGGGTAATGTCATTGACCAGCTCTTTATCATTGACACGGCGGGTTAACGGCACCTTGCTGTCCGCCACTTTCATGACCTGCGTATCGGTTTCGTCCTTGGTATAGGCGCCGACATCGGCGGCGGTCAGGGTAATGTCATTGACCAGCTCTTTATCATTGACACGGCGGGTTAACGGCACTTTGCTGTCCGCTGTCTTCACGGCCTGTTGAGCTTCATTCAGGGCCCGCTGGGCTTCCTGCATGATCGGTGCATCGCTGTCTTTAATCAGCGTATTAGTTTCTTCCTTGTTATAGGCGCCGACATCAGCGGCGGTCAGGGTGATGTCATTGACCAGCTCTTTATCATTGACACGGCGGGTTAACGGCACCTTGCTTTCCGCATCTTTCAGAGCCCGATGGGCTTCATGTAAAGCCTTCTGGGCTTCCTGCATGATCGGTGCATCGCTGTCTTTGATCAGCGTATTAGTTTCTTCCTTGCTGTAGGCGCCGACATCAGCGGCGGTCAGGGTGATGTCATTGACCAGCTCTTTGTCATTGACACGGCGGGTTAACGGCACTTTGCTGTCCGCCACTTTTATGACCTGCGCATCGCTGTCTTTAATCAGCGTATTAGTTTCTTCTTTGGTATAGGCGCCGACATCGGCCGCCACCAGGGTAATATCATTGACTAGCTCTTTATCATTGACACGGCGGGTTAACGGCACTTTGCTTTCCGCGGCTTTCAGGGCCTGTTGGGCTTCCTGCATGATCGGTGCATCGCTGTCTTTGATCAGCGTATTAGTTTCTTCTTTGGTATAGGCGCCGACATCGGCCGCTACCAGGGTGATGTCATTGACCAGCTCTTTATCATTGACACGGCGGGTTAACGGCACTTTGCTGTCCGCATCTTTCAAAGCCCGATGGGCTTCATGTAAAGCCTTCTGGGCTTCCTGCATGATCGGTGCATCGCTGTCTTTAATCAGCGTATTAGTTTCTTCCTTGCTGTAGGCGCCGACATCGGCGGCGGTCAGAGTAATGTCATTGACCAGCTCTTTGTCATTGACACGGCGGGTTAACGGCACCTTGCTGTCCGCCACTTTTATGACCTGCGCATCACTGTCTTTGATCAGCGTATTAGTTTCTTCTTTGGTATAGGCGCCGACATCGGCGGCAGTCAGGGTAATGTCATTGACCAGCTCTTTATCGTTGACACGGCGGGTTAACGGCACTTTGCTGTCCGCATCTTTCAAAGCCCGATGGGCTTCATGTAAAGCCTTCTGGGCTTCCTGCATGATCGGTGCATCGCTGTCTTTAATCAGCGTATTAGTTTCTTCCTTGCTGTAGGCGCCGACATCGGCGGCGGTCAGGGTAATGTCATTGACCAGCTCTTTGTCATTGACACGGCGGGTTAACGGCACCTTGCTTTCCGTCACTTTCATGACCTGCGCATCGCTGTCTTTGATCAGCGTATTAGTTTCTTCTTTGGTATAGGCGCCGACATCGGCCGCCACCAGGGTAATATCATTGACTAGCTCTTTATCGTTGACACGGCGAGTTAACGGCACCCATTTCTTCTTGGCATTTTCTGGATTAGCTAAATCATAGGCTTTTTGGGCTAACTCATTAGCTGATTTCACGGCTTTTGATGTTGCTGCATGAGCTTCACTGTTACTGTCTACAGCATTACTTAAGATAACAAATCCTTTGTTTTTCAGCGTGGCATCTGGATGGTTACGGCTTTCTGCATGGTTTCTGATTCTGTCCCTTACGTATCTGCGAGTTGCTAAGCCAGAAAATAATTCATCAAATGAACCTATCAAATTTATGTTATCAATAGGTAGAAGCATACGAATTGTTTGTTCATGCATCTGTGACTTGTACAGTTCAGCACAGTTTCCGACAGCAACTAGCGTACCATCTTTATCAAACAGGCCTATTTCACGGATCCACCAGCTACCCTCATCTTCTGGAAGTACCTGTTCAACAATAACTTGGTTAGGGTTTTTAGGATCAATGAATAATCTGTCAATTTCTGCGCGATGTCTTTCATTAATCAATTGAGTTTGATTAGCATTAGGTGTTGATAAATTTCCGTCGCCGACTGCCATATGTGTAATTTCAAGCTTGCTACCTGAGGTTGCAGCGTTTTCCAGCTTATTGGCACCTGAATCTGTCAACAATGAAAAATATTTCGTACTCATGTAATCCCCTTATTTATCAATGACAAGTTAATGGAGTAATTCACAAACCCGCCTGTTACAACACAAGTCCATGTAGCATTTGCCTGAGCTATAACAACTGACTGTTTAATAAGCTCATTGTTTTGGTAAACATGTGTTCGTGGAGAAATGTAGGCAGGTTCTGCCTATATGAGACATACATTGCATCTGCAAGATTAAGCGGATTAATTATCTGGAAATTCAAATTAAATCAAAATAATGAAATTTGTCAGAAATGAAAAAACCGACATAGTGTCGGTTTTTGTCAGTAAATGATGTGTATCACTGAGTGAATTATTCTTTCATCTCTTCTTCTATTTTTAGCAAGGTGATTTTCACTTTATTAATACGATGACTGGTGATTTCCAGTGGTTCAAAAAGATAATCGCCAATCTGTAGTTGTTCCCCTTGTTGTGGAATATGTTGTAGATGTTCCATCAACAGGCCTGCCAGTGTTTGGTATTCGCGTTTTTCATCCAGTGATAGTGGAACATAAAGTATCAGATCATCCAGTGGCATAAATCCATTGGCAATCCAATGCCCTTCTTCTGTGACCTGAATATCATGGCGAGCATCAATCTCTCCACTACCTACAGGCAAGTTTCCTGTGATGGTTTCCATTACATCTGTGACTGTGACAATACCTTCAACAGAGCCAAATTCATCAACAACAAAAGCAAAGTGAGTTTGTGCCTGACGGAATTGTTCTAACGCCTGAAGTAAAGAGAGAGATTCAGGGAAAATCAAAGGTTGTTGTACTAATTGCCGCAAATTAAATGTTTTATAAGTGAGTTGTTGATTAAGGATATCAATCACATGAACCACGCCCAGCGGTTCATCACTAGTTTTTTCATCCGTGACGACAATCCGGGTATGTGGTTTTTGCTCCAGTAATATAGCCAGTTTGTCAGTAGGTGAGTGAACATCAAGGTAAACCACGTCGTGGCGTGAGGTCATAATACTGCTGACTGTACGTTGTGCAAGACTAAAAACGCGGGCAATCATTTGCCGTTCTTGTGGTTCAAAAACTTCTTTATGCTCTTCATGATCCGCAATCAAACTGGAAGTATGGTTATCCAAATCCGCACTTTCACGTCTGCCATTTAAAATATGGAGGACAGCTTCTGCGGTTCTTTCGCGCAGTGAGCGGGAAGCACTCAGGAATTTTCGACGATTGAAATGGGCGAATTGATTTAATGCTTCGATCATAATGGAGAAGCCAATGGCGGCATAAAGATAGCCTTTGGGTATTTTGTAGCCAAAGCCTTCGGCTACCAGGCTGAAACCAATCATCAGTAGAAAACTGAGACACAGTATAACGATGGTAGGATGGGCATTAACAAACTTTGTCAGAGGCTTACTGGCCCATATCATCAGGATCATGGCGATGATGACCGCAGTAACCATGATACCGATATGATTCACCATACCCACAGCGGTAATAACGGAATCCAGTGAGAAAACAGCATCTAAGACAATAATCTGTACAACAACCGCCCAAAAACTTGTTCCTTTACGTTGTTGATTGGTATGCAGGATTTTTCCTTCTAGCCGTTCATTCAACTCCATTGTGGCTTTAAACAGTAGAAACATTCCCCCAATCAGCATAATTAAATCACGGGCACTGAATGGATGATCCCACAAGGTTAGCAATGGTGTTGTCAGAGAAATAAGCCAGGAAAGGCTGAATAATAAGAGCAACCTCATCAACAGAGCACAGGATAAACCAGTGAGACGCGCTTTATCTCTCTGTTTTTCAGGAAGTTTATCTGCCAGAATGGCAATAAAGATTAAGTTGTCAATTCCGAGAACAATTTCTAAAACGATAAGTGTGGCCAGACCTGCCCATATCGTTGGATCAGCGATCCATTCCATATAGTTTATTTTACCTTTTACTGTGACGGCTTATGCCGACCTCTGAATAATGAGGATTGATTGTCAAAATATCAATAGGCGATTTATTGCAGCTGGAAATTTTTTCAGCAAAAAAACAGTATCACAATATCGATTGCATCAATAACTATCCCCGATACCCATTCCTGAGTTAACATGTGATCTCATTAACAAATTGTCTACTATATTTTGTTGTACGCGATATTGTTACATGTACAACATTTTGCTAGACAGCAGGTCATTATCAGACGGGAGTTATTCATGTCCAAGCAACAGATCGGTGTTGTCGGTATGGCGGTTATGGGGCGCAATCTGGCGTTGAATATTGAAAGCCGTGGTTACTCTGTATCTATTTTTAACCGCTCCAGCGATAAAACTGATGAAGTTATTGCTGAAAATCCAGGGAAAAAATTAGTTCCAAGTTATTCCATTGAAGAGTTTGTCGATTCACTGGAAAAGCCACGTCGTATTCTGTTAATGGTTAAGGCAGGTGAAGCTACGGATAAAACCATTGCATCTCTGACGCCACATTTGGATAAGGGTGACATTCTGATCGATGGTGGCAACACCTATTTTCAGGATACTATCCGCCGTAATCGTGAATTATCCGCTCAAGGTTTTAACTTTATTGGAACAGGGGTTTCCGGTGGTGAAGAAGGTGCATTAAAAGGCCCTTCAATTATGCCGGGTGGTCAGAAAGAAGCTTATGAACTGGTTGCACCGATTTTGAAAGAGATCGCTGCTCAAGCAGATGGTGAGCCTTGTGTGACTTATATTGGCTCAGATGGAGCAGGTCACTACGTGAAGATGGTTCACAATGGCATTGAGTATGGTGATATGCAGCTAATTGCTGAAGCCTATTCTCTGCTGAAACATTCACTGAATCTGAGCAATCAGGAGCTGGCGGATGTATTCAATGGTTGGAATCAGGGTGAGCTGAGTAGTTATCTGATTGAAATTACCGCTGATATTTTCAACAAGAAAGATGAAGAAGGTAAATATCTGGTAGATGTGATCCTGGATGAAGCAGCTAATAAAGGGACTGGTAAATGGACTAGCCAGAGTTCTCTGGATCTGGGCGTTCCAGTAACGTTGATTGCTGAATCTGTCTTCGCGCGTTACATCTCTTCTATGAAAGATCAGCGAGTGGCTGCATCTAAAGTTCTGTCAGGGCCAGAAGCACAGCCATTTGAAGGTGATAAGTCAGAATTTATTGAGAAAGTTCGTCGTGCTTTGTATTTAGGTAAGATCGTTTCTTATGCGCAAGGCTTCCAGCAGTTGAAAGCATCTTCTGATGAATACAACTGGGATTTGAACTACGGTGAAATTGCCAAGATCTTCCGTGCTGGCTGTATTATTCGTGCGCAATTCCTGCAAAAAATCACGGATGCTTACAACGAAGACCAAGATATTGCTAACCTGTTGCTGGCACCTTACTTTAAACAAATCGCTGATGAATATCAGCAAGCTCTGCGCGATGTTGTTTCCTATGGTGTGCAGAATGGTATTCCAACGCCAACTTTCTCTGCGGCTATCTCTTATTACGATAGCTATCGCTCTGCCGTTTTGCCTGCCAACCTGATTCAGGCACAGCGTGACTATTTCGGAGCGCATACCTATAAGCGTATCGATAAAGAAGGTGTATTTCATACCGAATGGTTATCATAATAGTTAGATATCTATAATAAATATTTAACTTTCAAAATGATGGGGTGCTGAGTTTTCAGCACCTTTTTTGTAGCAGAATTTTTTAATAAACAATTTATAAGAAAGTAACCTCTATCTCACCAACCATTCAGCAAATTGTACCAGCCAGTGAGCCATATTTGCATCAAAAGCGTGATGCATCACAATAATGCAGATAACCACCAGCCCAATTATTACCAAAACAAAAATATTATTCATAGAATAATCACCTATTTCATCTGGTTAAATTATAGCAAAATATAAATTTTATTTAAGTTATTTCTGGTTGACTGGAGAGCATTCTAAATGTGGCTAACTCCGGCATGGTGATACCAGAGCGCCCTTCGGTGGAGTCTTGAATGTTTAATCCTGTATTTGACTCATTTAAAATAAATTTTATTTTTTTAAGGTTTGGTGAATTTCAGTTTATTTTTTAATCCTACACTAGAGGTTATTGATATCAGTCAAAATTACTGATGCAGATAAGTGACAAATTATAAATCACTTCTCGTACATCAGGATTTGAGATACCTCATTAAAATATAAGGAGTTCCTAATGGCAATATCAACTTTTTTTATCCCGCCTGTAAATAAAATCGGTATGGGATGCTTGAATGAAGCCGTTGAGTTAGTGAAAGTTTATGGTTATAAGCAGGCCTTGATTGTCACTGACTGTGTGCTGAACGAGATTGGTGTTGTTGGGAAAGTTCAGAGGTTATTGGCCGATGTAGGGATAAAAAGTGCAGTTTATGATGGAACGAATCCGAATCCAACTACAATCAATGTCGAACAAGGGCTGGCTATTCTGCGTCAGCATGATTGTGATTTTGTAATTTCTCTGGGTGGTGGTTCACCACACGATTGTGCGAAAGGTATTGCGCTGGTTGCCGCAAATGGTGGTGATATCCGTGATTATGAAGGTGTTGATCGCTCTGCAAAGCCCCAATTGCCGCTGATAGCGATTAATACTACGGCAGGGACAGCTTCCGAAATGACGCGTTTTTGTATCATCACAGATATAGATCGCCATATTAAAATGGCAATTGTGGACAAAAATGTGACCCCAATCTTATCAGTTAATGATCCTGCATTGATGATTGGAATGCCAAAAGGACTGACGGCTGCGACCGGTATGGATGCACTGACTCATGCGATTGAAGCCTATGTATCTATAGCAGCTAACCCGATCACTGATGCCTGCGCGTTGAAAGCGGTAGCAATGATCAGCCGCCATTTGCGTCGTGCTGTTGAAGATGGCAGTGATGTAGAAGCGCGTGAAAATATGGCTTATGCCCAATTCTTAGCGGGTATGGCATTCAACAATGCTTCTTTGGGTTATGTTCACGCGATGGCGCATCAATTAGGTGGTTTCTATGATCTGCCACATGGTGTCTGTAATGCGGTGTTATTACCTCATGTACAGCGCTTTAATGCCAAAGCCGCAGCATCTCGCTTGAAAGATATTGCTGCCACGATGGGAGCCGATGTTGCTAATGTCGATGATCAAGAGGGTGCGGAAGTCTGTATTCAAGAGATAAGCCGACTGGCAAAAGATGTCAATATCCCGGCGGGATTAGCTGAGCTGAATGTTAAAGCAGAAGATATCCCAACATTGTCAGCTAATGCCTTAAAAGATGCTTGTGGTTTCACTAATCCGATTCAGGCATCACATGAAGAGATTGTTGCTATTTTCGAAGAGGCAATGTAGTGATTCATAAAATTTTTAAATTTTTCATAAACTCTGGCATCTTATCTGGTAAGGGTAAGATTTAGCAAAAAGCCATTTCGTTTTATTAAGGTAAATTAACGAAGTGGCGGTTTTTTTGAACTTTTATTCCTGTTCAGAAAACTATTCCTTAAAAGTTATTCCTTAATTGAATGCCTTTTTTGCAATTGGCGAATGACACAACTGAGATCCAAATCTTGATCTTGTAGTAACACTAACAGATGATAAATCAAATCCGCAGCTTCATTGGTGAGCTCTTCTTTATCATTAACGGTTGCTGCTAATGCAGTTTCTACACCTTCTTCTCCCACTTTTTGCGCAATGCGTTTTGTCCCACTGGCATACAGGCGGGCAGTATAGGAGCTATCCGGGGACGAATTTTTTCGACTTGCTATTAACTGTTCCAGTTGGTAAAGAAAACTCCATTCTGTTTGTGCGGAAGCAAAACAGCTTTCAGTGCCTTTATGGCAGGTTGGGCCGATAGGACTGGCAAGGATAAGGAGAGTATCGTTATCACAGTCAGAGTGAATTTCAACTAATTCCAGAAAATTGCCGGAGCTTTCTCCTTTAGTCCATAACCGTTGTTTAGTGCGTGAGAAAAAGGTAACTTTGCCTGAATTTAGCGTTACATTCAGTGCTTCCTGATCCATGTAACCCATCATCAACACTGTGCCAGACACTGCATGTTGTACGATAACGGGTATGAGGTTATCGACTTTTTCCCAGTTTAATTTTTCGATTTCGTGTTGTGTTAGTGGCGGTATCGTTAACATGTTCTTATTTCAACCCCTTGTGCTGCCAGATACTGTTTCAGTTCACCGATGTTGATGATCTGTTTGTGGAAAACGGAAGCGGCTAAAGCACCATCAACATTAGCTATTTTGAAGGCGTCTAGAAAATGTATTGGAGTACCTGCACCACCGGAAGCAATCAAGGGTACAGAGCAGGCTTCTCGAACCAGTTTAAGCTGGGTGAGATCATAACCATTACGAACCCCGTCCTGATTCATCATGTTCAGGACAATTTCACCTGCTCCACGTTGTTGTATTTCTTTGACCCAATCTAATGTTTGCCATGAAGTTGCGATAGTGCGTTTTTCATCTCCGGTAAATTGGTACACTTGATAGCTATTATTCTTTTCATCAAACCATGTATCGATACCGATCACGACACACTGAACCCCATAGCGATCAGCCAGACGGTTAATCAAAGAAGGATCTGCCAAGGCAGGAGAATTAATGGAAATTTTATCTGCGCCGAATGACAAGATTTGCCCTGCATCTTCGACGGTTTTGATCCCACCAGCAACACAAAATGGGATATCGATCACCTCAGCTACTTTCGCAACCCAGCTTTTATCTACTATACGGCCATCAGAAGAAGCGGTGATATCGTAAAATACCAGTTCGTCTGCACCTTCCTGAGCGTAGCGTTGTGCAAGGGGAACGATATCTCCAATAATCTCATGATTGCGGAATTGCACCCCTTTAACCACTTGTCCATCGCGTACATCAAGGCAAGGGATTATGCGTTTTGCCAACATTGAATAGCCTCCCTCAGTGTGAATTTTCCTTCAAGTAACGCACGACCAACAATCACACCTGCAACACCAGACGCAGGCAGAGGAGAAATATCGGTGAGACTACCAATTCCTCCGGATGCTTGAAATGCAACTTGTGGATAGCGTTGACTGATTTCCTGATACAGTGAAATATTAGAACCACTTAGTGTGCCATCACGGGAAATATCGGTACATAAGACATGCTTCAGGCCAACAGGAAGATATTGTTCAACAATTTGTTCAAGTGTGGCCTTACTGTTTTCCTGCCAACCGCTGATGGCAATTTGTTTAACATCATCTGTATTGATGCGGATATCCAGTGCCAGCACGATGGCTTCTGCTCCGTAATCTTGAAACCATTGCTTAACTAATTCTGGCTGGATGACCGCAGTTGAGCCAATAACTACCCGACTTGCTCCGGCTTCAAAGAGCGTTTTGACATCGTTTTCTGAGCGGATACCTCCACCGACTTGTACCGGAATGGAAACACCCGCCAGTAGTTTACGCAACAATGTAATTTGGCGTTTAGCGGGATCTTTTGCTCCGGTCAAATCCACCAGATGCAATAGTTTGGCACCTGTTTGTTCATATTCCTGTAAACGGGATAAGGGAGAATTTCCATAATCCCGGCGTTGGTCATAATCACCCTGATGCAAACGCACAACGTTGCCATCAATTAGATCTAATGCAGGTATAATCATGCAATTACATCTCCAGAAAGTTTTTCAATAGCTGTGCCCCTGCCGCGCCGGATCGCTCAGGGTGGAATTGCACACCAAAAAAATTGTTTTTTGCAATTGCACTACTGAATGGATTGCCATAATTCGTTTGAGCAATGGTGTATTCGCCAACAGGTAGCGCATAACTGTGTACGAAATAAAAATAGGCATTGTTTTTAATATTGCGGAACAAGGGATGTCCGGCGAGAGCATTGACTTGATTCCATCCCATATGTGGTAATGGCAAACCAGAAGTTGCCATTTTTCTGACAGAAGAATCGATTAATTTGAGTAATGAGATATTGCCGCCTTCTTCGCTGGCTCCAGCCAGAAGTTGCATACCCAGACAGATACCTAATACTGGCTGAGTGAGAGAAGTGATCAGGGAGATCAACTTCCGTTGCTGAAATTGATCCATTGCAGCAGCCGCTGTGCCTACACCCGGTAAGAGCAGTTTCTCGGCTGATTTAACAATATCTGCATCACGGCTGATTACAGGTTCATAGCCTAACCGACGAACAGCATAGGTAACCGAAGCAAGATTGGCACAGCCTGTATCCAAAATAACAACTTTCATCATCATTTTCTCTTATAAGACACCTTTAGAGCTGGGCAAAGTATCGCCTTCTATGCGGATAGCTTGTCTCAGGGTGCGGCCAAAGACTTTAAACAGACTTTCAGCACGATGGTGGTCGTTCTTACCTTTCGTTTTCAGGTGTAAGGTACATCCCATTGTATAAGAGAGGGAGCGGAAAAAATGTTCGATCATCTCTGTGCTTAAATCCCCGACGCGTTGGTGTTTAAACTCAGCTTTATATTCAAGATGTGGTCGGCCGGAAATATCCAGCGCACAACGGGCAAGACATTCGTCCATTGGAAGCGTAAATCCGAAACGGGCAATACCACGTTTATCACCCAATGCTTGTTTCAGAGCTTCCCCTAACGCAAGGCCGGTGTCTTCAACAGTGTGATGATCGTCAATATAAAGATCACCATCAACTTGAATGTTCATGCGGAAACCACCATGGGTGGCGATCTGATCCAGCATATGATCAAAGAAACCGACGCCTGTATTAATGCGGCTCTCTCCTTCTCGATCCAGCCAAATTTTAATATTGATCGCAGTTTCTTTCGTTTTACGATTTACGCTGGAATAACGATCTTTACGGGTCAACTGTTCACAAATAGCTGACCAGCCCAGTAAATCAGCATGATAACGAATGCCTTGTATTCCCATCTTTCGGGCTAATTGCAGGTCAGTTTCCCTATCACCAATCACATAACTGTTTTTAGTATCCATCATGCCATCTGTCAGATATTTCTCGACCAAACCGAGTTTTGGTTTGCGGCAATTACAGTTATCTTCCGGTTTGTGAGGGCAGATTAATACCTCTTCAAACTGAATACCTTGTGAAGTAAGAACTTGCATCATCAGAGTATGAGGTGGTTCAAAATCAGCTAGCGGAAAACTGTTTGTACCTAATCCATCCTGATTAGTGACCATAACCAGTTTGTAACCGGATTTTTGCAGGGTCAGCAGAGCAGGGATCACTCCAGCTTCAAATGCCAGTTTATCAATGCGATCGACTTGATAGTCAGTTGGTGGTTCAGTAATTAATGTTCCATCGCGGTCAATAAAAAGCAATTTCTGGCTCATGGATTTTCTGTTTCCTGTACTTGTTGAGTTTGTTTGCAAAGAGTAGCAATGGCATTGACAAGCCGCTCACATTCACTACGACTGCCAACCGTAATACGTAAGCAATTTTCTAGCCCCGGTTGTTTTTGTTGATCGCGCAGGATAGTGCCCTGATCCCATAATGCTCTGAATACTAATTCAGCATTGGTGAATCTGACCAGGATATAGTTGGTTTCACTGGGAAATACCTTTTCCACTAATATCAATTCATCAAGTGCTGCTTGTAGATAAGCACGATTAGCAATAATTTCTTCTACCCGGTTTTGCATTGCTCGAATGCCTGTTGCAGTTAACGCCTGTGCAGCGATGTCTGCAACAGGCGTAGCAAGTGGATAAGGAGCAATCACTTTCAACATTAGCGCGATAATATCGGCAGAAGCCAGAGTAAATCCACAACGTAGCCCTGCTAAAGCAAAAGCTTTCGAGAGGGTTCGCAAAATCACCAAGTGTGGATACTCTTTTAGCCAGTGAATGGTAGTATTTTGCGGGCTGAATTCGATATAGGCTTCATCAATGGCAACAATGGCACGATTACGGGCAAGTTCGAGGATCTGGCGTAATGCCGCGGGATCAATCAGATTACCTGTTGGATTATTCGGGTTGCAGATATAGATCAATTTGACGCGATCCAGATTATTTTGGATTGCTGTAATATTTGGCTGCCAGTCAGCACTGCTGAGGATCTTTTTCTGCTCGACCCCGAAGGTTTCCGCACTGACACCGTACATACCATATGTTGGAGGGCAAAACAGAACGGCATCTTTACCCGGTTCGCAGAAAACGCGGATCAGCAGCTCTATGGATTCATCAGCTCCACGGCTGACAAGCACTTGTTCTGGTTGCAGGTCTGTGTAATCTGCATAGCGCTGAATAACCGTTACAGGCTGGCACTCAGGATAGCGGTTGAGAGTTTTTTCCGAGAATTGAAAATCGGGGGCGGTATGATATTCGTTGGCATTTAACCAAATATCACCGTTACCACCCAGACGACGGGCTGACATATAAGGAACTAATTTACGGATATTTTCTCTTGCCAGTGAATTGACATCAAAAACAGTGCTCATTATTGCTCCTTAAGCTTTGGGCTGTGTGTCGGTGTTGTCTGTATTATCTGTACTGTTCAGGGCCGCTATGCGTAATGTAACCGCATTCTTGTGTGCAGTGAGTTGTTCTGCCTGTGCCAGTGTTTCTATAGTTGGTGCAAGTTTTTTTAAACCTTGTGGTGTGAGTTTCTGAATGGTCATTCTTTTCAGGAAATCAGCCAAACCGAGGCTTGAATAGGTTGAGGTATAACCGTAAGTTGGTAATACGTGATTTGTACCGGAAGCATAATCTCCCGCAGATTCAGGCGACCAGTCGCCAAGGAAAATGGAGCCAGCGCTGGTGATTTTGTCTACAAGCTGTTCTGGTTGCCGCGTTTGGATGATCAAATGCTCAGGGCCATATTGGTTACTGATTGTCACACATTGGTCAATATTAGCAGTGACAATGATACGGCTGGATTGTAAGGCCTGAATAGCGATTTGTTGACGTGGCAGAGTAATAAGTTGTTTCTCAATTTCACGAATGACCTGTTTGGCATAATTTTCGTCAGGTGTGACCAATATGACTTGGGAATCTGGGCCATGTTCTGCTTGTGAAAGTAGGTCTGCTGCTGTAAATGTGGGATTAGCGCTATTGTCTGCAATTACCAGTACTTCTGAGGGGCCGGCGGGCATATCAATGGTTGCACCATCAAAGCGTTGGCTTACTTGTCGTTTGGCTTCGGTGACCCATGCGCTACCTGGGCCAAAAATTTTATCCACTTTAGGGATGGATTCTGTACCAAATGCCATTGCTGCAATGGCTTGAGCACCACCAATCTGAAATATTTCGCTGATACCGCATAATTGGGCAGCATAGAGTATTTCATCAGCAATTGGTGGTGGAGAGCATAAAATTACCTTACGGCATCCTGCGATACTGGCGGGTGTTCCGAGCATTAGCACAGTGGAAGGTAATGGCGCGGAACCTCCGGGGATGTATAGCCCTACTGAATCAATCGGTCGTGTAATTTGTCGGCAGTACACACCGGGTATAGTTTCTACTTCAACCACTGTTGGTTTTTGTGCTTCATGAAACAGGCGGATATTGTTCATGGCCTGTTGCATAGCTTGCTTGATTTCTGGTGCCAGGCGTTTGGTTGCGGCGCTAATTTCATCTACAGAAATTTGGATGGTATTAACTGCGGTATTATCCAAATGTTGACTAAGCTCCCGTAATACTTCATCTCCACGCTCTTTGACGGTTTCCAGGATCTGTTTTACCGTACGGGCAACATCTTCAGATGCGGCAACAGCAGGGCGGGTCAGCAGTATTTGTTGCTGTTCCGGTGTACACTCTTGCCAGCGAATGATGGTGTTAAAATCAGAGGCATTACTCAAAGTTATATTAAGATTAGCACTCATCAGGATTACTCCATCATCTTTTCAATGGGCAAAACAAGAATGGAACTGGCACCCAGTGTCTTGAGTTTTTCCATCGTTTCCCAGAATAGAGTTTCACTGCTGACCATGTGCATGGCGACGCGATTTTGAGCTCCGGCCAGAGGCAAAATGGTTGGGCGTTCTGCGCCCGGCAGTAATGAGATAATTTCTTCTAACTTGTCACTTGGAGCATGTAGCATGATGTATTTGGACTCACGAGCCTGAATTACACCTTGAATGCGGATCATTAACTTATTAATTAATTGTTGTTTTGTTTCTGGCATTTCACCATCACGCTGGATCAGACAGGCTTTTGAACGATAGATAACTTCAACTTCCCGCAGACCGTTTGCTTCTAATGTTGCACCAGTTGATATCAAATCACAGATGGCATCGGCCAATCCTGCCCGGGGAGCGACTTCGACAGAGCCATTGAGAAGACAGGGTTTGAATTGAACGCCTTTTTGATCCAGATAGCGTTTTAATAGGTGTGGGTAAGAGGTTGCGATACGAGAGTTTTGTAAACATTCTGCGCCAGTATAGTCATAATCAAAAGGGGCGGCGAGAGAGAGGCGGCAACTACCAAAATCAAGGCGGCGCAGTGTGGTATATTGTGGGCTATCTCCCTGTGCGAGACGGCTAAGCAGTTCTTCTTCGAGTACATTTTCACCAACAATACCTAAATCGACAACACCATCCATTACAAGACCAGGAATATCATCATCACGGACACGCAGGATATCAATGGGCATATTTTCTGCGAATGCGATCAGGCGTTGTTGCTGTAAATTGATTTTGATGCCACAGCGCGTCAGTAATGCCTGGGAGTCATCACTCAAGCGTCCTGATTTCTGCATAGCTATCCGTAATCGAGTTTTATCTAACATGTTATGTCTACCCTATAATCAATATATAAATCAGAATATTCTCTGTCGTTTCAAGTTGTTTCTTGGGGCTTATGACGCTTGTGTTCATGGCTCTTAGCACTGGCGATGCTTGGTTGTTGCTACGTTTTACCACGATATAATTTGAAAACTTGAAATTTAGGTAACTCGGAATCTGTTGGGCATAAAAAACCCCCGGAAAATCTTCCGAGGGTTTTTTATCGTATTCACACCACCGGAAGAGTTATTAAACGTCTTCCAGCACACAACAGCCTGAAAGACTAATCAGGATGATGGTGGTGGTGATGGTTAAATTGAATACGATTCATAATATGTGTGCTCTCTGTCGAATACGTGATTAATAATTTGAGCGTATATTTGTCATCTTCCAAGTCACGGCTTTGCAGGCAATGGCATGTTTTAGCGCTACTTATGTCTGGTCTACTTTGTGACTTCAGGAAAACTTTATGCTTAACTTTGTATATATGTTTGCTATAGGCTAGCAGACATAAGAAATTGATTGCGTGCCATTTAACCTATCTGATCCGGTGTATGAAAAGCAACCCTTTTTTTAAAAAAGTTATTTTTCGCTATTAACGTTTTGTTTTATATGAAAATAATGTTTTATCCTCTTTAGGAAAGTGAGCGGTTGATATCCTTTACAGGCGTAATTTGCTTCAATAATCAAAATCATATGTGCTGGGGAGAATCATGGTGAAAAAGGTTTCAATTATTGGCCTGGGATGGTTGGGAATGCCATTGGCACAAGCTTTGCGGGGGAGCGGTATACAGGTAGTCGGTAGCAAAACAACCCCGGATGGTGTTGAAGCAGCCTGTATGTGTGGAGTTGACTGTCATTTATTGAATTTGACCCCTGAAATCATCTGTACACCCGATGAGCTTGAACAACTTATGTCAGTTGATGTATTGGTTTTGACATTGCCTGTCAGCAGAGTTGCAGGAGGTGGGGCAGAGTATGTCAGAGCAATACAGTTACTTGTTGATACTGCGCTCTCGTATTCTGTCCCTCATATTATTTTTACCAGTTCAACTTCTGTTTATGGCTCTTCTGTCGGCCATCTCAATGAAGATGCACCATTGTTTCCTGAAACTCAATCTGCCAGAGCATTGGTTGAGCTGGAAAACTGGCTGCATCAATTACCCAATACATCTGTTGATATCCTGCGTTTGGCGGGATTGGTAGGCAGCGGTCGCCATGCAGGACGTTTTCTGGCAGGGCAGAAAGCGATTGTTGGGGGAGAAAACGCAGTAAATTTAGTTCATCAGGATGATGCTATCTCTGCTATTAAACTCCTTATTCAGCGTTCTGAAGGAGGCAGTATCTATAACTTGTGTGCTCCGGAACATCCGAAAAGATCGGAGTTTTACTCACAAGCCTGCCGTCAGCTTAATTTGACCCCGCCAGAATTTTTACAACCGGAAGATGAGGAAATGGAAAATCACACAGGGAAATGTAAAACGGTTGATGGAAGCCGCATTTGCCGGGAACTGGGGTTCGAATATCAATATCCAGATCCCGGCAGAATGCCGATGAGCCTGTAATTAGCTTATTTCAATCATAACGATTTTTTGGAACGCTGGTCTTTTAGTCATTAATTGATACCAGCGTTCTAAGTTTGGCAGCGATTGATGTTCTGTCACGATATTAATCCATAGGTAGACAAAGGGAGCAAGGGCGATGTCGGCCATGCCAAATTTATCACCAGAAAGATAAGTTTGTTTGCTCAATGTTTCATCAGTAATTTTCAGCAGTTTTTCTATCTCTGCTAATGTCTGAGAGATGATTTTTTGATCGCGTTGCGCTGCCGGAGTTCTGACAAGGTTTATCATAAGCTGCTTGATTGGAGGAAAGAGATTACAGCCTATCCAATCCATCCATTTTTCGACATTATATTTTTCTTTAATATCAGTTGGGTAAAGAGTATCTTTGCCAAATTTTTCCGCAATGTAACGGACAATCACATTTGATTCCCACAGGATAAAATCATCGTCCTGTAAACATGGAATAACGCCATTAGGGTTCATGTGTAAATATTTTGGATCATCAAGTTTGCCAAATTTTCCACCAACATCAATTTGCTGATATGGGATCTTTAATTCTTCCAGACACCAAAGAACCTTTTTTACATTCGATGAATTCTTACGTCCCCAGACTGTCAGCACCATTTTCTCCTTAATATCAGGTTGTTCTGAATTATCGATAATATGACAATAAATGCATGTGAATGACAGGAAAATCTTTACGTTATTGGGTTGGAGTCTTATCTCATAACATCCTATATTAATAGAGGTTTTGTATTTTGGCTGTCAGAGAAAGAAGGCGAGCGATGATGAAAAAAAGAGGTCAGATAAAGATAATAAAGTCTTTTACGATAGGGCTAAGTGTTTTTTGGCTGGCAAGTACCAACTTATACGCGATAAATGAACCGGCTGCGCCAGAGATTGATGCTAAAGCTTATATTTTGATGGACTATGCCAGTGGAAAAATTCTGGCATCAAATAACCCTGATGAGCGTTTGGATCCTGCGAGTCTGACAAAGATGATGACCAGCTATGTGATTGGGCAGGCGATGAAAGCTGGCAAAGTTTCCCAAGAGGATTTGGTCACTGTCGGAAAAGATGCCTGGGCGACAGGTAATCCGGTACTTAAAGGGTCATCCCTGATGTTTTTAAAACCCGGAGATAGAGTCAAAGTCATTGATTTAAATCGTGGTATTGTTATCCAGTCTGGTAATGATGCCAGCATTGCTCTTGCAGATTATGTTGCAGGTAGTCAGGATGCTTTTGTTGATTTAATGAATAAATACTCCCAATCGCTAGGTCTGACAAATACTCATTTCAAGACTGTTCATGGTTTAGATGCCGCCGGGCAGTATAGCACTGCTCGTGATATGGCACTTTTGGGTCAGGCAATGATCCGTGATGTTCCAGAAGAATATGCACTAAATAAAGAAAAAGAATTCACTTTCAACAAAATCCGTCAGCCTAACCGCAACCGTTTGTTGTGGAATCAAAACATGAGTGTGGATGGTATAAAGACAGGTCATACCAGCGGAGCAGGATATAATCTTGTTGCCTCTGCTACAGAAGGCCCAATGCGTTTAATCTCAGTTGTTCTGGGTGCTCCAAGTGATCGAATTCGTTTTGTGGACAGTGAAAAGCTTCTGGCATGGGGTTTCCGTTTTTATGAAACCAGTACTCCGCTTAAGGCCGATGATGTACTAGTAACAGAAAAAGTATGGTATGGAACTCGCCCAGAAGTTGCTTTAGGGGTAGAGAAAGATGCGGCAGTTACGGTTTTGCGTGGGCAGTCGGGTAATTTGAAAGCAAGTTTTACACTGAATCAGACACCACTGGAAGCGCCATTGGCAAAAAATCAGGTTGTAGGAACGGTTAATTTTATGCTGGATGGCAAGGTCATTGAACAACGCCCGCTGGTAGTAAAAGAATCCGTTGAGGAGACAGGGTTCTTTGGCCGCATTTGGGATTTTATTGTACTGACCGTCAGCGGTTGGTTTAACTCAATTTTCAGTTAGTGAATGATTAAGTAAAAATATAATAATTTGAAAATAGTCAGAAGTTAAAAAAATGCCAGTCACCTTTAATCGTAGCTGGCATTTATTTCAGGGCAGTGACTGTAGAAAGCTGCCTGATATATTCATTACATCACAGAGTAAACGGCTGCTGAAATAGCGATTGACCCTGTAACAATAACAAAGATATTGCTTGGTTTGCCTGCATATTTGCGCATAGCCGGAACCTTATAAATAGCATACATTGGCATGATGAACAGGATCATGGCAATGATTGGCCCGCCCAGAGATTCAATGATGTTCAGAATACTAGGGTTAAGTGTTGCAATAATCCAGGCACTGATTAGCATGAACAAACTGGTGATACGATTCAGCGTCTTGTGCTGAATTGTTTTTCCTTGTGTGCTCAGTGCCTTGTTAATGATGCCATTAAAACCTTCACGGGCACCCAGATAGTGACCAAGGAATGACTTGGTAATTGCGATGAAGGCAATGAATGGTGCAATGTATTCAATAACTGGTGCATTAAAATGGTTAGCCAGATAAGACAGAATAGTAATGTTCTGTGCTTTAGCTTCCGCCAGATTTTCCGGTGACAGGCTTAGTACGCAACTGAAGACGAAGAACATGACTGTCAGTACCATCATGATGTGAGCATAGCCCAGAATGCGTGAACATTTTTTCTCCGCATTTTCACCGTACTCTTCACGTTTTGCCACAGCAAATGCAGAGATAATCGGGGAATGATTGAAAGAGAAAACCATTACTGGGATCGCCAACCACAGGGTGAACAGCAGACCATGACTATTGGTTGAGGATACGGTATTTTCCAGCGATAAAGTATCAAAGATAGTCGTGTTCCAGTGAGGGATCAGATACAGAGCCAGAAGCATCAAAACGGCGACAAATGGGAATACCAGGACACTCATTGCTTTGACAATCGTTTGTTCACCGAAACGAATAATGCTCATAACGCCCAGGATTAATAACAGTGCCAGCAGTGCACGAGGTGGGGCATCCATATGTAGCTGGTGGATAATAAAACTTTCTACCGTATTGGTTATTGCAACACTATAAACCAGCAGGATAGGGTAAATTGCAAAGAAGTACAGAATAGTGATTAAAAAACCTGCAACTTTACCGAAATGTTCTTCTACCACGCCAGTGATATCTTCGCCGCTATTTTTGCCGGACAGGACAAAACGACACATTCCGCGGTGAGCAAAGAATGTCATCGGAAGTGCAAGCAGTGCCATGATGATAAGTGGTATTAACCCACCAATACCGGCGTTTATGGGAAGAAACAGAACGCCAGCGCCAATGGCTGTACCATATAATCCCAACATCCATACAGTGTCTGATTTACGCCAGGTAGAATAATCGCTTTTGCTGAAAGCAGAGGATGCGATTGAACCTGTTTGAGATGTGTCCATAAATATCTCCGAAATAACGCGGTAAAGTAAAATTTAAAAATTGCTAAACCCGCACATTAATAAAATGCGCGAGCTGGATTCGTTATATGAATAATAAATTGTCAGATATTGTTCTGATGTTTATTTAAACACTTTTATTTCTATACTAATAATATTGCCTAAAATATGGTCATCTTAAGCAGAGGATTCGAGATCCAGTTTAGTTCTATTTCTTGATGCTTAAATCAAAAAAGCTTAATCACAGAATTTTGGTAGGGGGAATATAATTATTTTTAGTAAAATGTACCGTGATCGCTCTCGCAATTGTAAGATTTATATCGTAAAGTTAATATGTTATGAGTTTTCATGATGATGTTAATTAAATATTAAATAAGAAGCATGCATAAAAATGGATAATAAATATCATCAATTGGATTTTAACATTCTGTGTCCGTTTACTTATTCCTGATTTTTCATTAAAATATTAATATATTATTTTTTATGAGGGATGCTAGTCTCAGCTTAATATAATCTTTATCCCTTTAGCTATAAATCCTTCCTTTCTTTATTTTACTGTATCAGTATGAAATAACAGTAAAATAATAGTGACTTTTATTTTGGTTTAAAATATGTGCTGTATGATTGGGATTTTGATTTCATTAATATTATGAATTAATAATCTTCTTGATGTTTAAAAAATGTTGAATGAAAAAAAATCAAACAAGGTTTGATTTGTGAAGAAAGGGTAATCTTATTACAGTTATGTAATGTTGTATATAACGAAGTGTTTTATATCGATTACTGATTTATTTGTTTTTTTAGATAACACAGAAGCTTTGTCAAATGAGACGTTATTGTGTTCAGCCACACTAACTTTCTTAATCGTAGTTCCCCCAGTTACAAAATCCTAAGTCTCTGGGGGAATCTATTTTCTGTTGCGATGTTGAGAGTTTGATTTAACTTTGTACCCAACCTCTTCTGATTAAAAAAGCACAGCAGAATTGGTAAAGGCAGGTTAGTTTGCTTTGCAAGCATGCTCCATAGAGGTGCCAGAATATTTGGGAAAATGCACATCCCATGAGGCTGACCAAAAATGCGCCAAACATATCAATTGGCCAGTGGACTCCGACATAGACTCTGGCCCAGACAATAGCGCCGGCAATAACCATCAGACAAAAACCTGACCAGATTCGGTGCCAGAAGATAAATGCTAATGCGAAAGTAAACACAGCTGTACCGTGATTACTGGGGAAAGAAACTGTTGGCGCATGAGCAAGAAAATTATGACCAACACCTTCAACAAAAGGGCGTGCATGTGGAACCAGCATTCCAATGATTGCTGAAACTGTCATTGCAAAGGCAAAAGCAATACAAGATTTGCTGACAACAATGCGCTGGTGTGAGATAGCTTCTTTTCCCCCCCAAAGCCAGCAAACTGCCAAAGTGATGGGGTATACATACACCAGATATTTTGCAACAAAGATTGAAAACATGATCATACCTGGTGATGAATCTGGTGTAGCATTGATAAGAGTAAACAAATCGTGGTTCAGTTGTTCTAGCAAAATGAGCCTCACACGTGCATTGAAGTAAATATGATAACGTGCTTTATCAAATACTGTGCAAAACAATAATTTTATCATGTGGTTTAGTAAAGAGATATCGCCTTAATTCGTCATGTTGTTTAATACTGATTAAAATTGAAGTGAGTAAATAATGTATTGATAAGTACGGTGTTCTTTATGACTATTCTTTTTCCTGTATAAACAAAAAACCCGATAGTCTTTAACCAAAGGGGATGACTATCGGGCTCCTCAATATGGGGACATCAAAGAAAAGCAGTGGCACTAATTGAGACTGTGTGAAAACATGAAAGTTCTCGAGATCGAAAAAAAATCACAGAATTTTTTCAGTGCGGCGGTAGATTAAGAAGTATGGGGGGATTTTGTTGAATATTTGGGCGCATGCCGCTATCCAGAAAGAGAATTTTCTCTCACCTAAATAGCGGATGCTATGATTATTTGTATAGTTCCAGATTTTCTTTGGCGTAGGCTTCAAAATCTGTACAACCGCCAATGTGTTTTTCATCAATGAAAATCTGAGGAACCGTCTCAACAGGTTTACCTACTGTTTTTGATAAATCGTCTTTGGTGATGCCTTCTGCCCAGATATCAATATAACGGTAGTCAAAATCTTCGCGCTCTGTTTTTAATTTTTCAGCCAGCTCCTTAGCGCGGACGCAGTATGGGCAACCGGGACGACCAAAAATGACTGTGTACATATAAACTCCTTATTAGTAATAGTCATGGACTACATAGATATGTCATCTTGGGTTACTATGCCTGTAAGAGCGGGTAAAAAAAAGCAGGGATTTCCTTTCGCTTTAATCAGCCCCGCCAATTAACTTTCATGGATTTCAAAATGTAGCCAACAAAAGAGGTCACCTGAAGGACGAAGGATATAGCAGATATTTATGTATGGTAGCCCGATGAGAGCGGTTAAAAAATCATCTCACATATCAGATTTGGAAGGTAGTCAACAAATGAAGAAAAGTATATCAAAAGAGATGCGTTCGTTGGCTGATATGCCAAAGCTGGTTGTTTTATTAGAAATATTGGGAATTGGGTTGTTGGCTTTAGTCTATTTGTCGATAACTGGTAGTATAATTCTATCGCCTTTATTAATGACGACAGAAGCACACATTGCTATGATCTTATTGGGTATTGGTTGTTTGATACCCGCAGCTATCCATATTATCTGGCGTGCGATCTATAATCTTTCTTTCTTAGGCATTGATCATAAGAAAGCAAGTAGAAATCATCAGATTGGCTCTGATGAAGAAAAAACAAAATAGGTTAACGATTTCATGTTGCTATCCTAGTCGTGTTTTCTGAAGGTAGCATATGTCACTTTTAGTCATATGAGGTTGATTCAATGGATTCTATGGTTATCCCAAATTTAGCAACATTACGTAATTGGCTGGATAAACTCAAAATCTCTTATTTTGAGAATGAAGCAAGTCCAGTATTACATTTGCCTCATATGCAGAACATTGATGGCTTGTTTGATGCCAAGCTTGATCTGTTAGGGGATGTTGTCTTTTTCTCCGCTTTGGCGGAAGTCAGGCCAACTGCAATTATTCCATTAGTGGCAAATTTGAGCCAGATTAATGCCAGTTCCCTTACTGTTAAGGCATTTCTTGATGTTCAGGACGAAAATTTACCCAAACTGATTGTTTGTCAGGCATTTCCTATCGCGGCTGGTATGACTTTCCAACAATTTTCTCATTTTCTGAAGCAGAGTGAGGAACAAATTGCTAATGTGATCTTTGAAGTTCACAGTAATAATTTCCTTTATGTTAATAGTGACATGGAAGGCGAGCTGGAAATGGAAGTAGAAGATGAAGAATTACAAGCTTCGACAAAAACATCGACGTTTACCTTGCACTAATATTTTTTATGTGGTTTCTTACAATGCAGTGTGCGCAGTATACCGCGGGGCATTGTCACTCCTGCCAGTGGCTTGATAAGTCCTATTTAAAGCAATTATCTGATAAACAAGAACATTTACAACAGCTTTTACAAAAATTATCAATAACGTGCTGGCAACCCCCTGTTGCCAGTCAACTTACTGAGTTTCGTAATAAAGCCAAAATGGTAGTGAGTGGCAGTGTTGAGCGTCCGCTACTTGGGATGTTGCACCGGGATGGCAGGGCAGTCGATCTTTGCGATTGTCCCCTATATCCACAACATTTTCAGTCAGTATTCGAAGTAATAAAAGTATTTATTGCTAAAGCGGGATTAGTTCCATACAACGTTGCACGTAAAAAAGGTGAGCTCAAATATATTTTATTGACCGAAAGTCGGGCTAACAGAGAAATTATGCTGCGGTTTGTGCTGCGTTCAGAAACCAAGTTGGAACAGTTAAAACGTGTCTTACCGTGGTTACAAGAACAATTACCACAATTGATGGTGATTTCCGCAAATATTCAGCCTGTTCATATGGCGATCCTTGAAGGTGAAAAAGAGATAATTTTCACTGAAAAGAAAATGTTACAGGAAAATTTTAATAATATTCCGTTGTATATTCGCCCCCGTAGCTTTTTCCAGACTAATCCCGATATTGCTTCACGATTATATGCGACTGCCGGGCAGTGGGTCAGAGATTTGAATATAAACAGTATGTGGGATCTGTTTTGTGGAGCAGGTGGTTTTGGCCTGCATTGTGCAGATGAAGAGACAAGGCTGACGGGTATTGAAATCAGTGAGGAAGCCATTGCTTGTGCCAAGAATTCGGCTAATAGTCTTGGACTTAAACATGTTGAATTTCAGGCGCTGGATTCTACACGTTTTGCTCTTGATAAATCTCAGATCCCTGAGTTGGTGTTGGTTAATCCTCCACGCAGAGGAATTGGTAAGGAGCTTTGCCAATATCTTAATCGAATGGCTCCTAAATTCATTCTTTATTCAAGTTGTAATGCTGAAACTATGGCAAAAGATATTACTATGCTCGAACGATACCGGACAGAAAAAATACAATTATTCGATATGTTTCCTCATACAGAGCATTATGAAACGCTGGCATTATTAGTTATTGCTGGCAATTAACCGGAACGAGGGATATTTCCATTGTTGATAGCAGTTTGTTGATAATAGGTTACTGATAACAAATAGCAATCAACAATGGAAGCTAAAATAATAATAATAATGCAGATAATCTTAATTACGTTGCTCAAATAATAAGGTGCGTCGTTCAATCAAACGCATGAGTAATGTTAAAAGGCCATTTATACAAAGATAAATAATACCTGCGGCAAAAAATACTGTGGCATCATAGCTACGGCCAAACTGGAGTTGGCTGTATCCCATTATATCCAGCAGCGTTATCGTACTGGCCAATGAAGTGCTTTTGAAAATTAATACAACTTCATTCGAATAGGAAGAAAGTGCTCTTTTGAAGGCATAAGGTAACAGAATGCACAGAGAATGTGCCTTTGACATCCCAAGAGCGTAGCAGGATTGCCATTGTCCGGCTGGAATTGCTTTAACTGCACCATAGAAAAGTTGAGTCGAATATGCTGCACTATTTAATGCCAATGTCACCATAGCACAAAGCCATGGTTCGGATATGAGTTGCCATAACCACGGATATGCTTTCAGTGACGGAAATTGTCCCGGGCCGTAGTAAATCAAAAAGAACTGTACTAGCAAGGGCGTTCCGGTAAACAGTGTGATGTAGCCTTTCACCAATTGCGATAATATCGGCGGTTTCATCGCCAGAATAGTAGTCAGGGCGACAGACATCATAAATGCTACCAGCAATGCGCTAATAGTCAGACTCAGGCTGGTTTGTAAACCCGGTAAAATATCCTTTATATACTCAAACATCAGAAGCACTCCGTTCAAAATGAGTAGCGCGCACTTCAAGTCGTTTGAGGATAAATTGGCTCACCAGTGTAATAAGTAGGTAGATAGTGGCAGCAACCATATACCAGGTGAATGGTTCTTGTGTGCGGGTGGCAATACTTTTTGTTTGTAACATCAAATCATTAACACTTATCAGTGAAACCAAAGCTGTGTCTTTCAATAAGACTAACCATTGATTACCAAGCCCCGGTAAAGCATGACGCCACATTTGCGGCATAATTAAACGAAAAAAGGTACGGCTTTGGCTTAATCCTAATGCTTGCCCGGCTTCTCGTTGCCCCGTTGGGATTGCTTTCAATGCTCCCCTCAGTGTTTGAGAGGCATATGCAGAATAAAGCAGGGAGAGGGCAATAACACCACAAAGGAAAGGGCTGACATCAAAACTGTCAATTTCCATTTGTATCCTGAATTGCCACACCACAAGGTTGATATCAATTCCTTCTGACAGGGTGATCAGAAGTTGTGAACTCCCAAAATAGATAAAAAGAACCACCAAAATTTCAGGTAATCCACGGATCAAAGTAACCCAGCAGGATCCTAGAAATGCGAAGGGTTTCCAACGGGAAGATTCCCAGGTAGCAAAAAGCATTGCCAGAATCAGACCTGTTACAAGAGACACAACAGCAAGGCCGACGGTTATACCGGCGGCACTGATTAAAGATTGAAGTTCATTCATAGAGATTCAGCTAATTATTGTTCAAACCATTTCTTGTAGATAGTGTCATAAGTGCCATCCTGCTTAATTTCAGCCAGAGCCTGGTTCAGTTTGTTCAATAAAACGGTATTGCCTTTACGAACAGCTATGCCTAAACCTGTGCCGAAGTAATTTTTATCAGTAACTTTTTTGCCAATAGTACCCAGTTCTTTATTCTTTTTTAGCCACACATTAACAACGGCGGTATCACCGAATATTGCATCAATACGCCCATTTTTCAGATCAAGGATCGCATTTTGATAGCTGTCATAAGGAACGCTGTTTAGCTCCTTATGCTGTTCCATGAGGTATTTTTGATGTGTTGTGCCGTTTTGAGTACCTATTTGTTTGCCTTTAAGATCAGCAACTTGGGAATATTTACCTTTGACAGTGACAAATATGGCCGAGTTGTCATAATAAGTATCAGTGAAATCAACTTGTTTCTGTCTGTCAGGCGTAATATCGATACCTGCTATCAATACATCAACACGGCGGAATTTCAGGCTGGGAATGAGACTATCGAATGCCTGGTTGGTGAAGGTGCATTCGGCATGAATTTTTTTACACATAGCGTTTGCTAAATCCACATCGAATCCCTGGATTTTATTATTTGCATCAATAAACTCAAAGGGAGGATAGGTTGCTTCAGTGGCAAAACGGAGTGTTTGTTTTTCTGCTGCGGTCGCGGATAGTGTTATTGAACTTAGTAAGGCTGCAAGTAATAATTTTTTCATAGCCATGTCCTGTAATTCATGAGCATGTGGTTGATGAATGTTATTGGTATTTATTTGTTAACGAGTTATCTGCCTGGCTGAATTAATATGGTAGGTTTAGTGTGATAAATAATTAGCAAAAGCTTCTGTGTGAGGCTTCAAAAAATGGCTTGCATCACCTTTTTCTATAATTCGCCCTTTCTCCATATAGATGAACTGACTTGCTGTTTTACGGGCAAGCTCTACTTCATGTGTCACGATAATTTGTGTGATCCCGGTTTCTGCCAACTCTTTTATTATGTCAACGACTTGAGATGTGATTTCTGGATCAAGTGCAGCAGTAGGTTCATCAAACAGCAGAACTTGGGGTTCCATCATCAGCGCTCGTGCAATGGCGACACGTTGCTGTTGTCCGCCTGACAAATGTAATGGAAAACGATTGGAAAATTCTTCCAGACGAAGACGGGAGAGTAATTTTACCGCTTTTTCCTGTGCTTGTTGTCCCGGTAACCCTAATACCCGACGGGGAGCTTCAGTCAGGTTATCCATTACGGTCAGATGTGGCCACAAATTGTATTGTTGGAAAACCATACCTACTTTCTGCCGTAGGGCACGGATTTCTTTTTCACCAGGGGGTTGTTTAAAGTCAAATTGATGCTGTGCCACACTTAACTGACCAGAACGTGGCATCTCCAGCAAATTCAAGACTCGTAGTAAGGAACTTTTGCCTGCGCCACTAGGCCCTAGTAATACTACGGTTTCTCCTGATGTACATTCGAAATTGATATCAAACAGAGCCTGATTAGTTCCATAGAAGCAATCAATGTTTTTTAATTGAATTCTCATGTGAAAAATATGAATAGTTAACTGATTGATGGGATATTAATCTCAAAAGAATAACTATGCAATAACATCTGCATAAGAATGTTATTTTAGTCAATTTAATAAGTTAACTAATCATTCTGCTGATGTTTTGTCTGGTTTTTTTGTTCTCTAATATGGTTTTTCTGGTTAAATATTATGCTGTTAAGTGATATTGCGAATTTTTTATACCAAAAACATGAGCTAAATCTACTGGGTAAAAAATGCAATAAATATAGGTGTCATTAAACTCAAAATGAAACCATGAACGATAGCAGCGGGTACGATATTCAGACCACCACAGCGTTGTAATATTGGTAATGTGAAATCTATTGATGTAGCTCCGGTTAAACCCAATGCCGTAGAACGGTATCGATTGATTAGCATAGGGATGAGCATGATTGATGCCAGTTCACGAGCCAAGTCATTGAAAAAAGCGGTACTGCCTAATACTGGCCCATAGGCATCAGAGAGTAAAATGCCGGAAAGAGAATACCAGCCATAGCCAGACGCAACGGCAAGGCCTGTTTTGGTCGGTAGCCCTAGCAGAAAAGCAGCCAGCATACCACCTAAAAGAGAACTGACTGCAACAACGATAGCAACAATGGTTCCACGGCGATTAATCAGGGTCTGTTTCAGGGTCATACCGTTATTGCGTAGCTGAATCCCGACAAGAAAAAGTAGAAAAATTAAAGTGATTTCACTGGCTTTGCTGGCAAAATGAAACCATGACCATTCCGTCAAACCAAATAAAAAACCCAATATTAGAGCACCGCATAATTTAATGGAATCAAACGCCATATGCAGGCGGGAAGGAGGGCTTTCTTGCTTATACTCTGCGATAGTCCACGGTTTTCTTGTATCCAACAGGAAAAGTGCCAGTAAGTTAGTTGTAAAGATGCACAGAAAAAATGTCATCGCATATAGCAAGATAGAGAGTAAGTTACTGCCCAGATTTTCCAGCATAGCAAGGCTGATGCCCATAAAAACGAGGATGAGATAAACCATGACATTGAGCAGCTGGTGAACTTTGATAAGTATCATTTTACTATTTAGACGGATCAGGTAACCCAGACTCAATGGAAGGAGGATAATTAGTAATCCTGAATACATGTCACAATCCTTATTATAATAAAGGTTTTTTATCTGTTTTTATACCCTTTATCTTACGAGCTTCATTATTAGCTGCATTCATACTTATGGTCGCAGCAGGTAATCTATCGGGTATACCTTTAGCTGGTCATAAAAACCAAAAAATAATGACAACAATAAATTTACACTGTAATAACAAGTAGAATAAAGGGAAAACTACTGAAATTCAATGCGTTTTTTACTCTATGATAAGATTGAAATCATTAAATAAAATGAAATGATTTTTATACTAAATAGAAAAATATTTTTCTGAATTGTATAGAAATTTCTGACTTTAGGGAGATCAATCAATGGTTACTGACATTTAATGATAAAACTCTCCCGATTCTTACATCTATTTCATTTATATCCAATTTATTTACATCTGACTCATTTATATCTATCGTGGATAGGCAATTGACATATTAGAGTTGATAAGAACAGAAGAGGTGAGATGTTGTCGAGGCTTATCGCTTATTTTAGATTCTTAACCAGAGAAAAAATGATATGGCTATTGGATAATAATACGCCACAAATAACGTTTGTTTACTTGTGGCGTGGAAATTACAAATTGATTTGATTACTCTTTTTTTGATTTTGAGTCCTCTTCCAGAGGAACAATAAGACTGGCATGAGTGCCTTTAGGGCCTTGATTAACACTGAAATTCACTTTTTGTCCAGCTTTCAGCGTCCTATAACCATCCATCTGAATAGTTGAATAGTGAGCAAATATGTCATCGCCACCGCCAGCCGGGCAAATAAATCCAAAGCCCTTTGCATTATTGAACCATTTAACTGTACCTGTTTCCATACTTCTCTATCCCTCGTATTATGATTTCGGATTTAGGAATCACTAAAAATTTCAGGATCATGAACAGTCGTTCAGCTAGGAATAGTGTTCATAAAATACACTGTAGTGAAATTCATTTCATCGTCAAGCATAGAAATAGCGTCAGGTTGTCTCAAATCGCTAAAGTTTGATATAGATAACGGTATCAGATTTTCAAGTGGAAGACTTGCTTTGATCGTCTATGGGAATTAAGCAGAGTGCTTTATGCAGTGATAAAATATATAGAGGTAGAACGAATTAGTTCATACTAAAATCCGGTAGAAAGATAATACTCAGTGGAAAGACAATGAGTCAGTTTTATAACAGCTTGAATCTTGAAGAATTTGTTGAAGATAAAGAAAAGCAAGCGTTACAGCCGCCATCAATGTATAAGATTATTCTGAACAATGATGATTATACCCCTATGGAGTTTGTGGTTGACGTATTGCAAAAGTTCTTTTCTTATGATGTTGAACGAGCAACGCAACTAATGCTGGATGTCCATTACCAAGGTAAGGCTATTTGCGGTATTTATACAGCAGAGGTCGCAGAAACTAAGGCTGCGCAAGTGAACATGTATGCGAAGGAGCACGAGCATCCGTTACTTTGCACGCTAGAAAAGGTCTGATCTGGCTTATTGATTTTGGGAGGAGGTGCTTATGCTCAATCAAGAATTGGAGCTTAGTCTCAACATTGCTTTTGCCAAAGCAAGGGATAACAGACATGAATTTATGACTGTAGAGCACCTGTTGCTGGCGTTGTTAAGTAACACATCAGCGCGAGAAGCACTGGAGGCTTGTAAGGTCGACCTGGCAATATTACGCCAGGAATTAGAAAATTTTATAACTCAAACAACCCCTTTACTATCTGAGAATGATGATCGAGATACACAACCAACGTTGAGTTTTCAGCGTGTTTTGCAACGTGCGGTATTTCATGTTCAGTCTTCAGGGCGCTCAGAAGTTTCTGGGGCAAATGTGTTAGTTGCGATTTTTAGTGAACAGGAATCTCAGGCGGCTTATTTATTGCGTAAGCATGATGTTAGCCGACTGGATGTTGTGAATTTTATATCTCACGGAACACGTAAAGATGAACTCGATAGTGAGCCTCATCACAACGTTAATCCAGTTCAGGAAGAACAAGTGATAGGTGAAGATCGATTGGAGAATTTCACTACTAACCTGAATCTGTTAGCGCAGAAAGGACAGATTGATCCACTTGTCGGACGTCAGCATGAATTGGAAAGGACAATTCAGGTGCTATGTCGCCGGCGTAAGAACAATCCTTTGTTTGTGGGTGAATCCGGGGTTGGTAAAACTGCGATTGCAGAAGGGCTTGCATGGCGTATTGTGCAAGAAGATGTCCCTGAGGTGATGAAAGATTGTACGATTTATTCATTGGATATTGGTTCGTTACTGGCAGGAACAAAATATCGTGGCGATTTTGAGAAGCGCTTCAAGACCTTGTTAAAAACATTAGAACAAGATAGTAAAAGTATTCTCTTTATCGACGAAATTCATACCATTATCGGAGCTGGTGCTGCTTCGGGCGGGCAAGTGGATGCCGCTAATCTGATTAAACCACTTTTATCCAGTGGTCGTATCCGGGTAATTGGTTCAACAACTTATCAAGAATTCAGCAACATCTTTGAGAAAGATCGCGCTTTGGCTCGTCGGTTCCAGAAGATTGATATTCTTGAGCCTTCTTCTGAAGAAACAATACAGATTATTCATGGTTTACGAGCCAAATATGAGGCACATCATGATGTCCGCTATACATCGAAAGCTATTCGGGCTGCTGTTGAGTTATCCGTGAAATACATTACTGATCGCCATTTGCCGGACAAAGCTATTGATGTCATTGATGAAGCAGGAGCTCGAACAAGGTTAGTCCCGGTCAGTCGTCGCAGAAAGACTATCAATGTTTCAGACATTGAATCTGTTGTGGCTCGTATTGCCCGTATTCCTGAGAAAACAGTTTCAGCCAGTGATAAAGATGTATTGAGAACCCTGGATGATCGTTTGAAAATGTTGGTTTTTGGTCAGGGCAAAGCAATTGGAGTATTAACAGAAGCCATTAAAATGAGCCGTGCTGGTTTGAGGCAGGAGTATAAACCTGTTGGTTCTTTTCTATTTGCGGGGCCTACAGGGGTTGGTAAAACTGAAGTGACAGTTCAGTTAGCCAAAGTGCTTAATATCAAGCTACTGCGGTTTGATATGTCTGAATATATGGAGCGTCACACTGTTAGCCGCCTGATTGGTGCACCACCAGGTTATGTTGGCTATGATCAGGGTGGTTTATTGACAGATGCGATTATCAAACACCCTCATTCTGTATTGCTGCTTGACGAAATTGAGAAAGCTCACCCTGATGTATTCAATATACTGCTGCAAGTCATGGATAATGGAACATTGACTGATAACAATGGCCGGAAGGCTGATTTCCGCAATGTTATTTTGGTCATGACAACTAATGCCGGGGTGCGTGAGACCCTGCGTAAATCCATCGGTTTTACTGAGCAGGATAACAGTATTGATGGTATGGAAGAAATTAAGCGAACCTTTACCCCAGAATTCCGTAATCGACTTGATAGTATCATTTGGTTTGATGTACTTTCTGCGGAAGTTATTCAGCAAGTAGTTGATAAATTCATTGTTGAACTACAAGCTCAGTTGGATGAAAAAGGCGTTTCTCTGGAAATCAGTACAGATGCTCGTCACTGGTTATGTGATAAAGGGTACGATAAAGCGATGGGGGCTCGTCCTATGGCTCGCGTGATCCAGGATAGCCTGAAAAAACCTTTAGCCAATGAATTGCTGTTTGGTTCCTTAGTGCATGGCGGATCTGTCAGGATTACTTTTGATAAAGATAAGCAGGCACTGAAATACGATTTCAAAGGTGTACAAAAGTCGAATAAGAAAAAATCAGAAGATGCCGTACTATAAAAATAGGTACGGAAAAAACAAATACGGAAGACACTGGCCGTATGACTAAGAGTGACACCACAGGAGAATGCTGAAAAAATACATTTACCTGTGGTGTTATAGAAGGTATGTGAATCAGCGGCTACGGAAGACGATACGGCCTTTGCTCAGGTCATATGGGGTTAGCTCAACTGTAACCTTGTCTCCAGTCAGGATGCGGATGTAGTTCTTGCGCATTTTGCCTGAAATATGAGCAGTAACGACGTGTCCGTTTTCTAGTTCGACACGGAACATGGTGTTTGGCAGTGTGTCCAACACAGTGCCTTGCATTTCAATATTGTCTTCTTTGGCCATCTAATCCTCTAAATGTAACAACCATAGTTTTTAACCGGCAAGATAATGCCGAAAAACCCTCAACATGTAAAGGAATGTCGTATTTTAAACCATCATTTTCCTCATAATGGAATTGACACTCCCACCGTAAACAGCATAAATCACCAAGTGTTGATTATAATTCCAGCACTTGTCTATCCCAACAGCCAGCCTGCAATGATTGTTTTTTACATTGCTCAAGATACTGGAGAAATTCTCTCCTTGGAATATTTTTCGCGCCCAGTGACTCTGTATGGTGATTTAACACCTGGCAGTCAAACAGCTGACCGTTATGACGTAAAAAATGGTGATAGAATGCCACAAAAGCGCACTTAGATGCATTCTCCATTTTGCTGAACATCGATTCACCACAAAATAGCGTTCCTACACTAACACCGTATAATCCACCGACAAGCTGGTGTTCATGCCAGACTTCAACCGAATGAGCCAGACCTTCCTGATGCAGGGTTTGGTAACCTTGCTGAATGTCAGCACCGATCCACGTACCTTCTTGTCGCTGGGCACAGCCGTATATCACCTGATCGAAAGCATAGTTTACCGTAATTTGATAAGGATGTTTGCGAATAAAACGTCGCAGAGTACGTCCGGTATGTAATTCTCCCGGGATCAGGACCGCTCTGGGATCTGGAGACCACCATAAGGGAGGCTCATCAGGTGAAAACCATGGGAAAATTCCCTTACTATAAGCTGCTTTTAAGCGTTCTGCACTCAAATCCCCTCCGAATGCCAACAGACCATTCGGATCTGCTAATGCATTGGTTGGATGAGGAAACTCACATGAGTTATCCAATTGAGCTATCAACATAAAAGTTATCACTCCTGCTCAGGATAGTATTGTCGTTGATAGAATTGGTAATAACGCCCGTGCTGGGACAATAATACATCATGTTGCCCTTGCTCAATGATACGCCCCCCATCCATTACACAGATACGATCCATGTACTGTAAGCCAGTTAGCCGATGGGTAATCACAATAAGCGTTTTATTTTGGCAACTATCGCGTAATAACGACAGAATTTGTTGTTCAGTATCTGCATCAAGCCCTTCTGTCGGCTCATCCAGAAGCACAAGTGGAGAATTATGCAGCAATGCTCTGGCAATCCCCAGGCGGCGTTGCTCACCGCCAGAAAGTTGGCGTCCGCCTTCGCCTATCCAACAGTTTAGCTTTTCATTATTGCCTAACAAGTTTCCTAATCCGACCTGCTTTAACACTGTCGTTAATTCTTCATCAGTAGCATCTGGTTTTGCCAATAACAAATTTTCACGCAGAGTATGACTGAATACATGTATCCGCTGGGGAACGATAGACATCATTGATCTCAGTGTAGCTTCATCATAACGAGAGATAGGCTGTTGGTTGATTAAAATCTCTCCGTGATCAACATCCCATGCTCGGGTCAATAATTGTAAAAGAGTCGATTTACCGCAGCCTGTTTTGCCCAACAAAGCAACATGCTCACCAGCTTGCAGAGACAGAGAAATGTTCTGTAATACAGGCAAAGGTTGATTAGGATAAGTGAAATCAATGTTTTTTATCTCAAGACTGAGATTATCTGTACTTTCTGGTCCGTAAGCAGGAAAGGTGACTTCAGCTTTCTGGTGCATTAACTGAGAGACACGTGTAGCTGAGGAGATAACTTGTCCCATGTGCTGGAAAGCTACAGTGACTGGCCCAAGAGACTCAAAAGCAGCAAGAGCACAGAATGTAAACAGAGCAATCAACGCTCCGGGTTGATTGTTTCCGTCTATACCTGTTGCTGCCAGCCACAGTATCAGTGTCACTGTGACGCCAGTGGCAAAAATCATAATGGCTTGAGAAAGCCCCGTCAGATTAGCCTGTTGTTGTTGACACTTTAACCACCTGGATTCAACCTCAGACATTGAGTGGCGGAAGCGCCGGAGAGCACCGAATACGGTCAGCTCTGCCTGACCTTGTAATGCACTAGTGAGTAATGTTCGATATTGGCCGCGTAATAAAGTGATATTCCTGCCGTAAGGTTTGCCCGCATGATAAAACACAAAAGGTAATGTCAGCAGCAGCCCTAACAGAATACCACCAAGAGTATAGGCAAGTGTTTTATCAAGGAACCCCAAGCCAAATGTCAGGACAACAATAACGGCAAGTGCAGCAAGGACTGGAGACATGACGCGTAGATAGAGATGATCTAACGTTTCGACATCAGCCACAATCCTATTCAATAACTCTCCCTGGCGAAAACGAGCGATACCTCCCGGAGAAAGTGGCAGGATCTTCTGGAAGGTAAAAACCCGAAGATGTGCCAATACCCGGAATGTAGCATCATGGCTGACCAACCGCTCACCATAACGTCCGGCAGTGCGAAAAATAGCTGCCCCACGGACACCCGCCGCAGGCAGCATGTAATTGAAAGTATATTTTCCGGCAAATCCTGCTACAGCAGTGCCAGCAAGAAACCAACCGGACAGCGTAAGTAAGCCAATACTGGCTAGCAGGGTTACAACTGCTAAAATCATACCTAAACTAATAAGAAACCAATGGCGGCGATATAGTGCAAGAAAAGGGAGTAATACACGCATGATTAAAGCTCCACACTGCGATGAGACAACAGACGGAAAAATGCACTTTGAGTTTGAGATTGGCTCAAATTTTGATAGTTACCTTTTTCGATAATTAATCCGCCCTCCATAACCCAGATTTGGTCATATTCCAGCGTTTCTTCCAGTAAGTGTGTAACCAATAATGTCGTTTGCTGACTGGATGCCTGATTCAATGCCATCATCACGCGTTGTTCGCTATTAGCATCAAGGCTGGCTGCGGGTTCATCCAGTAACAAGAGCTGGCACGGATTTAATAATGCCCGTGCTACAGCGATACGCTGAGCTTGTCCAACAGATAAGCGTGCAGCATTATCACCAATAACTGTGTTTATGCCATCAGGGAGATCACAGACAAACTCATCGACATAAGCGCGCTTCATTACATCGTGGATCTGTTCTGGTGTTGCATCAAATTGACCAAGACGAATATTATCGAGTACGGTTTGTTCCGGCAGATGAGGGTTCTGCCCAACCCAACTTACTTTTTCACGCCATTTATCGAGATCAAGCTGACGTAATTCGTTTCCATTGATTTTCAATGAACCTCGGTAAGGAAGAAAACCGAGTAACACATTTATCAGTGAACTTTTTCCTGCGCCACTTTTTCCCACTAATGCAATGCGTTGATGTTTATCAATTGTAAAATTTAAAGGACCAGCAAGACAATGCCCATCGTGTGACAGAATTTCCAATTCGCTTGCTTCAATAGTCACTGGTTCTTTATCTGACAAGGTTTTTCTGCCACCGTATGTGGTGTGCTCCCCGTCGCTGCTTAACAAAGTGAAAAGTGATTCCGCAGCGCCCACAGCCTGGGCTTTGGCATGATAAAAAGTGCCCAAATCACGCAGCGGTTGGAAGAATTCAGGAGCAAGGATAAGTGTGAGGAAACCGGCAAATAATGTCACGCCAAGGCCATAACTGCCAAAATGCAACTCTCCCAGATAAGAAAAACCAAAATAAACAGCGACAACAGCAATGGAAACAGCGGCAAAGAACTCTAATACCGCAGAAGATAAAAATGCCATACGTAGTACTTCCATTGTTCTGCGTCGGAAATCTTCTGTTGATTCGGTAACTTGTTTAATTTCGGCTTTTCCCCGATGGAACAAACGCAGTGTTTCGAGACCACGTAAACGATCCAGAAAATTACCACTTAAGCGACTGAGTGCAACAAAATTGCGTCGGTTAGCATCAGCAGCCCCTAATCCGACCAGGGCCATGAAAATAGGGATTAATGGCGCAGTTACGAACAGAATAACGCCAGCAGCCCAATTGATGGGAAAGATAGTGATCAGGATTAAGACAGGGATAGTAGCCGCAAGGGTCATTTGGGGTAAATAGCGGGAATAAAAATCCTGCATGTCTTCAATTTGTTCCAGAATAATGGTCGCCCAGCTACCAGCAGGTTTGCCTTTTACCCAAACAGGTCCCAATTGTGTCAGTTTATCCAATACCATACCGCGGATTTGTTGACGCACGACTTTACCGCAGATAAACCCGATACGCTCCCGGACAGCACTGACAATGGCTCTCAGCGTGAAAGTGGCCATCAACATCAGGAATTGGTTGATGAGATTTTCACGGGGGACATTATCCATAATAAGCGCCTGAAGAATAGAAGCGAGAAGCCAGGCCTGAGTGATAATCAGTAAACCACCAATTAGCCCTAGCAGCATGGATAGACGAAGCCATCGACGGGCTGGGGCACTTTGTTGTCTCAGCCATCGAACAAGTTCAGATTGTCTTGTTTTGTCCATAAGAAAAATTTCAGATTAGCAGATGATGATACGGCGTATCAAAAAAGCTGGTAATCGTGTTGCCAGCTTCCGCGTACTATGTTTTATCTACAAAAAAATGTTACCTGTTAAAAAGCGCTATCGAAATAGCGCTTTTAGGGAAAGATAATCTTATTTGGTTGCCAATCCGTCCAGAAAACGTTCGGCATCCAGCGCAGCCATACAGCCCGTGCCGGCTGAAGTGATAGCTTGTCGATAAACATGATCCATGACATCACCTGCGGCAAATATGCCGGGAATGGAAGTCTGGGTGGCATTTCCATGCAGACCGGACTGAACTTTGATGTACCCGTTTTCCAGTTCAAGCTGTCCTGCAAAAATGTCGGTATTAGGACTATGACCGATGGCGATGAAAACACCTGCAACATCTAGCTCTTCAGTATTGTCACTTTTCGTATCGCGAATACGGATACCTGTTACACCCATTTCATCACCCAAAACTTCGTCTAGGGTGCGGTCAGTATGCAAAATAATATTGCCGTTTTTAACTTTATCCATCAAACGGTCAATTAAGATCTTTTCTGAACGGAAAGTATCACGGCGGTGGATCAGGTGAACTTCAGACGCAATATTCGCCAGGTATAATGCTTCTTCAACAGCAGTATTACCGCCACCTACGACAGCAACTTTTTGTTTACGGTAGAAGAAACCATCACAAGTTGCACAGGCAGAAACACCACGTCCTTTGAATTCTTCTTCGGAAAGCAATCCCAAATAACGGGCAGAAGCACCTGTTGCGATAATTAAAGAATCACAGGTATATTCCTGATCATCACCATATAGATGGAATGGTTTTTTTGAAAAATCAACTTTCTTAATGTGATCAGTTATAATTTCTGTCTGAAATTTTTCAGCGTGCTGGAACATACGCTCCATCAGAACAGGGCCTGTTAGCCCTTCAGGATCACCGGGCCAGTTTTCAACTTCAGTCGTGGTGGTCAATTGACCGCCTTTCTCAACCCCGGTAATGAGTACGGGATTTAGATTAGCACGGGCCGCATAAACAGCAGCAGTATAACCAGCAGGACCTGAGCCGAGAATGATGAGCTTACTGTGTTTGGCTGTACTCATGAATACCTCATTTCCATTATCGCATATTGCAGATTTAGGGATTGTAGGAGAAATAATAAGTTAAAAAAAGCGGTTATCAGATAAAATATTCATGTTATTAACGATTTTACCGATAGATAGTAACTGTGATGTAATGGGAATGTAAGGAGTGAGTGCTTAACTTTTTGAATTGAACATCATTTATTCGTTTTAGGCATGAAACGAGCTATTGAAACGATTTACCGAAAATTTGTTTGGTAGGTTGTTCTGATTTTTGTTCATTTACTTTGACAATCGGCTATGCATTTGCGAAAACATCTGTGTAAGAGATAATTATCTGCCTCGCTAATCAATTGTTTCTATAGAATAGACAATTTGGAGTAGATGATTTTCTCATAGAATATTAAAAATTGCCGATAAGCTGCTTTCTGAGAGACCCAGTGTTTTGGGAAAATCGTGTTTTGGGCGATTCCATTCTGGAAGACGGTGCTCTAGTAAGTCGTGTTTTGGTTAATCGAGTTCTGGGAAATTGTATTCTGGAAGATTACGTGCAGACCCCAAACCTTGGTTACAGATTGAGCTTTAGCCTTTGAAGACATCTTTTCCAGCTCAGCTGCTTTAAAGAGATAGGGAAAATGTTATGGGTGTAGGAATATAAAGAGAGAGCAATAAGATGATAGATAATAAGAAGCGTCCAGGAAAAGATCTTGATCGCATAGACCGTAATATCCTTAACGAATTGCAGAAAGACGGCCGTATTTCTAATGTGGAATTATCCAAACGGGTAGGATTATCACCTACACCTTGTCTGGAGCGTGTACGTCGTTTAGAGCGTCAAGGCTTTATTTCTGGTTATACCGCCTTGCTGAATCCCCATTACCTGGATGCATCATTGCTGGTGTTCGTTGAAATCACCCTAAACCGTGGAGCGGCAGATGTTTTTGAGCAGTTCAATACTGCCGTACAAAAATTGGAAGAAATTCAAGAATGCCATTTGGTTTCAGGGGATTTTGACTACTTACTGAAAACACGTGTGCCAGACATGTCTGCGTACCGTAAATTGCTAGGAGAGACCTTATTACGTCTTCCGGGCGTTAACGATACTCGTACTTATGTAGTAATGGAAGAAGTGAAACAGAGTAACCGTTTGGTCATTAAGACTCGTTAAGCTTTTGTCTACAATGTACAGTGTATAGATGCAAAACAGGAAAAATTTAGGTACACTCCTGTTTATGCATACAGTTTCAACGCTGAGCTATCCTCAGCGTTGTTCCGTTTAATCAACAGGAAAACCTGGAGAGCCTTTCTTGAACCAGGAATATACAGAAGACAAACGTGTTAGGTTAAAAAGAGTAAGCAGTGGCCGTCGGCTTCTGGAAGCCGTTCTGTTGGTTATTGCCATATGTGCCGTATATTTAATGGTAGCACTTGTCAGTTTTCATCCTTCCGATCCTAGCTGGTCACAAACTGCCTGGCATGAACCTGTTCATAATTTAGGTGGCAGCATTGGTGCCTGGTTGTCAGACATACTATTCTCAGCATTTGGTATTCTTGCCTATGCAGTCCCACCCTTAATGCTTTCGGGTTGTTGGAATGCTTTCCGTCAGAAAGATAGGCAAGAGTATGTGGATTTCTTCACACTGGCATTACGTGTTATTGGTGCCTTAACTCTTATTTTGACTTCATGTGGTTTGGCTGAACTCAATATTGATGATTTCGATGATTTTGCTTCAGGTGGTGTTATCGGTAGTCTGTTCAGTAATGCGATCCTGCCGTGGTTTAACATCCTTGGTGCAACGTTGGCCCTGCTTGGTACATGGGCTATCGGGTTCACATTATTTACGGGTTGGTCCTGGCTTACCATTGCAGAAAAAATTGGGGAGTACACTCTGGATTCGCTCAGTTTTGTGGTTAATCGTGGGCGTACTCAAACTGATTATGATGATGAAGTGGAAAAAAAAGTTGTTCCAGAATTTTCTGATGATACAAGCCATTCTAAACAAGAGGAGTCTAAAGTAGCTCCTGTTAAGGCAATTCATGTTATTCAAAACGCTATTGCTGATGATGAAGATGATGTATTGCTGACAGCTCCAACAGTGACAGAGTTGGTAAATACTGATTCAGAACAGCCAGTTATGGAAAAGTCAGCGGAAAAAATTTCACCTGAAATCGTTTCCCCTAAGCATGAAAGTACTTCACCTGAACAGATGCAATCTACTCTGGAACAAGACGATAAATCTCACCTGATTAAGCCATACATATCCATAGTTCCGGAAGCAGTATCAATTCAAACGGAATTAAAGCACGCTGGGGCTGAACAGGTTGTTGGATCAGAACAAACTGAAAATAGTCAGGAGCAAGAGCCTACCCGATATACATTTGAGCTGCCTGATGAGCACCAGCCGGGGAATGACATAGTGACACAGAGTGCTATGCCAATGTCACCACCTTCAAAAGATAGTACTGATTTGCAGGGGGCGGTAACTGGCTCTGTTGCTGTTGTGAAAAATCCTCAGATGAAACAGGGAATAGGTCCTGAAATGCCAAGGCCGAATCCGGTACGAATACCGACTCGCCGTGAATTGTATGGTATTAAAGTCCCTTCTCACCGTTTGTCTGAGCATTTGCAGCGGAAAGACAGACAGGACGAACTCAATGCTGAAGCTGAAGAACAGAAAATGGATGAGCAGCAGCAAGATATGCTACGTGAGCAATTTATTGCTCAACAGCGTGAGCGTTATGGCTGTGATTTGGAAAAAGCGGTTGAGAACCGTGATGATAAAATACCAATCACCATTGATCAGCAAGCAGAACAGGAAGAAATGTTGCGGAAGGCATTTGAACAGCAGCAACGTGAACGTTATCAAAGCCAGCCTGCTGTTTCGCAGCAGTCTGAAAAGCCTGTGTTTGATTATTTTGCACCAAATAATAGCGTAGAAATTCCCGAGCCGACAGAACCATTATTTATGCCTTCGGAGTCCATACTATCGGAAGACGCTATTCAGCCAGACCAGGAAAAAAATATTGTTCCTGTTACAACAAATTCATCTGTTTTAAAAACTTCTTATCAGCCGGAAACTACGCATAATTTTGCGCAGCAACCGCAGCAACCGCAGCAACCGCAGCAACCGCAGCAACCGCAGCAACCGCAGCAACCAAGCCTGTTTCATCCATTTTTGGTACGTAATGATCAGCCATTACCTAAGCCGACTACACCGATGCCTTCTTTAGATCTTCTGGCAGAACCTCCAGCAGAAGCAGAACCGATTGATATGTTTGCGCTGGAACAAACTTCGCGTTTAATTGAAGCTCGTCTGAATGATTATCGTGTCAAAGCGGATGTTGTTGAGTTCTCTCCAGGTCCTGTAATCACGCGTTTTGAGTTGGATTTAGCGCCTGGGGTTAAAGCTTCCCGCATCTCTAATTTATCTCGCGATCTTGCACGTTCACTTTCGGCTGTGGCAGTTCGTATTGTCGAAGTGATCCCGGGAAGACCTTATGTGGGCTTGGAATTACCGAATAAAAAACGCCAGACCGTTTATTTACGGGAAGTGCTGGATTGTGAAAAGTTCCGTGATGACCCGTCACCATTAACTATCGTTTTGGGAAAAGATATCGCTGGTCAGCCTGTTGTTGCTGATTTGGGGAAAATGCCTCATTTGCTGGTGGCAGGGACGACAGGTTCGGGAAAATCAGTCGGCGTTAATGCCATGATCCTCAGCATTTTGTATAAAGCGAAACCAGAAGATGTTCGTTTTATCATGATAGACCCGAAAATGCTTGAGTTATCTGTTTACGAAGGTATTCCGCATTTGTTGACAGAAGTGGTCACTGATATGAAAGATGCAGCCAACGCATTGCGTTGGTGTGTCAATGAAATGGAACGCCGTTATAAGTTGATGTCAGCTTTAGGTGTGCGCAATATCGCGGGTTATAACGATAAGATCAAACAGGCTGAAAATATGGGCCGTCCGATCCCAGATCCATTCTGGAAGCCCGGTGACAGCATGGATGTGATACATCCTGTACTGAAAAAAGAGCCTTATATTGTTGTTATGGTCGATGAGTTTGCCGATTTGATGATGACAGTCGGGAAAAAAGTGGAAGAGTTAATTGCGCGTTTGGCACAGAAAGCACGAGCTGCGGGTATCCATCTGGTACTGGCTACACAGCGTCCTTCTGTTGATATCATTACAGGATTGATTAAGGCTAATATTCCTACACGAATTGCATTCACCGTTTCCAGTAAAATTGATTCCCGTACTATTCTTGATCAGGGCGGAGCGGAATCATTGCTTGGTATGGGTGATATGCTCTATTTGGCACCAAACTCTTCGATTCCTGTACGTGTCCACGGTGCTTTTGTGCGTGATCAGGAAGTCCATGAAGTTGTTAATGACTGGAAAGCACGTGGTCGCCCTCAATACATCGATAATATTATTAAAGGGGGTGAAGATGGCGAAGGAGGATTGGGATTAGACAGTGATGAAGAGCTGGATCCTCTGTTTGATCAGGCAGTTGAATTTGTGATTGAAAAACGCCGGGTATCTATCTCCGGGGTACAACGTCAATTCCGCATTGGTTATAACCGGGCAGCTCGGATTGTAGAACAGATGGAAGCTCAGCAAATTGTCAGTGCGCCTGGTCATAATGGCAATCGTGAAGTTTTAGCACCTCCGCCACATGAACACTGAGCATCATTTTAAATTCGGCATCGGCTATTGTGATGCCGATAATATATGAATTGAAGGTACTCACACATGAAAAAACTGATGTTGATTGGTTGTCTGATGATGGGAATGAGCGTGAGTTCTGCATGGGCTGATGCTGCACAAGGTTTGCAGGGGCGTTTGAATAAGGTAAATAGTTTTCACGCGAACTTTACCCAGACTGTTACCAGCAGTGACGGTTCAACAATCCAAAATGGTGAAGGGCAACTCTGGGTTAAACGTCCCAATTTGTTTAATTGGCATATGACATCGCCTGATGAAAGTACTTTGATTTCTGATGGCAAAACATTGTGGTTCTACAATCCTTTTGTCGAGCAAGTAACAGCTAATTGGCTGAAAGATGCTACGGGTAATACACCGTTTATGTTGATTGCTCGTAATGATCCCGCCGATTGGAAACAATACAGAGTGACACAAAATGGTAATAATTTTGAACTGACGCCTAATAATGCCAATGGAAATCTGAAACATTTTTCAATCACAGTGACACCTGATGGCACTATTCAGAAATTCACGGCAGTTGAACAAGACGGTCAGAAAAGCGCATATCAGTTGAAAGGGCAGCAGAATACCAGCGTAGATGCGTCAAAATTCAAATTCACTTTACCAGAAGGTGTTACGCTGGATGATCAACGCCAGTGAGGTTTAAGTGAACAATCTTTTACTCGATTTTTCACAGAATGAGTTTCAGCCACTGGCTGCAAAAATGCGGCCAGTTACGCTGGATCGTTATATTGGACAGCAACATCTATTGGCAGAGGGGAAACCTTTGCCAAGGGCGATCCGTACAGGTCGTCTTCATTCCATGATTTTGTGGGGGCCGCCGGGCACGGGGAAAACGACGCTGGCTGAAATTATCGGCTATCATGCGCAAGCAGATATTGAACGCATTTCTGCCGTTACATCCGGTATCAAAGAGATACGTGAATCTATAGAAAAAGCGCGGCAGAATCGCAATGCTGGGCGTAGAACAATTTTGTTTGTCGATGAAGTTCACCGATTTAACAAAAGCCAGCAAGATGCCTTTTTGCCGCATATTGAAGATGGCACCATCACATTCATTGGTGCCACGACTGAAAACCCCTCTTTTGAACTAAATTCAGCACTGTTATCACGGGCGCGAGTCTATTTATTGAAATCTCTTTCGCCAGCAGAAATAGAACAAGTGCTTATTCAGGCCATAAATGATAAAGAGCATGGACTTGGTGGGCAAAATATCGTGTTGCCGGACAGCACTCGCCAGATGGTAGCAGAGTTGGTCGCAGGGGATGCACGTCGTTCATTGAACTTGCTGGAAATGATGTCGGATATGGCGGAAGTCAATGTACAAGGGCAACGTATCCTGACTCCAGAGTTACTGAAAGAGGTTAGCGGGGAGCGGAGTGCGCGGTTTGATAATCAAGGTGATCGATATTACGACTTAATATCGGCTTTGCATAAATCGATCCGTGGTTCTTCACCGGATGCCGCACTTTACTGGTATGCCAGAATTATTACCGCGGGTGGAGATCCGCTTTATGTTGCCCGCCGCTTATTGGCGATAGCGTCTGAAGATGTAGGTAATGCTGATCCGCGTGGAATGCAGATAGCAATTGCTGCATGGGATTGTTTTACCCGTGTTGGAGCAGCAGAGGGAGAACGGGCAATTGCTCAGGCAATTGTTTATCTTGCCTGTGCTCCCAAAAGTAATGCTGTTTACACGGCATTTAAAGCAGCGATGGCAGATGCACAAGAAAAGCCGGATTACGACGTTCCTGCGCATCTGCGTAATGCTCCAACCAAATTGATGAACGAAATGGGTTTTGGTGAAGGATACCGTTATGCTCATGATGAGCCCAATGCGTATGCGGCGGGAGAAGTTTATTTTCCACCTGAGATGCAACGTACTCGTTATTACCACCCGACTAACAGAGGGCTGGAAGGTAAGATTGGTGAAAAATTAAACTGGTTGATGGAACAAGACCAAAGTAGTTCAATAAAACGCTATCGTTAATATCATTGATACGGTAAGGTTGATATGGCAAAGAATTTATATCAGGTTGGTTAATCAAAACTGATTTTGCTACTGTTTTAGTAACTTTTTTCTCAATACTATTTTCTTAACAATTATTTTCTCAACAACTAGTTTCTTAACAACAACAAGCACAGGAATAGCATGCTCGATCCAAATATGCTGCGTAACGAGCTAGACGCAGTCGCCGAAAAACTGGCTCGCAGGGGTTATACCCTTGATGTGGAGACGGTGCGCAAACAAGAAGAGCGCCGTAAAGTTTTACAAGTTGAAACTGAAACCCTGCAAGCAGAACGTAATTCCCGATCGAAGGCTATTGGTGCAGCTAAAGCCCGTGGTGAAGATATTGAACCATTGCGCCAGGAAGTAAATCAATTGGGAGCAAAGCTAGATTCAGCAAAAGCTGAATTAGAAGCATTGCAGGCTGAGATCCGTGATCTCGCATTAGGCATGCCGAATGTTCCTGATGATTCTTCTCCTGACGGAAAAGATGATAGTGATAATGTGGAAATCAGCCGTTGGGGTGAACCACGTCAGTATGATTTTGAAGTGAAAGATCATGTATCGTTGGGTGAGTTAACTGATGGTCTTGATTTTGCCGCCGCAGTGAAATTAACAGGTGCGCGTTTTGTCGTGATGAAAGGGCAAATTGCCCGCCTGCATCGTGCATTGGCGCAGTTTATGCTGGATCTGCATACTGAACAACATGGCTATCTGGAAACTTATGTGCCTTATCTGGTTAACCATGACACGTTGTACGGTACAGGCCAGTTACCTAAGTTTGGTGAAGATTTGTTCCACACTAAGGCACTGGCAGAAGATTCCGGCAATAACTATGCACTGATCCCAACTGCGGAAGTACCTGTAACTAACTTAGTGCGTGGTGAGATTCTGGATGAGAGTGATCTTCCTCTGAGAATGACAGCGCATACACCTTGCTTCCGCTCAGAAGCGGGTTCTTATGGTCGCGATACTCGTGGTCTGATCCGTATGCACCAGTTTGATAAAATTGAGCTGGTTCAAATTGCTCATCCTGAAAAATCCATGGAAGCATTGGAAGAGCTGACAGGGCATGCAGAAAAAGTATTGCAGTTCCTGAAATTACCTTACCGTAAAATGTTGCTGTGTACCGGAGATATGGGCGCGAGTGCAAGAAAAACCTACGATTTGGAAGTTTGGTTACCTGCGCAGAATACTTATCGTGAAATTTCATCTTGCTCTAATATGTGGGATTTTCAGGCTCGTCGTATGCAGGCCCGTTTCCGCAGTAAAGATGACAAAAAAATCCAGTTAGTGCATACACTGAATGGCTCTGGTCTGGCTGTAGGGCGTACACTGGTTGCTGTAATGGAAAACTATCAGCAGGCAGATGGTCGTATTGAAGTTCCAGAAGTATTGCGTCCTTATATGAAAGGGCTGGAATATATTGGTTAATACCTTGTATTCTTAATAAAAAGCGCCATATCAGGCGCTTTTTTATCAACAATAAATTATGCTTTATCCTGGCCTATAAGATTTGTTCCCCTGTCGCCGCGACGCAACTTGAAATCCATTGGGTATGGAACTGATTGTAAAAATGAAAGCACCAAAAATAAGAATAATAAGATATATAAAAGAAAAATTACCAAAGAGAATTTCTTTTCTTTTGCATTAAGATTTATATTTTTATTACCGATTTTTTCTATTTATTTAGGTGATAAGTACTCAAGAAAAGTTAATTGCAAATTGGTCGCCATAACCTTTCAATAAAGTATTTAATTCATGCTCCATTGTATTCTGAGTCCAAGTGATAAAACGTCGCCAATGGTATTTGGCCTGTTTCCAGACGATCTCAATCAAATTCAGCTCTGGGCTGTAAGCGGGAAGATAGAATAAAAACATGTTGTGTTCTCGTAACCAGCCATTTCTGATTTGTTCTTCGATCCCGTGATGGATACGCGCATTATCCAACACTAAAAATGTCAGGCGGTTGTCCCCTTGTTTGGCGACCTGCTCTAAAAAATCAATCACGTCATCGCGCGTGATACTGCCTGACGTTGTCTGGTAAAACAGCGTGTTATCCGTGTAATTTAACGCCCCCAGAACTGACCGTCTGTCATGCTCTCGAGGCTCAGTTTTATGGGGCTTACCCCGTGGACTCCATCCATATTGCACCGGAGGAGACGCGGCAAAACCCGCCTCATCGAAATAGAGCAGACGGTAATGGCCTAACTGTGCTCCAGCCTTAATTTTATTCAGCAAGGCGGATTTTTTAGCAAACTCCGTTTCGTTACGCTTTTTTTAAGCGACAGTCGGGTTCGTTTATAGGTGAGCCCCTGCTTTTTCAGGGTATTTGCCAGCGTTTCAAGCGTACAAGGCAGGGCACCATGCTTTGCCTCAACGCACTGAGCTATCCGGGCGAGTGTCAGGGACTCTGCGCTGGCCGCTTCGACCGCAGTGGCAATCATGTCAGGCGTCATGGCGAGATACCGGCCTCCGGCATGACCACCTAATAATCCCGCTATCCCTGAATTGTGCCACATGTGAACCCAATTATAGATAACCCGGAGACTGCATCCGATTTCAGCGGTGATCTGGGACGGCTTGATCCCTCTGGCAAGCATGAGCAAACCCGTTCCTCGCGTACGAATGTCCCGATGTGGATGATTCAAAGCAAGTTGTTGCAATGTGATTCGTTCAGGCTCAGAAAGTATTATCTTCGATTTCATAAGAACAGGCAGAGAATCAGGTTATCGTGTTATCGATTGTAACAGTAATGCAGATAATTTATCTGATTAACTTAAGTTGGATAATTTAGGTTATTAACAAAGTGCTGACTTTGATATTCAGCACTTGTATTTATTTTTATTAAGTATTTATTAGATGATCAAGCTGGATTTTTGTTCTTCGCTGCTGTTTCCTTTTGACACATAAAAAATACTGCGGTATGTCGTATAATAAGTGATAAGATTCATAGGGATAGTTATAATCAGGCCCAATAATAAGGGTATCATGGAAGTAACTATCAGAATTCCCATTAGCAGGAAAAACAGAAAACCACCGAGTAAGTTTTTCTTCACAGCATTCAGGCTCATTGATACGGCTTCACCAAATTTCATATCATTAATGATAATCAATGCAGGAGCAAACCAAATAAATGCAAGGGCGACTATGCTGAAAATACAGAAGACAAAGATTGCCCATATGAGAGAAGGAATGCTATCCATTAATAGTACTGGATTTGGCTCCCCATATTGAGAGGCTAAAATCAGTTCTACTATACCAAAGCCTGCCACAAGGACAGCAGCGACAGCCCCAAGTATATAGATGCCCAGGTAAAGTGCACCAACGGCAACTAGTGTACCTAATTTATCTTTAAATCCATAAAATAATAAATCTATTTCAAAATTACCGGTAGTTCTTTGTTTTTCAGCAGCCGCGATAAAACCAGCAACAAATACTGAACCAAATAGATCACATACTAAATTTAGAAATGGAATAAAATTCAAGACTACCATGATAACTATATAGACTAACGTTAATAGTATCCATTGCATCGGGTTTGCTTTGAATATTTGCCATGCATTACCGATCCATTTTATTGCTGCTCCTGCTCCAACAGCCTGCCCTTCACGAATAAATACCTATTTTTCTTTAGTTAGGGATATGATTTTTCCCCCGGAATTGAAATTAATATCTAAGAGATTAATACATAATTCCTTTCCTATTTTGCCAAATAACTCTGCTTATATTTAAATCTTTCTTTTGCACTAACTAAAATTAATTCCCTTTTCATTGGTAATAAATAAAATCACTCTGCAGTTTAAATGGTATATTATCAGGAAATGATGTTTATCATATTGTTAAATGAGTTTCTTAGTACTTTTTTAATTAATGCATTCATGATGTGGATGTAATTAATTAAGGGAATAATAATTATTGGATGAAATTAAATTGTGTGAAAAGTACATCTGTATTTATAATATTGTAGCTTATTATAGAACGTTATCTGATAAAAAAATCGGGTTTAAATTACACAATATTTAAATGATAAAATGATTTTTTAGCGCAAAACTGGCTACAATTTATCATTGAACCAGTTGCTATTTATAATTATTTCTTTTGAGGGAGCAGGAAGGATATTGGATTCAATAAATTACATTATGCCCGTAGTTAGTCAGGATTCGTTGCACTCGTTCCATCGTCTCATTAGAAGGTGGTTTCACCCCTTCCAGCTTGTATTCTTCACCCATGGTAATCCACTTATGCTTTCCAAGCTCATGATAAGGCAATAATTCAATTTTCTCGATGTTCTTCATATCCCTGGTGAATTCTCCCAACATGTGGACAGATTTATCATCATCTGACCAGCCGGGTACAACTACATAGCGGATCCATGTTTTTTGATTGCGTTTTGCCAGATAACGGGCAAATTCGAGTGTTCGGTGATTGGAAACACCGACCAATTCTCGGTGAATATCATCGTCAAGCTGTTTTAGATCCAGCATCACTAAATCGGTATCATCCAGCAGCTCATCAATTACCAATTCATAGCGGCGAACAAAGCCATTGGTATCTAAACAAGTATGAATACCTTCTGCATGGCAGGCTCTGAACCAATCACGGACAAATTCAGCCTGAAGGATTGCTTCTCCACCTGAGGCTGTGACTCCGCCGTCTGAGGCATTCATAAAATGACGATAAGTTATTGCTTCCTTGATAAGCTCTTCGACAGTTACAGTTTTGCCGCAGTGTGTATCCCATGTATCGCGGTTATGGCAATAAAGACAACGCATCAGGCAGCCTTGAAAAAACGCGATGAAACGGATACCAGGGCCATCGACGGTTCCGCAAGATTCAAAAGAGTGGATACGGCCAAGTACGGACATGAAAGGGGTTCTCCAAAAACTGATTGGATGCTGAGAGAGTAAAGGCCCGAGTTGTACAGGGGCCTTGGAGTGTATGCCATTTTGCTCGATTAGAAAACTATGGCATTTTTGAGGTAACACGATGCTACTGATGAATATTTACATTGTTTGCGTAAATGTACGCGTAATTACATCCTGCTGCTGTTCTTTAGTCAGGGAATTGAAGCGTACCGCATAGCCAGATACACGGATCGTCAACTGAGGATATTTTTCAGGATTTTCCATTGCATCCATTAACATTTCACGATTCATTACGTTAACGTTTAGATGTTGACCACCTTCAATATGGGTTTCATGATGGAAGTAGCCATCCATCAGAGCCGCCAGATTCGTTTTGCGTGCTTCGTCATTTTTGCCCAGAGCATTAGGTACGATGGAGAAGGTATAAGAGATACCATCCTTCGCGTAAGCAAATGGTAGTTTAGCAACTGAGGTCAGTGAAGCAACCGCACCTTTTTGGTCACGACCGTGCATTGGGTTAGCACCCGGCCCGAATGGGGCACCTGCACGACGTCCATCAGGTGTGTTACCGGTTTTTTTGCCATAAACAACGTTAGAGGTAATGGTTAACACGGACTGAGTTGGTACTGCATTACGATAGGTCTGCAATTTCTGAATCTTCTTCATGAAGCGTTCAACCAAATCGCAGGCAATATCATCAACACGAGTATCATTATTACCAAACTGTGGATATTCACCTTCGATTTTGAAATCAATCGCCAGGCCATTCTCATCACGGATTGGTGATACTTTTGCATATTTGATCGCGGACAGAGAGTCTGCCGCCACAGACAAACCTGCAATACCACATGCCATAGTGCGGTGAACATCCCGATCATGCAGTGCCATTAAAGAGGCTTCATAGCTGTATTTATCATGCATATAGTGGATAATATTCAACGCTGTAACGTATTGTTTTGCCAGCCAGTCCATAAAGTGATCCATGCGTTCAATGACTTTGTTATAATCCAAAATGTCATCTTTAATGGGTTCTTCTTTCGGGCCAACCTGCATTTTCAGTTTTTCATCTACACCACCATTGATCGCATACAACATGGTTTTCGCCAGATTTGCACGGGCACCAAAGAACTGCATTTGTTTACCAACAACCATTGGGCTGACGCAACATGCAATGGCGTAATCATCGCTGTTGAAATCAGGGCGCATCAGATCATCATTTTCATACTGCAAGGATGAAGTATCGATAGACACTTTTGCTGCGTATTTTTTAAAGTTGATTGGTAGTTTTTCAGACCACAGAATGGTCATGTTAGGTTCCGGAGATGGCCCCATTGTGTACAGAGTGTTCAGGAAACGGAAACTGTTTTTAGTAACCAGGGTACGGCCATCCAGCCCCATGCCGGCTATTGATTCAGTAGCCCAAATCGGGTCACCGGAGAACAATTCATCGTATTCCGGAGTACGCAGGAAACGAACCATACGCAGTTTCATCACCAGATGGTCGATCAGCTCTTGTGCTTCTTGTTCAGTCAATTTGCCCGCTTGCAGGTCACGTTCAATGTAGATATCCAGAAAGCTGGATACACGGCCAAAAGACATTGCAGCTCCATTTTGAGATTTCACAGCAGCCAGATAGGCAAAATAAGTCCACTGTACAGCTTCCTTGGCTGTGGTCGCAGGGCCGGAAATATCGTAGCCATATTTAGCAGCCATTTCTTTGATTTGACCAAGAGCACGGTGCTGTTCTGAAATCTCTTCACGCAGGCGAATAGTTGCTTCCAGGTCTTCACCATTTTCCAGTTTTTCCTGCAATGAGGTGAATTGTGCATACTTTTCATCACGCAGGAAATCAATACCGTACAGTGTAACACGACGATAATCACCGATAATACGGCCACGACCATAAGCATCAGGCAAACCAGTTAGTACACCGGATTTACGACATTTCAGAATATCAGGAGTATAAACATCGAATACCCCCTGATTGTGGGTTTTACAATACTCACTAAAAATTTGTTTCAGTTGCGGATCCAGCTCTCGGTTGTATGCTTTGCAAGAGCCTTCAACCATTTTAATCCCACCAAATGGAATAATGGCACGTTTCAGAGGCGCTTCCGTTTGCAGACCAACGATTTGTTCCAGATCTTTTTCAATATAACCAGCATCATGAGAGATAATTGTAGACGCAACGTTAGTATCAAAATCAACCGGAGCATGGGTGCGGTTTTCGATTTTGATACCTTCCATGACTTTTTCCCACAAAATATCTGTCGCTTTTGTGGCGCCTGCAAGAAATGATTCATCACCTTCATACGGAGTGTAGTTTTTCTGAATGAAGTCACGAACATTGACTTCATTCTGCCAGCTACCTTCGTTAAAGCCTTGCCACGCTACAGAGAATTTTTGATTTAACTCGGACATGATACTTTTACCTTTTAACAGTAGAACTTGGAAATTGGGTGTGGAAGCAAATTAATGTTAATGTCAGCGTCGACCACGTAAATAAATGAACCAATAAGTCAACCCAACCAATATCGAACCACCAATGATGTTACCGATCGTAACTGGGAGCAGGTTATCAGTAATAAAATTTGAGACTGTCAGTTGGGGAAATTGCTCCGGTGTTGTTCCTACTTTTTCCCAGAATTCAGCGGGAGCGAACTCTTTAATAACAATTCCAAAAGGGATCAGAAACATGTTAGCAATGCTGTGTTCAAAGCCACTTGCGACGAACATACTAATCGGCAGAATTAATGCAAATAATTTATCAATAAGGCTGCGGCCTGCATAACTCATCCAGACAGCAAGACATACCATCAAATTAGCTAAAATGCCTAAGCACAGTGCTTCAATAAAGGTATGGTGCATTTTATGATCGGCTACCTGTAATACGTTCAGGCCCCAGAAACCATTGGCGACGGCATATTGGCCCGAATGCCACATTAAAGTGACAAAAAATAAAGTTCCAATCAGATTACCGATATAGACGTTAATCCAGTTTTTGAACATTTGTGACCAGGTAATACGACCCGTTGCTTTTGAAACAATAGTCAATACTGTGGAGGTGAAGAGATCGACACCAAATATTATTACTAACATTAAGCCCAGGGAGAAACAGATACCACCGGTCAATTTAGCCAAACCGTAAGGAATGGAAAAAGTTCCTGTTGTAGCCGTAATATAAAAGACAAAAGCAATGGAAATAAATACACCAGCCATGATTGCTGATAAATAAGTTATTACGAGCTGTTTATTGACTTTATATACACCACTATCATCAGCAATTTGTGCCATTACAGCAGGCGGATATAAATTAAAAGGGTTGTCAGTTTTCATACTAACACTCTCTTTATCCTTAATTAATTATAGCACGTGATGATAGTAACAAACGGGTATTGACCTGAATTTGACATGGATCATGTTAAATCGAAAGTCTGGTGAGTTATAGCTGTTGAAATAGCCTTTTTGAATATAATTTATTGATTTTTAAATAAAAAAATTTTTTAAAATTTATAAAAATATTTTACATGAAGAATTCTGAGGAAAATACAGAAAAAGTAAAATAACAGGTTAAATTGTCATTTATTTGTTATTTGAAAATAAATGTAATTTAACCTGAGTCTTACTTTTGCCAAAAAATTACTTTAATTTAACAGATTATTTATCCCTGTTTATTTATCCAAAAATTCCGTTTGGCTTTTTGTAATTTTTCATAAGCATTTAATAACGCCTGATGGGCTGGTAATGCTTTTAATTCTGAATCAACAGACCACAAGCCGTAGAAACAGTTTTTACCATCAATGGCTGAAGATGCAGCATCTACCGCTTTCTGACCATACATTTTGACAAAAGCCTGATGATATTGCCCTGGATCACGATCTTTTTCTTGGGTAAGCAATAGTAGGGTATGCAGGCAGCGATAATAATTTGCCCTTTCTGCTGTGAAGACAGAAGAATTGAAATCTTGTGTCCAGTCCACCCATATCAGAGCCTGCTCCAGATCATTACCTGCCAGTGCCAGCATGGATTTCAGCTCACCAAGACGCAAGTTGCTCCAGCCGTTATCTTTACCTGCTGCAATTCCTAATAATTCACGAACGCGGGTAAAATCATCCAGACCTTCTTCGTCTATTTGTTCAAGGAAGGCAAGGTATTCTTCCGGTTGCCACTGGCTATCAGGCAAGGACAGAATAGTGTCACGCAGGTGAGTTCCCATTGTATTATTGGCAATGTACAGATCTTCAACCGGGTAAATATCTGACATACCCGGTATCAGAATACGACAGGCATAAACACCAAGATGTCCATAATCAGCAATATAAACTTCTGCATCCAGTGAATTGAAAATGCCCATCAAGGTTGCGAATTCTTCTTCTGTTGTACCGCTGAAATCCCAATCAGCAAATTCATAATCAGCATCTTGTTTGAACAGATCCCAGCTAATTGCGCCGCTTGAATCAATAAAGTGAGTTTCCAGATTTGTGTGTTCAGAAACTTCTTCATCATCGAAACTTGGTGGTGTAAAGACATCAAGATCTTTCAGACTGCGGCCTTGTAAAAGTTCTGTCACGGTACGTTCTAATGCAACACCGAAATCAGGGTGAGCACCAAAAGAGGCAAAACATGTGCCGTTGTTGGGGTTGAACAGTACAACGCAGATCACCGGGAATTGACCGCCCAAAGAAGCATCATAGCAATAAAGTGGGAAACCTTCTTCCTGCAATTTATTGACTGATGCAACAACACCGGGATAGCGATCCATCACAATTTGTGGAATTTCAGGCAAACTAATGCATTCTGCGATAATGCGGTTTTTCACATAGCGCTCGAATACTTCGGATAGCCCCTGAACACGAGCTTCGTTTACGCTATTACCCGCCGACATACCGTTTGAAACATACAGATTCCCAACGATATTCATCGGAATATAAACGGTTTCATTATCGGACTGACGAGTGAATGGCAATGCGCAGATCCCACGTTCTTCATTACCGGATTGTAAATCAATCAACTGACTGCCACAAAGTTCGTTGTCAGGATTGTAAAAACGGTGCAAATGTTCGTCCAGAATACCTTCTGGCAAGGAATCATCTTCCGGCAGAGGGAACCACTTTTCGTTTGGATAATGAACAAATTCGCTTTTGGCAATCGTATTTCCAAGATAAAAATCAGCGAAAAAATAATTTGTCGATAGACGCTCAAAGTATTCACCTAATGCAGAGGCTAATGCTGCTTTTTTACTGGCTCCCTTGCCGTTAGTAAAACACAATGGACAATCACGATCGCGGATATGCACTGACCAGACATTCGGAACAGGATTTAGCCATGAGGCTTCTTCAATATTAAAGCCAAGAGAGTCCAGTTTATGCTGGAATTTATTAATTGAATCTTCCAGTGCGGCATCTTTGCCTGGAATATAGGTTTGCGTCATCGTTTATTCACTTCGATTTCTGTTAAGAATTGCATATCATACGGAGTTTTTTTTGTCTCCTCTATTTAATTCCAAAAATTATTGTTAATTAGAGTTTATTTATTTCTCTTATACATACTAAAATAGCTTTTTTTACAAGAGGTTGAATAATGAAAAAGATCAAAAAAACAACAGTGGCCAGTTTTCTGGCTTTAGTCAGTGGTTCTGCGTTTGCTTTGCCAAACATTACTGTGTTAGCAACAGGTGGCACAATTGCTGGGGGTGGTGAATCTGCAACTCAGTCTAGTTATACTGCGGGTAAAGTCGGTATTGATTCATTGCTGAATGCTGTTCCCGCCATCAAAAATATTGCTGATCTGAAAGGGGAGCAGGTTGTTAGCATTGGTTCACAGGACATGAACGATCAAGTCTGGCTGACTCTGGCGAAAAAGATCAATGCTGATTGTGATAAAACCGACGGTTTTGTAATCACTCACGGTACTGACACTATGGAAGAAACTGCTTACTTCCTTGACCTGACTACTCAGTGCCATAAACCAATAGTAATGGTTGGAGCAATGCGTCCATCAACTGCTCTGGGGGCTGACGGTCCATTGAACCTCTATAATGCAGTAGCTGTAGCAGCAGATAAAAATTCCGCAAACCGTGGTGTCTTGCTAGCTATGAATGACTCTGTTATTCATGGTCGTGATATCAGCAAATTGAGCACCACTGAAGTTCAGGCATTCCAGGCAGTAAATGCGGGTTCCCAGGGTTTTATTCATAACGGTAAAGTTAACTACTACTCTGTTGCACCAGTAAGAGCTGATAAAGCTGTTTTTGATGTCAGCAAACTGGACGAATTGCCAAAAGTAGGTATCGTTTACAACTACTCGAATGCTTCTGATTTGCCAGCAAAAGCATTTGTGGAAAATGGTTATAAAGGGATTATCAGTGCGGGTGTAGGTAACGGTAATATCTATAAATCCATTTTGGACACACTGGCTCAAGCAGCTAAAGATGGCGTTGTAGTTGTTCGCTCCAGCCGTATTCCTTTCGGTTACACTACTCAGAATGCTGAAGTTAATGACAGCAAATATGGTTTTGTAGCATCAGAACGTTTGAACCCGCAGAAAGCACGTGTTCTTCTGCAACTGGCTCTGACTGAAACTTCTGATCCAGTAAAAATTCAGGAAATGTTTTCTAAATATTAATTCCTGCTCCAGGCAGAAAGACGTTTAAAAACGTCTTTCTGTATTGTGTAAAATATAAACTCTACGCTATGACAAAAAACCTATTTGTTTCCAGTAAGTAAGATAACGTTTTAGAAGATCTCTATCCATTGGTGTGTATATAACAGGTGTTTCTAATGCTGATTCTGTATTTTTTGCATCATATGTTGGCATATTTTCGTACACTTCCCAGCGTGTAAACTCACCATAAACTTTTTCAGATAACATCGGCAGTAATGGTAGCAGCGGGTTATCTGTCAATTTTTGATCTGTTTCTAATTTTTTTAGCCACTCAGAATAATGCATGTCTTTGAGGTGATAACCACACTGATTAATTAATTCAAAAAATGGATTTAAATCGACAGATTGTTTATTGTCAGGTGAAATTAGATGATAAGCTTTTCCCAGGTTGCGGTTATTACGAGAGATATCAAGTAAGAGTTGGCTGACATAATTAACGGGAACGAATTCTTTTCGTTGATTGGCTAATAGTGGATAAGCTTTGATCATTATACAGCCTTTGATCATCCTGGAAACAAAATCGTTGGGGTTACTTACTCCGGTCAGGCTATCTCCCATGATAAAGCCAGAACGATATACCGCAAGAGGTATTCCTCTGTTTCTGGCCTGCCATATTATCTGTTCAACAACCCACTGACTTTGTGAATATCCTGAATCATATTTTAAGTGTGTCAAGTAAGGGGTTATATCGTCATCTTCATATATTCTGGATACAGGAGAGAAAAGGCCGACGGGGCCAAAAACAGAAAGAGTAGATACATAATGTAAGGGCTTTGTTTTTTTGCTGACAGCAAAGCGTAATACATTCAATGTTCCCAAAATATTGTCAGAATAATGCGTAGAGTAAGGCTGAATATAATTTACATGTGCAGCCAAATGAAAAATAACATCACATTCCGTAGAGAGTTGGTCATAAATTTGTTGGCTCAGGGCTAATTGAGGTTTGATAAGATCACTGGCAACAACTTGCAATCGTGAGAGAAATTCTTCTTTCCATAGGCCATATTGATTCAGATTTTTCTTAACTCGCAGTAGGGCAGTTTCATTATTGTCTGCACGTACCAGACAAATAACCTTATTAATTTCTGTTTGTAACAACAGGTCACGCAGGAAAAACGCGCCTAAAAACCCGGTTGCTCCGGTTAATAATACCCGTCCTGTGTCTAAATTGAGCCACGGTTGGGGTGATTGAGATAATGGCTGAATATCTGAAGGGAGTATGCCATCTTTAAGCATAATAGTGCATAAATCAGCGAGGTCGTTCTTGTTTTGTTGTAAGCTTGTTACTAATTTTCTTGGTGTGGATGATTCATATAAGAGTTGAACGGGTAAAGCTCGCTGCATCTTATCCCCGATTTCAATAATAAGTCTGGCTGCTTGTAATGAATTACCGCCTAACTGGAAGAAATCGCTATCTAACGTAATATCGTAATTATCTAAGATTTGACTCCAAATATTCAAAATGATCAATTCCTCTTCGCTCATTTCAGTATTTAATTGAGACAGAAATTGTTGTTTTTGGTTCTTCAAATATTCCTCTAGCAAACGGGCTCTATCCATTTTACCATTTAGGGTAAGAGGAATATTTTCAACAACGACAAGCCGGGGGTGCATATAATCAGGTAAATGATGACTCACACATTGAGTGAGTGTTTGTCTGGAGAAAGTTTCCGATTCTTTAGGAATGATAAAAGCAATTAAGTAGGGTTCTGTATTCTCTTTTTTTACTACGCATACAGCCGCTGATTGTAGTAGTTGGCTTTTCAATAGCTGAGTTTCTACCTCTTCAATTTCGATACGATGTCCGCGTATTTTTATCTGATTATCTATCCGTCCTGCATACATATAAATACCATCAGAACGTTGCCAGCCTAAATCACCGGTTCTGTATGTTCTTTTTAATTGGTTATTTTTCTCAACGTCAATCATCATGAAACGTTGAGCGTTAATTTCTGGACGATTCCAATAACCACGGGCTAAACCCTCGCCTGCAAGATATATCTCACCTATTTGATTTGGCGCAACAGGTTGTTGTTGGTCATCTAAAATATAGATATCAGCATTAGCAATTGGCTTTCCTATTGGTACATTGTCTTCTGTTAATTCGTCTAACGTGGCTTCATAGGTTAGGGCCATGATGGTACTTTCAGTGGGGCCATAGCAGTTTATGAAATGTTGGGGGGGAGTGAATTGTAAAACTTGGCGTAAAACATGTGGATTTAGAGTTTCACCACCTACGAGAAGGTAACGTAAGTGACGAAATGCATTAGGACATGTTTGAGCAGTTAAGTGGAATAAAGTGGCCGTCATAATTAGGCAACTCACAGAGAACTTTTCTAAAGTGACTTTAAATAGATATGGATCAATAATTATTTTTTTTGGAATAACAACTATTGAAGCTCCATTTAATAAAGTTATCCAGATTTCGAACAGATAAACATCAAATGTAGGGTTACAAATAGAGGCCATTATATCAGTAGCAGTTAAATTGATATCAGTTGGATTAACAACGAAGCGAAGAATACCGCGAGCTTCAATTTCAACTGCTTTGGGGGTTCCAGTAGTTCCAGAAGTGAATAAAATATGGGAACGATGGTTTTTTCCTCTATAAATATTAGGAAGATCTTCAGTTTTTGAGATTTCCAATATATTTTGATTAATAATAACGAAATCTGTTGGTAAGGTGCGATCTTGATATTGGTGAGTTGTTAATGTCAGATTTATTTGCAAATCTTGTAACATAAAACATAGCCTGTTATCAGGCACGGCAGGATCGAGAGGAACACAACTTCCACCTGCCATTAGAATAGCAACTTGACTAATGACTTGTTCGATTCCGGGTTCCAGTAAAATAGCGACGGGAGTTTCATATTTCACACCCAGATTATATAAGTGAAATGCCAATGATCGTGCTTGATGGACTAATTCTCGGTAACTGATTGTACGTTCTTCTGTAATTATTGCATGGTGGTCAGGATTTTCTGAAGTTTTTTGTATAAGAATATTAATTAAATCACAGTCAGTAGGATGTGTTGATTTACTTTCGAAATTATGGAGAGTAGTATTTATCATTGTATGAATCATGATTATTCCTTTCGCAAATAATTAATGATTGTCTTTATTTATATGGTTATATAACAGTGGGATTATTATTTTTTACTGTATCAATAGTTGAAAAAAAAATAATTTAAGTCGAATGGCTTTGAAAGATATTACACATAATTTGATATTCATGTTTTTATTAATTAATATGAATTCAAATAATGAAAATAGAATTATTAATCGGAAGTAATTAGTTTTTTATTGGGCAGATTAATATTTTGACTACAAGCAGCATGACCTAATCACAAGTTAACAAGAATCTGGTAATAACCATTGCAGAGGCAGAGCGGGAGTGATAAAACCAATGCGTCCGATTTTTATTGTATCCATCAATGATAGGGTGAGTTAATGAGTCAGGTATATAATTTCAGTGCTGGCCCAGCTATGTTGCCAGCAGAAGTATTACGTCGTGCGGAACAAGAACTTTGCAACTGGCATGGACTGGGAACGTCGGTTATGGAGATCAGTCATCGCAGCAAAGAATTTATTGCTGTTGCAGCTGAAGCAGAAAAAGATCTCCGGGATTTATTATCGATACCTGATAATTATAAGGTGCTATTTTGCCATGGTGGTGCCCGAGGTCAGTTTTCAGCATTACCATTGAATTTACTTGGTAATAAAACGTCAGCAGATTATATCGTTGGTGGTTATTGGGCTGAAAGTGCGGCTAAAGACGCAGAAAAATATTGTACACCTAATGTCATTAATATTCTGACTGAAGCAGATGGTATTAAAAGTGTAAAGCCAATGAGTGAATGGGCTTTAAGTAGGGATGCTGCTTATGTTCATTATTGCCCTAATGAAACCATTGATGGCATTGCGATTTTTGAAGAGCCGGATTTTGGCGATGATAAGATTGTAGTTGCCGATTATTCTTCAACCATTCTTTCTGCACCAATTGATGTAAGCCGCTATGGTGTTATTTATGCGGGTGCTCAGAAAAACATCGGGCCGGCAGGGATTACGTCCGTGATTATCCGTGAAGATTTGTTGGGTAGAGCACATCAGCACACCCCATCCATTCTGGACTATACCGTACAGGCTAATTATGACTCTATGTATAACACGCCACCAACATTTGCATGGTATCTCTCTGGTATGGTGTTCAAGTGGTTGAAAGAACAAGGTGGTTTGCAGGAGATCAAAAAACGTAATTATGCAAAAGCTGAAAGCCTGTATCAGGCTATTGATAACAGTAACCTGTATATCAACCGTGTTGCATCGCAAAACCGCTCTATCATGAATGTGCCATTCCAGTTGGCAAATCCGGCTCTGGATGGCAAATTTCTGGAAGAAGCCTATGCACAAGGATTACATGCTTTGAAAGGGCATAAAGTCGCGGGAGGGGCCAGAGCTTCAATCTATAACGCGATGCCGTATGAAGGTGTTCAGGCATTGGTCGAATTTATGGCTGATTTTGAGCGCCGCAACGCGTAATAATTTTATTATCGGGTCGGGAGGAATAAAACCTCCCGATATGAATCCATCTCATCAATTAAAAATACAACGTGTTACCAACCGGAGAGCCCGCTGTTTATGCAATCCCTGACGTTACAACCTATATCCTGCATTAATGGAACTATTAATTTACCCGGTTCCAAAAGTGTGTCCAACCGCGCATTATTACTTGCTGCGTTTGCTAAAGGGACAACTTATCTGACCAATTTATTAGATAGTGATGATATTTGCCATATGCTTAATGCGTTGACAGAATTGGGTATTTCCTATCGTTTGTCAGATGATAGAACTGCCTGTGAAGTGGATGGCATTGGCGGAATTATAACCGGTAAAAATGGACTGGAACTATTCTTGGGAAATGCGGGAACAGCAATGCGCCCATTGGCTGCTGCATTATGTCTGGGGCATAACGATGTCATTCTGACTGGTGAACCGCGAATGAAAGAACGTCCCATCGGTCATTTAGTGGATGCTTTACGTCAAGGCGGGGCTCAAATAGATTATCTTGAACAAGAAAATTACCCTCCGTTGCGTATCAAAGGCGGTTTTCTTGGTGGAAAAGTTGTTGTAGATGGCAGTGTTTCCAGTCAATTTCTGACTGCTTTATTAATGGCAGCACCTTTGGCATTGAGTGACACCGAAATTCATATTCAAGGAGCTCTGGTTTCTAAACCTTACATTGATATTACACTGGCATTGATGGGCAGTTTTGGTGTGGTAGTGGAAAACGATCAATATCAGGTTTTTCGTGTTAAGGGACAACAGCAATATCAATCACCGGGGCATTATCTGGTTGAAGGTGATGCTTCATCTGCATCTTATTTTCTTGCTGCTGCTGCGATTAAAGGTGGCACAGTTCGCGTTACAGGTATTGGCAAAAACAGCTTGCAGGGTGATACGAAATTCGCAAATGTGTTGGAGAAAATGGGCGCGACCATACGTTGGGGCAATGATTTTGTAGAATGCGAGCGTGGCTCATTGATTGGTATCGATATGGACATGAATGCGATTCCTGATGCTGCTATGACCATCGCGATAACTGCACTGTTTGCCAAAGGTGAAACCACTATTCGTAATATTTATAACTGGCGGGTAAAAGAAACTGATCGCCTTAATGCTATGGCGACTGAGCTGCGTAAAGTTGGTGCTGAAATAGAAGAAGGGCATGATTACATACGCATTGTTCCACCGGAAAAACTAAGGTTTGCTGAGATTGAAACCTACAACGATCATCGCATTGCGATGTGTTTTTCATTAGTTGCTTTTTCGGATACCCCAGTGACTATCCTTGATCCCGGCTGTACAGCGAAAACATTCCCTGATTATTTCAAACAACTTGAATCCATCAGCTATACCCAATAAATTTCGGGCTGTATCGTGGCGGCCGAAATAAAGAGTATATATTCATGGCTAAATTTGTTGATTAATTATGATGTATTTATTCCACTCATCTTCCGAGTAGGTATAATAAGGCATGTTTTTACTGCTTGCTAATTGAGCAATTTTTTGCATCCGTGGTTGATCCGTTTGTCATGTTGGAAAACGATGTGGAAAGCGCTATGCAAAGCCAAAAAGGAGGAAAATGAATGACAGCAATAGCCCCAGTAATTACCGTTGATGGGCCAAGTGGTGCAGGCAAGGGAACATTATGTCAGGCACTGGCTGAAGCATTGGATTGGCAATTGCTTGATTCAGGCGCCATTTATCGTGTGCTGGCACTGGCTGCCATCCACCATCAAGTGAATATCCAGTCTGAAGATTCACTGGTTCCTCTGGCTGCAAATCTGGATGTTCGTTTTGTTCCTGCAAACGGCAAACTCAGAGTGATTCTTGAAGGTGAAGATGTCAGTAATGAAATCCGTACAGAAACTGTAGGTAATACCGCTTCTCAGGCGGCAACATTCCCGCGTGTCCGTGAAGCATTGCTACGTCGGCAACGGGCTTTTCGTGTTGCTCCGGGCTTGATTGCTGATGGTCGTGATATGGGAACTGTTGTCTTCCCTGATGCGCCAGTAAAGATTTTTCTTGATGCCAGTGCGGAAGAGCGTGCTCGCAGGCGTATGTTGCAGTTGCAGGAAAAAGGTTTTAGTGTTAACTTTGAAAGCCTTTTGTCCGAGATACAAGAGCGCGATTTCCGCGATCGCAATCGGGCAGTTGCGCCACTAGTGCCTGCACAGGATGCATTGATCCTAGATTCGACCAATATATCTATCGAAGAGGTGATCGGTAAGGCACTGAGTTATGCGAAAAATACGTTAACATTATCTGTTTAGATTGCCTCTTTTTGCATATTATACTATTGCAACGGCACATCAAGACGATGTATATAGAATTCTGGTATGCGGGTAGTGAAATATACTGGCATACCAAAACACCTTGTAACAAGGAATGTTGCGGGGTATGTAAAACAACCCCATTCGGCTGGAAGCTAGATGGACGTTAATTTAAAACCTTGAAGATCATTAAAATGACAGAATCTTTTGCTCAACTCTTTGAAGAATCCCTACAGGCTATCGAAACTCGTCCAGGTGCAATCGTACGTGGCGTTGTCGTTGCTATCGATAAAGACGTTGTATTGGTTGATGCAGGTCTGAAATCAGAATCTGCTATTCCTGTAGAGCAATTCAAAAATGCTCAGGGCGAGCTGGAAATCCAAGTTGGCGATGAAATTGACGTAGCTCTGGATGCGGTAGAAGATGGTTTCGGTGAAACTATCCTGTCTCGTGAAAAAGCGAAACGTCACGAAGCATGGCTGATGCTGGAAAAAGCATACGAAGAAGCTGAAACTGTTACCGGTATTATCAACGGTAAAGTAAAAGGCGGCTTCACTGTAGAACTGAACGGTATCCGTGCATTCCTGCCAGGTTCACTGGTTGACGTTCGTCCAGTTCGTGATACTGCTCACCTTGAAGGCAAAGAGCTTGAGTTCAAAGTCATCAAGCTGGATCAAAAACGCAACAACGTAGTTGTTTCCCGTCGTGCGGTTATCGAATCTGAAAACAGCGCAGAGCGTGATCAGCTGCTGGAAAACCTGCAAGAAGGCATGGAAGTTAAAGGTATCGTTAAGAACCTGACTGACTACGGTGCATTCGTTGATCTGGGCGGTGTTGATGGCCTGCTGCACATTACTGATATGGCTTGGAAACGTGTTAAACACCCAAGCGAAATCGTCAATGTGGGCGATGAAATCACAGTTAAGGTACTGAAGTTCGATCGTGAGCGTACTCGCGTATCTCTGGGTCTGAAACAATTGGGTGAAGATCCATGGGTAGCAATCGCTAAACGTTATCCAGAAAGTACTAAACTGACTGGTCGCGTAACTAACCTGACTGACTACGGCTGTTTCGTTGAAATCGAAGAAGGCGTTGAAGGTCTGGTACACGTTTCAGAAATGGACTGGACTAATAAAAATATCCACCCATCTAAAGTTGTTAACGTTGGTGATGTTGTGGAAGTTATGGTTCTGGATATCGATGAAGAACGTCGTCGTATCTCCCTGGGTCTGAAACAGTGTAAAGCTAACCCTTGGCAGCAATTTGCTGAAACTCACAACAAAAACGACCGTGTTGAAGGTAAAATCAAGTCAATCACTGATTTTGGTATCTTCATTGGTCTGGATGGCGGTATTGACGGCCTGGTTCACTTGTCTGACATCTCCTGGAACGTTGCAGGTGAAGAAGCAGTTCGTGAATACAAAAAAGGCGACGAAATTGCTGCTGTAGTTCTGCAAGTAGATGCAGAGCGTGAGCGTATCTCTCTGGGTATCAAGCAACTGGCAGAAGATCCATTCAATAACTACCTGTCTGTAAATAAGAAAGGTGCTATTGTTAATGGTAAAGTAACTGCAGTTGACGCAAAAGGTGCTACAGTTGAATTAGCTAACGGCGTTGAAGGTTACCTGCGTGCATCAGAAGCTTCTCGTGACCGCGTTGAAGATGCAACTCAAGTTCTGAACGTTGGCGATGAAATCGAAGCCAAATATGTTGGTGTTGACCGCAAAAACCGCGTAATCAACCTGTCTGTTCGTGCGAAAGACGAAGCTGATGAAAAAGATGCTATCGCTTCTGTGAACAAGCAAGAAGATGTGAACTTTGCTAACAACGCAATGGCTGAAGCTTTCAAAGCAGCTAAGGGCGAATAATCTAAGTCAATAACGGCGGGTAATATTTTCTATACGATAATATTACCCGAATACGGTAGTTTAGGGAGGTACCATGACCAAGTCTGAGTTAATTGAAAGACTTGCTGAGCAACAATCTCATATGCCGGCTAAAGCCGTTGAAGATGCAGTGAAAGAAATGCTTGATCATATGGCAGAAACACTGGCCTCCGGTGAACGTATTGAAGTTCGCGGGTTCGGCAGCTTTTCTCTTCACTACCGAGCTCCGCGTGTGGGTCGTAATCCAAAAACGGGTGATAAAGTCGAACTGGATGGTAAATACGTTCCTCACTTTAAACCCGGTAAAGAATTACGTGACCGCGTGAATATCTATAGCAACAGCTAAGATAGAAGTTATTACTTAATTGCTACGGCACCTTTGGGTGCCGTTCTTTTTATTTACCATTTTTTGATTAAATTTATTATTGCGATGAATTTCACATTTTTCTGCTAACTATCTCTTCTTCTGAAATTAATTTGCGAAACACTTTCAGAATAAATTTCAACTGACTGGCGGTATTACATATCATCAAATAGTCTTCTCTGCGTGAATGGAATTTCAATACAGAGGCATAAATGGATGCAGCAGACTATTTTGTTTCTCTCCACTGCTTTTTTATCTATTTTACGAAAATTATTTTTGAAAATATTTCGAAAGCTACTTTGTCGGGAATCTTTTTGGAAAAAACCTTTACCGATTATCAACTTAAACCAGGCTGCTGCGGTTATTATTCTGGGAACAGTTCCCCTTTTAATATTTGGTGAATTACCTCAATATGCAGAACTCCTCGCTTTAGCGGGTGTGGCAATAGTTTTATGGTTTATTCCCTATAAAATAAGTCGTCTTATTTCACTGATATTATGGGTATTGATTTGGGGGAGCTGGCATGGTCATAATATCTTGACTCAAATGATATATTTCAGTGAAACAACTCGATCAGCAACCGTTATAGTTGATAGTGCATCGTTGAATGAAGCAGATAGAGAAGAGAAAACACGTTATAGAATCAAATTGATTGAAAGTGACGGGAAATATATTGTTCCCGGCCTTTATGCATCAGTATTATGGAATTCTTCAATACCATTATGTGCAGGCCAAAAATGGCAGGTCACAATGAAACTCAGGCCTGTTCATGCCCAATTGAATCAGGGGGGTTATGATATCCAACGATATGCCTTGTCAATCCGTCAGCCTCTTAATGGCAAAATCATCAAGGCGAATTTATTGAATGATAATTGTAGTTTCAGACAAAAACTAATCAATGAACTAGCACCTGAAATACAATCTCTGAAACAGGCTGGTATTACTTTGGCATTATTGTTTGGTGAAAGAGCATGGTTAGATAAACAAACCCGGTTATTGCTACAACAAACAGGAATTGCGCATTTAATGGCGATTTCAGGGCTACATATTACAATAGCCAGTTTATTTGGCTGGGGTTTTGCCAGAGGGTTCCAGCTTTGTTTCCCTGCAAAATGGATTGGATTCCGTTTTCCGCTCCTTATGGGATGGTTGACTGCAATGTTGTATGGCTGGCTTTCTGGATGGGGGATCCCGGCAATTCGGGCAATGCTAGGATTGACACTTTGGATATATTTACGATGCAGAAATTATTTTTGTTTTTCGTGGCAGTGGGCTTTATGGAGCGCTGCGCTGATTTTACTTTTTGATCCACTGGCGATACTTTCTGATAGTTTTTGGCTTTCGTTTTTTGCAGTAATGGCGTTGCTGTTTTGGTTTCACTGGATGCCTTTGCCTGAAAAAATTCGTTATGGCTGGCGGTGGGGTTGGCTACGTGGATTGCATATGCAATCGGGAATGATGTTAATGTTATTACCGTTGCAGCTTTTACTATTTCAAGGAATTAATATTGCTTCATTGATTGCGAATTTATGGGCTGTCCCGATAATCTCTTTTCTGACAGTTCCATTGATCATGTTGACATTGTTGAGCGCCTTATTACCTTTGGACCAACTTATCCAACCATTTTTATGGCAATTAGTTGATTACACTATCTCATTTGCGTTAATACCTCTGCCTGTTCTTACCCACTCATGGACTGAAACGGGGCATATTCCTTTTTTCATTACTTTTGCCAGTTGGTTTTTCGTTATTGCCTGGAGACTTGGCTGGTGGAAATCCTATGCAGTGCTGTTATGTGCTTCTGTTGGAGCCACTCTCTGTTATTTTAAACGTGATGATGAATTCCAGTGGCGTTTTTCAATGCTGGATGTTGGGCATGGCTTGTCTGTTGTCATTGATAAAGGTGGAAAGGCTATTCTATTCGATACAGGAAACCGTTGGGAAACAGGAAGTATGGCAGAAAAAGTGATCCAGCCTTATTTACGTTGGCATCGGTTAACTCCTGAACAGATTATTCTGAGCCATGATCATCTGGATCACACTGGAGGAGTCGAGTATTTGCGTGAAAAATATCCAAACATTCAAATTCGAAGTTCTTCTATTGGTGGTCATGCACATTTACCCTGTATTCGTGGTGAAAAATGGATATGGCAGGAATTAACTTTTCAGGTTATCTGGCCTTTGGAAAAAGCAGAAAATGTGGGGAATAATCAATCTTGTGTCATCCGTATTGATGATGGTAAACATAGCTTATTGTTAACGGGGGACTTGGAAAAACAGGGAGAATATCGTTTACTGGGTCTCGAAAGGGAAAACCTTAATGCAACATTCTTGCAAGTCCCTCATCATGGGAGTAATACCTCATCTACCACTGCATTTATACACAGAGTCAGGTCAGAATATGCTTTGGTTTCGGTTGCACGTTATAGCCCCTGGAAGCTCCCTTCAATGAAAGTCAGGCAGCGTTATAAAAATGCTAAAATTCAATGGTATAGTACCGCTTTTTCAGGCCAGATTACCGGTTATATTTATCACGATCACATTAAACTTGAGGGATATAGACAACAGTTAATATCACGGTGGTATCATCAGTGGTTTGGTATTCGCGGTGATCATGAGTAGAATAAGCCGCTATTTCTTTTGGTTTTGGTAACTCAATAATGAATGATAAAGACCTTTCTACCTGGCAGACCTTTCGCCGCCTGTGGCCGATCATCACACCATTTAAGGTTGGGCTGTTGGTTGCGGCTGTTGCGCTAGTTATAAATGCTGCCGGCGATACATTGATGCTTTCCTTGTTAAAGCCTTTGCTGGATGAGGGGTTTGGCAAGGCAGACATGAGTGTATTGAAGTGGATGCCACTGGTGGTCATTGGGTTGATGCTTTTGCGTGGTATATCTGGGTTTGTATCAAGTTATTGTATATCTTGGGTATCCGGCAAAGTCGTCATGCAAATGCGCCGTCGTTTGTTCAATCATATGATGGGCATGCCAGTCTCCTTTTTTGACCAACAATCTACGGGGACATTACTTTCTCGTATTACCTATGATTCAGAACAAGTTGCTTCTTCTTCTTCCGGCGCTTTAGTTACAGTTGTCAGGGAAGGAGCATCAATCATCGGGCTGTTTGTCCTGATGTTCTATTACAGTTGGGAACTGTCCTTAATCCTGATTGTTATTGCTCCAATTGTTGCGGGTGTTATCCGCCTTGTGTCTGTACGTTTTCGCCGTATCAGTAAAAACATGCAAAATAGTATGGGAATGGTGACAACAAGTGCAGAGCAAATGCTGAAAGGGCACAAAGAAGTTTTGATCTTCGGTGGCCAGAAAGTTGAAACAGAACGTTTTAATAAAGTTAGTAACCATATGCGTCAGCAGGGAATGAAAATGGTTTCCGCTGATTCCATCTCAGACCCAATTATCCAGCTTATCGCTTCATTTGCATTGGCATTTATCCTGTATGCTGCCAGCTTCCCTGAAATTATGGGCGCACTGACAGCAGGTAAGATTACAGTAGTATTCTCATCTATGATCGCTCTAATGCGTCCACTGAAATCTCTGACCAATGTTAACGCACAATTCCAGCGTGGTATGGCTGCTTGTCAGACTTTGTTTGCGATTCTGGATATGGAGCAGGAAAAAGATGAAGGTAAGCTGGAAATTAAAAAAGCGAAAGGCGATATCGAATTCCGTGATGTTACTTTCTGCTATCCAACCAAAGATCATCCTGCTCTGAAAAATATTTCCATGACAATCCCGGCAGGTAAAACCATTGCTTTGGTTGGGCGCTCTGGCTCAGGAAAATCAACGATTGCTAATCTTCTTACCCGTTTTTATGACGTCAGTGAAGGCAGTATCTTGCTTGATGGTCATGATCTGCGTGAGTACACACTGTCTTCTTTACGTAACCAGATAGCGTTAGTATCACAAAATGTTCATTTGTTCAATGATACCGTAGCTAACAACATTGCTTATGCCAGTGAAGGTCAGTTCAGCCGTGCAGAAATTGAACGTGCGGCAGAGATGGCTTACGCAATGGACTTTATCAAAAAATTGGATAATGGTCTTGATACCATGATTGGTGAAAATGGAGTCTTACTTTCTGGTGGGCAGCGTCAACGTATTGCTATCGCCCGTGCTTTACTGCGTGATTCTCCGATTTTGATTCTGGACGAAGCCACTTCAGCACTGGATACGGAATCTGAGCGTGCCATTCAGGCAGCATTGGATGAATTGCAGAAAAACAGAACGTCCCTGGTAATTGCTCACCGTCTTTCTACTATTGAAAATGCTGATGAAATTATTGTCATTGAAGATGGTAACATTATCGAAAGAGGCAGCCATACAACTCTGTTGGAGAAAGAAAGTGCATATGCTCAATTACATCGGATGCAATTTGGTCAATGATTGAACGCATCTGGTCCAGCCGTTCATGGCTTTACATCCTATTATTGCCACTATCAGCCCTTTATGGGCTGATAAGCGGTTTGCGCAAGTTAGGCTACAAAACTGGATTGTTTCGTTCCTGGAAAGCCTCTGTTCCTGTTGTTGTGGTAGGTAACTTAACCGCCGGAGGCAATGGTAAGACACCTGTGGTTATTTGGTTAGTTGAGCAGTTACAACAGAAAGGTTACCGGGTTGGTGTTGTCTCTCGTGGTTATGGCGGAAAATCTGGGCATTACCCATTACTGGTAACGGATGAAGTGACTACCGCACAAGCGGGGGATGAGCCGGTTTTAATTCAGCGTCGTACTGGTGTGCCAGTGGCCGTTGCTCCAAAACGCGCCGATGCTGTCAAAGAATTATTGGCGCATTTCCCCGTTGATATTGTTATCACTGACGATGGCCTCCAGCATTATGCTTTGCAGCGTGATTATGAACTCGTTGTTATTGATGGAATTCGCCGTTTTGGTAATGGTTGCTGGCTGCCGGCAGGGCCGATGCGGGAACTTTCAGGCCGCTTAAATACCGTCAATACCATTATTGTTAATGGAGGAACACCAGAAACAGGTGAGCTGCCCATGACATTAAAAGGTGAAGTTGTAGTCAATCTGCTGACGGGAGAATCCCGAAAAGTCAGTGATATTCCCAATGGTGTGGCGATGGCAGGAATTGGTCATCCACCGCGTTTTTTTGCTACATTGCAGCAACTGGGTGTAAATCTGCAAGCAACTCATGCGTTTGCTGATCATCAATTCTATGAGAAAGCACAATTATTGGCTTTAGCCAATAATGAACAGAATCTGTTAATGACAGAAAAAGATGCCGTCAAATGTTCTCAGTTTGCACAGCCTAATTGGTGGTATTTACCGGTTTCTGCCTATTTGCCGGAGGAGCAAGGGCAAAAAATGTTAGGCGATATTTGTGCCTTGATCCCTGAATAGAACAACAGAGTTAACGGTGAGGCATCGCTTGTGGTATTCTGAGCCGCATTAAACTTCAAGCCCGTCATTTGGGGGATGTATGGATCACCGTTTACTCGAAATCATTGCTTGCCCAGTATGTCACGGTAAGCTCAGTTACGATAAAGAAAATTTTGAACTGATTTGCAAAATTGACCGCCTCGCTTTTCCTTTCCGTGATGGTATTCCTGTGCTGCTGGAACATGAAGCACGTGTTCTGCCAACAGAGGAAAAAAGATAATTAATGTTTACTGTCATTATTCCCGCGCGTTTTGCTTCATCTCGCTTACCCGGAAAGCCATTGGCCGATATCCATGGAAAACCGATGATTGTGCGGGTCATGGAACGAGTCATCCGTTCTGGTGCCCATCGCGTAATTGTAGCCACAGATAATCAGGCTGTTTTTGATGCAGTTGCCGCTGAAGGTGGTGAAGTCTGCATGACAAGTGAAAATCATCATTCAGGTACAGAACGTTTGGCGGAGGTCATCGACAAATACCAATTTGCCGATGATGAAATTATCGTGAATGTTCAGGGTGATGAACCACTTATTCCCGAACAAATCATCAAACAGGTTGCTGATAATCTGGCAGGGAGTGATGCTGGTATGGCAACACTTGCTGTACAAATCCAGGATACAGAAGAAGCATTCAATCCCAATGTGGTAAAAGTCGTCATGGATGCGCAAGGTTATGCGCTCTATTTTTCACGTGCCACGATCCCGTGGGAACGTGATCGTTTTGTGCACTCCAAAGAGACTATCGGGGATAATTTCCTGCGCCATATCGGGATCTATGCCTACAGAGCCGGATTTATTCGTCGCTACGTACAATGGGTGCCGAGTCCACTGGAAAATATCGAAATGCTCGAACAATTACGAGTACTTTGGTACGGGGAAAAAATTCATGTGGCGAAAGCACTGCAAGCACCGGGCGCGGGTGTAGATACACCGGAAGATCTGGATGCAGCCAGAAAAGCTTTTGCAGTACTTTGAGTATAAAGAGTTTTGAATGCGATGGTTTTTGAATAGTAGATCTTTTGAAAACCAGCGGAATTCGGAGCACAAGAAACACAATTAGGCGACTTTGAACCGCCTAATTGGATTGGGTGTTATTAAACAGAATGAGCAACATCCAATGCGTGAGCAAAATCACGGAGCCCTAAGCCTGACTCTTCCAAAGAATCAGCAATAATTTCGCCCGGATGCGGTGGATTAAACATTTTCATCAGTGATAATCTTCATAATTCACGATATACGCATCGCCATTGATAAATTCAGCAGCATAGTGATATTGCTAGTGGTTTTCTACCGCGAGTTTTCTAATTTTTCGCTCTCTCTGTCTGTACTGGAAGGCTTGATTGCCTGCCAAATTTTCCCCAGTGTTTCATACCAGGCTCGCTCCGTATGGGAAAAATAATAGGACGATGGAATGTATTTTTCCCAGCCATATAATGGAGTTGTGACTGCCAGTTGATTTGCCGGACCGGGAATAGGGTGCATACCATGTTGTTCGAAAAATTTCAGAGAACGTTTCATATGATTTGCGGAAGTGACGAGGATAAAAGGTTGCTGCTTAACGACCTTTTCAACCTCGGTCGCTTCTTCCTCTGTATCCAGTGGTTTTTTTAATGCTATCGTGTCTTCTACAGGAACTCCCAAAGATTGTGCTACCATAGCAGAGATTTCTGCACTGCTGATTGAGTTAACACCTTTACCTCCGGTAAAAATCATTTTTGCGCCAGGATTAAGCCGATATAACCGAATACCTTCGGTCACTCTGGGCAGGCTATTACTAATAAGATTGGCACTGGGTGCCCATTCCGGGTTATAAGTGAAGCCACCACCAAGAACAACAATATATTTTACCGATGGTATATGTTTGGTATCAGGTTCGTAGCGTTGGATATATTTCCCTTCAACAGGAAGTAACAACCTGTCAGCAACGGGTTGTAAGCTCAATAAAAGTAGCGCAAGCCAGCTCAGTGACAGAATAACTTTCCCCGTTTTTTGCCAGCGGGTAAACCACAATAAGAGCAAAGCAGCCAAAGAGATAAGAATGATTAAAGGTAGCGGCATTAATAGCGCACCAACGTATTTTTTAAGCAGGAATAACATCAATTGACCTATGGTTTGGTTGAATTATCACCGCACAGAGGTAGATTCAGGGCTAAAAGTAGTGAATTTACTGATTACTGTGCCAAAATAACAATAGTAAAAAAATAGCAATAGACAGCATAAATATTCAATAGATATATCAAACTTAGTTGATAAGTGAGGCAGTTTTTCATGCGGGATCGCAATTTCGATGATATTGCAGACAAATTTTCGCGTAATATTTACGGCACAACCAAAGGTAAAATCAGACAGGCCGTTGTCTGGCAGGATATCAAAGAATTGCTGAACCATTTACCTCAACAACCACTGCGTATTTTGGATGCAGGGGGCGGTGAAGGGAATATGGCTTGCCAATTAGCTGAATTAGGCCATCAGGTAATATTATGTGACCTCTCTGAAGAAATGATCCAACGGGCAAAAAGTAATGCAGAAGAACGTGGCGTTCTTCATCAGATGCAATTTATCCAAAGCCCGGTACAGGAAATTCACCGACATATTGAACAGTTCGTTGATTTAATTCTGTTCCATGCGGTATTGGAATGGATCACCGATCAAAAAGATGCGATAGAAATATTGGGAGATATAATAACGCCCGGTGGTGCACTCTCATTAATGTTTTATAATGCTAATGGGTTAGTTATGCGTAATGCCATTTTGGGTAATTTTCATTTGGCAACGCCAAATATTCAGCGTCGCCGTAAGCGTTCTTTATCGCCACATAATCCATTAGTGCCCGAACAGGTATATCAATGGCTCGTTGAACTCAATATGGAAATAACCGGAAAAACAGGAGTCAGGGTTTTTCACGACTATCTGCAAAGTCGCCAATTGCAAAATACAGATTTTCCAGCGCTGCTAGAACTTGAACAACGTTATTGCAGACAAGAGCCCTATATCAGCCTTGGGCGCTATATTCATGTGATGGCACGCAAGCCTACCTTAAAGAGCGAATTATGAGTGAATATTCCCAGACTGTTCCTGAACTTGTGTCCTGGGCCAGAAAGAATGATTTTTCCATTTCGTTGCCACCAGAGCGGTTGGCTTTTTTTGATGGCAATTGCTGTATTGAATAGTGAACGTCTTGATGGCGAAATGAGTGAAGGAGAGCTGGTTGATGCTTTCCGGGAGGTTTGTAAAGGTTTTGAACAAACTGCGGAAGCTGTTGCGGTTAGGGCGAACAATGCCATTAACGATATGGTACGCCAAAAGCTGCTTAGCCGTTTTACCAGTGAATTAGCTGAGGGTAGTGCTATCTATCGCCTGACCCCATTAGGGATTGGCATTAGTGATTATTATATTCGTCAGCGTGAATTCTCTACGTTGCGTCTTTCCATGCAGCTTTCCATCGTTGCCAATGAACTGCATCGTGCAGCTGAGGCTGCTGAAGAAGGTGGTGATGAATTTCATTGGCATCGCAATGTGTTTGCGCCACTTAAATATTCAGTAGCTGAAATATTTGACAGTATTGATATGTCTCAGCGCATCATGGATGAGCAACAAGACAGCGTAAAAGCAGATATTGCGGCGTTGCTTAATCAGGATTGGCAGGTAGCTATCGCCAACTGTGAGCAGCTACTGTCTGAAACCTCTGGAACCCTGAGAGAACTTCAGGACACACTGGAGGCGGCCGGTGATAAACTACAGGCTAATCTACTGCGGATCCAGGATGCCAATATGGTACATGGTGGCTCTGAACAGGTGGATAAACTTACTTTTGATCTGCAAAACAAACTCGACCGTATTATTAGCTGGGGGCAGCAGGCTATTGACCTTTGGATCGGTTACGACCGCCATGTTCACAAATTTATTCGAACTGCTATTGATATGGATAAAAACCGCATTTTTGCCCAGCGTCTTCGCCAATCTATCCAACACTATTTTGATAACCCATGGGTACTGACTGTCGCGAATGCAGAGCGTTTGCTGGATATGCGTGATGACGAGCTGACATTGCATAATGAAGAAGTCATGGGTGAATTGCCACCAGAGATGGAATACGAAGAGTTTAGTGAAATCAATGAGCAACTGGCGGAAATGGTGGAACAGGCACTGGCAATTTACCAACAGGCCAAACTTCCATTGGATTTAGGTGCGGTATTGCGTGACTACCTTGCTCAACATCCCCGCAAGCGTCATTTTGATGTGGCACGTATTCTGGTGGATCAGGCGGTACGGTTGGGCGTTGCAGAAGCGGATTTCTCTGGGTTGCCAGCGGAATGGTTAGCGATTAATGATTACGGAGCCAAGGTGCAGGCACATGTCATCGACACATATTGAACAATTTATGCCAGTTAAACTGGCTCAGGCATTATCCAACACACTTTTTCCAGAATTAGACAGCCAGCTTCGTTCGGGTCGGCATATTGGAATGGATAATCTTGATAATCATGCTTTTTTGATGGATTTTCAGGAAGAGTTGGAAACATTTTACTCACGTTATAACGTCGAGTTAATTCGTGCACCAGAAGGTTTTTTCTACTTACGTCCGCGTTCAAATACGCTGATTTCCCGCTCTGTTTTGTCTGAGTTGGACATGATGGTGGGTAAGATCCTGTGCTATCTCTATCTCAGCCCGGAGCGCTTGTCCAATCAGGGCATATTTACTTACCAGGAGCTTTATGAAGAGCTGTTGTCACTGGCAGATGAAAACAAACTGATGAAATTGGTTAACCAACGTTCAACTGGCTCTGATTTGGATAAACAAAAACTACAGGAAAAAGTACGTACTTCCTTAAACCGTTTGCGTCGTTTGGGAATGGTCTATTTCCTGCAAAATGACAGTAATAAATTTACGATCACCGAAGCTGTATTTCGTTTCGGTGCAGATGTACGTAGCGGTGATGATCCACGTGAAGCCCAGTTACGGATGATCCGCGATGGAGAGGCGATGTCGGTGGAAAGTAGTTTATCGCGAGAAGGTAATGAACACGAAGAAGCATCGGTGCATTCAGCAGAAGGTGCGGAGGATAAGCAGTCATGATTGAACGCGGTAAATTTCGCTCACTGACACTTGTTAACTGGAACGGCTTTTTTGCCAGAACGTTTGATCTTGACGAACTGGTAACCACGTTATCGGGTGGTAATGGTGCGGGTAAATCCACGACGATGGCAGCATTTGTCACGGCTCTGATCCCTGACCTGACGCTACTGCATTTCCGTAATACCACGGAGGCAGGCGCAACCAGTGGTTCCCGTGATAAGGGCTTGCACGGAAAACTGCGTGCAGGAGTTTGTTATTCTACACTGGATGTTGTTAATTCCCGTCATCAGCGGATTATTGCCGGTGTACGTTTGCAGCAGGTTGCCGGACGAGACCGAAAAGTTGATATCAAGCCCTTTATGATCCAGGGCGTCCCTGCATCAATACAGCCGACACAGTTATTAACCGAAAACATCAGCGAACGTCAGGCACGGGTTCTGCCATTAAATGAACTGAAAGAGCGCCTTGATGAGATGGATGGCGTCCAATTCAAACAGTTCAACTCCATCGCTGACTACCATGCCTTGATGTTTGATTTAGGCGTGATCCCGAAGCGTTTACGCTCTGCCAGTGATCGCAGCAAGTTTTACCGTCTGATTGAAGCATCGCTGTATGGCGGGATTTCCAGTGCCATTACCCGTTCATTGCGTGATTATTTATTGCCAGAAAATAGTGGTGTCAGAAAAGCATTTCAGGATATGGAAGCCGCTTTGCGTGAAAACCGTATTACGCTGGAAGCAATTCGTGTCACTCAATATGACCGCGACTTATTTAAGCATCTTATCACTGAAGCGACGGCGTATGTTTCCGCTGATTACATGCGTCATGCTAACGAGCGCCGCATCCATTTAGATGAAGCACTGGCTTTACGTAGTGAATTGTTTGGGGGCCGTCGTCAACTAGTGACGGAACAGTATCGTCATGTTGAGATGGCGCGGGAACTTGCTGAACAGAGTGACGCATCTTCTGATTTGGAGATGGATTATCAGGCGGCCAGTGATCATCTGAATCTGGTTCAAACAGCCATGCGTCAGCAGGAGAAAATTGACCGTTACCAGTCGGATGTTGAAGAGCTGACTTATCGACTGGAAGAGCAAACTGAAGTCGTTGAAGAAGCGAAAGAATTGCAGGCGGAATATGAGGCGGTGTCTGAGGCGGCTGAACAGGAAGTTGACGAATTGAAAAGCCAGCTTGCTGATTATCAGCAGGCATTAGATGTACAACAAACCCGCGCAATTCAATACCAGCAGGCATTGCAAGCGTTGGAACGTGCCCGTGAGTTTTGCCAGCTTCCTGAATTGTCGATAGAAAATGCAGAAAAATGGCAAGAAACCTATCAGGCTAAAGAACAGCAGGCAACAGAAGCTCTGTTGTCATTGGAACAAAAGCTGAGTGTGGCCGATGCCGCCCATAGCCAGTTCGAGCAAGCTTACCAGCTGGTGAAAAGTATTGTTGGTGAAGTCAGCCGAAGCGAAGCATGGCAAAGTGCTCGCGAAGTACTGCGTGAATGGTCATCTCAGCGTCATTTGGCTGATCGTATTCAACCATTGCGTATTCAACTGGCTGAACTGGAACAACGGTTGAACAGCCAGCAAAACGCAGAGCGCTTGCTGGAAGAATTTTGTAAACGCCATCATCAGCAATATCAGGCGGAAGATCTGCAAGCATTGCAGGATGAATTAGAAGCTCAGCTGGAAGAATTAAGCCAGAGTACGCATGAAAGCGGTGAGCACCGTATGCAGATGCGCCAAGAACTTGAGCAGCTCAGGCAGAAAATTCAAGAATTGACATCACGTGCCCCTGTTTGGCTGGCTGCGCAGGAAATGCTGAACCAACTTAGTGAGCAGAGTGGTGAAACGTTCGAAAGTGGCAATGATGTTACGGAATATATGCAGCAGTTGCTGGAACAAGAGCGTGAAATCACTGTTGAACGTGACGATGTGGCGACACAGAAACGTGAACTTGAAAAACAGATCGAGCGCCTGAGCCAGCCGAGTGGTGCAGAAGATAGCCGATTGCTGGCACTGGCGGAGCGTTTTGGCGGAGTTCTGCTCTCAGAGATTTACGATGACATTACCATTGACGATGCACCTTATTTCTCTGCGTTGTATGGCCCTGCACGTCATGCGATTGTTGTACCAGATCTCTCGCTGGTACGCCCACATCTGGAAGCGTTGGAAGATTGCCCGGAAGATCTCTATCTGATCGAGGGTGATCCACAATCATTCGATGACAGCGTATTCCATTTTGAAGAGCAGGAAAATGCAGTTCTGGTGAAATCTTCCGATCGCCAGTGGCGCTATTCCCGTTATCCTGAAATGCCACTTTTCGGGCGGGCGGCAAGAGAAAACCGTCTGGAAGCTCTCAGCCTGGAGCGTGATAGTCTGGCAGAGCGTTACGCGACGCTTTCATTTGATGTACAGAAAATCCAACGCGCACATCAGGCTTTCAGCCGTTTTGTTGGTAAACACTTATCCGTAGCGTTTGATAACGATCCGGAAGTTGAAATCCGTAGCCTGAACCAGCGCCGTACAGAGCTGGAACGAGAATGGTCACAGTTTGAGATCCAGACTCAACAACATCAACAAAGACAGTCTCAGGTAAAAGAGAGTTTGTCTGCACTGAATCGGTTGATTCCACAAGTCACAATTTTGTTGGATGAAACACTGATTGACCGTGTAGAAACCGTGCGTGAAGAAATGAGTGAAGCACAAGATGCGGCACGTTTCTTACAACAGCATGGTAGTGCGCTGAGTAAACTTGAGCCATTGGTTTCCGTTTTACAAAGTGATCCCCAACAACATGAACAGTTACAGCAGGATTATGAGACGGCTAAGCACAGTCAAATCAAAGCTAAACAACAGGCTTTTGCTCTGACTGAAGTGGTGCAACGTCGTGCACATTTCAGTTACAGCGACTCGGCGGGAATGCTCAGTGAAAATAGTGACCTGAATGACAAATTGCGTCAGCGTCTTGAACATGCGGAATCTGATCGCCGCCGTGCCCGTGAACAATTGCGTCAGCAGCAATCGCAATGTGTCCAGTTTAGTCAGGTATTGGCCTCACTGAAAAGTTCTTATGACACTAAACGGGATATGTTGCAGGAACTTGAGCAAGAGATGAAAGAGATCGGTGTTCAGGCTGATGCCAATGCAGAAAGTCGCGCCCGTGAACGTCGTGATCAGCTCCATACTGCCGTACAAACTAATCGTTCCCGAATTAACCAGCTTGAGAAACAAATTGCATTCTGTGAGGCCGAAATAGAAAACCTCCAGAAAAAGCTGCGTAAATCTGAACGTGATTATTATCTGAAGCGTGAGCAGGTGGTTGCTTCTAAAGCTGGCTGGTGTGCTGTGATGCGGATGGTGAAAGACAATGGAGTTGAACGTCGTCTCCATCGTCGTGAACTGGCTTATATGGATGGCGATGCGTTACGTTCAATGTCAGATAAGGCGTTGGGAGCGCTGCGTCTTGCGGTAGCGGATAATGAGCATTTGCGTGATGCATTGCGATTGTCTGAAGATCCGAAACGTCCTGAACGTAAGATTCAGTTCTTTGTCGCTGTGTATCAACATCTGCGTGAGAGAATTCGTCAGGATATTATTCGTACCGATGATCCAGTTGATGCCATTGAACAGATGGAAATTGAACTGGCTCGCTTAACAGAAGAATTGACAGCACGTGAGCAAAAATTAGCAATTAGCTCTAAAAGTGTAGCCAATATCATCCGTAAAACTATTCAGCGTGAGCAGAACCGTATTCGTATGTTGAACCAGGGGTTGCAAACTGTTGCATTTGGTCAGGTGGGTGGTGTGCGCCTGAATGTGAATGTACGTGAAAGCCACTCTGTTTTACTGGACGTGCTTTCTGAGCAGCAGGAGCAGCACCAGGATCTGTTTAACAGCCAGCGTCTGACTTTTTCGGAAGCAATGGCCAAACTTTATCAGCGCTTGAATCCGCAAATCGATATGGGGCAACGTTTACCACAAACGATTGGTGAAGAACTACTGGATTATCGTAATTACCTTGAATTAGAAGTCGAGGTAAACCGTGGCTCGGATGGTTGGCTGAAAGCGGAAAGTGGGGCACTTTCCACAGGTGAAGCGATTGGTACGGGGATGTCAATTCTGGTTATGGTTGTACAGAGTTGGGAAGAAGAATCCCGTCGTCTGCGTGGTAAAGATATCTCTCCATGTCGTTTGCTGTTCCTTGATGAAGCGGCCCGTTTGGATGCGAAATCAATTGCGACACTGTTTGAATTATGTGAACGCCTGCACATGCAGTTAATTATCGCAGCGCCAGAAAATATCAGCCCAGAGAAAGGAACAACTTATAAACTGGTGCGTAAAATTTTCAATAACCAGGAACATGTGCATGTTGTTGGATTACGAGGTTTTGGGCAGGAAGTACCTGCTATTGAACAGCGGCAAGAGCAAGCTCAAGCGATATTCTGAAGATAATTTATTCTAAATTAATAAGTTAAAGCCGTCATTCAATTAAATGACGGCTTTTTAATTTATAAAGATAATAATAACGTTTTGAAATATGTGCATGAAGTTTCATTTTATTGAAATAAGAGTGCTTATCATTCCATGCTATCAGGCATCCAAGGTAATAAGAAGGAAAAATGATGCGCAAGGTGATGTTGGCATTTAGTGTAATTGCGCTTGCTGTTGGTTTAAACGGTACAGCTCAGGCAAAAATACAAATGCCAGAACAAATCAGTTCAGGGGGCACGGCGGTAGAACTTTCTCAACGTCAGGCAGTGCATTGGGTCTCCGTAGAGCAAATTGAAAAAAGTTTGCAAAATCAGCCGCTAATGGCCGTCGGGTTTGATATTGATGATCCTGGTAAGAATAATAAAATTAGCTGGATGAGAGATCATAAACTGAAAATTTATTATGGGGATGCAGATGCCGATATTGCTGCTGTCCGTGAATTGAATATTCGTGGTATTCGTATTCTGAGAGCATCCAATTCTTCTTATCAGCCTTTACCTAAAGCAGGAAAATTTGGAGAAGAGGTGGTGATTAACTCAGAATATTAATATGAAAGTTTATTATATTTATTTCTTATTAAAGGCATTTCAAGTGCCTTTTCTTTTTTAGGATTAACATAATCTGACTTATTATAGTAAAAATTTTCTTTTGACTCATGTAATTGGATATAATTGAAAAGCTTCCTGTCTTAATAAGTAATTATGTATATAATTACTATTATTTTCTTTTGATAAAATAGCTCTGCCGATAATTAGAATAAGTCATTGGATAGCCAGATATACCCAGTAAATCTCATGTACAGTGCTAAGGCTGATGAATGCAGCCGACAAAGTTGTCTCTATGAAAAAGAGGGGTATACATAAAAATCGAGGTGAACTCTTATGGCAAACAACACGGTAAGATTACTGAAATTTTATTTTATTTATAGCATATTAGTGGTATCAGAAGGAACCTTTGCAAGTCAACAAAATGGATTGATAGCAAATGATGTCCAGCAATTTTCAGGGAAACAAAAAAAAGCAGATATCAACATAACCTCTACTCAGATAGCTTCTGTATTTTCAACAAGTTCTCTTGAAGAAAGTAAGAAACAATTACAGAACTTATTGCCGAGAAAAATAACTTTTGTTTTCTCTGAACAATTAGCCAGATTATATTCGGTAAATAACATGAAGCCGTTATGGAGGGATAAAAATGCTATACAGTATTTTGAACGGCAATTATTTGATTTATCGTTAGCTGGATTTCAGCCCCAATTTGGGCAATGGCTTGTGCAACTTAATTCTCCTGAATTAAGTGATATGGGACGAGATATTATTCTATCTGATGCTATGCTAGGTTATCTTCATTTCATTAATAATATTCATAATAAAGGAGATTTATGGTTATATGGCAAAACACCTTATAAAATTGATTTACCTTCTTCTGATTCAATTGAGAAGTGGCAAAAGCATATTTCTAGTAATAGCCTTAGTGATTATATTTCGGGATTGTCTCCTAATCATTCTATGTATGAAAATATGCGCAGTGAGATGCTAAAACAATTATCGGATAAACAGCCATGGTCTGAATTTTCGATGAAAGAAACGTTAAGACCGGGACAAAGTAGTAAAAGTATTATCGCATTAAGAAATATATTGATTCGAGCTGGTACTTTGGAATCATCGGCAGTCAGGCCCGAAAATAAGGTCTACAATAAAGAGTTAGTTGCTGCTGTAAAACGTTTTCAATCTTTACATGGATTATCCGCTGATGGTGTTATTGGGCAATCTACAAGAGTATGGTTAAATACTACGCCACAAACCCGTGCCAGAATTATGGCCTTGAATATGCAGCGGTTACGTATCATTCCTGACAATCTTCCCACCGCGATTTTGGTGAATATTCCGAATTACTCGTTATTTTATTATCTGGATGGTGAGAAAGTCTTAACTTCTAAAGTCGTTGTTGGACGTCCAAGCCGAAAGACACCGATTATGAGCAGTGAGATGAATAATGTGGTAATCAACCCTCCCTGGACTGTTCCTGTCAGTATGACCCGCAAAGATATAGCGCCAAGAGCTATGCGTGATCCTAATTATTTTCGTAGCCGTGGTTATACTGTTTTTTCCAGTTGGCATAGTGATGCTACAGTTATCAATCCATCATCAATTAATTGGCGAGTGATAACACCCGGCAATTTCCCTTATCGGATACGGCAAGCTCCAGGCCCAACTAACTCATTAGGGCGGTTTAAATTTAATATGCCAAATTCAGAAGCGATATATTTGCATGATACGCCAAATCAGGCTCTATTCAATCGAGAAATGAGAGCGGTTAGTTCAGGTTGTGTGCGTGTTAACAAAGCACCTGAATTGGCCAATATGCTATTGGGAGATGCGGGTTGGGATAAAAGTCGTGTGAGTAATTCTTTAAAAACGTGGACAACAAGGTATGTGAATATACCGAAAAAAATCCCAGTATTCCTTTATTATCAGACAGCGTGGGTCGATGAAAAAGGAAAGCCTCAATATCGGGCAGATATTTATAAATATGATAATAATGCCAGAAAAAAATCTGAACTGGTGTCCCAAATTTTGGCAATCAAAAGCGATACTTTGTCACCATAGTTTTTATTAAATCATGAATGAAAAAATTAATAATCGCATCTAAGCAGTGAGGGCAAGGAATTTATATCCTCACTGCTATTTTTTCTGCCACTCATTTTATATCCTTTCCGATTGTTTTTCTTTTATTTATAACGTAATTATCTTGATCCGATCAAATGATATTTTTCATTAATTCAACATAAATATTTAAATTTCGTTTAATATAAATCGTGATATGTAAAGCAGATCACAAATATTAACTGGTAAACTTACAGTAATATACAAAAATAATAGAAACTACTTTTTGTCTGTTGCTGTATTGTTAATTTATTAAATATAATTGTTAATATATTTTTGAAATTATCCATATACCTCTATAGATTTCAAGGTACAGTCAGTAAAGAATAAAGTTATATCTTGAAAGACACAATAGGGGATAAATCATAGAATAGCAGGGCATAATACATGAATAATATTGATCATAACCGCCGTAAGTGGCTCGGCGTAAGTATGGTTGCATTGGGGTTAGGTTTTTTACCTCAACATGCATTAGCTACATTGACAACTCCACGCCCCAGAAACCTGCGTATAGATAATCTCCATACCGGAGAAACCATTAAAGCCGAATTTTTTGACGGTCGTCATTATAATAAGTCCGAACTTACCCGCCTTAATTATTTATTCCGTGATTATCGCCAAAATGAAATCAAAACAATTGATCCGAAGTTATTTGACCAGATTTACTTATTACAAATGATGATGGGAATAAATAAATCTGTTCAGTTGATATCGGGCTATCGTTCATTAAAAACTAATAATATGTTGCGCCATAAAAGCTCTGGCGTGGCAAAACATAGTTATCATACCCGTGGTCAGGCAATGGATTTTCATATCAATGGGGTGGAGCTGACACATATTTGTAAGGCGGCATTGAAGATGAGAGCAGGTGGTGTAGGGTTCTATCCAAAAAGTAATTTTATTCATATTGATACAGGCCCGGTCAGGACGTGGTAATCTTATTATATTCTTTCATTTTTCAAGTTGCTTTACTGTCCGTTATGCTACAGCTTGAAAATTTATTAGGTATATTAATAATTTGTCCTGATTGTGGAGTTAAGCAATACAATGAAATACCACATTATGCCTGTCACCGCTGCGATGCAGAATTGTACGTTGATCTGGTGCGAGGAAACTCTGGAGGCTGCAATTGTTGATCCCGGTGGTGAAGCTGAAAAACTGATATCTGAAATAGAACGTCGGGGGTTAAAGTTAACCCAAATTTTACTGACACATGGTCACTTTGATCATGTTGGTGCAACTGTTGATATTGCCACTCATTTTAATGTGCCGGTTCATGGGCCGCATAAAGACGACGCTTATTGGATAGAAGCATTAGAGGTTCAGTGTCAGATGTTTGGTGTCAAAGAATGCCCATCCTTTACCCCTGAACGTTGGCTGGATGAAGGAGATACATTACAAATTGGCAATATCCAGCTCTCTGTTTTGCATTGTCCGGGGCACACACCAGGACATATCATCTTTGCCAACCATACTGAGAAATTAATCTCAATGGGGGATGTACTGTTTAAAGGCAGTATCGGGCGCACGGATTTTCCGGGCGGAAATTATGATGAGTTGATCCAATCTATCAAAGAAAAAGTGTTACCTTTGGGAGATGATTATCAATTCATTCCCGGACATGGGCCAATGTCAACATTGGGCCATGAGCGAAAAAACAACCCTTTTTTGTAAAGCTGAGCGATAACCTTTCAGACTCAGAGGATCTTGAGGTAAAAAATAATAAAGCCGCTAAACAAGCGGCTTTATTATCAGGATGCTTTATATACCATGAAAGTTAAAGTACAGCAACGATAGCTTCACACAGAGGAACCATGTTCTCCAGTGTTAAGCCTGCTACGTTAATACGACCAGAGCTGACCGCATAAACGGCGTATTCTTCACGCAGGCGCTCAACTTGTTCTTTAGTCAGACCACTAAATGAGAACATACCATTTTGAGCAATGATGAAACTGAAATCTTGTTTTGCCCCTTTTTCCTGCAAAGTGTTTACAAACAACTGGCGCATACGCTGAATACGTTCGCGCATTGTTGCCAATTCCTGAACCCATTCTGCTTTCAGTTCTTCGTTGGATAGAATGGTTGTTACTACAGATGCACCATGCGCTGGTGGGTTAGAGTAGTTGGTACGAACAATAGATTTCGCCTGACTGAATGCTTTTTCTGCGGTGTCACTATCTGCTGCAACGATGGTGCAAGCACCTACACGCTCATTGTACAGGCCGAAGTTTTTGGAGTAAGAGCTGGCAACGAGCAGTTCATGGTGATTTTTGGCAAAAATGCGCAGACCTTCAGCGTCTTCATCCAGACCTTTGGCAAAGCCCTGATAAGCGAAATCGAATACAGGCAACCAGCCATTTGCCGCAGATAAATCTGCCAGTTTCTGCCACTGTTCAGCAGTTGGATCAATACCGGTTGGGTTATGGCAGCAGCCATGCAACAGAACAACATCACCTGCCTGTGCTTCAGACAGACTTGCCAGCATACCTTCGAAATCCAGTGTGTGTTTTTTTGCATCGTAATAGTTGTATTCGCGGATCTCTAAACCTGCGCTGGCGAAAACACCTTTATGGTTTGGCCAGGTCGGGTTGCTGATCCAAACACGTTTGGCATTGGTTTGTTTAGCAATAAAATCAGCGGCAATACGCAGTGCACCTGTTCCGCCTGGGCTTTGTACAGTACGGGCGCGATTTTCAGTAACGATGGCGCTGGTGTTGCCGAAGAGCAGTTCTTGAGTTACACGACCAAATTCCGGTAATCCGCTAATTGCCAGATAATTTTTAGTGGTTTCATTTTCCAGCAGGAATTTTTCTGCTTTTTTAACGGTGGTCAGAACAGGGGTTTTACCGGTTTCATCTTTGTAGACACCAATACCCAGGTTGATTTTATTTTCGCGGGGATCTGCTTTAAAACTATCCGCTAAACCAAGAATGGGGTCGGCAGGCGCTGCTGTGATTTTCTCAAACATTTTTTCAATTCCAAAATTTGGAGAGTTAAGCCCAAAATAACTTATACGTTGCTCAGGGTAACCTTAAGGAACTCATTTGCCAACCACTTGTAGTAAAAAGAATAAAATCTTGTGAAGTAGTTTACGGAGTGAAGAAAATCGTTAATAAAAACAGTGGAATAAAATACAAAAAGCAGCGCCGGAGCGCTGCTTTTCTGAGATAAATATGTTTGACTTTTCGCTAAACAGTTTATCAGCAAGTGATTAGAACTGATAAGTCAGGCCAACACCGAATACGTTGCGAGCGTTTGCATTGCCACCTTTGTTTTTGTCCAGCAGGTTGATTTTGTAATCAACATAAGTAGACAGGTTTTTGTTAAAGTAGTAGTAAGTACCTACAGAAACGTATTTAATCAAGTCTGCGTTGTAATGTTTTTTGTCTTCACCCAGCTCTTTACCTTTAGATTGGACATAAGCCAGAGATGGTTTCAAACCGAAGTCGCTGAACAGATATTGTGCAACCAATTCGACATTTTGAGTCTTATTAGCAGTACCTTTGTATGCTACGCCACCAATTTTTGCTGAACCAGAGGTCATATTACGGGTTTCGCCGTACATTGCTGCCAGATATACATTGTTAGCATCGTATTTAGCACCAATGTTCCATGCTTCAGCACGTTTGCCGTGAGCATAGCCAGTATTCCATTGGTTATTTGCGCGAGTAGAGTTAGCGTAAGAACTACCAACAGTGAGACCGTCAACTATGTTATAAGTAACAGCTAGACCGTAACCATCACCGTTTGCTTTATCATCATTGCGTTTGTTTTTAGTACGAGTGCTGTTTTGACCCTGATATTGCAGAGCAAAGTTCAGACCATCAACCAGACCAAAGAAGTCAGTGTTACGGTAGGTCAGCAGGCTAGTAGCACGGCCAGTCATATAGTTATCAGTCTTAGCCATGGAGTCACCACCAAAAACTGGCAGTACGTCAGTCCATGCGTTAATGTCGTAGTTTACGCCATAGTTACGACCGTAATCCAGTGAACCGTAGTTAGCGAATTTCAAACCAGCGAAAGCCAGACGAGTAGCAGTTTCTTGATTACCTTCTTCAGTGTGAGCTTTCAGGTTGTATTCCCAACGACCGAAACCAGTCAGTTGATCAGTGATCTGAGTTTCGCCTTTGATGCCGATACGAGCGTAAGAAGCATCACCATCTTCACCGCTTCTTTTATCAGATAACTGATGACGCACATCTACTTTACCGTACAGATCCAGTTTGTTACCGTCTTTGTTGAAAATTTCGGCTGCGTTTGCTGTACCAGCAACCAGCAAAGTTGGAATTACCACTGCAAGAATATTGCGCTTCATTATTATTACCCTCATTGGTGTTATTCAGACATCTGTTACTGCCAGAAACAGAACAATAAAGTTTTTGGAACTATTTATGGGTATCAAGTGTCTTATTAATCTGCGCTCAGTGTTCCATTGGTTATAGGTTTTATCCACCTTCAAAATGCTACAAAAGCACAAAATTAGTAACAAAATGAAAATAGATATTTCAAATTGTAAATGTCAAGGAACTTTTTTTGCGCTGTTTACGCCATAGAGTGAAAAAAGCCAGCAAATGCTGGCTTTTCTTAGGATTAAATTTTGCTCATTTATTAATCTGATTCATTAGAAACTTGCGTTTCTTGGTGTCCGTGGGAATGGGATAACATCGCGTACATTTGATACACCAGTAACATAAGCCACCAGACGTTCAAATCCCAGACCGAAACCAGAATGAGGAACGGTGCCATAACGGCGCAGATCACGATACCACCAGTAATCTTCTTTATTCAGTTCCATTTCTTCCATGCGTTTATCCAGCATGTCCAGACGCTCTTCACGTTGGGAACCACCAATAATTTCACCAATGCCCGGCGCCAGAACATCCATTGCAGCAACAGTTTTGCCATCTTCATTCATGCGCATGTAAAAGGCTTTGATGTCTTTCGGATAGTTTTTCATGATAACTGGCGCACCAAAGTGCTTCTCTGCCAGATAGCGTTCATGTTCAGATGCCAAATCAACACCCCAGTAAACAGGGTTTTCGAATTGATGACCACAGTTTTCCAGAATTTCAATGGCATCAGTGTAATCCAACTGAACAAAGTCTGAGTCAACAAATTTTTCCAGTCGGGTAATGACTTCGCTGTCAACACGTTCTGCAAAGAACGCCAGATCATCAGCACGTTCTGCCAACGCTGCCTTGAAGACATATTTCAGCATTTCTTCAGCAAGTTTGGCGATATCGTTCAGATCGGCAAAAGCGACTTCTGGCTCAAGCATCCAGAACTCAGCCAGATGGCGGCTGGTATTGGAGTTTTCAGCACGGAAAGTCGGCCCGAAGGTGTAGACTTTACTCAATGCACAGGCATAGGCTTCACCGTTCAGCTGACCAGATACTGTCAGGAAGGCTTCACGTCCAAAGAAATCTTTACTGAAATCAACGTCACCTTTATCCGTCAGTGGCAGGTTTTGCAGATCCAAAGTGGAAACGCGGAACATTTCACCCGCACCTTCGGTATCTGAAGCAGTGATCAAGGGAGAAGATACCCAAAAGAAACCTTTCTCATGATAGAAACGATGCAGAGCTTGTGCCAGAGTGTGACGAACACGAGCAACTGCGCCAATCAGGTTGGTACGTGGGCGGAGGTGGGCCACTTCACGCAGATATTCAATGCTGTGGCGTTTCGCCGCCATTGGATATGTATCAGGATCTTCCACCATACCAACAACAACTATTTTGGTTGCTTGCAGTTCGAAACTCTGGCCTTTACCTTGTGATTCTACTACTGTGCCAGTCACTTCCACAGAGCAGCCAGTAGTCAGATTCAGAACTTCATCCTGGTAATTAGGTAAATTATTATTAACGACGGCCTGTAATGGATTAAAGCAGGAACCGTCATGGACGGCCAGGAATGAGATACCAGCTTTAGAATCTCTCCTTGTACGTACCCAGCCGCGGACGGTGACTTCGTTGCCAACCGGAACACGGCCTTGCAGTACATCGACTACAGGCGCTACGCTCATAAATTTCTCTCTTCTTTATATATAATAGTGAAATAGTTAATTAGATTTATTGTAAATAGTGTCAAACGACACTATGGCTCCTTATCTTACTTGTCATCTCACAGGAAACAAGCAGAAATTAAGGGGATTAACGGGGAAATAAAGAGAAAAGTTATTTTTCTTCCCGGCATAACCGGAATGTGTCAGGTTATACCGGAAACAATCAGTAGAAACCATACCGGAAACTACACGGCTTTTTTCATTTCCGGTATATCAAACGCTCTGCGTAATCTGTTGACAAATTCAACATCTTCACAAATGGTTTTGCCGGGGCTGTCAGATAGCTTAGCCACTGGTTTACCATTGCATTCAACAAGTTTAATCACAATATTCAGCGGTTTTATGCCCGGAATATTACAGGTCAACCGTGTGCCAATGCCAAACATGACATTGATTCGCTTGTAAAAATGTTGATAGAGAGCCAGTGATTTTTGCAGATCCAGACTGTCCGAAAAGACCAACGTTTTGGTCAGTGGATCGATACCCAGAGATTGATAGTGTGCAATCGCTTTTTCACCCCATTCGATTGGGTCACCGGAGTCATGGCGCAGGCCGATATAAGCAGTAGCGAGGGATTTATCAAAATCCCGCAGGAATGCATCCATCGTAATGCAATCGGTCAGGGCAATGCCTAACTGCTCTGGATATTCATTCAACCAAGTCTGTAATGCTGCCCGCTGGCTGTTGGCAAGTTCAGGGCTGATTTGTTGATGTGCTTGAAACCACTCATGAGCTTGTGTGCCGAGAGGTGCCAGATCCAGCTGTTGTGCCAGTTGGTAGTTACTGGTGCCAATCAGATAAGGGAAGCTCTCTTTCAGCTCCTTGACGATGGCATACTGCACTTCATATGAAAAACGGCGACGAGTGCCGAAATCCATCAATTTGAAACCGGACAAATCGATATTTTCTGCTGTAGCGTCTTGATGGAACAGCTCGATTAATTTTCTGAGCTGACTGACAGCCACTTCTGGTTTTATTTCAGGAGAACGGTGACGGTGAACCAGTTCACTAATTAAGGCAAGCAGTGGGACTTCCCATAGAATAACGTCACGCCATAAACCTGAAATTCTGATAGCTAACTGTCCCTTATCAGTAACAGAAACGTCGACCTGTTCTGAGTTAAAACGAAAAGTTTTGAACCAGTCCAGATAATCTTGTTTAAAGAACGGTAAACTGGAAAGATATTCAGCTTCGCGTTCTGTCAGGGCTAAATCAGCCATCATATTAATTTGATGACGTAATTCCTCGGCATATTCACCGAGTAGCTCATCACCACGACAACGAAATTCTGCAACAACAGGAATATCGTTGTAATGGTGGTACACTGCTTGCTGCATATGAAATTTATAAGCATCAGTGTCAAGCAGTGATTTGATAATCGGGGTAGCGTCTAAAGTCATGGCGCGTCAAGCATCCTCGCGGAGCATTTGTGTCTGCTAAATCGATAAAGTCGGAAGAGTATACCGCGATTATTTTGTTATTAAAGCCACATAATCACATATATTTTTCCGGACAATAGAGATTAAGGTTGATCAATTTATAGATGATATCATGTTAAATACAATATGAGATGATAATTAGCACAAAAGCACCAATATTCTGGTTACATCATTTATACCTTTATTTAATAAATGATTAACATTCGAAAAAAAGAGATTTCAAGATTGAAAGGGTGGGATCTCTGTGGCAGCGTTAGCTTCTCAATCAAGTAATGAAAAAGGTTTCTTATGACACAACAGCGGCTTGTTAAACATCGTCTGGATTATAAAGCGCCAGATTACACTATTACAGATATTGATCTCGATTTTGTTCTGGATGCAGATAAAACAACTGTAACGGCAACCAGCCAGGTAAAACGTCTGATTAATGACATTACACCACTCATTTTGGATGGGGAAAATCTCACACTGAAGAGTATTCATATTAATAATACAGCGTGGGAACATTATCAGGAGCAGGATGATAAATTAATCATAGAACAATTACCCGCGCAGTTTATTCTGAAGATTGTTAATGAAAACCATCCATCTGCTAACACTGCACTTGAAGGGCTGTATGTGTCAGGGGATGCTCTGTGTACGCAGTGTGAATCGGAAGGTTTTCGTAACATTACTTATTATCTGGACAGACCGGATGTACTGGCTCGTTTTACGACCCGTATTACCGCAGATAAGTCTAAATATCCTTTCTTATTGTCTAATGGTAACCGTGTTGAGCGGGGAGAGCTTGATGATGGGCGCCATTGGGTGAAATGGCAGGACCCATTCCCGAAACCTTCTTATCTGTTCGCGTTGGTGGCGGGGGATTTTGATGTCTTGCATGATACTTTTATTACCCGTAGTGGTCGTGAAGTTGCTCTGGAGCTGTTTGTAGACCGGGGTAATTTGGATCGTGCCGATTGGGCAATGACATCACTGAAAAACTCCATGAAGTGGGATGAGACTCGCTTTGGGTTGGAGTATGACCTTGATATTTACATGATCGTCGCTGTTGATTTCTTCAATATGGGGGCGATGGAGAATAAAGGGCTGAATATCTTTAACTCCAAATATGTATTAGCTAAAACTGAAACGGCAACAGACAAAGATTATCTCGGCATTGAAGCCGTGATTGGTCATGAATATTTCCATAACTGGACGGGAAATAAGATCACTTGCCGTGACTGGTTCCAGTTGAGTCTGAAAGAAGGGTTGACGGTATTCCGTGATCAGGAATTCAGTTCTGATTTAGGTTCACGCTCTGTTAACCGTATTAATAATGTGCGTGTTATGCGCGCAGCGCAGTTTGCTGAAGATGCCAGCCCAATGGCGCATCCTATCCGCCCTGATCAAGTGATGGAGATGAATAATTTCTATACGCTGACAGTCTATGAGAAAGGTTCGGAAGTAATCCGAATGATCCATACATTGTTGGGTGAGGAACAATTTCAGGCGGGAATGCAGCTTTATATTCATCGTCATGATGGTAGCGCAGCAACCTGTGATGATTTTGTTCAGGCGATGGAAGATGCTTCAAACGTTGATTTGACATTATTCCGTCGTTGGTACAGCCAATCCGGTACTCCGGTAGTGACTGTCCGCGATGAATACAATGCAGAAAAACAGCAATATACTCTGCATGTCAGTCAGATGACACCACCAACTGCCGATCAGAAAGAGAAACTGCCACTACATATTCCACTGGATATTGAGTTGTATGATGAGAATGGCCGGGTAATCCCACTGTGTCGTGATGGTCAGTTGGTTCACCATGTCCTGAATGTTATCAATGCAGAACAATCATTTGTATTTGATGATGTTCCGTCACAGCCGATTCCTTCTTTATTACGTGAATTCTCGGCACCAGTGAAACTGGATTATCCATATAGTGATACCCAATTGGCGTTCTTAATGAAGCATGCTCGTAATGAGTTTTCCCGTTGGGATGCCGCACAAGCGCTGTTGGCTAATTACGTAAAACTGAATGTTGCCCGCTATCAGCAATCTCAGTTAATAGAGCTGCCAATACATGTGATTGATGCATTTCGTGCGGTATTGTGGGATAAGGATATCGATCCTGCTTTGGCCGCCCTGATCCTGACACTGCCGTCTGAAAATGAAATGGCAGAGTTGTTCACGGTGATTGATCCACAGGTTATCCATGAAGTGCTTTATGCTATCACGCGTAGTCTGGCTAATGAAATGGCGGATGAGTTCGCTGCTGTTTATCATAATATTCACACAGGAACATATCGTGTGGATCATCAGAATATTGCGAAACGTGCATTACGCAATATTTGTCTGCATTATTTAGCCTTTATTGAAGATAAGGGACTGGCAGATAAATTAATTGCAGCCCAATATTATCAGGCTGATAATATGACGGATACTATTGCTGCGTTATCTGCGGCGATGGCGGCAGAATTGCCTTGTAGTTATCAGCTGATGGATGAATTTGATCAACGTTGGCATCAAGATGGTTTGGTTATGGATAAATGGTTTATTCTTCAGGCCACTAGCCCGGCGTTTGATGTACTTGATAAAGTTCGTAGCCTGATGAAGCATCGTTCTTTCAGTCTGAGTAATCCAAACCGGGTTTATTCGTTGCTGAGAACTTTCTTTGCCAATAACGCAGTAGCATTCCATGCTGAAGATGGGCGTGGTTATCAGTTCCTGAAAGAAGTATTGACTGACCTGAACAGCCGGAATCCACAAGTGGCATCACGTTTGATTGAACCATTGATTCGTCTGAAACGTTACGATGAAAAACGTCAGGCGCTGATGCGTGCTACTTTAGAAGAGCTGAAAGAACTGGAAAACTTATCTGGTGATCTGTTTGAAAAAATCACCAGGGCTCTTGAAAGCTGAGTTATCATATTTGCCTCCGGCAATAGCCGGAGGATATTTTGCTGTTCAGATCTTCTTCTGTCGATAACTTGCTAACATAGCAATTTGTTATTACAGAAATACACTGAAAAATATCTTCTTCGCTACGTTTACATTTTGGCAGGATCTCTTTAAGATGCTCCGCGCTTATTTCACTGTCACCATGACCTGTCATTATGCTTGCAGGAGATTACATGTATTATTCTCTTCTAAAAAAGGCATTGTTCCAGCTTGATCCGGAACAAGCACATGAACTTACTTTCCGCCAGCTTAAACTTGTTACCGATACTCCTTTCGAATTCCTCATCCGCCAATCAGTTGCTACTAAACCCGTCACTTGTATGGGATTGTCATTTAAAAATCCTCTTGGTTTAGCCGCTGGTCTTGATAAGAATGGTGATTGCATTGATGCATTTGGTGCAATGGGATTTGGTTTTGTTGAAATTGGTACAGTAACGCCACGCCCACAAGCCGGGAATGATAAGCCGAGGTTATTCCGCGTTGTTGAAGCGGAAGGCATTATTAATCGGATGGGTTTTAATAATCTTGGCGTTGATAATCTGGTCGAGAATGTCAAAAGAGCAAAATATGACGGAATTATCGGAATTAATATTGGTAAAAATAAAGATACACCAGTAGAAAATGGTAAAGATGATTATTTAATTTGTATGGATAAAGTTTATCCTCATGCAGGTTATATTACGATTAATATCTCTTCACCTAATACACCGGGTCTGAGAACATTACAGTATGGTGAAGCACTGGATGATCTCTTATCTGCGATTAAAAATAAACAAAGTGAACTACAACAAAAATATCAAAAGTACGTTCCTGTTGCTGTGAAAATTTCGCCAGACCTGACAGAAGAAGAATTAGTAAAAATCGCAGATAGTTTAATGCGCCATGACATCGATGGTGTTATTGCGACTAATACCACATTAGATAGAAAGATTATTGCAGGATTGAGTCACTATCAGCAGGCGGGTGGTTTGAGTGGCCGCCCTGTACAACTGCGTAGCACAGAGATTATTCGACGTCTTTCTCAGGAATTAAAAGGTGAAATACCAATTATTGGTGTTGGTGGAATTGACTCCCTGGTTTCTGCCAGAGAAAAAATGGAAGCAGGAGCTTCATTGATTCAGATATTCTCTGGTTTTATTTATAAAGGGCCAAAATTAATCAAAGATATTGTCAATTATATCTGAGTATTCGCTGTAATCTTGTGTTGAAGGTTTTATGTTGGGGGTTTATTTCTGCCCCCAATTCGTCTATATTTTGTCTGACAGACTAATCTTTTATCAATTCTTTTGAATTTCCATGATGGTGGTGTTTATTTTTAAACAAGTAAACTATTTTGAGCATAAAAAGGTAACCAATGAGAATTAGACCTGATGATCAGTGGCACTGGTATTTTGATGCCGAGCATAATCGTGTCATGCTCGATCTTGCTAATGGTATGGTTTTTCGTTCCCGCTTTCCTGCCAAAATGTTAACTACTTATGCAACCACGATGAAAGAAAGCTGTTTTTCTGTCGATGATGCAGCACTTTATTATACTTTCGAAGAATATTCCCGCCGCATTAATATTGCACCAGAACTCAGGGCTGAATTAGCGCTAAATGGATTAGTTGCATTTCGCTTTATGAAACCGCAAATGCCAAGAAGCTGGTATTTTTCTGTTTTTTCTTTAATTACTAAACCGGAACAAGGAGAAATTGTTCAGGTGCGTTTACAAAACGATGGAACAGAAATTTTGTTTATGGTTGCTGAAGCTGGAGATAGTGCCAGCGTATGCTTATTAGTGCAGCAAAAATTAGATCTCGGTGATCGCGTGATGAATTTTTGCGATCCGATCAAAATAATGAATGATCGTTTAATGCCTTATATTGAACCCGCCCAGGCACCTATATATGACAAGGTGATTTAAGGTAATCTAACGTTATTGTATTATAGGAAGACCACAAATTAACTTTATAGCTTATAAATATTGATCTGCATCAACCAAGGACTGATTTTCCCTCTCTTTCACTGTCTTAACTAATACCTGATCATCGAGAGTCTCCGGTATTTTTTCGTACAGCTCCTCAGTAACACAATAAAAAAGCAGGTTGATTTTTGTTCAGAGTGAGCAACCTTATGACATGTTGCCGGTATTAGCTATAATGGCAGCAATTTTTTGGTGGTAAATTTTTTGGTGAATAATAGCATGAACTCTCTCTTTGCCAGCACGGCACGTGGACTGGAAGAACTGTTAAAGAACGAACTGGAAATATTGGGTGCGCAATCCTGTAAGATTGCCCAAGGCGGGGTTCATTTTAAAGGCGATGAACGGGTAATGTATAAAAGCCTGCTCTGGAGCAGGCTGGCATCCCGTATCCTGCTGCCACTTAATGAATTCAAGGTATACAGTGATCTGGACCTGTATCTTGGAGTTCAATCTATTGACTGGACTGAGATTTTTTCAGTAGATAGTACATTTTCAGTCCATTTTAGTGGTACAAATGAAGAAATCAGAAATACACAATATGGTGCTCTGAAAGTAAAAGACGCCATTGTTGATTGTTTTGTTCGTAAGATAAAACAGCGTCCTGATGTTGCTAAGCAACAGCCGGATGTCCGCATTAATGTCTTCCTGAATCAAGAAAAGGCAACTGTCTCCCTGGATTTAAGTGGAGACGGATTACATATCCGTGGTTATCGTGATTTGGCCGGACAAGCTCCTTTAAAAGAGAATTTGGCCGCAGCGATTGTCTTGCGTTCTGGTTGGAATGCGGGCACTCCGATGGTTGATCCGATGTGTGGTTCAGGAACGTTGTTGATTGAAGCGGCAATGATAGCGGCAGATTGTGCCCCTGGTTTACGCCGTCAACATTGGGGATTCACTTCATGGCTGAAATTTAATGAAACAATCTGGCGTGAAGTTATCACTGAAGCACAGGTACGTTTCCGAAAGGGACTGCAAGAAACAACTTCCCGTTTTTTTGGTATAGATATTGACCGTCGGGTTATGGATATGGCGCGCTCAAATGCCAGAAGGGCTGGCGTTTCCCAATTGATCCAGTTCCAGCAGGGAGATGCGAGTAAGCTGGAAAATCCATTGCCAGAAGGGGGAATGGGGACAGTATTGAGTAACCCGCCTTACGGCGAACGTCTTGAAAGTGAGCCTGCACTGATTGCTTTACACAGTGTATTTGGCCGGATCATAAAAAACCGGTTTCCGGGCTGGCGCTTATCTCTATTCAGTGCTTCACCAGAATTGTTGAGTTGCCTGCAATTGCGGGCTGAACGTGAGTTTAAAGCGAAAAATGGCCCTTTGGATTGTGTTCAGAAAAATTATTTTATCCAGACAAACTCTTCCATCCAGAAAAGCGAGCAATTATCAGACAAACCTCAATCATTGGATAGCGGTATTGCCGAAGATTATGCGAACCGCCTGCGTAAAAATGAGAAGAAGCTGAGTAAATGGGCTAAGCAGCAGGGTATTGATTGCTATCGATTATATGATGCAGATTTGCCGGAATATAACGTAGCAGTTGATCGCTATGCTGATAAAGTTATTGTTCAGGAATATTCACCACCTAAATCTGTTGATGCTAATAAAGCTCGTCAGCGCCTATTTGATGTGATCAGTGCAACAATGAATGTGCTCGGATTGCAATCTAATCAGTTGATCCTGAAAACCCGTCAGCGTCAGAAAGGCAAAAATCAATATGAAAAACTCGCTGAGAAGAAAGAATTCTTTTTGGTAAATGAGTATGGGGCGAAATTCTGGGTTAACCTGACAGATTATCTGGATACAGGACTATTTCTCGATCACCGTATTGCCCGACGGAAATTGGGAGAAATGAGTCAAGGGAAAGATTTTCTTAATTTATTTGCCTATACCGGTTCAGCAACAGTTCATGCTGGATTGGGAGGAGCGCGCTCGACGACTACAGTGGATATGTCCCGTACTTACCTTGAATGGGCTGAGAAAAACTTACAGGTGAATGGCCTGACTGGTCGTCAGCATCGCCTGATTCAGGCTGATTGTTTGGGTTGGCTTGAGCAGACAAGTGAGCAATTTGATCTGATTTTTATTGACCCTCCGACATTTTCCAATTCCAAACGCATGGAAGATACATTTGATGTTCAGCGTGATCACATTACTTTAATGGAACGACTGAAACGTTTGCTTCGTCGTGGCGGAATTTTAATGTTCTCCAACAATAAACGTGGTTTTAAAATGGATTTTGCTGAACTTGAAAAATTAGGTCTGGTGGCAGAAGAAATTACAGAGAAAACTTTATCTCAAGATTTTGCCCGTAACCGCCAGATCCACAACTGCTGGCTGCTGCGTCACGTTGGCGAGGAAAAATAATATTATGTCATTAATTAGTTTATCTGGTGCCTGGTTATCATTCAGTGATGCGCCGTTATTGGATAATGTTGAGCTGCATATCGAAGAAAATGAAAGAGTGTGTCTGGTTGGCTGCAATGGGGCAGGGAAATCTACCTTATTGCGTGTACTGGCGAAAGAACAGATGCTGGATGACGGGCAAGTTACCTATGAACAGGATCTGATTGTCGCCCGTTTGCAACAGGATCCTCCCCGTGATGTGGAAGGAACAGTATTTGATTTTGTTGCTGAAGGAGTGAAAGAGCAAGCGGAATATATTAAGGCGTTTCATCAGGTATCACGTCTGGTAGAAACAGATCCTAGCGACAAAAACCTCAACCAGCTGGCGGAATTACAGGAAGTGTTAGATATTCGCGGTCTTTGGTTACTAGACAGCCGCATTAATGATGTATTAAAACAGCTTTCTTTACCTGCCGAAGCGAAGTTATCTTCTTTGTCGGGAGGTTGGTTACGTAAAGCCGCTTTAGGAAGGGCTTTGGTCAGCTCACCAAAAGTTCTTTTCCTTGATGAACCAACTAACCATCTTGATATTGATACGATTGAATGGTTGGAAAATTTCCTGAAAGATTTTAATGGCAGTTTAGTTTTTATTTCTCATGACCGTTCATTTATTCACAGTATGGCGACCCGAATTGTCGATTTGGATCGTGGAAAACTGATTTCATGGCCGGGAAATTATGATAAGTACCTTGAAGGCAAAGAAGAAGCTTTACGGGTTGAAGAACTACAGAATGCTGAATTTGATAAAAAGCTGGCTCAGGAAGAAGTTTGGATCCGTCAGGGAATTAAAGCACGTCGTACCCGTAATGAAGGGCGGGTAAGGGCACTGAAAGCATTGCGTGTGGAGCGCTCTGAACGTCGTAACGTTATGGGCACGGCAAAAATGCAGGTCGAGGAAGCGACACGCTCCGGTAAGATTGTGTTTGAACTGGAAAATGTTAATTACCAGATTGGTGATAAGTCATTAGTCAAGAATTTTTCGGCTCAAATTCAACGTGGTGACAAAATTGCTTTAGTCGGGCCGAATGGTTGTGGCAAAACAACACTATTGAAGCTGATGTTGGGAGATTTGTCGGCAGATAGTGGTCGGATCCATTGTGGAACAAAACTTGAAGTTGCTTATTTTGATCAGCATCGTGCAGCGCTTGATCCAGACAAAACGGTGATGGACAACCTTGCCGAAGGTAAACAGGAAGTGGTAGTAAACGGGCGTCCACGTCATGTTTTGGGTTATCTGCAAGATTTCCTTTTCCATCCTAAACGGGCGATGACACCAGTCCGGGCACTTTCGGGTGGTGAACGTAACCGTCTGCTGTTAGCACGTTTATTCCTGAAACCCAGTAATTTGCTTATTCTTGATGAACCTACCAATGATCTCGACGTTGAAACGCTGGAGTTACTGGAAGAACTCGTGGACGGTTATAGCGGTACAGTGATTTTGGTAAGCCATGATCGTCAGTTTGTTGACAATTCAGTAACAGAATGTTGGGTTTTTGAAGGTAATGGAGAGATCAATAACTATGTTGGGGGATACTTTGATGCTCAGCAGCAACGGGCACAAACAGTCTCTTTACGTCAGTCTTCCGTGAAAAAAGAGAAAGTGGAAGCCAAACCAGTTAAAACTAAGGAAGCTACGAAACGTTCAAATAATAAGATAAGTTACCATTTACTCAGAGAGTTAGAACAACTACCATCATTATTGGAAACGTTGGAACAAGAAATAGAACAGCTACAAACTCAGGTCAGTGATCCAGAATTTTTTAATCAATCACACGAAATCATACAAAACGTGTTGCAGGAACTGGCAGATAAAGAGCAAGAATTAGAAAAAGCTTTTGATCGCTGGCAGGAGCTGGAAATGATTAAAAATGGATGATATTTGCTGCATATATATCAGATAGTGTACAAATTGCCGCTAATACAGCGGCAATTTACAGGGCTAAATAAGATAAAAAGCGGCATTGATTTGTTACAGGAGAGGCACTTTGTGTTCTGACAACCATCAGCATGACAAGCTGGTTTTATGCTCCCAATGCGATATGCTGGTGACCTTACCCGATTTGGAGGAAGGAAATAAGGCTGTTTGCCCACGATGTGATACTTTACTGACTGCAAAGTGGAAAGAACCACGTAATCAACCGACAGGCTATGCAGTAAGTTCATTATTAATGTTATTTCTTGCCTGCCTGTTTCCTTTCGTCAGCATGAATGTTGCAGGTATTGTCAGTGAAATTACTCTGACAGAGATCCCAGAGGTCATGTTCAGTGAAGATTATTCGAGCATAGCTGTATTCTTCTTGGTCTTTGTGCAGTTTGTGCCTGCATTCTGCATGGTTTCCATTATCCTTTTATGTCAGAACATTAAAATAGCGCGACGGCTAAAAATTGAGTTGGCACGTATTTTGTTTCAGATGAAAACCTGGTGTATGGCAGAGATCTTTTTAGCCGGGGTGCTGGTTAGTTTTGTAAAGCTTATGGCTTATGGCGATATTGCGGTTGGCCTGAGTTTTTTGCCTTACTGTCTTTTTTGCCTATTTCAGGTCAGAGCGTTCCAATGTCTTGACAGATATTGGATTTGGAATGATATAGAACCTGAACCTAAAGTGTGTATACCTCTGCAAGCGGGTAAACCCGGTTTAGTTCAGGGCATCAGATTGTGCCAATGTTGTACTGCTATTTTGCCTGTTCAACAACATCAATGCTCCCGTTGTCACTCAAAAGGGCATGCTCGCCGTCACTATAGCCTTCAATGGACTATGGCGCTATTAATTACATCAGCCATACTTTATATTCCAGCGAATGCGTTGCCGATCATGGTGACCCAGACATTAGGCCGTCACATTAACTCAACCATTTTGGAAGGCATTATTTTGCTCTGGAGTACTGGCTCCTATCCGGTTGCTCTGGTTATTTTTATCGCCAGTATTATGGTGCCTTTGCTGAAAATGTTCTCTATCGGTTGGTTATGCTGGGACGCTAAAAGTCACGGCAGATATAACTCGGAAACTATGCATTTGATTTACGAAGTGGTGGAATTTGTTGGGCGCTGGTCAATGATTGATGTTTTTGTTATTGCTGTTTTATCAACATTAGTACGTATGGGGCAGTTTATGAGTGTCTATCCCGCAACAGGAGCAATATTGTTTGCTTTGGTGGTGATTTTGACAATGTTTGCGTCAATGACATTTGATCCGCGTTTAACCTGGGATAAAGCTAATAAGAAATTTGAGTTACAGAAGAATGAGGAATCGTAAGGTGACGGATAAAGAAGAGAAGCTGACTCAGGCCAGGATCAGTAAACTTAAGAGTTGGTCACCTATATGGATCGTACCGATTGTTACTGTGCTTATTGGTGCCTGGATATTATTTTATCACTTTAGCCATCAGGGACCCGAAGTCACTCTGATAACGTCTAATGCTGAAGGTATTGAAGCAGGAAAAACGAAAATAAAAAGCCGCAGTGTTAATGTTGGTGTGGTTGAAAGAGTATCGTTAAGCGATAACTTAGGTGAAGTGATTATCAAAGCGCGCTTAAATGATGGTATGGAGAGGTTATTACATAAAGATACTGCATTCTGGGTCGTAAAACCCCAAATTGGTCGAGAAGGCGTTTCTGGCCTGAGTACATTGTTATCTGGGGTATTTATTGAATTACAACCCGGAAATGAAGGTAGTGAAGAAAGAAAATTTTCATTGTTAGATGCACCCCCTTTGGCATCGCCTGATGCCAAAGGTATTCGGTTAGTTTTAACCAGCGAAAAAGCAGGACGACTATCTCCCGGTGATCCGGTTTTATTTCGTGGATATCGTGTTGGCTCAGTAGAAACGAGTACTTTTGATCCTAAATCTCGTTTAGCCAAATATCAGATTTTTGTTAATGCTCCTTATGATGGACTACTGACAACTAATGTCCGATTTTGGAAAGACAGCGGTATTGCTTTTGATGTTTCTTCGCAGGGGCTGAGAGTTGAAGTAGCTGCATTATCAACTTTGTTTGCCGGGGGGGTGAGTTTTGACGTGCCGAAAGGTTGGGATTTAGGTAGTCCGGTTAAAGAAAAAGAAATTTTTAGACTTTACGATAATGAAAAAAAATATCGAAAACTCACTTTATACAGAACACAGAGATTTCTTACTATTTTTCTCTGATTCGGTCAGAGGATTGCAACCAGGAGCACCTGTCGAATTTCGTGGTATACGGGTAGGAACGGTAGCAAAAGTTCCTTTTTATACTGATGGGATAAGGCAGCGCCTTGATAGCGATTTTCGCATTCCTGTCTTAATTCATATGGAGCCTGAACGGTTTGAGAAAGAAATTGGTGATGGTTTCTATACAGATAAAGAGTTGGAAGAAATTATTTCCCGTGGTTTAAGAGCCTCTCTGAAAACAGGAAACTTACTGACAGGGGCACTGTACATTGATCTGGATTTTTATTCTGATGAGAAGCCATGGAAAGGTCCGCGAAAACTTGCCAGTTATGAAATTTTACCAACTATAAGTGGTGGATTAGCTCAAATTCAGCAAAAAGTCATCATGGCTTTGAACAAAATTAATCAAATGCCAATTGAGCCAGTCTTTATTCAGGCAACGCGAACGTTAGAGGAAAGCCAGAAAACAATCAAGGCCGCACATAAGACCATGAATGAGTTAAATAGCATTCTTGCAGGCAAAGAAGTTCAAAATCTTCCCAAAGATATACATAATACGTTGAATGAATTAAATCGCAGTATGCAGGGTATTCAGCCAGGATCGCCGGTTTACAACAAACTGGTTGATAGTATGCAGCGCCTGGATCAGGTCTTGCGCGAATTGCAGCCAGTATTGAAGACGCTGAACAATAAGAGCAACGCATTGGTATTTGAAGCAGAAGCAACTCCAGATCCGGAACCGAAAAAGGCGCGTAATTAATGGAAAAGTTGATGTTAAGATTGGCTCTTTTAATTCCTGTCAGCTTCTTGATTATGGGAAACCTGTTAATTTCGGGGTGCAGTAGTAGCCAACCGAAAAAAATTTATTACCAGTTACCTGCTTCAACAATAACTTCAGAGGTAAGCAGAATAGATACCAATCAAGAGCGTCAGTTATGGGTAAAAAAGGTACACCTCGTTGATTATCTGGCATCATCCGGCATTGTTTATCAAACGGGAGATGTCACTTATAACGATGCTTCAAATCACTTATGGGCCAGTCCACTGGAGCAACAATTACAACAAATTTTAGTTAATCAGTTGAGTTCTGCATTCCCACAGAGGTTGGTTTCTGATCAACCAATAGAAAAGAATGCTGATGCACTGGATCTCACAATAACGGCTTTTCATGGGCGTTATGATGGGCGGGTTACTATTCAGGGATATTGGGTCTTATCTAAACAGAAAGAAGCGATTAAGCGAACATTTAACTTAGAATTGAAACAAACGAAAGATGGTTATGCGGAATTAGTGCGCACTTTGGCCACGGGCTATAATCAGTTGACTCAGTCCATTGCCAGTCAGATAGCTTCACAGGGTTAATCAATTATTCAGAGTAATAAGGTTATTTGATTATCAATTAATTGAGTTTGTTTTACTGTTTTTTATTCTGTAGTTAGCTTGTATTTTTATAGCAACGTTATGACATTTTTATGAATTTCTTTGCTTGATTTTCACCCTGTATCGAGGTATGACTAGGCGTATTCTGAATAAAAGCACTCATTGTTTTTTATGGTAATTTTTCTCTCATGGTAATTATTGAGGAAGTAAGGCATGAAAAGACAAAAAAGAGACCGCTTGGCACGCGCACTTTCTAAAGGTTATCAAGCTGGTATTTTGGGGCGACCACGGGAAAATTGTCCTTATCATTCATTGGATGCTCGTTCACATTGGTTGGGGGGCTGGCGTCAAGCAATGGAGGATCGTGTTTGATGGCAGTAAATAACTTCATTTAATGGAAATCACCTCTGTATAGTAGCGGAGGTGATTAGCATAAGTGAGGGAATTGGTAAGTAATACAGGAAAATCAAAAGTTGTTGGTGTCTTTAAATAAGCCTACTTTCAGATTTGTTGCAGTATAGATGAGTTTACCATCTACTAATACTTCACCATCAGCCAAAGCCATAATAAGTTTACGGTTAATGACACGCTTCAAGTTAATACGGTAGGTAATCTTTTTAGCTGTTGGTAACACTTGTCCTGTAAACTTAACTTCTCCAACACCAAGCGCGCGGCCTTTACCTTCACCACCAAGCCAGCCCATGAAGAAACCAACAAGTTGCCACATTGCATCAAGGCCAAGGCAACCGGGCATAACGGGGTCATTGACAAAATGGCAACCAAAAAACCAGAGGTCAGGATGAATATCGAGTTCAGCTTCGATATACCCCTTATTATAGATGCCACCATCTTCTGTCATCTTAATGATGCGATCCATCATTAACATATTACCAGAAGGGAGTGGTGGCCCATTCTCACCAAATAACTGGCCTTTTCCAGAGGTTAGAAGTTCTTCTTTCGTGTAGGACTCTTGTCTTTTAAACATATTTTGAAATAGCCTTATCATTGGGTAAGGCTAGAGAATAGCGTACAGTTGTACGCTGAACAACTCCGATCAGATATAGGTGCACTAACCCAACCAGCGTAAGAACCAAGGTAACTTAGGACGTTCTTGATTATTCACTTGTGTAATACGTTCGTATATCATAGCTAACAAGTGTTCTTTTTGTGCATCATAGTAAGGAATGCCGGTCAATAATGAAGCGGCTTCGGATACGTGTTCAACAGCCCAAATGTGGAATTTGCCACTTTTCACAGCGCTAACAATATCCTGATGCAGACATAGGTGTTGTATATTGGCCATTGGAATAATTACACCTTGTGAACCGGTCAATTCACGGCAGTTGCACACATGGAAGAAACCTTCAATTTTTTCATTAACGCCCCCAATCGGTTGAACAAAACCGAATTGGTCTACTGCGCCTGTGACAGCGATTTGCTGGTCAATAGGTTGTTGTGATAGCGCACTGATTAATGCACATAATTCTGCCAATGAAGCGCTGTCACCATCAACTTCACCGTAGGATTGCTCAAATACAATCGAAGCAGAGAATGGCTGCGGTTGATCCAGTTTCAATTCAGAGATCAGATAAGCCTGCATGATCATCATGCCTTTTGCATGAATATTGCCACCCAGTTCAACCTTACGTTCTACATCAATAAATTCTCCATCACCTAAATGGGCAACACAACTGATACGAGAGGGTTCACCGATGGGGTCTGGATAGCCGGGATATTCAAGTACGGATAATCCGTTAATTTGACCAATAACAGCACCCTGGGTGCGGATCAGTATTTGACCTTTCAGAATTTCATCTATACTACGCTCAGCCAAATACGCATGGCGCCAACGTCGATTCTCTTCTGCCTGTTGCAGAGAATGAAGTGTAATCTGATTTTCCTGCTGATAATTGGCTGCCGTTGTCAGTTTTTGGTTCAACCACTGAATATCTAAAGGCAAGCTGAATTGATCTTCAGTATAGCGAATAGCCTGTCTGAGTAATTCTGGCCATGCATCGGTACTCAAAGATGGGAGTTTTTGTTGCTGAATGAGTCCGTTGACATAGCGACACCATATTGCCAGATCCGCTTCTTCATGGAATGGCATATCCAGCTCAAATTCACTGTATAAAGCGTTAATTGCCAGCTCTGGTTCGATAGCGTGTAACTCTTCAAGGCTCAATCGATCTCCTACAAGAATCAGATGTAAATCTAACGGAATTGAGGGAATTGGCAGAGGTAAGGAACGATTCTCATCATGTGATAACCAATCAAAACGGCGCTGAATGATCATCTGCTTGAGGCGAACCCACATTAAAGGTTGGGATAACAGAGTGCGCAGAGGTAAAATTAGGACGCCACCATTAACGTGATGAATAAGCCCCGGTTGTAACTGAAGCACGCCTTGATGTGTATAGATATTACCAAACAATTGTTCCGGTTCAATCCACTCACGATAAGCAACACGCTGATTTGGTGCGAAAGGGCCTTCATCAGACGGGTGCCACGTGATGGTTTGGTGTTCAATCTGATAGTAGCCTCCAACATTGGAATGATTTCCTGGTAATAATGCAGAAACTGTATCAGACAAAAGCGCCAGATAGGCATCACTCTCCTCTGCTTTTAACAACATAAAAGATTGACGTAAGTTGGCCTGACAAAAAAGTGTTAGCCCATTATGCAATCTAGGTTGAATTGCTTCTATGGTAATAGTAGGCAATTCAGCAACAGAATTGAAAAGTGCTTGATAAGGTGCACTGTCTGGCTGTAATGACTGCCAGTCTAATTTTAGATTCGTCAAAGTGATAGCTACATGTAGTGAAAAAAAGAAACATTTATTATACAAGATTAGGCAGTGAACCAACATGTTATAATCTTTGAAAAAGATAATATTCGTGTTAACTCATTAACTATCCATAAAATATTTCAGTATCTTGTGTTGTTATGAGCAATTTAGATAAATAATTGCTATGCTTAATTTAGGTTACGCTGTCACTGAGAGATGAAATGAAATATCAACAATTGGAAAATCTGGAATGTGGCTGGAAATGGACTTATTTGGTGAAAAAGTATCGTGAAGGTGAGCCAATTACTAAATATATCGAAAAAAGTGCTGCTCAGGATGCGGTTAATGAATTACTGAAACTGGAACGAGAACCTGTCAAGGTAATGCAATGGATGTCACAGCACATGAATCAGGATTTATCCAATCGCATGAAACAAACTATTCGGGCACGACGTAAACGCCATTTTAATGCTGAACATCAGCATTCGCGTAAAAAGTCTATCGATTTGGATTTTCATGTCTGGCAGCGTCTTTCAAATCTCTCCCAGCGCCAGGGTAAGACGTTATCAGAAACAATAGTGCAACTATTGGAAGATGCCGAATATAAAGAAAAATACACTCACCAAATGTTAAGCTTGAAACAGGATTTAGCTGCTATTTTAGGGAAAGAATCCAACAAATTATAGCCGATGACAGATGAAGCTTACTGCAAAATAAAACCCCATGTGTGAACATGGGGTTTGCACTTCTATTACTAATGAGCATATTACAGAGATACTTTTGGTTGAGTCTGATTAATTTCCTGAGTACCTTGAATATTGATAATCACACGGCGGTCTGGTGCCAGGCAATCAATCAATTTAGCGCGAATTTTGATGTTATTACATGCTGACCCAGTAACAGGATCTTCTTTACCGCGACCTTCAGCTTGAATACTGTTTGCGGGGATACCTTTTGCTACCAGATAGTCTACAACGGATTGAGCACGTTTTTGAGACAGAGGCAAATTATAGCGTTGACTACCAATACGGTCAGTATAACCGATTACTAAAACATGTCCCTGAGTTGGGTCAATTTTCGTTAGTTGGTTATAGAGATTATCCAACTCATGCTTGCCTTCAAGTTTCAATGTTGATTTATTGAAGTTGAACAGAACATCAGAGCGTAGGGTAAAGCTCTTTTTCTCGGTAGCAGGAGTTGGAGCCGGAGTAACAGGTGTAGCAACCGGGATTGCTTCATCCTGACCAAAACGGTAAGAAATACCAACAGTTAGCAGGCCAATATTCGGACGGGCACCGATAGCAGCCTCACGACCATCCAGACGTGAGTTACCATCCCCCCCTCGGCCTACTTTTGGGGTCCACTGGTAATCCAAACGAGTTGCCAGATTTTTGGTTAGTGCATACTCAGCACCAATCGCTATTAATGGAGAAATACCTGTGCTACTGGTTTTCACATTTACTTTGTCTGTAGTTGGCGACCAGGCGTTTGACGGATATTTGTATAAATATGAATTGATATCTTTCGGATCATAAAAAAATTCACCTGTATAAGATATGTCTTTAGAATTATAATGGGCTGCAGCCTTTGAATGCCATACCATCCCTCCCAGGCGAGTATAAACATCTAAATCATTCGTAACCGGAACGCTTAATTTTGCTGTTAACTGGACACCCTGAGCACGAAAATCCCCATTATTGGCGGAGCTTTTATATTTTATGCGCCCTAACCAGTCATAACCCAATTCGAAGCCCAAATATGGAGTTGCCTGATAACCTATATAAGCTCCAGTACCCAGTTGATTTCTGTTTATCGCATCACCTGTTGCGGCAAACGGCTGGGTGGGGCGATAATCTCCTTTAAAAGGTTTTCCGCTCGGGGAAAGGCCCGGCTTTCTTGTTGGATACGATATTGCTGCATTAGAACCGAAGTCAGTAAATTTTGTCTTATTAAACTGGGACCAACCTAACTTAGCACCAGCATACCAGGTATTCTCTTTTGGAGCTGCTTGAGCAATAGTTGCGAAAGTTGCTACTGCCACTGCGATAGCTGTCTTCTTCATTGTACGCCTCGTTATCATCCAAATAAGCAGTTAGCCTTAAAAGTCTTATTATTGGCCATTAGTTGAGATATTTAGTTGGATATATGCACTTCTATCAATAGATGGCTCCTGAAATATAGGATTAGAAAGTACAATACAACCCGACTTTGTAAAGTCTACAACGAACTTTGAAACTTACAAGTACACTATGATTCGTGACGCAAATTTTTTAAATGTACAATTACAAATGCTAAATGTTACTGACGGTAATTTACGATATTTACTGTTATAATACGTTGAATTTTCTTATAAAGAAGAGCAGATATCAGTGGAGGACTGTTTACTATAAAAAATATTGAGATAAATCCTAATTTAATTCAATGATAGTAAATAGAATGAACTTTTATTGTGCTTGGTAATATCTTGAGTTGGCCGGATAAATTCTGTGGACGCATAATCAAACCTAATGCTGTACCTTTATGAGCTGCCAATTGTAGCTTTTGTACCTCATGTTCAGATAATTCTGGCAGCCATCCTAAAACTACACTGTAATTGCCACTTGATAGTGCTTTCTCCATGGCGTTAGGAGAGGCAATGGGAAGGATTTGGTTTAACTGAACAATTTTACTTAAAGGTAAGCCTGAATTTATTAGCCATTGACGGCTTAGTTTCCTATTAGGTGTAATCCAGAGTAACCATCTATTTTCATTCCCGGATTGATGCAATAAAGGAAGAAGGATTTGATTGATCATAGATTGTTGCTCATTGTAGAGCAATTCTCTAACTACAGCATTTGTCGCTTGTAAAGTGGACTGACCAGATTCAATAGAAGATAGTAATTTTGAGGATGTGATATTTGTCACATTATCTATTTTTTGAGCTCTATTACGGCCAATTTTATTCTCAATAAGATATTCCAAAATTAATTGAATATTCATAATTCACTCCACCATGATACGTGTATATTTATACAGTACTCTGTTGTTTGTCTAAAAGCAAGGGTATTTTTTTCAAAGCGCTTCGCAAAAATTCACATAAAACAGTTTTTTTCTAACTTAATGATTGGCAGGTTGGAACAGATTGAGTATGGTTTTAATTACTTGTTCTTGTTATCTATTTAATTAATAGCAAACATGGATATAGCATATAAAATATTTAAGCAGGATATAATTCATGGAGTGATAAAAATGTTTTTATCTGGGGCTCGTTTTGATCAATTGGAACATAGTGTATCTTCACTGGGAAAACTTAAAAAGAAGTCTCAATTTGGTGGAGTTGGATTATCAATTGATGGAGTCTTGTTCGCCCTGAGTTCTGAGGGAGAGCTTTATTTACGAGGAAATAGTCATGCAGAGCTATTATTTAAAGTCAGAGGCATGGAGAAGTTTATCTATTCAAAAAGAGGCATTCCAGTGGCTTTGCGGTATTACCGAGTCGGTGAGTCACTTTGGCAGGATCAAAAGCAGTTATTTGAATATATCAACTTGTCCTATCAATGTACATTAGCAGATATCATCGGCAGGCAGAAAATACCTCTCAGGTTAAAGGATCTTCCCAATCTGGGGATAGTTTTGGAGCGTCAATTGTGGAAAGTAGGCATATCTAAAATAGAAGAATTGCGCATGCTGGGAGCAAAAGCGACTTATCTTAAATTGCAACGAAATAGGAAAAAGACGAGTGTTAATGTATTGCTTGCGTTGGCTGGTGCAATAGAAGGTTGTCATGTCGCTGTTTTACCAGAAAAATTACGACATGATTTGTTGCTCTGGCATAAAGAATTAGAATGAAGTAATTAAAATTACCCTTCACGATAAAAATGAAAGATAGGGGCACAGTCCCTATCTTTGGCATCAGTGCTTTTGGTATCAATATTCCGCAATAGGATATAAAAAATTATTGAACTTGTTGAAATTATTGATAGTCTGTTGAGAAAATAGATAGTGAATTTAAGTTTTAAAATATTAATCATATTTATGACTCGTTGTCGTTCCTTTGAGTTATTGATGAATAAATTATGACACTTTTGTATTCCAAGGGTTTGCCAAAACTTTACGGGCATGATGTAGTTTTGCAGAAAATCCTGCCGTTCAAGGCAGCCAGTTTTAATATGCGGATGTGTTTGGGAAAATAAGTTTGCTAGTTTGTTAATAGTATTCCCACTGCCGGAAATAGTAATATTGGGTTCCTGATTTAGATTGGAAATAGTCAGTAAATCTTGAAGAAAATGGAAATAAAAGTCAGAGGTGTCAGCATAAACAGTATCAATACCGCCTGGTGTGATCTGAATGCCATCAGATTCGGAGGAATCCATCATATATTGATACACAGAGCTATGAACAATGGGAGGAACTATCTGATAATTTCCCAGCTTGCTATGAAAGTTTTCGATTTTAGACTCTACTCCATGGAAATTTTGAATAAATGTTTTCTCTATATGGCGTAGATCAACAGGTAATGAATCCCACATCCAAAATAAATTGTGTGGAGGTAAGAGTGCCTAATAAAATGATTTTAGTTCCTGATCTTAATCTTTTTCTGGTTCTTTATTTGTTTTTTTAATGTAACAATCTCCGGCAATAATTCAATCAGTAACACTACCTGCTGTAATACAAGCTGGATTTTATTGTTATCAGAAGTCAGTTGATTGCTTCTTTTGATCAAAAGCTCTGAAATATACTGAAGAGGCTTCTCATCGACTCTGTCTTGCTGTAATGCAAATTCAACATGGCAGATTGCATCATTAAGTATTTTCAGGATGACAGGATCGTTAAGTTTATCGCGATGTGCTCCTAAAGCAGAAATATAACTCAGCATAGTATGGTTAAGACAAAGCAGACGAAATGCCGCCTCCTGAGATATGCGATGATTTTTGGGCTCTGATAACATGTTTGAGATCACTGATGCCAGTTCAGCGTCGCAATTGTGTGCGTTGCGACGTGCGACCCGATAATCCAGACAATTACTTTTTCCTTGATGATATTGCAGCACAATTGCATTGAGATAATGACAATTTGCACTCATAGTGCGGGTAATAACATGCGGTAATTGGTGGAACTTCCAGTCAGGCCAGATAAAACTCACTGCCAGCAAAGCAATGCCACAACCGATCAGGGTGTCTATGATTCTGGGTAAAGCGATTTCAAAACCTTCTCCCAGTAAATTAAAGCTTAACAGAACCAGCAACGTAATAAACAGGGTTGCATGTGCATATTGAATATTACGGAAAGCAAAAAATAGCACACCTGAAATCACGATCAACAATAGCTGCCCTTCAATAGAAGGTACGAGGTAGAGAATGGGTAATCCAATCAAAATGCCTGCCAGGGTGCCAATAATACGGAAAGCCAAACGACGGCGGGTTGCACTATAGTTAGGTTGGCAAACAAATAGGCTGGTCAGCAAGATCCAATAGCCCCGTTGTAAATCAAACAATTGAATAACCGCATAACCAGTACATAGCAGAGCAGACATACGAATAGCATGGCGGAACAGGGCTGATTTTGGTGTCAGATTGCTGTGGAGCCGAGACCAAATATCACGCCATCCCGTTAAAGCTTCATCAGATAATTGCGTATCTTCTTGTTTATCATGGTCTTGATTCTCATTGCCTGATTTATCAATATGAGAGCAGCCGTGGGAAATGAAATATTGATCAGAACTGAGTCCTGCTAACTGGGCATCAATTGCCCGTAAGTTTTTCAGTAAGTTATTGAATGCATTTATCTTAGTGTCAGTTATTTGCTGATTTTTTAATCTCTCCAGAGAGCTTTCAAGATAATTGAAAGCATTCTCGAAACGTGAACTATGCTGATATTGTTTACGCAGGATAATAGATTGTGAAACTTGCTCACAAGCGTGTGCCTGCATAGACAATAATCGTTGGAAACGAAACAGAATATCGCTGTGACGCAACGTTTCCCGTAGTTTTTGATATTGAATGTGGGATGAGCTGGCCCGTTCGTGAATATCCTGAACAATAAAATAATAGTGGAGAGTCTTACGGGTTCCCTGTTGTCCTCGATCCCCTTTCAGACGGCTTAATAAAGCTATTTTGGTCTGATTGAGTGTTGTGACTAATGTGCTGTTAGCCATAACAACATCAAATACAGCTTGTTTATATTCTTCTGCTTCAGAATCGGGGTCAAACAGATTCGTTTTGGCGTAAAGGTATGCAGAAAGCTGGCGGTAACAACGGGCCAGATTTTCTTGTAATGGGCGGATAGGAAACAGTAAATGTCCCGCCAATGTCAGCAAGTTATACCAAATTGCACCAGTGAGTAATAATAAAGGTTGCTGATACCAGACAGGAAATATGGATGCACCGAGCATGGTATAAATAGCAATCAATAAAGCACCGAAGGCGATAGTGGCATAGCGTTGCCCCAAAGCGCCTAGCAGGATAAAACTACAGGTAGAGATTGCTAGGCCAAAAAAGAAAAGCCAGGGATAAGGGAAAAGCAGAGTGATGGATATGGAGGCAGCAAAGAAGGAGATTAAAGTGATAATAAGGTTGCGTAAACGGCCGACTAAGCGATCATCCAAATCTGTTAATGCTGCGGCAACAACGCCTAAAGTCAAAGGGATCGTGATTTTGGACTCTTCCTGCAATAACCAGGGGACGAGAGTCGTTCCTGTTAGAGCAATGAATATACGAATATAATAGAGAACGTGATTGTTATACAGAAAATGGCGGGAGCAGGAAAAAATCGTTAGCACAAAATACTCCTAACAACATTTACATGAGCGGGGCGCTCAACAATTTTCAGGTACGGTGCTACTACAATGGAACTAAAATCAACACAAATTGGTCAACGGCTTGCCCGGCATCCATATAATCGGGTGCGTTTGCTTAATGCTGGCATTGAAGTCAGTGGTGACAAGCACCAGTACCTAATTCCGTTTAATCAATTAATTGATGTTCAGTGTAAGCGAGGGATTGTCTGGGGGGAACTGGAATTTGAATTACCTGAAGGAAAAGTTGTCCGTTTACATGGGACTGAATGGCAGCAAACACAGCATTTTTACCATTATTTACTGAAAAATTGGCAGGCATGGAGCCTTGAGATGAGTGATATCAGTGCTGATGTACTGGCTGCTCAGGTAAATAAAATTGACAAAATCAGGCAACAGAACCGTTGGATTAAAACAACAGACTTACCTTTATTGCAGCAACAAATCCAGGAAACATTTCAATCCCTCCCTTTACCTTTACAAAGAGTTAAACAATTTGAGAATTGCTGTGATAACTATCAGATTTGTCTGGACTGGTTGAATGAAGGAGAAAAAAAATTAAAGCTCATAAACCAGCAGTGGGTTGAGCGTATGTTGGAACAATATGGTGAGTTTTTCCAGCCCGTAGAAAATTCGCCATTTGATTGTTCTCAGTGCCAGGCCATAGTTAACGGTGAAAAATCCATATTAGTTTTGGGAAGTGCGGGGAGTGGGAAAACCTCTGTTTTAGTTGGGCGTGCCGGATGGTTATTGTTACGTCAACAGGCACTTCCTGAACAGATTTTATTACTCTCTTGTGGGCATCAATCGGCTGATGAGATAAATAAACGTATTCAGTTACGTTTGGAAACAAAAGAGATAAAAGCGCAAACATTCCATGAGCTGGCACTCAATATTATTCAGCAAGCTGGTAATCATGTTGTCAAAATCAGCGAATTAGAAACTGATGCTCAAAAGCGCCGTGATTTCCTCATTCGGGAATGGCAAAAACAGTGTACTGAAAAGAAAGCACAGGCAAAAGGTTGGCGGGAATGGCTGGAAGAGGAGCTGGACTGGCAACTACCGTATGGTGAGTACTGGCATGATAAGCAAGTGCAGGTTCGTTTATCCAGTCGTCTGGAGCACTGGCTGGGGCTAATAAGAATGCACGGTGGCAGCCAGAAAGAGATGATTGAGCAAGCTTCACCTGAATATGCTGGCCTGTTTCAAAAACGTATGCGCCTTATGGCACCTTTATTGAAAGCCTGGAAATCAGCATTAAAAACAGAAGGAACGATGGATTTCTCTGGTTTGATCCGTCAGGCAGTGAATGTTCTGGGAAAAGGGCGTTTCATTAGCCCGTGGAAACATATTTTGCTGGATGACTTTCAGAATATTTCTCCATTAAGCATCAGGCTATTGGCAGCCCTGAGAGTGCAGAATAAACAAAGTCATATATTTGCTGTTGCAGATGATTGGCAGGGAATTTATCAAATTAATGATACAAAACCGACTTTTTATTTTGCCGAAGATGTTTTCGGTAAAAGCATTTCTGATGAAGGTATTTTTGACGAAATTACGGAATGTATTTTGGATACCACTTATCGTTTTAATGATCGCATTGGTGAAATTGCCAATGGATTTATCCGGCAACATCCCTGTCAAGTGAGCCGTTCATTCAGACAATTTACCCCTCGTAGTTTAATAAAAGGAAATAAAAAATCAGTTGTAATCTTGCCGGAAGAACAACTGGAAGCATTACTGAACAAAATGAGTGGTTATGTCACCAACGAAGAGACCATTTTGTTATTGGCTCGTTACCATTACCTTAAGCCTGAGTTACTGAAAAAAGCGTCTACCCGTTGGCCGAATTTGCATATTAAATTCATGACTATCCATAGCTCCCAAGGGCAACAGGCAGATTACGTAATTATCTTGGGATTACAGCAAGGTAAAGATGGCTTTCCTGCATCAGAAAAAGGTTCCGTATTAGAACAGGTGTTATTGCCGCAACCTGAAAAATTTTCTGATGCAGAAGAGAGTCACCTTTTGTATGTTGCACTGACAAGGGCAAAAAAACAGGTATGGTTGATGCAGGAGCCGAAAAAACCATCGGTCTTTATTCATCAACTCTCTCAATTGGGTGTTTCGAGCCAGCGTAAACCTTAAATCTTCGGGAGAGGGGCCGTCTCTCTCCTTATTAATGGCTGAAACTATTCTAATCTGTCATGAAGATAACTTTGATAGTCCGGTACAAGATAAACAGATAAAGATTGCAACCAACAAAGAAGCAATCTACAAGATGAAAGGTATAAAGGAAGATTAAATGGGTGATCAATACATAGAAAATATTTTGAAAAAGGTCAAAACCATTGCGTTAGTTGGGGCGAGTGAGAAACCAGAACGGCCGAGTTATAAGGTCATGGAATATCTGCTCAATCAGGGATATTGCGTTATTCCGGTCAGCCCTAAATTAGTGGGAAAAACATTATTGGGACAGATGGTAGTGGGGCAATTATCTGATATCGGACAATCAGTTGATATGGTTGATGTGTTCCGCAACGCGACTGCTGCTTATGGTGTTGCTGAGGAAGCCATTGCCACCGGGGCAAAAGTGCTTTGGCTACAAAAAGGGATAATTAATGATGAAGCAAAATTACTGGCAGAAAGTAAGGGATTAGACGTTGTCATGGATCGCTGCCCAAAAATTGAAATTCCCCGTTTAGGATTGGAAAAATAAAGAAGGCGATGTTCACTTCTGTTTCACCGCCTTTCCTTACCAGAATTGTTAAAATTGTTTTCAGTAAAGAGAAGAGATTTGTTTAATTTCTTAACCTTGGGGCTAACAACTGGCTGCGGATAGACTCAGCTAACTCATCCAGAGAAGGATGCTCTGGGTGGTCATCTGATATCTCGTAAGTCAATTGTGCCTCTGCCAAATAGGTGTGAACGGGTTGCCCATCATCACCTTCCATCACGACGTGATACCACGGAGCTGAACGTAAAGTAGCATTAGATGCAATATCATTTTCCTGCGGTTGTTCTAAAGAATATTCAGCATCAATATCTACAACAACACCCAAATAACCTAGCAACTTATGCCTTACTTGCTGGCCGATACCGAATTTGCTGGCGATCATCATAGTCACCTCCAAAGAAACCTTGCAATCACTCTTATATAAGGGCAGTAAGGTAAATTTCAAGCGCACACCCGGTAACCGGAATCTTGCATGCAGGATGGTATGTGATCACCATCTCATAATTCAGGTTAGCTGTTGTGCATATAAAATACAATACTAAAAGTGGTCTTAGTATGCCAAAGCTATTATACCCAATAGATTTTGAACTGTTACACATGGAAAAATAAACGCACTTTTGGCAACATACCCTATTAGGTGGCTGGGGATATTTCTTCGATTTTGCTTGCGGGGGGAGAAAAAAGATGACTATTCAAAGTATCACTATTTATATATATGGACGAGTACAGGGAGTTGGCTTTCGCTATCAAACATATCACTGGGCAAAGAAAAATAACTTATTGGGATATGTTCGCAATATGAATGACGGTAGTGTCAAAATAGTTGCTTGTGGTAATGAGGAGCAAATCAAAAAATTAATCCATTGGTTAGAGCAGGGAGGGCCTCCGGGTTCAAAGGTTGAGCATTTTCAATCGCATTTTTGTGAAGTGGAAGTGATGGACGATTTCAGCATCCGTCATTGAAGACGGATGACTGATTCAGATACATTTTACTGGTTTTGGAAGACCTGCAATTTTAGTTGCTTGTTTTGCTGGCCCTTTGGGAAATAGGCGATAAAGATAGCGACTATTTCCTTTTTCTTCGCCATATTTCTGAGAAATTGCTTTGACTAACATTCTGATAGCAGGAGAAGTGTTGAACTCCTCATAAAATTCGCGCACAAAACGAACCACTTCCCAATGTTGTTCGGTCAAAGTGATATCTTCCTGTTCAGCGAGTAATGGTGCCATAGCTTCTTTCCAGTCACTGCTGTTTTTTAGATAACCTTGTGCATCAGTTTCAATCTCACGATCTTCAAATACCAACATAACTTTTTAACCAATCTATAATGATGGCGGCAATTTAGCAAAAATCCCCTTTGTTCCCAAGAAAAGATCACCATAAATGCTGAATAAATGATCCAATAAACAGTAATATGAACAAATTAACGTCAGTTGAATATATAAATACTTTACATTGGGAACAGTGATGTTTATAGTGCTCGACATCGCGGAGGGGTGGCCGAGCGGCTGAAGGCAGCGGTCTTGAAAACCGCCGATGGGAAACCATCCGAGAGTTCGAATCTCTCCTCCTCCGCCATCTACACTTCTACTAGCATCTCCTAAAGTCTACTTTTTCCAGTAAAATCAAAGAAAAATCCTAAATTACACTCTGCTGACGTCTACTAGCATCTATTGCAATGTACCCCCTAAAAAAATACCCCCATTACTGTGAGGGGACGAGGATGCTAGAAACATGAAACTAACAGCTCGGCAAGTTGAAACAGTAAAACCCCAAGAGAAAGATTTTAAGCTATCGGATGGCGGCGGTTTGTATCTGTTGGTAAAGGAGAATGGCTCCAAATATTGGAGATTGAAATACCGCATTGCAGGGAAAGAAAAACTGCTTGCTATTGGCACTTTTCCGCTTGTTACTTTGGCCGAAGCCAGAAAGAAACGTGATGGAGCCAAAAAACTGATAGCTGAGGGCATTGATCCCAATCAAGATAAAAAACAAAAGAAACTTGCGGCTCAGGGAGAAATCAATAACACCTTTGAGAGCATCGCACGTGAATGGTATGAACAGCGAAAGGACAGATGGTCAGTCGGTTATCGTACGGATATGATGAGTGCTTTTGAAAATGACGTCTTTCCTTATATTGGTCATCGGCCAATAACCGAAATCAAACCACTGGAACTGATGGAAGTTCTATCCAGAATGGAAAAACGGGGCGCTACGGAGAAATTAAAGAAAGTTCGTCAACGCTGTGGTGAAGTTTGGCGATACGCAATTATCACTGGTCGAGCTGAATATAATCCTGCCCCCGATCTTGCCAGTGCATTCATTCCCCACAAAAGAGAGCATTACCCCCATCTCAATGTTAATGAATTACCTGAATTTCTAAAGTCTATTGATAAGCATATGGGCAGCCAAGTAGTCAGGCATGCGTTGCGGATTCTGATTCTAACTGGATTGCGTCCGGGAGAATTAAGAAATCTTGAATGGGATGAAGTCAATTTGGAAAAAAGAACGATAGAGATTTCAGCCGAAAGAATGAAAATGCGCAGACCGCATTGTGTGCCTTTATCTGATCAGGTAGTGACTTTATTTCAACAGCTCATTCCAATTAGCGGTGATTATCAATATGTATTCCCCAGCCGAACAAACTATAAAAAGCCTATTAGTGAAATGGCTATGAATGTCATGATGAAGCGAATGGGATACGGAGGTAGGGCTACAGGGCATGGATTTCGCCACACGATGAGCACTATATTACACGAGCAAGGCTATAATACTGCTTGGATTGAAATACAGCTTGCTCATGTTGATAAGAACAGCATTCGAGGGACTTACAATCACGCCCAATATCTGGATGGTCGCAGGGAAATGCTTCAATGGTATTCTGACTATATGGATACACTTGAATTAGGTGAAAATGTGGTGCATGGCAAATTTATGAAACGTGCTTGATTGAATTATCTGAAAATAATCATTTACTATTAATACATAACTATTTATGGCTTCATATTAATCATAAATAGTTATCTTTGTAAACTGTAAGGCGTAATATCCTCTTTGTATGAAATGGATTACTATTCCTATGTGATGATCTCAAACTGTAACTTCGGTTTAATTATCCCTGTTCTAATAACGTCTAGAAACATCAAATATAGATAAGTTAACAGGGAAAACCACATGTCAATAATTACCACACCTAAAGAAAGTCTTATTCGTTTATCAGAAGTCCAACGTAGAACAGGTTACAGTAAAGCGTGGATCTATAGGCTTATCGGAGAAGATAAATTCCCGAAACAAATCAAAATTGGCACTCGCTCAGTTGCTTTTCTTGAATCAGAAGTTGATGGCTGGATAGCCCAACGCATTTCTGAATCTCGCGGTGAAATGTAATAGAAAATATATTTTCAGCATAACCAAAAATCACAAAAATAAAAAAATCATGAACAATAAAAATACGGATAATAACCGTTACGGATACTCTTACGTCAAAAATCAGGCAAACGATATTTTAATTATCGATACAGAAATTAGTTGGGCTGAAAAAGAAAAGGATAACATAACAGATGCTACCCTTAACCTATCCTCTTTAAGAGGGATAGTTAATCATTGGTTTTATTGTAGATTAGCTGATTATTGTTCAGATGATGCTTTTGCCTTGCGCTGGCGGCGTTTGATCTCACCCTTCATTGCAGCAACAATAAAACCAGCATTGCTTTCACCATTTATTTTAACCTGTTCCATATCTTCCATGACTTCATGTGGTATGCGAACAGTAGTCATTTGTGATTTTGCATTCTTCGCACCAGTTGCCATTACTGAATCCTCTGTGATTTGGTGTATTTCATTATACATAAAAAGTAAACCGGAAAAAGTATTGACGTTTATTTCACCCAAGGATAAAGTGAAATACACCTTGATGCTTTCAAGGCAGAAAACAACAACGCCCCGAAGTGCTACCAACACTATCGAGGCGTCTAACCACAACGTAAAGGAGACTTACGCGATGGCTGGCATACAGCATACCCAAACTCGCCCTAAATTTACATGCCTAATTCATCCTCAGCGCCTTATCATCATTCTGGCGGGTATCTCCTTCCTGAGATTCGTTTCCCGTCAGGAGGTGCGCCGTGGGTAAAAAAACTCTTTCATTAAAACAGGCGGAGTATCGCACGCAGTTAGCGGCTTCTGTTTTCACGTTCATTCTCGAAAAGTCGCCGAAAGAATGCACCGTTGAACTCAATAACCTGATCTTGCTGGCGCGTGATATCAATCAGGAAATACAGTAAGCACTGTTGAAACATACGCCACAGCCTTTGTTAATGACATTATTGGGTTATGTGGTGAACAAGCCTCAGAAAGCGATAACGTTAGATCAGTCCATGTATCGGGCAGGATTAGCCATATCGTTATTTGAGGTGATTCTTGACCAAATCGGCAGGAATTGTTCAGAAGAACCGCGTGATCTGCTGGCTCTGGTTTGTGACTTTAATCAAGACGTCTATCACGCACTGTGTGCGGCTGTCTATGGGGAAGAATAAATTATGAGTCAACACTTCTCACAGCCAAAAACCCTACGGGAGACGTTATCCGAACCGTGAAACAATCCGCCATGAATCACTGGCAAAGCCTGTTGCCAGCCTGTGGCGTTGATGTTCCGGTAAAGGGGAAGCATGGCGCTTGCCCGATATGCGGCGGCACAGACCGTTTTCACTTTATAGACGATAACCATCACGGCGACTGGCATTGTCGCCAGTGCGACCAGCCCAATCACGGCGATGGATTGGATTTAGTGGCAAGAGTTAAAGGTATCACTGTTCTGGTCGCAGCTAAGCAGATTGCTGATGTGCTGGCAATGCCGCTATCTGAACCCAAGCCAGCAAAAGAACAGCCCAGAACAGTAAAACCCATTGCGGAACGGATCGTGGTGCTGGTGGCAAAATCGATAAGGGGAGAATCTCAGTATCTGGCGAAAAAGGGGCTGCAATGCCCCAATCAGCGGTTATTACAGAATTCTCTATTGCTGGTGACGCAGACACTGGACGGCACTATCACGGGTGCTCAGACTATCAAGCCAAACGGCGAAAAACGCCTTGTTTCCGGTACACAGAAGAAAGGAAGTGTTATTCCGGTATCTGAAATAACCGGAATACCTGACACGATCATCATTACCGAAGGTTACACGACAGCGCTGACTGTCAGCCAGTTACATGATGATGGCGCGATACTGGCTGCTATTGATGAAAGCAATTTACTGAATGTTGCCGAATTGGTCAGAACGCGGTGGCCTGAATCGAAAATTATCCTTGCCGCCGATAATGATTGGCACACACAAGGCGAACGGGACAAAAATGGCAAACTCAAAAAGAACGTGGGCAAAATTGCCGCAGAGAAAGCCGCTAAAGCTATCAATGGATGGGTAACGTTACCACCAACGGAATATAAAGCCGACTGGGACGATTATCGTCAACATCACGGCATGGAGGTAGCAAAGCAGGCATTCAGCAACGGATTATATCAGGTTGGGGAGAAAAAACTCATGGAAGCAGAAGCGGTAGTTATCCACGAAACGAAGTCCAAAAAGGCTAATAACAATCTGGCACAGATGGCAGCCAGTCAACGCGGGGCATTATTGGTTGAGCATTACCAAAAAATCGCGGTACATGCTGAAAGTGAAGCCGTTTATCACTATAACGGTACGACATGGGAAACCCTGTCAGATAACGTGCTGCGCCGCGCAATGGTGGCAATCTTTGACCAGCACGACACTCCTTACAGCCCAAACGGGATCAATAACGCTATCTGTGCCATGAAATTACAAATTCCGGTCATTGGCGAACAGCGACAGGATTTAATTGGGTTTCGTAATGGTGTGTATAATTTATCGACACAACAATTTACCCCGCACCAACCGGAACACTGGTTAATGAATCATAACGGCATTGAATTTACCCAGCCTGCTGTTGGTGAAAATTTGCCAGATCATGCCCCAGATTTTTATCGCTGGTTATCCCATGCGGCGGGGCAGAATGAAAATAAGATGAATCGTATCAAAGCTGCCCTGTTTATGATTCTGGCAAACCGTTATGACTGGCAGCTATTTATTGAAGTCACCGGCGAAGGCGGCAGCGGGAAAAGTGTGTTTACGTATATCGCTACCCTACTGGCGGGAGAGCACAATACCGCCAGTGGCAATATGAGAGCGCTGGATGAAGCCAGAGGCCGTTATCAGTTTGTCGGCAAGAGCTTAATTACGCTGCCCGATCAGGTTAAATATGTCGGTGAAGGCGCAGGCATTAAGGCCATTACCGGCGGCGACCTGATTGAAGTTGACGGAAAATATGAGAAGCAGTTTTCTACCATCATCAAAGCCGTGGTATTAGCCACCAATAACGAACCCATGAGTTTTACAGAGCGCAATGGCGGTATAGCACGGCGGCGGGTGATATTTCCGTTTAATATTCCGGTCAAAGAATCCGAGAAAGACCCACAGTTACCGGAGAAAATCAGTCGTGAACTGCCGGTGATTATCCGTCATTTATTAACAGAATTTGCCGACCAGAATAAGGCTAAAAAACTGCTACAGGCGCAACGCGACTCGAACGAAGCATTAACGGTAAAGAGTCATTCCGATCCGTTGTATCGTTTTTGTGGTTATCTGGTGTCAGTCAATGATGTGAGCGGAATGAAGATGGGGAATAAGAATATCAGCCCACGCGCACCAAGATTGTACTTGTATCACGCCTATCTCTCTTTTATGGAAGCGCATGGCTTTGAACGTCCGCTGACACTGACGAAGTTTGGTGAATCCATTCCCAAGATTATGCTGGAGTACCGAAAAGAGTATCGAAAAGTGCGTACCAAGAAAGGCTATTCCTATAACGTGGAATTATCGGAAGAGGCCGAAGAATGGCTACCATCAGTGCCTGAGTGTCGAGATTTTAAATCGCCTGTATAAAACTTTTGGCTTTAAGTCTGCACTCCATACACCAATTCAAATATCTAACTGTATTTAAAAGAAAATAATCGATGTATAGTTATTTTTTAGCTATACATCAACTCTACATTTTCTTCATTAATCTAAAAAATGGGTGAACAGATGATACAGTCAGTGAATATCATATTAATTGCATCAAACCGAGATGTAGCAAGGCTTTCAGGGGATTGTGTAGAGGGTGTATAACTGAGAGGGTGAAAAAGATTTTCAGGGGGGTAGGAAACAGAAGCATTTATCTAAGAATCTTCGTTGTATTAGTTATCACTTGATCTGGCAGTACGCCCAGACAGAAAAGGATGTAAATAAAGTAAATATATAGTAGAGAACGTTCGCTTCTGGTTTTGTACCCTCTACAGGAAGGTACTTGGGCGATTATGAGCGAAGAGCGGACATAACTTTGTGGTATGCTAATTTGCAGGAAGCAAGTTAGGGGCATTAATGCCCCATTTATAATCAGTTTCACCTTGGCATTATAAATGCTCTTGGAACAATCACAAACTTTGCTTTAGTGGTACTTTTCTTGGCATGTAGATACCATCTTTTGGACGCTTGCGCTCTTCAAAATGGATAGCTAATGATAAATAAATTATTGAGTTTCGAGCTAAGCCAATGAGTTGCATAATTCTTGATTCAAATTGGCTTATTGGTATTAAAAGAGAGTGAGAGGATAGTTTTTCTTTTTCATAGATCTTTGATTTTAGGTCTGTAAGTCTTGAGCTTAGCTTATTAATTTGTTCTTTAAGTTGCTGGGGTAAATGAGAATTATTATCTTCCTTGGCTTTTTTAAGCTTTAATTCAATCTCTCTAATTTCATAAGGTATCGTATTAACTTCTTCTTGCAATTTTCTAAACTGTTCATCATTGTAAGTATAATGTGATGTTGCGAGTTCATAGCCAAAATCATCAACTATTTTTAATGAACGATGTTCCATAGCATTTCTAATTTCTGCAAATGCCACTGCATTTGGATCTAACCATTTTGTTACTGAATCGGAGTTACCAACTTTGCGGATATCTTTTAATATATAGAATAATGCGTGAATAAAATGATTATCGCTATCCTTCAGTTTTTTATGGGGCTTCCATTCGTTATTCTTACCTGTGAAATCACGGAATAAATTATCTATACTGATTTTTTTGTCATGTTTTAGATCATTTAAATCAAAAAAACGATTAATTAAATATGCTATTTTATCAAAAAGTGAATATACTGTTCTAAATGCTGATTTATACTGAGCAATCTTCAAATTATTAATTGAGTAAGTCATATCTTCAACGTGTTGATATGTTGAGTTGAATATATGAGTGGCATCATCCGGTATATTTTTTGAAGAATATATTAAGTACCGAGCATAGCAATAATCATTTTTTAATTCATCATAATTACCGTGATAGGATAGTTCTTCATGCATGGTAAGAGAATTATTAATTGATTGAATAAATGATGGTAATGCAAAAACATCCTCATAAGTGTTCTGGTACTCACAAACATCATTCAAATCATTAAGAAAGAGTCTGTTTTTAGCGCACCATTCTAAATAGTTTTTCTGTTTTTTTGATGTAAACTTTCCAGTATACTCTTTGAAATAATCGAAAGCTGATGTTTCAAAAAGCTCCTCGAACCATTTTTTAAAGTTGAATAATCGACCTCCTTCCTCAAGTGACGTTCTTTGCTCAGGATATAGTCTCTTGATATTTTCAATTCCTTTTCTTACAAGTTCATAAGCAATAAAGTAATGATATTCTGAATGCCCGTTGTCATAAAGCGAATGGCCAAGGAATAATTCATTATTAGCTTTGGATATAATGGCTACAGGATTATTATCTATAGAAATAGCGTTATCATAGTGCAGAATGCAACATAGTACTCTACCTTGTGATGAAAGGCGATTAGCTAAATTTGTCTCAATCATAGATCTAAGATTATTATGCGCATGAATATTATTTTCGTGTTCTCTCCAATCTGCTTTAGGGAGCGCATGTAAAGCTTTTCTGTAGAAGATGACAGATTTCATCAAATCATCTGAATACCACTCTGTTTTACGAGTTTCATAGAGTTCAGAATAGCAATTTCCTAAGCAGTAAAGATAATGCGCCTCATACAAGGGGTGAGAAAAAGTGAAATCCTGTTCTGTAAAACTCTCGACTAATGTAGCTAAAGAAGCGTGATCACCTGTGATGATGTATTGATCCGCAAGCTTACTGAACTCGTCAAGTTCATCTTTTACCATTAACAAGGGGACTCCTTAACTATTCATACAAACCGAATGGTAAACTTCGACATCAAAAGTAAATACACATTACACTATTTAATCAATTATTTGTTGCGCAAAATGTACGTTTTTTGATTGGTGCTGCTAATCTAACCTTTAAGTTAAGGATGATAAAAGGTGACCTGTTCACCGTAAATTAACAGCACAAAGCAGGCTGTCAGATTACACAAAATAATAGGCCTTTGTTTAGAGCTGTTTCTGATTTTGTGTAATCACTCATCATAAATAGATAACTTCATATTATTTTTCATGGTGTTAAAAATTAGAACTAATTTAACCCAACATATTTTATATGAAACACTATGAAAAAACTTCTCGAATTATGTCAACAAAAATCCGATTTAACCCAGCAAATGCGTTCACTGCTCACCAAAGCGGAAGACGAAAAACGCTCACTGAATACCGATGAAGCTAAACAGTTCGACGAACTACGCAGCCAGTCCGACATACTGAATACTGAAATTGCCCGTTATGAAGCTTTGGCTGATGAAGAACGTAGTCAGGCAAAAAACCATCCCACCAGTAAAAAACTCAGTAATGACGAATTGCGCCACTATGTTCTGACTGGCGAAACCCGCGCTTTATCCACGAGTGTTCCGTCAGAGGGTGGCTATACCGTTATTCCCGAACTGAACAAACAAATCATGCAACAACTGACTGATGAGTCAGTCATGCGTCGGATTTGTACGGTGAAAACCACACGCAGCAACGAATATAAGCAGTTGGTTTCGGTCGGTGGTGCAGCCGTCGCCCACGGGGAAGAAGGCAAGGCCCGCAATGAAACCACAATGCCGAAGATGGAAGAAGTCAGCATCAAGCTGTTCCCTATCTATGCTTATCCCAGAACTACCCAAGAGATTATCGATTTTAGCGATGTAGATATCTTAGGTTGGCTGACTTCCGAAATTGCCGACACATTCGTTGATACCGAAGAAACGGATCTCGTGAGCGGTGACGGCAGTAAAAAAGCAAAAGGCTTTCTGTCTTATCCCCGTGATACTCAAGCCGACAAAATTCGCGCATTTGGCACACTACAGAAGCTGGAAGCCGATACGCTTTCCGCCGATAGCCTGATTGACCTGAAATTCTTACTCATGAACAAATACCGCAAAAATGCAGTCTGGGTGATGAACTCCGGCACAGCCGCTCAGGTGCAAAAACTGAAAAACGGCAATGGTGATTATATCTGTCGGGAACGTTTACAGGCGGGTGATCCGGATATGCTGCTGGGCTTGCCTGTCCACTATCTTGAATTTATGCCGGAAGGTGTGATCGGTCTGGGGGACTTCAAACGCGGTTATTTCATCGTTGATCACGAAACAGGCACCCGTACCCGTCCTGACAATATCACCGAACCGGGGTTTTATAAGGTTCACACTGATAAGTACTTGGGCGGCGGGCTGGTGGATTCCAACGCCATCAAAGTGCTGGAAATCAAAGGCACTAAAGCGGGTTAACGACAAGGGGCACTGCGCCCCCTTCGTAGTCCTGGAGTCTTTCGAATGAATGAGATTGAATTAAGAACGGCCTCACTGTCTGCCAGTGATAAAAAACTGACCGGCTATGTGATTAAGTGGAACAGCCGATCCCAAATCCTATGGGATGAATTTGTTGAACAATTCGCCCCGAATGCCTTTCGTGCCAGCTTGACGGCAAATACTGATGTTCGGGCATTGTATGAACATGATCATATGAACCTGTTAGGCCGTACCACCTCCGGTACATTGCAACTTAGCGAAGATACTATCGGACTACGCTTCGAACTAACCCCGCCGGATACCCAATTAGGGCGCGATGTGTTAACGCTGGTTGAACGGGGTGATATCTCTGGAATGTCCTTCGGGTTCAGAGCATTGAAGGATCAGTGGGATGTGGGTCAGGAACCTTACGTCAGAACCGTCTTAGAGGCCGAATTACGGAAAATCACCATCACCAGCTTACCCGCCTACCCTGAAAGTGGGGTAGAGATTGCCAGGCGTTCACTGAATGCCGCTAAACCCCGTGATGCCGATTTGCGTCATTACTGGCTGCAACTGTCCGAGGTGTAACTATGTGGCCGTTTAAGCGTAAAGCCCCTGAAACCCGCAGTATGACGCTGGATGAGTTTCTTTCTCTGGCAGGCATCTCTAACACCAAATCAGGTGAACATGTTTCCCCGTCTACAGCAGAGGGTTTACCGGCGGTGATGAATGCCGTGACGGTGATTAGTGAAGCGGTGGCCTCCATGCCTTGCTATCTCTATCGGGTTGCGCACCAGAACGGCAAAGAATCCCGCGAATGGTTGAGCGATCACCCCGTGGATTACTTGCTGAATGAATGCCCGAATGATTGTCAGACGCCGTATCAATTCAAGCGAACGCTGATGCGTCATTGCTTGCTGAATGGCAATGCGTATGCGGTGATTGTCTGGGGACGGGATGGTCAGCCCCAATCCTTGCACCCTTACCCGCCATCGGCAATTGTCCCGCAGCGGCTATCCGATCACCGGTTCGCCTACACTCTCACTGAGCCTTATAGCGGCAAGGTCAAAACTTATCTACAGGAAGAAATTCTGCATTTGCGCTATGCCACCGAAGATGGTTTTCTTGGGTGCTCACCCGTCACCGTTTGCCGTGAAACTCTGGGCTTGGGACTGGCACAACAACGCCACGGCGCAAGCATTATGAAAGACGGCATGATGGCGGCGGGAGTGATTAAAGCCGCTGACTGGTTGGATGGAATCAAGGGAAGTAAGGCACTGGAAGCCCTCGAACGTTATAAAGGTGCGCGTAATGCCGGAAAAACGCCGATCCTTGAAGGTGGGATGGAATACCAGCAGTTAGGCATGAGTAACCAAGATGCCGAGTGGCTGGCCTCCCGTCGCTTCACCATTGATGATATTGCCCGTATGTTCAATGTCAGCCCGATCTTTCTGCAAGAGTATTCGAACAGTACCTACAGCAACTTTAGCGAGGCATCACGCGCCTTTCTGACTATCACTATGCGCCCGTGGCTTGCCAACTTTGAACAGCAAATCAAATCGGCTTTGCTGATGACCTCACCGAAACGGGGAATTCGCTATCAGGTGGAGTTTGATACTGCCGACTTGCTGCGTACCAATCCGAAAGAACGTTTCCAGAGCTATGAAACTGCCATTAAATCCGGTGTTATGTCACCGAATGAAGCCCGCGAGCGCGAGGGATTATCGCCCCGTGAGGGCGGTGATGAATTTAGCCAGGCATGGAAGCAAACGGTCGAAGTGAAAAAACGAATGGAGAACAAGGCATGAGAGCAGGCAGATTACGGCATCGGATAACCCTTCGTAAAAATGAAAGTACGCGTGATTCGTTTGGCGGTGTCATTAATAACTGGGTGGATGTTGCCACCGTCTGGGAGAAGTTAAAGCCATTAGCGGGCGGGAGCTGGTGGCATCCGGCGCAGTGTTCTCAGAAGCCACCGTGCGTATCTGGCTGCGTTATCGTGCTGATGTGACCACAGCGAACAGCATAACCTTTCACGGAGCGAACACGAGGGGCACAGCTTTTAGCATTATGGCGGTCATCCCCGATGCGAAATTGAAGTGGTCAACTAAAATTGGTCACGACCTTAGCGTTTTTCCAAAATAATCGCTCTGATTCATTGGGTGTTAAGCCATTATTATACCAATGAGGACGAAGCTGGCTGTAATAGCCTGTTATATAATGGGTGATTGCGCGAAAAGCCTCTCCAAAATTGGGATACCCTTCTTCAGGCACCCATTCACGCTTTAAACTCCTGAAAAAGCGCTCCATAGGGCTATTATCCCAGCAGTTTCCCCGGCGGCTCAGACTTTGTTTAATACCATAACGCCAATGACTGCCGGAACGCTTTACTGGTATAGTGACTGCCCTGATCGCTGTGAAACATCACACCCCGTGGTCTCCCCCTTGATTCAAATGCCATTTCTAATGCTTTCTTTGTCAATTCAGCGTCCGGAGAGAACGACATGGCCCAGCCAATAGGCTTACGGGCAAACAGGTCGAGGACCACCGCCAAATAAGCCCAACGTTTGCCTGTCCAGATGTAGGTCACATCGCCACACCAAACCTGATTGGGCTCGATGACCGCGAACTGACGATCAAGAGAGTTCGAAATATCAACCGGTTCTTGCTCCCGATGCGAATAACGGTGTTTTTTCTGCTGGCGACTGACCAGTCCCATCTCAGCCATTAACTTTCCGGCCCGCCATCGGCCTAATGGGATGCCTTTTGCGGTTACTATGGCCGCGATGGTTCGTGCACCGGCTGAACCCTTGCTCTCGTTAAAAGCTTCCCGAACCAGACTTTTTAATTTGACGTGTTCAGCATCCGGTGTTTTCTTCCGATGACGCCAGGCCTGATAGCTACTGCGATATACGCCGAACAGTTGACAAAGGAAAGCCACTGGATAAAGCACTCTGAATTGCTCGATTAACGAGAACTGTTCAGGTAGTCGGACATCAAGAGTGCTGAAGCCTTTTTTAAGACTTCATTTTCCATTTCAATCCGTTGCAGTTTCTTTTTTAATTCGCGAATTTCAATTTGCTCCGGCGGGATGGGCAGGGCTGTGGGGGCCTTGCCTTGCCGTTCCAGACTCAACTGACGAACCCAGCTCCCCAGAGCTGATTTACTGACATTCATCGCTCTGGCAGCTTCTGCAATACTGTAGTTTTGGTCAAGCACTAATTGAGCTGACTCTAATTTGAATTCGGGGCTGAAACTTCTTTTCATTATGTCACCTGTTGAATTGTCGAAGTGAGAGTATCACCTCTATTACAGTGACCAAAATTAGTATGCCACTTCAAGCAGGAATGACTGATATTAAAAAAGACTGGCATCAGGCCGATATAATTGCTGCATTACGTAAGCGTGGTACTACCTTAGCAGCAGTCTCCCGTGAAGCCGGATTAAGTTCTTCTACATTAGCCAATACTCTCAGCAGGCCTTGGCCGAAAGGTGAATGGATTATTGCAAATTATCTTGGCATACATCCTTCAGAAATCTGGCCTAGCCGTTATTTTGATTCATATGATGGTCAGCCTATTGAGCGTAAAGTTCGTAATAAACCACAAGAACACCCCTAGTACTGTTCGTTTAAAAGAAATGAGAGTGTTAACTATCATTTTCTCAATTTAAAGAAGCAAGTAGTGACGGGGGCATCAAAATTAGTCACTAAGTATGTTTTATAGACTTAGTGACAAAGTTCCTTTTCCTTCACAGCTAACATACCCAGCGCTCATCAATTTGAAATGCACATACTAAGAGAGGAGAAAACTAACCACAAATCCGACAAATTCAATGCCCAGATCAAAAAACTGTATTGACTCAAACATCACCCTGTTATCAATACTAACAATTAGGGAAATATTATCACAATATATCCGTTTTAAATCTACTATCACAATAAAATCACATGTCTGTCATTTTAAATCAAACTAAGAATATCAATAGAGGTTTCTTTTTTTTCGTTATTTTTTTTAATCATTCTTATTTTCTTGTGCCTGGTACACCCAGTAAATACCGCTACATCTTGCCCATTAAATCTCTAAGGGTTATATTCCCCGCCGCTTGCGGCGTAAACTAAATGGATGAGCGAATACACTCATAAAAGCCATAATGTTACGGTGCTAATGTACCATATCGTTTTGCCAGCAAAATATCGGCGAGCAGTGTTTGATGATAGTGTTGATGAGATTCTGAAAACGGTGTGTCTGGATATAGAACTTCGCTATCAGGTGAAGTTTCTAGAAATAGGTATGGACAAAGATCACGTGCATTTTCTCGTGCAATCAGTGCCTACGTACAGTGTGACTAAAATTGTTACACTCATCAAAAGCCTGACAGCGCGTGAAATATTCAAACGCTGCCCACAAGTGAAGAAAGCTCTGTGGGGAGGCGAGTTTTGGACTGACGGCTATTTTGCCAGTACGGTCGGCAAGCACGGCGATGAACAGATGATTGGACGGTGCGTCAAAAATCAAGGTAAAGAATATGACAAACTGCATTCAGATCATCAACTGGCACTATTTTAAGATACCCCGCTGCTTGCGGCGGGGTTGTTCATTGCAGTACTTTTGATACATCTATAAAGATAGTTAAAAATACGCCAGTGCTGGAGTTTAATGGAGTAAAAGCTTCTGATTTGATCTTGAAAATTAGGGTGTAAATATGCAGCATGAAACTATTTAATGACTTAATATTTTCATGTTGTACACTTCCCCTCTAAAAAAATTAAGAATAAACATTGGCTTTATTGCATATTTGTGCCTAGTATTTATAAATACTCACTTAGGCTGTATTTTGATAGAAGAAACATCCAAACAATATTTATTGTTTATCTTACTGAGGCATACATGAGTGAATTATCATCAGACACAAATAGTTATAAATTTTATGATGCTAATCTACTGGTCGGTCAACGTATTCAATGTAGGCGAAAAGAACTGGGGATAACAGCAACTGATTTAGCTAAACGGATTGGTACTACTCAACAACAACTATCCAGATATGAAAGAGGAACTAATAGAATTAGTATAACTCATCTTGTGGCAATTTGTGATGAATTAAACACTCCAATTAGTTGGTTTTTTATAGATTGCTTTGAAGAAAAAAATGAGATTAAGGTTTATTCACACATATCTAAGGAAGATACAGAATTAAAAGAGCGCTTCGAGCAGATCTGGCCTCGCTTATCATATAAACAACATAGAACTCTAATATTATTTTTGGATGAACATCTGAAAGCATAATTTTTTCTAGGGAGTAATTAAAAGATGTTTGTATTGGATATAAAAGGTGCAATGAAATCACCTTCATTATGGTGCTTTCTTGCCATTGTCACAGTTCTCGGAAGTTTTAAGCCTAAATTTATATCTGATTTCGAGCCTTATGTATCACGATTCGTATGGCTTATTCTTGCTTTTATTTTTATTTATAAAGTAATAAAATTAAAAAAGATATGGTTTAAGCAGAGTGAATTAGAAAAAATATATAGCTTCAATGAAATAAAAAAATTGAAGAAAAAACATGTTAAAACAGTTGTTGTTTTAGGATTATCTAGAGTCGGAAAGACAGCATTTATAAACTCACTATTCAATGATTACCCTGCTAAGCAGAGGACGCAAAACATACAAGGAAGGTTAAAGAAACTTAAAATAAATCAACATGTAGTTTTTGTAGATGTGAGTGGTGACTCTATACCTCAAATATATCAAGCATTACAAATAGCTGACGTTATAATAATCATGCTGGATCATTCAGATAGAGATAACAGCTCCGTAATACAAAAAAGAAGAATAAATAAAAATAATAGTTTCATTAAAGGATTATGTAATTTTATACAAGGATACAATGGTTCTATTTCTGACATAAATATTAAAAAACCACAATCTTTATTTTTATTTAACAAATCAGATCTTTGGGGGAAAAAAGAATCAAACTTACACAATGAATATAAAGAGTCCATAAATTTATGGAGAGAAACCATAAATGGGAACGTTAGCTATATTAATTATACAAATAACCACATAGCAAAATCAATTAAACAAGAATGCCATAATAAAAATGTAAACGATGTTCTGGAAATCATAGAAAGATATATCGATGAAAAATAAATAAACTTAATTTAAATAATGAAATATTTAAATTCACTGAAAATCAGATTGTGCATATCTTAAACGCTATTAATTATGACATGAAAAATTACAATATTTTATGACAAAGTAATCTTAGCAGAGAATAATATTATAATGGAAAATCAAAATATGGCGAAATCGAAACAGATGATGTCAAGCCATTAAATTATGAGAGGGATTGTTTTGCTAGTTGCGTCTTATTTAAAGAAATGATTGATTTACCTAAAAATGAACAACCTGATATAGGATTAGAGCGTTACAATCTGAAACAGGTACATGCAAGTTACAATTAAATAATTTCAATTATTTATAGTCAATTAACGTTATTAAACACAACTCATGGTGTTATCTAATTTAACTATTGACCAATCCATCATTACTAATAACATTTTGACCATATAACATGAATGCGATACAACTGACAGGGATAAGAAAAAATGGCCATACTCACCCTCAAAGGTGTTAAAAGTTATTCCGCTGATAAAGAGGTTACTATTGATTTCAGTAATCCAATTACGCTGATATATGGCCAGAATGGTTCTGGAAAATCAACAATATCAGGTTACTTCACCGGATACCACCCGGAAGAGTACAAAAATTGCTACTTTCAGAGTGATAAAACCTTTGATTTTCTCGTTTTCAATCAGGAATATGTGGAGAAAAAATTTCGCAATGAAAAATATCAGCCAGGGATATTCACTCTGAATGAAAAAAATGACGACTTCAACACAACAATAAATGATAACAACAAACGAATAACACAAATTGAAGAAGAACTCGATGTCTTGAATACGTTCATTCAAGACAGAGAAACAGCTAGAGAGTCTTTTGTCAAAACATGTATAGATAACATATTTGATAAAACCGTCAACGAGAGAAAAAGCCTAGAATATTTTTTAGACGGAGCGAAGCAACGAAACACTTTTTATAATCGTATGAAGAATACTTCTCCCAGACAAACAACCTATACAACAGAAGCGCTGACAAGCAAACTCCAACAATTACTGAACAGTAAGGGAACGCGATATAACGAATTAAATGAGCCAGCGTTTCAGGGTTTATCAGAGGATATCATCGATCTTATGGCTACACCGCTGATGCCAGCTTCAAATACGCAGTTCTCGGCCTTTATTCAAGATTTAGGGAATGCTGACTGGCTTCGCAGGGGTACAGAATATGTCCGTGGTGATGTGTGCCCATTCTGTCATCAAGAATTTAATTCTCAGCATATTTTGGAAGAGGTTGCCAGAATGTTTGATCAATCTTACGAGCAATCTATCGCCGCAATCCACGATGCAAAAACTGCTATTGCCAGAGATATTGAAAAACTAGATGCTTTTCGTGAACAGCTAAAAAACCATCCGGTTGTCGTGAATGACAGTGCGGCATTTGGAATAGTGAAATCGCTTCAACAATTGTTCCATGCGAATATTCAGGCAATAACCTACAAAATTGAACATCCCTCAAAGTCCATAAAGCCTGACAGTACTAATGAATTATCGCAGAAACTAGTAGACAATCTGAATACACTTAATGATCAAATACAAGAAAGTAACCGTCTGGCATCGAATTTTGATATCGAAATGGAGCTGCTTAATGATGAAGTTCTCTCTTACCTCAGAAATAACTGTGAACCCTATTTTTCAAATTGTGAACTTCAGGTTACTGAAGCAAAAAAACAGATAAAAAATAAGAATATTGAAGTATCTTCTCTCATGACAGAAAAACAGAAACTTGAGGAAGAAAACCATCGCCTTACAGGTCAAATGTCCGTTATTCAGCCCACTATTGACACTATAAATAATAACCTGATTCTGTTGGGTATAAATGATTTCAATATTATTTGTCATGATGAAGAATTTAAGTTGTATCGACTACAGCGTAGAAGTCGGCCTAAAGATAATGACGTTTTTAAATCGCTGAGTGAAGGAGAAAAAACAATTATCGCTTTTCTTTACTTCATTGAATTCTGTTCCGGACATACCATGGAACAAGGTGTTACAAACTCAAAGCTTGTTGTGATTGATGATCCGATATCAAGTCTTTCTCATAATTTTATTTATGAAGTGGCTTCTCTAATAAAGAGAAAGTTCATTACAGCTGGACTGGCCAGTCACCTTGTCATACTGACACATAACATATTCTTCTTTCAGGAGATACTTCTCTCATCAGTCAGAAGGCTAGATCAGAACGCCACCACACCAAAGAATTGGTCACTTCTTCGTATAGTTAAAGGCCATCACAGCGATTGCGTTACGTTGTCAATGCACGAAATGTTGAATGAATATCAAGCATTGTGGCAAACACTCAAGGACGTAAAAGATGGCAGGTGCCTACCAGTAGTATTGCTCAATACGATGCGGAATATATTGGAATATTATTTCAGTTTTGCTTGCAAACAGGAAAAACTGGGGCACGCACTAGAAAAATTGGCACAAGAGCATTCAGCAGGAGAATACGACTCTTTCTATCGAGCGATTAACCGACATTCACACTCTGGCGGGAGAAATATTCAGGGTACTGGAATTATTGATGTAAGCAATTATTTCCGATTGTTCCGGAAGATATTTGAGGCTACTGAAGATATTGAGCATCATGATACAATGATGGGAATTAGAGTTCCTAAACCTCAATAAACTGATTTATAAACGTTACCACCTGCAGGCACCATTCACTCAACGGTTCGGGAGCGAGCGCATGTGTTTACGCACATGTTCTACGCGCCCGAAACGAAAACGAGTATACCGGCGAACCGGAACTATTTTCTGTTTCATGTGGCTTTCCTTTTACGAACCGGCTACTGCCGGAAGTCCCTGTACCTATTACAGGCTGGTAATGATCCAGAGGGGAATGCCCGAGGTGATAACCTCATCATTATACGGCTAAATATTCCATTATGAAAGATAGGAAATATCTGTAACAGCAATTTTCAATGAACAATCGCAAATTAAAATTAATAATATTTTGAAATACAAAAAAACACTAACATCTAAAATAACCATTAAATCAAATAGATATAAGTATGTAGTAGCAGAATATTTTAGGGGCACAAAAGGGGCATTAAATCAATAAGTAAAAATAAATAAAATATATTCAGTTAATTACATTCATTTACTAGTCCCGCCCTGGCACCAAGTTAAAACTGACTGATAAAACAGTGAGTTAGGGAATAAAAAGAGCCACCTTCGGGTGGCTTTTTTCTTGGTTTCAAACTGCACAAAAAACACAAAGTGGCGACAGAGTGGCGACACAGTTTTTCTCTTACCGTCAAATCCCCTTCAACTAACCTCCTTTTCTCAGTGACTTCGCTCACGAATCCAAAATTAAAAAATCCGACATACGAACACAAAAACACCCTGCTATTTCAGAAAAACTTTTCCCCTTACCTCTCAAGCTATCTGATAAATCTCACACCTATACACTACCAACCTTGACCAACGATCCTCTTTTGTCATATTGATGCAAAAAATTTAATTGGATTGAAATGGATAACCAAACGACATTGGATAAGGATTGATTTTGATGAAGTCAGCAAATTGCAAAAAGTGTCAGGGGGAAATGGCACAGAACGACCAAACCTGCCCACACTGTGGAGCAAAAAGATCACGTGGATTAAAACCGGAAACCATAATAGTAACCACTGTCGGCGTTCTGGCTTGTGCCGCGGCTTTCCATATTGTCAGTAGTGCTGGCTTGTTTAACGATAGCGAGCAAACATTTTACACCGGTGAAAGTCAACTTTCTTTCAAGAAAATGCATGACATGGTGACAAGCCCTTTCTACAACTGCTTAACTGAAAAATACTCGGGAAAACTGGGGCAGCTAAAGCTGGATGAAATTCTTGCGTGTGACGATGATTTCAGAAAAGACTCAAATACGTCTCACAGATTAATCAATCTGGATAACTTTGTATCAAACTTTAGCCGCGAGAATAACGCTTACCGACCGTTAGAAACAGCTATTAAAGGCAATATGTTCGATGTTTCAAGCTATCAACACATTGAAACAACCTACCGGTTAGCCCTCAATCAGCAACAGCCTTACGCAATAGTACAAACCGTATTCAAAGGTAAAAGCATATTCGAAAGTCTCGTTGAAGATACTTATGCCGTGAAGGTTGATATAAAAACAGGGGAGATCATAGCGACAATACCGAAAGCGACCGTGACAGATATCGGAGTGGTTGTCGCGGAAACACGGCTTGAATAATCCGTTATTGGCACAATAAACATCGAACAAGCCCCGATTTGGGGCTGTTTTTTATTCAGAATCCGAAACCAATTTGCTCATCACCGTAATGGCTGGCCGGAAAGGCCAGTTTCGGGATATGAAAATCCGTCGGAAGTGGCTGGGGGGGTAGGAAGTGTCAAATAGCGTTCAATACTGGTGATCATGGTAAACGTGCAGCCACACAGAATATTCTGGCATTGGTGGTAACTGCGCCGTGTTTCTTCGCTCATCATTTCGCTGGTTCGCGTCTTTGCCACAGCGCCGCATTGGGGACAGGTAAACGCCATGAAAAAACCCTCCATCATTGGGGGTGTGCCTGCCGCGATTATACCGCATTGCTCCGGCTTATTGTTCACTTTCTGCCATCGTTGTCTCGTTAATTTTTAACTCCAGTTCCAGCTGGGTGACAAAGCCGTTATCCCCTATTGTGTGGATCACCCGCGAGAGCGTCCACTGGTGACTGTCGATAGCGGCTTTAAACCCCACCACAGCCGCGGTCAGGTCAGGGTAAAGTTCGGCCCGGCCCCGTGCCAGTGTGATACTGAATTCCGCCGCGCCCTGTTGCAGCCTTGACCATTTCGCCGCCGCTGCCCGCCGGGCCATCTGCTCGGTTTTAAAGGTCTGACGCATCACGTAGACGTTCCCGTCCGCCCCTTCCAGATATTTCCCTTCACGCTGACGGGAGGCGATTTTTTTAGGTTTCGGGGATTTGCGCTGGCGTTTCATCGTGGTGGCGGGCTGTTTGCCGACGTTCAGATCCAGCCAGTACGCTTTGACCCCCGTGTACGCAGCCCGATCCGCCACCCGGAAACTGTGCCGGTCGCCACTGTCTCGGGTCAGGGTGATCACCGGTAACGGCTTTCCACTCTGTGACAGACCGCGCCCCGGTAGAATAAACAGCAAACGGCCATTTTTGACGGTCGCAATCGCACCGAGCATGTCCGCCATCCGGCTCAGGAAACTGATATCACTTTCATTGGTCTGGTCAGCATGGTCAATTTCAATGTCCATCAACGGACGACTGACCGCCGGTTGCAGCTGATAACGCCCGGCAATGGCGCTCATCACATCGGCGACCGTGACATCATGCCAGCTGTATTCACGCTTGACGTTGAATTCTTCCCGGAAGTCGGCACTGCGGGCGGTAATTCCGTACTGGTCAGAATATCAATCGGGTTCATGTGAAGTGGCACACTAATTTTGGTCACTGTAATAGAGGTGATACTCTCACTTCGACAATTCAACAGGTGACATAATGAAAAGAAGTTTCAGCCCCGAATTCAAATTAGAGTCAGCTCAATTAGTGCTTGACCAAAACTACAGTATTGCAGAAGCTGCCAGAGCGATGAATGTCAGTAAATCAGCCCTGGGGAGCTGGGTTCGTCAGTTGAGTCTGGAACGGCAAGGCAAGGCCCCCACAGCCCTGCCCATCCCGCCGGAGTAAATTGAAATTCGTGAATTAAAAAAGAAACTGCAACGGATTGAAATGGAAAATGAAGTATTAAAAAAGGCTTCAGCACTCTTGATGTCCGACTACCTGAACAGTTCTCGTTAATCGAGCAATTCAGAGTGCTTTATCCAGTGGCTTTCCTTTGTCAACTGTTCGACGTATATCGCAGTAGCTATCAGGCCTGGCGTCATCGGAAGAAAACACCGGATGCTGAACACGTCAAATTAAAAAGTCTGGTTCGGGAAGCTTTTAACGAGAGCAAGGGTTCAGCCGGTGCACGAACCATCGCGGCCATAGTAACCGCAAAAGGCATCCCATTAGGCCGATGGCGGGCCGGAAAGTTAATGGCTGAGATGGGACTGGTCAGTCGTCAGCAGAAAAAACACCGTTATTCGCATCGGGAGCAAGAACCGGTTGATATTCCGAACTCTCTTGATCGTCAGTTCGCGGTCATCGAGCCCAATCAGGTTTGGTGTGGCGATGTGACCTACATCTGGACAGGCAAACGTTGGGCTTATTTGGCGGTGGTCCTCGACCTGTTTGCCCGTAAGCCTATTGGCTGGGCCATGTCGTTCTCTCCGGACGCTGAATTGACAAAGAAAGCATTAGAAATGGCATTTGAATCAAGGGGGAGACCACGGGGTGTGATGTTTCACAGCGATCAGGGCAGTCACTATACCAGTAAAGCGTTCCGGCAGTCATTGGGGCGTTATGGTATTAAACAAAGTCTGAGCCGCCGGGGAAACTGCTGGGATAATAGCCCTATGGAGCGCTTTTTCAGGAGTTTAAAGCGTGAATGGGTGCCTGAAGAAGGGTATCCCAATTTTGGAGAGGCTTTTCGCGCAATCACCCATTATATAACAGGCTATTACAGCCAGCTTCGTCCTCATTGGTATAATAATGGCTTAACACCCAATGAATCAGAGCGATTATTTTGGAAAAACGCTAAGGTCGTGACCAATTTTAGTTGACCACTTCACACCCACGTTACGCGTACAACTGGGTGATGCGACGGACTTCAACGTATCGGTGATGAAAATGCTGACGACCTACTTTAGTAATCTCAAGCTGGTCAGCCTACCGCAATTGGGTGGTCCAAGTGGTGAAACTATCCAATTAATCGCGCCGAAAGTGGCAGGCACGGAAACAGGATTGTTGGGCTTCGGTGAGAAAATGCGAGCAGGTCGTATTGTGCCTGAATTATCTTCGTTCTCGCAGAAATTTACAGCAACCACGTATGGCGCAGTGATACGAATTCCTGCTGCGATTGCCCAAATGACGGGCATGTAACCGATACATCACAACTAACACTCAATGACCTCTCTGGAGGTCATTTTTTATGCCGGAGAAAAGTATGTCAAAAGGAAAAACTGTCAGCGTTCGCCTGAATCACCCACACGGCATTGAGTTTCCAATGCCAGATGGTAGTTGTGTTGTTTTGAAGGGGAATGCTTTTCATCTGTTTGGGATGGAAAAAGGCGAGCTGCCTGTGGGTCTATACGGGGAAACGATGGTGGACGCGGATAAATGGGATTATATCCTGAAAACCTATGGCGAAATGGAAATTTTCAGAAACAATCTGTGCGTCTGGGATGAAAAAGCGGCCAGCGCCAACGATAAAGCCAGCGAAAAAAAAAGAGCTGCGTCACGGTCGTGAGCCTGTCGATACCAGCAAAACGACTACAGAACCCGCGAAGGAGAGTTCCTGATGGCCGTCGTCGCCTTTAAAAGTGACGAGTTCCTGAAATTGTACCCCCGGTTTGCTGGTGTACTGACAGAGGGACAATTGCAGCAAGCTTTTGATGTGGCCTGTTTGCTGCTCGATAACTCTGATAACTCGATTATCCCCTATGAGCCTGATGGCACGCAGGAGCGCAAGACTCTGCTGTATTTGCTGACCTGCCATATCGCTACGGTGACATTGTGGGGAAACAATGATCAGGCAGGGCCAGCATCCAGCGCCTCAGAGGGGTCAGTGAGTGTCTCGTTTTCTGTTCCAGATGTAACCAATGCTTCATGGTTTAAAGTCACACCATGCGGGCAAATGTATTGGCAGGCGACCCGTAAATATGTGGTGGGGTGGCCGATATTCCGCAGTGAAACATTACCATCCGTGGGGGTGAGTTATGGCTATCAAAGGTGGCGATAAGCTGAAAGCAGCCCTAGAGCGTATCGCCAGAACACCTACGATTCAAGTTCAGGCGGGTGTATTAGCTGGTGCAACCAATGAGGACACAGGAGAGCCTATAGCGCCCTATGCTGCTGCGAATGAATTTGGTACGCGAAATATTCCGCCTCGGCCATTTATGCGCAGTACCATCGCAGATAAGTCGGACGAATGGGTGCAGTTAATAGCGTCACAGATTCGAGGCAAATTACAGGATGCAAACGGTATAGAAGCGGCATTCAATACATTAGGGATGGTTATGGCATCGGACATTAAGGACAGTATTGAGCAGACACTGCCACCCCCTAATGCCCCGGCAACCGTTGCCAGTAAAATCAAGAAAGGACGCGCATCACCCGGACAAACGCTGGTGGATTCCGGCAGTCTGCAACGAGCAATTGATTATGAAGTTATCAAAAGCGGTAAATAAATCGCGGTAATCGAGTTATCTCATTGTTATCATTGCGTGACCTAACGAAAGGAAACGACAATGAAATTAAAGTTTATATTATTTATGTCCCTCATTATGGGTGCTAACAATGCTTTTGCAGGATCTGTATTAGACAATGAAGCGTTACGCTCAAAAATTCTTGCCGAGAGGAAAAAGCTAAGTGCTTGTTTGGTGAAGCATGTCCAGCAAGAGGTTATAAATACCCAGAAAGCGCCAACAAAAATCGCCTCGGAAGCGGTTGAGCTTTGTTCTGATTACTTTAAATCGGTAGAAGATGTAAACCTTGATGTATTCAGGGCTACATATTCAGAGCCTGATTATGATGATGTCGTTGCGTGGTTAGAAGCTATGAAGGAAGGCAATATTTTTAAAAGTAAAAATATCATGTTAGGGGAAATGGCTGCCACAGTAATTATGTTACGAAAAAAGCAGGCAAGAGATAACCAATAAGTTTATTTTTACAATTTAGCGTCTAAAGCCGCCTTGTGCGGCTTTTTTGTACATGAAAGGTGAGGAATGATTAATGTAAGAGCTATCGCCAATAGCCTAATCACCACCGTTAACCCGAATATCACCGCCGTTCTACGGGTGAATGACGGCTATGATATTGCCCGTTCAGGTAAACAGGTGCCGAAATATTCCGTGCATGAAATCTCAGTGCAACTACAGAGCCTCAGCACGCAAGATTTAGAGCATTTAGGCGTAATTAATCAGCAGGGCCAGTTCATCTATGCCTATGCACGAGGTCAGATATCGGCAATCAGGCGGTCGAAAGGGAAAGGTTCAGACCGGATGCGATTCATGGCTTATGGTGAAGATGAAGAGTCCGAATGGAATGTTACGCAGGTCATTGAATCCTACCCAACATGGGTGAAGGTGTTGCTATGGCGACAATAACAGTCAGTCATGATGATCTGTTCGGCGATGTCAGGGAGTATCTGACTGGACTGTTCCACTGTGATGTTGTTCAGGGATATCAAAATAATGTGCCTAATCCCGAAAACGGTATTGTGATGCACGTCCTGTTTGAGCGGGATATCGATTACATCACCAATTATTACCATCATGGATCATCAACCATCACGGCACAACGTTCTGTTGAGCTGACTATGCAGCTGGATTTTTACGGTGATGAGACTGATTCGCGGGCGCGCGTGGTGGCAAATCTGTGGCAGTCCAGCTACACCACGGCACGACTAAAGCACTGTCAGCCCCTCTACAGTAATCAGCCCCGAAAAAATGTACTGGTGAATGAGGCGAACCAGTACGAAAACCGTGTGATGCTCGAAATAAAACTGCAATACAACCCTGAAATAACCTACTCAATCGAGAGTACTGACTCCGTTTCTATTGATATCAATTCTATTTGAGGACCATCCATGAATACTATTCCGGCGAGCGATATCGTTAGTATTTTGCCGGGCGTTGTCGGCACTGGCGGAAATTCGCTGGCATTGAACGCCCTGTTTATCACCAAAAATACACCACAGGCTATGTTAGGTGTGAAGGCATTCGGTTCCGCTGAGCAGGTAGCTGAAATTTTCGGCACGAAATCCAAAGAGCACGAATCGGCTCAGGTCTATTTTGCTGGCTTCGTCGGCTCAACAACCCGACCAGAAACGCTCTATATCGCGTCAATGGTGACCAGCGCACAGGGAGCAAAACTGGTTGGCAGTAAAGTTCCGTTGCGTGATTTTAATCACATTCCTCAGGGATTAGCATTGGATATTGATGGCAAAAGGCACGCTGTCACCATTACCCCTGCTGATATCAAGTCCTACTCAGCACTGGCTGACGCGGTATCCGCTTCACTGGCAAAAACCGGGACGTGCAAATATGACGTAACCAGCCGCACATTCTCCATTGAAGGGGCAACAAAAGGCGTGGCGGGTACGATTAGTTTTGGCTCAGGTGAATTAGCCGAGTATATGGGGCTGACAGAGGCAGCAGGCGCACAGCAAAATGACGGACTCAATGCCGATACCATTGATGAGCTAATGCCGCGCATTACGAAATCCGTTAACAATTTCGTCTCGGTCATGGCAATTGGTGATTTTAGTTCTGATGAAAAACTGTCCATTTCCAAATGGGTGACGTTGCAAAATGACTGCTATGTGCATGTGCTGTACTCGTTCAGTCAAGAGATGGCGGCATTAGAGGCGATCTCTAACACTATCCGTGAGTCAGATATAGGTGGCACATGCCTGATGTACGGCGACCATACCCACGGCGCATTTGCCTGTACCTATGCAGCATCACTCAATTTCAACGAGTTAAACGGTCGAGCAACATTCGCGTTTCGTCGTCAGGAGGGGCTAAAACCCACCGTGACCGATAAAACGCTGGCCGATGAATTATTGCGCTTTGGCTGGAACTTCTACGGCGCATATGGCACTGCGAATGATCGGTTCGTGTTTGTTAACAAAGGGACAATTTCCGGTAAGTTCAAATGGCTGGACAGTTACGTGAATCAGGTTTATCTGAACAGTCAATTGCAACTCGCCCTAATGACCATGCTGACCTCGTTTAAATCCATTGCGTATAACGAGGTAGGTCGAGCTACCCATCGCGCAGCTATCCAAGACCCGATTAACCAAATGCGGAACTTCGGCGGCATTCAACGCGGTATAGCGTTATCTGAACAGCAGAAAAAACAAATCAATACGGAGGCGGGGTTTGACGCAGCTGCACAAATAAACGCCGAGGGCTGGTGTGTACGCATCGGCGAAACACCTGCGCAAACTCGCGGATTGCGTAAATCTATGCCGCTGAAACTCTGGTATGCAGACGGTGGCAGCGTCCAGCAGGTCGAACTCCCATCTATTAACGTTCAATAAGGGGAAATATTATGCCAATGGGACACAATCCGCTCACGATCACATCAGCCAATGCGGTGTTAATGCTGCGATGCAAAGGTATCTATGATGATTACGTCCAGATTCAGGGCTTTCAGGCGGATAACGCATGGGAGTTCGGCGAGGTCACTCTAGGGGAAACTTGTATCGGGGTGGATGGCAAACAGAGTATAGGCTATCTCCCTCATGAAACACCGTGGACATTGTACCTGGAAGCCAACAGCGTATCCACGCAGGTTATGGAAAATATCCGTCGAGATTTTAATTCCAATATGGAATCACGCTATGTCGATATTGTTGTTGAAATTCCCTCTATCAAAAAACGCTACTCCGGCACAGGTGGACTAGTCAGTATGACGGGGGGCGCTAGTGGTAAGAAGATGCTGGACGGAACGAGTTACAAATTCAACATGATCATGAATGGCGCAGAGGAAATCGCATAATGGCACTGAAATCTACCACACTTACTATCGAATCCGGCCGTGACGCAGGTAAAACATTCGTTATCACTGAAATGCCGATTATTAAGGCTGATAACTGGGCGATGAGGGCGATATTCGCTGTCGCCAATGGCGGTATTGATATCGGTGATATTCGCCCTGAGATGGGGATGATGGGTATGGCGCAGGTGGCCGTTAAGGCACTGTCTCGCATTGATCCCGATGTCGGTATTCCGCTACTGGATGAGCTACTGGAATGCGCTCAAATCGTCCCGTCTGGCGGTAATGCTCGTAGCATCGAATTTAATTCCGATATCAGTGACATTAAAACAATGTTTCTGCTGCGAAAAGAGGCGTTCGCTCTGCATATTGATTTTTTAACTCACGGCGGTGGGTCAGACTCGAAAAATTAAGAGCCGGTCTGCCGCTGAAATCCGGGATTATCGCTGAAACATTGAATGTCTCCAGTGTTGCGTATCAGGTCATTACCTCAGGGTACGCAACCTATTCCGAACTTTCCACAATATACAGTCTTGAAGATGCGCTGAACCTGATTGAGGTGCATCAGGTCAGCGAATACAACAAACGGCTAATGGAAGAGCTAAACAATCGTGAATCTCATTGATTCATTACTTCTCGATTAAGTCACAGTAAAACTTTTTTAAAGGTGGTAATCATGCTAATCCGCAATAACGCACTTATGGAGAAAGGCATGTCAATTACTTATGAAGACATTAAGAAACAAAGAACTAATCTTGAGAGCAAGTATCGACTTCGCAAAGCTGAGTTACAGAAATATGGGCACAAGTTAGTTCATGAATATAGGGATTCATTATCACTACCAAATATGGTTTGGCGAGATAGCAAAGGTGATGAATATAGTTATATTTCAATTGGGATCGTGGATGAAAAAGGTAAGTTCCATAAAAAACCCTTAGAGTCATTTACCCTAAATGAAAATTATGAATTAAAGTTCAAAATAGCTACTACAGTGGATGACACACCTCTGACTGGTGGTGATCTGCATGCTGTCAGCATTTCAATGTGGGTTGAAGATGGGAATATTCATGTCGACGTAGGGAATGGACAGAAAGAATGCATTATATCCTCCCCGGCAGAAGACAATGCTTTTATTGAAGCATGCTCCGCGATTAAGCAATTACTCATGATGAGTTTTACGGATTCAAGGCTTGATTAAAAAGTAGGTTGTGTCATTACCTGTAACAGGGTCGCAATGCGGCCTTTTTTTACGTCCAAAGGAGAGCTAATGGCTACTCTTGTCGAGACATTACTTGTTGCACTGAAGTTGGATATGTCCGGTTTTGCCGGTGATGCACACAAGGCAATTCAGGCGCTTGATGATCTGGATAAGAAAGCAGGCGGCGCATCCACTGCGGTTGTCAAACTGTCTGATGATGCGGATAAAGCCGCAGACAGCACCAGAGATTTTGACCAGTCGAACCAAGACTTGGCTAAATCGATGGATAAGCTCAATACTAATCTGGAAGCGATACTGGGTGAATTGTCTGAATACGGCGATAAGACCAAAAAGTACAAAGAGAAGACGCAGGACTGGAGTAAGTCGGTCAACGTTGCGGTCAAAGCGCTGACAGGACTATTCACCACTATTTTGGTCTCTAGCGGATTAGCAAAACTGGTCAATGACGTGTCACGTAGTAATGACCAACTGTATTTCCTGAGTAAAAACCTCGGCATGAACGCGGAGACCATCAAAAAATGGCAGAACGTCGCGGAAATGTCCGGTGGAAGCGCTGATGGTATGGCGGCTACAATGACCAGCCTGAATAAATCACTGTGGGATTTGGTCACGATGGGTGATGCGTCTATCCTGCCATTTTTCAATGCGTTGGGTGTTGGCGTGGTGGACTCCTACGGGAAAATACGCAATCTGGACGACATACTGTTAGATATGGCTGACAGTATGTCCAAGATGGAGCGCCCACAGGCATATAACATTGCCAAAAATATGGGACTGGATGAGGGGACTATCAACACCCTATTGGAGGGTCGCGATGCTATTCAGAAACGGCTTGATGCTCAAAAAAATCTAGTCATCTCCACCAAAGAAGAGCTGGAGCTAAACCGTAAACTCAAAGAGCAAAATTCGGTACTCGGTCAGCAATGGGAGGGGCTGAAAACGCTGGTGGCGAATTACCTGACGCCTCATCTTATTAAATTCTCAGAGAGAGTTTCCGGTTTTCTTGATTATCTAAATAGGAACCGTGAAACAGCAATCTCAGTATTTAAAGGTGTTGCGACAATTATCGGAATTACCCTGATCCCCATGATTATTGCGTGCGGCTCGGCATTTCTGGCTATGTTCGCACCTTTATTCACTGGCGTTGGATTAATTGCTCTTTTGTCTCTGGGGTTACTGGGACTCTATGACGATTATCAAACATGGAAAAAAGGCGGTGACTCTCTGCTCCCCTGGGATAAATGGGAGCCGGTCATCAAAAAAGCCAAAACAGAAATAGAAAATCTCGGTAAAGACATCAAAAAACTAGGGCGGGATTTGTTGGAATTATTGGGTATCAATCTCGATAATTGGTCACTCAGTTTTGAACTGGAAAGTCTTCAAAAAAGCTTTAACGGGCTGAGCGAAACGATTTCTCATTTATTCGCCGCACTGAACCACCTAAACGATGGGAATTTTGATTTGGCGTGGGAGGAACTCAAGCAGGCGTGGAATGGTAGCGAGCAAAATAAACAAGAGACAAACACGATAGGGAGTAAGGCTGGAGAACGCCACCGCGCAGCATTTGGAAACGCAATGCCTGACTGGTATATCAGTGCCAATAACTGGCTGAATGGGCTGTTAGGGATAAACCCATATATACCCACCAAGCCAAAGGTATTAGGGAGTCCAGTTACTGAGACAACCTTAGACATTCCTACTGGTGATCCTGAAATTGATAGGCTCAAGGCTAAAGTCCGTCGTGGTGAAATGACACTGGATGAACTGAATAACATTATTTTGGGAAGCAAGCCCAACACCACACCAATACCACAAAAAGGGAATACTCGCGGGGAGCGCAATAACAACCCACTGAATATAGAGTATGCCAAACAACGAGGTGCAACAGTAGAAAATCATCCTGAGCAACGTTTTGCTAAATTTAATTCGGAGTATATTGGTCTGGAGCGAACCGCTTGGCAATTGCGGCGGTTCTTTAATGGTCAAGGTAAACCCAAAAAATTACAGACAGTTGCGGATATCATATCTGCGTGGGCACCACTAGGAGGAAAAGATAAAAACCGCACCGAGGATTACATAGACCGAGTTGCTCAGAGGTTGGGTGTTGGCCGAAACGACCGCCTAGATTTAAATAACCACGATGTTATGTACGCCCTGATGAATGCCATGAGTCCAGAGGAAATAGGAAAGCCACTGCCTTACTCTAAACAACTTGTTATGGCTGCAATCAAAGGGCAAGGCGATCCAATGGTTAATCTTGCGAACAATATTAGTGCGTTTTCGGATGCGATATCAAATCCAATAGTGCCTAATATGGATATGAACGCACCCCGTGAATTCCTCTCTCAGACTCACAAGATACAAAATATGCCTATGACTGGCGCAACTAATAATGTCAAAGTGGATCTCAACGGAGACATTAATGTAACTACGACAGCCAATACAGTAAAAGGCACTGTAACCGATGCAGGAGAAGCAGCGAGATTAAGCCTTTCTCAAATTATACCGTCAATGGGGTAAAAGCCCTGATTGATTTTATCGTTTACCTCTCAGCGGCTACAAAGGTAGGGAAGCCGCCGCTACCACATAAGCGAGAGGTTAGTTTTATTTTGGCATCTTGTTTTATTAGTGAATTGATATATCCACGAGCATAATTTGGGATATTTTTATAAATTGGGGAGATATCAAATGTCGCATAATCACCATCACTATATTTTACTTTAAACGTTCTTACAGTTCTTTCATCTGGCGAGGTAGAGATAACTGTAACCCTTTCTGCAACAGGGTCAGAGCACCCTAACCAAGGGCTAACTCCATCAATTGGTTTTGGATCGTCATAAATGCCGTATATTTTACCGTTTCGCAAATCCATATAGCAATCATTGCCAACATTCACCATTGATTCATGCTTCTCGTTTACGGGGTTTGCTGCTGCTCTATTTTTGGTGTCCGCCACTGCTAATACTGCTAGCTTTGATTGCACTAAAGCCACCAGTAAAGCAGAAAAATTGATTTGCTCCACTCCGGCGTTGTCTTAGGCTGACGACGCACTATATGTTGACTATCTGCAAGCTAAAGTGGTTACTGGCAATAATAATGATTTCAAGGCATTGGTTAAGCAGAACTGGAAACTGCGCGAAAAGAATTGTGATACAGAAGAATGTTTATTGAATTGGTATAAGCGATCTACGGAACTGTATAGACAGATTGCTGAAAAAGGAACTAAGAAAGACGCTAAATCTAGCCCATCAAAGCGCAATCAAAAGTTTGATGAATATGGCTTACCTATACCCAACAATAAGGTTGCATTCAATAATTTTAGCAAGGTTGTTGCAGATATATTATCTGATATCAATAGGCGGTCTAAACGATCAAAAGCGGAAAATTATTCGTTTTCTGATGTAGAAGGCCCATATTCGGCATTACAGTTATATAGCGAGTATAAGCAAAACGAACTCGTTGCTAATAAGAAATATAAAGGTAAGAAAATTAGAGTAACTGGCACTACTGAAAGTGTGACCGAAGATTTTATTGGCAACGCTATAGTAAAAACTGAGAGTCCTAGTTTTGTTTTGGGCGGAGCAATGTTTAATGTTGATAAAAATGATCCTTACATTCTAGATTTAGTCCCAGGATCAAAAGTGGACATGGTGTGCGTGGGGGGCGGATTTATCATGGATAGTCCAGTCCTTCGTAAATGTGTATCAACAGAAAGTTATTCTGATAAACAATCAGATGGTAATCATAACACTATGATTACTGGAGTCGCAGATGCAATTGCTTATATTGCCTATATGTTCTCCGAAGATATCTTAGAGAAGATGTGTGTTAGCGCTACAAATTGCAGTAAGCTAAAAACATTGTTCTATGGACTAATGAAGGAAAAAAAGACGGATAATGATATAAAAATATTAAGGGAGATGCTTGTAGACATGGGCTTAAATGCAGACTCATTCATGCAAGACTTAGAACAGGCACATGAAAGATTTCAAGCGTTCATAAAACAATATAAGCAACCATTAGAGAAAAAATACGATAAAAAATAGCCCCATCATGGGGCTTTTTTGTTGATAAGCTCTTTCTTTACATTAAGTAATTCTTTGAGTTTACGACTATCTGCTTCCATTTTTTCCATAAGCAAATATGTCAGATAATCAATTTTATAATAAGCTTCATCATTGTCCCAGTCATCAGCTTCAAGCATTTCTTGATAGACGCGAGAGAAATCTTCATCCATAGACAAGGACATTCCTCCATGTATAGCATCATGAAGAATTTGCACAATTTCGGAATTCATTGATCGTCCGTTCTCTTCTGCTCTTTTGGCAATATGTTCTCTCATGCCATCGGGCAATCTGAGCATAAATTTATCTTGAGCCGCCACGAGCTTTTTCGTCATTTCCATCGCCTTCTAATTTATTTCTAAATAGATAGTAATGGCATATTGACATCATGTCATTATGACATCATCAATTAAAAGAGGAATGAGAAAATGAAAGATGATTTGTATACAGAAAGGGCAACGGAAACATTCAGTTTACGTTTACCGAAAAGAGTGAAGGAACATGTTGAGTCGAAGGCTAGGGAAGAAGGTTTATCTATCAATTCAACAATTATTCAACGGCTGGTATGGAGTATCAACGATGAGAAAAAGAGACTCGCGCAATAAAAGCAAAACCTCGAAGGCGGCAACCAACGAGGCTTATAAATCGTCCAAAACCGAGTAAGGAATGTAGACATGACAAGTATAGCAAAAAAAATGAGTGATGAATTCACAATATTCAAATTTGATGGCAAAGACGTTCGGGTTGTTAAAAAAGACCATGAACCTTGGTTTGTAGCTGTAGACCTTTGTAATGTTCTAAACTTGCAAAATCCGTCTAAGGCTCTGAAAGTATTAGATGAAAATGAACGGTCTAACTTTAAGTTAGGGCGTCAAGGTGATGCTAATATCATTTCAGAATCGGGGATGTATACCTTAATACTTCGTTGTCGTGATGCCATCAAGCAAGGAACTGTACCTTATCGAGTTCGTAAATGGGTAACCTCTGAGGTTTTGCCATCAATTAGGAAAACTGGAAGTTACCATTCCTCCAAAACCACAGTCCAACAACGGAACCCATTAAAGAACGCCGTTAACCTATTGGTGAGAAAAAAAGGAATTTTATATCCAGAGGCATATTCTTTAGTTCACCAACGGTTCAATGTAGAACATATAGATGAGCTGACTACCGATCAGTTACCACAGGCTATAGAGTATGTTCATAAAATGGCGATGGAGGGTGAATATCTTGGCAAAGATTTACCAAAACCCAAGCAGCAAATAACCGATGAAGAGTTGATCACGCTGTGCTGGTCATGGAATTACTTAATAATGTGCTGTTCTGTTATGGAGGATGTTTACCCACTTTTAAATGTGGCAGAACATAGATTGGCTGCTAAGTTTCACACATTACCTAAAGAAAGTTCGTATAACTCTGGAATGGTGCAATCAATACTTCAAAAATTAACTGCTCATCTTGAGCCAAGTAACTTTAACAACTCCAGGGTTCTGAATAATCTCAGGCAGGAATTATTGTCGATGTAATTTCAAGTCATTTAATAATTCAGCCCATGATGCGAGCATTGGAAGGATACAAGTTTAGAGCTTAACTAAGTTCCCCGCGCACGCGGGGATAAACCATTCAACGCATAACCCCAAGCCACGGACGGCTTTAAGCTCTTGGGGACGTATCTTCTTTTATACTTAAGACAAGTTGATCAATGTAAGAGGTGGTAAATGCTGAGGAAGATTACTTGTATAGTAGCCCTGCTTTCCTCAATGGGGGCCATTGCTGATAGAGGAGTTTATACCGGCGATGATGGCAAGCTCGATATTCGCAATGGCATTTATTTTTGCGGTGTATATCCGAGTGACATACTAAGAGATTTTAAAGGATTTCCATCTGGTTACTTTCCAAAGGCGATGTTAAACATAGAGTCTGAGAAAGACGGAAAGTATATAACATCAGACCTCCATCCAGATATGCCGATGGATGCTAGGCCATCGCCATCTTGGGGGAGTTTTGCCACGACCGTCAAAATGGAGTCTAGTAACAATAACCATGTGAAATATAAAGAATATGTGGACGATAGTAACTATGCGTTTCTTATCGGTAGTGAAAAAATAGGAATAATTGCTATTTTAAGCACTGATAACGTATTTAGCCCTGTAAATGCCGTGCTAGGAAAATGCGAAAAGATGAATAGTTATTAATAGCATCTGTGGGTTTTTACCTTGAGCCTTTGTAACTCTCTTCACAATTTCCGATTTTGCTGATCAAATAATCAGTAACACTTATCATTGGTTCAGTGGTTAAATGTGGGAAATATTTAACAATGAGAATGTGATGAAAAAGTCAGTTTGTTTATTGTTGTCATTAATGGCATTGGCAGGGTGTGGCGAAAAAGAACAAAAGACACCTGAGCAAACATATTCGGATTTGGTTATAAAATCTTTGTCTAACATTATCATAATGGATCAGGATAAAGGGATTGAGAAAACATGTTTGGTTACATTTGATATTGATGCCAATGCAAATCCCTCGAATATCCTATCAGAGGGGCGAGATAAAGTATTTTGCGGTAAAGTCGAAGCTATGATTGATATAAGCGATACGCCTCGTCCTCCAAACTCATTGATAGTTAATGGGATAGCTCATATTAGAATGGAAATAAATAAATCCGATTTATACGTCATTGAGCGTTAGAAAACAGCCCCATCACGGGGCTTTTTTGTCGTTAGTGGAATATTATTTTCGAGTGAGCTAGCTTATATCGAATTAAGTACATAATATATGTGTAGTACTTTAAAAAATCTGGTGAGTATCAGCCCTGAATACGCGTTAGGGCACCCTCCTAAACGGGAGGTTATTCTTCTTGACCTGCTCTTTGAACAAATTAGGTGTGCTGATAAAGTACACGCTACCGGAACGCTCTAGGCACTCTTGGAGCAACCAATCCTCTAGAATAGGACTGGCTCATTACAATTAATGCCCTGCCCGTGTGGGGAGTCTTCACTCTTTAATATCACCGTGCTGAAAAAGCACAAAATATTCTAGCGTTAGTATGCCTATTGTATTTTCACAATTAAATTATGACGTGAATTAATAATTTAATGGCCTAAGCGAAACGCTAATCTTTACTCATCCTAAAATCTAAATCTACGAAATAAACCTATGTAATTTTTTACATCGGGCGTTTTCGTATGGATTTTTTAAACCAAATAAAAAAGCCAGTATTTTCGCGATACTGGCTTTCGTCATCCCATGACAGGAGAAAACAAACATGTTTGATATGAATGTAGCAAATCAATCAACAGTTGTCACGCTTCAGGGAAGCAACTTGCCAGTCGTCATTTGCCGTGGTCAGAGGGTTATTACGACTGAATTACTGGCTATTGGGTATGGTGCTGATGTGAAAAGTATCCAAATGAACTTTGCTAATAACAAATCTCGGTTTGAGGAAGGAAAACACTTCTTTAAAATTGAAGGGGAAGAATTAAAGGCCTTTAAGAACTACCCCAATAATATTGGGGTAGTCGATAAACGAGCCAGGCATGTTTACCTCTGGACGGAGCGTGGAGCGGCAAGACATGCCAAAGTTCTGGAAACAGACCAAGCGTGGGATTTCTATGAACTACTGGAGGAAGCATACTTCAATTCCAGCAAACAAAATGCTGAGTTGATAAGTAAAAAAGATTTAGCCTTGATGGTGATCCAGGCTGAAGAGGAAAAAGAGATCGCATACGCACAGCGTGATTATGCAATAGAAACAAAAGCGTGGATTAGTCGTCGGCGCGAAGCAACAGCGATGGCAACAGCATCAAAGGCTGTCAGAGAAAAGAATGCCCTCGCTGCAAAGCTTGGTGAATGTAAAGAGCACGCCACGGTTCTTTCTGTGGAGAAACGCCTTGAGAAGAAATTCAAATGGCATCCACTCAAAAAATGGTGCACGGAAAATGGTGCAGAGGTTCGCTCCGTGCCAGATGAACGTTACGGCAAGGCAAACTCATATCCGGCAGCTGCATGGAAAGCAGTTCACGGTGTGAATTTGGCGAAGCTGTTTTAAACATCCCCAAGTCACGAATGGCCTGAAGCTCGATAAAGGTTGTTTTTTATCCATTGAAGTTGATAATAGGCATTCATTGAATTACAATTGAATTACAATGTCATTCAGTTGGAGGCTTATTATGGCTGCAAACCAGCTAGTACAAACCCGTATCGACGGTGAGATTAAAGCAGAAGCGGCCGCTGTTTTGGCGGCAATGGGGCTGACGGTATCAGATGCTGTTCGTATGATGTTAACGCGAGTGGCAAGAGATAAGGTATTACCTTTTGAGCCGCTGATACCAAATGAGACAACGATAGCCGCTATGAAAGAAGCGCGCAAAGGTGGCGGTAAATCATTTTCCTCAGTTAAAGATTTAATGGCTGATCTCAATGCGGACGACTGATTATACAAGCCAGTTTAAGCGAGATTACAAGAGGGAAAAGAAAGGCCGCTATCGTGAAATTCTGGATGATGCGCTTATGACAGTAATTGAATTATTGGTATCTGATAGTTTGCTAGAACCGAAATATTGTGATCACGCCCTTTCGGGTGATTGGAAGGATTTTCGAGATTGTCACATCAAGCCTGACTTGATATTGATTTATCAAAAGCCAGGCGCTGACATATTGCGCCTTGTCCGTCTTGGTTCTCACTCTGAGCTAGGTTTATAGCAGGGTAGAAACAATTTAAACACAACCCGCTTCGGCGGGTTTTTCACATATGCCGCTTAATTGCGGCTTTTTTGCATCTAAAAACGAGGCTCTTATGTTTGGAATGCCAGATATACCGAACTGGAAGGGGATTCCTAATGCCGCAATGGACGCGGGAATTAGTCTTGGCGGCGCTGCATTAATAAACACATTATTTGGCAATTATTGGGGAATATTCAACCAGTACGGAATTCCTCTATTGCTCGCTGATAGCGTGATATCACTGCAATACCAAAACCAATATCGTGTAGCGAGTGCGCCGATAGAGAACGGCTCATTCGCCTCTTATAACAAAGTTAGCGAGCCATATAAAGTCACGGTTCAGATGACCAAAAGTACTGGTGGAACGTTAGAGCGCGGTGCGTTTCTGTCTCAGATTGAAATTTTGGCAAAAAGCACCCTCAAATTCCATGTGGTCACGCCTGAATTCGTCTACACCAATGCGGCTATCGTCGGCTACGATTTGGCTCGCGAAGCTAAAGATGGTGCAACACTCATCAAGATTAATGTCCATCTGGAGGAAATCAGGGAGGTAAAAGTCAAATATGACAAGGAAGAAGTTAAAAATCCTGATGATGCAAAGAAAAAGAACGGCGGGGATAAAACGCAGAAAGTTGAATCCAATTCATCTCTGGGTTCTTTAGGAGCTATAGCTAAAGAAATTGGTGAGCTAAATAAAGACGGAAAGATGTCAACGATAAAAGTACTCGCAGAGGCCGGCAAAATAATATTAAAAGGTCTTGATGGTATAGGAAATGACTTATCAAATATGCAAGCTCAAGCAGAAAATATGGTTAAGCAAATAAGCGGAGGGAATTTTCAATGATAACCGAAATTCCTTTAGACAAAACTCCAAATCAGGCTGTTTCTTTTTCTTTGGAAAGTGATAATTACGATTTAATACTGGAAACAAGACTTGGCAATTTATTTGCTACGGTCAAAAAAAACGGGGAATATCTGGTATACAATCGCATCTGCCGCAATATAACGTACATTTGCGAATGGCTGGTATTTTCAGACATCGAAGGGAATGCCGATCCAGAATATTCACAATTAGGCTCTCGATATAGGTTGGCGTGGATAAATGGCATTTAATAGAAAAGAAATTAGAATTACCCTCGCTCTTTCCAGCGAAAACGAATCATTCACTTCAAGCGGGCAAAATAAGCTTTCTGCAACCGGATTACGGATTAGTGCCGAAGTTAATTACGGCAATGGCGCTATTGCTCCTCATGCTCGCATTAAGGCTCACGGGTTGCCAGTAGAGACAATGGAGAAACTATTGCGTATCAGACGGAATACATTAACAGCATTGCGCAATACCGTAACCATTGAAGCAGGTGAGCAATGAGAGGAATTATCTCAAGTATTTAAAGGAGGCATTATTTTTGCCTATCCAGAAATGGGCGATGCTCCTAATGTTGCACTGATAATTGAGGCGCAAACGGCTATTTTGGAGAAAATGACAGGTGTTGATGCTGAGAGTTACGAGGGAGAACACGATGTTGTTGATATTATGAGCAACATTTGTCAGCGTATGGGGTATTCATTTGAATCTAATGGAGTCAGCGCGATCTTGTCAGATGTATATCTGGGTAACACAAATATGGAAAAAATTAGATGGCTCGCGGAGGCTGCAAATCTAAATTTATATATTGAAAGCAATACCATTATTGTAACTAGAAAAGGACAACCCAGAAATTTAAAAATCCCTGTTATTTCGCCAGAGACTGGATTGATTGGCTATCCAGTTCCTTTAACGAGAGGTATTGATTTTAAATGCTTCTATGACCCATTGGTAAGATTTGGTGGCATTGTCAGAGTTACTGGCAGCCAGATATCTATCTGTAATGGTGACTGGCTGACTTACGGTGTCAGGATAGTACTAGAAACAGAACAGGATTCAGCACAATGGCTTATGGATGTTAACACCAGCCCAAGAGGTGATAGTTATGCCGCAATCAAGAAATGATGAACAAATTTATTTATATGATCCACAGGTAACTATTGGTGGAGCGATGACTCAAGAGGCAATTATCTGGTCACTCATTGGCAAAATGGGCACAGTGACCATTTGCAAGGTGTTGAAAGTCCACGGTGGTGGTGTCGCACCTGTCGGTTATGTCGATATCCTGCCGCTGGTACAACAAGTCGATGGAGCAGGCAATATCTACCAGACTGCCACGGTCTACAACGTGCCGTATTTCCGTTATCAGGGCGGTGCGAATGCAGTCATTCTAGACCCGAAAGCGGGCGACCTCGGTTTCTGTTTCACTGCCAGTCGGGATATCTCGAAGGTGAAACGAATGAGAGGTTCCGCGCCTCCGGGGAGTAAACGCAAATATGACATAGCAGACAGCCTCTATATTGGTGGTCTGCTCAATGGTGCACCTAGTCAATTTGTCCATTTTTTGGAGAGTGGCATTAACGTTGTCTCTACGGGTGAAATTAACATGAGGGGGACGAAAATCATTCTCGATGCACCGGTAGAAACGACCAGCACCATTCAGGCCAAGAGCAACATTACTGACAACGCAACTACCAACTCCCAATCAATGGCAGGAATGCGCGAGCTATATAACCGCCACACTCATCACGAGAACGGACAGGGCGCTAATACCAGCACACCTAACCAAAAGGCATAAACAATGCGGACATTATTTTTAATGCCTGCCACATGGGATTTAACTCTCGATGCGGCGGGCAATCTCGCTATTGCCTCAGATCACGCCAGAGCGCAATCGGTCGCGAATGCCTGTCGGGTATTTGTGAACGACCTGTACTATTCGCAGGGTGACGGTATTCCGTATCTGGAGGAGATTTTAGGGAAAAACAGATACTCACTGGCGATGTATCGTAAATACCTGGAGGATGCTGCGCTATCGGTTGATGGCGTTGTTTCGGCCACAGTGGAACTGAGTACGGCAAATGACCGGATTGTGAGAGGTCGGATTAAATTCACCGACATTGACGGACGGGAGGGGGCAATAGAACTATGATACCCAAAATACAAATCACGCCACAGGGGATATTAACGCCATCGACTCAGGAGGTTATTGATGGTCTGTGGCAGGTTATGCGTGGCTGCTTTGGTGATAATCTCAATACGGATATGAACACACCGCAAGGGCAGCTCGTCACGACACTGACAGCGATTATTACCGATGAGCGTCATGTTTTTATCAATCTATTGAACAGTTTCGACCCTCGTTATGCTGATGGCATGATGCAAGATGCGCTCGCCTACATTTATTTCCTGCAACGTAAACGGGCGACAAAATCAGTCGCCGAGGTCATGATTAACGGACTGGCGAATACTGTTATTCCGGTTGGGTTTCAGGTGGCTGATGATTCGGGTAAAACATGGAGTACCCAAATAGAGGCGAGGATTGGCGATGATGGACTGGCTACAGTCAACGTTCACTGTGATGTTGTTGGTCGAGTAACAGCCTCGGCGGGGACGATTAATCGCGTAATTAAAAACGTCAATGGTATTGATTCGGCTGTCAATAAAACAGCAGCTATCGTTGGCCGGGGCGAGGAATCACGGCAGGAGTTCGAACTGAGGCGACAGGAGTCGGTCGCGGTTAATGCCAAAAACACCAATGCTGCTACCTATGGCGCAATCTCCAATATCAAAAATGTCGTTGATTGCTATGTGGTTGATAATCCGTCCGACAAAACGGTTAGCGTTGGTACGACAAACTATCAAATTACCAGGAATTCTATCGCGGTTTCAGTGGTGGGTGGTGATGACAACGAGATAGCCCAACAGATATTCATTAAGGCCGGGACAGGGTGCTCATTTGTCGGGAATACTGCCGTCAAATATCAGGACACAGTTAATTTCCCCTATCTGCCGCCAACCTATGACATTAAATTCATCAGGCCGACTCATATTCCGATTGAGTTTGTTATCACATTTGGGGATAAGTTGCGGCTAACTCATCAGGATAAAGAGGCTATTAAAAAATCCATTCTGGATGAGTTCGGGACAGGACGAGGAAAAGGGCGAATAGCTAAAAAGTTAATCGCCAGTGATTATATTTACGTGACAGCTCAATCAACTAAAGAGCGGTTGATTTCGATTCAGTTAGCAAGAAAAAACGGCGTTGCAGCTAATTATCTGGATTTTGGCATTGACGAATTTTCGGTTCTTTCCATAGATGATATAAGGATAGAATAATGGAAAATATTCAAGAAACGCTACTTAGTCAATATGCCAACAGTCCCGCTATTTGTACCATTCTCAACTCCGTTAACGAATCCATAGACCCGCGAGAGAATATTAATGAATTTTATCAGATGGCGGTCAATATACTCACAGCGAGAGGATTTGGATTAGATATCTGGGGGCGGATAGTTGGCATTAGCCGAGATTTATCGATACCCGATCCGAATATTGATTATTTCGGATTTAAAGAAACAAAAAAATATACCCCATTTGACCAATCGCCATTTTATGGAGGTAATAACTCAGAATCATCGTATATGATGGATGATTCTACATTCAGAGAAGTGATATTGATGAAGGCGTTTTCAAATATCCTACACGCAACAGCCCATCATATTAATAGGTTTTTGTCATCCTGTTTTATAAGAGGGAGGGCATATTATTTAATAACCGGACATATGACCGCCAGATATGTGTTTGAATATAGATTATCTGAATTTGAAAAAAATTTAATTTATAATCGTCAAATATTACCTCGCCCATCAGGGGTTAAAATATCTATTACAGAGTTGCCACTAGGAGAGTTTTTCGGATTCTACGGCACAGGATTTCAACCATTCGATCAGGCTGCACTTGCATAACAGGTGAATAATGAAAAACCCAAATTTAATACCAACACCGTTTGCCAAAAACGGACAACGAGACGAAATACCCGCTGACTATAAATCAGATTTACCGAGCCAAAAAGCGACATGGAATACTGGATTTCCACTGGTTACCATGATGCCCGTTGCGGCCGGAGGACTACCACCCAGCGGCAGAGACTTTAACGGTATTCTGAACCAGATTTCAGATAATATTGTGCATTTGTCCAAAGGCGGGAAATTTAAATATTCTCAGGAATATGCTGATTCGATTGGCGGATATCCTAAAGGTGCAATCTTACAATCGGATGATGAAACAAAAGAATTTCAGAGCTTAGCTGATAACAACAAAATCAACTTTAACACTGAGTCAGCAGATAAATTTAACTCAGTATGGAAACTGGTGAGTACTACTCAGCTTTGGGATGAGCTAAATAAAAAACTCAATCGGTCAGATGTGGTCCAGTCGGTCGGTAGCGGTAAATTACAGGTGATGAGCCAGAATGCAGTCACTGACGCCCTGAACACCAAACAGGATTAAAGGTGACTATGCTACAAATCCTGCATTAAATGAGGTGAGAAGATTAGCCAACGCTGCAAACCAACATGCCACGAATGCCAACGACAACGCCAGCCACCGCCTCGACAAAGCGCAGAACGGGGCGGATATCCCGGATAAAGCGGCGTTTGTGAGCAATGTGGGCGCTTATCCCAAAACGGGCGGGGTAATTTCGGGTGAGGTAATTTGTCAACGGGTAACCATTGAAGCAGACACCCCCTATCTGACCGCGTTTGATACAAATGGTACTCGCCAGTTTTTCTGTGGGCGGGCGGGTGATGGGCCACTGTATTTTAAAAATGACACGTCGGATGCGACATTACGTGTCACGGATGTTTTTCATTTTAACCGTCAAATCATCCCTAGTGACTACAGTAACTTTGACCAGCGTTATCATATTCAGGGTGAAATCCGGTTATTCCCGTTCCGCCCAAATGAATTGCCTGCTGGCTGGTATCATTGTAATGGGGATAAGCATCTCATCACCTCTGCCATCGGCAAAGCATTAATACAATTATCTGGCAATTATAAATCGGATTTCAGGATCACCATCAGCAGTGGACACATAAACCTGCCCAATTTTTATTCGGAAGGCCGGGGGCTATTCCTGCGCCCGTCAACTTCACCGGGTCAAATTGTCCCGGATACATTTTGTGCTCATGCTCATCCTGATGTGGTGAGCAATGTCGATGGTAAACGGATTGTTAACTATGAAGGTGATGTGGCTGTGGCATGGTTCCGCTCTGTAAGTAAACGTTCTCCGGGGAAAATCCAGCTTGAGGGCACGACAGGCGGAGCCGAAACCGCCCCCATCCATATTGGCATGACGCCAGCTATCTTTCTGGGAGTATAAAGATGAAAAATTATTATTTTGATGAAACCAAATCCTATCGTCCGTTCACCTTCATCACGGAGGCCTCACCCGGCTCTTACGCGCCGGATAATGCTATCCGAATCGAACCTCCAACCCGTGAAGGTTACTGGCCTTGCCTGATAGACGGTCAATGGCAGTTGCTGCCGGATCATCGGGGAAAAATCGTTTACAGCATCACCACACGACAATCCCTCCGGTGTGAGGAGGTTATTATGCCGGAAGGGTATACGGATTTAGTGCCTGGAACGGTGTTTGATAACTGGGATGGGAAACAATGGGTCACAGATATTGCGGCACAACAGGAGTATGAAATCCAACAGGCGGAATATGAAAAACGGCAGTTATTGCGGGCGGCCACCGAGAAAATTGATATCTGTCAGGATGCCGTTGATTTAGGGATGGCCACCGAGGCCGAGAAATCCACCTTAACGGCATGGCGCAAATACCGGGTCCTACTCAACCGCGTAGACTGTTCCACCGCCCCCGATATCCACTGGCCGGAACCGCCGAAGTAAGGACAGGGGCGATAGCCCCTATCTTCATTCAATAAATATCCAATAGAGGAGATTAGCGGGTAGTGGGGTGGATTGGGGGGATGGTAACACCTACAATAATAGGTGTTACGGCTTAGATAGTATCGGATTCATTTATTAACTAATCCATTATAATTCATTTTTTTTGCTCAAGTTTTACAATTTCCCAACGTTTCGAAGATTCATTCTGACGGTAAGCAAAGAGAACTCCATTAATCATATAGGGAACAAAGGTTTCAAAACTATCTTGAGAATATTTATCGGCTAATACTAGTTTTGTTTTGCCATCCGGAATTAATTCCAGGAGCTGGATATCTGCACTGCTAGTATTGATACAACAGAGATATTTTTTATTACCATCCTCTAGAACGGTTACATAATCGTAATAAATTGGCCAGCTACTGTGTTCAGTTTCGTTACCCAATCTACCGTCTGGTAATATTTCTTGAATGAAATGCCAATTATTTTGGGTTTTGGATTGTCCAAAAATAAATTTCTTGTTATTTATCTCGTATGTTGCCATTGCATTTGTATGATAAAAATTATTTGCATTATGATATTGAATTGTCGTAATTGATATACTCATTTTACACCTCGATTATGTGTTTTTTATATGTAAACAGTGTTAATTTTAATGCTTATTATCCTTTCGTTTTAGTAAATAAGAGATAAATAGGGTGATGTAAATATTGGAAATTTGTAGAATATGGAATATCTGAGAATATATTTATACTACTTACATAGTAGAAGGTGAAGATAAATACTCAATTCCATTTTATATAATGCATGAAAGGAAAATAGAAATTTCATTATTTCTTGGATTCGCATAATAAGTGCAATTTCTGAGAAAGGCGGTCAGTTGCTATAGTAGGCATCTTTCTCACCAAAGGAAATCTATGGTCACCCAGTTTTTGCAACACTAATTTTGATGAATTTTTGGTTGATCGCACTAATTGGGATTTGAAAGCCCTTTTAGCCTCTGTAGAGCTGTCTATCCGCCACTTGTGGTGTGACCTTCTCCGTTTACCGCTCACCAGATTAAAAACAGCAGAAGAACTTCATGTATGTATTGTATGCATGATACGTACATACAATACATACAAAATAATATGGATGAGACGTTGAAGGCGATTAACTATAGAGACTCCTTGAGTTTAAGGAGTCCTGTTGTCGAGGAAAAGCTCACAGGTAATGACAAGGGGTTGTCGACCAATAAAAATAATAAAATCAATAAGTTTATTCCTTTTGTCCAGCATGTAAATCAACCATCACGGAAATCATGAGAGGGTGGTCAAAGTGACGGCCTCGGAAAAATCAAAGGGTTAGCCAACTATGGTGAAAATCACCACAGTGGGAGGGCTTGGGTTTAAGCTGTCATAGTGAAAACCTTTAAAATTATTGAGATCCAAATTTGGTTCGTTTGTAAAGTGGGTATTGGGATTTCCTCAATCCCTTTTGATGGTTGAAATCCCAACCATTCATATCAGTGGAAGCTGAAGGTTGCTAGATACGGGGTGGTTCCGTGTGTAAAATGCGAGTAGTTTTCCTATAGTGGTTGTGGCTGTATATTTGATCAGTGTATCTGTGTTCGACTCCTGAGTTAGCGGAAAAAGAAGGAGTCGAACAAAACTGATGTTTTTTACTCAACTGTTCATTTTCATTCACTAAATTTTTCTGTGTATAGTGGTGTGTATAGGTTTATTTTTATTATTAATTTATTTTAAATAAATCAATTAATTATATTTCTTGCTCGAATCTCTCCTCCCTCTTAAAGTCTACTTTTACCAGTAAAATCAATAAATAGCTATAATCCTAAGTCTCCTAACATCTCCTGAAAGTGACATGAAATTGTGTATAGTTTTTCCTATACACATCTTCCTATACACATGGGTGAAATGATGAAGCCAACAGACGTGGTAATTAAGAAGTCCAAGCCAGAAGCAAAGTCTTATACGTTGTTTGATGAAAATGGGCTTTGGTTATTGGTGGAGCCGAACGGTTCTAGGGGCTGGCGATTCCGTTACCGTTTTGAGGGTAAGCAAAAGATGATTTCTTTAGGTACTTACCCAGAGGTGTCTTTGGCTGAGGCGAGAAGGCGAACTGCTGAATATCGTTCAATGGTTGCCGATGGCATCAACCCTTCTGAGGATAGAAAAAGACAGAAACGAGAAAGTATTATTATGTCAGAGAATACTTTCGAGAAAATTACTCGTGAATGGTATGAAAAGCGCAAAGACAGGTAGTCGGCAGGATATCGAGTTGATATGATGAGTGCTTTTGAAAAAAAGTTCCTATCACTTTATCGTGTATTTCTTCAGATTTGGAATAACCTATCGTTTTTCGATTCAGCCGTTTTATCCGGATACGAAGAGTGAGATGAGTTCTCTCGATACGTTGGGTAAATTTCTTTCCCGTGAGATGTTTTTCCTCAGGAAGACAATCGTAAACGGCATAATCATCTGTACAGTAGAACCGGATGCTGAAAGGGGACAGAAGTGCCCGCAGTTTTTTCAACGTCTTCCTGCTGCGCTCCCCAAACACATGCGCCACTCTCTGCTTTCTATTCGGTTACCAGGCATACCAGAACCAGCGCTGATTTTTCTTATTACCGACAAATGACCATTGTTCGTCTATTTCACAGACAATCTGAATCTCACTGCCCGTCAGCGACAGTGTGGTTACATTTCTTGGCGTGAGCTTTTTAATGTGCGAATGACCGTGTTAATGCCGACTTTCAGAACCCGCGCCGTGTCCCTGACACCGGAGTTATTCATTGCCATATCAATAATTCGCTCTTTCATACCGGGCTGACAGGCTTGATAGGTATAGTTCAGTTGGAAGGTTTTACGGCAGGCATAACAGTGATAGCGGAGGTGACCAGTACGCCCTTTTCCATGCCCTTTAACCGCTTCTGTTTTATGACAGTAACGACAAACCACATTAACTTTAGCCATATCTCACCCACAATAAAAAGCAGGGAGTTTATCACAATATCTAATCATTGGAAGCATGACCCAATAACTCTCTATTGTTGCCATTTTTTCTGTATTTTTTATTATGCTAAGAATAGTAACCTGCTATTATTTAAGAATAATAACCAGTAAGGTGAACGCATGGATAACAAGATTATAGAAATACTCCAGTACGAATTAAAAAAAGGAACTGGCAAACGATTTCATGAAATTATGACTACTGTCAGCGTTCCACTACACCATGTTCAGGGAATTGATGTTGTTAGCTTTGGCAATTCATTGCATAACGAAGACTTTTACTACCTTGTCCGTGCGTTTAAAGATATGAACGAACTATCGGCTGTACAGGATAGATTTTATAAAAGCGATGAATGGATCAATGGCCCTAGAACAGGAATTATTGAGAAAATAGATAAAAGCGTTAAAACGGTTATCGAAATGCCTGTATCTGCTATAGATGCTTTACGAACTAAGTAATGTTGCTTTCACGTTATTACCTCGAAATAATGGAAGCGCAGATTGAGCTTATCAATCTATGTATCCTCATAGAGAGACTAAGCATTATCTCAATAACTCCCGACGAAATGTGTCGCAACCTTTTCACAAGGTCGGAACGTTTAGCGTACTGACCTCGCTTTATTGGTTGTAGAGTTATAAGGTCACGGATTGAAATCATATTAATAGCATAATGAGATTAGCAAGGTTTCTAAACATGATGTGTTTTGTATAGATTGACAATAATAATTTAGGTGAATTCAATGGCCCTTTTATCAGTAATCATCTCGCCACAGGAGAGATAAGTTCCGGTTCTATTGTTGAGATAGGATGATGTTACTTATTGTTATTCTGGTTTTCTTACGGAAATAAGAAATATTAAAGAATTAAAAGGTGATAAATCTCACCTTTTTGTATAGGACGCGGAAGTTACCAGATTCACCGAACAAGGAATTCTATATTTATATCTATATTCGGTTCTCCTCCGTAAACTCTAATTTGATTACAGTTGGAATCTCCATTACAAATGGCGCTCTTAACAATATTCGGGCACCCTTTAATCACCGTATACCAACCTGAATCGTATCCATGCTCAAAACTCAAAGTGCAACTTATAGAACCACCATAAACGCTCCATTCAACTGACTTGGTTTCACGAGTGCAACCACTAAATAAGTTATCATTGTCCTTTAAATAAGCACTTTGCTGGTTGCCGGGCGCAATATTTATTTGATCCTCGCCACTATCATACATGCATTCAGTGCTTCTTTTAACCATCATCAGGCTGTTTTCAGAAAAAGAGGAATTCTTTAATTCCATATTATATTCAGCAGAGAAAACGGGCTTTTTCTCTATATTATCATTCTTTTCAACAGCAAAGAGTGAAGGTATTAATAAAAAAGATAATAGTGCTAGAATTATGCAAGATATAATTTTCATATCATTTATCCTTTTGATGAAACCACCAAAAATATCGTTTAAATATTTTTAGTTAGTTAATTTTTTACCGTGAATAGAGTATTGAAATGATAATTTCTATATCATATGGGTTATTTACCTGTCTGTTTTAGTATAAGTAAACTACACTGATAAGTGACACTCAAAAATCAACAGTTGATTGAGATGGCTTGATATTTGACCCACAACTTTTTGTGGGTTCAGTTTATGAATAATGATTTGTGATGGTTCAATGAATTCATCGGTGGAAAATCGGAGATAAGGCACTGTTATAATACAACTAATAATGAAATAAACTCAATATCCTCTTATTTTATTCAATTATCTGGCTTAAATAAAAAATATCAATCAAAGATGAAAAAATCATTTTTATCACACCAGGCTTTATCAGTCATCATATAAATTCTATTGATTCCCAATTTATTATTTTATGCCATCCTGCCGTCAAAACATGCAACTTACAAAATATTAATCAACATAATTTAGTCAAGTTGTACTTTCCAGTATTGATGAATCTATTTTATTGATGTTCACAGGCGGAGAAGTATTCCACCGCCTCATATTGCCAAAGGTATTTTCAATAAACTCCTTTGGTTTAATTAGCAATCTATGTTGTTAATACATGAGGAAATAAATATGAGCACTCCAGATAAAAAGCCTGAAACCAAAGCATTAGAAAATAACGGCGTAATTGTTGCAACTCGCGAATATGTGCAAGACGCAATCGAAGAGCACGCCCGGAGCCGTAATCACCCTTATGCAACATTGACAGACAGAGGGTTTGTTACTCTAAGTAATGAGGTCGATAGTGATAGTGAAGTGACCGCGGCAACATCAAAGGCAGTGAAAGCGGCATATGATCTAGCCAGTATCGCCAATCAAAACGCCCTCAACAATAATTCTAATCTCTATTTGGAAAAAAAAGCGGAATGGGGCAGATGTTCCTGATAAAGCAGAATTTGTGAGGAATCTTGGTTTATCAGAATTGGTTTATAGAGCTGTAGGAAATGGAGCAAACCAGATACCGGATATGAATAGTTTTGAATCAAAACTTGATGAATCTGGCTATCAGAAGCTCCCCAGTGGACTAATTATTCAATGGGGGGTTGTAAACGGTGGAATAAACTCAGCGGACTTGCGAAGATTTCCAATTCCATTTAAAAATAAGTGCTTTATTGTAACTGGTAGTTATGTTAAAGGAGATGCGTGGGGTCAAGGCATATCTGTTGAAATTAGATCAAAAGAAGAGTTTTTAATTGTTGTTCACGACTCAGCTGGACGCTGGTCATATTCACAAGTGCAATATATAGCTATCGGATATTAATCCTACAGAGATATATTCCATCCGCTCGAATTGAGACAGCATTATATTAATGCGGATTCGGTCGATGAAGGTATGAAATTGATGAGAAAGATTAGATTACCAGCGTCTTGTCAAAGCACCAGCAGGGAAATGGTGGGCTGCGGGAGATAGCAGATGCCTATAATAGGTTTAAGGATAATCCCCCGGATCACGGGGGATTATCTTGTCAAAACTGACAAACAAGAGCTGTATCAAGGCAGTTTCGTTGATAATCATCCCAAAAACCCGGGGGACAATTCTCAATATCGCTTTTTGACAGCATTGGCTTTTGCCATATAAATTGTTTGAATCCCGCCTTTTGGATCGCTGCTTGATATTGTTCACGACTCCAACGATACGCAGTACAAGGGCTGGGTGGTGTGGTAAGAAATTCACATCTCAGGAGAGTTGTATCTTTCACAGGATCTTCACTCAGAATTTTTATACAATAATTTTCATAATTCCCTTTTTCTAATCGATAATCAGGTTCAACGGTATAAGCAATCAATTTACCGGAAGGCTTGAGATGAGCGGCAATAACACGGAACATAGTTTCAAGGTCTTCAATAGATTCTGCATGGCAAAATAACCAGGCCGCATTGACTATATCAAATTTGCCAAATGACTCCATCTTGCAGACATCTCTTACGTGAAATTCGATATCGTCACCGTATTGTTGTGATTTACTTTTCGCAATTGCTATCATGTTATTTGATATATCGATTCCGATGACTTTTGAAGCGCCCCGATTCCTGTATTCTCGACTAAAGAGACCATATCCACAGGCTAAATCTAACACAGATTTCCCTTGTATATCCCCTGCCAGATTGAAGATGGTTCTGATTTTTACTTTGATATGGGCTGCTGTATCTGAAAAGCTCTCGTAAAGATGTGCAATAGGGTCATATAAAGTATCACCTTTCATGTTTTTTATCCTTAGCTAAAGGCCAAAATATTTTATTTATCAGAGAGATATATTATTTAGTATAAATTTAATAATTACTGAAAGTATTTTTACTGTTATATATTAATACATCAGAGATGAATCAGATATGATTTTTTATATTGGTTAACTTTCGGATCAATATGAGAGAGTAAACAAATATAAAACGTCTATGATATATTTTGTGGAGATTACTATTCCTGTGATGATTAAGTAAAAGTGCCTCATAATAAATCTTTTAAAGCATCTGTTTAACTGACTTCCGGCATAATGCACTCTTTAGGGATGGTCTGGGGAATGATTCTGCGGATGGTGCCACGAGTGCTGTTGAAATACTCCAGGTTTTCTTTCCTGGGTTTTCCTGCATTTTTTGATAAGTCAGTTATATTTATTAATGTCCTATCCAAAATATGTGTTCATTTTGTGTTTTGATTGAGTTCATTCAGGCTCAGGATAGCAAATAGAATAATCTGAAGAGATAGGGGTTAAGTCTGGTTAATTTAAAATAAGGTAGTAATATGAAATATCGTCATTTATTCGTTTTTGTAGTGTTGCTGTTTCCATCTTTACCAGTTATGACTAATGGAGAATATTGGTATTATGGGTGCCCTAAGTATTCGGAAAAGGGAATGGAAGAGATAATGCAAAAGATAAAAAATATTCCTTTCAGAACGATTAGTGAATTGCAGGGGTATAGCAAGGGTGAAGCTGAAATGTATATAAAAAAAACAAAATGCGATTTGCGGAATTTAGATGAGTACGCTCAGGAGTTAAAAAAACGGATAAAAAAGGATAAAAAATCTACAGATCGTTGAAAAACATTTTTGACAGCGTATCTTGCAGTTTTGCGTAATTGCCATTTTATTAAATGTGACCGTTTAGGCGGTCACTTAAAAAATCATAAAGCAAATCATATTAATTGTCAGCTTTTAAACGGGTTTGTTTTTAAGTGGACTAAAACCTCTATGACCTGATTTTCTACAGTTTTTTCCCATCAACGATAAGATCCGCATATGCCTGTAATAGCAATGATTTTGTTCATATCTACCTTTATTCTTCGTATTTCAAGTTGCTTCTTTGCTGGCTGCGTTCACTCACCCCGGTCACATAGTCTCTATTAAAAGTCTATTTATTATTCTATTGGATATTTGTAACTTATTACAAATATCCAGCCAGCTCCTAAGAAATATCATAAAAGGTATAGTAGATTTGCTGGCTGGTAGTTTTTTTATGGCAACCGAGCTACTTTGGCCTCCACTACCACACCCAGAATATGAATTTTATCACTGAGCGGTATCATATTATATTGGGGATTCAGTGGCTTAAGATAAGTATCATACCCTTCCGTAATCAATTGTTTGAAAGTCAGTTTCTTTTCCCCTTCAAGCTTTGCGACGACCAAATTGTTGGTGATAGGTTTTACTTCCGGATCAACCAAAATAATCATTCCTTGCGGTATGCTCAAGCCATTTGGTGAATTCATTGAATCGTCTTTTACTTCCAGCCAAAAAGCACGGTATGAACATTCAACAGAAGTGTCGTACTGTTTAATATTATTTTTATGGTATAGCGATATAGGTTCTTCACACCAATTTCCAGCATCAGCCCAGTTGAGTAATGGGTATTGCCTGTAAGAAGTTACATCTTCAACCAAAGTCATATTATCGCCATAGACTGCGGTGAGCAGTTTCCTTGCTTGTTTGTTTAGTGATGGACTGAAATCATTAATTGTAACTCCTAATTTGTTGGCGAAATCGGCTGCTATCTCCAAATTAAGGGCATTTGTGCCGTTAAGATAGTGTGAAATAGCCCCCTGACTCTTGCCAAGCTCGTCCGCGAATTTTTCCTGAGAGATGCCTAACTGTTTTTTCTTTGACTCAAATATGTCTTTCAAACGTTTGGCATCTGCGAGTTGTTCTGTTGTAAGTTTCTTTTTCATGCATGCATTTTAATACCAATGCTATTAAAATGATAAATACTAAAAATATTGAAATATTTAATACTTTGGATATTATTTGAGAAATACAGGAGGAAAGTATGGAAAAAATACCATTATCAGAATATGTGAAACAGAATGGTCAGGCCAAAACAGCAAGTCTGGTTGGTGTTCATCAAACTGCTATCAGTAAAGCATTACGGGCTGGCCGTAAAATATTTTTGATTCGTCAGGAGGATGGCAGCTATAAAGCGGAAGAGTGTCGGCCATTTCCCAGCCAAAAACAGATTGTATAGCGAAGAAAAAGAATATTAAGCGGAATTAGGCAGTATCAATTACTGATTAGTTTTAATTATTTCGTTGATTTTATTCTTATGTATTTTGTGTATATTGTCTCGGAGAAAATATGGAGTACCACTTTCGTCATTATATTAGTGCAATGGGGAGTATTTTAGATATTATGCCCGCAAACGATTACCAAAGAATTTTGGACAATGAACAAGGTTTAAAAAATAAAATTGGTTCTGATTGTTTGGGGCCTCTTCCTCCTCCTGATGTCTTGAAAGACTATGAGTCCATTCTTTCTGGCAGCACAGAAAGAATATTATTATTCAGAGAAAAAGAGCAAAAATTTCAGTATGATAATCAAAAGCTGGCACTGGATGGCATGATAAAAAAGGACAGAAGAGGGCAATGGATGGGGTTTTCTATTGCAATGTTTATTCTGATTATCGCTACGCTTTTTGCACTCAGAGGTGAAATGGTGTTTGCAGGAACACTAATTACAATTGATTTAATTGGATTGGCAGCAGTATTTGTTATAGGAAGAAAATTAGGTGCTAAGTGATCTCGTAATACCAATAATAATTTTAATATGAATTTTTTCACGAGGTGATTCTATTATTCCTTATTTTCATTATTGTATATTAAGATATTGCGTAATTTATATTTTTCCTCAAAACCTGGCAATGGAAAGATTTTTATTGCAGACAGGTGATAAAGTATTAGTAGAAGCTAGTCCTGTTGATCGGATTTGGGGAATTGGAATGGCAGAGGATAACTCCAGTATTCATAACCATTAACATGTAAATAATTTAATTTGTTAGGTTTTTCTCTGATGACTGTGCGTGAAAAATTAAAAAAATAGGATATATGTTGGAAACAACATATGACTATGTGAGAAAATTCTCTGCTATTAGTTTCTTTCTATAAACTGAAATTGTTACTCACTAGGATAAGATAAATGACACAGTTAACAGCAAGGAATTCTGATCGGTTTTCTGGTAAGAAAGTTATCATTGTTCATGGTTATACTGCTTCACCTTTATCACACTGGTTTCCCTGGTTAAAAGAAGTGCTGACTGAACAAGGAGCAGACGTGATTGTGCCAGAACTGCCGGATTCGTTATCACCTAAACCTGAAGCATGGGCCAAAAAATTGACCGAAGTTGTCCCCAGAGCGGACGGTAACACAATTTTTATCGGCCACAGTCTTGGTTGTGTGACCTTACTTCGGTATTTAGAGGCAATATGCTCCACAACTGACCAAATTGGTGGATATATTTTGGTTTCAGGATTTGATTCCACGCAGTGCACCTTGCCAGAGTTAGCAAGTTTCACTCTCCATACATTGAATTATGTCCTCTTGCGTGAAGTGACAAAACACCGTATTTCCATTATCTCTTCCAATGATGAAATTGTTTCTCCTCAATCATCCCATGCCCTTGCCAATTCGTTGCAAACTGAAATCATTAATATTGAAAATGCAGGCCATTTTCTTGATAGAGAAGGTTTTACCCGTTTGCTCCCTGTTTATGATGCACTGAAAACTATCGTATCAAGATAAATATCAAGAACTCAGCTCTTGGTCATGTTTTTAGCATAGGTTTTTAATATAGTGGGTGATATTTGCTCACTATATCTCTCTTTAGATCACTAGCCTTTTGTTGTTTCACCTGAATTATCATCAGATAAAAAAATGTTTTGTGAAACAAGTTTATGTATTTTTAAGCTCCTTATTGCGTTGTTTGATGTATTAGTCATGGGCAATATGATTAACCAGAACAATACTATTGCCGCCCACTCCATTTTGGATAGAGGTATAGATCATGATTATTTCCGCTTCAACTGATTATCGGGCTGCTGCACAGGCTAAGTTACCCCCTTTCCTGTTCCACTATATTGACGGTGGAGCTTATGCAGAGCATACCCTTAAACGCAATACTGAAGACTTATCTCACATTGAACTGCGTCAGCGTGTACTAAAAGATATGTCTGAACTGAATCTGGAAACCAGTTTATTTGGGGAAAAAATGACAATGCCTGTGGCATTGGCTCCCGTTGGATTAAGTGGGATGTACGCTCGTCGTGGGGAAGTAAAGGCTGCACGGGCTGCTGCTAAAAAGGGTATTCCATTTACGTTATCGACGTTGTCAGTATGCCCGATTGAAGAAGTTGCTTCTGCAACCGAGCGTCCAATATGGTTCCAGCTTTATGTACTGAAAGATCGTGGCTTTATGCGTAATGTCCTGGAAAGAGCAGAGGCAGCCGGCGTTAAAAATCTGGTATTTACTGTTGATATGCCTGTACCCGGTGCTCGTTATCGTGATGCACATTCAGGTATGAGTGGCCCGAATGCTTCTATACGGCGTTTTTTGCAGGTGATAACCCACCCACAGTGGGCATGGGATGTTGGCTTGATGGGTAAACCCCATGATCTCGGTAACATATCTAAATATCGCGGTATACCTACCAAATTGGGGGATTATATTGGTTGGCTGGGAAGCAATTTTGATCCATCCATATCGTGGAAAGATTTAGAGTGGATCCGCGATTTCTGGAAAGGGCCAATGATTATTAAAGGTATCCTCGATCCTGATGATGCTAAGGATGCTGTTCGTTTTGGCGCGGATGGTATTGTGGTTTCTAATCACGGAGGGCGTCAGCTTGATGGCGTTCTTTCAACCGCCAGAGCTTTACCGGCTATTGCGGATGCTGTCAAAAATGACATCACTATTCTGACTGACTCCGGTATTCGTACCGGATTGGATGTAGTACGAATGATCGCATTGGGTGCTGACAGTGTTTTATTGGGGCGCGCTTTTGCTTATGCATTGGCAGCAGCCGGAGAAGCAGGAGTTTCTGATTTATTGGATCTGATTGATAAAGAAATGCGGGTTGCAATGACATTGACGGGAGCAAAGTCTATTGCAGAAATTAATTCAGATTTGCTGGTCGATAATTGAAAGTAAAATTAGTGAGTTTGGGGAGTTGTATGTTCTGATTGATAGTCAGCAGAAACTGAATTGTTCTGCTGACTATTTTTCATCAGATCCCGATAGGGCGATATCCTTGCCATTCTGGTTTATCTGGCTGACCGTAAGGGTTTCCAGTCAGATGAACATGGTAGCCGCTGACTTGTCCCAAAAGCAGGCAGTCATCAACATCTTTTAGGTTATCTTTATGTAGTTGACCATAACCAGTAAGCAAATATTTTTAGCTTTTTCTTTCGCATCTTCTACAGTACGGGCAATGAAAAATCCGAACTCATGTGCTTCTGCCAGAGAATCTTTTTGATAACCTCCCATGTTTACGAAATAGAGTTTCATCTCTCCGTGGTATTCGCTCTCGCTGAGAAGAAAATAAGAAACTGATTGATTTAATAAACTATTTTTCCATAAGAAAATAATTTTGCTTTTCCTGTCAGATAAACACGTTTTCCTTGTATTTCGCATAATATATCTCCGCCCCTGTCTGATAACTGATGGGCACGAAGTACCGACTTATTGAGCCTTGTTCCCCAGAAAGGAGCCAGAACACAATGGGTTGAACCCGTGACAGGATCTTCATTAATGCCTTTTGCAGGAGAAAAATAGCGCGAAACAAAGTCCGCAGATAAATCGCCGGGGGCAGTAATGGCAAGCCCCGGTAGCGGAAGAGCGGCTATTTTATCAAAATGTGGTTGAGCATGAAGAACTTGATCGGCAGAATCCAGTACACAGATATAACGGTCATGGGAAACAAATACCTCACTGATATCTTGTCCTAAAGCTTCTTGTATGATGGGAAGAAGTGTTTTCTCTTCTTGGTAATCAGCGGCAGGAAAATCTAACGTAAAAACACCATCCTGATGGATGACACGAAGTTCTCCAGAACGGGTTTTGAATGTAATTGGATTATTTTGATAAGAATACTGTTCAACGAGAACAAAAGCTGTTGCCAGTGTTGCATGCCCACATAAATTTACTTCCACTCTGGGAGTAAACCAGCGTAGGTGATCGCCAACTAAAAAAGCAGTTTCTGGGAGGTTGATCTCAGCAGCGATCGCAATTAATGTTTCATCTGATAACCATTCGTCCAGTAAGACAACAGCAGCGGGATTACCGGAGAAGTTTTTTTCTGTAAAAGCATCGACATGATAAATAGGGTATGAACGCATCAAAAACTCACCTTACTTTTAAAAAATGTGACCTAGCATGTTGAAATTACTATTGTTTGTAAAGGGGTATTTTTTTTGGCTCAGGAACTACCTATCACTGGTAGTTGATCTAAGGAGATAATGGTTATTAAATAATAATTTCTTGCAATAGTTACATTAGGGGATTTATGAAAATAAAAGGGAGCTATAGCCTGTTTTTTCTTACGGTAATTGGCTGTTCTCAGGCATTGGCGTACGACTTCAGCTACAAAAGTGATATACCCGCTGATAGCAAACCTTCAGGAGAATATCTGAAAAAAAGGGAAGAACTGGGCGCCAATTATTGGGACGTTAATAAGTTAGCTCAAGATAATGCTCTGGCTGAGAAACGAGAAGAAGAGTTGAGGGAGTACAGCCAAAAGCGTGATTCGAAAACATATACCGAGTTTTCGTCTGGTTGGAATTATGGCAAAGAAAGGCAGATTCTGAACGGATTGCCCCCCCAATACAACAGCCCTATCGGGCTTTCTTATGACTGGAATAACAAAAAACTGGGGTTTCCTTACCAGGTCGATGGAAGGCATTTTATGAACGAAATGACCCGTTCACACCGACGTAAATGTTATCGTGAAACCAGACAGAAATTGGAGAAAGAACGAGGGAATCTCTATTCCGAGATGGAGATCGCCGACTCTTGTGGGGGATAGTGATGGTTATTTTATGATTTAATAGATAACTTTCATCTGCCAAAAATCAGGCAGCCACATAAAAATGGCTGCCTGAGAGCTTGCTAATGATGACTAACTAATGAATATTATCGCTATATAAAGACGGCATATCTTTAGGGCGTGTTTTAAAACGGCGGTGTAACCACATGTATTGCTCTGGAGCTTGCATAATTTCCCGTTCTATCACCTTATTCATGAAGGTTGCCGCTTCGACTTCATCTTTTTCAGGGAAATTTTCTACAGCGGGTTGAATAATCAGTTCATAACCTTTTCCATCAGGTAATCTGCGTGGGGTAAAGGGTAATAAAGCTGGATTGGATAATCTAACCAGAATTGAAGTTCCGGTTGTTGTTGCGGCATGTTCAACAGCAAATAACGGGGCGAATACACTTTTACGTGGGCCATAATCATGATCTGGTGCGTACCAAACGATTTCACCATTTTTCAGGCAACGGATCATTCCCTTGACATCTTTTCTGTCCAACATGTATTTGTTGGAACGTAAACGTCCCCATGTTTGTAGCCAATCTATAACCGGATTATCATTCGGGCGATAAACCCCGATGCCCGGATTGAGCATACCAAAAATACGGGCTCCCAACTCCAGTGTCAGAAAATGGATCCCAATCACGATGATCCCCTGACCTGTGGCTTGTATTTTTTGGATGTTCTCTCGTCCTGTAATTTTGAACCAGCGTTTAATCCTCCAGTCAGGCCAGAACCAAGCCATACCGGTTTCAAATAACCCCATACCAACAGATTCAAAGTTTTTGACCAGCCATTTATTCCGTTCCTCCGGTGGCATATTAGGGAAACAGAGAGCCAGATTGCGTTCAGCAATTTTGGCCCGTTTTTTTAAAAAACGCTGTGATAACCGACCAAGCCGGGTTCCTATCCAGTAAATCACGGGGTAAGGAAGTAAGACCAGTAGATAGAGTATGCCGATACCTAGCCAAGTCAGCCAGTATCGGGGATGTAAAAGTGAACGACGAAAAGAGGGTGCTTGTATCATGTGTTTTCAGTGTATTAAAGATAATAATCTAACTATAAAAAAACTATTTTATAAGGTCTTAAGAATAATACGGGGGTATTGTGACACTTTTTAGTGGAATATCGAAATACCGGGGCACTAAATGATTAATCAACTGGTAACAAGTAGAAGCTGCCCCATGCCCTGACTATGCTGTGTTAGGGTATGATTATGATGTTCTTCAGCATCATATTCAAATGATTGTTTTATTCCGGTAGAAATTGCTCAAGGTAATACTGTGATAAGTAAGCTGGTTCGGGGATTAAGCCGATTCAGAACAGGGATTGATAGATCTGGGTCACAGAAAAAAGTAATATTGCAGGGAATAAAAACCCCAAGTGTAATGCGTGGGGTTTCTGGTTAAAATTGTCGATAATGATCTAGTGTAGACACTTTGTGGACACAGACAGACATAAATGTATAAATATCAACAAACTATAAGGGTATTTTGAACACCATGCCAGTGTTACATAACCGTATTTCTAATAAAGAGCTGAAAGAGCGCATGTTGGCTGAAATAGAGCCACGCACAACTATCTCTTTTTATAAGTATTTTACTATTTCTGAACCACAGGTTTTTCGCGATAACTTATATCAAAAATTTACTGAGTTATCAGTCTTCGGGCGGGTTTATATCGCCAGAGAGGGTATTAATGCGCAAATCAGCATACCTTCCAAAAATGTCGATGCCCTGAAAGCATTATTGGATGTCACTGATCCTGCTTTGTATAACCTGCGACTCAATATTGCGCTGGAAGATGATGGCAAATCATTTTGGGTATTACGTATGAAAGTGCGTGAACGCATTGTTGCTGATGGTATTGATGATGAAACTTTTAATCCATCAAAAACGGGTGAATATCTGAAAGCCGCTCAGGTCAATCAAATGCTGGATGATCCTGATACTGTGTTTGTCGATATGCGTAACCATTATGAATATGAAGTTGGGCATTTTGAAAATGCAATTGAGATCCCATCAGATACATTTCGTGAGCAATTGCCGATGGCAGTAGAGATGTTGAAAGATGATAAAGATAAAAATATCGTTATGTATTGTACTGGCGGGATCCGTTGTGAAAAAGCGAGTGCCTACATGCTCCACAATGGTTTTAACCACGTTTACCATGTAGAAGGTGGTGTTATTGAGTATGCCCGCAAAGCGAAAGAGCAAGGCTTACCTGTTCGCTTTATTGGTAAAAATTTTGTTTTTGATGAACGTATGGGAGAGCGTATTTCTGAAGACGTTATCGCTCATTGTCATCAGTGTGGTGCAATTTGTGATAGCCACACTAACTGTAAAAATGATGGATGCCATTTGCTGTTCATTCAATGTCCATCTTGTGCAGAGCGGTTTGAGGGATGTTGTAGCGATGTTTGTCAGGAAGAGATGTCACTCCCTGAAGATGAGCAACGTGCTCGCAGGGCAGGAAGAGAAAATGGGGCTAAGATTTTTAATAAATCCCGATATCGGTTGAATGACGGTCTAAATATCACCTCATTGCAATCCAATAAGTAATAAATTTATCTTAAGTATCTGCCTCGCAAACAGATACAAAAATTGGCGTAATAATTTAAGTATTATTACGCCAACTTAGTTATTTTTGCGGTGTTAGCAGATATATTTAAAAATATTATAAACGAAAAGTAGCTCTAAGTTGATCAGATAAACTATCTGCATTTTATTATAATAGGCAATACGATAACCTGACTGATAGCTTCCACTCATGAAATCAAATATAGTCCTTTCTGAGCCTGAACGGATCACGTTACAACAACTTGCCTTGAATCATCAGCATCGGGACATCCGTACGCGAGGGACGGGTTTGCTCATGCTGGACAGAGGAATAAAACCGCCCCAGATTGCTGCTGAAATAGGATGCAGTGTCCGGGTTATCTATAATTGGGTTCACGCATGGCATGATTTCGGTATCGCGGGATTATTAGGCGGCCATGTCGGAGGACGGTATCCGGCCATGACGCCTGAAATGATTGCCACGGCGGTCGAAGCCGCCAGCGCAGAGTCCCTGACGTTGGCCCGGATAGTCCGGTGCGTTGAGGCCAGGCATGGTCTCTTGCCCTGTACGCTTGAAACGCTGGCGAATACCCTGAAAAAGCAGGGACTCACCTATAAACGCACCCGCCTGTCGCTTAAAAAAACGCGACGAAACGGAATTTGCTCACAAATTCGCCTTGCTGAGTAAAATTAGGGCTGGAGCCCGGTCAGGCCACTACCGTCTGGTCTATTTTGATGAAGCCGGTTTTGCTGCGTCTCCGCCGGTGCAATACGGTTGGAGTCCACGAGGTAAACCCCATGAAACTGAACCGAAAGAGCATGTCAGCCGGTCAGTTCTGGGCGCCTTAAATTACACGGACAACAGTCTGTTTTACCAGACGGTGTCAGGCAGTACAACGCGGGCTAACGTGATTGATTTTTTAGAGCAGGTCGCCCAACAGGGGGACGATCGCCTGACATTTGTCGTGTTAGATAATGCGCCTATTCACCATGGGATAGAGGCAGAAATTCAAAAGCGCTGGTTATACGAACACAACCTGTTTTTATTTTACCTTCCCGCCTACAGCCCAGAGCTGAATCTGATTGAAATCGTCTGGAAGCAGGCCAAGTACCACTGGCGACGTTTCATCACTTGGACTCAGGAGACAATGGAGAATGAATTAAATACGTTATTGGGCGGTTATGGTAACCGATTTGCAATTAATTTATCTTGAGTACTTATTTTGTTGGTTACTCCTATTTTTTCTATGATATGCCGTTTATGTGAATAAACTGTACTGCTACTTATATTGAGTATTTTGGCAATTTTATAGGTATCTGTTTCCAGCATCCAATAATAGATGATCCTGTTTTCTTGTTGACTAAAAATAGAACTTTTTATATTAAAATTGGCAAAATAACGTTGAATATCATGGGATGCCAACTCTTTCAGCCGTGCTAACAACAAGCACAGATTCCTTTTGGGTAAGATAAAATCTTTATTAGTCAACTGGATATGATTTCCTATCCATGGATATGGTTTATCAAGATAGATATATATACGGGTATCACGAACCAATGAAATAAATAGCTTCATTTGTTCACAATATGAACTGTGATGACCATAATGTGTCAGATTCATCAGGACAATATCAGGAGAAAATATCGACAGAATATTTATCGCCCCCTGAATTGAATGAGCCTCTGTTGAAAGGATATCTGTATTTTCTTTTAGAAATTCAATGATCCCAAGGCGTGTATAATGACACTCATCAATGATTAATAATTTCATTAACTGAACATCCTTGTTCTATAGCGGTTATCATTAAATGAATTAGGTCGCTTGATACTTTAAAATCAAGCGAACGAGCATAGTTGAATGATACAGTATTGTACAGAATAATAAACTATATGAATGATTTTGTCGGCTGATATTTGTTTTGATACTCAGATTGGACACTCAGTGTATTGAGTGTCCAGATGTGTTTGCATTTTCGAGTTGGTTGTTAATGTTTCGTATAGTCAAGTTGAGTGTATTCCGATGATTCAATCTTCTCGATTCCAGCCTGCAAGATTAGGATCAGTTGTTTTGCAACCCCTGTCGTCAACCACAATGTTTTGTCAATACTAACATTATCTGTGGCTTGATCTTGGGAGGATAAGTAATGAAGACGAATCATCATGGCGTCGTAGGTATCTACGATACTGATGTCCCAACCTACAACTGGATGGGTTTGGATTATTTCATTTTTTTGTCCCATATAACCTCCTAATCAGACTACAGCATCTTGATTGATATAATTGACTAAGAGCCGCGGAACTCATCTAAGGATGAGCAGTTGCAGTATAAACCTTTTTATCAGTCTAATACTACAACCAGTTGCAGAAACCAGATGTTGGTCATTTTATCTGATAATAAGAAACTAAAACTTCTATGACTTAAACGTGCTTAAGAATGAATTACTGTTACTTCCCATCCTGCATCTTCTCCAGCCAGGAATGGAATCAGTTTTTCACCAGCATGTTCGATATATTCGGTAACTGGTGCAGGCTTGCGTATAAGCTCAATAAATCCTTCATTAACGGGTAAACCATAAAATTTCGGGCCATTCAGAGAGCAGAATGCTTCAAAGTGATTCATTGCATCCATTTCTTCAAAAACAGTGGCGTAGGCAGCCAAGGCAGTAGGCGCATTGAAGACACCTGCACAACCACAGGAAGATTCTTTACGATGCAACAAATGAGGGGCAGAGTCTGTTCCTAAGAAGAAACGGTCACAACCACTGGCGACGGCTGAACGTAACGCTTCTTGATGAATATTGCGTTTTAATACAGGCAGGCAATAGAGGTGAGGGCGGATACCACCGACCAACATATGATTACGGTTAAACATCAAGTGTTGTGGTGTGAGTGTCGCTCCTAATTTATCGTTGCTTTCAAGAACGTATTCGGCAGCTTCTTTAGTCGTAATATGCTCAAAAACAACTTTCAGATCAGGAAATTGTTTACGTAAAGGTTCCATCACTTGTTCAATGAAGCGGGCTTCCCGATCAAAAATATCAATATGGGCTGCGGTAACTTCACCATGAATTAATAGAGGCATGCCCAACTTTTCCATAGTTTCCAATAAAGGATAGATTTTTTGTACGTCAGAAACACCATGGCTGGAATTGGTTGTTGCATTTGCGGGGTAAAGCTTACAGGCTGTGAAAATGCCCTCTTTATAACCGATTTCAATTTGTGAGCTATCTGTTGAATCCGTGAGATAGCATGTCATCAGTGGTTCGAATGGATGCTCTGACGGAATGGCTGCCATGATCCGCTTTTTATAGGCTCTGGCTCTGGCAATATCTATTATAGGAGGAACAAGGTTGGGCATGACAATAGCTCGGCCAAAAAAGCGGCTGGTATGAGGGACAATGGTTTTCAATAAATCACCATCGCGAAAATGAACATGCCAGTCGTCAGGGCGGCGGATTTTAATAGTATAAGATTCAGTAGTCATGGAACCGGCTCCAGAATATAGATGAAAAATGACGGATGCTGATTCAGCATTCCTTAAGCCGGAGGAAGATGATAAAGAGAAAATAGTTAAATAGCTATTATTAAATGATAAAACTCTACATTTTTTGCAGAATTAAATCCTTAATTTCATATAAGTCAGGGTATTCAGAGGAAATTAGTCGTATCAAAAAAGGAAAAATAGGAGTAATAAAACGAGGATGAATTGAAGTTGGCTCCTCCAACTGGACTCGAACCAGTGACATACGGATTAACAGTCCGCCGTTCTACCGACTGAACTATGGAGGAACTCCTTCAAGACGGGGCGAATATTAACGGCTCTCTTTCTATTTGTCAAAGAAGAAAATCATAATAACGGATTATCTGTTGTTAATATGTACTTTATGCGCTTTTTTTCAGCTTTTTCGTGTTGTTTTCAGGAAAATAACCGGAATTTTTTAAAAATAAAATTGATAAATAGGGTATAAGTGGTGAACATGATAATTGGAAAGCAAAAAGCCCAACTAGCAGAGCTAAAATCGGGCTTTTTAGAATCTGGCTCCTCCAACTGGACTCGAACCAGTGACATACGGATTAACAGTCCGCCGTTCTACCGACTGAACTATGGAGGAATTGCTGTGTTCCTGAGAACGAGGCGAATAATAGGTGAATGGAGAAGGGTTGTAAAGCAGAAATAATGAAAAATAAGTTTAAATGGTTGATGGTTATTCAATGTGATGATGTTTTATCATTTTTTGTGATGAAATATCACCAATACTATAATTTTTTATACCTTGTACATGAGATTAAAGATCTCGTTGTATTCTCTGAAATGAGATCGCAGAGAAAATGATAGATAAAACCAACAGGAAAGATTTTAGCAAAAAACATCGTCAACCCTTTATCCGTACAATAGGAATATAAGTGATGATTGGATAGTTGGTGAAAAATGTGTCTGGGTAAGGTAGATGTGGTTATTAGCATTAGTACAAGTGATAAATGGTAAAAAGCCCGACTAGCAGAGCTAAAATCGGGCTTTTTAGAACCTGGCTCCTCCAACTGGACTCGAACCAGTGACATACGGATTAACAGTCCGCCGTTCTACCGACTGAACTATGGAGGAATTGCTGTGTTCCTGAGAACGAAGCGAATAATAGGGGAATACAGAGGTGTTGTAAAGCGAAAAAATAGAAAATAAATTCAAGTGGTTAAGTAGTGCTCAGGGTGGCGATAGAAAACGTATCTGAGCAAGATAGAAAACTATTCGTTAGAGTTAGAGATAACCCACAAAGGGGATAAATAGCAAAAAGCCCGACTAGCAGAGCTAAAATCGGGCTTCTTAGAATTTGGCTCCTCCAACTGGACTCGAACCAGTGACATACGGATTAACAGTCCGCCGTTCTACCGACTGAACTATGGAGGAATTGCTGTGTTCCTGAGAACGGGGCGAATATTAACGATGAACTCAGGGAGTGTCAACGCAAAAATTCTATTTTTTCATTGTTTGCTCATCATATGAGCGTATTGTGCTATGAATATGCTACTTTGCTGAAATTACATATTTTTGTTCAACCTTAGGAGGTTGAAAATAGGGCGATTGTTCTGAACACGCAATCATAAATACATCATAAAAACAAATTCCGTCTTTTCGCCTGATGATTCGTTTGATTTCATTCTTTATTTCGTGGGATACATTTGGATGAGCAAGTATTGTGTTGACAGCATCCTGAGATACTTTTTCATCAACGAACCACTCACCGTTGTAGCAGACGCGTAAATCTAATACGTCAATGTCTTCAAAATGATAAACTGGTTTGATATCGAACAGCAGAACAGCCGCCATGGCGAAAAAAAGCATGGTAAATAGGATAAGTGACCAAACGCCAAAATAGGGGGCATACCACATCAATACAGCGAGGAAAGCATAAGCAACGATCATCGCCAAAAACAGGTATGGATGCTGGTGAATAAAGATGCTATTAAAGTGTACCTTACCATCTCGATGCTCTGCGAGATTGATCCGCTCAAGATCCTGAATCAATATCTGTTTGATGATATCCATAATACTAGTCCGATTATTGTAGAAATCTGTTATCGAATTAAAAGTGTTAACCTTTTTAAGGTTATCATGCTCAGAGCATCCATCTGTATAGCAATTACTTTTTTTTATTTGCAAAATTGTTATTGTCCGAAAAGAACATGAGAATTTCTTCTTAAGATAAAAGTTGAATAAATCAAATAAAATCATAAGTTCATCTATTTATTCGGTTATTCTGTTCTAATATTGAGCGTAAAAAATTTTTTTAGATCAATAATACATAAAAAGGTTGCTATTCCTGTGCGGTCATGCGTTAATGCGTCTGGCCTGATAAACAGACCTACTTTATGTACGACATCTTGAGTTAATGCGTTATGTGTAAAAGTGCTATCCTAAGTAGCCTTTGTAGACCGTTTCCTTCTTAGTGCCTCCATAAGTAATAGCTGATACTGGCCAACACATGCCCGAGGTGGCGAGTTTTTTTTGATATATAGGAAAGTCACATGAAAATGACAGGTCAAGTGAAGTGGTTCAACGAGTCCAAAGGTTTTGGTTTCATTACTCCAACCGATGGTAGCAAAGACGTATTCGTTCACTTCTCTGCCATTCAAGGTAACGGTTTCAAAACTCTGGCTGAAGGCCAGAACGTAGAATTCACCATTGAAGATGGTGCCAAAGGCCCAGCAGCAGCAAACGTAACTGCTATCTAATTTAGCCTTCATGCCTTATTAAGCTCGCCATGCTAAAATGCCTTGGCGGGCTTTTTGTTTATAGAATGATTTTTAATAAAAAAATAACATCGATATATTATAAAATAAGGTAATTTTTTTATTGAACAGGCGGTAAAGAGAACATTTTTTTAAGTTCATTTATTAATTGAAGTCTTTACTTATCAATTTTACCTGTTTATACTCCCGGCCAAATTCTATCGGAGGGCTGATAATTGAATAGTCAAAGTTTTAGGTTTAATAAAAAATAATCCGGTAAGCTGTTCATTTACATTCAATTTACTGCTTACCTGAAATGGTGTGCGGTACTACTTAAATTCCACGAGTTGTACTCTCCCGAAAAATCACGCAATGCTGTAGAGCTGCTATTTTTAATCCTTAAATATAGTATCAATAGATATGTCGGGGTATCTATAATGCAACTTTATACTCATTCCTTATTCCCTCCGGGAACATATCAATAACCAGATCGAATTTTTATATTCGGTCCTGTTCCTATTGTACAAAATAAAGAAATTATTTCTTTAGGCTACCCGTTGAACTTTAGCTCAATACAAAAAAATGGATAGCGATTAGAGATCGTACCTGCACAGCGTAAGATCATTTTAATTGCAGGCTTGAAATTATCTGAAATCTCGAAGCCAATAAGTACTCAGCTATAAAAATCTTGAATCAAGCTGGATCCTATACCTAATAGATTTTGGGTTGCATAGCAGAGGCTGTAAATGAGCGGTTGGTAAATGAGCTAAGTCAATGAATAAGTAACCTGGCAGGTAAAAGGAATATATTTACCCATTTTCATATCATGGGAGAGTGTCATGCTTTTAACATCTATTGCTATTCATTTACTATCCGCTATGTGTTTCGGGGCATTAATTGGTGCAGAACGTCAGTGGCGTCAACGCATGGCAGGATTGAGAACCAATGCCTTAGTTGCTACTGGCGCTGCGGTTTTTATTCTTTGTTCAATATCAACTTCGACTGATAGCCCCGGACGTATTGCTGCACAGATTGTATCCGGTATTGGTTTTCTTGGTGCTGGTGTGATCATGAGAGAAGGAATGAATATCCGTGGCTTAAATACAGCGGCAACTTTATGGTGCTCGGCAGGTATTGGGGTTTTGTGTGGGTTAGGGCAATATTGGTCAGCGAGTATTGCAACTGCAATAATTCTATCCGCAAATATTTTGTTGAGAGAAGCGGCTCAGAGAATTAATGCTCAGCCTCAACAGCTAGCCTTAGATTTAGAGCAGCGTTATAAAATCCAAATTATCTGTGATGTTAGTGATGAAATCTTAATCAGGACGCTGATCCTGCAAGCAATTAATGGATTAAACATTCGGCTACAATCATTAAGTAGTACTGATACCCTCCAACCAAATAGACTTGAAGTGTGTGCAGAAATATTGGCAACACCCGCGAAGCAAAAAGAGATCGAATCGATTGTTTGCCGAGTGAGTTTAGAAAAAAGCGTTAGCTCAGTTAACTGGAAAATTGCTGCCGAGTTACCTGCTTAGAATAATTTTATATAAGTAATATCCTTATTTTATAAGGAGCTTATGTGGACGATTCCCTTTCTTTTCTTAGTATGAATAAGGTGTTGCCTATGAAATAACGTCATTATATTAATAATATAGAATGGTATTAATTATTAATACTTTCATTAGTGATAATGAACATTATTCTCAGTTAGGCAACACCAAAAACTTCATAAATTCTTCTCTATTAACAAAGAAGAGGTAACCACTATGATGGGAAATTGAACATAGCGTATATGATTGAGAGCACCGTCACAAAAACTAATTAATCATTTCAGAAAAGAATTTATCATAGTTCAACAGTTCAACAGTTCAACAGTTCAACAGTTCAACAGTTCAACAGTTCAACAGTTCAACAGTTCATTGGAGCGGGATAAATAGTTTTTATCAAGGTGGGATAATAAACTGAAGGATCAGGTAATTATGGGATATAGAAGTCAAAGAAAGTAGAGCTCTGTTTTCTTCACGGCTATAGAAAAATTGATGAGTTATCTTTTAGTTATGTTAGTTGGAGGTTGTCAATTTTTGTGTAGGAACCACAGAAAAACTACCGATTGATTCTCAAAGGTGCAGCAGAAAGGATGTGATCTGTTTGCTGCCATGTGTAGAAAAAGGAGTCGCTTATTCCTGTCACTGAAGAAAGTTGTAACAATCATTATGTAATTGGTTAGCTACCATAACGAACAAGGTTTCAGGGAGTTAATCTTAGCAATACGTGAATTAAATCTTGATGAAGTGAAACATCTATTTTCTGTTACTAACTAAAAAGAGTTAGTATTTTGGTTAAGGTGTTTGCCGGAGATAATTCTGTCATTATAGCTAAAGTTTGTCATGATATGGAGTTAGATACTGAGAATATTCTTAGTTGCCTTGATATTGAATGTATGGGTGATGAAAACCTTTCAAAATAAGTGGAATTAAGATCTGTTTTTGTAACTTAATCCTTCGGCAAAAATCATGCACTTTAAAGGCACTACAAAATAATAAGCATGCAATAGATCTTCCTGATGATGGAATAAATGATGTACCTATATTGCAGTATGTTGGAGTATTTGTGTGGATATTTGGATGGGTATCGCAAAGAATTTGCAGATATCATTTTGCTTGATAAAAATCAGATGGCATTAGAAGAAGGCGTAAAAAGATAAGGAAAACGTTTGGAAATATTATGTGGTATTTAAATATGACAGTCAGATCGAATTTTGAAATGTATTTTCTGTACTGGTTATCTGTGCATTTATTCTATTTTTATCTGTGTTAACCATTTATTAACTTGTACAAAACCTAATGTACGATATTTCACAGTAAGTCTTTGTAGTGGGGTAAAATGGAAAACGTTTTTGAGAAAACCTCGTAAATAGGATGTGAAAAATATCGGGCATTTTATGCTCTGACATTTTCTATTTTTTATTTTCTATATTACAACATATTTTATGTGGCATTTATCTGAACTAATAGTATATAACATTAAGCCGTATTCGAATCTGGAAAGTAGTGGAAGAGATGTTATCACAAAAATCAGGTGTACATATGTTATGTAAAAAAAACTGATTGTATAAAGTACCGTCGTTTTACCTGTATTATTGATGACATTATAAAATGGTATCAGGTGGTTACATATCATGATCATCATTTACTACTTTCATAAGGATTAAAATTGTTACTTTGGGAATATTTTCCTTGGTTAATTGAGGAGGCCGATAAGCTACTGTATTGTCATTCATGTGACAAAACGATTTTATATTTATAGTATTGATGAATAATTGTGAAAAATTTTCATTAATTAATATCTTATTCTATCTTGATTAAGAAAATAGCCATCGCAAATTTTATATCAATAACTCTGGCCATTAATGATTTTTGTCAGATATTTTGAATAGGTATTGATGTTATTCTTTAACTGCGAACCTGCTATCATAATAATGATAAAATTAACGGAGTAATAGAATTATTTTTGTATGCTATTTTTTTTATTTGAATTATTTTATTACATGATTTGTTATTATTTATATTTCAAATTAAGAATAAAAAGGCACTATTTGTTTTTATTCCATCCATTATTTTTCCGCATTCTATTTAAACTGTAAATTACTTTTTAAATTTAGTTTTGCGTTGTATAATAATTTATTGGTTAATTTGCATTTTGGAATGATTTTGTTTCTAAATTTATCCTATTTAAGGAAATTAATTTTAGGATAATAGGTTATTTTGTACTTTATATGTCAGTTTGTAAACTAGTCAGATGAGTATCATAAACATCGATTATTCTTAACATTTGCAAGGTCATGGAGGATGTGTATTATAATTTTTTCTTATGTTTTTGGCTTGTGAAGTGCTCAGTGGCTGTAAATAACCGCCAATGAGGTTTTTGTTGAAATAATGTCAGAGGCTATCATTCTGCGCATTATTTTTGATAAATAAAATTTATTGATTGTGATAACTTGGTAAAGTGGTGCTGGTATTGTCCTGTGGTAGGATTTGTTGGGGTATCGGAGACTTGACGATTACGATGGCTCTGGGGTAAAGATGCAGATGTTTTTTTATTTCAACATCATACTGTATTTTATCTTATTTTTGTGATCTGTGTGATACTTGTATTCTAAGTAATGTCGATGTCACCTCGGTCGCTGTGTAAAAATAGTACAATCGTAAATTAAAAATGATCAGAGTGGTATCTTTTCAATAACTAGTATTCACATATGATTAATAAATTTGGCATAACTATGATCCAAAGCAACTAATAGTAGAAGATGAGTACTTACCCACATTATCAGGAAACAATTTTTAATAATATTTTGATAATTTAGCTAAAGAAAGGATTTTTTATCGTTATTTTGAATTTATAAGTTTAATAGATCGTATAAAACAAAAAATGGTCTCTAATATTTTTATTTAAATAATTTAACTTATTAATTATGGGCTATTTTTTGTTTTCTTTTGCTTGAATAGTTAATGAGCTAGAATCATAATAAAAAAAGTAGTTTTGTGATGTATGTCACATAGTATTTAAAATGACATATATTCTCCGTTGAATAAATTGCTGATTCAGGAGTAAAGTTAATTAGTATTAAGAATATTCTTAATCAATTGTGGCAAGTTCATTATCCAGATGACGCAATAATACTTTTACAATCCATTACCGAAATATTTTAGAAATTGGGCGATCCCAAGAGTAATACAAAGGACAGTTACTGCTCTGGCTAAAGATGTATATTTCAGTTATGTCGGAGATTATTGAATCTCATGCTACTGGTAATTTTGTCGTGAGTGATTCTTTGATCACTTAATTGATTTTTTCATGTAATCGGACGGGATATATAGAAATGAGTACGGTTGAATTGCTCAAACATATTTATGACATAAATTTATCGTATTTGCTTTTAGCACAACGGCTAATTAACCATGAGAAAGCGTCTGCGATGTTCCGTTTAGGTATTAGTGAATCTATGGCTGATACGTTGGCCGAGCTGACATTGCCTCAGTTAGTAAAATTAGCTGAAACAAACCAACTGATTTGCCATTTTCGGTTTGAAGATCACGAAACTGTACAGCAGTTGACGAAGGAATCACGGGTGGATGATTTGCAACAAATTCATACAGGTATCTTGCTATCTACCCATCTTTTTCAACAGTTATCCACTCAGGATGACACTTCAATCAAGAAAAGAGCATAAAGATGGTTGAGAAAAGTATTGTCCAGGAAGCTAAAGATATTCAGTTGGCAATGGAGCTCATCACTTTAGGCGCACGGTTGCAGATGCTTGAAAGTGAAACGCAATTAAGCCGGGGAAGGTTGATCAGGCTGTATAAAGAATTGCGGGGAAGCCCTCCGCCTAAAGGGATGCTCCCCTTTTCGACGGATTGGTTTATGACTTGGGAACAGAATATTCATTCTTCCATGTTCTACAATGCTTACCGCTTCCTGTTGAAAAGTGGACATTGTGCTGGTGTTGAAGCTGTAGTAAAGGCTTATAGATTATATCTTGAGCAATGCCCTCCGACGAGTGAAGATGGGCCAGTTTTGGCTCTAACCAGAGCCTGGACTCTCATTCGTTTTGTCGATAGTGGGATGTTGCAGCCAACCGAGTGTCGCTGTTGTGGTGGGACTTTTATCACACATGCTCACCAACCGGTAAATAGTTTTGTTTGTAGTCTTTGCCAGCCGCCTTCAAGAGCAGTAAAAAAACGTAAACTTTCCACGCAACCTGCCGATACTAATTCACAACTGCTGGATGGATTTGCTCAGCAAGCTATGTGAATTTAAATGGGAAAGTGAAAACTAGATTACAGGTTTTGGTTACTCTGGCCTGTAATCTACAGCCGTCCTCTTCCTCATTTACTAATTTGCCCTGTTCAAATCCCATCTGCTCACCAACTTAGCTAAAGGATATCGCGTGTTAGTACTTTTAGGATATATCATCGTTTTTGGTGCGGTAATTGGTGGCTATCTGCTTGTCGGTGGTCACATGGGTGCACTTTATCAGCCAGCGGAATTTTTGATTATTACAGGTGCGGGTATTGGTGCTTTTATCGTGGGCAACAATGGCAAGGCGATAAAGGCTACATTGCGTGTTTTACCAAAAGTATTGCGTAGATCAAAATACAATAAAGCGATGTACATGGATCTGATGGCCTTACAGTTTCGTTTGCTATCCAAATCCCGCCAGCATGGGCTTTTGGCTCTGGAGCGTGATATTGAGAATCCGCAACAGAGTGATATCTTCACACAGTATCCCCGCTTACTAAAAGATCCTTATCTGATGAACTTCATTACGGATTATATGCGCTTGATCATCAGCGGTAATATGAATCCACATGAAATCGAAGCCCTGATGGATGAAGAAATTGAAACTTATGAACAGGAAAGTGAAGTTCCTGCAACCAGTCTGACAATGGTGGGAGATTCATTGCCGGCATTCGGGATTGTTGCGGCCGTGATGGGGGTAGTTCATGCGTTAGGTTCGGCAGATCGGCCAGCAGGAGAACTCGGAGTATTGATTGCTCACGCAATGGTAGGAACATTTCTCGGGATCTTACTGGCTTACGGTTTTGTTTCGCCTCTGGCGACTTTGTTGCGTCAGCGCAGTAGTGAGCAGGTAAAAATGATGCAATGTATTAAAGTTACCCTGCTTTCCAGCATGAATGGTTATGCTCCACAAATTGCGGTTGAATTTGGTCGTAAAACATTATTTCTCACAGATCGTCCTTCATTTACAGAACTTGAAGAGCATGTTCGTAGGGTTAAGGCTCCTGTACAACAAGAAGCTGAAGACTAATTATGAGAGCGAATAATGTTTCTGTTATCAGAATAAAAAAGCGCAAAAAGCATGGTCATAGTCATAATGGCGGCTCATGGAAAATTGCGTATGCCGACTTCATGACTGCAATGATGGCTTTCTTTCTGGTTATGTGGCTGGTATCTATCGCCAGCCCACAGGAATTGACCAGCATTGCAGAGTATTTCCGTACCCCTTTGCAGGTTGCAATCAATAAGGGGAAACAGAGTAGTGATAATACAAACCCGATCCCTGGGGGAGGGGATGACGTTTTTCAGCAGGATGGAGAAGTTTTCCGTCAGAACAAGCAGGCTGAAACTAGTGAGGAAACCCGTCGTTTGGGTCGGTTGCGTCAACAACTTGATCAACTGATTATCACTGATCCTCGTCTCAAAGAACTGCGTCCGCACTTATTGATTGACATGATGGATGAAGGTTTGCGCATTCAGATCATCGACAGGGAAAATCGCCCGATGTTCATGATTGGTAGTGCGAAAGTTGAAAACTATATGAGCGATATTTTGCGGGCAATTGCGCCGATCCTGAATAGTATTCCAAATAAGATCAGCCTGTCTGGGCACACTGATAATTTGCAATATATCAATGGCCAACGTGGTTACAGTAACTGGGAACTCTCTTCAGACCGTGCAAATGCATCAAGACGAGAGTTGCTAATTGGTGGTTTGGATGAATCCAAAGTCCTGCGGGTTGTTGGCATGGCATCTACCGTCAATATGCAGAAAGGTATTGCTCCCGATGCTCCTGTTAATCGCCGTATCAGCATTATTGTTTTGAATAAGGAAGCAGAAAAACGGATTGAGCAGGAAAACAGTGGCGGTAATGCCATGACTGCTAGCAGTAGTATGGATATACAAGAAGTCATCAGAATGGATTCGGATGAGGGAACATCTTCTCAGCAACCCACCGGACAATCCAATGAAATCACGATACCGGAAAACCAGCCCGGACAGCCAAAAGTGGAATCGGCAAGTGATACTAATAAGGTGACAGAGTAAGTAACGATGGATATTACCGCGTTTTATCAGACTTTTTTTGATGAAGCAGATGAACTATTGGCGGATATGGAGCAGCATTTATTGTTGCTTAATGCCGATGAACCTGATCATGAACAGCTAAATGCCATCTTTCGCAGCGCCCATTCCATTAAGGGGGGCGCTGCGACATTTGGTTTTACCAAGCTACAACAAACCACGCATGTATTGGAGAATCTGCTGGATAGTGCCAGACGTGATGAAATACGCCTGACAACTGACATTATCAACCTGTTTTTAGAAGCGAAAGATATTATGCAGCAACAATTGGATGCCTATAAAAGTTCTCAGGAGCCAGATGAAGATACATTCAATTATATCTGCGAGACATTGCGTCAGCTTGCATTAGAGCTACAGGAAGATCAGCCGCGGGAAGAACAGCGAAATATGGAAGTTTTTACTGCAATATCTGAAGCTGAGCCTGTAATGGAAGAGATTATCCAACATGAGACAGAAAGTCAGGAAGAGGAGGAAGCACACGCAGTAACAACAGATCAACCTGAGCAATTGGAAGAAAAAATCTCTCCGGCTGTGGCAATAGATCAGGGCAGGATCCGTGTTCATTTATCTGGGCTGAAAGAGCGTGAAGTTGCCTTGATGAAAGATGAACTAGGGCATCTTGGAGAAGTTTATGACGTTGAACAAACCACAGATAGCCTTGAGGCTTCATTAATTACATCTGCAACAGAAGATGATATTACTGCGGTATTGTGTTTTGTGGTTGAACCTGAGCAGATAACTTTTTTGCCTGTATCGGATCCCCAACCGACAGAAGCAAAAACTGAAGAAAATACGACATCATCTGATGCTACAACGACAAATACCGTCATAAATAATGTGGTATCTGACACTGTAGATATACCACAGTCTGCTAATGCGAATGCTAATGCGAATAATGCAAATAACGCGAAGAAAAAAGCAGATCTACATGAAGTTGGCCGTCCGGCACCTCGTCCGGTAGCAGGATCACCACGTCAACGTGTGGAATCTTCCAGCATTCGTGTGGCTGTTGAGAAAGTGGATCAACTCATCAATCTGGTAGGTGAGCTGGTGATCACTCAATCTATGCTGGCGCAGCACTGTGATGCTTTAGAGCCGACAAAACACAGTGAACTGTTAAGTTGTATGGCTCAATTGCAGCGAAACTCTCGTGATTTACAAGAGTCTGTCATGTCGATCCGCATGATGCCGATGGAATATGTTTTCAGCCGTTATCCCCGTTTAGTGCGGGATTTGGCAGGAAAATTGAATAAAAAAGTAGAACTGACATTAATCGGCAGTTCGACAGAGCTGGATAAGAGTTTGATTGAGCGAATTATCGATCCGCTTACGCACTTAGTTCGCAATAGTCTTGACCACGGTATCGAAATCCCGGAAAAACGTCTTGCCGCAGGTAAACCGGAAACAGGTAATTTGACTCTTGCAGCGGAGCATCAGGGCGGCAATATCTGTATTGAAGTTATTGATGATGGTGCGGGGCTGAATCGAGAGAAGATCTTAGCCAAAGCTCAGTCTCAGGGGCTGACGGTGAGTGAAAACATAAGTAATGAAGAAGTTGCTATGTTGATTTTTGCTCCCGGGTTTTCTACCGCGGAAGTGGTCACAGATGTTTCCGGCCGTGGAGTGGGGATGGATGTGGTTAAACGTAACATTCAGGATATGGGAGGACAGATCCAGATCAACTTCCAGGAAGGGAAGGGGACAGTCATTCGTATTTTGCTGCCGCTGACATTAGCAATATTAGATGGTATGTCTGTCAAAGTTAACGATGAAGTCTTCATTTTACCGTTGAGTGCTGTTGTCAGCTCCTTACAGCCACAAAAAGAAGATATTTATCCATTAGCGGGAGATGAAAAACTATTGCAGGTACGTGGTGAATATCTGCCATTGCTTGAACTGTACCGGATATTTGACATTCCAAATACAGAAACGGATCCAACGAAAGGTATTGTTGTGATCGTACAAAGTGCGGGGCGTCGTTACGCACTGTTGGTAGATAAACTGGTAGGACAGCATCAGGTTGTTGTTAAAAATATTGAAAGTAATTACCGCAAAGTACCGGGCATTTCGGCTGCCACTATTATGGGGGATGGCAGTGTTGCCTTAATTATTGATATTCCTGCTTTGCAGAAACTTAATCATGAGCAGTTAGCCGTGCGTAAGGCTGAACTTGCGAATAAAAAATAATCATCTAAGTTAGGCCCAATTTTAAGTCACAGTAAAAGGTAACATCATGCCAGCCATAGACGAATTTAGTAAATTATCGGGGGAAACAGCCGGAAAGGAATATCTGGTTTTCACCTTGGGTGACGAAGAGTATGGAATTGAAATCCTGAAGGTACAAGAGATACGTGGTTATGATCAAGTTACCCGGATTGCCAACACTCCAGCTTTTATAAAAGGTATAACTAATCTGCGTGGAGTGATTGTTCCCATTATTGACCTGCGGATCAAATTTTCACAAGAAAATGTCACTTACAACGATAACACTGTGGTCATTATTTTGAATCTGCTTAATCGCATAGTAGGGATCGTGGTTGATGGTGTATCTGATGTGTTGTCTCTGAAAGAAGAGCAAATTTGTCCTGCGCCAGAATTCGCCGTCACCTTGTCAACTGAATATCTGACCGGGCTTGGCTCCATTGAAGAGCGTATGCTGATCCTGGTAGACATTGAAAAATTGCTCAACAGCGAGGAAATGGCATTAGTGGATTCTGTCGCCAGAGATTGATATTTCAGGGCTGCCGTAATTCTCGCTCTTTTTGCTAAGAGGCTGGTGCAAAGTAGAAGTATGCAAAAGGCAAAAGAAAGTGGTGAAAAACAGGAAGTCGGCAGGGCAAAAATAGCAGCGTGAAAAAGCAGCCCGGTTTGTTGTAGATCAAAAATACACAGTAAAAACTTAATTTTTTGTATCACACGTAAAGTTCCCTTTAAGGATGCCGATAACACAGGCATAGCAATTTATTACACAAGGGAAGTCATGTTTAACCGGATGAAAATAGTGACGGGACTTATCTCGGTCATCATATTATTTGGTGCTCTGCAATTTGTCTCAGGGGGACTGTTCTTTAAGGCATTAAAGAATGATACCAAAGCCTTTGATACATTAGATGAAATGCGGCAGCGTCAGAAATTATTGGATGAGAGTTGGATCAACCTGCTACAAGCCCGTAATAACCTGAATCGTATTGGTATCTTCTATATCATGAAAGAGCATGGTGGAGAGGGCGATTACAAAATTGAGGATATTTTAGCAGAAGCTAAGGTCAACTTAGCGCGTGCAGAGCGTCGTTTCCAGCAATTTGAGCAATTGCCAAGCATAGTTATACGCGAGCCAGAGCGTATGCAGAGTTTAAGACAAACCCACCATGACTATCTCAATGCACTGAAAGAACTAGATGCGTTGCTGGCAAAGAAACAGTTTAAAGAATTTTTTGCTCAGCCAACCACTACGTATCAGAACGCATTTGATGCTGAATACGCCTTTTACCTGGATCAAAATGAAAAACTGTATCAGCAGTTGTCAGATGAAGCTGATACCGCCTACCACAATATCGTCATTAGTCTGATTTTTGTATTTGTATTGCTGATTGCCGTCATGGCAGCAAGTTGGGTTGGTTTGCGTAACTCATTGATCGATCCACTGAACAAACTGTTAGATGCCATTAAAGCTTTCTCGAAAGGTGATTTGACTAAAACTGTTGATGTCTCTGGCAACAATGAAATGGGAGTGTTGGCGGTTGGTCTGAAAAATATGCAAGACGAGCTGATCCATACCGTCAGAAGTGTGCATCACAGTACTGAAACCATCTATACCGGCACCAGCGAAATCGCTGCGGGTAACAACGATCTCTCTGCCCGTACTGAGCAGCAAGTGGCTTCATTGGAAGAAACTGCGGCCAGCATGGAACAGTTGACAGCAACGGTAAAACAAAATGCTGACAACGCTCGACAGGCCAGTAATCTGGCTGATAACGCCTCTGATATCGCCCGTCAGGGTGGCAAAGTAGTAGCAAATGTAGTGCAGACTATGCACGAAATTGCTGATAGTTCACGCAAAATTTCAGATATCACCGGTGTTATTGATGCCATCGCTTTCCAGACTAATATTCTGGCTCTTAATGCTGCGGTAGAAGCTGCTCGTGCTGGTGAACACGGCCGAGGTTTTGCGGTGGTTGCCGGTGAAGTCCGCAATCTGGCACAGCGCAGTGCAGAAGCAGCGAAAGAGATCAAATCACTGATTGAAGACTCCGTCAGCCGTACTGATACCGGCTCTGTGCTGGTGGAAAGTGCTGGTGAAACAATGAACCAAATTGTCGATTCTGTTACCCGTGTGACTGACATCATGGGAGAAATAGCATCGGCTTCTGATGAACAAAGTCGGGGAATTACACAAGTCGGTGTCGCTATCTCTGAAATGGACAGGGTCACACAACAGAATGCATCATTGGTTGAACAGTCTGCGGCCGCAGCAGCAGCACTGGAAGAGCAGGCCATGATCTTGACCAAAGCAGTATCATTATTTCAGTTACCGGAGCAGGCAGAAAGGAAGCAGCCTGAGAAAAGAAAACATGAAGTTTTACCGACGATAAAATCGTCGACTCCTCCAGCTAATAAAACAAATCCTCCTGTGCTGAAAAAAAGCAGCGATGTGGAAGACCCATCTAATTGGGAAACATTCTAAAAAAATAATAGCGATAACTACGGCTGCATCATGCAGCCGTTAAACGAGGTGATTACATGTTAGGCAGGTTTCGCATATCAACCAGTTTGTATCTATTACTGATGATGTTTTGTGTTATGCAGATTATTTCCAGTGGCTTATCTTTGGGGATAATTTATACAGACCAGTCATATATAGAAAGAATTGATTTGGGAACTCAACGGAGAGATACCCTTGGATTGAGTTGGGCGGCGTTGCTGCAAACGCGTAACACCTTGAATAAGATCGCGATTGCTCATAAAGTCGGGCAACCGAGAGAGCAGATAGATGAAATGGAAGCATTGCTCAAAAGTTCACTAAATGAAGCCGAAAGGAGCTTCGCACGTTTTAGTGCATTACCTCTGATAGAGCAGAGTGACAATGGAGCCGAATTATTGTCGGCTGTTGAGCATTCATACCAGGAATACATTAATGCATTGAAGGAATTAAAAACCTTCCTTTATGAAGGGCACTTTCAGGAATTCCTCGATCAACCAACAGAAAGTTATCAGAGTAAATTAGAGGTTGCATACAATAACTATATGCATTATCTCGGTGCTCATATCAGTAAAGCGGTCTCTGATGGCGCATTTTATTATAAAGTCTCCATTGCCATGTTCTTTGGCTCTATCCTGATGGTGTTTGTTGTTTCTCTGTCAGCTCACTGGTGGCTGAAACGTAACCTTCTCAAACCTTTTGCAAATATGAGAGCTTGTTTTCAGGATGTGGCTGAAGGGCGGTTAAATAAAGAAGTGGCAGTCACCACCAATGACGAAATTGGTAACATATTCAGAAAACTGCGTGATATGCAGAATTCACTGATCAAATCCATTTCGTCGGTGCGGGATAATACCAACCAGATGTATGCAGGTATTCAGGAAATCACGCAAGGTAATACTGATTTATCCTCACGTACAGAGGAACAGGCAGCATCACTGGAAGAAACTGCGGCCAGTATGGAACAGTTAACGGTTACTGTTAAGCAGAACGCAGAACATGCACGTCAGGCCAGCGCACTTGCGGTAGCGGCTTCTCAAACAGCAATGAAAGGCGGTGAACAGACCAGCAGTGTTGTTGCGACGATGGACGAAATTGCCAATAGCTCGAAGAAAATCAGTGCGATTATCAGCGTGATTGATGGTATCGCCTTCCAGACCAACATTCTGGCCTTGAATGCAGCGGTTGAGGCCGCCCGTGCTGGTGAGCAGGGCCGAGGATTTTCTGTGGTGGCCGGAGAAGTTCGTGATCTGGCGCAACGCAGCGCTGACGCCGCAAAAGAAATCAAAATGTTGATCGATGAATCCGTCCATCGAGTTAATCAAGGCTCTGATCTGGTGAATAATGCCGGACGAACAATGGATGAATTGGTCAAATCAGTAAATCAAGTTACTGATCTGATGGCTGAAATTGCTGCGGCTTCCGATGAACAAAGCCGGGGTATTCATCAGATAGCCCAGGCTGTCAGTCAGATGGATCAAGTCACACAGCAAAATGCGGCATTGGTGGAACAGTCTGCTGCTGCTGCATCTGCGCTTGAAGATAAGGCAGATATATTGGTGAAAACGGTTGCTCAATTTGAATTACCGACAGGTTTGGAACATGAGCATGATCATGACCATCAGGTATATCCTGCATCAAAAATGACCGATGAGTATGTTGTAAATCAAGTACGCTGAGGTCAGATGAAATTCAATTTAACAGCTTCAGATGCTGAAGCTACTGCACCGCTGAACTTTATGTTTCAGCGGCATACATTGTCGGATGCGCAATTTCAGCGCATCTGCCAGTTTATTTACCAACGGGCTGGCATTGTATTGGCAAAAAATAAACGTGAGATGGTTTATAACCGCCTGGTCAGGCGCTTGCGTGTTCTGGGGCTCAATGATTTTGGTCAATATCTGTCGATTCTGGAACAGGATAGTTATAGCAAGGAATGGGAATTATTTATCAATGCATTAACGACCAATCTCACTGCATTTTTCAGGGAAGCCCATCATTTTCCTATTCTGGCGGCACACGCCAGCAGAAAAAATGGGGGAATTTACCGTGTCTGGAGCGCGGCAGCATCAACGGGAGAAGAGCCGTATTCCATTGCAATGACACTGTATGACACCTTGTGTGGCAGATCGTGTGATGTATTGGGGCACTGCTCAAACCGGATAAAAATCATTGGCAGCGATATTGATACCCAGGTATTGGAAAAAGCCCGCCAGGGTGTTTATCGATTGGATGAATTACAGCATCTGAGTGAAAGCCAAAAGAAAAAATATTTTTTCAAAGGTGTTGGTTATTTTGAAGGGTACGCCAGAGTTCGCCCGGTGCTTACTGAGCTGGTTAGCTTTCAGCACCTGAATTTACTTGATTCTGAGTGGGCACTGGAAGGTAAATTTGATGCAATTTTTTGTCGTAATGTCATGATTTATTTTGATAAAAAAACGCAGGAAAGAATTTTGCGCCGCTTTGTTAATTTCTTAAAACCGGATGGTCTGCTCTTTGCAGGGCATTCCGAAAACGTCACTCAAATTAGCCGAGAGTTCTACTTGCAAGGACAGACCGTTTACGGTGTAGGCCGGGCAAGGAGGGATCATGAATAAAATAACAGTTCTTTGTGTGGATGATTCGGCGCTGATGCGTCAAATCATGCGGGAAATAATCAATAGCCACCCAGACATGGAAGTGGTGGACTGTGCGCCTGATCCGTATGTTGCCCGCGATTTAATCAAAAAATATAACCCGCAGGTATTGACATTGGATGTTGAGATGCCTCGGATGGATGGTATTGATTTTCTTGATAAATTAATGCGTTTGCGACCTATGCCTGTTGTAATGGTTTCGTCTCTGACGGCAAAAGGTTCGGAAATTACATTGAAAGCACTGGAATTGGGTGCTGTAGACTTTGTGACCAAGCCACAATTAGGTATTCGTGAAGGCATGCTGGCCTATAGTGAACTGATTGCGGAAAAAATCCGGGCGGCGGCACAGGCAAAAATCAGCACAGTAAGACCAACACAAGAAATTGTGGCTCCGCTGAATTTTAAGCCACTTTTGTCCAGTGAGAAATTGATCGCGGTTGGGGCTTCAACCGGAGGAACTGAGGCAATCAAGAATTTGCTGCAACCTTTACCTGTTACCAGCCCGGCGTTACTTATTACACAGCACATGCCATCCGGTTTTACCCGCTCATTTGCAGAACGGCTAAATAAATTGAGCCAGATCACTGTCAAAGAAGCAGAAGATGGTGAACGTGTCTTACCGGGACATGCCTATATCGCACCGGGAGATCGCCATATGGAACTGTGCCGTAGCGGAGCTAACTACCAAATTATGACCAGCAGTACTCCACCGGTTAATCGTCACCGTCCTTCTGTTGATGTTCTGTTTCGTTCTGTTGCTAAATATGCAGGGCGTAACGCGGTGGGCGTCATTTTAACGGGTATGGGCAGTGATGGTGCAGCGGGTTTATTGGAAATGAAACAAGCGGGTGCCTACACATTAGCACAAAGTGAATCGAGTTGTGTGGTCTTTGGTATGCCGCGGGCCGCGATCCAGTTGGGTGCTGTCGATGAAGTGATGGATCTGCAAAAGCTGAGTAAAACTATGCTGGCTAAAATCAGTACCGGGCAATCGATTCGGATTTAGTCGTTGTTATACCTGATATATTTCAAGTTGCAGCACAGTCAGCAAGGCCGTGCCTTGAAAGATAAAGGGAATATTGTAGTTAACTTTTACAGCACGGTGTTGTTGGATGAATAAAATTTCAAGGAGTTTTTATGGCAAATAAGGATCTAAGATTTCTGGTGGTTGATGACTTTTCAACCATGCGTCGAATTGTACGTAATTTGCTGAAAGAATTAGGCTTTAACAATGTTGATGAGGCACTGGATGGAGCAGAAGCGCTGGCAAAGCTTCGTGCAGCCGAATTTGATTTTGTTATTTCTGACTGGAATATGCCTAACATTGATGGTCTCGAATTGTTGAAAACAATTCGCAGTGACGAAAAATTGGCTGCTTTGCCAGTTTTGATGGTGACGGCAGAAGCAAAAAAAGAAAACATCATTGCAGCAGCACAAGCCGGAGCCAGTGGTTATGTTGTGAAACCATTTACTGCGGCGATTTTGGAAGAAAAGCTCAATAAAATATTTGAAAAATTGGGGCTTTAAGGAGACAAAATGAGTGAAAATCCAGTCATGCCGAGAGATGAAGCTGTTACAACCAGTGAAATAATCAGTCGTATCGGGCAGTTAACAAGGATGCTGCGTGATAGTCTGCGTGAACTGGGATTGGATCGAACCATTGCTCAGGCGGCTGAGGCGATCCCTGATGCGAGGGAACGATTGAATTACGTTGTCCAGATGACTGCACAGGCGGCTGAAAGAGTGCTGAACTGCGTTGAAGTAGCTCAGCCTCGCCAGAATGAATTGGAAACCTCTGCAAGATCCTTAACTCAACGTTGGGATGAGTGGTTTGCGAACCCGACTAATTTAGAACTGGCTGATGCGCGCACTCTGGTAACTGACACGAGAAATTATCTTAACCTCGTACCAGAACATGCTGCATTTACCAATACCCAATTGCTTGAGATCATGATGGCCCAAGACTTTCAGGATCTCACCGGGCAGGTAATTAAACGGATGATGGAAGTCATTCAGGAACTGGAAAAACAACTGGTCATGGTATTAATGGAAAATATGCCTTCTGATCAGGCGGCCAAAACTAAAAAAGAGAACGAAAGTCTTCTTAATGGCCCTCAGGTCAACCAGAATGGGATTGGCGTCATTGCCAACCAGGAGCAGGTTGATGATTTACTGGATAGTTTAGGTTTTTGATAACGAGTAATAATACTTTAACGAACAACATTTATTCTTAAATAAGTTTGATGTTTGGGCGAGTCAGGCGGCTGCCCAAACGTTATTTTCAATGTTTCCAATATGCAGAAATGCCGGACTTTCGGTTAGAGCACAGTGTTACTGGTTGATTTGATGTATAAATCGATATCATTATTCAGAGCCTATAAAAGGAAAACACAGTGCAGTCGATTGAAAAAGTTATTCATCTGGCAGATTCATTTGTTTCCTACCGTAAAGACTTTCATGAAAATCAGGAAAGCCACCAAAATCCGGTGATGTTTCTCCATGGTACAAATAGCAGTGGCAATAGTAGCTTTGGAGGGATAAAAACCGCATTTAATGGTGATCGGACAGTTATTATTCCTGATTATGCGGGATGTGGGAATTCCAGGTTGTCATCAGAGACACTGACTGTCGAGTATCTTGTGGAACAGGTAGCGGCAGCCATTAATGACAGTAGTGATACCCCTGTTGATTTAGTGGGAGTATCTTTAGGAGCAGTTGTTGCCGCAGTGGTTGCAGCGACTTATCCTCAGTTGGTGAATCGTCTGGTATTGACTGCACCGTGGGCTACAAATAATGATCCCTATTTCCAGTTGATATTTACGACCTGGTTAAAATTGGAAAACAGCGATCGAGCCTCAGCAACTGCTTTTGGGCTTTCCCATGTTCTCAGTCCTGAATTTATTTCATCATTGGAGCAGGAAACGCTCCGTCAAATTTGTGCCAGACCGTCAGAAAAAGGGGCGAACAGGCGGATAGCTTTAGGATTATCGATAAACATCAAAAATTACCTTTCCCGGATAAATAAAGACACATTAATTATTGGGTTAAGTCACGATACACTCATCCCGCCCTATCTGGCACGTGAAGTTCATAGAAGTATAAAAAACAGTCTGTACACGGAAGTGAAGAGTGGTCATGCGGTACAGATAGAAAACCCAACAGAATGGGTAAACGTTATCAAAGATTTTTTGCAAAAATAGGTAATTGGGAACAGCGTTTTACTCTGGAGAGATAAGGTTAACCGTTAAATTCGCAGGCAAATATTTATAAATAGTTGACAGCGACACATTATAAATAATTGAGAGTTGTTTTCTGGTGTGGCCTTTATTCAGCAATCTGGCGGCTTGTTGCTGGTCTTCTTCGGTAAACCTGACAGGACGCCCGCCAATTCTCCCCTGTTCCCGTGCTGCGGCTAAACCTGCGTTAGTTCTTTCAACAATCAACTCACGTTCCATTTCCGCTAATGCACTCATTACATGAAAGAAAAACCTTCCCATCGCTGTGCTGGTATCGATACTGTCAGTCAGACTTTGAAAATGAATGCCTCGATCGTGTAGTTCTGAAATGAGTGTCACCAGATTTTTTACGCTGCGACCCAGGCGATCCAGCTTCCAGACAACGAGTGTATCACCAGATTTGAGGTGCTTTAATGCACGTTTTAATCCCGGACGATTGGCGGTTTTCCCACTGATTTTATCTTCAAAAATCATTTCGCAGTTAATGCTGATCAATGCATTTCTTTGTAAATCACTATTTTGGTCGTTTGTTGACACTCGGATATAACCAATTCTTGCCACGGATAATCCTTTAATTACATAAGAAACTATTTGTCAGGGAATAATACCCATTTTTTTGTTATAAAAAACCCAAAATTTGCCAGATCACACGATAATAATTTACCTAATGGCTTTTTATCTTTGATTTTGTGATGTATGAAGATTTGCTATAAACAAAATTATTAAGATATGACTTGAGCCGGTGATCACACTCACAGTATTAAGTTTTCTTACCAATAATTCCTGATTAGTTCTCGCTTATTTCCTCAAAATAATCTTTTATTTAATTGAAACATTTTTGTTACTAGCTTGTTAAGTATAATTCCGAGGGTATATATGGAACTGATCACACAATGGTTAGGTGCAATAAACGGGGTTGTATGGGGAGTACCAATGCTGATTGGTCTTCTGGGTATAGGTATTTTCATGCAGATCCGCCTGTCTTTCTTACCGATACGTAAGTTAGGGACAGGGTTCAAGTTACTCTTTCAAAAAAATACACAACATAGTGAAGGGCAAATTTCCCCTTTTAATGCATTAATGACCGCCTTGTCCGCAACAATAGGTACAGGGAATATAGCAGGGGTCGCAACGGCGATTGTTATGGGTGGGCCGGGTGCACTGTTCTGGATGTGGATGACTGCATTAGTGGGAATGGCAACTAAATATTCCGAAGCTGTGCTGGCAGTACGTTACCGTGAAACAGATAAGAACGGTAACTATGTTGGTGGCCCCATGTACTATATTAAAAATGGATTGGGGAAAAAATGGGTATGGCTTGGAACATTATTTGCTTTCTTCGGAAGTATCGCCGGCTTTGGCATTGGTAATACGGTACAAGCCAACTCAGTTTCTGAAGTACTGCAAAGTAGCTTTGGTGTTGATAAAACCATAACTGCGGCGGCACTGGTTTTTCTGGTTGGTGCGGTATTGATTGGAGGTATCAAACGGATTTCTGATGTTGCAGGTAAACTGGTGCCGGTTATGACTGTAGGTTATCTGGGTGCAGGTATGGTCGTTTTAGGGCTCAATGTGAGTGCTATTCCAGATGCGTTTGCCTTGATTATCAAATCCGCTTTCACTCCTGTTGCAGCACAAGGGGGATTTGCAGGAGCAGTTTATGCCCCGTACAGCCAAAGAGTGGGGGCTGGTAGGTAATGATGTCCTCAACCCGTATAAATCGGCAGATGCAGCCGCCCGATACCTGCATTCATTGGTTGCGTGGGAAAACCGGCAGCACGGAGGGTATGTTGGCAGCCTATAACGGGGGGATCGGAAAGCTACAGGAAAACGGCATGGCGAATATGCCAAGAGAAACACGTAATTATGTCCCTCTCGTTAAGCAGCATATGATAGATGGTGCCGCCATCACCGAAAACAGCCGCAACAGGCAAGAACAGCAATTTCCATTCCCCTCACTCTACGGCCAGAAGAAAGAAAGCGAATATGAGGAAGTTATCGCCGCGAACATTGCGAAGGCAGTCAGGGATGCTATCGGTAATAAACCTTTTCTGGTCGAAATAGCCTTAGTCGATAACAAGACCGGAGAACGGCAAAGATTCCAAGAAAAACCACAGGGAAAGTCACAACCTCGATGCAGTATCCATGAGTTAGATAATCACCTCTCCGCTGCTACAAAGGTAGGGAAAGCACCACTACCACAGACGCGAGAGGTGAGTTTAATTTTAGCGTCTTGCTTGATTAAATATCGTATATAACCGCGTGCATAGTTCGGAATATCTTTGTAAATTGATGAAATATCATATGTTTCATAGTCACCCTCGCTATCTTTTACTTTGAAAGTATCTATAGTTCTTTCATCTGGTGAGGTAGAGATAACAGTGACATTTCTTGTAAAAGGGTTAGAGCATCCCATCCAAGGTTTGTCGTCTTTATCGATTAGTTTGGGTGCATAGTAGATACCGAATATTTTCCCATTATTAATATCCATGTAGTAATTATCACTAACATTAAGCATCGACTCATATTTTTTGTTCTCTGCTACTACAGAAGGTAAAGTTATTGCAGTGACAATCATAAGGAGTGCGGCTTTTATTAAATTCATTGTGCTGTACCTCAAGTAATTAAGCTGTATAAGATAAAGGATAGCACTAATTTGTTTATTATCCTGTTCTTATCTCCACTGTAACAGCCCATTATGGCGCTTAATTAAGGCTATCCTCTCATTGATATTAACACTTCTTTTTTGTAAGAGGCAGCTCTAAGCCTCCAGTCAAAAACTGGGGCAGTTTCTATGAGGTATACTTGAGTTAGTAGAATTGATATGATAAATAGGGTTGGTTACAAGGATATTAATATGATTTGATCATTCTTTTTACTTCTATTTTTGTCTTTTAATTTGTATGCAAAAGATGTGTATTTGGATAAAAGTTTGATACCAAAAAATAAGGAGTCATTTTTAAATTTTTCTAAAGAATATCTTCATGAAGAAGCAAAATCTGTTATGGGGGATGGACATTCACATTGGAATTCTAGGTATCCATATTATTATGATGAAAAGATAGCTGATTCTTTATATAATCTTGCTTCTAGTAATAAATTAGTAGTAAATAAATATAAAGAAGAAAGAATAAATATGAGAGGAAAAATTAATTCTATAGAGGTTTTGAATGAAGGGGTTGTTTTTGTATTAGGAGCATTTGTAGGTGATAACGAAGGCTATATTTTATCTATTTTTGATAAGCCAGATAAAAAATGTTACAAATGAGCAAAGGGGATAAGATCTCAGTTAGATGTAATATTTTTAGCAGTAAGAGTAATGCTAATTTTGTTGTGACAAGCAATTGTATTTTCAAGGAGGATCACGTTAATAATGTATACAACATGTTATTCAATAAAATTCGTGAAGATTTTAAAACAAACGATGTAAAAGTCTCATATTATTTAGGATCAGAAATTGCATTTGTGTATAAATTATATGAGAGCAAGTTTGAAAAAATATGTAACAACAAGCATAGATGCTATGAGGCGATTGATTTCATAAGAAGTGAGAAAGGTACTCCTGGCTATGTTAAAGGCTCTCTAAATGAAAAGACTATAAAATTTAGCGAAAAAAATATCGAGAAATACACAAAAATTATACCAAATGTGAATTAAATCACTAAAAAAAGCCCCATCACGGGGCTTTTTACTATCCAAATCCCTCATATATACGCCATTGACTTATGTAATAATGGTGCTATTATCATTGTATACATACACCAATGGCGTACTTAAACATGATATTCATTGAGACCTCTATATTCACCGAAGACTGTAAAGAGCTGCTAAGTGATGATGAATATCGCGAGTTTCAACAATATCTTGCAGATAATCCCGCTGCGGGTGATGTTATCCAGCACACCGGAGGCTTACGTAAAGTTAGGTGGTCATCCAGAGGTAAAGGTAAGCGTGGCGGTGTACGCGTCATTTATTATCACAAAGTAGATGTTTCACATATACGACTGCTTCTGATTTATAAAAAAGGCATTAAAGATGATCTGAGCGAGTCAGAAAAGAAAGTCCTGAGAGCATTAAATGAGGGGTGGTAACAATGGATAGTAAATTATTTTCCAGACTGACTGAAAGCATGACGCAGATGAACGAAATCATGAATGGCGAACGCGCTGCCTCTCGTGAAACGACTATTGAGGCAGTGAAGGTAAAAAACATTCGCCAGGCAACCGGCTTAAGTCAGGCGGGTTTTGCTAAATTAATCTCTGTTAACGTTGGAACATTACGTAATTGGGAGCAGGGAAGAAGAGAACCAACGGGGCCAGCAAAAGCCTTGTTAAAGGCGATAGAGAAAGATCCGCTTCATGTCTTAAAGGCGCTTTCTATGTAATTAACCCGCTTCGGCGGGTTTTTCATATCTACAGCCGCTTAATTGCGGTTTTTTTATGTCCAAATGTAAGAGGAGTGCGTATGGCATTCATTAAAGATGCCCTGTCCTCATTATTGGGCGGCAGTGATTCGTCATGGCAATGGGCTGAGCATCTGCACCCGGCTTCCTTTCGCGGGGTGCCGTTTGCCGTGATATCCGGGGAAAGTGTCTTCGGCCGCCGTCAGGCTGTTCATGAGTATCCTTACCGTGATACTGCCTGGATTGAGGATTTAGGCCGGGTGTTTGAGTTCACGTTAACGGTGATTGAATCCGGCCTGAAAGTCTTTGCGGTCACCAACAGCACCCAATCCGCCGCTGAAGTGAAGAAAAACTGGCTGCAAACCTACACCACTGCACTGGCAAGTTATGTTTCAATGGTGAGGGGGGAAATCCGCTCTGTAGTACAGGGGATGCGGATCATCAAACAAACCGCCAGTCAATGGGTGGGTATGGTGACCCGTTCGGTGGATGAAGTGACCAACCTCAGTGATATGTTAAAGACCACTTTCGGCAGTGAGCGTTATGGCCGTTATCAGCGCGGGAAAATTGGCGGCACCGTATCAGGGGCCACGGGGCTCCGGTCACGGGATGACAGAAGCCGCAATGATGCTGAGATAGTGAAGAAAACCACCGCCGAGGTGGTGATGAGCCGTCAGGCCATTACCCGTAGCCTTGATGCCCTGAGCCTTGCCCCGACCGTGGAAGTCTTCAGCGAGGCCGCCGGCAGTGTGGTGATGGCGATTAGTCAGGCCGCCGGCAGTACTGATGAGAAAGTGGCTATCTTTGAACATCTTGCTGCTTTTCAGAATACCCGCTATCAGCAAGGCACAGTTGACCGGAAGGTGACTGAAATGACCGTATTGTTGCTGGTGGTGTTGTCGGCGGGTGCAATGGCACAGGCTGCCAGTGAGTTTACCCCGGCCAACAATCAGGAAGCCCATGATTTACAGAAAAGGGTGTGTCATGCACTGGATACGGCATTAGTGATGGCGGGGGATTTAAGCATGGATGAGATTTATCAGTCCCTGATGGCGTTGCGGGATGAGTTTATAACCAGTGCAGTACTGAAAGGGGCTGAGGCCGGACGCAGTGATGAACTGATACAGGCGAGTAACCCCCGTCATCCGGCGTTTATGCCGCTCCGATTTAAGGCGCTGAGACAATGAAAAAAAACGATGAATTGTCATTAGTGATTGGCGGTAAGGCCATTTACGGCTGGGACAGTGTGCGTGTAACACGTGGCATTGAACGGTTGCCGTCCGATTTTGAACTGATGCTGATGGACTATTACCCCGGCAGCGATGAGAAACAACAGGTGGAAGCGGGCCAGCCCTGTCAGGTGCTGCTGGGAAACGATCCGGTGATGACGGGATATATCGATATCTGGCATTCATCCATTAACAAAAGTATTCACCAGATACGGGTCACCGGCCGCGGTAAATGTCAGGATTTGGTTGATTGTTCAGCGAAATGGCCGCAGAACGTGATTAGCCGGGCCACACCGTTGCAGATTGCCCGGAAACTGGCGCAGTGGTACGGCATTGAGGTGACTTCCGATGTGACCGGTATGAAGTCTGTACCACAGTTTACCCTGAACTGGGGTGAATCTTCACAGGAAGTGATTGACCGTATTACCCGCTGGTCGGCTCTGCTGTATTACGACACCCCGGACGGCAATTTATTTTTGACCCGCGTCAGTGACAAGGTAGCCGCCAGTGGGGTGGCACAGGGGAAAAACATTGAACAGGCAGATTACCAGTCCGCCATGAATGAGCGCTTCTCAGAATATACTGGCCTGTCAATGAATGTCAGTGGCTTAAGTGAGTTATCCGCCGGGCAGGGTTATCAGGCAGTCAAAATTGCGGAAGCCAGAGATCCGGAAGCCGCTAAAATGCGCTACCGCAATTATGTCACCATTATCGAAAGTACCCTGCATACCCGGGGGCGTCAGCAAGAGGCGATTGACTGGGAAATGAACCGCCGTTACGGACGCTCTAAGGTGCTCAAGGTGTTGGTTGACAGCTGGCGGGATGTCAGCGGCACCTTATGGACACCCAATACCCTGATACCGATCCATTTACCCGTGTTCGGTCTGGCGTCTGAGCAATGGCTGTTATCAGAAGTATCCTATGTCCGCAATAAAGACGAGGGCACACGGGCGGAACTCACGTTAATGCCGCCGGCCGCGTTCGCGGTGCAGCCCTTTGAATTCTATACCTCAATAATGGAGCTTCGTGATTATGGACGTTAAAAACTTATACCGGCGCGCCATGATGATGCTCGGTTTGGGCCGGGTAACTTCCTGTCATGATAAAGGGGTTATTCAGCAGGTGCAGTATCAAACAGCGATGGAAGTCCGGGACAACACCCATCGGATGGCTGAGTTTGGGTTTTCTTCCGGGTTACCCGCCGACACCGATGTTGTACTGGCGTTTTTGGGCGGTGACCGCTCTAACGCGGTGGTGATTGGCAGCAACCATCAACAGTACCGGTACACAGGGCTGAATGCCGGGGAAGTGGTGGTGTATAACCAGTGGGGGCTGCATATTCTGCTGACCGCATCGGGGATCACCGTCGAAGCAAAAGGGCAACCGGTCACCGTAAATAATGCGTCAAAAGTGACCGTCAATGCGTCCACCGAGGTGCTATTGAATACGCCGGTGTTGAAAGTGACCGGTGATGTTATTGACAACTGCAATGCTAATACCACGACCCTGAAACAGTTGCGTGAGGCCTACAACCGTCACACCCATCCGGTATCCGGTGTGAAATCGGGCGGTGCAACGGTCACCAGTCAGATAACAGGAGAAACCGTCAAATGAGTGATATTACTTCCTGGTGGGATGTCAAAAATATTCATGCGGACTGGCTGGTGGGGCACGGGGATTTAGTGACCGGGCATGATCTGCAAACCGCTATCATTATCAGTTTGTTTACGGACAGGCAGGCGCGGCCTGACGATGACATTGACGGTACTGACCGTCGCGGCTGGTGGGGTGACAGTCGTGCAGACTATCTCATTGGTTCCCGGCTGTGGTTGTTACACCGGCAGAAATTAACCACCGCCGTGGCGCTGGCGGCTGAGGATTATGCCCGTGAAGCACTGCAATGGATGCTGGACGATGGGGTGGCCGCCGCAATTGATATCCGCACACAAATTGTCTGGCCCAACCGGCTGAACATGATAATCCGTTATCAGCGTCCGGGGCGGGATAACGAGGATTTACGCTTTTTTTGGGTCTGGGAGCGAGAAAATGCCCTTTAAACGAAAAACACTCACTGAACTCCGGGCGCAGAACCGCCGTTACTTACAGTCAGAATTACAGCAAACCGGCCCGTTATTGCGCTTTTCCAATATGGGCGTACTGGCTGATATGGACGCCGGTATGGCGCACCTGCATTACGGTTACCTTGACTATATCGCCCGGCAAACCACCCCGTTTACTGCCACCGATGAATGGTTATCCGGCTGGGCGGCGTTAAAGAAGATTTTTCGCAAACCCGCGACGGGCGCGCACTGTACACAGTATCAGTTTACAGGGGTGGCGGGCGCGATTATCCCTGCCGGGACAAGACTAAACCGGGGAGATGGGTATCAGTACCAGACACTGACTGAGACTCACATTAATACTGACGGGCGGGGCGATGCCCGGCTGACAGCTCGCTTGCCGGAAGCCACAGAAGATGATTCGGGAGGCGGGGCAGCCGGCAATGCGCCATCGGGTACGGTATTAACACTGGATCAGAGTCTGGCGGGCGTGGATGTTGAAGGGACAGCGATTGCACCCATTACCGGCGGGGCGGATATTGAGAACGAAGCGGATTTTCGTTCCCGTATGCTGCTGGCCTATCAGGGCACACCCCAGGGCGGCGCCAGTGACGATTATAAGCAATGGGCGCTATCCGTGCCGGGCATCACCCGGGTCTGGGTCAGACCCAGAGCAGCAGGGGCTGGTACAGTGGGGGTTTATATTATGTGTGATAACAATGCGCAGGACGGTTTTCCTGTCGGTGCAGATGGCGTATCTTCCCATGAACCGTATGCCGTCCATGCCGCCGGGGATCAGCTGCGTGTGGCCAACACCCTGTATACCTTACAACCGGTCACGGCTTTAGTCTGGGTGTTATCGCCGATAAAGTACCGGCTGGATTTTACCCTCCACGGCCTTTCTCATATCAGCACTGATGTGACGGCGCGTATTAATGAGGCAATTGATAACGTGCTGTTTGAAAACGGTAACCCGGATGGTTCAGGGCGTATCTTAATTTCAGCACTGCAATATACCATTGCGGATGTGCCGGGCACAGCAGGATTTGTGATCACCTCACCGACAGACAATATTACCTTACCGGTTGGTCATTTGCCGGTAAGGGGGGAGGTGAAATACACATGAAACAGTACAGTGTGGCGGATTATACCACGGCATTAAATGGCCTGTTACCCACCGGGATGGCGTGGACACGGCGGCCGGAGTCGGCTATCAGTAAGGTCATTCGGGCGCTTGCCCGGAGCTATCATCGCAGTGATCAGGATGCGCATTTATTACTGGAAGGCAGCTTCCCGGCAACCGCAACGATCATGTTACCAGAATGGGAAAAATCGCTGGGGTTGCCGGATGACTGTGCGATTGGGGAAATTGACAGTATTTCATTGCGGCAAAAATCCGTGGTCGCAAAGCTATTACGCACAGGCGGTCAGTCCAAAGCCTATTTTATTGGGCTGGCGGCAGAACTGGGATTTCACATTACTGTCACGGAATTCCGGCAGGCCAGAGCAGGTATGTCAGCGTGTGGTGATGCACTGAACGGTGGTGACTGGCCGTTTGTCTGGCGCATTAGTGCCCCGGCCACCACGATAAATTACGCGGTGGCCGGCGGCAGTTATTGCGGTGATCCGTTGCGTTCATGGGGCAATAAAAAACTCGAGTGCCAGTTTCAGCGGATAAGCCCGTCTCACACGATCCTTCAGTTCGGTTACAGCCAGTAGCCCTTATTAATTTCAATTCAATTTTATTTTCATCACCTTGATTGAGTGAGGACTCATTATGCAAAAAATCGGTGATATTACGAACACCGCGGACAGTCGCGGTGAATACACCAATGGTAACGTCGCCGCGGGTATCCCGCCGACTATCTTAGAATCAGCGTGGTTTAACACCGTGCAGCGGGAAATTATTAACGTGTTACTGAAAGCCGGCATAAAGCTGGATAAGTCCAATGACGCCCAGTTGTCAGAGGCAATAGGCAAAATGCTCTCTGACTCTCAGGCTAAACTGACTGACAGTTTTGGCCAATCCAGTTCACTGGCCGCCAGTCAGAAATTAGCCACGAATGCCAACGACAACGCCAGCCGCCGCCTCGACAAAGCGCAGAACGGGGCGGATATTCCGGATAAAGCGGCGTTTGTGAGAAATATCGGGTTAGAGAAAACCGTGGAGCAGGCCCAAAATGCGGTTCCGACAAGTTAACGGCAAATCATTAGCCGACGATGTAAATTTAAATGTGTGGGATATCGGCGCACAACCTGTGGGTAATTACGCCGATGGGACGCGGTTTGCCTCGACTGCCGGAGGCGGAATCGAAAATCATTATAACTCGTTGAATACAAAAAGTCTATTTTCTTATCTTCCGTTTATGCCCCTTTTAATGCCCCCAAATTTTTTTGCTTCCTTTAGTTTTCCTATCTAACTGATTTAACTTATTTATATTGCTCATTGTGTGCTTTTCCATCATCTTAAAGCAAAAAAGCCGTGAGAGTTAAAAATGGTCAAATTTGGCGACCATTTCACGCTCAGGGCTTTATATTAAAATTTATCATTTTTACGAAGTCGATCACAAATTAAAGCGGGTTATTCCTGTGGCTTAGCGCGGATTTTCCTTTCTAATAATTCTCCGCTATAAGGATCGAAATAACGGCTGGGCCAGATCTCTGAGGGATGGATGCCAAGATAATCTGCAATGATCCATTCACCTTTCGGCCACGGACGATTTAATACGTTTGCCAGTGTAGAAGAACTCAGCCCCGCTTCACGGGAAACAGCCGCTAAGGTTGTACCACGTTTACGTAATGCGGCGATAATGTCGGCCTGATGCCAGTCTTTCTTTATTTCAATCATTCCTGCTACCCCTTCCATTAATTCATCATTGATGGTGGTGATTCAAGGCAGGGTTAGCAGACTGGGTTCACACCAGCGAGGCCGAAGCCTCCCCTGCCTGAACCACCATTGAAAAGGTGAGCGCAGGCGCACTGGCAGAAACATCCTACCAGTGTCAGTGAACACAAGGCTGCTAAACCTTGACCATTAGATTTTGCTAATGGCGGGAATACTTTAACCGATTGTTTTATCTAACTCAATAACCGAACTGCTAAGTTGAACGGCTATAAACCTGCTTAGCACAGTACCTGTGTACTTCAAACTCATTTGAACCCCTGCGCGACCAAACTGAGAGTTAAACTCTTTTGTAGGTAAAGGCGCAGTGAGTCCTGTCCTCCGTTATTGCACAAACTCAGGGGAGAATACGGACGGCTAAATCAATCTTTGTTATTTATTCTCGTTCGTGATCGCTTCGCTATCCGTATTTCCCCTGTGTTTTTCAGACTTATTTTACTCATTTCGAAACATTCCCTGCGTGTCGGTTAGGTTCACCGTTCCGTGGTGCGTCAGATAATGTGTAGCAGGGCGAGGGTTGTGTTGAGTTTTTGCAGGAGTTCGCTACGTGCTCAGCACGGCGATGGTGTACTCCCCGTTCAGTGCCTGATCTTAGTCAGGATGAACGCCTCATTAATCGTGACGTGGTGTGATTTCTCCTTTTTTACTGCATTGGCCTGTTGCAAGGCAGAGGGTGAAAAATAAACTAAATAAGTCGGTGCGAGATGAAAAAATGTCTGTGAAAGCGCTGTCACCCAGTAATACAAAGTTCAAATCGGTCGAAAAGCCAGTCTGGTTGTGCTCTGGACGTTGGCCGCTTAGCGGCGTCACTTGGTAATCGCTCCGCTTAAACGCAAGTGACGCCGCGCAGTTTTCGGGACGTTTATCCGTGTGTTAATCAAAACGTGGATTAAGATCGTGCAGGGTTAAATTGTAATGATAAACGTGACAGGGATACTGCTCTGTGTGAGTGATAAGCCGGTAAATCAAGAAACCGGATAACTTTCATCGCCGGACGGAAGGTTGTTGTCCAGCGATATCTGCTTCCAAAGGTGCGCAGATGTACCGCAATATTTGCTCTCCCTTGCAGGCTACGGGAGTGTTATTTCGCCACCCGAAGGCGATCTTGACAGGCGATGGATCATTGTTGTAGAAAAAGATATTAACGGTCAGGCCGGATGGAGTCAAACTTGGCTATTTTGCCATCCTTATTTTTTCCTGAATTCCCGTGCAAATTCCGCCGACAGGCCGATATTCCACCAAAACCAGACAAAAATTGGATTTAATTGGTTAATTAATTTCACTGATGAATGTGTACAATTATAGACCTAACATCTTCTATTAATTCAGCACTATTCCGATACCTGACGGGTAAAAATGTAAGTGAAATTCAATGAAGAACAACAAGGAATCGCTGTACCTGCAAGAACGCGCCTATCTGCGGGAGCTGGCACAGCGTGTGGCAAAAGAATCCCCCCATTTAACGGACTTTCTGGCAACGGCCCATGATCCCGATATTCAACGTCTTTTCGAAGCGTTTGCGTTACTGATTGCCCGCTTACGGGATAAACTGGAGGATGATTTCCCCGAAATTACCCACGGTATTCTGTCCCGTATCTGGCCGTTAATGTTGTGCTCTGTCCCGCCTGCTACGGTCATGCAGTTTTTCCCTACCGATGGTGAACATCAGGGCGCTGCTGATATTCCCAGAAACACGGCTGTTTCTGCGCAGGCGGAGGGACAATTACTCACGTTCAAAACCTGCCGCCCGCTACATATTGAACCTTTAGTGGTGCGGGATCGCACGGTGAAAAAAACCGGCACCCACAGTGAAATTATCCTGACCCTTTGTCAGACGGGAAGTCCTTCACCCGTCTGGAAATGCGGAGCGCTCTCTTTTTTCCTCGGCACGGATACTGAACAGGCAGCACAGCTCAGCCTGTGGCTTGACCAGCATATCTGTGAGATGAGCGTCAGAGCACAGGGAGAATAACGTAAGCTGAGCTGTTTTCCTTATGGCTGGCATGACCTGCTGGATAAGCCTATCCTGCCGATGAAAAAGAGCACCTATACCGGCCTGCAAACACTGGTTGAATATTATGCGCTGCCGCACCTGTATAATTTTGTTACGCTGGATATCAGTCGTGATCGCAAGGAAATTCCGCTCAATGCGGACGGCACGTTTGAACTGATTTTGCGTTTTGAAGGCGAACTGCCGCTGGATGGTGTCGGTGATGCCTTTATGCTGTGCTGTGTGCCGGCCATTCATCTGGAAAAACGGCTCAGCCCACCTGTCCTGCTGGGTGCCGAAAATCACTGTTATCCCTTGCCGCTGGGGGATTCGGTAAAATTGTTCCGGTTGCATGACGTTCAGGTGGTGCAACAACCCGATGATGACGCCCAACGGGGCATGCCTTACCGCTATCTGCCGATAGAACAGTTTACGCCCGCAGCGGAACTGCTGGCCGGGGAAGAGCCGGATTATTTCTACTACCAGCTTCGCACCGAGCGTGATTTGCTGGATCGCATTCAACACCGGTTGCATTTTTTTGACCTGACAGGTAAATCGGCTCGCAACCTGCCTGAACTCGCGGTCGCCTGCAATTTCACCGGCTACCATGAACCCGCAATGACACTGGCGCAAGGCAGCATCAGTGTGATGCAGGAGGGTTCACCTTCGCATCTCAGCGTGCACAATAATTATGCCAGTGACCACGGATTCCCCGCCGATGTTACAGGATAACTCCGGCTGGCCGTTGCTTTCCTGCCTTGCCAGCCCACCCATTTTGTTGTTTACCACAGAAGGGATGCGGCATTTTCTTCGTCTGTTTAACCATTATACCGAATTTAACCGCCCCTGAGCCGCCATATTCAGCAGCAAATCGACGGCATTATGCAGGTGGAAGAGAGCCTGACCGACCGGATGAAGCTGGGCTGTCCTGTCCGTGGGCGTCTGCTGTCACTGACTCTGAACCCCGATTGTTACGCTAATCCGTGGGAGATGTACCGCTTCTGTCGGTTAATCCATGAGGCGATGGCCTGTTTTGTCAGCCAGTCCACCTTCGTTAAGCTGGATGTATCTACCCCGAATCAGAAAATTCTGTGGGAATTCAAAGAAGTTTATGGGGCACGCATGGAGATGTAACTGTTCAACAATTATGACAAGGAGCAAAATAGGATGAGTATAATGAACGGGCTGACGGCGGCCAAAAGCGGATTACGCTTTACACTTCAGATAGCGGGACTGCCTGAATCCACCTTTGCCATAGGTGAGTTTTCCCTTCAGGAAGGGTTATCTGAACTGTTTACCCTCAACCTGACACTGGTTCAGTCCCTGCCTGAAAACCCTTTTCGGCCGAAGCCGGAAATCGATCTGACCACACTATTGATGCAGGAAGCAGTGTTGCAGGTGTTTAATGGCGCAACGCTGCAACGCAAAATCACCGGCATTGTTTCCCACGCTGACTGGGTGGGTACCGATGGCAATAAAACCCTTTATACCGTGACGGTTCGGCCTGCGCTCTGGCGTCTGACGCTCAATCAGGACAGCCGGATTTTCCATCAGCAAAATGTGCCTGCCATCCTGAATAGTCTGTTGAAAAAGCATAAAGTCCGTGCCGATTCGAAGCTCTACGATCCGCATCAGGACAGGGAATATGTGACCCAGAAACGGGAATCTGACTATGGGTTTTTCAGCCGTCTGGCGGCGGAAGAAGGGATCAGTTTCTGGTTTGAGGATGAAACGTTGTTTTTTAGTGACAGCCATCTGGGGATGACAGCAGGGCTTCCGCTGCTTTACCAGCCCCAGCCGGAAACCGCACACGGGACAGATACGATTTATCAGGTACGGCTGGGTGTGGGAATGAGTCCGCAACGCAGTTTTCATAAAGATTTTAACCCGGAGAACCCGCGTTATCACCTCTCCCATATGCAGAGCAGCGAAGGTTTCCGCGACTTTGGCAGCAAAACCCCCTATACCGTCTTTGAAAGTTACGGGCGTTTTCAGAAAGATGCCGTCGCCAAGCCGTTTCTCAAATACCGCCATGAAGCACTGGATAACCAGAAAAAAACCGGTAGCGGTAACAGTAACTGCATCAAACTGATGCCGGGCAAAATTTTCGAGATCAAAAGTCACCCGCACGCCCCGCTGAATGCCCGCTGGCAGGTGGTCGGTATCAGCCATCACGGGCGCTGCCCGCAGGCACTGGGCGATAACAGCGGGGAAGGCACCACGCTCAGCAACCATTTCAATTTTATCGATGGCCTTGCCGACTGGCGTCCGCCTTTCCACTACAAACCGCTGGCTGATGGCGATGAAACGGCGATGGTGGTCGGACCGGAAGGGGAAGAGATTTTCGTTAATAAAGAGGGCGCGATTAAAGTTCATTTTCACTGGAACCGTTATGACCTGCCCGATGATGGCGCGTCCTGTTGGGTTCGTGTCGCACAGGGCTGGAACGGCAACGGCTTCGGTTTTATGGCCATCCCGCGTATCGGTCAGGAAGTGATTATCTCTTACCTCAATGGGGATATTGACCGTCCGATAGTCACCGGCTGTGTTTACAACGGCCTTAACCGCCCACCGCTGGATTTACCGGCGCAGAAAACCCGTACCACCTTTAAAACCAAAACCCACAAGGGTAAGGGCTTTAACGAACTGCGCTTTGAAGATGCTAAAGACAGCGAGGAAATTTATCTCCACGGCCAGAAAGATTTGACCGCTCATATTGAAAACGATGCCCTCTGGCATATCAAACACGACCAGAAACAACGTATCGATAACAACCGTTATCACGAGATACTCGCCGATGACCATCATCAGGTGGCCGGTTCGCGCAAAATCACCACCGAAGGCGATGTGTCTCATCGGATTGCAGGCAGCCAGCATATCCAGACCGGCGATGCGACCGTGATTGACAGCGGGCAGGAAATCCACCTGAAAAGCGGTGGCAAAGTGGTACTGGAAGCGGCGGCAGAAATCACCCTGAAAGTGGGCGGCAGTTTTCTGAAAGTCACGCCGGGCGGTATTTTGTCTTCCATGATTAATGTCGGGCAGGGTTCCGCGGGCAGCGGGCGTGGAGTTTCACTGCAACTGCCGGAGGGCGTAGCGCCACTCGCACAAGTAGGGCAACTCCCGATGGCGGAAGCACTTCCTGTAACCGAATTTTCGGCTAAACCACCTTGTGCCATCCTCGCACAGCAAGGAGACCATAAAAAACCTTGGGGCACTCCGTTAAGCTGGTGATAGGATGAACGAATTGGCAGGTTTTTAGCAGGCAGCTCACCATGAAAGCCTATATCGTTAAAGTGGCTCTTCGCGGTGTCAGCCCTATGGTCTGGCGCCGATTTCGGCTATCAGGCGAGACTTCTTTAGCGGCTTTTCACTATATCATTCAGATCGCGCAGGGATGGCAGGATGATCACCTGCATCAATTCCGTATTTATGGTAAAAATTACGGCATTTCCTATTCTGGCGGAATTGCTTTTTCTGATAACCCTTACAAAATCACGCTCGATGACTTTGAGTTTGATGCCGGAGATCGATTTACTTACGAATACAACTTTTTCGAGAACTGGCTTCACGATATCCGTATTGAGACCATTCTTGACAATGCTAACCTGAAATTTCCCTTTTGTTTGGCCGGAAATAGAATGCCGGGGGCAACGTTAGCTGATGAATGTGAGAAAACACTGGCGTTACTGGAAGCCATCGTTAATGCCGATGAAACAGCAACGATCGGAGATATCCGTCCATTAATTGATGAACTTGATGCCGTCAGATTTAACCGCAAAAAGGTTAACCGCCAATTGAGTCGGCTCAACCTTGATTCACCGGAACTGGAACCTATTGTGATAGGGCTGTAGCCGATAGGATGATCGGTATCCATAAAGGTATACCTTTTCATCCATGCTAAAAACGAGGAAATAATCCTCTATAAACCTCGGGAAAGTCAATTTTATAGAGTATTCTACAAATCTTTATCAGGTTTAAAGACTTTTGAGGGTGATATGCATTATGCCTACATTCGGGTCAGTTCGGTTGACCAGCATGTTGATCGCCAGAAAGAGGCACTGTCTGCGTCCGGTATTAAAATTGACAAAATCTATATCGAACAGGCCAGTGCGAAAAACATCAACCGGCCACAGTTTCAGGATATGCTTCAACAGGTCAGAACCGGCGACACGATAGTTGTTCACTCCCTCGATCGGTTATGCCGCATTAAGAGAGAAAGGTATCAAGTTAAAGCTGGCCTGCTATAACGTGGGATTAGGTGTTTCTACGTATTATAAATTGCGTCACCAGCTAAAAAACGGGGGTATACAGTAGCCATAACCCCGGGAGGACAGCATAATCCAACTAGCGGTGGTCGATAAATCAGGCCATCATCATACGGAGAAACTATTCACGATAGAAAAACAGTCCGACGCCCCCAATGACCTTGGACTCTCCCTGTCTGAATCTAAATTACTTTTGAACACTATCCAGCAATCAGTGATCCAGAAACAGGCAGCTGAATATTTGGATGAACATCGTGCTTGTCCTTGCTGTCAACGAAATCGCCGGATAAAAGGCAAGCAAACCATCCAGTACCGAACCTTGTTTGGCATTATCCCGGTAGAGGGATTTCGGGTTTACCGGTGTGCGTGTGAGAAACATTCAGCCCAAACCGCTAGCTTGCTCAATCACTGGTGTGATTCGCATACTCACCCGGAACTCAGGTATATAGAAACCCGGTGGGCGTCACTGATGTCTTATGGATTGACCGCCAATCTGCTCAAAGATATTCTGCCGGTGGGGGAACGCTGTAATGCCTCCACAGTCAGAAATCATCTCTGTCAGATCGCCCAAAGACAAGAGGCCGAATTAGACGGATTGCCGGATTTTCTCCCTGGCGATCCCAGAGAATGGGAAAAATTACCCAAACCGGGAAAACCGATGACGGTGGGTATTGATGGAGGCTACGTCAGAAACCGGGACGACAGAAAACACCATTTTGAAATCATCGTCGGAAAATCATTCGCGGCTAATGCTCCAACCAAACGCTTTGGTTTTGTGCAATGTCTTGAAAATCACCCCAGAAGAAAACTCATCGCCCAGTTATCTTCACAAGGTATGCAGGCGAATCAACAAATTACTTTCTTATCGGATGGTGCCGATAATCTCAGGGATCTGCAATTTAACTTGTACCCCGAATCGCAGCACGTACAGGATTGGTTTCATATCACGATGCGTCTGACAGTACTCAAACAATATGCCAGAGGGGTATCGAAAAACACCCCTGAACTCGGTGCAGAATTATTGGACGCTTTAACCAGTACAAAATGGTATCTCTGGCATGGCAATGTGATTAAGGCATTAGAACAGCCAGAGGATTGTGCTGAGATGTGTGATGAGGACATCTCGCATTATGATAATAAGAAATCCTTATCAAAACATATCGATGCAATGTACACCTACATTGAAAATAACAGCATGATGATCCCGAATTATGGTGAAATGTACCGCTATGGTGAACCCATTTCCTCTTCATTTGTTGAATCGACGATCAATGAAGTGATTGCCAAACGGATGGTGAAAAAGCAGCAGATGCAATGGAGCCAGCAAGGTGCGCATTACTTACTCCAGACCCGCACAGCCGTACTTAATGATGATTTGAAAACCCAATTTGAGCATTGGTATCCGGGCATAAAATTAGGTGACGAAACGGAGCATTCTTGGACAGAAAAGATTGCTGCATAAGTGCCCCACAGATTTTTATGGTCTCCGTGTTGTTAATGGGGGTGACAGCTATGCTGACAGAGAGGGTTACGGCGAAATTGCTAACTATTGGATGTATGACCTTGGTTATGTGATATGAGTAGAATTTTTATATTCACAATTTCAATATCAATAAGTTTTTATGTAACTGATTACAGTTGGTTTGTATTATTCGATTCTATTTTTTTTATGGAGTCTCTGGATTATGGATAGAAAAATTGCTCTTCGACAAAAATTAAGAAAGTTGGACTTTCAGTCTTTAGAAGTCTTCTATAATTTATATATCTACCGAAGTGTTACTGAAGTATCAGAAATATTGTCTCTTAGTCAATCAACGGTTAGTTATAGTCTGAATCGTCTGCGCACAGCCTTTGACGATGATCTTTTTGTTAACTTAAGATCAGGAATGCAGCCAACTAATAAATCAATTGTTCTCATTGAAAGTATCGAAGATATACTCAGAAAAATTTCGGCGTGTGGCATCGAAAAAAAAGAATTTTCTCCTCAAAATACCGAGACGGTATTTACCATATTTTCACCTGAATACTTTGAAATGCTGATTATACCTATATTGTTCAAAAAAATCCTCCAAGAAGAATTAAAAATTAGGTTTGAAGTTATTCGCCCAGAAAACAAGGTACCATTTAGTATGATCTATGAACAAAAAATTGATTTTGGTATCGTCGTAAAGCAAAGTCACTACCCTCACAATCTCTGTCATCAATCCATACTTAGCGATCAGTTAGTTGCTGTATTTGATGGTCCGAGTAGAACTCACCAACCTCTATCCATTGAAGAGCTTTCTAAGTTAAAACAAATTTTTCCTTCACCTTGGTTAACTAACAATTGTATGGTCGATAACTGGTTGAAGAAACATGACACCCAGAGATCTATTTCTATAAAAGCAAACGGTTACTATTCAGCTCTGAGAATGCTAACCTCATCTGAAATGATGGTGATGCTGCCAAAAAAAATATACAAAAAGGTTGTGTCACAGCATATGTCTCTGCATACTCGTGAAGTTCACCAAAAATTGCCGGGGTTTGAATTAGATATGATTTGGAGTCCATTGTCCTCAAATAACCCGGCAAATATCTGGTTAAGAAAACAAATTATCAAAGCTTGTCAAGAAGTGAATGCTTCTTAAGCTGTGACTTTTTGAAAATGAATTTCATAATCAGTAGGCTTGAATCTTTGAACCATAAATATCATCAAGCCTGCTATAACAGCTAGTATTAGCCATGCTGTTGTAAAGCTAGAGGAGCTGTCTTTAATATAGCCTGCAACTAGGGGAGACATTGCAGCGATCATGTAACCGATGCCCTGCACGAATGCTGTCAATTTGCCTGCCTGCTCAGGATCTTCAATATGATCTATAGTGACAATTAAGCTCATAGGAAATAGGCCGCCAATTCCCAAACCAAGGAAGCTTGCCCACAACAACGCATATTGCTCTGGTTGTGCAATTAATCCGCTGAAACCAACGATAATACATGATAATAAAAAGATTAAAATAATTCGTCTGTCCTTGTTACGACTTGCAATGGCGGGAATGACTATACCTGAAACTACTTCTACAGAGGTCAAAAAGGCTAGAATAAACCCAGACTCTTTATTTTGCCAACCAAGATCAAAATAATACGGTGGTAACCAAGCGAGAACACAAGTATAAGCTGAGGTACCCAAACCAAAGAATACACCCAATAACCAAGCTCTTGGGTTTTTATGAAACGTAAAAGTTGATTTATTGCTAAAACCTTTCTTGGAGTTCCCAAGGTATTTTTTGACAATAAACCAAGAGACGAGAGCTAAAATAGCCAGCCCCCCCCAAATAGACAGAGCAAAGCGCCAGTTATTGCTGCATTCTGCCAGATATGGTGATGCTGAAGCAGCCAAGGCTGCTCCTCCCATAATTGCAGTCACATAGACACCCATGAAGAGCTCAATGGAATGAGAGAATCTACTTTTAATAATCTTTGGTACTAGAGCTTGAATTAATGCTATTCCCATTCCAGCAATAATCGCTGTAAATAATAAATTAACTGGATCTTGCGCGTAGTAACGATAGCTTGTTGCACCTGCTATAAGTAGTAACGAGTAAGCAATTAAACGATTCTCTCCCACCTTATTTCCAAGACGGATTCCGACAAACATAGCCAGGCCCATAGAGAAAACAGGTAACATAGTCAGCAACGATACCATAGTAAAAGATAAGGGTATGTCTGCTCTTATTGCACTCAGTATTGGCCCAATTGCAGCCATAGACGGTCTTAGGTTTAAGCCTATTAAGATAAGAGATAAAAGTATCAATACATCACTTTTATTTGATTTTTTTTTCAACATGAGGTTTTCCTTTTTATTAAAACCAAAAATATTAAACATCATATCACAATTTTTTTGTATTTAATTTTTCGATACCTTATTTTAATTTTTAATTTCAAAAAAAGCAGAGAAATAAAATTTAATCTCTGAGGGTTATATTCCCCGCCCCTTGGGGCGAACTACCCTGTAGTTGACTATTGGTTTTGATACCCCGCTGCTTGCGGCGGGGTTGTTCATTGTATTTAAATATTCGATGTCTAGTTTTATTTTTTAATTTGCCAAAATAGGTCGATAAATAAAATAATGGAGAAAACCAAATGAAAGATTAATATAAAATGAGCATAAATAATCTTTTCAATAATAGTGTGAAAAGACATGAAAACAGCATTATTGTTTATAAAGATATCACCAGATATACTTACTCTCAGTTAAGAGATAGAGTAAAAAATCTTTCATCTTCATTAGTGAAAATGGGCGTAAAAAAAGGAGATGTTGTTGCTATTGCTGATTGGGATAGTAATAGATACTTAGAAATGTATTTTGCTGTACCCATGATAGGCGCTACTCTAATGACATGTAATATTCGATTGTCAAAAGATCAAAAAATATACACACTTAATCATTGCGAGGCGAAACACCTATTTGTCAATTCAGACTTTGAAGAAGAAATAAAAAATGATAAAGGAATGCTTCCAATAGTATTGAATTACATTATATGTGATGACAATAATCCGCATGATGATCAATATGAATCTCTTATTACTTCCGAAGATAAAGATTTCTCCTTCCCTGATATCGATGAAGATAGTGTTGCTACGTTGTTTTATACAAGTGGTACTACAGGGCTGCCAAAAGGGTTTTTTTTTACTCACCGTCAGCTAGTGCTTCACACTCTCGCTTTGAGCTGTAGCTTAGGAAGCAATAAATGTGGACAACGGTTACACAATGAGGATGTCTATTTACCACTTACACCAATGTTCCATGTTCATGCATGGGGGCTTCCTTATGTAGCAACTATGATGGGTTTGAAGCAGGTTTATACTGGAAAGTATTGTGCTAAAAGTATTTGTAAATTAATTGCCGCTGAAGGTGTCACATTTACTCATAGCGTACCAACATTGTTGTGTATGGTTCTAGATGAAGCCGAACTAGAACATGTTGATCTTTCTAATTTAAAAGTATTAGTTGGCGGAGCTTCACTAAATCCACCTTTGTTGAATAGAGCTTTATCCCATGGTATTGATGTTTGGTCTGGGTACGGCATGTCAGAAACAGGCCCTGTTATTGCTGTCAATAAAATGAAGCAAGGAATCTTGCCGGATTTTCGTTGTCATGCAGGTGAGCCTATTCCTTTTGTCAATATTGAAATTGATTCTGACACAGATTTGAATGATGAGCAGCAACTTGTCGGAGAAATTACAGTGGTAGCCCCTTGGCTGACACCTAATTATTTTAAAGACAATGATAACACAAAAAAGCTTTGGAAAAACGGAAGGCTTCATACCGGCGATATTGGTTATATCCATGAAAATGGAAGTTTAGTAATAACAGATAGAAAGAAAGACTTAATCAAATCTGGTGGAGAGTGGTTATCACCAAATGAGCTGGAGAATAGGGCACTTGATATAGAGTCAATTCGTGAAGCTGCTTTTATTGCTTGGCCAAACGAAAGATGGGGAGAACGACCAATTGCATTCGTTGTTCCTCAGGATAGCACACCACACGATGAAATAAAAAATAGAGTCAACAAACATTTCATTGAGTTAACTGAGCAAGGAAAAATTTCAAAATTCGCAATTCCAGACTTAATAGTTATTGTTGATAAATTACCTAAAACCAGCGTTGGCAAGACAGATAAGAAAAATCTAATTAAACAACTAGAAAAGGAAATGAATGATGAATATTAGAATAATAAGAAGCAATAATGATTTAGCCTGTAAGGCAAAAAAGCAATGGAGGAAAAATACGCTAGTTTTTACAATGCATATATAAACCCTAATCCAGATTATTACATGGTAGCATCGCAGGAACTCAACAATAATAGCAAAGTCGTTTCATGTGCTGGTATCAGTTTCAAAAGCCAAGAACCTCTTTTCTCTGAACAATATCTTAATAAAAGCATAGAGGAAACTATAAATGATATTTGGGGTAGAGAGTATAAACCAGAAAAAATAGCAGAGATTGGTGGGTTAATATCAAATAATAGAAATGTCAGCGTTAAGTTTACAACACTGATACCATTTATAGCTTATTGTGCTGGAGCGAATGTACTACTTTGTACAATCACACAAACTGTTGTTAAGCTACTGAGTAAATGTGGAATAAAATTTGACGCCATTTGTAGTGCAAATAAAGAATGTCTTAATGAAAATAACAGTGACTGGGGCACTTACTATGAGTCTAATCCGGTGACAGGGGTGATTTTTTTTAGAAGATCACATAAATATGTTTAAAGCACTCTCAATGAATATAAACTTTGATTACAACAACGATTATTTTAAAATAGAGAAAGCAGCATGAAAAACTTAAATACATATTTAATGGATTCGATTAAAAAATATAAGAATAAAATTGCTGCACGAGAATATACATCTCTTAATCACTCAAGTCCATTGTCTCTGACATATCATGACATAGAAAAAAGAGCAGCAAAATTACAATGTGAATTACTGAGTAAGATAGAAAAAATCAAAGGAAATAAAAATATAACAGTTGGAATTATTTGTCGTAATAGCACGGATTGGATTATTGCAGATTTAAGTTGTTTATTTACAGGTCTAATTAGCTTGCCGTTACCTCACGCATTTTCATACGCTCAAGCTCATCATTTAGCATCTAAATGTGATCTATTTATATTCGATAAAACTGGTGAAGAAACGCTAGATAAAAAATGGGGGATTCAGATAAATAAAGAAAAAAGCATTTTACTTGACGATGCATTCTTCTCAGCCCTAGAAAACAAAATATTGCTCGATTTAACTAACGAAGGAGGAGCAGAAATATGTAAAGTTATTCATACTTCTGGGACAACTAGTACTCCTAAAGGAGTGAAACTTAAACAAGAGGCAATAATAGAAACTTTTAAAAATTTATCCTCGGCGATTCCAAAAGAAAGCCAAAAAGAGTACTTATCATTAGTACCTTTAAGTTTATTGTTAGAACAAATGACAGCAATTTATCTTCCTTTTATTCATGGAGGCACTGTCAACTTTCTTCCAAAAAACATGCCGTTAATAGGTGAAAATAAATGCGATATAACAGAAATACTGAACTGGATTAAAGAGGTTAAGCCAACTGCAATGACGGTGCCACCTGTTGTAATAGAGGCACTATTAAATGCAGTTGAACAAGGTGATGAAACACTCTACCAATATTTAAAGTTTGTACCTCACATTACTTGTGGTGGTGCGCGTGTTGACGTGCGTACTCTCGAACAATTACGGTCATTGGGTATTGATGCTTATCAGGGCTATGGTCTCAGTGAGAATGCATCAGTAGTTAGTGTCAATACTCCACAGTTCAATCGATTGGGTAGTGTAGGTAGGCCATTACCTCATGTCGAAGTCAGAATTGCTGATGAGAATAGCATTGAAATCCGCAGCTCATCGCTATTCTCAGGATACTCTGGCTATGATCCCTCGGTATGTTATGTTGACGAAGATGGGTGGCTAAATACTGGTGATATTGGCTATTTAGATGAAGAGAACTATCTATATGTTTCTGGAAGAAAGAAAAACATAATTTGTCTACCAAATGGCAGAAACGTTTACCCTGAAAAAATTGAGTCAGAAGTTCAAAATAGAAAAGGTGTGATATCTTCCACATTGTTTTTAGATGACAAAAAAGGAATGGTAATTCTTTTAAAAGTAGATCCCTCTAAATTTAAACGTGAAGAAATAGAAGATTGGATGGATAAAGAATATTCAGATGTAGAAAGACCAGAGCAACTTTGGATTGTGAACAAAAATAACCCAACACTCGACAGTTTATTTACGGTAACAGGTAGACCCAAGAGGGAAGAAATTAAAAAGTTTTATCAAAAAAACAATTTTTAAAAACGTCTAAAGGAAACAGAAATGAATAAATCAACATCAGTAACAAAAATCCCCAACTCTGAATTATCGATCCTGAACAAAGATATTTTATTAAAAAAGTTATCTCTTAATGGAGTTATATTATTTGAAAAGGGTGCAAAAGATGTTTTGGAGTTTGCTAAATTTGTTCGAAATAATAGCTCAAAACTAAGTATGGATCCAGCTCGAACGATTGAAAGCGGTGCAGCACAATTGGTTGATGCTGGCACTGATGCAGTAGGCTTACATTGTGAAAACGGGAATTCTCCATTTTGGCCTGATCTATGTTGGTTTTATTGTCAAGAGGCTCCCCCTATCGGCTCGCAAACAACAATTTGTGATGGAGTTGCTGTTTATGAACAACTCTCATCCAAGGCAAAAACATTTTTCCTTGAAAAGGATATTTGTTATTCACGTAATGTACCTGAAGAGAAATGGAAGAAACTTGTTTGTCACTACATACCCGAACTAAACGATATTAACTCTGCAACGTTTGAACACTTAAATGAAATAGTGAGTGAAACTGAGAATATTAAACTCACCTTAAATGAAGATAATTCAATATTTTATCAGTTTACTGTTAGTGCTCTACAGTCATCATTAGTTAATAATAAATTGGCATTTGCAAATAGCATATTAGGACCTTCATTCAACTATGAAAAACCAAGGATTACAATAGCCGGAACAGAACAACCAATACCTAGTGAAATATTAGATGAGATCTCAAAAATAACAGAGCTAAATACGATCCCAATTGATTGGGATGACAATGATTTTGTTTTAATTGATAACCGAAGAGTAATGCATGGTCGATATAAGATCATAGATGAGCGTAGAAAAATTTTTAATGCTTTAAGTTACGTATAGGTGAAAAAAATGATTAAAACTGAACAATATTCTGTCCAATCTGCTTCAGGGGCCAACGTTGTTTTGGAAAATGGTCAGACTCTATTTGATTTAGCCACTGGGGGGATAGGCTATTCAATAAAAGAAATTGCTGAAAGAGTTAAAGATAAAGCAATGAAAATGGGGTTGTCTAATAGAGTGTTAATGTCCGAGCCATTACTTAAATTCTGCCACTCTTTATCTTTGCTCCTGCCGACTAACTTATCAAATACTTATGTTTGTAGTAGTGGAGATGAGGCTTTTGAAGGTGCTCTGAAACTGTGTAAAGCTCTCAACCCTAGTTCAACTGTTATCGCATACGTATCCGGTTGCCAATTCGGCTCTTTATTTTTTGGGCGATGCCTGAGCAATCGTGCAGAGTTCGACTCTACCAAAGGATTTTTTAATCTTAATTTGCTCGAGATAGATAGGAATAATCCTTTGTCTTTTCTTGACCAAGGTGTTGACTGTCTGGCTATCTGTTATTCCCCTTTGTTTCTTGATGAAACAGGAGAGCTAAAACCATTATCAACAAAGCAACTGATTGCTCTAAAAGATATATCTCGTCAACTCAAAGTGCCACTGATATGTAATGTTAACGAATTTTGCATGGGAGTAACAGGTCAGTTATTCGGTTTTGATGAGTCTATTATAGTACCTGACATTGTAGTGTTAGGTGGTCCGATCGGTGGCAACCTAGTTCCACTAGGTTGTTATATCACTTCATTGGACAATGCCAATCTTATTTATGGTACGTCTTCGCCAGCCAAACATGGAAGTACGACGGGAGGTAACCCACTCGCTAGCATTGCGGGACTTAGCACATTAGATTATGTACAAGATAAACAGGCTCATAAGCATTTTTCTAAGCTAGGTAATCAAATAGCCGAATATCTCCAGCCTTATGTGGCCAGCGTGACTGGTTCAATTGTGAATGTCCGTATACCGCACCATGTAGAGTCTTTAACTCTAGTGGAGAAATTAAAACAAAAGGGTGTATTGGTAAAAAAGCCGAATGGAAATATTTTGACTTTGTACCCAATGTTGAACTCTGACCCTCTTGACCTAAAAAGTGCTTTATCAATTATAAAGGGAATGTTTGATGACAACGAAAACATTTGAACGAAATCAGTTAATTGAGATATGTGAACGTCACTGGGTACCTTCTGCTGCCAAGCTTTATCACCTTGCCGATACCCAAGTTGAAGATCGCGCATCGGGTTGTGAGGTCTTTGATACAAACGATAGGCGCTACATTGACTTCGCTTGTAGCTACGGTGTTTTTGTGGTCGGCCATTCTCACCCTAAGGTTCGTAAAGCTTTTATTGAACAAATTGATAAATCTGCGTGGTCTGTTGAGGGCCAACCGAACGTTCCACAAAGAAAGCTTAGCGAAAAGTTGTGCAACATTGCGCCTGGTAACTGGGGAAAAGTCAGCTATATGCTTTCAGGGGCAGAGGCTGTTGAACAATCATTGCGTTATGTACTGAAAGCATACACGAATCGTAAGCGCATTGTGATCGTAGAAGGTGCTTACCATGGTAAAACTCTTGCTGCCATGAGCCTTCTTGGGCAGTCTCAACATGAGAAGAGTTTTGGTAAATTGTCTTATCAAGTGGTCAAAGTTCCATACGGTGATGTAGCAGCAATGAGAAATGCGATTGGGGATGGTGCTTGTGCTGTGTATTTGGAACCAATATTGGGTGGTGCACATCTAAAAATGCCCCCGCTTGGCTACCTTGAAGACGTTCGTCAGTTATGTACCCAAACCAATACAATCCTAGTAGCAGACGAAATCCAAACGGCATTTGGCAGGTGCGGAAAAATGTTTGCTGTTGAGTACGGAAACATTACACCGGATATCTTGATTCTTTCTAAAGGGTTAACTGGAGGTTTTACTTCTTTCGCATGTGTTATGTATGCAAGTGAAATACTCAATAAACATCAACCAAGCGATTCCTTCTTTAGTAGTACGGGAGGTCATCCTCTTGGTTGCGCCACAGCATTGGCAGCTATAGAAGTTATTGAACAACAGAATCTGGTAGCAACTTCATGCATTAAAGGTAATCGTCTGCGCTATGGGTTAATGAAGCTGGCAGTGAAGTATCCTGATATTATTCAGGATGTCCCGGGAGTGGGTCTTATGACGGGGTTGCGCCTAAGGGGCGCCAAATACGAGACATTACTTTCAAAAGCTTTATCTTCAAAAGGGGTTCATGCAGGACACTCAATGAATGAAAAAGCAATTTCTCCGGTGCTAAGATTTTATCCACCATTGATCGTATCGGACGAAATCATTGATGAAGTTCTGCAATTTACATCAGAGGCTTTAGAAGAAATTTCTCAACTTTCCAAACTGAAAGTTTTAGCTGTCTCCCTGTTTACTAAAAACATGTACAAACTCCCACTACCGCTGATAAAAAGGTCTTAATGATGCTAAATATTGACACGATGTCCATTCGCGAAATGGTTGATTATCAGAAAAAAGGATTATTGAAGAGTACCAGCATATTAGAACACTACCTTAAGCGATATGATAAATACAACCCGACATTAAACGCTATTGTTGAGATGTCATCACTACAAGATCTTTTAAACTCAGCCGAAAGTGCCGACAGCTGTATTATCCAGGGAGAATCACTTGGTGCTTTGCATGGTATTCCGATCACAGTAAAAGATGCTATGCATGTGGCTGGATTGCACCCTAGTCGGGGGGTCAAAGAATTATATGGTGAAAAGAGCACTAAAGATGCGACAGTATTAAGGCGCTTAAAAGCTAAGGGTGCTATACCATTTGGCCTTACCAATGTGTCAGAAATGTGTATGTCTTTTGATACTTATAACTTGTTGCACGGACGAACACTTAATCCTCATAACCTGTCTCGCTCTTGTGGCGGAAGCAGTGGGGGAGAAGCGGTGGCTATTGCTAGCGGAATGAGTCCGGGTGGGATAGCTTCCGATGCCTGCGGGAGTGTTCGAATACCTGCACACTTCAATGGCGTATGTGGCTTTAAGTTGACCCAAGGTCGTGTTCCTCTCACGGGACAATTTCCAAAAGAACGCTCAGGGCTATTTCACCTAACATCGTCATTCGCGGTGATGGGACGCTATGTGGATGATGTGGACCTGCTAGCAAATCACTTACATGGAGCTGATGGCCAAGACCCAGATACCGTATCTGTTGCCTATCAAGATTACCGTAATTGTAGCATTCGAGGGTTAAAGGTTGGTGTTTGGCGCGGTGAGAACACTAGCGTAGAGTTAGTCCCCGCTGTGGAAAATGCAGTGCAAGTTGTCGAAGACATTCTATCTAAACAGGTCAGTTTGGTTCAGACAATTACACCACCGCTCGTCAGAGAAGCCTGTGAGGTGATATGGAAGCTATTTGTTTTGGGGGGAGATAGCAGCCGAGGTTGGCGAAATCTATATCAGCAAATGGGTAAAACGGAATTTACTCCTGAGATTGCGTCTATTTTGCAACAAAGTGAACAAATTGAGATGACGGCGAGTGAAATCAAAAACGCGATGATTATGAGGGATACGTTCAGACATCAACTCAACCTTATGTTTAATCAAGTGGATATATTGGTGTCGCCAGTGTACCCAGATGTCGCTTTCAAAAATGGCACATCTATGGATAACATTGACAATTACTCATTTGTTTTTCCTTTTAGCTTGTCGGGATCACCTGCAATCGTCATCCCAGTGAGCAAGTGCCCAGAGACTGGAATGCCAATTGGCATTCAAATCGTCGGCAAACATTGGAACGAGCATCAGATATTAGCAATAGCGTCCAAGCTTGAAAGCTGTCTTCAGTACTCTGTATACGAACAAACACCTTGAACATAAAACCAATAAATTATAGGAGAATGTATACCGTCGTTTCAGTATACCTGCTCCCTAGCAACTGAAGAGCATCACAATAGGGGGGTAAGTGATGTTCTGGCTTTATCAACCCGGTGGACATTGTAGAGGTATACTAAATCCATACACCTCAAAATCCTGTTAAGTTTATGACGCTCACGATGAGGTATGACAATGAAACTCAATCCCACCAAACACCATTATTCCGCAGAATTTAAGCTGGAAGCCGTTCAACAGGTTGTTCTCCATCAACTGCGGATTATCGATGTCGCCCGTTCACTGGGGATCAATACCAGTACCCTGGGAAAATGGGTGCGCCAATACCGGGCCGAAAAGCAGGGTGTCACCCCTGTCGGCCGGGCACTCACGCCCGAACAGCAGCAGATACAGACCTTAGCCAAACAGGTCAAACGCCTCGAAATGGAAAAAGAAATCCTAAAGCAGGCGGCCGTGTTGATGAGCGAGATACGCAGGCATGCTATGCGTTAATCACACGGTTGAGCCCCCGATGGCCCGTCAGGGAATTATGTGAGGCGTTTCAGGTGTCTCGCAGTACCTATTAGGGGGTCATTTCGCCCCCAGCCGGAACCGACCCCAGCAAGAGGAAAACTGGGTTATCACGGGAGCAGAAGAAGAATGATGGAATCGAGCAATTGGAAAAACTGGCTGTCACATCAGGACAAAGGAGAGTGTTATTTTCTGGTCAACAGTCTGGCGAAACCGAACCCCGTCCAGCTCTTTTACCTCAACGGCTGGACAGAGCAGGCATTTCCGCTCTACAGCGGTACACCAATGAAAGCCATGCTGGAACAAAGCCCGTGGCTGATTCAACCCAAAGCCAATTGCCTGTCGGAACTGGCTTTACTGCTGGATCAACACGCATTCAGCGATGCCAGTTGGGGTTGGGGCTATCGCAGTACGTTACCGTGGTCATTTCAGTTAGAACACTGGCGTTTACATCAGCAGGTTTTACTGCGTGGGCAAGTGGTGGTTTTGCGTCTGATGGATAACCGTGTTTTCACGCCCCTGCTGCCAGCTCTACAGCCCGGTGACTGGCGTGAACTCTTAACTCCGGTTAATGAACTGATGATCGATACGCCCGAACCGTATTGCTATTACCGGCCGGAAAACTGTCCTCAGGTATTAACAGAAAATTTATTTGTGCTGGGTGATCACCTGATTGAAGCCCGTTACTCAACCGATACCGCCCTCAAGAATCTGGCCTACTCCTTAAGTTGTCAGCTTTGGGAGGAAAACCCCGAATTGGCGCTGAAACTGGATGAACCAGAAGGACAATTGCAAAACAGTCTTGTGGTGTGGCTGAAGCAGGCGAGAGATGAAAAACAGAACTTGAACAAACTTACCGCTGAACGCTTTATTGCCGATAACCCGCAGGTTGCGTTTAGCAAGGAAATTTAAGATTAATTTAGGAAGAAAAGAATGAGTCAGTTAGAACAAACGGATTGCATTAATTGCCCAAATATATTGAAACAGTGGGTTGAATTTCAGCTTGTGGATGAGCAGGGAGAACCGCTGGCGGGGATACCTTATAAATTGAAAAGCCGACTGAATCCAAGTATTGAGCGGACGGGGACAACGGATGGAAAGGGTTTATTACGCGAAGAAGACCTTCCACCAATGCCAGTCATCTTATCCATACCAGCACAACCACTGGCGGATGAAATTGTCAAACGGACACCTCGTCAGCAAACCGGCGAAGCCAATTCCCATGTTAAGCCAACGGCTATATTGGACGGGCATGGATATCAATACACCACATTGGGTATGCTTAGTGATGGGTATCCTACAATTAGCGGGTGGCAAGAGCAGGAATTACAGAACTCAGAACATTTCCGTGGCTCGACCTTACAGGGATTGTCAACCCACCAACTCAAGCGACGGCATGTGCTGGAAATGAGGGTGATTCATGGATGTGCATGTGATAGAGACATTACTTTAGCTGAACTACAAGAGATAGCACCCCTAGCACAACAATCAGTACTTGAAGCCAATTTAAATGCATTTAATGATGGATTTAAGGATTTTGGTATTACTACATGCAGAGGTAAGGCTCATTTTTTTGCACAGGTATGCCATGAAAGTGGAGGGTTACGAACCTTGAAAGAAGATGGAGGAGAAAGAAAAGCATATAACCCTTGGTATGGTCGAGGATTCATACAACTAACATTCAGAACTAACTATGTAGAGTACGGCAATTACATTAATGAAGACGTAACTTCCTCTGCTGAAGATCGGGATAAGTTATTGTCTTCACCACATAGTGTGAAATCAGCATTTTGGTTTTATAAAATACATGCCAGAGCTTTTAACTCTGCTAGGCGTGACGATTTTAACAAAGTGACTGCTATTATCAATGGGGGATTCACAGGTTATACTGATAGGTTAAATAAACTAAGAACAGCAATCAGGGTATTGAAAGCTGACCATCTTAATCAATTGTTAGAAGATGAAATATTCGAATTTACTAAATAGCTTTTCAAAATGGCAGGAGTCTCAAAGAAACTCGATCCTAAATTTGCGAAATTTTTGTTCCCAAAACGCAAAATCACAGAAAAAAGGATCGAGTTATGCTTATCATACCACCCACTTCCCGAAATGAACGGCGGCAGATGAAAAAAATCGTTCAAAAAACACCTGATAAAAATTATGCACGCCGGATCATGGGGATACTTCTACTGTGCAAAACACATTCTGTTCCTCAAGTCGCTGGGATACTTTGCTGCGCCGAATCTTCCGTTTGGCGTTGGCTGAAAAAGTTTAGAGAACAAGGATGGGCCGGCTTGCAGAGCTTACCCGCGGGGCGTCATATTCAGTGGCATTTAGCCCGTTATCTGCCTCTCTTCTATTATTTTTTAGAGCACGCTCCCCAACAGTTTGGCTATATCGGTTCTCGTTGGAGTCTTGCATTTTTTGTGTTTTTACTCAGAAAATATCTGCATATTGCACTTTCCATCAGCACACTTTACCGTTACTTCTGCAAACAAGGCATTGTCTGGCGGCGGGCGGCACCGACATTAAAACAACCGGATCCCGAATATGACGAAAAAATGGCGCGTATTGTTGAGGCACTTTCACGGGCTTCAGAGAAACACCCCGTTGTTTATGAAGATGAAGTGGATATTGATTTTAACCCTAAAATTGGCGCTGACTGGTACTTTAAAGGTCAGCAGAAACGGATTGTGACACCGGGTCAAAATCAAAAATATTATTTTGCCGGTTGCCTTGATGCCCAAACAAGAAAGGTCGTATCTACGGGTTACACGAGGAAAAACTCAGATTTATTTATCAAAATGTTAGAAGCATTGAAACGCGCATATCGTGATGCAGAAACGCTGAGCGTGATTTTAGATAATTACGGTATCCATAAAAGTAAAAAGGTCAGAGAATGGCTGTCGAATAATCCCACTGTGACGCTTCTCTTTCTTCCGGTCTACTCGCCTTGGTTAAACAAAATAGAACGGTTATGGCAATCACTTCATGAAACGGTGACACGCAATCATTGTTGCCAATTTATGTGGCAGCTTATTCGTAATGTGAAAATTTTTTTGAAAAGGGCTTCGTTAATGGCTTGGAAAGCAATGAGAAATATAAGAGTCTCACCATTATGACAAACTATTTAGCAGTTCTATCTATGATAACAAAATTAATTCTTTTGCATGGGGACTCTGGCATGATCCTGATACAGCACAAAGGGGACCTGTCAAAAACAGAGATAAGGCTTTGAGTGGCTATGAAAGAGCATTGGAATTACTCACTGCAAATCCTTTTCCAACTAACCAGTTGGATAAAAACATATACGGAATAAGAAAACGTGATGTTCCCAATTATATAAACAGGCGAATCGCAGCACTGAGGCGAGAGGAAGGTAGAGAAGATAGAATAAGAGAAAACGTAGAAAGGGAAAACAGAGAAAGAAGAGGAAATTAAAATGGTTAAAAAAATTATTTTTTTGATATTTATCATATTGTCTTCCAATGTTTTTGCGTCCGAATTATCTATTTCAGTTACTTGTTATACGGATAAAGGCAAAAGGCCGATAAATATAAAATATGTCACTCTATATTCAAAAAAAGATAAGGCCTATCTTGGTTATGTTAAGTATGAGAAATCTGATAGTGCTATACCGATTGTTTTTGTTAAAGATGATATAATATTAAGCGAAACTAGGCCATCTATTGATACAACGGTATGGAATGAGATGATTAAAGGGGAAGCCAATGGAACTTATACGGTTCTTTCACAAGGAACATTCTACTCTGGTTTAATATATAAAAATAAAAAAGGTAGACGAGTTGACTTTGTAGAAATTGAAGATGTGTATGATGAAAAATTAGATGATTGTATTTGGAAATAGTTGATATGAACTGACCGTCAAAGAGAGCTTGTTTTTTATGAGCAGATAATTAATTACAATCCGCCAATTTTGTTGGCGGATTTGATTATCATGGAAAATTAGCCCACTTTTATTTTTCTCCTTATTTAAAATAAAAATCTAAACTGTACTCTGGTAGGGGCAGAAACCTGAGCATTTTACTCAGGAAGAACTGACATTGATAGGGGCTAAATATACTCACTTTTCAGCAAACTGGAAAAATACAAAAACAAAAGATAATAAAATGCAAGGGGATATTTTTCCGGCGGAAATTGCTTATGCGAATCGTCCTAATAGTAATTGGCGTAGAACTATTTTTGATAATAATGGCAAGGATATTTCAGAATGAGAAACAAAAAAACATTAGCGTTGTTACTTTGCTCAGGCATGATATTGGGATTAACCGCTTCTCACTCTTATCCGTCCGGAAAGCGGGTAGTGACTTACAAACCCATTGTACGCAATAGTGAACCGCTGCCTTATGATAAATGGAGATTTCAAATTATTACCCCAGAATATTTCCCCGCCAGTATTAGTTTTGTCCAGTTTTTGGATGAAGATAATTATATTGTACAAAAATTTATGAATGATGGTGCTAATTCAGATTATAGAAGTGTAAACACCTGGAATAAACGTGTTGGAGGAGTATCCGATGTTATTAAAAACCATGGTGAAGCCTTGCCCCTATCATTGACAGTTTGTTGGGATTCAGTGATTGATAAAAAATCCTATCAAACACTGTTTAAATTCACACCAGATGTAAGACAACTGATGCGTGAGCCTTCTGCTGGGCACTTAGTTAAAGATCGTATATTCTATCGAGATAGAATTTTTATCGGATTAGCCCCCGGCGGAACTGCCAAGGCTTGGTTACGGGGCTATGATAAAAACAATGGTGATAATATCTTAGTGGCCACGGGTGAATCGGTTTACGGTGATAACATGACGATTTGCCGGGACAAAACAAACCATCCTGATGGTTATGGTGAATATTCTGAACGTATCAAAAACTTTATAAAAGGGAAAAAGTACCCTTACGGAGAGTGGTAAACGACCACTTTGAGTTTTTCTCTTGATAGTTAGACGCTAATTTTTAGGGTATCACTGACGCGCTGCGCTTGTCTTCTCCGTGTAACCGGGCTAATACATTAACCCGGTTACACGGAGATCTGAAAAAAATTCCTGCCAGCAAAGAGATTAACGCCTCACCTGTTCCTCATTTTTCTCCTCATTTTTTATTTTCCTCACTGCAAAAACAGGTGAGGAATTGAGATTTATCTATCCTTAAAAATCAATATCTTTTGTATTCCTCACTTTTTACGTATATAGGCGAGAAAAGTGAGGAATACGGTGAGGTGCAAATTCCATTTCCTCACAGCACCTCACTTTCTGACTCACTTTTTAATCTTCATTGTTCTGGTTAACAAGGGTCAGTTCCTGCCCGTTTCCGGGTAATCAGCCCGTCATGCTCTAACTTGGTTAACCAGCGGCTGAAATTCTTCACATTTACCCCCATAGCCTTTAAATCATCACGCACAAGAGCAATGGAACAGGATTCTTTCAGGGCAGTGCGTGAACGTATACACTGCCACAATGCCGTGTGGTTATCGGTTTTATTGGCGATGAGTCCGATCTCTTCCTCTTCAACCGGATCGCGCAGCCTGTCAATCAGAGCTAGTGACGTAATATCCTCACCGTCTTTATCGGTAAAGAGTTCCACTACGCGCAGGTCATAGGCTTGGGTTTCAGGTTCTTCGGCATCTTTCATTTTGGTGCAGGTGATAACCAGCGCACCGCCTTTTTTCCCCTCCCGGTTGATCCGGTATTCAACATCCAGCGCAGCCCGAAACGCACTGGAACCCCTTGCACCTTTGCTTTCGTCTTTGCCGGAATGGTGAACAACCAGAATGCTTGCCCCGGTTTTGGCTTTCAGCTCGTCACAGCCCCGGACGAACGCACCCATATCTTTGGAGTCATTCTCATCAGCTCCGCCAAAACAGCGGGCGAGGGTATCCAGAATAATCAGGCGTACCGGCTGACCTGTTTCAGATTCAACCTGTTGGGCAGCAATCACTAGTTCATGCACTCCGGCGGGCGAGGCCGGAAAGACTGGCGTATTGATCAGATACATATTTTCAACAGCCTGACCATTAACGATTTCCCATGCTTTGATGCGCCGTGGCACGCCGATCCCACCTTCACCAACAACATACAGCACGGAACCCTGAGCAACCTGTTTACCTGCCCACACTTTACCCGTGGCAATATGACAGCCCCAAGCTCCCGCCAGAAAACTCTTATATGATCCGCTCGCGCCGTAAATGCTGCACAGGGAATGCGCCGGAATAATACCTTTAACCACGTAGTCTAACTGAGCATCAAATCCTGCCGAACCCACTGACAGCGGTAACTTTGTTTTGCGCTTTGGATAAATGCTTTCGACATTGTCATAACAATGGTTTTCTATTGCATGATGGTTCATTGGTTTCCCTGCCTGATACAACCCGTTACTGAATGTCTGCTTTGCTGCTTCAATACCGTATTGCTGGCGATAATCATCCCAGTCGGCTTTATGCTCTGTCGGTGGCAATGTGACCCAGCCATTAACTGCAAGAGCGGCTTTTTCTGCCGAACTTTTGCCGGTATTCGCTTTCGGTTTACTGTTCCCATCCAACTCAGCGGAATGATGCCAGTCATTATCTGCGGCAATAATGATTTTCGTGTCCGGCCAGCGTTCCCTGACTGATTGAGCAACGGAGGATAAATTACCCGCATCCAGAGCGGCCAGAATAGTCCCTTTGCAGAGTTGGTTCACCGTGAGTGCTGTGGCGTAACCTTCGGTAATGATCACCGTATCGGGATGATTTCCCGGTGCTGACAGAGCAATAAACGCGTCTTTCTTCTGACTGCCGGTGAGCAATTTTTTCTCCCCATTCAGTTTGATGATCTGTGCCCCTGTGACTTTATTGTCCAGTGTTGTCAGTACTAACACGGTTGATTTATCGGACAGCAGCCGCTGATTAGGGCAGTGCAGCCCCTTTGCAGTCAGATAGGGTGATTGCCCGGCAACAGTTTGCGCCATCAGTGCCGCCACTCTGTCGGCAATGGGTTGTATTGGGTACAGGTTTTCTTTGGCGGGCTTGGGTTCAGGCAGAGGCAATGCCAGTGAATTGGCAATGATTTTCGCCGCCTCAGTAATCGAAATCTTTTGGGTTCTTGCTACCAAATCCAGCCCATCACCGTAGTTGGGGGTGTCACACTGGCGACAATGCCAGTTACCGTGATGGTGATCATCAATAAAGTGAAAACGGTCAGTACCACCGCAAATAGGGCAAGCGCCATGTTTACCTTTTGCCGGAACGTCAATACCACAGGCAGGCAGCAGATTTGCCCATGAATACCTATATGGACACCGACCAAAATCAAGTTGATGACTAATTTTTTCTGACAAAAGTAGTCGCAAACATATATTCGGCTTCTAAAGAGTCCTGATGAAAATCCGCACTCACTGCCCTCATCATGATCACAGTCTTAATTGACTACGTATTCTACCAGGTTCACAGTGAGCCGGTACGACCTGTCAGTACATCACGTTACGCACATCTATTACCGTATGGTTATGTTCAGGATATTCTGCTTACCGGGGAATATATTCCGATTGTTGATTGATTAATGCCCAGGCGATCCTCGCATTCTTATTTGCCAACGCGACAGCCGCCTTATTCAGCCCACTCCGGGCTATCACACCTTTTAACCAGTGTTGTAACCCGTTACATCGTTCATCAGGCAGTTTTCTGAGACTGTATATGACTGAGCGAGCGCCATGAATGAGTATTCCGCGCAAATACGGAGCCCCACGCTTCGTTATTCCCATCAACCTGACTTTACCACCGCTACTGTGCTCTTTTGGCACTCACCCTAGGTAGCTGGCAAAATGACGACCATTCTCAAATGCTTGGCTATTACCTAACGCGACCATCAATGCAGAAGCCCCCAATGGTCCAATGCCGGGCAGTGATAGTAGACGGCGAATATCTTCATACTGGGCATTGAGCTGCTCAAGGCGTTTATTCAGCGTTTTCAAACGATGCTGTTGTTCTGTGAGTTCAAACAGCAGTTCCTGAAGTTGCAATCGCTGGGCGATGTTGTGTTTACCTTCATCATCAATAGCTTTGATGGGAGCTAAAAGCTGGCTGGTTCTTAGTGTGGTAATGTCGAGCTTGCCAATCTGCGGAAAAATATACTGCTCAAGGCTGCGCAGTACGGTTTGGCGATGGCGCTCACTCCAGCGTTTGTTACTGGCGTGCCATTCACGGGCGATGTGTCCAAAGGTATGTGTGATGTTCGATGGGGAGGCAGTGCCTTTTTTCCCGGCTTTGGGATCGATGCCTTGCGCCATCAGCTTTTTGGCTTCATCGCGTTTAGCGCGGGCATCGGCTAGCGATACCGCCGGATAAACGCCAGACGGTCTTCTTTCTTATCGGTCGGGCGGTAATACTTTCATGCGCCAGTATTTTGAACCGCGTGACGAGACTTCTAAATAGAAACCGCCGCCATCGGCGAGTTTGTAGGTTTTTTCTTTGGGTTTTGCAGTTTCGATTTGTCGTGCGTTTAGTTTCATTATTAAGGGCATTCCTTTAATCGAACGGTAAGTGCACCGAATTATGCCCTTCGCTGCATCTTGATTGCAACAGACGAAACTGGACGTTGAGATAGGTAAGAAGGTTGATTTTGCTGGATTTGATGCGAATTGTTTGACTGGGCTGGACTTCACTGGAAGTTGAAGTGGTGCCCGGAGAGGCGACGATGAGCACAGGGGACTGTATATTATCATTGTACGACACTGGTGAGGCGTTTGCGTATAACCGGCCAAAAAATAAGTTTTTGTGACGCTTTGATAAAAATGGCACGTTGATAGACGGGATGATACCGATAGGCTCTGGGGGTACTGGCGCGAAAACAATCCGTGATGCCCAGGATAATCTGGGGATTTTCGGACAAAACCAGCTGGGAAAACGTCAAAAATTCGCGACAAATTGGTGTGGCATACACGAATGCAACGAATAAACCGATATGCGTTAGCATTGTTTTCCTCAATCAAAATTATGTTTCGCGTGAGGTTTATGTGGATAGCCATAAAATTATCCGTATGAATGCAACAAATACGGATGATCAACCCGGTTGTGTCACGTTTATTGTGCCACCTGAATCAACATACCGGATTGAAACGAAAGGGGAATATTAGATTGGCTGGAGTTGAGATGAAATATTACGTTGATGAAAAAACACGACAAATTTATGCGTATGAGAATGTTAATCGGGTAAAATCAGGTTTAACGCCCATTTCCGAGGCTGAGGCGCTGGCGATTGCGAATCCGCCACCTACACCGGCGGAGTTACAGCAGCGGGCGGAGCGGGAAAAACAATACCGAATGTCACAGGTTGCAAACGCTATTGCCCCGCTGCAATATGCCGTCGATTTGAAAATAGCCACGGACGGAGAATTGGCAGCACTGACAGAGTGGAAAAAATACTGTGTGTTACTCAACCGGGTAGACTGTTCCACCGCCCCCGATATCCACGCCGAAGTAAGGACAGGGGCGATAGCCTCTGATAGTGGGTGTGACAGGCATAAAAAAGCCCTCGAAGGGAGGGCTGAAGGGTTAGTTTAATTTCATATTTTGACTTGCAGCAGTAAACATATGCTCAAAATAATTAGCCATATCTTGCTTACTCAATATATTAAACATCTTGTCAGCATAGTTATCTATTAACAATAATTGGCTATGGTAAAGCTTTTCATGCTCAATATCAGCAGCATAGACAAGAAACGTATTTACCGCATTAGGCCATACAGTTCTGGCTTTATCCATTGTTACCGCTTTTAGTGCTGAATCTCCCATCTTTTGCTTATGGTTGGGGCTTCTAAAATCCAGCGTTTCAGTGAGATGATAAGCTCCATTTTTCAATAAAAGCTCTGCATACAAGCCTTCATTTTCTGATAATGGGTATTTAGTTACTACTTTATGGTGAGATATATCACTTATGTTTTTCCCTAAAATTCCCGCCTTATCGAACTGCTCTTTTAGTTCGGTTAAAATCCGTTTCTGGGTTATTGGCGTAGTTCTAGTTGCCCTTTCTGGAGTTATAAACAGCTTATTAATTTCATCTAATTTTTTGTTATATTCATTTTCATCATTTGCAACAAACCAGCCGGGCTGGGATAAAGATATGGCGCCCTGGTAAAGACTTATGGCTTGCTCAAGGGGAAGTTTACTATAAAGAATCGTTTCCAGTTGTTCGCTTAGATTTGATAGATCTTCGGGCTTATAATTATTAGTGATGGCTTTTATTTTTGAAAACGAGTTAATAGTACGGACATCGGGACCGTCAGGGGTAATGATAACCAAACCAACATTGACTGACTCAGATCTCACGGGATTTGGTGTTAACCGGATAACGCTATAACTATATTTTGTCATTTTAACACCTCGTTTCTAACAGAATTCACTCGTTTTTTCTTTCCGCTTCCACCCCACCATGATATAAGCGCTTCTTTTTGCAGTGGATTTATCCAGCTTTCTGGCATTTGACTAAAAATATTATCAACTGATTCAACTTCTATCTTATCTATATAGCCTAAAACTTTTAGAGCGTAGTCTTTACATGATTTATCAAATGATGTCAAGTTTTTTATTGCGGACCATACATTAGTGGTGTTCATTCCGTTAGGTATGAGCATGTCGTTATATTTATTTGGCCAACCCATAACCAAAGAAGAAAGACTGAAATCAAAGGCTTTACATATGAAATGCCCATCTCGGTTCGTTGAGTACAGATAGTTATTAACATGTCTGTCTACATTATAGACAAATTGATCAAATGCATAGATTGCCCAAAATTGCCGTCTTAATAGCGGATCATCCGACATTAAAGATTGTACTATGTTTGCTTGATCGATTGCGGTTGGTAATGAGGCTAAATCATATTGTGAACCAAAAAAATATTCATTGTTATCAGGGTAAAAAAGCACTCTGCAAGTTGGAGTTGGAATACCACTTATTTCCGCTAATTTTGAGCAAAACCACTCCGATGCTGGAACTTGTTTTGGATATGGAACATTTTTCACAAACGAATTTTCGCCGTCACTAATCCCTTTGATGGCATACTCCAAACCATCGGAGGCAATAGCGGTGTTTTTTAAATGAGCTGTATTGCCAAGAACAGGCCTAAGTTCAATAATTTCAAGACTGAAAAGCGGCTCTTGTTCCGTTAGCTCCTTATGTTCCGGTTTTATCTCATCATCTTGTTTCACCACATATTGCTCCTCATTATATGCGACATGCAATCTCGCAATTCTAGTAACAAACATAAAATTCAACATTTGCGCTCTAAATTGCACGCGTATGATACTAAATTACTTTTACCAACCTTCCGATTGGAAATAGTCTGATCTGTGATACAGAACCGGAGGCCGCTAGATGCGGCCTATATTAAAAAATATGATCAGAATAACATTTTGTAACGTAATGATTTACAGATGAAAATTCTTCTGCTAACTTGCTTTGTTGCCATGTTTCGCCAGCATCTCGGCGAAAATTACAGCAAAATGCGCTGATTTTGCTTTCAATTCGCGCAAAAATCGAGCCGCTTCCTTTGCGGGTAAACTATCAAATAGATCCAGCAGCTCCTCTTGTTCTTTGGTCAGTTTTCTATAGCTTGCAGAAGGTTCAGTGTTAGACGGCTGGATAACCTTAGGCCGCTGGGACTCCGGGTTAGGTTCTCCTGTTCCATTTTGCAACCATTCTAATGAGCATTTCAAAGCCTGAGATAATTCGAGCAAAAACCGTGGCCTCTTTGTTGCGCCACTTTCCAGTTGCTGAATTGATTGCTGTTTAACGCCAGCGAGAGCGGCTAACTCCACTTGGGTTAGGTTTAGCTCATTTCTGCGATTTCTGACGCGCTCTGAAATTGACATATGTACTCCTGTGTCTAATCCCTAATTTTCACAAGAAAAGTTGTATTTGACAAACAAGCAAATTTGTTTTTTCTTGTTTTTATTATAATTATTTGATTAATAAGGGAATAAATTTTTACACTTGTGGGGAATTGTGAGCGGGGTGGGGAGTTATTGATATAAAAGCCCTCGCGGGGAGGGCTTTATTGCAAGAGCATTGATTTTAAATTAGGCAGCTTTAGGGATTGTATTAAGGCCTTTATTTAATTGATGATTTAGATGTCTAACTTTATTTACACACAACTCCATTTTATCAAGTAACTCAAAAATTTTTTCGAAATCATATTGTTGCGTCATAATGGCTCCTTTGATGAAGCAATTAGCAAACTTGAGGCTCAGGTAAGTGATTATCTTGAAGAAGTTGCTTCTGAACCTGAACCTGAATATGCAAAACAGCTTATAAATCGAAAAGCCCCCTTATCTATGTGGCTTAAGTATTGGCTTACTTCCCCCTCTTTCCAACCCCTGATATCCCTTATTTCCGCCAGAGAACCGGAATTCTCGCGATTCGTTATAATTAATAAAAATCATATAGTCGGGATGGTCAAAGTGACGGCCTCGGAAAAAAAACAATGAGTTATCTCATTGATTTCTCCGCTGACCGTCAGATTGGCGATCCCGGCTAAATAGGTAGATTCTCCAGCGAAAAATTCCGCCGATTGGAACTGAGCCGAAAATCGGGCTGAGTACCGAGCCAAAGTGAGGACCTCGGAAGAATCAATGGGTTATTTCATGGGCTGGAACATAAGCACACTGCAAATATGCAGTCTGGTCATAAGATGATCGGATTTTTGAATCATGAAGTAAATCAGCAAGTTAACGTAAGGCAAATGTGCTTTACGATGAATTACAGTCACTTAAGAACTACCCCTCCTTAAGCAGGAGTAATGAACCAGTAGTAAAAAAATAGCCCATCGCGGGGATTTTTTGTTGGTCACTAACTGAGTTTTACGAAAGTTTCGTAAAACCTTCTGGTGAAGCTGGCGGTAGGCCGATTGAGGTAATCTCAATGAATATCAAACAAGCTCTTCGTGTTGATGCTGACATCGTGGAGGTGTGTGCCGTGCGTGATCTTGGAACATTCCGAATCCAAGGCCTGCACTAAGAGCCTGCAAAGTTTGTGTAGGTAAAAATTATCCCGCAAAGTAAAGGGTAGAATCTGCCCTTTGTAATTCACTCTTTCTTCTGCTGCATAAGCTTATTGAATTTTTCGTGTAGTGATTGTGGGTACAATTCTGTGTATACCTGCCATAATACATTTAGTGAGCGATGACCAGTAACCTGTGCCACCTCCTCAATTGAGAAGCCAGCCTCGAATAAGCGGCTCGCGCCTTCTCTGCGTAGGTCGTGATAGCGGAGATCTTGGATACCCAAGTCATTACGGACTATTTGGAATTCAGCCGATACACTTTTAGGATTATAAGGAAATATTAACTCACTTTTCTTTGGTTGACGCTGAACAATTTCCCAGGCATCACCTAACAAAGGAACTGACATATGATTACCTGCCTTCTTCCTTGGGTCCTTTCTGTCTCTCACGATGACAGATCTTTGTTTGGGGTCTATATCATCCCATCTGAATTAATAAAGGGCGCGCTTCATACGCAGGGTTCGATACATAATCTATGTTGTAGATTGGCTTGGCTGATTTTAACACTGACGTTAAGTAGCTGACATCATGATTAATGGTTGAAGGGGTAATACCAGTAGAACGTCTTTGCTTGCAATATTCGATAATATGGCTAACTGATAACTCAGAAAGTGTTAGTTTTGACAAGTCACTATCTAAGAGCATATTCAGCACATATTTTTTAGTTTTTCCTGCTTTTCCACCTAGGTCTGGATCATTGAGATATTTATGCAGCAGATCACCAACTGTTAAATCCTCGGTATCATTCTGCGTGGAGACCCCATTTCGTTCTAGTTCAGCCGCCCGCATAGCACCCCATGTTTTAGCATGAGATTGCTTCCCGAATGTGCGATTCTCTCTGTAAATATATTTACCGCCAGATTTAGCCCCAACAGTACAGCGGTAACGGATTGTACCATCTGCGCGTGGGCGTTTTTCTATGCTATAGCAATTGGTGACTGTAACTCAAGCCTTCTCGGTGAAAAATGTATTCAGTACTTACTGGGGGCAAAAGCCATTATTCCTTTCCGTATTATCTGGATCATTGCGTTACCGATTGGCGCAACTCAATCACTGAATTTTGTCTGGTTACTGGCAGATACACTCAATGCCATGATGGCTATCCCTAACTTAATTGCGATTGCGCTGTTAAGTCCGGTTGTGTACCGCCTGACGAAAGACCATATCCATGATGTTAATGCGGTTAGCATTGAGATGAAGGCAAGTAGTGTTGAGATTAAAACCGCAATGAAAACAGATTAATAATTATTAAGCCAATATAAATTGGAATAGTTTCCATGTCTCAAGCAGAGCGTTATCAGCCTGAACGCACGGACTGGGATATGGGGACATGCTATTTATGAGGAGGTATATATTATTAGTAAAATAATAACTATAAGGACCGGCAATGAATACCAGCAATGTAGTACCTCATTTACAGCAGATTCTGGCTGATTCTACTGAAAGTTGGGCTGATTGGCGTTGGCAGCAAAAAAATGCTGTACGTGATGAAGCTACTTTACGTTCTGTTTGTGGTGGATGGAGTGAAGAGATAACTCAGCGCATCCAACAAAATTTACAGGGACAAAAGATGCAGATTACGCCTTACTATCTGCGGCGAATCTTAGCAACCAACCAATCTGAGGATATCACGGCAAATCCGCTCTGGCGGCAGGTTGTACCATTCTGGAGTGAAGAAGAGCTGAATGGTTATGATAGTGAATCAGAAAACTGGGAACTTAATGATGATATGAAGACGCCCATTTGCCAGCATAAATATGATAACCGCGTCATTTTACGTATGGTCAATGCCTGTAACTCCTACTGTCAATTCTGCTTTGAAGCATTGCGGACATTAAAAGTTGATTCAAATAAATCCAATGCAGGCCGTAATTCTTTCCAACAATCTCTTGAATATATTAGAAATACACCTTCAATCGAAGAAGTTATCCTGAGTGGCGGTGACCCCCTCATGCTGACGGATAACAAGTTAGCTGAGTCACTCGCTGCAATCAGAGAAATCAGGGATGATTTGTTGATCCGTATTCATTCCCGTGTTCTTACATTCAATCCTTACCGTATTACCGATACTTTGATAGAAATTTTGGAAAGATACGGTGTTAATGCCTTTGGTGTGCATGTTTGCCACCCATTGGAGTTAAGTGAAGAATTCCGGTCTGCTGTACGTCGTATCCAACGTGTTGTACCGATTGTTTTTTCCAATATGCCTTTCTTGCGTGGAATTAATGATGATGAAGCAACACTCCACAAGTTGTTTATCGGGCTCTATCGTATGGGAGTGAAACCTTACTATCTCTATCATTTTATGCCTTTCTCGCCGGGATCTTCAGAATATAAAGCCTCGATTAATGACGCCATTACTATTATGAAAAAACTCAAACGTCGGGTTTCGAATATTGCCTTGCCGGAATATGTTCTGCCACATATGCAGGGAAAATTTACCGTACCACTGTTTATTGATCCTGATGAAATACCATATTTCGAAACGCGTGGTAGTCAACGCTATTACCGTTTTATTAACTGGAAAAATGAGCAATGTGAATGGTTAGATAATTAATCCTATTTATTGTATTTCAAGGATATCAAATGAAACCTAATGCAATTTTGTTTGTTGATGTTGATGAAGCTGAGGTAGCACGTTATACCTATCGGGAACCTCACTTTGTTGCAGCAAAAAAGATGGGATTGTTTTGTCTGACTGTAGCGCATAAAAGACGCCAGAATACAGAACGGCTTTTTACTGATAGTGATGAAGTTTTCTTATTGGAATCATTATCGTTTGAATCTTTGCAAGACTGCGTTACCCGTTTGCAGCAGTCTTATAATTTGTGTGCTATTTTTTGTCACGCAGGGCATGCTTCTGCCAGCGGACAAATGGGTTGTATTGTTGCCGAAATATGTCAAAAAATTGGATTACTTTATACTTCCCCCGCTTCCATTGCTACCTGCAACAACAAATTCCTTATGCGTCAGGCACTACAAAAGCATGGAATTAGAACAATACGCCATGCACTATGTAACAGTGAAAAGGAGTTATATAAGCAAGCCAATAGAATTGGTTATCCGGTGATGGCAAAACCGCCTTTTGGGGCAAGCTCAGCTTTTATTAAAAAGTGTTATAACTGGTTTGAATTGCAAGCTCATTACCAAACATTCACAGCTTACTATAAGCACTCAGCCTCAGTGGATTTTCTTGGAAATACTCAAACATATTCTACTCCTGAAGGCACAAAATACCTTAACCAGCCGGGGCAAAGTATGTTACTGGAAGAATATATCCAGGGTATTGAAGGTACTGTCGAATGTGCAATTACCCAGGATACTGTCCATCCGGTATTAATAAATGAAAAACTTATTCTGACAGAAAAAGATAATACGGTATTAGAAAATCTGCTCATTGCTCCTCCGGTTTCATTTACCGCTTCAGAACAAGAACAAATCAGAAATTATGCTATCGCTTGTATACAAGCAGTCGGATTGAATCATGCCATTGCTCATCTTGAATTTCGTATGACTGCGGATGGCCCGGTGGTCATTGAGATTAATCCACGTCTTGGTGGCTTGTTTGTGAACTCCGCATTTCGTGATCTTGCCGGGTTAGATCCTTATCAGCTTTATCTCTCTATTCTTTTGCAAGAAAAAGATATTGATACGCAGATCATACAAGGGCAAAAGCAGGCTGCAACTGCCAAACAGCATTACTCTATGATAGTCATGTATCCTGAAAATAGCGGTCATTTTCTGGGCATAAAAAATATTGAATACATCAAAAATAATCCACATGTTATTGAATGCTTGTCTCAACCCGCTGGTTACGACATCAATGCGGAAACAGAAGAACATTACCTGTTCAGGTGCTGGGCAAAAGTTAATGATGCCTCCCATGCTCATACACTACACAACGAAATGATAGAGAATGTAAAACCGATCGTTATTCCACTTTCATAAGGGTGTTACTCTATGCGAATTGCAGAGATTTCGGCACGTTTAATGAATAATCATTATTGCCATATTCCACATTTCAGTGAACTGATTTCATATCAGGAAGAAGAAGCTCATACATTTAAAAATCAGTGGGATAATTTGGTATTAGATCAGAATTTCAAAAATTACACTCATCGGGAAAGACGTATTCTACGCTATTGTTATCACCCAGACACAGAAAACCCACTTCAACTTAATCGGAATAGTGAATATCAATCACCAGTAACCTATGATATTGAATATAAAAAAGGCGCCAATCAACTGAGTTATTCGGAGGAAACTTTTATTACTCACCCCATCATGCAACATATTCTTGCTACAGATATTGCCATCTTAGGTGAGCGTTTAACGAAAGGTTGTCGCTATTCGATTGATATCCACCAGTTCCGGGTAAAAGCTTTTTCCGGCAAAGAGAGCCCGACAACTTCTGGTATTCATCAGGATGGACAGGATTGGATCTTTATGCACTTTATTCAGAGCCATAATATTGCACCTGTTATTTCTGAAGTTCACTTAACAGAGAATGAAGCCCCACCTTTATTGCAAACAGCAATGCAACAATTTCTTGAAACGCTCACAATCAATGATAAACAACTTTATCATCGAGCCAGCCATGTTCGACAAGTATCTCCTGCAACTGCGGCATTTCGGGATCTATTGCTAGTGACTTTCCGGCAACTTCCTGAACAATAAGAGAGCTAATAATAATGTCAAGTCAGGAAAATAGACTGGATTTGCGTTGGTCTGGTCGTAATGCCTTATTTATCGTTAGCGCAAGATTTATATCCGATTTTGGCGCATTTCTGAATATGGTAGCGTTATCCACTTACGTTTACCTGCTCAGTAATAGCGTAATACATGTCAGTATTTTTCTTGCTTGTCGTGTTGCGGGTGGAGTTATTGCCAGCTTAATCGGTACGCCGTTTTTCCGGCGATATACAGGGCGATGGCCTTTGGTCTGTTTCGATTTATTGCGAGTCATGCTGCTGTCCTTATTATTGATATTCCCGGTTTCACAGCAGTTACTGATCTTACCGATCATTGCTTTCGGTATCGGTTTGGGCAACTCAATGTTTGCGATTGGGTTGAACAGTCAACTTCCGCATTGGGTACATGCCTCACAACGTATATCAACAAATTCCTGGCTGACGTCGGTCGCTGCTACAGGCGCAGTGCTCGGCAGTTTGGTATCCGGTCTGTTGGTCGCCAGTCGTGGCTATGAGATGGTTTTTATCGTTAATATCATCACTTATCTGTTGGCCGCAATATTGATTATGCCACTGCGTTTTCTCACTGCGCCTGAACAGCAGGGATCGCGGGCATTGGGGAACGAATGGCGAGAATTGCGTCTCGGATTACGCGGAGCACCTGTACTGGCCGGGATGTTGCTTCTGAGTCTGGCGGATACACTGGGCAGCGCTGCCCATAATGTCGGTTTTCCCATTATTTCTAAGCTACTGAACCCTGATAATGCCAGTGCTGTAATGGGGTTGTTACTGGCGACATGGGCGATAGGAAAATTCAGTGGTGCACGCCTGACCAGTTACCTGTTACGCAATCGCGACATCTTGAAAATGGAAAAATTGTTTTTCCTCGGCGTTGCATTAATGTCAACGGGCTTTATCCTTACCTTCCAGCAAACCAGCCAGCTTTGGTTATTGTTGTTTGCAGTATGGGCAGGAATTGGTGATGGAATTGCAGAAGTTAGTCTGATATCCCGTGCGCAAAGTGAACCGGAAAGCCTGCGACTGCCCATTTTTAGTTTGCTGACTCTATTACAGATGACGGGTTTTGGAATAGGTATGTTGTTGGTTGCCCCTTTTTACGTCTGGTTGACGCCATCCAGCGTTATCATTATCTTCCACGGCCTGCCACTAACAGTATTGGCCATCATTCTGATATGGGGGCGGCGTTATATTTCCAGTAAGGCATAAATATTATATACCCGTTGTTTTTCAAATTGCGGCATCTTGAAACCCATCGGATATAATGCCGCAAATACCCCTGCAAATTTTGCAGTGTTCTTGCCATTGAATTTCCTGACTTTTGTCATGCTTAGCACAATTTTATTTGTCCTTTGCTGAGATTTGTAAGGGGCTAATTTCCTGCATGCAATAACGAATGCTCATCAAGGAAAGCCGTGGCTGAAGATAGCGATCTCGAAAAAACCGAAGAACCCACGCCCCATAAACGGGAAAAAGCGCGTAAAGAGGGGCAGATAGCACGTTCAAAGGAACTCACTTCTATCCTGATGTTAGCAGGAGGCGTCAGTCTGCTCTGGATGAGCGGACAATCGATCACTCACGAACTTTCATTGATGGTATTCGAAGGATTCAACTTTGACCATAACATGGTCAGTAATGATAAGCAGATGGTACAGCAGGTTGGTCGCTTATTAAAACAGGCAGTCTGGGCACTGTTACCTGTGTTTGTCGGCCTGATCCTGATTGCTTTGAGTGCGCCGACATTGATGGGAGGACTGATATTCAGCTCAAAATCCATCAAATTTGATCTGGCCAAACTGGACCCGGTTGCTGGTCTGAAGAAAATCTTCTCCATGAACGCATTGGCGGAACTGTTCAAGGCCATCTTGAAAGCATCAATGGTAGGAGGGGGAGCCGCTCTGTTTATCTGGGCGAATTGGCCTGCCATGCTGAATCTGACTATCCAAACACCTTTGGTAGCATTGAATGATGCCATGCTGATGTTGATTTTTGCAGGCTACGTTGTCTTGTTTATGTTAATACCGATGGTGGCGTTTGATGTGTTTTATCAGATCCGCAGCCATCTGAAAAAATTGAAAATGACCCGTCAGGAGATCAAGGATGAATTTAAGGAACAAGAAGGAGACCCACACGTAAAGGCGCGAATTCGCCAACAACAGCGTGCGGCTGCACGTAAGCGGATGATGGCGGATGTGCCAAAAGCGGATGTTATTATCACTAACCCGACCCATTATGCCGTTGCTTTACAGTATGACAGTAAAAAAATGAGTGCGCCTAAAGTATTGGCGAAAGGAGCGGGACTCATTGCTTTGCGTATTAAAGAGATTGGTGCGGAAAATCGCATTCCACTACTGGAAGCCCCTCCATTAGCGCGAGCGTTGTTTCGTCATGCTGAAGTGGGTGGCTTTATTCCGGCGGCACTCTATGCTGCCGTTGCTGAAGTGCTTGCCTGGGTTTACCAATTGAAACGTTGGAAACGGGAAGGTGGCCTGAAACCAAAAACACCTGAAAATCTGCCAGTGCCGCCAGCACTGGATTTTGCTGGAGAGAATAATCGTCATGGCTAATCTGGCCTCATTGTTCCGTTTACCGGGGAATATAAAAGGCTCCCAGTGGCAAATGCTTGCGGGGCCTGTACTCATCCTCATGATCTTGTCGATGATGGTACTGCCGCTACCACCATTCCTGCTTGATTTACTGTTCACATTTAATATCGCACTTTCCATCATGGTTTTGCTGGTGGCGATGTTTACACGTCGGACGCTGGATTTTGCGGCTTTTCCGACGATTTTGCTGTTTTCAACATTGCTGCGTTTATCACTGAATGTCGCATCCACACGTATCATTCTGATGGAAGGGCATACAGGAACGGCAGCGGCAGGACAAGTCGTAGAAGCTTTCGGTCACTTCCTTGTCGGGGGTAATTTTGCCATTGGTATCGTTGTCTTTGTTATCTTGATCCTGATTAACTTTATGGTGATCACCAAAGGTGCAGGACGTATCGCTGAAGTCGGTGCACGTTTTGTACTGGATGGGATGCCTGGGAAACAGATGGCAATTGATGCCGATTTGAATGCCGGCTTGATAGGCGAAGATGAAGCCAAGAAACGGCGCGCAGAAGTCACACAAGAAGCCGACTTCTACGGCTCGATGGATGGTGCGAGTAAATTCGTGCGTGGCGATGCCATTGCCGGGTTGATGATCCTGGTGATCAACATCGTTGGAGGTTTGATTGTCGGTGTTGCCCAACATGGGTTGAGTTTGAATGATGCGGCAGAAGCCTATACATTGCTGACCATCGGTGATGGTCTGGTTGCTCAGTTGCCTGCGCTGATTATCTCTACGGCAGCGGGTGTTATCGTGACCCGTGTAGCAACCGATGAAGATGTCGGCCAGCAAATGGTGACTCAGCTTTTCAACAACCCCAAAGTTATGATGTTGAGTGCCGGTGTATTGGGTTTGCTTGGTTTAGTGCCGGGAATGCCTAACTTTGTTTTCCTGTTGTTTACCGCGGCATTGGCGGGAGTAGGGTACTTCCTGCTTCGCAGGGATAAAGATCCATTTACGGTACAACACAAAGAGATGAAAGTGGCAGAAGAGCAACAGCAAACCGCAGAAGCTTCATGGTCTGATGTGCAACTGGAAGATCCACTGGGTATGGAAGTCGGTTATCGGTTAATTCCGATGGTAGATTTCCGCCAGAATGGTGAACTGCTTGGGCGTATTAGTGGTATCCGTAAAAAGTTTGCGCAAGAAGTGGGCTATTTACCTCCCGTTGTTCATATCCGTGACAATCTTGAATTAGCACCAGCCAGCTACCGTATCATGATGAAAGGAGTAGAGATTGGCCGCGGTGAAGCTCATCCGGGACGCTGGCTGGCGATTAATCCGGGCGGTGCGGTAGGTGAATTGCAGGGGGACCTGACCAAAGATCCGGCTTTTGGACTGCCGGCTGTCTGGATTGATGACAGTTTAAGGGAACAGGCACAGGTACAGGGTTATACTGTCGTAGCGGCGAGTACTGTTGTGGCAACTCATCTGAACCATTTGTTGTCACAGCATTCCAGTGAACTATTTGGCAGACAGGAAGCACAGCAACTGTTTGAGCGCGTCAGTCAGGAAATGCCGAAACTGACAGAAGACTTTATTCCTGATGTCGTCAGCTTGACCACGTTACATAAAGTTCTGCAAAACCTGTTGGCGGAGCAAGTACCGATCCGTGACATGCGCACCATTATTGAAACACTGGCTGAACATGCACCGGTACAAACTGACCCTTATGAACTGACTGCCGTTATCCGTATTGCTCTTGGGCGGGCGATTGCTCAACAATGGTTCCCCGGTGCGGATGAAATTAAAGTGATTGGCTTAGATGCAAACCTTGAACGTATTCTGCTCCAGGCATTGCAGGGCGGTGGTGGACTGGAGCCGGGACTGGCTGAAAGTCTGGAACATCAGGCGGCAGAAGCACTGGAGCGTCAGGAAATGCTCGGTGCACCACCAGTGTTGTTGGTTAACCACGCACTGCGTCCGTTGCTGTCTCGTTTTCTGCGTCGTGTACTGCCCCGATTGGTTGTGCTTTCCAATCTTGAAATTACCGATAACCGTCAGATAAGAATGACGGCGACGATTGGGGGCACAAGATAGCGCTGGCCGTCAAGTCTTCGGCATAATAACAAATATAAGGTGATCACTACGGTGATCACCTTATTATTATAGAAATAATCAATCTTCTGGCTCCTGCCATTGCAGTTGTTTTCTCATTTCATCTGGAACTGACTCAAAACAGAATTTTAATTCTCTCTTTATGAAATTGCTAATTCGGACATATCCTGTTATTAGTGTTTGATAAATAATGTCTGGCCTGATTATTTTTTAAATATATCTCTTCAATATTTATATAGTACATACAAAAATAATAATTCATCTTGAGATAGAGCCACTTCTGGGTGGGGATATGTTATTAAATATAATTTACTTCCTATTATCCGATAAGAAAATTGAGAATCTAATGAAATAGGTCTTAAATATTATAAAAATAATTTAATGTTAATAATGATATTAAATTTGAAAACTAGACAGGCATATTTCATTTGTAGTACGGTTGATAAGCCTATTTTTAGCAAAGAATATTCTTAATCTGGATTCAGGTTAACTATTTTTAATATTCAAATTTTAATATTCAAATTATATAAAGGATCTTCTGTTTATTAGCAGCAATGTAATAATAATGAGGTATAAAATGGATAAAACTGAAAAGAATACAGAAAGTAATCTCGTGTATGGTGTTGATCCTGGATATCAACATGAAGGTGCTCTTAAAGGTTATGGTAAAGAGGCAACGCAAAAAACTTATAAACTTAACAATTATGATCCCGCCGAGAGCACGGATATCTTGACCTACACTTCTACTCGTATGGCCAAGACAGTGTTTAATACTTATGAAGATAACGATGATTTCAGTATCGCGTGTTATTTTACTGATTGGGCACAATACGATGGCAGAGCGGTAGAAGCATCGCCTTCAGAGGAGGTATTAAAAAATCAGGGCGGTCGTGGTGCTGATTTAACTCGCATTAAAGGTGATGCAACCAATGGTAGTCCTTTTAAGAAATTGATATTCAGCTTTGCTGGCATCATTGGTGATAAGGGGCCAAAAGGGGATACTATTTTATCGGCTGCGGTAAGCTGGGGATTTGGTTCAGATAAGAATAGTGCCCTCGAAAAATACATGGGTTGGCCGATCCCAGTTGACCCGTGGGCAGATGTCAGTGCGTACTTTAACTGCGGTTTTGAAAGTGGTGCTTTCGATCCATATCCAACAATATATGACCAGGACAAAGCCAAAGGATTACTCGGTGGCTTTCGTGAACTGAAAAAAGCTGATCCCAATCTGGAAATTTCCGTCAGTATTGGTGGGTGGTCAATGAGTGGCGCTTTTTATGATATCTGCCGCGATGATACTCACCGTAAACAGTTTGTTGAGGGGCTGAAAGATCTATTCAATCGTTTCCCGATGTTCAATCATATCGATATTGACTGGGAATATCCCGGATCTGCGGGAATGGGAAATCAGTTTGATAAAGATGATTATATTTATTATAAAAAACTGATTGAAGAAATAAAGGCTGCCAATATTTCTAATTTAAATGGAATTAGTATTGCGGCTTCCGGCGATCCGGAAAAAATTGATGATGCCCATATTCCTGAATTAATGGCCGCTGGAGTTACAGGCATTAATTTGATGACTTATGACTTTTTCACTTTAGGTGATGGTCAACTTTCTCACCATACCAACCTGTATCGTAATAAAGACGATACGTATTCCAAATATTCCGTTGATGATGCTGTCCAGCATTTAATTAAACTTGGCATTGATAAGGAAAAGATTTTTATCGGTTATTCGGGTTATACACGTAATGCGAAAGGTGCAGTTATTAGCAGTCAAAGTCCACTGCAAGGCACTTATACCGGAAGCGGTAATGTTGTAGGCAGTTTCGAATCCGCAGTTATTGAGTGGACAGACGTTATTTATAACTATGTTGATTTCGAAAATGGCATAGGCCGTAATGGCTATGAAATTATCCACGATGAAATAGCACAGGCAGATTACCTTTATAACGAAAAGCTGCAAGTCTTTATGTCATTGGACACGCCACGCTCTGTCAGAGAAAAAGCCCGTTATGTCAAAGAAAAAGGATTAGGTGGCTTATTTATTTGGTCTGGTGATCAGGATAATGGCTTATTAACCAACGCAGCTCACGAAGGTTTGGGACGTAAAGTTAAGGATCAGGTTATTGATATGTCACCATTTTATTTTGATGACGATAATCTCCCTTCTTACGATAAACCCAAGGAGCCACAATGCAAGGATTGTGTTTAATTCTCAATATCATCTTCAGATGGTTATTTAATTGATAACTGTTTGCTGAGTTAGCACCGAATCACTGAAATGGGATAATAAAAATGAGTAAGAACCATGATTATTCTGACGGGCCGCAGAATATGAAAAAAGTTTCACCATTATTAACGGCGGCGGCAGAAATACCTTTATCTAATTTAGCACCAACAAAAAAAATCACATCTCCACAAGAAGAATATTCATCCACGACATTTTCATTGGCTGATGCACTTAAAAATTTAGGCTATCACTCTATTTTCGATATTGTCAGTGTGTCAAAGCAGCGTTTTATTAAACGTCATAATGAGTCATTGACCGGTTATGCTGAGATTATCTTTGACAGAGCTGTGAGTATGGCTAACCAATTGGTTCAGCATTATCGGCAAAATTCACTCAGGCAACATGATAGGGAAAAAGCACCATTCCGAATTTCAGGCGCAGAGTATCAGAATGCTGGCGGACAAGTTGGAAAACTACCTGACTATAGCAGCCTGTTCCCAGAACCGTGGGATAATTTTTGTCAGCCAGATGCCATTGAATCCCTTGATAGTCCAGCGAATTACTTACTTGATCTTTATAAATTTGTTCAGCAAATCGAAGTCGATGGTACTAATCAGGCAAGAGTACTGGCAACAAGACGGGAAGATATCTCACAGCTGATGTTGGACAGTGAGGCACTTTATAAAGAGGTGCGTGCCCTGACTATCGTGAATAATGTGTTGTCTGAAAGTGCCAGAAAATATATTGACCAGACAGGAGAAGCCACTAAACCCGTTAATCAGGTGTTGGGAGAAACCCGCTTCCCCTTTACGTTGCCCTATAATTTAGCCACTCAACAAATCAATAGAGGATTGGCAGAAAATAACACCGAATTAGGTGCCGTGATCCAGCAAGCAGATACACAATTTCCGTGGAGTACAGGAACTGCAAAAAACCATCAGATTTTGCTGGCCTATACACAATTGAGCAATGAACAAATTGAGATATTAACTGAACCTGCTCATTTTTCTGAAAATTTACTGTCACGTGACCAATTGATGAAGTCTTACTACAGTGGCAGTACTACCGAGCTGGTGCCTGAAAAAGATATTTCACGACACGCTTATATTGTTGCTCAAGAGGAAGGTATAAACGGGCCAACGAAATTAGTTGAAAATTCTCCCAATGCTTATGACACCCTTTCCATCACCTGTAAAAATCAGGCCGGTAAAACCATCACAATTAAACTGCGGGCAGAAAACGTTTTAACTTACTACCGTATCAAGGCAAGAATGGTGCCGTTTGATAACTCTCCACCTTTCAGCCGACAGCTAAAACTGACCTATCTGGAAAGTGATAACCCTGACATCGGTAATCTGGATGAAGGGCCATATTTTGCCAATATGACCATTTACGCCGCTATTCCAGCAGAAAATAATCAACAAATTGGACAAGTTGTCGATCAAATAGATGGCGTCGTATTTCGGGCTATGAGCTATCAGTTAGCGATTGCTAAGTCTGGTACACCATCCTCCGAATTATCACCACAAGCCAATAATTTTTTTGAAAACAATTATGGCCTGTCAGAAGGGCAAAGTGTCCAGCTCAAGCAATTGACTGTTTTTGGTGATCAAACTAATAGCAAAGTTACTGAACTTGAAAATCTGTTTAGCAGTGGCAAATATCGGCCAATTGTTTCCCCGAATGTTCACTTCTCTAACACGATTTTCAGTAGTGAACAAACTTCGGTGACTTTTCCCGCACCTTATCATTATGGTGGTGTTTATATTAATGCCGGGCAACGTGATGCGCTGGAAATTATCCGAACAGATGATGGGCGTGAAATCAAGGCAGTATCACAATTCCGTTATGACAGATTAAATCGTTTTATCCGTTTACAGCGTTGGTTTGATTTGCCTTATCATCAGCTTGATCTCTTGCTGGCTTCTGGCATAAAAGCTGAAACCAATAATCTGGATATGAGAATTACGGATAATGTATTGAAATCATTAGGTCTATTCCGGCATCTGAACGTTCAATACAAAGTGACAGCGGAAATGTTTGCCAGTTGGCTATATCAGGTAACACCATTTTCAATCAACGATAACGTGCCATTCTTTGACCAGCTCTTTAATCAGACAAAACTGTTTGATCAGCCGTTAGTACTGGATAATACAGAATTCAATTATATGGCAACTCAAGGAGATGATGCCAAAACGATCAAACAACTTTGTGCAGGGTTGGGCATTTCTTCTGTGACGTTCCAACTGATCGCCCCGCTTGTTGAAAATGTGCATACGCCAATACAGTCTGCGATGCCTGGAAAATTAAAACGTAATCTTGATGTTGTCTCAAGCCTCTACCGTTTAGTGAGTATTCCTCGCACCTTTGGTCTTTCCACAGAAGATGGATTGATTCTTGCTGATATTCTGACGAATGACCACGGTTATCTGGCTAAGCCGCCTGTTTTCCCTCTGACTAATACTTCTGCCAGTAGTGCGGAACAGAACAGTCTTCTTATCTTCATCATGAAAATGGAGATTATGAGTGCCTGGCTGGTGAAAAGCAAAATGACGGCGGCAAAATTTTCCCTGATACTGGGTAAAACAGTATTGCCTGTTGTACCTACTGATAGCATGGTCACTTTCTTTAAAGGTATTGCTGCCGGGTTATCTGAAAACGTACTTTTATCATCGTCGGCTTTTATCCGTCCAGAGCTGGCTGGAATCGACTGGTGGGCATTACTGACAGGGGAACATGGGCTACTTAATCAGCAAGGGTTGGTATTAGATATTCCACCAGAGTGGAACAAAACAGAGGAAAATCAAATCAGGGAGAAGGTCAAGGCATTGTTTGCTGAAGAGGAAGCGGTTTCGGATAATGCCATTAATATCGTGGTCCAGCTTTTGATTCAGGCCAAAAATGCACAGGATAATCTGCTATCCAGTGCGATTGCAGCGGAATATGGCGTGGAAAAGGGCCTGGTTCCTTTACAGCTTCGCTGGTTAGGCAGTAATGTTTATCAAGTTTTGAATATGATCCTGGCGGGAGTACCGGAAACCGCAGCGGATCTCAGTAGCCAATTTACCGATTTAACCTACAGCCTGCTTATCTATACTCAAATCATCAACACACTAAAAATTAATAAAAACTTGTTGTTACTGCTCCTGACAAAACCAGCATGGCTTGGTGTGTTAAATAACAAAACCTCAAACTCATTGTCATTGGATGAAATATATTCTTTGACTCGTTATCAAGATTTGGTGAACAGCGCCAATCAGAACGAAGACAAGTTGTATGATTATTTCACTTATGCGAATGAGGATCATTCCAGTCAGTCACAATCCGATAGAAAAACAACCAGAAATGGCATTGATGATCACAGTGAAACATGTGCAGATATCCTTGCAGATATTCTGGGATGGGATGCCAATGAAATCTATCTGGCTTGTACTTTGCGAGCATTAACTCCTCCACAGGCACAAAATCTACTCCATATCGACTGGTTACGCAGGTTGCAGCAACTTGCAACCAATACAAACCTGTCAGTGAAAACCTTATGGGATACCAGCGAATTAACAATCAGCACTGATTTCAACCTCTACCAGAGCGTTGGTGAAGCGGTTATGGCGGCCTTAAAAGCGCAAGGAGATATTGAGAATGTCTAATTCCATTGAAGCAAAATTACAAGAAGATTTGCGTGATGCTCTGGTCGATTATTATCTTGGGCAAATTGTTCCTAAAGGAGCGGATTTCCAGCGTGATCGTGAGAAAATCAAGAACGTTGATGATCTTTATGATTATCTTTTGTTGGATACACAAGTTTCTTCAAAAGTGACCACTTCACGTTTGTCTTATGTTACTCAATCGGTACAACAGTATATTAATCGCATTATGCTCAATTTGGAGCCGGGCCTTGCCATGACTCAGGAAGAGATCGCCGATTGGCAGGAGTTTGCCAACCGTTATGGTTATTGGTCAGCCAACCAGCAACTCAGGCTATATCCCGAAATTTATGTTGATCCGACTCTGCGCCTGACAAAAACGGAGTTTTTCTTTCAACTGGAAAGTACATTAAATCAGGGAAAACTGACCGATGATGCGGCACAAAAAGCAGTCCTTGGTTATCTGAATCAGTTTGAAGAAGTGAGTAATCTGGAAGTCCTTTCCGGTTATGAAAATGGCATAGACGTTGCTAATGATAAAACCTATTTCATTGCCAGAACCCGGACCCAACCTTATCGTTACTTCTGGCGCTCACTGGATATGATACAGCGCAACACTGCGACCAATGAGCTGTATCCCACAGCCTGGAGTGAGTGGAAACCCATCAGTGTGCCATTGGAAAATGCCCGCAACGGTATTGTTCGTCCGGTGATCATGAACAATCGCCTCTATATTGGCTGGTTTGAGGTTTCAGAAGAGAAAGATGATAAAGAGAGCACAATAATTCGCTACCGAACCAAGCTCAATATAGCGCATCTGGGGTTTGATGGTACTTGGAGCAGCGGCACAACAGTTCGCGGAGAAGTACTGGATCATGCTATGGATAAAATGATCGCTGTACTTGACCGGACAGGAAAAGAAGAGCGTTTGGCATTGGTGGCCTTTACCCGTCTTCAGGGTAAAGATGGAAATGGGAAGTCCTATGATTATGACGAAGTATTCAGCTACATCTGTGACAATATGCTGATGGCTTCTTCAGATCTTCCTCCTTCAACAACGCATCTCTCTGACCAGGATGATTATGGTAATAAGCTGGTTTGGTTTTTCTTCCGTGAACCCGATAATGGGGGAATGGAAGAGTTCAATCAGCTCATCCTCTATCCCGTTAATATCAATAGAAAATGGCCAATTGAGGGAAAAACGACATTTGAGGGCAAACTGGGTAATAAGGAAGATTTCAATCTTAGTGTAGATTATGTGGAAGATACACTGGATATGTATCTGACCTCTACTTCCACCTACAAATACGATTTCAGCAAAAGTAAAAATATTTTGTATTGCATTTGGCTGGAAGACAAAAATGGTGCCCGATGCTGGCTTGATTACAGTGTACTGACAGAGGAAGATTTTCAAAAGAATGAAATTAAGCTGAGTACCCGCGTGAAACGGTGTAGCAGTGATGACCTGAAAGATATCATTGTTGTTACTGGTTTCAGCCTGCCGAAAGAAGAGGGTGACGATATTGGTGGCAGAATTAAGATCACACTAAGTGTCGGTAAATTATTGCGGGAAAAATTCCAGATCAAACAGAGCAAACAGACTCAATATCTGCAATTCCCTGATAATCAGTCAAAACCCGTTTGGTATTCCGGTAAACAGATCCGCTTAAATACGTTGTTTGCCAGAGAACTCATCAGTAAAGCAAGCAAAAAGCTGGAACTGGTACTGAGTTGGGAAACCCAAAACCTGCATGAAGAATCCATCTCTGGCGGCGGTTCAGTACCGATTGATCTGGAAGGAGCGAACGGTATCTATTTCTGGGAATTGTTCTTCCATATGCCGTTTCTGGTGGCATGGCGATTTAATGTCGAACAGCGTTTTGAAGAAGCCAGTCGTTGGATTAAATATCTGTTTGATCCTTATGAAAATGAAGATGAACCTGCATTGAAACAGGGAAAACCGCGTTACTGGAACAGTCGTCCATTGCTTGATGATCCCAAAGAGACTTACAGTTTGATGCAGCCCAGTGATCCTGATGCCATTGCTTCTGGCGAACCGATCCACTATCGCAAGGCGATTTTCTGTTTCCTGGTCAGAAACCTGATAGATCAGGGTGATATGGAGTATCGAAAACTACAGCCTACGGCAAGAACCATTGCCCGTCTGAGTTATGCCACGGCCAGTTCGCTGCTTGGCCGACGCCCTGATGTGCAATTAGCCAGCTACTGGCAGCCGCTGACATTGGAAGATGCGCTTTACCGATACGATAACAGTGAACTACGCCAATTGGAGATGCAAAGTCAGCCATTGCCGCACATTCCGGTTGTTCACGATAACACCATCCGTGCCATTGACAATGATCTGTTTATGAAACCGATCAACAACGATCTGACCGCACTTTGGGATCGCCTTGAAAACCGGATTTATAACTTGCGGCATAACCTTACGTTGGATGGTAAAGAGATTAACATGGCGTTGTATGATGAAAAAATCTCTCCACGGGGCCTGATGAATCTGCGTTACCAACGTGTAGTGACAGCACGTAATGCCAGCCGAATGAATTTCAATCCTCCCAATTACCGTTTTGAACCAATGCTGGCACGTGCCAAAGGTGGGGTTGATACATTGATCCAGTTCGGCAGCACCCTGTTGAGTCTGCTGGAACGTAAGGAAAGCCTGAGCTTTGAAAAATACCAAATGCTCCAGAACAGCGATCTGTACCGTTTTTCAATAGATCTGCAACAGCAGGAAATCAATATTAATCAGGCTAGCCTGGAAGCGTTGCAAATCAGTAAGAAAGCCGCACAGGATAGATATGAACATTTCAAATCTCTGCATGACGAAAATATTTCACCAACAGAACAACAGGTAATTGAACTTCAAGCCCAATCAGCTTCTTCTTTACTGGCCGCTCAAACATTGCGTACCGGTGCAGCGGCATTGGATATGTTGCCCAACATTTATGGGTTGGCGGTAGGAGGATCGCGCTGGGGGGCTGCATTAAATGCCGCAGCTGAAATCATTATGATCAAACATCAATCTGACAGTATCAAAGCTGACAGTTTGAGTGTGTCAGAATCATATCGCCGTCGCCGTCAAGAGTGGGAAATACAGTACAAACAGGCAGAATGGGAAGTGAATTCCATTGATCAACAAATTAATGTGCAAAACCTGCAAATGGAGGCCGCGACTAAACGGCTGGCACAGATTGAAGCTGAACAACAAAAATCATTGGAATTGTTGGATTATTTCTCCAGTCGTTTTACTAATGAAAGCCTGTACACATGGATGATAAGCCAACTGTCAAACTTATATCTGCAAGCTTATGATGCAGTTTCATCACTGTGTCTTTCTGCGGAAGCCTCATTGCAGTATGAACTGGATTCAGAGCAGACCTTTATTGAAGGCAGCAGCTGGAATGATTTTTATCAGGGGCTGATGTCTGGTGAAACTCTGAAATTGGCATTGCAGAGAATGGAACGTACCTACATTGAACAGAATTCACGTTTGCAAGAAATTACTAAAACTATCTCACTGAAAGAACTCCGCAAAGAGATGTGGGATAAGGACCTGGAGACGCTGAAACAACATTCAGCAATCACTTTCAACTTGCAAGAAGCCGATTTTGCAAAGGATTATCCCAACCTTTCTCATCGTCGAATTAAATCTGTTTCAGTTTCCCTTCCTATGCTGGTGGGACCTTATGAAGATATTTGTGCGCAGTTATCGTTGGGCGTCAATGCCCGCATGGTAAAAGCCGATGTTCAGGTCATGGAAAAGGTACTGAAAAATGGCCTTAATGCTGATTCTCCCTATTGGGTACGTAGCATCCATCCTAACCAGCAGATCTCTTTGTCCAGTGGAATGAATGACAGCGGAATGTTCACACTGAATTTTGATGATGAACGTTTCTTACCATTTGAAGGATCTGGCGTCGAATCAAGCTGGACATTCGCCTTCACTAACCGGACACAAAATCTTGACAGCTTGACCGATGTCATTCTGCACGTCAGATACACGGCTAAAGCAGGTTCTTCTGCGTTTGGCAAAGCTGTCCAGAAACTACTGGCAGAATCAAAAACGGTGGACTCATAACCGCATGGTCTTGGCTTGTTACAGATGATTTCATGATGAACCAGCCTTCTGAAAAGGAGGCTGAACAGGAAAAACGATTGGAGTTTCTCAATGGCAAACAAATACACTTATACATCATCAAAAGCAATGTCCGATATCAGTGATGCTATTGGTGAACCATTAACTGCCTGGAACCAGCAGGAAGGCGGGCAAGTTTATAATGTCATTTTTGATGGTAACGTTTATACCAACACTTATTGGGTTGAACGCTGGCATGTTCCCGGTCAATCCGGCAAAGAAAGTTCACCGCATAATGCCTGGAAATATGTACGTGCAGCAACGGCAGATGAAATTAAACAGCATGGCAATCCAACGGATGGCACGGTATTGCCAACAGAAAATATTCCATTCCCTATTCTGCAATTTGATGAATATACGCAAGACAGTTACCAACAAGTGGGATACAAACCTGATGGCTCAGGCTCATATTTATCTTATACCGCCACCCGTGTCTGTAAACCCATGTATAACCAGTATGAAAGTGATCTAACAAAGCCCAAACTTTCTGCTTATATTACAGATTGGTCCCAATATGATGTTCGTCTTGATAAAGATGATGAAGAGAATAAAGATCCAAACCAATGGGGCAGGGGATTTGATTTAGCGACCATTGATCCAACCATTTATGACAAATTGATTTTCAGTTTCCTGGGGCTTTGTGGTGATGTTGGTGTCAAGAAAGACAAAGTGAACGAAGTGTGGGCTGGCTGGAATTCCCAGACTGACCAGAAAATCAGTGAAGGTCATATTGTGCCACTGGATCCTTACGGTGATTTGGGAACAGCACGTAACGTGGGATTGCCAGAATCAACTCAGAACACGGCAATTAATCCAGGAACGTTTCTGCCCTATTATAACCAGAGTAAAGCGGCTGGTTTGTTGGGGGGATTACGGGAGCTTCAAAAGCGCGCACGTGCGGCTGGCCATAAACTGGAACTGGCATTCAGTATTGGTGGCTGGAGTCTGTCGAGTTACTTTTCTGTGATGGCGGCTGATGAAAATCAGCGTGGTGTTTTCATCGGTAGCGTTGTCGATTTTTTTGAGCGTTTCCCGATGTTCAGTTGTGTGGATATTGACTGGGAATATCCGGGGGCTGCGGGGGATGAACACAACCACGTTAGTGAAGATGATGGTAAAAACTATGCCCTTTTGGTTAAAGAGTTACGGGCAGCACTGGATAATCGGTTTGGTATAGGCAGTAAGGAAATTTCCATTGCCTGTAGCGGGGTAAAAGCGAAATTGGAGAAATCCAATATTGCTGAACTAGTGAAAAATGGATTGGATAATATCTTCCTGATGAGTTACGACTTTTTTGGTACAGGATGGGCGAGTTATATTGGTCACCAGACTAATCTTTATTCCCCCAATGATCCCGATCCCAACGGAGAATATGATCTTTCCGCCGAGGCCGCGATTAATTATCTGCATCAAGAACTGGGCATTCCCTTGAACATGATTAACTTAGGTTATGCCAACTATGGACGTGCAGGGAAGGGTGCCAATCTTGAAACACGCCAGTACGATATGCCCGCGGATGCGTTAGGAACAATGGAGAAGGGGGCACCGGAATTTTTCGATATCGTCAATAATTACCTGGATAATGAACACACACTCAGTACCGGAAAGAATGGATTTGTATTGATGACGGATACCAACGCGGATGCCGATTTTCTGTTCAGTGAAAAGCAGGGGCATTTTATTTCATTGGATACACCGCGTACGGTGAAACAAAAAGGAGAATACGTCAGTGAACATCAATTAGGAGGGATCTTTTCCTGGTCCGGTGATCAGGATTGCGGGCTGTTAGCGAATGCAGCCAGAGAAGGAATGGGATATGTTGCTAAATCTAACCGTGAAACTATTGATATGGGGCCGTTGTATAATCCCGGAAAGCCTTACTATTTAAAATCGCTTAGTGAATTAAAGTCTTCTCGTTAATGCGATAATATTTACGACTGTATTCAGCGAATAAAACTAAAGTTTAAAAAAACCAAATAACAACAAAGACACTTGCCTGGCAAGTGTCTTAATCCGCGGACAAACCTCGTTGTCTTAAGAAGACTGGCAAGAGAACATACAAAACAGTGATGTCGTCATTCAATGGGCCCCCGATCGGGAGCTCTCTACCTCATTTTTGCCCATTTGCGCTAAAATCAGGAGTATGTCTATATTAATCCCCTGTTTTGATTAGAAAAAGAAAGCTCAAAATAAAGATATATTAAATAACACATTGAAAGATATTTATTCTTTCAATAGTAATAAATAAATTAATGGAAAAATAGTTATGGAGTCAATAGGTTATTGCAGGAGGTCTTAAATGCGCCAGAAAAAAAGAAATGAGAAAAAATATGCCGGGTTTTTTCAAAGAGTTTTTTGAGTTTGATCAGAATTATTGGATGCCCAGAGGTCCTGGTAGATGCGCTGGTATTTCTTTATATATTTTGACAAATTTATACGAATGTGAATCAAAATTATTAACACCAAAAAAAGCATTTATGATTTGGGAAATTCTGGTTTTGCTCTGGCCTATGTTTATTTATATGATGAAGATGATCGTAATAAGAAAAATATCTATTATAGAAACGCAGAAGAGCGTCAAAAGGCAGAAGCCACTGGTAACTATATACCGATTAACCATGCAGTAATTATTGTCTGGAGTGGCGGAGAGTTATTCATTTTTGATCCTAACGTTGGAGGTGGACTATTTAATTATGATTCGACGGAAATGAAACATTCAACTATTCAAATTTCAATCAATCTTATGTATAGTAATTTTTATTGCAAGGATAGAGTCAGTCTTGTTTCTGTATTTAGACCCGAATTTGATAGCAAATATAAAACCACCAATAAGGTATTAATAAACAATTCATTGAAAAATATTTATCATTTCAGAAACTATAATTAATTTTTCCAATTCCAACATAGGCATGAGAAAATCATACAAAGCAAACCTCTTAAATAAATTTATATTCTAAGAGGTTTGTTTATTTTATATGTTTTGTGGTAATACTAAAAATCAAACACTGATCTTATGACCCGATAGTGCAGAATTATGTCGGGCCTGACCATCAGCACCATAAAAAGAAGGGCTGTGATGGCTTTTTAAAAAAAGCAATTGCCTGACTATTTAATTCAATATGTTGATCCAGCAAAAATCCATTATGCGCATTTAAATCACGGATACGTTCAACCGACTGACTGATTTGATCCCACAACACAGCCAATATTTCATGGTCAGCATAAGGTGCATTCACTTTCAGCGTTTCATTTAATTGCTGACGCTTTCTTTCCGCATGATCGAGTGCCGAAAGCAAAAATGTTTTTTGTTCTGTGACACGATGTAAATGATTCGCTTCAATAAAGCCTTCGCTCAGGATACGTTGTTCTTCTGCCATCGTTGTCGAAAGCGAATGTAAGTGTGCACTTTGTTGCTCAAGCAAGAGTTGAAGTTCTTCCATTTATGGCCTTTATGATTTTGCTGGTTTATTTCTTATATTCCTTGTTATTAAGGTAATAAGTTTTAAGTAATCAGTTTTCAAGGGCTTCTCTGAGCAGGGCATCAGCAATTTTACCGCTGTCCATGGTCAGAGTTCCCTTTGCAATAGCTTCTTTCAGTTGTTGCACTTTCTGAATATTAATGTCTTGACTACTTGGCTGAACCAGTTTTTTCTGCGCCTCACTCAGTCTAACTTGCGTATCGGCGCTTTTTTCTGCAACAGCCACAGTCCTGCGAGTGCTCTGGGCACTTTCATTGGCATTGCGTTGCTGTAAAGCAGCAATAGCCAGTAGAGGTTGAGTGCGTTCAATACTCATAATCGTAATCCTTTAATCAGGCATTATTTATTTGTCTTATACTCTATTGAGTAGAGGTAGCAGGCGATATACCGCTGGCATGCCTGTAAATCATGGTCTGATGGTTATATCGGCGTAGAAACATAAAACTTTAGCCATTCATAACATCATTTTTACACTACCATTTTCCTGAGCTTCTCCGGTAATAACTTGACCGGAAACCAAGCGGACACGGATATTATCAAAACTTGCAGCATTGTTAATTGCTTTTCCTTCATAACGTACCCGGAAATTTTGTCCATCCAGGATGACAACAACATTTTGTCCGGTTTTAATCACCCACGGACGCCGGAGCATATTACGTGTGATGAATTGCCCGGCGGATATGTTACGAATGGCAATACCATTAAGTGTAACCTTTTTGTTATGAATGATGTCGTTTGGCAGTTTGTCTAAAGCGCCTGTTTTGACCTGAAAATCTTTTTCTCTCAGTACTGAATTACGTTGAATTGCACGACTTGAAACTAAATATGGGCCGGTAACACTGACGTAGATTTGCATAAAACGACGTTGCTGACCACAGTTAACCGGCAGCGAAATATTTCCCCAATTTTTATTGCCCATTGGTGGATGTATTTCAGGAGATTCACATGTTGGCCATTGTTGTTCCGGTGTTTTGATGTCTACGGAAACTTTATAGTTCGTATCGTGGTGAATCTGCTTGAAATAATCATTGATTGAACGGGGCAAATCGTTCCCCCATGCCAAAGAACCACCAAAAAACAGGTTAAGAAAAAAGGCAAGGGATACGATAAATTTTAACGCAGGCATTTTAATCATTTTTATCTCTCTTACTCTTACCTTACTCTCTATTACCTAACACTAGTGAGGTAAACCATGATTCCAAAAATATTCAGTATCTGCTGGATGTTAATAGTGTAACGCGCTTGATTATTAGTTAATGGGATAAATAGCAAATCAATTTGTGTCTATTCTTCGAATCGGCTTTTTCTTCTGAGTTTATGCTGTTAGCGCTCTTAATGCGTTACGGGGCTTGGTCCTGCGGGACTTACCCTAAACTGGCCTATAAAGCCGGCTATAAAACAGGCGAGGGAGGAATATGCTCGATAAATTAGATACCGCCTTTCATTTTCGACAAGAAGCCCTGGTACTCCGCAACCAGCGGCAGGAAATTCTGTCGGCGAACATTGCCAATGCGGATACCCCTGGCTATCAGGCCCGCGATATCGATTTTGCCGCCCAATTGAAGAAGGTGATGGAGCATGGTCGTGTGACGGGAAATGGAATTGGGCTGACTCTGACTTCCAATCGACATATTCCCATTCAGCCTCAGAAACGTCTGGAGATGGATCTGTTATACCGGGTGCCTCACCAGACGGCTATGGATGGAAATACCGTTGACATGGATATGGAACGCAGCAATTTCGCAGATAACAGTCTGAAATATCAGGCTGAACTTACCATGACGGATGCTCAGATCAAAAGCATGATGTCAGTTCTACAGTCACAAGGATAATGGGAATGTCTCTACTCAGTATTTTTGATATTGCCGGCTCCGCGCTTTCTGCTCAGTCTCAGCGGCTGAATGTCAGTGCCAGCAATATGGCGAATGCCGATAGTATCGTTGGGCCGGATGGCGAGCCTTATCGTGCCAAACAGGTCGTATTTCGTGTTGCTGCACCAGCAGGGCAGGAGATCGGCGGTGTGCGCGTCAGTGAAGTGGTGGATGATCCCACACCTTTCCGTCTTGAATATCAGCCGGGCAACCCGCTGGCGGATGAAAAAGGTTATGTGCGTATGCCAAACGTGGATGTTGTCGGGGAAATGGTCAATACCATCTCTGCTTCCCGCAGTTATCAGGCAAATATTGAAGTTCTCAATACCACTAAGTCCATCATGCTGAAAACCCTGACTCTGGGTCAGTAACAGGAATTCCATTATGGCAGTTACCGCTTCAATCAATGATTCTCTGGCTAATTCAACCGTTGATGAATTAGCCAGTGTCACCAAAAAACAGCCGCAAAAAAGTGGCGAGATCAAAGATAATTTCTTGAATTTACTGGTTGCACAGCTCAGAAACCAAGACCCAACCAACCCAATGTCAAACAACGAAATGGCGACACAATTTGCACAGCTTGGTACTGTTGAAGGCATTGAAAAACTTAATAAATCTCTGGGTGTTATTGTCGGACAGATGGAAGGCAATCAGGCAATGCAAACGACCCTGTTGATAGGTCGTAAGGTCATGATCCCCGGCGATAAAATTTTAGTCGGTTCCAATGAAGAGAAAAAAATCAGTACAACGCCATTTGGCTTTGAACTGACCCGTCCTGCCGACAGCGTCAAAGTAACCATCCAGGATAAGAATGGTGTGCTAGTCCGGGAATTGGATATCGGTAAGTTAAATACGGGTGTTCATAGTCTCGTATGGGATGGCAAAGACGCGGATGGCAAGGATATTGCAGACGGTGCATATAACTTCACTGTTTCTGCAAGCTATCAGGATCAAGCGTTAGTGACACTTCCGCTGACATATGCCGTGGTAAACGGTGTTATGCGGGGTGAGGACGGCACTAAATTAGATTTAGGGCTGGCGGGTACGGTAACCATGGATAAAGTTCGTCAGATTCTTTAGCAAAACGGAGGACATATGGCTTTTTCACAGGCAGTCAGTGGCTTGAATGCCGCAGCAAGTAACCTGGACGTAATCGGTAATAATATCTCGAACTCAGCAACATTCGGTTTTAAATCGAGTTCAGCCGCGTTTGCAGATGTATTCAGTGGTTCAGAAGTCGGTTTGGGGGTTAAGGTTTCTGGCATGGTTCAGAACCTTAAAGATGGCTCAACGACTACAACCAACCGTCAGTTGGATATGGCAATCACACAAGGCGGTTTTTTCCGCATGTTGGATTCTAACGGTAATATTTTTTATTCCCGTAATGGTCAGTTCAAAATGGATTCAGACCGTAACCTGATCAATATGCAGGGTATGAAACTAACAGGGTATCCGGCAGTACAAGGTCCAAATGGGCCTGAAATTCAACGTGGTGCCGAACCGGGACCTATTGCGATCGCAACAGATATGCTGGATGCGAAAGCGACAACGGAGGTTACTATAACGGCGAACCTGAATTCGATGCATAAAAAGGTCGATACAACCGCTAACCCATTTGATCCATCTAAAAAAGACAGCTTTAACTACAATTCTGGTATCTCTGTATACGATAGTCTGGGTAATGAGCATAACATCAATATTTTCTTCGTGAAGAATCAAGATAACAAATGGGAAATTCATGCTCAGGATACTTCTGTAGCAGGTTCTCCTGCTCAAAAACTGGGTGATGTGGAATTTGATAATAACGGACGTATTAGAGGCAATGGCAACGCCTTTGATTTTAATATGCCGGCGCTGAACGGCTCTAATGCTACAGCGATCAATATCGATTTTAACAAAAGCAAGCAACAGAGCATTCAACAGGACTCTGTTTCCGACCAACAGCAAGACGGTTATGCAGCAGGCAGCTTCACCAATTACCGTGTTGATTCTGATGGTAAAATTTATGGTCTCTATTCTAACCAGCAGACTCAGGTTCTGGGACAGGTTGTTCTGGCTAATTTCTCTAACCCTGAAGGGCTGGCATCACAAGGCGATAACGTTTGGGTAGAGACGGGGGCATCCGGCAGCCCGGTCGTGGGTACTGCGGGTTCCGGTAACTTCGGCAAGCTGATCAGCGGTGCGCTGGAAGCGTCTAACGTGGATATGAGCCAGGAACTGGTCAATATGATCGTCGCTCAGCGTAACTATCAATCCAACGCCCAAACCATCAAGACTCAGGATCAAATCCTGCAAACTTTGGTTAGTATGCGTTAATTAAGCTCAGGCGGATAGCTTTATGGATCACGTTATATATACCGCTATGGGAGCCGCACGCCAGACACTGGAGCATCAGGCCGTTACTGCTAACAATCTGGCTAACGCTTCAACGCCGGGCTTTAAAGCCCAGCTTGCTGCATTGCGTGCTGTGCCAATTGAAGGTGAAACCCTGCCAACCCGTACTTTGGTTGTTGCCTCTACCCCCGGTATGGATAGCCGTCAGGGACCAATGAATTACACCGCTCGTCCATTGGATGTCGCTGTCGGGCAAGGTGGCTATCTGGCTGTACAGCTTGAAGACGGGACGGAAGCCTACACCCGCAACGGCAGCATCCAGATTTCACCAGAAGGGCAACTGATGGTACAGGGGCGTATGTTGATGGGCGAAAACGGACCAATTGATGTTCCACCACAGGCTGAACTGACCATTGCAGCAGATGGTGCCATTTCTGCCCTGATTGCCAGCGATCCTCCCACTTTATTGGGGCAGATTGGCAAACTGAAAATTGTCAAACCGGAAGCGGGTCAAGTAGTGCGCGGTGATGATGGCTTGTTCCATTTAACCCCACAGGCGCGGGAACAACAAGGTGATGAACTGGCGGCGAGCACTGAAGTGAAAATCATGCCGGGTGTACTGGAAGGCAGCAATGTGAATCCAGTGGAAAGCATGGTGAACATGATCGCCAATGCGCGTCGTTTTGAGATGCAGATGAAAGTCATACACAGTTCCGATGAAAACGCTCAGCGGGCGAACCAGCTTCTCGCTATGAGCTAATCGGGGGAGATAAATTCATGATCCGATCTTTATGGATTGCCAAGACTGGGCTGGATGCCCAGCAAACAAATATGGATGTTATTGCCAACAACCTGGCAAACGTCAGTACTAATGGTTTTAAACGTCAGCGTGCGGTGTTTGAAGATTTACTTTATCAAACTGAACGCCAGCCCGGTGCGATGTCGTCTGAACAGACTAACCTGCCATCCGGTTTACAGATTGGTACGGGGGTTCGTCCGGTAGCGACTGAACGACTGCACAGTCAGGGTAACCTGACGCAGGCCACCAGTATGGACGTGGCAATCAAGGGACAGGGTTTCTTCCAGATCCAGATGCCTGATGGCACTACGGGTTATACCCGCGATGGTTCATTCCAGAAGGATCAAAATGGTCAGTTGGTGACAGCCGGCGGTTTTCAGGTCGTGCCTGCCATCATCATTCCGGACAATGCCACTAAAATCAGTATTGCCCGTGATGGAATCGTCAGCGTAAACGTACAGGGGCAAAGCACACCACAGCCGGTTGGACAACTGACGCTGACTACCTTTATCAATGAGAGCGGTCTGGAAAGCGTCGGTGAGAACCTGTATCTGGAAACCAACAGTTCCGGTGTTCCGGTAGAAAATGCACCGGGCATTAATGGTGCCGGATTGCTCTACCAGGGTTATGTTGAAACCTCTAACGTCAATGTGGCGGAAGAACTGGTCAATATGATTCAGGTTCAACGAGCCTACGAAATTAACAGTAAAGCAGTATCGACTTCTGATCAGATGCTGCAAAAATTGACTCAGTTATAACCGAATCATTAATCAGTGGGGAATAAATTCCCCACGATTTCTACGATAAACTTAAGAGCATCGAAGATGGATACAATGCCCGTTGCTGAAAGCTACGCTGAAAGACAGGCTGAAAAACATGTAGCTCATAGCTCTGCCGGTTTACGGAAAAACCGGGGGGATCAGCGGCATATCAGCAGAACTGTGGTGGTAATCGCAATGTCGGTACTGACATTGGGGGGATGTGCTTATATGCCGCACAAACCACTGGTGAAAGGGGTGACAACTGCCAAACCCGCCGAAGCACCTGCCCCAGCGCCGAATGGTTCTATTTTTCAGACTGTCCAGCCAGTCTATTACGGTTATCAGCCACTGTTTGAAGACCGTCGTCCACGTAATATCGGCGATACGCTGACGATTATCCTGCAAGAAAATGTCAGTGCCAGCAAAAACTCCTCAGCGAATGCCAGTCGTAATGGTAAAACCAGTTTCGCTGCTGCCCTGACTCCCCGTTTTTTACAGGGATTGATCGGTGGTGGTAAAACTGATTTGGGCATGGAAGGTAGTAATGAGTTTGGTGGTAAAGGCGGGGCAAATGCGAACAATACTTTCAGGGGCACAATTACTGTGACCGTGGATCAATTGTTGGCAAACGGTAACCTGCATGTTGTCGGGGAAAAACAGATTGCTATCAATCAGGGAACGGAGTTTATCCGCTTCTCCGGCGTTGTGAACCCGCGCACCATCACCGGCACCAATACAGTCAGCTCCAATCAGGTTGCAGATGCCCGCATTGAATATGTTGGCGATGGTTATATCAATGAAGCGCAGCACATGGGGTGGTTACAGCGTTTCTTTATGAATATCTCACCGTTTTAAAAGAGGATGGTCAGGATGAAAAAATTAGTCGCCAGCCTTTTTACGTTTTTGCTGGTACTGTTCAACACGTTTGCACCGACCAGCGCTTTTGCTGAGCGCATTCGTGATTTAACGACCATTGAGGGTGTCAGGGATAACGCACTGATTGGTTACGGTTTAGTGGTCGGGCTGGATGGCACGGGTGACCAGACCATGCAAACGCCTTTCACCACCCAAAGTTTAAGTAATATGTTGTCACAGTTGGGGATCACGGTGCCGCCCGGCACAAATATGCAGCTTAAGAATGTTGCTGCCGTTATGGTGACAGCCAAGCTGCCACCATTTGCGCGTTCAGGGCAAAACATTGATGTGGTCGTTTCCTCATTGGGTAATGCCAAGAGTCTGCGTGGCGGTACATTGCTGATGACGCCACTGAAAGGTGTCGATAATCAGGTATATGCACTGGCACAGGGCAATATTCTGGTCGGTGGCGCGGGAGTCAGTGCAGGTGGCAACAGCCTTAAAATCAATCAGCTTGCAGGCGGACGAATTTCCAATGGTGCTGTTATTGAGCGTGAGTTGCCAACGAAATTTGGTCAGAAAGGAACTCTGAATCTGCAATTGAATGAAGATGATTTTAATCTGGCTCAGCAAATCAGTGATGCTGTCAACCGCCTGAAAGGTGTCGGCACAGCTACAGCGCTGGATTCCCGCACGGTACAGTTACGTTTGCCGATAGAGAACAGCGAACAGGTGAAATTTCTGTCACAGGTTCAGAACCTGAATATTCGTGTCGATGCCGGCGATGCCAAAGTGATTTTCAATTCCCGTACAGGATCGTTGGTGATGAACCGCAATGTCACGTTGGATAGCTGTGCGATTGCTCATGGCAGCCTGTCTGTGATTGTTGAACGTCAGACGGTAGTCAATCAGCCGAATACACCACTGGCAGGGGGAAATACTGTTGTGGCCCGCAATACCGGGGTTGGTATTCAGGAGCAGGGAGGTGTGCTACAGAAAGTTAATGCCAGTGCAAACCTGACTCAGGTTATTCGTGCGTTGAATGTTTTAGGCGCAACACCGACAGACTTGATGTCTATTTTGCAGGCGATGGAAAGTGCAGGTTGCTTGCGGGCGAAGTTGGAGATTATCTGATGAATGATTTTCTGACGATGCCGAATGTTGCTTACGATGTGAATTCACTCCATTCGCTGAAAGCCAAATTGTCACAGGAGCCACAACAGGGGCTACGGCAGGTAGCCCAACAACTGGAAGGTGTATTTGTTCAGATTATGCTGAAAAGTATGCGTTCCTCGTTGCCACAGGATGGCATATTGAGTAGTGACCAGACGCGTTTTTATACTTCAATGTACGATCAGCAGATTGCCCAAGATCTTTCTCAAAAAGGACTGGGATTTGCCGATATGATCGTCAAACAGTTTTCCAATGCTATTCCCAATACCGTTCCCAATATTAGCGTTCCCAGTGAACTGGCCGGAACTGTGCCGATGCCATTGGATAATGAAATCCTGCATACTCTGCCAAAACAGGCTTTGGAACAGTTTCTACGCCGGACAATGCCTGATAAATCGCCTAATCGTGCAGCACAGTCGAAAACTCTGCCAATGACCAGGTCTTTGCCAATCAACAGTGCCAGCTTTGTTTCTATGCTTTCCGTGCCTGCGCAGATAGCCAGTCAGCAAAGTGGTATTCCCCATTTATTGATCATTGCACAAGCAGCGCTGGAATCTGGTTGGGGGCAACGGGAAATTCTGACCGAAGAAGGTAAGCCGAGTCATAACCTGTTTGGCATCAAAGCAGGCAAGAGCTGGCAAGGGCCTGTCACCCAGATCACGACAACCGAATACATTGATGGTGAACCGAAGACAATACGTGACAGTTTCCGGGTTTATGACTCTTATCTGGACGCCGTCACGGATTACGTCAAATTGCTGGCGGAAAACCCGCGCTATGCCAAAGTCGCCCGGTCAACGACCGCAGAGCAGGGAGCATACTCCTTGCAAGATGCAGGGTATGCCACAGACCCCGGTTATGCCGAGAAACTGGTATCACTGATCCGGCAATTAAAGAGTAGCGGCAATCAGATGGTAAAAGCCTATCACGATGATTTTGATAACCTGTTCTGACCGGACAGCCCAAATCATTTTTGTTCAAGGATCAGAATATCCTGCCGATAACTTTTACAGATAATTTATCCCCTTCGTCTTTCAAGTTGCCTCTTGAAATCCATTGGGTATATACCGATAACGACAGCAGTTGACCTCCTGTGATGGAGGCATAACGAAAACGTAAAAGGATCTACACATGTCCAACAGTCTTATGAATACTGCCATGAGTGGTATTAATGCCGCACAGGTGGCAATGAGTGTAGTGAGTAATAACATTGCCAACTCCAGAAGCGAAGGCTACAACCGACAGACCACCGTAATGACACAAAATAATGGAACTATGTCACCCGCTGGTTTTGTGGGTAACGGTGTGACGGTGACTACCATTAACCGTGAATATAGCGAGTTTATCAATCAGCAATACAGTTCTGCGCAAACCAAACAGTCTGCTTTAAAGGCTTATAACGAGCAGATGACCAAAATCAACAACTTGTTGGCAGATAAAGACACCAGTCTGTCAAACTCTATTGAAGACTTTTTCAAAAGTCTGGGGACGGTTGAAAGCAATGCAGAAGACAGCACAGCAAGAACGACTGTTTTAGGTAAAGCAGAAGGTTTAATCAGCCGATTCAAAGAGTCGGATGAATTTTTGCGTCAGGTTGATAGCAGTATCAATTCTCAGATTGAGCAGAATGTCAAAGAGATCAATAAATACGCAGAAGAAATTGCCAAACTGAACAATGAAATCACCCGGATGCGTGGTGTTGGTACAGGTGAACCGCTGGCATTGCTGGATAAACGTGATTTGGCAGTCAGTAAATTAAATGAGCTGGTGGAAGTGGATGTCACTCAGCAGGATAGCAAGGTTTATAACGTCTCATTCGGTGGCGGTATGTCACTGGTATCGGGGAGTAAATTCTACCAGATGGAAGCTATTCCATCGAGTACTGACAGTAGCCGTATTACTCTGGGTTATAACAATGGCACAGTGGGTACGAGAGAAATTGATGAGCGTTTCATTTCAGGCGGCAAGTTGGGCGGTGCATTGCGTGTGCGCAGCGAAGTTGTCGATTCAACCCGCAATGAACTGAACCAACTGGCACTGGTCATGGCTGACCAATTTAACCTGGTACAACATGGTGGCTTTGACCTGAAAGGTAAACCGGGCATTGATTTCTTCAGCTTCACCAAACCAGATGTTGTTTCTAACAGTGATAACAAAGGTACGGCTGACATCAAGGTGGAGTACACCGATACCACTAAAGTGAAAGCCAGTGATTACACTCTTAAATATGAAGGTGGAGATTGGAAAGTACAGCGTTTTTCTGATCGCGAAATGGTTGCTGTGACCAAAAACGGCAATACGCTGGAATTCGATGGGCTGAAAGTAGAAATTGATGCTACTAACATACAGGATCACGATAAATACACGCTGAAAACAGTCAGTAACGTCGTGGCAACGTTGGAAGTGAATCTCAAGGATTCATCTCAATTGGCAACGGCGGGAACCAAAGATGCTGGCCCAAGTGATAACCGCAACGCGAAGAAATTCCTTGAATTACAGGATAAACGTTTGGTGGATGGCAAGGCTTCCCTTGCCGGAGCATACGCCTCACTGGTAAGTACAGTGGGCAGCAAAGCCAATAGCGCAAATATCAGCGTCGAAACACAAGGCCACATTGTTGATAAACTGAAATCGATCCGTGAATCAATTTCCGGCGTTAATATGGACGAAGAATACGGCGAACTGCAACGTATGCAGCAGTACTATCTGGCAAACGCCCGTGTGATCCAGACGGCGACAACTTTGTTCGATGCTATTTTGAACATTCGCTGATAACAAAAAGGAAATGATATTGTGCGTGTAAGTACGAATCTATTATACAGCCAAAAAATGAATGGGATTTTTGACGCTCAATCCAAATGGATGAAATATGGTGAACAACTGTCCAGCGGTCGCCGGGTAATGAATCCATCTGATGATCCTTTGGCTGCATCACAAAACATCATAGTTTCTCAGTCTGAATCGAAAAACCATCAGTTTATGACTGCCCGCATTTTTGCCAAAAAATGCCATGTCATCCCAGCTGAGCATTACTTCTAATGCCGTTAAAGTGGTAACTAACGTGTTTGAGACTTTAGTTGCGGCTGCGGATGAACAGAGTGCTCAGGATCGTGAATCCTATGCGCAGCAATTGGAAGGTCTTAAACAAGAGCTGTTGAACCTCGGCAATAAAACTGATGGTAATGGCCGTTATATTTTTGCTGGTTTTAAAACAGATAAGCCTCCTTTTATAGCTGATAAAGATGGTAAAGTCAGTTACGTCGGAGGTCACCAAGAAATCACCCAGAAAGTGGATGATAACCGCACAATGGTGATTGCTCATACCGGGCAGCAGGTCTTGTTATCAGGGACATCCAGCCCGATTAAGGAACCTGATGGCAGTTCGAGTGAATCTGATGTTTTTGCCACCATTGATATGGCAATCAAAGCATTGAGAACGCCATACAGTTCGGCGACTGAAGAACAGAAAAACGAAGCTATGGAGCTGATGAATAAAGCTAACCGTGGGATCCGTAACAGCCTGAATAACTTATCTTCTGTGGAAGCCGTACTTGGTTTACAGCTTCAGGAATTGGAGAAACTGGATTCTTTGGGTAGTGAACGTAGTATTGCCAATAAAGTTCGCTCTGGGGAATTGGTCGATATGGATTGGACTGAGACTATTTCCAGCTATTACCAACAACAGGCTGCTTTGCAGGCTTCTTTTAAAGCGTTTACAGACTTAAAAGGAATGTCTCTGTTTGAAATGTATCGATAATTAAGTCTAATGTGAGCTTGTGACTTTCAGGCTCTTGGCTCTTATCTGTTTGCTAATTAAATAGATAAGGGCTTACTCCTTCCCTCTGCTGTTTTTATAACGCATTGTTATTAGTAGTCTGAATTTTATTATACCTCTTAGGGTGTATTGAATTTTTCGCCTCTGACAAATCCTGGTTTTTCTATTCATCATATTATTTTATCTTGTGATCAAGATCTGATCTTTAGCAGGCCGAGAGAATGCCGTATTAAGTTTTTTGATATAAACGTTTCAGATTTAATTTAATGAGCTTAAGAAAGGATTAAATCTCGTCTTATGCCTTATAAACAGATGAGAAAAATAAATGAGCATGAAAATTATAAATATACTCGCCTGTATCACCTTTATTTTGTTCAGTACTATATTGATAGGATGTTTGTCAACAGTTGATTTTGAGTGGACGATCGGGGAAGAAGGGATCAATACCATTTGTGATGTGGTCAGTTCTTTTGTCATCAATGATGACAGAATATTGACAGCACCATTATGTCTTTTTTTTTCTATTGCCATTTATGTTGGTATTTGCAGTGAAAGGCATCAAAGCATTTTCACTGTGTAAATTAAAATCGATCAGTTATGTACTGGTTGCAGGATTTTCAATGGGATATTGGTATTGGATGTTCTTTGGTCGATTAATGGGTTGTTCGTTCGCGACTAGTCTCTGATATGTCCTTTAATAAGTCTAATTACCTAAAAATGGTTATTTATTGGGAGATGACGGGAATTTATCTCCCAATAGATAACAACCAAAATATTTTTTAATCTTCTTTTAGTATTTCCTCCCGTTCATGCATTCCATAATGACGAATAATGGCTGTAACGCTTAATCGATAATCTGCAAATATACTGTTGTGCCCTAACGTTTGTGCTTCCCGGTGTTGGTAAGTATTTCGCCACTGTTTAATGGATTCTTCATTATTCCAATATGATAATGAGAGATATTTATTCTTATTGTTGAGGCTTTGGAAACGTTCTACGGAAATAAAACCCGGAATGGGATCTAATAGTGGCCTGAGTGTGGCTGCGGCATCAAAGTAACGTTCACTTTGGTTTTCTGCGATTTCGACTTCAAATATGACAGCTAACATTATTGTTCCTCTGAAGGATAGAAAACGCCATGATATCTTGCAGGTTTTGTGGCCACTTCGGTGATTATCGAAATATGATGGGATAGTTTTACTCTGGCTTTAACCCTGCTTTGGCCATGAATTAGAACTTATTGGTAGTGCTATACCTAAGATCAATGTCAAAAACCAATAGTAGAGCGATAACCTCTCTTTTTAGGATCTATCAATTTTATTGGGGTGACTTCGTGCCACAAATCAGTGCCTTTATCTGGCTGAAATATTCCTTGCCCACTCTGTAGCTGAGTGGTCAGAATGTGATTATTTTTATCACCAATATAGATTTTACTGTCGCCACCTGAAATATTAACTCGCTCCAGAACTAAAGCGGATACGATATAATCCACTCCATCCTGATGGATTCCCTCCGGTGAATTAGAGGTTTCTATCCCATCATCGGTAAAGCAATCTATTAAAGTATAATGGGTGATAACCTTAAATTGAGAAATTGTTTCATACTGAAAAACGCGATCGGCTATAAAGAATATTAACTTAAATAAATCATCTGATTCCATCTCTTCAGGCGCTTCTTTAAATAATCTGGGGATTATTCTGAAATCAAAAGTATTTTTTTTGGTTCCTGCTCCGACCTGATTAAAACTGCCACTTTTTATCCGTTTTATTCCACTGTCTTTGTTAAAAATAAAAGTTGATATTAATCTCTTTCTATACGACTTAATATTGGATAATGTATCAAAGAAACAGGAAGCATTAAAATTCAGATTTTCTCTGAATTCATGCTCGCTGATAATATTAGAATAATAATTAGTCAGGAGAACACTATCTTTTTCAAAAGAAATCAGTGATTTTTTTGGCCAGAGCTTTAATTTTTTCTTGTCTGACTAAATACAAATCAGGTTCATATAAATGATAAAATTTTTTTATTTTATTGATGAAATTATTTTTGTTAATTCCAACTTGTTCTAAATTAAATATGTTAATAGGTGATTTATTTTTATGTGGCATATTTATCCCCTTATCGTATATTTATAAAATATATTGTTGTATATCTTTTAAGGATGATTGATTTATATACCCTTCTTCTTTCAAGTTAGCAGTCTGAAATCATAAGATAAAAAACTTAAATGTTTATTAGATTTTATTTGTGATTCTTGATGTTTATAAATTATTTGTCAATATGTTAAAGCTGTATATATGATGTAGCTCAAGAATAATTATTTGTTGAAGAATGGGCAACGCTGATATATCTTTTGGAATTCATTTTTACTTCCAGTAATCATTTGTATATGAATGAATTCAATCTTGAAAAAAGAGTGTCTGCCATTGCAGCTTTACTGGCAGATCGCACTCGTACCCGAATACTATTTTTAATGATGGATGGTCGTGCTTATACTGCTACTGAATTAAGTGCTATTGCTGATGTGGTTCCTTCGACAATGAGTGCTCATTTAAGTCGGTTGGTAGAACAAAATCTGGTGATTTGCATTAAACAGGGAAGATTCCGTTATTTTAAAATTTACAGTGAAGACGTCGCTGTATTACTGGAAAGCATGATGTGTTTTGCTAATAGCGAAGATATAAGTACTATCAAAATTTCCACACCAAAAATCACTGCGCTTTTTCCGAACCTGTTATGACCATATGGCAGGAGAGGTGGCAGTAAAAATTCATAATAGTTTGCTTTCTAACCTTTGGATAACTGATGACTATAAATTGACACCGCAAGGAAAAGAGTTTTTATTTTCTCTTGGTGTGTGCTGCGATATGGAAACAGTTTCAAGACGAAAGTTTGCCTGTGCTTGCCTGGATTGGAGCGAACGGTATTTTCATCTGAGTGGTTTTTTAGGCGCCTCTTTGCTTAAAACTTTTTTGCAAAAGAAGTGGGCTGTCAGGCAATTAGATAGCCGTGAGCTGAAATTGACAGCGCAGGGAAAAAGAGTCATTCAGCAGAGGTTTGGTGTTGGAATATAGGCGGTATGTATCCTATGGATTTCAAGAGGCGACTTGAAAGACGACGGATATAAGTTAAGCCGCCATATTTTTGCAATCACGATTCCATATACTTCACAATTTAATACCCTGATAACCCGCTAAAATTCGTTCCCATTCCTGCTGAGCAAACCACTTCTGGGTTTCTCCGTTGTAATGCATATCATCGCAGGTAAATACGCCAAATTGAGTGGCTATTCCATTGTAGTTTGGCGCATTTCTGGCATCAACCAGTGTTCGGTATTCAGGATTGGCGGCAATAACGCTATTAATTGCCTCGGTAACGTAACTGGTATTAATGGGATCAAACCAGACTGAAAGTGGGTAATAAAATCTCCACGGTATACCGCGGGAGCCTATGGCATCACTGAGGCCGGTAATAATACGGATAAAATTCATCTCTGATGCTTTTGCTGCCGCTAAACTTTCAGTTTCTGCTTCCCACTGATTCCAGTGAACAGCCAGTATACGAGGATTTTTACCCATTTTACGCAGGGAATTAACCGCCATACGTAGTGTTCTGACGGCGCGGGGATAGAGAGATTCTACATCGTCAGGATCTCGCTCCGGTGCCCAACGATTATCAGGAATATCAGGCAAATACATCCCCTGTCTACCGTAGCCCATCAGAATGACATAAAGATCAGGCAAATTAAGTGTGTTACCTGCGTCGATATGATCTTGCCAGTGGCGGGCGAAACGATTTGCGAGATTGACAGGGTGATCCTGATTACCACGTGGCAGACCGCAAGGAGCACCAATATTGGCATAACCAAAACTGGTTAACCCCGTCCAATTAATTGTGGAAAAATTAACGCTATAAACTTCTGGCAGGGATAAGGTGAATACGTTTTCTAAACCCTGAATAATTGCTTCATTTGATGATAATTGAGTACCATGACCATAACTGTTTGATTGACCAAGGACGATTAATAATGGAGCGTCATTAACTTCCCACGGGGAATGTGTTATGTCAGAAAGATATGATTGTTTATATGTCATTAATTTCTCCTTTTAAATGGTGTGATTTATTACTTCTCCTCGAAAATTTTATTTATTTCTTTCTATTAAACTACGTTCAAGAATTTAACTTACTGTATTCTTATTGTATATAGAGGTGATACATATTATGTGTAACTTTTTATGGAATTACTCTGAGTTAAAGCTGATTTTATTCAGTCGGTAATTTTATCTTTTGTTATCTATACTATCGGGGATTTTTCCCTTTCTGTAGTGATATAACTTGAAAATTATTGGGTATAAAACAGATAACAAACTAATTGGATGGTATTATTTTTATTATATTTAAAGGTTGATGAAATATAATATGCCTGCAATCGTAAATATTCTATCAAATAACAGTGTATTTGATAAATGAACTGAAATTTACAATAAAAATTTTTGTTATTTAACCAATGATTTTTAATCACCTTAACTAATGAACTATTGAGTTATCATTCCCACCTGAAACGCTATAAAACACCTTCAATATATGAATATATAGAATAAAGTTTATATATTTTACTATTTATACATGGTTAATAGATATTTTGTTGGTATTCATTGAAAGTAATTAATTGTGATAAATGTTTAATATGGAGAATTCTCATGCCGTTTACGATAAAACCTTTCAGCAAACATTTTGGTGCTTATGTTACATGTGAAAATGTTTCCGATATGTCAGATGAAGATTACATTGCTATAAAATCATATATGTCCACTTATGGTTTGCTGATTTTTAACAATCAGAAAATGGGTGATGATGATCTTGTTAGTTTTGCCCAGCGTGTAGGAAATGGAGAACTTGAAGAACCAGCCAGGGATATTTCTTTGTCAGATAAGCGAAGATATATCGCTTACTTAACCAACTTATGTAATAACAAAGGTGAACAACTGGGTTTTGCTGATAATGGCACAGACTTTTGGCATTCAGACCAGGAATTTCGCCTCAATCCGGCTTCTGTCAGTATACTTTATAGTGAAGTTATGCAATGCCAGGGGGGAAATACCTCTTTTGCTTCCGCCGCCGTAGAGCATCTGGAATTTACCGCTGATGAACTTTCATTATTAAACAAACTGTGGTCGACTCGCCAGCCAGCCGCTGCACACGATAATGTTCCTCATATCACCGTTGCTCATCCTGTGATAATTGAAAATGCAAAAACAAAAAAGAAATATGTTTATGTCAGTGAAAATACACTGGAATTTCTTGATAATAATCAAATCCTGCCTGATTCCAAAGAACTGAAAAAAACTATTCTGGAAAAAATAATATCTCCAGAAAACACTTATTCACATCAGTGGAGTGAGGGCGATTTGCTTTTATATGATAACAGTCAGCTTTTGCATCGCCGTGAATGTTTTTCTGGAGATCGGTTTATTAAAGCATTGAAAATTTATCCAGATATTTCTTATCAAACGAAAATACTTGGCAGAGAAATAACGGAGACATAATATGCATATAAGAGAACGACAAGAAAAACTTATTAAGCAATTAGTCAGGAAAAGTAACGAAACATATAGTAAGGGACGTAAACTTAAACCCGCTGAACCAATGTTGATAAGAGCAGGAATTGCTGGAGGATTACCTTTTAATAGCTTAACTACTGATGTTGTGACAGGGTGTTTGCCAGAAAGTATGGCTTGTTATGGAATGTGTTTTTCTGCTATTTCCAGTTGGGAAAATGGTATTGATTTTGGTAAGCGAATCGATAATCAATTAGATGAAGCTATTTTTCTTTCTGACCTGCATGCTTTGCCTCATTGTCAAAAATATATCAGATGTGGATGGAATAGTGATCCATCGTGGAATTGGCCGTTATCTATACGAATGACTGAGTTGGCACGGGATACGGGATTGTTGATGATATTTATCACCAAAGCTTTCCGGAAAATGTCAGATGACATTATGCGACGCTTAATTACGGCTAAAGCAGAAATAAGAGTTTCGGTTAGTGCGTTAGATACCAATGTACAATTGAAACAACGGCTGGATTTTATTGAAAATTATCGTAATGCAGGAGGGATCGTAATTCCCATAGTATTAACTGCATTCTTTAAAGATATTATATTGATGGCGCGACAACAAAACATTGTCGACTGGATGGTAAAATATGACTATCCTGCGGCCGAAAACAGCCTGCGATTTCCTTACAACGCCAAAATTTCTGAGTTAGTCAATTCTGATATGACTAAGCCACTGGATAAAGGTGATGAATTCTGGAGCGGTCGTTTATATCTGGAGCAACTTGTTTTCCCCACAACAACGACGATCCCAGAAAATTATCAGGGTATCGATAGTAGTTATCTTTCCACACTGCAACTGGATGAAATCCAAAAATTATTCATTGATCCGGTTAAGACACATCAGGAAGTTATTCAATCTGATTTGCCTCTGTCCAGCCCTAAAATGTGTGGAGTTTCTGATATGCGCCGTCGCGCCAAAGAGCATTGAGAAGGTGTGAAGATGAAAATTAGCGAAGTTGTGGAATCAGAAAATGGTTCCAAAAAATATTTACTATCAGCAAGTGATTCAGATTTAAGAAAAAGCGTTGAATCAACGTTCTTTATGCATACAGAACAACGTTTGCCTTACCTTTGCATATCCAGTCAATATGGTTGTGCTGTTGGTTGTGTGTTCTGTGAAACAGGCAGGCAGCAACCGTTAGGAAATATGACGACAGAGCAAATAGTACAGCAGGTTGTATTATGCCGTGATCATTTATTACATTCAGGGGCACTGGGAGGTAATGAGGGGCTTAATACGATATTGTTTGCCGGAATGGGTGAGCCAATGTTGAATTTGAAAGAGATCAGTGGTGCAGTCACTGAGTTCAAAAAGCAGACATTGGCAAATAGGGTCACGCTGACAACGGTCGGTATTCGCCACGCGGGAGATAAAATTTATGAGCTTCCACTGGATACCGTTTCTATTTCGCTTCATGCCACCACTGATGAACAACGCGATATGTTGATTCCATCAAAAGCGAAATTTGGTATTAAAGATCTTCTTGAACATTTTTCAACTTATCATCACCATACGGGCGTTCCAGTCATTGTCAATTATCTGATGCTAGAGGGAATAAATGATTCACAAGAGGATTTGGCACGGTTAAAAGATCTGGTAGATAAAGACACATTTGTTATCAAGCTAAAATACCTGAATGAAGTGAGTGACATAAATGGAATATCATTGAATCCTTCAGAAGAGATGCCCGCTTTTGCCAAAGCACTTACTGAAGCCGGTTTCCGATGCATATCAGATAAAAGTGATGGTACAGAAATTTTGGGTGGCTGTGGGCAACTCAAATCTCAGGTCAGAGATATTCGCAGTAAATATCGAATTATGTAAAGTTGTATTAGTCGCGATTAGATCTGACAGTTCAACTTGAAAAGTTGAGAGTTACCAATTTTGATATGGGTGTCGAATCTTTATACAAAACACAAAAGGTAACTCTCATGATCCATACTAACAATCCCATCATTAAACACAAAGCAGGTTTGCTTAATTTAGCTGAAGAGCTCGGGAATGTTTCGAAAGCATGCAAGGTAATGGGCGTGTCTCGTGATGCATTTTATCGATATCGAGAGCTCGCTGAGCAAGGTGGTGTTTATATCTTGCCATTAATGATATCGACCCTACGAAAACAAAAGCGATGTCACCGCAAGCTCATGGTATCTGTGAACGTTTTCACAAAACGATATTACAGGAGTTTTATCAAATTACGTTTCGTAAGAAGCTTTATAGCGACCTTGAAACGTTACAATCTGCTCTTGATGAATGGTTGTATTACTATAATAATGTTCGAACTCACCAAGGAAAAATGTGCTGTGGTCGAACACCAATAGAAACATTATTGGATGGAAAACGTATTTGGGCTGAAAAGAATTTAACCCAGATATAATCTGACAGACACCTGTATAAATAACCGGTAACTGTCAGCTCAAGTCTGAGCTAGTACATTTGGGAGAACTACTACGTGGCGCGACACGGTCTATGGTGTCAGCCAGGGCCGAGAAATCAACATACAAACGGTGACACGCAATCATTGTTGCCAATTTATGTGGCAGCTTATTCGTAATGTGAAAATTTTTTTGAAAAGGGCCCTCGTTAACGACTTGGAAAGAAATGAGAAATATAAGAGTCTCATCATTATGACAAGCTATTTAGGGAATTAAAAGTTATTATCATCATTTATGTCTAAAAAATTATTTAATATAGTAAAATGATATTTATTATATTATGGATAATTTACGATACTTTAATAGTAGCATTTATAAATTATTTTATTCTAAATAACTTTAACTTACTTCAGTAATTTACTGGAAATTATACACTCGCAGTGTGATTTATTATACAGTAAGGTTTGTTATTATGGGTTGTTATTTCTATTTAATATAGAGGAATATGTTATGAGTAAAGTGAAAGAAAATGAAATAAATCTCAAATTTATTGAAGATTTCAAAAAAAATATGGAAGGTAAATTGGAACCCAGTGTTATTGATGATGCTGTAGAAAAACTATTTTTTTGGGAAAATAAAAAATATCCAGCTATAGGTATTGTAGAAAGTTTTATTTTTTATATACGGTTTGACATCATTATAAATACTGATAAAAAACATTTTCAAGGGAATGCCGGAGGGCTGACTACTCCTGGAATAGGTTCTGTATTTGGTAATGTTCATACAGATGATTTAGTTAAACTTTATTCTGATACTGTCAGTTTTGCGTTTCATGCAACGGCTATAACTTTTAATGTTTTGTTCTTTAATTCATATAGTCAAACGCTTGGTTATTTTTCTGGCGGTGCAATTTCTATTGTATCAGGTATCGGTGGTGGAACGGGCTCATGGAGTTGATTATTTTATTGAAAATTAAGATGTACCGACTTAGTGTCAGTACATCTTAATAATTTTTCGGAGATATTAGATGTTAATTACTACTGAGTTAATCGTTTTTAACGCCTGTTAGTTTTTACTTAAACCAACTACTGGATTTTTTCTCTCTGGCTTTGCCTTCGCTTTCTAACAGAGATTTAGCGCCCGATGATAAATTACGGTTGGCATCAGCTTCTGACTGGATAACATCCGTTTTTGCTGTCTGGGTTTTTAATTCTTGATCGATGAACTCATTTTCACGCTTCGCTCTGGCTGAACGTTTCTCCAGTTCAAGTTTTTTCATCTCTATTTCGAGTTTGCGCAGCTCATCTTCATAAGCCTGATCCCGTTTCTTATCTGCTGCTGCTTCAGCCAGCACTCTTTGTTTTTCGGCTTTGCGGCTAGCTTCTTGCTTTCTGATTTTCTCTGCTCTGGTGGCAGTTTCTCTTTGCTTTCTTTCTCTTTCCGCTCTGGCTGCTCTTTCTAATTGAGCTTTTTTTTCGGCCTGCTGTTTTTGCTCTTCTGCTTTACCTTCACTTTCTGCCTCAGCAATGGCAGAAAGCTGGCTTTGAAGAGATGAAGCAAGTACAGGAGTGGATAGGACGATCAGTAAAGATGCAATAAGAATTTTTTTAACCATGGTTCACCTGCTTATTTTTTATCCTGGCACGTAGCATTAGGCTGAACGCGCGTTTCATTTGTTTTGGTTGAAATGACTACCGCTAGCCCTGGAGTGAATTGGCATGTGCGCCCGACTTGAGTTGAGGTGTAAATTTTAGTGTTTTCTTTATAGGTAAGAGAGACACCTTCAACGATGACTTTATCATCGACCATTGATCCTGCTGCTGCACCAAGCGCACCACCACCGATTGCACCTGCCGCAATACCTGCTCTGGAACCGGGACCTGCGTTATAACCCACAACACCACCAGCCACAGCACCAAGAATGGCCCCAAATGTCTGGGCAGCTTGTTGATTAGTGTTGTTTTCTACAACGATTTTGGCAGGAAGAACAGAAATGATATTGATTGTCTTTGTTTCTTGTTTTTCGTTTAACTGAGTCGTGTCATAAACATCTGCTGCAAATGAATCAGCATTGGATTGGCATCCACTGATGATAATTGCAGAGGCTGTGATTGCCGAGATGCATAATGATTTCATTTTCACTTTTTATTACCTACTAAACTGCAAAAAAGAGGCAATAATGCATTCTTTTGTGAGAGAAAACAAGATCATATCTGAATTATGTTAAATTAGCTCAGGTTTAGTTGTGGAGAAAAATGATGCTTATAGCACCAGTTCCCCTATGACTATTGCTAATCCAGGACTTGCCAGTGGATGGTGGGTTAACGGCATCCAATGGTCAGCCTAATTTTAATTAAAGGTTGTCTGTTAGGTAACCAATTGAGCAGTGGTTCCACAGTCTACAGCACCATATTATTAATGATTAATGCCAGGCGATCGAACATCTCGCCAAATAACCGCTCAGTAAATGGCACCAGCATTGGGAACAATAGGGAAAGTGTGAAAATACCGACTGTCAGAGTCAGGGGAAAACCGACCACAAATACAGAAAGTTGAGGGGTCATGCGGTTCAGCATGCCTAAAGAAAAGTTCAATACCAGAAGCAGAGTAATCATTGGCATTGCCAGCATCATACCATTAATAAATATCAGGCTGGCACTTTGTGCTAGCAACAGAAAACCTCTGGGGTTCAATTGGGCAGATTGAACCGGGATGGAATAAAAGGTATCTGCCAGAATAGACAATATCCATAAATGACCATCAAAAGCCAGAAACAACAGTATCATCAGCATATTCAGAATACGCGCCAAGATTGGCATATTCGGGCCACCGGTGGGGTCAAAAAATATGGCGAAAGAGAGTCCCATTTGTAAACCAAGTATTTCACCTGTATGACGCACCACAGCAAATGCAATCTGTATGGTTAATCCCAGAGCAACCCCAATCAGCATCTGCTGTACCAAAACCCAAATCCCGGCAACGGAAAAAATCGGGATTTGAGGAGAAGGAATATTTGGAACCAATAAGGCAGTGATCACTAATGCCAGGCCGATTCTGACTTTTGCCGGCATCTGTTTTTCACTGAAAATCGGGGCAATACTGAACAATGCTAAAAGACGCACCATTGGCCAGAAAAAATCACTGACGAGGCGGGAAAGTGTTTCACTATCAAACGGGATCATGATTAACCAATAATGGCTGGAATACTGCTAAAAAGTGTACGCATGTAATCCAACAGCAGATTCAGCATCCATGGCCCGGCAATAATAATAGTGACAACAACGGCCAGAATTTTAGGAATAAACGATAAGGTCATTTCGTTTACCTGTGTTGCCGCCTGTAACAAGCTGATCACTAAACCACATATCAGCGCTGATAAAAGCAGTGGAGCAGCCAGCGCCAATGCGACTTTCATTGCTTCAACACCGAGGGCCATTACCGATTCAGGAGTCATAATTTTTTAAACCGTTCTTGAGCTTTTTCAATGATATTTAACGCCAAATATTTTTGTCTGATACTTTCATCAAATTCAGATAGAGAAACGAATCAGACATAAAAACTTTGAGCTAACGAGCCAAGCAATAATTGCCAGCCATCTACCAGAACAAACAACATCAGTTTGAACGGCAGTGATATCGTGGCAGGTGGAACCATCATCATCCCCAGAGCCATCAGGACGCTGGCTACAACCAAGTCGATGATCAGGAAAGGGATAAAAAGCGTAAAACCTATCTGGAACGCGGTTTTCAATTCGCTGGTAATGAAGGCCGGCACCAGAACACGCATCGGGACAGAATCTGCCGTTTCAAATGCCTTTTGATCGGCAAGGCGGGCAAACAGTGCCAAATCATTTTCCCGTGTCTGACGCAGCATAAACTGGCGTACAGGCTGAGAGCCTTTATCCAGTGCAACTTCCAGCGTGATTTTATCTTCGCTGAAGGGCAGATAAGCATCCTGATAAACTTTATCGAATACCGGTGCCATGATGAAAAAGGTCATAAACAATGCTAATCCCAACATAACCTGATTCGGTGGGGCAGAAGGTGTTCCCAGTGCGTTGCGCAGTAAACCTAGCACAATAATGATGCGGGTAAAGCTGGTCATCATCAGTAAGGCCGCGGGAATAAACCCCAGTGCGGTGATGAAAATCAGGGTCTGAACCGGCAGTGACCAACTTTGTCCACCATTAACCAGTGGCTGGCTAATGATACCGGGTAGTTCCGCGGCAGCATTTATGGGAAACAGTGATAGCAAAAATGCCATAATTACAGTTGCCAGACGCACCAGATGAATAAGCGAGACAAATTTTCGGCCTGTCTTTTGATTGCCTGTCATAAAAAAAACTCTATTTTTCATCGCCATCCTTGTCATTTTTACTTTTTTGCTGGAGCGTATTTTTTAATAACTGACCGAAAGGAAATGTTTTAAGCACGGTTTCCTTTTCCGTGTTATCGGATGGCACAGGTAGCTGATGCAATACATTAATTTGTTGGGATGTCACTCCCAACACCAGCCAGCTATCTTCGATCTCCACCACTACAATTCGTTCTTTTGGCCCAAGTGAGCAGCTTGCCTTGACGTTAAGCAGCCGATGATTTTTGTTCTTGGCAGGCGAAAGACCCAGACGACGGATCAGCCATGTCATGAAAAAAATCAATAATAAGATCCCACCAAGTGCACTGCTGACTTGTATAAACATTTGTCCCGCAGAGAGGGAAGGGGCATTTGTTGTTGCGGTGCCTATTATTGATGTATTGGTTATTGACGTATTGGCTGTTGTTGCGCTGGTCATCATAGCACCGGCATTGAGCGTTTTTGTATTAGTCATTGGAATAGTCAGTGCGGCATCAGATGCCGCACCATTTTGAAAAGAAGCATGAAAGGCAGGCTGATTCGCCATCATGGTTAACGACTCAAGCGACGCATACGTTCAGAAGGCGTGATGATATCCGTGATACGGATACCATATTTGTCAGATACGACAACCACTTCTCCTTGTGCAATTAAATAGCCGTTGATCAGGATATCCAGCGGTTCACCGGCAAGGCCATCAAGTGATACCACTGAACCCTGAGACAGTTTCAGCAGTTGTTTGATGGTCATTTTAGTGCGCCCTAGTTCAACGGAGAGCTTAACGGGAATATCCATAATCAGGTCAATATCGGAGAGCTGAGAGAGCGCATCCTGTGGCTCAAGGCTCTCAAAGATTGACGCGCCGCTGTCAGAGGTCTGCTGTGCGGCCTGTTGTTCCAGCGCTTCTGCCCACAAGTCTTCAGTCGATCTGGTATCTGCGGGTTGTTTAGCATCACTCATTGGGCTTTTCCTCATCCAGAGCATTTAAAACAGGGTTAATCAGGTGTTCAACACGCAGGGCGTACTGCCCGTTGAGTGTTCCATATTGGCTGGTGAGCACTGGCACACCATCAACGTGAACGATGAGACGTTCAGGTTTTTCAATCGGTAAAACATCGCCACTTTTCAGTTGGAGAATTTTTGACAGGCGCAGGGGGATATCAACAAAATTCGCCACCAGTTCCAGCTCTGAGTTCTGAACTTGTTTCACCAGACTTTCACGCCACTGTCCATCTTCCTGACGCACATTTTCCACCGGAGGATTGGTCAGGAGTTCACGCAGAGGTTCGATCATGGCGAATGGAATACAGATGTTGAATTCCCCGCACAGGTCGCCAATCTCCACCTGGAATGGCGTGGTTACCACGATATCGTTGGGTGATGTCGTGATATTGGTGAATTTCACCTGCATCTCGGAACGCACGTATTCCACTTCAAGTTTAAAGATAGAATCCCATGCGTCGCGATAGGCATCCAGCGCCAGTTTCAGCATCCGGTTGATAATACGCTGCTCGGTATAGGTGAATTCACGGCCTTCCACTTTCGTCGGGAAACGGCCATCACCACCAAACAGGTTATCAACAGCGATATAAACCAGATTAGGTTCAAAAGCGAACAGTGCGGTTCCTCTCAATGGTTTCAGGTGAACCAGATTGAGGTTAGTCGGCACGGCCAAATTGCGGGCAAACTCAAGATAAGGCTGGATCTTAATGGCACCGACGGTAATATCCGGACTGCGGCGCAACATGTTAAACAACCCCATCCTGAATTGGCGGGCAAAGCGTGCATTGATGATTTCCAGTGACTGCAAACGCTCACGTACAACACGGCGTTGTGTATTGGGATCGTAAGGGCGAACCTCACTCTCCACGGATGACGCGATTTGTTCTGCATCATCCGCAGCTGCACTGTCACCATTGAGCAGAGCATCGATCTCTGCCTGTGAAAGAATATTGTCACTCATCGTGATTATCGCAGAATAAACGTAGTAAACAATACATCGGTGATTACCTGATCAGGTTCACCGGGTATCAGTGTCGGGCTCAGTGTCTGTTTAATATCTCCCACTAAACGTACTTTGCCGTCATTTTTCGCCAGATCAGTCGATTTCTGGCGGGATAGTAACAGCAGCATACGGCTACGAACTTCTGGCAGATAATCATGGAAGCGCTGACGAGTTGTTTCATCGGACAGACGTAATGTCACCCCGACATACAAAACACGATCAAAATGATCTTCGTTGTCGATCAGGTTGACGGTGAAAGGTTCCAATGTCATGAATACCGGAGTATGAATGACTTTGGCTTTTTCTGAACTGTTATTGCTGGATTGCTTCATTGTCCACCAGCTATATCCCCCGATGGCGGTACTTAGAACAGCAATCAGTATTAACAGTATCATCCAAATTGGATTTGTGCGTTTACGCTCGTAGCTATAATCAGACATGGACAGACGAATTCCTGTTTTCTGTAACGAATAAGATACCGCGCATTCCGTGGCGAAACTCCTTATTCATCAAATTCAATATCAATTATCCCGCGTCTTTGTTCCGGCAATGGCAGGAACAAACGTGGGAAAAACCATTAACTCACGCGTTTGTTATCGGCCTTGTTTCGTTTTTTTACAGTTTATTGCCGTAAATGATGAAATCAGGCAGATAATCAGGCGAAAATGTCAACGCCACCCCGACTTGAAGCGAGTTGTCGAGGAGTAATTCTGATCGTTGATTCATGAGTTGTTGGCGCTTGTGTTGCTGCTAGTGTTCCATTACTTTCAGCATGGGTTCTGGTATTGGCCTGTTGCTGTGGATCTGCTGGCTGTTCCTGTTGCCAATTCCCTGATGTATCACTACTTACACTGCTTTGAGCCAGTTGGATGCCATTTTCTGCCAGCGCATGGCGAAGATTAGGCAGGGCTGCTTCTAAAGCGGCACGGACATGTTGATGGGCAGAGACAAAATGTAATTGTGCCTGATTGTCTTCAACATTCATGCGGATATGCAGTGCCCCCAGTTCTTGCGGGTGTAAGCGTAACTCAGCTTGTTGTAATCCATTACGGTTAAAAAACAGCACGTGTTGGTTTAGTTGCTGCTGCCACTCTTCGCTGCCAGGATGGGCGCTCAGTAAAGGCGCAGGTGTGCCATTTAACTGAAATTGCCCGTTTGTTTGATGGCCCGCGGAAATGTGGGGAGAAGCAAACAAGGTGTGTAGCGCTCCAGAAGAGAAAGTCTCCGTAGAAGCCGTTGCTAATGTTGATGCCCCTTGTATGAACGCGAACTTTTTCCCGCTATTCTCCTTGCCACTCGTTAATGGAATTGAATTCGGGTCAGTATTATTAGCAGTGGATTTCACTTTTTCGCTAGTTGATGCCAATACGGATCGGTTTTTGGCTGAAGTCTGCCCATTGTTGATCGAGGCAGCATCTTGCCTGATAAAAGAGCGGATATCGTCATCCAAACCCTTATCTTCGGTATGCTCTGCCGGTTCTGTAGTCGCCAGCACTATATCTCCCCTGGCTGTTTTGCCAGCTAAGGTGCCATCAATGTTGTTGTCAATGTCTGACAAGTCATCTGGATTTTCTGAACTGTCCCCGGTTGACTGGCGACTGATTAATCCGGCCAGTTGAACAGGCATAGTGTTGATCAACGTTTCAGCAGACAAAGGGTCTTCATCGTCCAGTAAAGTAAGTTCTGCATCATTATCTGATGTTGACGCTGATATTGAAGCTGATGTTGAAGCTGATGTTGAAGGTAATGCCGAAAATTTGTCCTGTATGGTTGTTTGGCCAACGACAACTAATGAAGGGGTTAATTCACCTTCTATTTTGTTATCAGTGGAACGTTTCTCACCATTCTCACTATTTCCACGGACTTTATTACTTTGAACAGAATTGGTTTTAGCCGAATTGCTTTGAGCAGAACGGGTCTGAACAGAGGCTTTCTGTAAAGTGTCCGTCTCTGCATTGAGAAACAGTCCAAATTCCGGTGTCTTGTCTTTAGACTCGTTACTGTCCGACAGGGTCTGCTGACTTTTTCCTGCCATTTTTTCCGTCGATGTTAAATCAGTAGGCAAAAGAGTGAGATTCATTGTTTCATTCTCCGTTGTGCACCACGTTGTGCGTACTCGTCCATTTGTTTTTGCTCCATGCGATCTTGGTGTAACTTCAAATTGTGTTCTGCCCGCTGTTGCAGAATGTCGAAAGCATTCAGACGCTGCTGTTTTTCCTGCCACTGTGACATGGCTTGCTCAAGCCGTTTTTTCCATTGGTTGAGCTGTAATTTGTGTTGTTCAATTGCCATTTCCAGCGTTTTCATGAACTGCTGATAGTTTTGCCATGTTGAGCTGGACATGCCGCCGCTGAGTGTGGTGTTTAAACGTGTACGGTATTCATCCTGATAATCCATTAACGCTGCGAGTTGCTGCTCCATTTGCTGATGACTCTGTCGTATCTGTGCAAGCTGTACTGCGGCTTTTTTTGCTGCGTCCTGAGCAAGGTCACGCAGAGTCATAAGAGGGGAGTGTCGTTGCATTTATGTCCTCAGCATCTTAGATCGGTAATAGCTGTTGCAGTTGGGTACATGCTGCATCGAACTCACTGCGTTCCTCAATGTCTTGACGCAGGAACTGAGCCATATGCGGATACAATTCAATCGCCCTGTCCAACAAAGGATCACTACCGGCAGCGTAAGCACCGACATTAATCAGATCCCGGTTACGCTGGTAGCTGGAAAGTAGCTGTTTGAACTGCTGTACCCGCCGATAATGGGTATTATCAATCAGTGCAGTCATGGCACGACTGATTGATGCTTCAATATCAATGGCAGGGTAATGCCCGGATTCTGCCAATGTCCGCGACAGTACGATATGGCCGTCCAGAATGGCACGGGCAGAATCGGCAATCGGATCTTGTTGATCATCACCCTCTGTCAGAACGGTATAAAAGGCTGTAATTGAGCCACCATCACTGACGCCATTACCCGCCCGCTCTACCAGTGCCGGCAATTTGGCAAACACTGAAGGGGGGTAACCCTTGGTTGCCGGAGGTTCACCGATAGCCAGTGCAATTTCACGTTGCGCCATGCTGTAACGGGTAAGGGAATCCATAATCAGTAAAACGTGCTTGCCGCGATCGCGAAAATCTTCAGCAATGCGAGTAGCATAGGAAGCCCCCTGCATGCGCAGTAACGGAGAAATATCAGCGGGTGCTGCGACAACGACTGAACGGGCCAATCCTTCTTCACCCAAAATATTTTCGATGAAATCTTTAACTTCCCGGCCACGTTCACCAATCAGGCCAACAACGATAACGTCAGCCTGAGTGTAACGAGCCATCATGCCAAGGAGTACACTTTTACCGACGCCTGAACCGGCAAATAATCCCATCCGCTGACCACGGCCAACGGTTAGCAAAGCGTTGATAGCACGAACACCAACATCCAGTACGTCACGGATAGGAGTGCGTTGCAGGGGATTGAGTGGTGGAGTAGTCAGAGGAGCGCGGTAGCCTGTATCAGGGGCAGGTAGTCCATCAAGGGGACGGCCTGCACCATCCAACACTCTGCCGAGTAACTCTGGCCCTAATGGCAAACGGTGACCTCCACCAGCGTCTGTACCGTAAGAACGGGCATAAACACGGGCTCCCGGTACAATGCCTTCCAACTCTTCCAGAGGCATCAATAACAATTTTTCGCCATGAAAGCCCACGACTTCACTTTCAACTTCTTCAATGGCATTGCCATTTTGCCGTTCGATAAGACAGGTTGCCCCCAGAGGCAGATGTAAACCCGTTGCTTCGAGTACCAAACCCGTGGCGCGGGTCAAACGCCCATAACGACGCACTTTCGGCGTCTTATCCAGACGTTTTTCCATTGAATCTAATGTGGCCAGCCAGCGCCTAAGTCTTGCCGTCATCACAATTCTCCTGATACTGCCAGACGGCACATTGCATGCCAGCGTGTCGCCAGACTGGCATCCAGATCGCCATCATCAGCGCTGACTTTGCAGCCCCCCGGATGCAGTTTATTATCAGCAATCAAGCGCCAGCCATGCAGTTTCAGGATCTCACCCAACTGTTGTTCAACCAGTGGGATATTTTGTGGATGAACGCGCAATTGTGGTTTGCCACTGAGTAGTGGCTCTTGCTGGATAAATTCACGGATCTGATTGAGCAAAGCAGTGCCATCACAAACTGCTGGTTGCCCAAGAATGTGGTGAGCAGCAGTCAGAGAAAGCTGCATCAGACGTGAAGCAATAACGGTATCCAACCCATCCAGCGAATGGTTAAAATCAGTTAATAGCGCTTTCCATTGTTCAATTACTGCTTGTTGTTGCTCCCTGGCTTCCTGTAATCCCTGTTCAAACCCGGCTTGCCGTCCTTCCTCAATGCCCTGTTCGTATCCACGGGATTGCCCTTCAGCAAAACCCTGATCATGGCCAGTCTGACATGCTTGTTTCTTCAACTCGTCCAGTATCCTGGCCTGTTCTTGCAGTCGTTCTTGTTCGCTGAGTTCCTGTTCATTGTCCAGCGATTCCAGTTTTGCCTGTAAGGTTTCCCACTGAGTTAATTCACCTGGCAGCCAGGGCTGCCAGTTTCTGTTATTCGAATTATCAGACATAGGTATCGTCACCGCCATTCAGGATCATTTCCCCGCTTTCTGCCAGACGACGAACCACAAGCAGAATGGCTTTCTGTTCAGCTTCCACTTGAGACATACGAACCGGGCCACGGGTTGCCAAATCATCACGCATAATTTCAGCAGCACGCTGCGACATATTGTTGAGGAAGTGATCGCGCAGTGCTTGATCGCAGCCTTTCAATGCAATCAACAGCGAATCGGTTGTAATTTCCTGCAATAGACGCTGGATACTGCGATCGTCCACACCAATGAGGTTTTCGAACAGGAACATTTCATCAATGATTTTCTGCGCCAGTTCACCGTCATAGGTACGGACAGCTTCGATAACGCTTTCTTCCTGCTGACTCTTCATCAGGTTGATGATTTCAGCCGCAGTACGAATACCCCCCATTTTGCTGCGTTTCAGGTTCTGGCCATCCAACAGATTATTCAGTACTTCGGTCAATTCAGCCAATGCGGCTGGCTGAACACCACCAAAGGTAGCAATACGCAGCATGACGTCATTACGCAGGCGATCATCAAACATGGCGAGAATATCTGCCGCCTGACCACGGTTCAGGTGAACCAGAATAGTGGCAATGATCTGCGGATGTTCATCACGGATCATATCGGCTGCCATCTGAGGCTCCATAAAGTTGAGGGTTTCGATACCCGTTGTGGTATCACGGGACTCAAGAATATCCTCAAGCAGGCTGGAAGCACGTTCTTCACCCAACGCTTTCACCAATACGCTGCGCAGGTAATCGTTGGCATTGATACTGAGAGCAGCGTACTGTCCGGCATCTTCTTCAAATTCCGCCAGTACTTCTGCCAGTTGTTGATTGGAGATTTGTCTCATCCCCGCCATCGCAATACTCAATTGCTGAACTTCCCGGGAATTCAGGTGCTTAAACACCTCGGCTGCCTGATCTTCTCCCAGGGTCATTAACATGATGGCGCTTTTTTCTGTTCCGGTCAGGCTCATTGTTCGTTACTCATCCATTGACGGATCACCAGCGCAACTACGCGAGGATCTTTTTCTGCAAGTTCACGGATACGCTGGCTTTGGATCTCAGCACTAACACGTTGGCGAGCCAGCTGACGGCGCATTTTTTCATCCAGTTCAGCATTGGATTCAGTTTTTTGCTTACTCTGTTTTTTCTGCGCTTCCAGGGCTGCTTTTTCTGTTGCACGTTTCTTAGCAAGTTGTGGCACGATCATCTTGCGCCATAGCAGCCATGCAACCAGCGCTAACAGTAACCAACGACCCAGTTCTAATGATTTCTCCAGCAGGACAGGATGTTGCCAGAATGGCAGCGTTTCTATCACTTCGGATGTGTCGTTGAACGGTGTGTTAACGACGTTCAGACTATCGCCACGTTCGGCAGAGAAACCCATTGCTTCACGGGTTAATGCCTCAATCTGGGATAACTGTTCTGGCGTCAGAGCCTGAGTTTCCGGCCCCTTTTCTCCCTGAACGGTAGCATAATTAACCACAACCGCAACGGAGAGACGCTCCACACCGCCAGCCTGTAACTGGGTATGGCGAATGGTGCGATCCACTTCATAGTTAATGGTTTCGTCATGACGGTTATTGCGATTGTTGCTAATCATACGCTCATAGCGGTTATTGCCATTGCGTCCTTGATCAGATTTTTCGTCACCTTTAGTGTTCGCTTTAGGCTTCTCAATCGGCGCACTTGGTGCAGCACTCGGTTGATTTGACAAAGCCCCCGGAACACCACCAACCAGTGGTCCACCACTTTGTTCGCTTGAACTGGTCTGTTTTGAACGAACGGCAGCCTGATTAGGTGGCTGGTTAGGTTTATACTCTTCTGCGGTCTCTTCGCGGCGAGAAAAATCAATTTGCGCTGTCACTTGAGCATGTACATTGCTACGACCGACGACAGGTGCCAGAATAGTTTCAATGCGATGTTGGAAGCGATTCTCAACTTCCTGTATGTACTTCAACTGGGTCGTGTTCAGATCACGTCCGTTAGCATCGGACTGTGTCAGCAGACGCCCGGCCTGATCCACAATGGTGACATTTCCTGGCGGTAAACCAGCAACACTACTTGACACCATATGGACAATGGCATTGATTTGTCCTTCATCCAGAATACGGCCTTGCAGTAACCCTACTGTGACGGAAGCAGAGGGTGATTTCTGCTCACGCACAAACAGGGACGGCTTTGGCAATGCCAGATGAACACGGGCACTCTGGACAGGGCCGAGTGATTCAATGGTACGTGCTAATTCTCCTTCCAGTGCACGTTGATAATTAACCTGTTCACTAAACTGGCTGATGCCGAACTTCTCTTTATCCAACAACTCAAAGCCTGTGGCCCCGCCTTTTGGTAACCCTTGTTGTGCCAGTTTCAGCCTGATCTCATGAACCTTGTCAGTAGGTATCATGATGGCAGAGCCGTTTTCGGCAAAACGGTAAGGGACATTCATTTGAGTTAATTGTGTAACGATCTCACCGCCATCTTTATCACTCAGATTGCTGTAGAGCACCCGATAATCAGGGCTGCGCAGCCAGAGAAAAAGGGCAACGATAATAGCGATGGCAGCAGAGCCAGCAACTAATAATGGAACTTTTGGATCAGCTTTTATCCTACTGATGATAGCGCTGAAACCCTTCTGTGGATTCTCAGCGTCGGTTGCTGCTGCACTCATAGACGATCCTTGCCTTGCTGGTCAACATAAATACTAAAAGCGTGGCGTAACAAAACAGACTCCCCATACGCAAGCGAAAAAACTTTTCTTGTATACCTGTCGTCTTTCAAATGCCCTTTGATTGGCGGTGTTTGCTCCAGTGACATGGTTGATTATGCCGCTGAAAACTCATCCACTTGCCGTTGCAAAGCAACTTGAAAACGATTGATATAATTAATCTCGTCATTATTCGCTGTTCACACATCTTTTAATGGCACAATAAGCTTCTAATTTTTACTTCAATTACCCGCTTTAGATTGAAAGGGCTATGTTACGGTGGCTGTCTGGAAAAACTGCCAACCAGCCCACGGCTAATATGGCATTTAATCACATAATCAATAGGGTGATTTAACACGAGGTTTTTATGTCAATTCAGGCAATTGAAGGTGTACTACAACAAATGCAGGCGCAGGCATTACAAGCAGCCAATATTGCTAAGCCTATGCCTGTAAAGGGAGGATTTGCCAGTCAGCTTACCGCCGCGGTAGAAAAAATAAACCAAAACCGCGTGAATGCGGTTAAACAGGCACAAGATTTCACTCTAGGTGTACCCGGTGTGGAACTGAATGATGTGATGGTCAATATGCAGAAAGCAAGCATTTCGTTGCAAATGGGTATTCAGGTCAAGAATAAGCTGGATAGTGCGTATCGTGAAGTGATGAATATGCAGGTTTGATAGATTAACTAATTAATATAAGTATTAATTAAATTCTATTTACAGCTTGGAGCATATGTGGGGCAATTGCTAGTCTTTCATTCAACAGCTTGACTTGGTCATCACTATTTTCGGTCATCCATGCTCCATACACGTTATGAACCATTTGAGATGTGTTGTGGTCAACGAAAATTGGTCACAACATGGGAGTTTTCCCAAAATAATCTTTCTGATTCATTCGGCGTCAACCCATTATTATACCAATGGGGACGAAGTTGGCTGTAATAGCCTGTTATATAACTTGTGATCGACCGATAGGCTTCCTCAGTGCTCCGATATCCCAGCAACGGGATCCATTCACTCTTCAGGCGTTGAGTAAAATAAGTGTCAACATATATTAGGACTAGACAATAAAAATCACATTCCTAATATTTTCCTAACATCCATTCCTAATATAATGGCAGCAAAATTGGCAGCAGCACTTTTCTCCTTCCTCTGTTAAATAATAAGAATTTAGAAAAATTATGTTTTTGTCTGAGTAGTAAAGCTCAGAAACATAACACCTATACTTGTACTGATGCTTTAGTTGTTTATTGGTATAGACTTACGATGAGTTATATAAAATGATGCAAATTTCATCGACGACAGAGGTATAGATTTTATTAATGTCCTTCCAGCCATTCTGTGTCATCCTTAACATCACAAACATACAAATAGCCAAATCTATAAAGCAACCAACAGAACTCATTCTCCTGTTTTGATGAACCGATTTTATTGATGTTCACAGGCGGAGAAGTATCCCGCCTCATATTGCCAGAAAAATTTTCAATACATGTTTTGGCTTAATTAGCAATCAATGTTGTTAATTCATGAGGAACCAATATGAGCATTCAAGATAACAAGCACAAAATAAAAGCGCTAACAGAAGATGAATTAGCGTTAGAACGCGCAAAGCATGCTGTCACAATTGATATACTCTACCCCATTGGGATTGTTGCATTGTTCGCTCAAAGTAAAGACCCAAACCTTCTATTCCCCAACACAGTTTGGAAATATATTGGTGAGAATAAAACCATCAGGTTGGGTTCAAATGTTTTATCAACAGGAGGAAAAGACGCTATCACACTAACCGATGCACAGATCCCCCCTCATAATCACTCATTCTCCGCCACAACTGATGTATTTGATTATGGAACAAAAACAACAAATAGTGCCGGTGCTCATTACCATGATAGTGGTTGGGGAGAATCAAAGAACGATCGTTATGGTTATTATGATGATACGGATAATAATTATGGTTCTGGCCACTCAGACTGGGATAATTATAAATTTAACACCAGCACGGAAGGAAATCACCAACACGATGTTGATATTGGCAGTCATAGTCACGCAGTATCAGGCACAACATCAAACACAGGTAAAGGAGAAGCCATCGATATTACCAATAATTATATTATATTGATGGGATGGTACAGGATAGAATAAGAACACTTGTACTAGCTGGATACCGAGTTTACAGGGGTAACTTTATTAGGGGCGTTTTTTACGCCCTTTCGCCATCTTATTACTATAAACACTCACACCAAAGCCAATGATTTTCTGAATACAATGATGGGGTTGAGTATATCTGTGCTGGCGCACATTTCATGGCAAGACGGATAGCTGATTTAGGCCATGACACGAAATTAATTTCACCTCAATTTGTCCGACCTTTCGTTAAAAGCAATAAAAATGATTTTGTTGACGCTGAGGCCATCTGTGAAGCTGCCTCACGTCCTTCTATGCGCTTTGCCCGGCCCCGAACAGAAACTCAACAGACAATACGTGCATTACATCGGGTGAGAGAATCGATGATCAGGGATAAAGTAAAAACGACCAATCAGATGCAGGCTTTTTTACTGGAATTTGGTATTAGTCTACCTACAGGGACTGCGGTGATAAAACGGCTTTCAACGGTATTGGCTGAAAATGTACTCCCACCCTATTTGATCCAGTTACTCATGCGGTTACACACTCACGATTTCTATCTGGTTGAACAAATTACTGAGCTTGACGGTGAATTGGAAAAAGCCCTGAGTTGTGATGAGACGGGGCAGCGGCTGATAACGATCCCAGGGATCGGTCCGATTACGGCCAGCGTTTTATCCTCCCAACTCGGTGACGGGCAACAATATGCTCATAGCCGGGATTTTGCGGCCTCCACAGGACTAGTTCCACGACAATACAGTACCGGGGGCAAAAATACGCTGTTGGGAATAAGCAAGCGCGGTAACAAGAACCTGCGACGACTCTTAGTCCAGTGTGCCCGGGTCTTTATCCAACGGATAGACCATCAATCAGGAAGGCTTGCTGACTGGGTCAGGACACAGCTGGCAAGAAAACATTCCTGCGTAGTGGCTTGTGCGCTGGCGAACAAACTGGCCCGGATAGCTTGGGCCATCACAACACGACAAAGCGTGTTCGTGCGGTAAAGGTAATCTCCCTGCCTGAGCAGGGACAGTATTGTTAATGTAAATAGTTACCCATCTTGGTTTTGCGAAGACTGATTATTGATGACATGAACGGCCAAACGGCCTGATGAAAAACCTGAGCATAAAAATGGCACATTGAAGCCGAACACTTTTTTAGGTTCATCGGGCGCGGAACTCATTGGGGCGCGGGCATCTTTGCTCATATGACGCCGGATAGATTTAAGCAAGCCCATCATAAATCAAAATTAGTGTTGCAAAAACAGGGAATGTAATGAACACATCCCAACCACGTAACCCTCGGTACTATGCTGAAATTGAGAGGTAAGGTGTGGATCCTCTCAGATTTCCGGCCTTATAGTGCCTAAATGAGCAGCCTATTGCTTTCTGATAACTGGAGGATCCACTCATGAAATAGACTCCTGTTGGCGTCGATATCGCAAAGTATCTGATGCAAATTCATTTCGTTGATGAATATACCGGTGAAATCATTGATAAACAGCTACGACGACGGGATTTTTTGACTTTTTTCAGCAACCGGGAGCCTTGTCTGATTGGTATGGAAGCGTGTGGTGATGCCCACTATTGGGCACGGGAGCTGAAAAAGTTAGGGCATGAAGTTCATTTGCTTCAGACCAAATTTGTTAAAGCTTTTCGTCTAGGTAACAAAAACGATGTCATGGATGCCAGGGCAATCTGGATGGCAGTTCAGCAACCGGGTAAACCCGTCGCTATCAAAAATGAAGAACAACGAACCATACTTTCTGTGCACCGGATGCGTAATCAGTGAGTGAAATTCAGAACCGCACAAATTAATGCATTGCATGGATTGTTATTGGAATTTGGTGAGACAGTGCATAAGGGGCGGGCATCGTTAGACAAAGCGATACCCGAGGTGCTTGAGCGGCTAAGGATAACACTCTCCCCCTTCCTGATCAGCCTGATTGAAGAGCAATATTATCGCCTGAGTGAGCTTGATAAAGAAATTGAACGTCTGGAAAAACAATTGACTGAATGGGCAAAACAGAATGCGGATTGTCAGCGGATCATGAAAATTCCTAGTGTTGGTGTTCTGATTGCTACAGCGGCCATCGCTACGATGGGGGATCCCACTGCTTTCCGATCAGGCCGGGCGTTTTCCGCCTATCTGGGCTTGGTTCCCCGGCAAACAAGAACAGGGGCCGAGTTAAGTTACTGGGCATCAGTAAACGTGGGGATCCGTATCTAAGGACGCTGTTTATCCATGGCGCCAGAGTCGCAACGTTATGCACGAAAACACCACCTCAGTGGGTAAGCGAACTGAAAAAACGACGGCCGGTTAGTGTTGCGATTGTCGGGATGGCGAATAAACTGGCTCGCACGGTCTGGGCACTGATTGCTCATCAGCGGGAATATGAAAAAGAGTACGTCAGTGTCAGGCCTTATTGAGGTATTTTACAGGTAAAAATTCATTTCAACTCAATTAAAAAAGACGAATGCAGAAAGATTGCTGAGGCAAGAGTCGTGATGACAACGAAAGGTGAGACCGTGACTTGCTAAACCTGAATGGTCACCAGAGCGTCAAGCTCGTTCGAGGATATTGCTAAAAATATTTTTCAGGTTTATGGGACAGACCACCGTGGTGTCACCACGATTAAACGGAAGTTACGTCGAAACAGTGTGTTGAAGTTTTTTACGACTCTAGAGCATGCACTCATTGGGATTGAAGCCTGCCATAGTGCACATTATTGGGCACGGGAACTGACAAAGCTGGGGCACACGGTTCATTTGTTGCCAACCCAATACGTTAAACCTTTTGTTGTTGGCGGAAAAAATGAGGCTAATGATGCTGCTGCGATCTGTATGGCGGTAACAAGACGGGATATTCACTGTGTCCCCATAAAGAGTGCTGAGCAGCAATCATTGCAGTCATTGCACCGAATGCGGGAAGGCGCTATTCAGGAAAGAACCGCTAAATCAAATCAGATCCGCAGTCTGTTTTCAGAAGAAGGTGTTATCTTTCCGACCGGGCTGTCTTCGCTAAAAAAAGGTCTCCTTGAGTTTATCGAGGACGGTGAGTCAGCGATAACCCTTATCCTGAGAAAACTGGGCATGATGTATCTTGAACAATTATCCTGTTTACAGGCGTGGATCGGTGAGCTTAACGAAATGATTGACAGGTATTTCAAAGAGAACGAGGTCTGTCAACGGTTAGCCACCATTCCCGGTATTGGGCCGGTGATCGCCACGGCCATTGTCAGCCGCGTTGGCGATCCTGGTCTGTTTAAAAATGGTCGACACTTTGCTGCCTGGCTGGGGTTAACCCCCAAACAATATTCCAGTGGTGGAAAAACCAGACTCGCGGGAATAACGAAACGGGGTGATGGTTATATACGAAAGCTGTTGGTTCAGGGAGCCAAGGCAGTGATTTACCATATAAACCGAAGGCATGATAACTATGGTGAGTGGATAAAAAAGCTGATGCAGCGTCGTCCGGTTAATATTGTGGCTATCGCGCTGGCAAATAAGATCGCCAGAATATCGTGGGTGATATTAACGGGTGAAGAAAAATTCAGGGTGACGTCATAATCACAGAATAATGAAATCTTTTTTTAGCTTTATTGATCTTGCTAATTGCGCGGGAAAAATGAGATGGGAGATCGGTCAAACCGACACCTGCAAAACCTGATATATCCGACGACCAAGAATGAATAAAGGTCTTAAGGCCGATAAGGAGCAGGTGGGCACATATCCATCATGGCTCAGCAGAAAATAACCTGCAAACACAGAAGCCGAATGTACGAACGCAGTTATGACCGCCACCCAACGAACTTGTCTTGCACATAAACGGGAGTTCATATACGAATATAGAGCTGCAATCTACCTTCAATGCCACAATAACTTCTGTCTTGCAAACGGGATGCGGTCATATCAGGGCACTCCCGTCAGGGAGTTACACCCAGCCCTTTGCAGCCGCACTGCTATAAGCGCGAAATGCTGCATGGAGTTTTTAAAACCTTAGGGAACCTCTAAAAACTTTTCACAGCCACCAAATTGAGTAAAATACAGACACAATGCATCTCTGCAAGGTAGCGCCGTCATGATACCGCCTCGTTCTGCTTTAAAAAAAGACAAGCTGGCATCCGAATATCACCGTCGAAAAATCGATGAATTAGGTGCTCCGCTGCTTGTTCTTGATAAGTATGTTGATTTCTCGGCACGGGCTGACACCGTAGACCGTGTCGCGCCACGTAGTAGTTCTCCCAAAGGCGGACGCCCGCCATTCCCGGCTGAGGTGATGGTTCGCATCATTATCCTGAAACATTTCCATCATCTTTCCGATGAAAAGATGGAATATCAATTGATTGACCGATGTCATTAATATTCCAGACCGCAACACGATTTGGTATTTCGAAAAACGGATTGGGCAGGAAGGTGCCAGGGCGTTGTTTGAAGAGGCGAAGCATCAGCTTTCGGCACAGGGATTCATTCCCCAAGGCGGTCAAATCATTGATGCCACGTTGATTCCGGTTCCTAAGCAGCACAATAAGAAAGAAGAGAATGAACAAATCCGTCAGGGGAAAACCCCGGATAACTGGACAGCAAACAAACGATGCCAGAAAAATACCGGGGCAACCTGGACGAAAAAGCACGGTAAAAGTTATTTTGGCTATAAACTTACCATTAATGTCGATACAAAATATCAAGTGATCCGTCATATCGCGACAGGAACCGCCGCTGTCCATGACAGCCAGTTTTTTGAAGCCGTTTTGGGAACAGGGCTATCGTGTTCATATTCAGAGGCAAGCGTCACGCAATAAGCCCTTATCAGACTGCCGGAAAGGCCGAAATAAGAAAATAGCGAAAACCCGGGCACGGGTAGAACATATCTTTGGCTCATTCTCTCAGATGGGTGAAAAATTTATCCGAACGGTAGGCCAGCTGCGAGCCAATTTTGCGATGATTCTGACGGCCACCTGTTATGATTTGCAACGTTTGGTTTATTTTGGAAAATCCGGCCTTCATGCCTTTTAATTTCGGTATGTGATGAAAAAGCGGTTAGTTTATTTTTTCCCCTGAAAAAGCAAGAAAAAGTCATACACAATAAGGTCATTTATTGGTAAGTGCAAAATTGACCTTATTTTTTGTATTGAGAGTTTTTAGAGGTTCCCCTAAATAGACAATTATATTTAACGTCTCTTATCACATACTCCTCCAATCACGCATTGGTCTAGGTGAGGATTGAAGTGGCACACTAATTTTGGTCACTGTAATAGAGGTGATACTCTCACTTCGACAATTCAACAGGTGACATAATGAAAAGAAGTTTCAGCCCCGAATTCAAATTAGAGTCAGCTCAATTAGTGCTTGACCAAAACTACAGTATTGCAGAAGCTGCCAGAGCGATGAATGTCAGTAAATCAGCCCTGAGCTGGGTTCGTCAGTTGAGTCTGGAACGGCAAGGCAAGGCCCCCACAGCCCTGCCCATCACGCCGGAGCAAATTGAAATTCGCGAATTAAAAAAGAAACTGCAACGGATTGAAATGGAAAATGAAGTCTTAAAAAAGGCTTCAGCACTCTTGATGTCCGACTACCTGAACAGTTCTCGTTAATCGAGCAATTCAGAGTGCTTTATCCAGTGGCTTTCCTTTGTCAACTGTTCGGCGTATATCGCAGTAGCTATCAGGCCTGGCGTCATCGGAAGAAAACACCGGATGCTGAACACGTCAAATTAAAAAGTCTGGTTCGGGAAGCTTTTAACGAGAGCAAGGGTTCAGCCGGTGCATGAACCATCGCGGCCATAGTAACCGCAAAAGGCATCCCATTAGGCCGATGGCGGGCCGGAAAGTTAATGGCTGAGATGGGACTGGTCAGTCGCCAGCAGAAAAAACACCGTTATTCGCATCGGGAGCAAGAACCGGTTGATATTCCGAACTCTCTTGATCGTCAGTTCGCGGTCATCGAGCCCAATCAGGTTTGGTGTGGCGATGTGACCTACATCTGGACAGGCAAACGTTGGGCTTATTTGGCGGTGGTCCTCGACCTGTTTGCCCGTAAGCCTATTGGCTGGGCCATGTCGTTCTCTCCGGACGCTGAATTGACAAAGAAAGCATTAGAAATGGCATTTGAATCAAGGGGGAGACCACGGGGTGTGATGTTTCACAGCGATCAGGGCAGTCACTATACCAGTAAAGCGTTCCGGCAGTCATTGGGGCGTTATGGTATTAAACAAAGTCTGAGCCGCCGGGGAAACTGCTGGGATAATAGCCCTATGGAGCGCTTTTTCAGGAGTTTAAAGAGTGAATAGGTGCCTGAAGAAGGGTATCCCAATTTTGGAGAGGCTTTTCGCGCAATCACCCATTATATAACAGGCTATTACAGCCAGCTTCGTCCTCATTGGTATAATAATGGATTAACACCCAATGAATCAGAGCGATTATTTTGGAAAAACGCTAAGGTCGTGACCAATTTTAGTTGACCACTTCACCCACTGGTAGGATGTTTCTACCAGTGCGTCTGCTATCACCTTTTCAATGGTGATTCAGGCGGGGGAGGCTTCGGCCTCGCCGGTTGGACACCACCGGTACTGCGAACCCTGTCTGAATCGCCACCATCAATATTAATTAATGGAAGGGGTAGCAGGAATGAATCACAACTATGTTCAAAAAAATGACTGGCATCAGGCCGATATTATTGCTGCATTACGTAAGCGCGGTACAACCTTAGCGGCAGTATCTCGTGAAGCGGGGCTTAGTTCATCTACACTAGCAAATACTCTCAGTAGGCCATGGCCTAAAGGTGAGTGGATAATTGCGAATTATCTCGGAATACATCCTTCAGAAATCTGGCCTAGTCGGTATTTTGATATGAACGGTCAACTTATTGAGCGTAAAGCTCGGAATCAGACAGAAATCATCTTTACCAAAAGCTAAATTAGCAACTTTAAGTTTGTCTTCCGTATGGAAAACTAGTTTAACGCTGTGTCCAATATTGATGATGTAGATCAGTCTATAATACGTAGAATATTTTGACTAACACGTATTGCTAACCTATTGTTTAATTTTGTAATTATAATTATCTGTTTAAATGTTATCTTTTTATATCAGTGAGTTATAGGAGAATAAGGAATAGGTATAGTGTTACTTCTGTGGTATATTTAGATTAATAATAACTGCAGTTTGAGTGTATGAATCAACTTAACTTACATAATACCAGCCTTCGAAAGTATCTAGAATTAGATGAAAACTTTCGTGATTTTAATATATTAAGTGATATGGTAGATCTTGACTCAATAGATACAGTGTTAAGAGAATGCTTATCAATTAAGGACATGCGTGAGGCTGGTAGTTTTTTTACAGGTTCAAAATTAGCAACTGTTACTGTTGACTCTTTCAGGGTACCAATTACTTTTGACTCTGTAGTCTTAGACCCTACATGTGGCGCGGGGAATTTGTTAATCGCTTGTTCTCGTAAGTTAAGTGTAGAGGCTACACTGTCCCAAACGTTATCGAAATGGGGAAAGGTTCTCTGGGGATATGATATCCACGAGTCTTTTGTAGAGGCGACGAAATTAAGGATAATAATTGAAGTGTTATACCGAGGGGTGTACAAAGACTGCAGTATTGAAGATGCTTTATTGCTTTTAAGCAATATTGTTTGCCGAGATACTATGACGCTGTCCTCCGAAGAATTATCACAAGTAACTCATGCGATTATGAATCCTCCTTTCTCTGACTGGTCATCACCTCGTCGAGATTATTGGAAAAATGGTAAAGTGAATGCGGCAGGGGTGATATTTGATACATACCTACGCATTCTGCCGGAAAAATGTCAAATTAGCGCTATCTTACCTGATGTTCTGCGTTCAGGTACACGCTATGGTGTATTTCGAGAGTTTGTTAATGATTCGCTTCAGGCTCAATGTGAAGTTTGGGGACGATTCAATTTGAAAACTGACGTAGATGTGTTTGTGCTTTCTGGAAGTAAAGTGGATAAACCAAAACATTTTATTAGATGGCATAAAGAATTAGACGAATACGTCAAATTATCAGATAAGTATCACGTCAGAGTTGGCCCTTTAGTCGCGTATAGAGATCCAGAAGAAGGGAATGAATACCCTTACTTTCATCCTAAAAACTGTCCAACTTGGAGGTATATTGATGATATTGTCGAAACGCGGCTCTTTAAAGGCACAGTTCTTAAACCACCTTTTGTTGTAGTAAAACGGACCTCAAGTCCATCCGATAATTATCGTGCTGCGGCAACTTTGATAAATGTTAATGGCTTTGTCGCCGTAGAAAATCATATGATTGTTATTACACCTAAAAGTGGAGAGCTTGAGGAATGCAAGGCATTGATGAAAGTATTGAAATCAAAATCTACTAATGACTTTTTAAATGATAGAGTGCGTATGAGGCATTTGACTGTAGGTGTAGTTAAAGACATTCCTATATAATAAAATCCTCGCAACAGCGAGGATTTTATTTATTCAGTTTCTGGATAAATTTATTTTATAGCCTTCTCGAGGTTTGAGTTTATAAAATCAGAGCGAAATTCTATTTTATTATGATTAGAGTGAAGGTAAAGTTCTTGTTCTGAAAAATAAATAATTTCATCTCTCAAAAACTCCATTATCAATATCATGAAGTCTCTTAATTTTTTTATTTCTAAAATATCCACGTCAAACGTGTTTGAATTAGGATGTATTTTATTACCATGAGCAATAATATTTCTATTTCCTAGAAGCTTTTCATCAATATAGGCTATTCTAGTCTGAAGAGGTTTGAACTCATACATACCAATGATCTTCAAAAATGACTGGAAAATCTCAATATTTAGGTTGTCTCTCGTATTAATAATGGACTTGTCTTTTCCTTTTTTGAACTGAGATGAGAGTTTGAATTTCTTTCCGTTATTATCATAAATCTTATTTAAGAAATTAATTTCATTGACAATATTTAGACTATCGCTGGAGCTTAAGCACATTTTAATATCTCCCTTAAGATCAATAGCCTCAAAATTAAACCCCAATTTACTTAGCTCTAAATTAAGATCTGATATCAGAATAAGATATTGTTTTGATATGTTTTTTACATATCCTTCCCAATGAGAATACATTAATAAAATGGCTGATTTTAATATTAATAAATTATTGTCATCATTATGTAAAAATAAGAGATCAGAAATTTCCTTTTTACGCCACAACAAGTCGTCATTTATCAAATCAGTGAAAGATTCTATTGTGAGCTTAGCCATAGCTACTCCCCAAAATAGGTTCTGGCTACTTCTGTAGTACTGCGGAAACGAATAATAGCTCTTACCCCGCGCCCCAAAGCTTCTTGGATACTTTTTTCTCTATATAAATTCTTTATCATGCCTTCTAGTTGGGTTTTACCTAAGTCTCCAATTTTATCAATATTAGAGCTAATTCCCACAGTCAACATTTCAAAAATAGACACATTAAATGCCCCTGAAAACTCATCCTTTTCTGGATAGTATTTTAGAAATGATTTTTTTTTCCAATGAGTTTTTTAACAAATCGAATGTTTTTCTGAATACTTCTGAAAATTCATGAACATCTGCATTCCGAATGAGATTTATAGTTTCCTTATCTATAAACTCACTTAATATTACATAGCTCAACGGAGAATAACTATTATAGTTTACTTTATTATAATAACCAATGAACATACGGAGGATTAATTCCATATGATATTCTTTTTCAAAATGGTGGTCTTCAAGTTTTAAACATTCTTTAAAATTAGGATATTCTTTTAAATTATTTATGACGTCAAAAAAATCGGGACTTAGCATAAGAATCAAACAATTACGGACTTCCTGATCAGATAAAGATGTGCCACCTGTATTCAATCTTTGAAATAATTCATATTGAGCTTCATCACTATTTTGAGTGAGTATTATATTGATTTTTAGTTTGGTTCTTTTTAATTCACGTTGAGTTTCAATAGGAAGGTCATTCCACTTTTTGCCAACTAGAGAAGGTATATACTTACATGATGTCATAGTAAGCTTTTCTTTATCTGGTAGATTACCTGTGAGTTGCAAAAGTGTAGAGAGTCTTTGCACTCCATCAACGACGTGCCATGTGCCATCACTCTTTTGTGCGACGAATATTTCAGGTATTGGAATTCCAATTAAAATTGATTCGATTAATTTCGTTTTTTGTTCGTTATTCCATCTGAATAAGCGTTGAAAAGCAGGATCCAGTTTTAGCTCTTCATCTCTATATAAATTTATCAACTCACCAATAGACATCGAGTACCCATCTGTTTTGATATTTTGTCTAGCAATTTCAAGTTCTTGCTTAATTTTTTTCTGGTTATCTGTAAGTTCTGACATTATCCGACCTTTTTTGGTAGTTTTTAGTGGTGGTCTGTATCGCTAATACAAAACACTTTGTAAATCGCTATTTATTCAATCTTGGTTATGAAGCCAGTTTTGCCTCTTAAGGGCGATTATAATAAACCCTCTATGTATTTGAAGATAATTTAGATACTTTGATAAATTTTATTCCAGTGAGTACAGTTTATCTACATTGATAATGCAGTTTTCGAACTATGTTAACATTTACGTTCAAATCTTGAATAACTTTTTATAAATAAAAATGATATGAACAGGAGATGTATAAGCATTTGCTCTAACTGGCATGGGATATAGGTGGGTTAGAACAAACAGTCAGAACCGATTACATCGTTAAATTAGAATTGACAGGATAATTGCGATTAGCTAGGCATCACATATTGAATTACTACCATAACAGAACCTATATGCTGTAGGCGTTGTTTTTATTACCCTAAAAAATTTTTAAAATCAAATAGATAGCCAAGAAGAAACAAGGGGCACAAAAAGGGGCATAAAATGAATAAGTAAAAATAAATCCAACTAATTCAATTGATTAACTTAACTTACTAGTCCCGCCCTGCACCAAGTTAAAACTGACTGATAAAACAGTGAGTTAGGGAATAAAAAGAGCCACCTTCGGGTGGCTTTTTTCTTGGGTTTAAATTGCACGAAAATTCAAAATTGACAACAGATTGGCAGCACCTCGGCACCACTGGTTATTTATCCAATATCATTTATCCCGCTTTTTACCCCCTGCTAAAGCCTGACTTTTCTATTTTTTAAAAATATTTTCAGTGAATAAAAAAGCATTCTTTGTGAATAATTATTGTTCAGCGCAATTACTAAGCCGTAAAAACAAAAAATGGCGATGAAGTGGCGATGCAAAAATAATTTTCCGCGTCAGTAAACTGGAAAGTGATAGTGCCACGAAAGGTTTTAAACCCATTCTTTGCTGAGTTAACCAACCCAAATAAACAAAAACCCCTGTCAGTTTTTATCTGGCTGGGGTTTCCTCAAAATCAGGAAGAAATTTTTTACTCAGAAAAGCCCGGCTATTCTTCTGGCGGTGTGCAATATCCTGAGGATCTTTATATTTTCCATATCCTCATCGTAACGGTAGAGCACGATAAAGGGAAAATGAGGGACTACGAGTTTTCTATAACGCTCATCCGGGCTGTTACGAACCTTTATGCCTGCATACGGGGTTACTCTCAGAAGTTCAGCCATTTCCACGAACTTTGCGTCAATTTCATCAGCCAATAACAGCCCTGCCTGCTCAAAGAAGTAGAGATAAATTTGCTCCCGGTCAGTTTGCGCGGTTTCTTCCCATGAAATCGTTATCACTTTATCCCCTGCTCAGCTTATTACGCAGCAGAGCCATCCGGCGCTGACTTTCAGCATCATCAATAAAATAAACCGCCCCGTTTTCACATCGGTCAATGGCTTTTTCAATTTCCGCTTCTAACCAGTAAGCATGGGTATTTTTTTGATACTCACGTTCTTCATTCGCCAATTCTTCGGCTTTTTGTCTCATTAACTTTGTCAGGTCTGTCTGATGGCGTTTAGCCGCTTGCATGGCTAAGCGCTTGGTTTCTTCATCAATACGAAAATGAATCGTCTCCATTCATCCTCCCTTAGTTCACTCTGCTGCAAAAAATGTTGTCATTTGTGTTGTCATATTAGCACGGGAATCTAAAACAGCAATGTTGCTTTCAAAGAGAACAAACTTAATGATGGGGTAAAATTCGGATAACTCTTTGAATGGATAGAATGACAATACAAGAAGCCCCAAAATGAGGGGCTGATTATCTTAAGGGCTATCGAAGCACATAACCGTTTGTTGCCCACGGGCAGGGTGTGGCGGAGCAAACTCAAGTAAAGTCGGCTTAGTCACCCAACGGACAAAAGTTTCATGGCTGACGAATGTGGAACCACAATTGATATTCTGGCACTGATTGTAACGTTCTTTGGTTTCGGTGGTATGTTCAAAGCTGCTGCGGGTATGGGCGACGTGGCCGCAAAGGGGGCATCTCATCATAATGTGAGTACCTCTAATTATCAGGAAAGCGCCAGCTATGTTAGGCGATGGCGCGATTATAGCAGATCAGACGCCCATGTCAGCATCAGAGATTTTCACTTCCAGTTCTAACGCGGTGGTTAATCCGCTGTCATTTAAGGTATGGGTGACGGTGACCAGTGTCCAGTCTGTGCCGTCAATCTGCGGTTTAAAGCCGCTGACCCTGACCGGCATTTCCGGGAACAGTTCCGGCCGGCCCTTGGCCAGTTGAATCGAAAACGACGCCACCCCGCGCTGGATTTTCTCCCATTCGGCTTTGGCGGCGCGTTCGGCATTGGCTTTATTGGCGTAGGTGTGTTTCATCACCAGCACATTCCCCTCACTGCCTGCCAGATAATCGCCCTGCTTTTCTTCCTTTTTTTGGGGCGTGGTTTTGCGCCGTTTACGATTCACCGTGACCTGTGTTTTTTTCCGTGGCTCACGGGTATTGAGCCAGCTGGCTGAGACGCCGGTATAGGCGCTACGGTCAGCCAGTGAAAACCGGTAACCATCCCCCGACTGGCGAGTCAGGTTCACCTGTGGTAACGGGCGCCCACTGGCGGCCTGATTTTGTCCCTGCCGGATAAACAACAGGGTGCCGTTCTTGACGGTGGCAATCGCCCCTTCCTGTCTGGCCAGCCGGGTGAGAAAACTGCCGTCGGATTCCTGTGTCTGGTCAATATGGCTCAGCCTGACAGCTGCCAGTGCCTTATCCACTTCCGGTTGCAGGTTGTTGCGCTGGGCAATGGTACGCACGATGTCACTCAGGGTTTTCTGGTGATACGACATTTCACGGCTGAGGTTGAGCGTCGCCCGAAAGTCGGCACTGCGGCCACGCAGGGTGATTTTATCCGGCGCGCCGCTGTATTCAATTTCATCAATAATAAACTGGCCCTTGTGGTGCAGGGTTTCCCCTGCCCAGCCCAGATGCAGGGACAGCGCCATGCCCCGGCGCGGCAAGGCCAGCAGGCCGTCGCTGTCGTCCAGTTCGATATCCAGCTGATCCGCCTCAAAGCCGCGGTTATCTGTCAGAGTCAGGGCAATCAGCCGGTTCTGGATACGGGTATTGATATTTTCATCACCGGCACTGAGCACGTAAACCGGAGTCTGGCGCTGGCCGCTCACCCAGTCCAGAACGGAAAATCCCGTCATGAGAAGACTCCGCTGAGTTTATCGCTCACGCTGTTTTTCATCTCAGTTAACTGGTTGCTCAGATCCCCGAACATCTCGCCCAGATTTTCATCCACGCGCTTAAGGGTGACGGTAAAGTCAATTTTACGCGCGGCTCCGTCGGCAAAGAATTCAGTTTTGGTCTGATCAAGGCTTTCAATCACAAACATGCCGTAAATCATGCCGTGACCGTCCAGAAATGACCAGGCCTTACCGCTGTCGGCCATCAGTTGCAGCGCCAGTAAGGACAGGCGGCCACCGGTGATCTCCGGGTACAGCGAGCCTGATAAGGTGATGGTGTCATTGTCCGGCCCGATAAACTGAAAAGCCGGGCGGGCACCGATCCGGTTATTGAAGCCATAGCGCCACGATTGCTGGTGTTGCAGGCTCTGGTACGGGATGGTTTTCAGCATAAACACAAATAAGCCAAGGGCGGCCATCATAATTAAAACTCCTCTCGGTCGGCATAGGCACTGCGGGCACGGGCGCGTTGCTGGTGTTCACGGCGATCCAGCTCACGGGCCACCGCGCGGGCAATATCCTGCTCGGATTGTGATGATGTGGCGTGAATATGGATTTCATACACGGGGCGTTCAGGGCGTTGCGGCTGATTAATGACCGTAACCCCGGCGTTTTGATACTGGGCAGCCGGCAGGCTGTAGGGATGCAGCGGTTGAGCACTGACGGTGGAAGCCGCACCCATCGACAGGGCAGCGGCGGCCATGCGCGCCAGTGTCGCTGTTTGCCGGCGGCTGGTGACCCGCGCCGGGCCGTTAATCAGCTCCGGGCCATGTTCGCCCACCAGTCCGAATTTTCCCGCCGGAATAGTGCCGCCCCGGTCAAAGGCACCGAAAAAGCCGGCTGCCGGGTGGGCGGCTGCATTGTAGGCATCCAGTGCTTTTTTCACTTCCGGCTTTTCGGCCTGCGTTTTCATAAAATCTGGGGTGATGGCATCCTTAATTTCCGTGCCCAGATTGGCGATGCTTTGTTTCAGGGCTTGCCATTTGTCTTTGATACCGGCAATCAGTTTGTCGATGATCTCCGTGCCGAACTGCTTAAATTTTTCCGGCAGTTTTTGGGTGTCTTCAACAATCTCATCCCATTTATTGGCAAGGGCCTTTTTGATGCCCTCCCATTTGTTTTGGGTATCCTGTTTGATTTCTTCCCATTTATTAAGGAGGGTCTGCCTGATGTTCTGCCAGGCGGTAGAGACGTAACTGGAAATGCTCGCCCAGAGTTTTTTAAACCACGGCACCAGTGTGTCCCAGTTGTCGTAAATGAGCCAGGCAGCCAGCGCAATCATGCCGAGGATCGCCAGAATCGGGTTTGCCATCATGAGCGCGGTCGTCCCGCGTATCACCCCCGCCAGTATTTTAAACGCACCGCCGAGTAATTTCAGGCTGCCCGCCCCCTTGATGCCCAGTATACTCAGGCCAAATTTCACCATAGCTAACGGCCCCAAGAAGGCCGCCAGTGCCAGTGTAATGGCCCCAAATACGGTTAATATCACGCCTAACCCAATTCCAACCATTGTTAAGGTTTTGGTCAGTTCGGGATTGGCTTTCATCCATTCGCCTGTTTTGCTGATAATGCGGGTAATGCGTTTGGCAATTCCGCGCAACGGGCTGTCCACACCGCCAAAGATTTGAATACCGAGATCGTCCCAGGCCGATGACAGGGCTTTCAGGTCACCGTCCAGATTGTCAGTCATGGTATCCGCGACCTTCTTGGCTTCCCCCTGCGCTTGTTTCAGCTCCTGCGTGAGTTTTTGCAGTGCCCCTGAACCGGCCTGTTCGGCCAGCACTGACAAGGCAGAAAAGGCCTCTTCCCCGGCAATCGCTTTAAAGATACCGGCGCGCTGGGCATTGCCCATTTTGGCGGTTTTGGCGTTCAGTTCGGTCAGGATATCCGGCAGGGCACGCAGGTTACCTTTCGCGTCTTTGGTTTGAATGCTCAGCTTCTTGAGTGCCTTGGCGGCTGCGGTGGGCGGCTCAGCCAGTCGCCCCAGAATGGATCGCAGGGCAGTACCTGCCATACTGCCCTGAATACCGGCATCCCCCAGTTTACCTGTCGCCGCAGCGGCGGTTTCAATATCGACGCCCAATCCGGCCGCCACGGGGGCGACATACTTCATGGTTTCGCCCAGCATCGACAGGTTGGTATTGGAGCGGGTAAACGCCCCCACTAACACATCACTGACGCGGCCCATGTCATCGGATTTCAGTTTAAACCCGGTCAGGATATTGGAGCCGATATCCGCCGTGGTGGCTAAATCGGTATCCCCGGCCAATGACATCGCCAGTGTACCGGGCATCGCCGCGCGGATCTGGCCGGGTTTAAACCCGGCCATCGCATAGAAACTCTGTCCCTGCGCCACCTGATTGGCGGTAAATGCCGTTGTTGCCCCCAGATGGCGAGCCTGTTCACGCAACTGTTTCAGTTCGGGGGCATTTTTATCCAGCCGCGTTAACGCCTGCACTTTGGACATGCCGGTTTCAAAATCATAGCCTGGCAGCATCACCCGTTTGGCACTGTAAAGTGCGCCCACCCCGGTGGCAATCGCTGTCGCCCCAGTGCCAGCCATCTGGTTGCGCACGTCTTTCATCTGCTGATAGCGGGCTTTGGCGGCAGCCATGCGTTGTTGCTGCTGGTTCAGCCGTTCCAGTTGCTGCTGCTGTTGTTGCAGGGTCTGGGTGGTGCGGCTGATATCCCTGTTCAGCTGTCGCTGGGCGTCACCCAGATTACGGGTGGAGATACCGCTGGCGCTCAGCACATCACGCTGGCGTTGCAGCGACTGGCTTAAGCTCTGGGTTTTGTCCTTCAGCTGACCGGCGGCCCGCATCGCCTGTTGCAGCTCCCGGCGCTGGGCCTGTGTCGGGTTACTACTGGCATTGATGACCTGGCTTAAGGCGGCCACCCGGTCGGTGGCGTTGCGGTAGGCGTCCTGCGCACGGGTCAGCGCCTGTTTGGTTTTGCGAAAACCGTCAATTTTGCTCGCCTGCTGATTGAGATCGCGCAGCTGCTGACGGGACTGTTTAAGGGTCTCGGCCAGCCGTTTATTGGCGTCGGACGCGCCCTGAAACGGGCGGGTCAGTTTATCTACGGCGCCCAGAACGACTTGCAGGCGTAATTGTCGGTCACTCATCAGCACCACTCCGGGTCAGGGCGCGGTAACGCCATTCAAGCAGTTCGGGCAGGGACATCGCTATTGTGGCGGCCGGCGGCCAGTGAAACACGGTGGCAATGTCCGCCACCAGTTCATCCACGGTTAAGGGGTCGGGAAATCGGCTTTCACCGACTTCGGCAACAAAAAACTGACCACCTCGACACTCAGGTTAATCAGGTCGCCCGGGGCCATCAGCAACAGGTCATTTTTGGTCAGTGCGGGCGCGGTGATGCGGGGCAGTACCAGCATCATGGAATCGACGTCCATTTCCATCAGCGCCTGCAAACGGACACCACGCAGGGCACCACTGTTGGGTTTGCGGACAATCACCTCGCTAATGGTGGTTGCGCCACGGGCAATCGGCGCTTCCAGTGTGACGGTGGCGTGTTCGGTCTGGGTAACGGGGGTTTGTTCAGTCATGGTTCAGATTCCTGTCAAGGGTGTCGGGTTAAAGGCCAATGGCGCGGCGGTGGGCTTCGAGACGGTCAACGCCGCCGACCATTTCCACCATATTGATAGTGTCGATTTCAATCAGCACCTCGCCGTCCCACGTCAGTTTAAAGTAGGTGTTTTTGGCGCTGACCTTGGTCTGGGGGTTATTCCCCTGCTTGTAGCTGCCGGGGTCAAATTCGGCGAAACGTCCACGCATCACCACTTCGACCGCAATCACCTCGCCGGTATCATCCCGCTGGAACGCGCCGTTAAAGCGCAGCGGAATACCGTCGGCTTTTTCAATGCCCCACTGCTTGTACAGCTGGGCTTCGACGCCGCCCAGGGTAAATTCCACATCCAGTGCGCCGTCATCCAGCCCCAAATCGACATGGGCCGCGCCGTTCATGCCGCCGCCCCGGTAGGCTTCCAGTTTGCGGCCCAGTTTCGGCAGGGTCAGTTCTTCCACGACACCCAGATAACTGTGGCCGTCGTTAAACAGGTTGAGGTATTTCAGTTTGCGTGGCAGGGCCATCGGGCACTCCTTAGCTGTTAATCCGGTTGGCGAAATCCATCAGGTACTGGTCAGTGATGCGCTGGCGCAGCAGCAGGTTTTCCAGTGGCGGGATGGGGGTATAGTCATAATCGATATAGAGCTTGCCGGCTTTCAGGGTGTCCTTGCTGTTGACGGTGTCGTCATACCAGCATTGACCGTCAATCAGGTAACCGTTGGCTTTCAGCTCGCGCAGCTTGGCATTGATGCCTTCGATAATGTCACGCACCAGTGAGGGCGTGAGCGGTTTATCAATCGCCCACATATGGGCTTCGGCCATCGTGTCGGCCAGCACCTGCGCGGTGCGGGTGTAGCTTTCAAACTGGAACAGTTTATCATCCGAGCAGGTGCGCGACCCCCAGAAGCGAAAGCCATTCTTGCGAATGAGGGTGGTAACATCGTTCTGGTTGAGCAGGTTGGCATCGGTGGCCACATCCTGCAAATCCCAGAACACATCGGCAGACAGGCCGGTCACGCCATTGACCCCGACGTTGGACAGCGTCTTATGCCAGCCGCTCTCTTCATCAATCCTGGCACGCAGCCCCAATGCACGGGCAGTGGCATAGGTCGTCGCTTCGCGGTTGGTCACGCTGTCCCAGCTTAAAAAATCGGGCCACACCAGCATCAGTTCACGCTGGTTAAAGTTTTTACGGTAGTTAATCGCCTGCGACACGGTTTTGCAACCGTAGGCACTGACATAGGCCATCGCTTTCAGTTGCTGGGCAATGCCCGCCAGTGCGGTGGCGACCGTCAGGTTATCATGCCCCGGTACGCCGAGAATGCGCGGTTTAACGCCCAGCTGGCTTTGGGCGGCCAGCAGGGCCTGCATACCGGTTTTCTTGCCTTCGTCGGTGACCCCGCCAATCAGGTTGGTGGTGGTTTCGGCTTCCGTTTTGCCCTGCGCCACGCGCACGACAACCGTAACGGGTTTCGCCTGGTCCGCAATGGCACGCAACCCATGGGCCAGTGTGCCACTTCAGATCGCCGAGGCAGAATATTCCATCCCGTCCACATCTTCGTCCCGGTGTTCGCTCAGTGGAAGACAAAACTACGGAGCAATTAAAAATCGCGGCGGAATCGGTGTTGGACGGTAAACAGGACAAGGCAGAAAAAGCACTGAACAAGGCCGGCCAGATTGCAGTTCAGGGCGTTCAGCGATACATGACTATCCATGATTTTGAACCACTGGCAGATCTGACAGTTGCCGCGCGTGCAAGGCGTGGTCGTAAAGGGGCAAAAGCTGAGGTGAAGAACCGGCAGGAGGGAGGCACGCCGAATAATGCCAATGCCAAGCCGCTGATCGACACAGGCGCTTATCGCCACTCAATTACTTATGTGGTTCGGAATAAGGGGGAATAATGGATTTACTTGATGTGACTGACATTGTGTTCGATCCGGATTTCTGCGATACCTCACTGACGGTAAAACGCCGGGTGGTGGGAGTTGATGATGATGGATTCCCTACAACAGTCGATACGGTCACGCCTTTTTCTGGTGTCGTGACGGTTGACCGATCGGTAGAGGCCCAGATGCGGATGTCAGGCCAAACTGTCACGGGCACGATCCTGGTGATTACCACTGAACGGCTGATAGCGGGGGAATCCGGGCGAGCAGGTGACATTGTTACCTACCAGAACCGTGAATACTTGGTGAAGTCCGTGGACTCTTACACGTCATATGGGGCGGGTTTTGTACAGGCGCACTGTGAATTGCTGCCTTTTGATGGAGGCAATTCATGAACACTTCAGAACGGGCGGGCTGGTTAACACCGGATAATGAACCTGTTTACGATGAGGCATTAGAGCGGTTACTCAGTCAGTGGTTGCGGATCGTTTCTGGGCTACCTAGCGGTAGCGTTCGACCTCGCTGGACATCGGTTCAGACAGCGCAACCCCCCGCCGATTCAGACTGGTGTGGGTTCGGTATTGTTGCGCTGCCCGCCGATGATAATCCCGCTTATGCCAATCAGACCCCTGAGCACGGTGAACTCTGGCGGCATGAAGCGTTTGAATGTTCAGCCTCGTTCTATGGCCCTCGCAGCCAAGGGTATATCACCCGTTTCCGCGAGGGTATCAGTCTCAGTCAGAACAACGCTGAACTGAATACATTAGGGCTGTCTGTGGTAAAGCATAGCGGCATCGTTGCTTTCCCTGAACTTATCAATAACCAGTGGATACGTCGCTATGACATGACTGTCACCTTGTGGCGTAAGGTTGTGCGTCGGTATGGTGTTAAAGCCTTAAGAGACGCACCAGTGAAATTCTTTGGAGATTAACCCCTATGCAGGGCTTACCCATTACCAGCATTGTTAATGTCAAAATTAACATGGCACCCCGTGCAGCATCGGGCCGGAATTTTGGTTCGTTGCTGATTGTCGGGGCCAGTGACGTGATTAACACGCACGAACGGCTGCGTTACTACACCGATATTGAAGGCGTCGGCGCAGACTTCAGCATGGATACCCCGGAGTATCAGGCGGCCGCACTGTATTATTCTCAGTCACCGCAACCCGTCGATCTGTATATCGGGCGATGGGCGAAAGAACAGGTACTGGCTGCTTTACGCGGTGCGGTACTGAACCGGTCTGAACAGGCCATAAGCCGTTTTACGGTGATTGCTGACGGTGCATTTAAAATGACCCTGGATGGCAAAGAGACCACGATCACCGGTATCGATTTCAGCAAGGAAACCAACCTGAATGGCGTCGCTGAACGGGTGGCGGAAAAACTGAAAAACGCCACCGTGCGTTGGGACAGTGTGTCTTCCCGTTTTACGATTTCGTTACAAATGTCAGGCAAACTGGGCTATCTCACCCGGGCGGACAGCGGCACTTACATTGGTGACTTACTGAAACTGGATGCAGCCTCCGGGGCAACCGCGATTGACCCGACCGAACCGGAAACCATTGCGCAAGCCGTAAAGGTCATGGGGGAAGTCTCGGGTGCCTGGTACGGTCTGGTGATTGCTGACAATAGTCTGTCTGACAGCGATGTGTTGACAGTCGCACGCTATATTGAGTCGGCCTCCGTTGCCCGGATTTACGGACACACGGTCACGAAAACCGATGTCCTTGACCCCGATGTGGATACGGATATGGGTTCACGACTTAAGGGGGCTTTTCTGGGCCGCACCCTTTGGCAATACGCTGCACAGCCTTATGCCATCGCGTCTCTGTTTGGCCGCATGTTTACGGTCAACTTTCAGGGCAATAACACCACCATTACCCTGAAATTTAAACAGGAACCGGCAATCAGTGCCGAATTGCTGACCGCAACACAGGCCAATGCACTGAAAACCAAAAACGGTAACGTCTTTGTCCATTACAACAACGACACTGCGATTGTGCAGGAAGGGGTGATGGCAAACGGGACGTTTATTGACGAGCGCCACGGGCTGGACTGGTTACAGAACTATGTGCAGACCAACCTCTATAACCTGATGTACACCTCAACCACCAAAATTCCCCAGACCGATGAAGGCGTTACCCAACTGTTGATGAATGTTGAGCAGTCACTGGCGCAGGGGGTGACCAATGGCCTGATTGCGCCGGGACTTTGGGGAGGTGACAGCTTCGGGGCACTCAATCGCGGTGATATGCTGACCAAAGGGTACTACACCTGCGCTCAGCCGATTGTAGAGCAGGTGCAGGCCGAGCGCGAAAAACGCAAGGCCCCGGTCATTCAGTGTGCCATTAAGCTGGCAGGTGCAGTGCATTTTGCCGATGTCATTATTAACGTAAACAGGTGATCCGATGGCGAATACCTATTCATTTATGGACGTGTCCGCCACGATAACCGGGGTGGGCGGGTCGGTCGATTTGGGGAATGGGGCAGCGACCTCCGAAGAGGGGATCGTAGTCTCGATGATTGAAGCTAAAAACACCATGACCATTGGGGCAGATGGTGAAGTCATGCACTCGCTGCACGCGGGTAAGGGAGGTACGCTTACGGTGACACTCCTGAAAACGTCCCCCGCCAACGCCAAACTGATGATGATGTACAACGCGCAACAGTTCTCGTCAGCAACGTGGGGCAATAACGCCATTCTCATTCGTAACAAGGTCTCCGGGGATACTATCGCGGCGCGCTCGGTGGCGTTCCAGAAAATCCCGGACATTTCTAACGCCAAAGTTGGTAACACTCATAGCTGGGTGTTTGACTGCGGCAAAATCGACACCATCTTGGGCACATTTTAACGGGGGAACACATGGAATTTGAAATCAGCGGTAAGAAATACCGGGCAGGCAAATTGAACGCCTTTCAGCAACAGGACTTAGCCGTGGCGTTAGTTCCGGTCGTGCCGGCACTCAAAGGGATTTGGGAGAATCTCAAGCCAGGTAGCGTGGATGACGAAGGTAAACCGGTCTTCGCGTGGAAAGATATGGCGGATCTTATCACCCCGCTGGTGGAAGCGGTTCGTTCGCTGGGTAAAGAATCCCGGTATGAGATTAACGATATCTGTCTCTCGGTCGTCAGCCGGGAAGCCGGGGACGTCTGGTCAGCCGTGTATGCCGGCGGGCAACTGATGTTTGATGACATCAACGGCCTGGATTTACTGAAAATCGTCGGTCAGGTGATTGAGGATGCACTGGGAAATTTTTTTCCCGCCCTGCCCGAGAGCGACGTGTCATTCCCGGACAACCCAGCCTCGAACTGAGTACATTACCGAACGGGCGCTTTTTTCTGCTGCGCCCGGTCCGTCACGGGATGTGTCAGGCGGAGTCCTTAGAAAATGGTCGTGTTGATCTGGCCTACATTGCCCTGATGAATGAGTATCTGGATGTGGAAGCCGAAAACGAGGCCCTGATAGCACGGTGGAGAGATGAGCAACACTAACGCAGATGTGATTAAAGAATTTTTAATCTCACTGGGCTTCGACATAGACAAAACGGGTGAGAAGAAATTCAGTGCAACAATAGCAGGTGTGACCGCCAATGTTTTAAAATTCGGTTCCGTGGTGGAAGGGGCGGCGCTGGCGGTGGTGGGCTTTACAGCGCAGGTCGCCACCCATCTGGATAAACTGTACTGGCAGGCACAGCGCACAGGCGGGGCTGCTGAACAGATTAAAGCCTTTGGGTATGCCGTGACACAGGCCGGTGGCACGGTCGAGGGCTTAAATTCCTCACTGGAGAATGTGGCCCGGTTCTTACGTAACAATCCGGGCGGGGAAGGCTTCCTGCGTAATATGGGGATCCAGACCCGTGATACCAATGGACAGCTGCGGGATACCGCTTCGTTAGTCGCGTTGGTTGGCGAACGGTTAGCCGGGATGCCGTCCTATCGGGCCAATCAGTACGCCAGTATGCTGGGCATCGACGAGAATACGATGCTCGCTATGCGCCGGGGGATGGGCGGCTATGCGGCAGATTACCACCGGATAATCAAACAACTGGGTTATAACCCGGCTGTGGCGGCCAAACACGCCAACGATTTTATGACCCAGTTTACCCAGCTTAAGCTGGTGACAGGCTCCGCAAAAGACAAGATCGGTGGTGAACTGGCCCGGATACTGACACCGAGTGTAGAGAAATTCACCAGACTGATACTGGACAACTGGCCCACGATTGAAAAAGTCATCATGTCGGTGGCGAAAGCGATCCTGACAATGTCCGAAGTGCTGGGGCAAATGGTTTACCGGGGCGCGCAAGGGATACAGGATTTAATCGGCTGGTGGCAGCAGTTAGACAAAGGCAGTCAGGAACTGATTAAAATGTTTGGTCTGGTTGCGGCGGCGTGGTGGGCGCTGAATACGAAGTTCCTGACCTCACCTGTCGGTATTATCACAACCTTGCTGGCGGCCTTATTCCTGTTGTATGACGATTATAAGACCTGGCAGGAAGGCGGTAAGAGCCTGATTGACTGGAGTCAGTGGGAAGGCCCCCTGAAGCAATTGGGGGAAGGCCTTAAGCAAATTAAAGACTGGGTACTGCAAATCAAGGATGCGGTCGGCGGCTGGGAAAATGTCTTCTGGGGCTTTGCGATATTTCTGGGTACTAAGTGGCTGAAAAAAGTCTTGGGTGTACTGGGCGTATTTTCTGCTGCGGCCAGTAAAGTGAAGTTGCCGGAAATGGGTAAATTCGGTGGCCCGATGGGAGGAGCACTGAATCTAGTCGCCCAAGCCGAGCAAGGAAGAGAGCAATTAATGCAAGAAGTGCAACAGGAAGCAGAGAAAACCGGGGAAGATCCCGTAAAGGTATTGGATAGAAAACTGAAAGAAAAGCGCGCCAATGAAAAGCCTTTCCTAACATGGGATGATATTACCGGTTGGTTTATGGGGAGCGCTAAAGCATCATCTTCAAATACAAATGTACGCGGTATTCGAAATAATAACCCATTAAACATGGATTATGCAGGGCAGAAAGGTGCTGTTCTTGAAAATCATGCAACGCCGAGATTCGCAAAATTTGCTACTGCGTACGAAGGGCTTGCCAAAACCGCATGGCAATTACGCAGATATTTCAATGGAAAAACCACTGGAAAGTTATTGCAAACGATTGAGGATATTATATCCACATGGGCACCAGCGGGTGGGAAAGATAAGAACAATACCGAGGCATATATCCAGAGAGTATCGAAAATGATGGGTGTAGGCAGGCGAGATTATTTAGATTTAAACAACCATGACATTATGTATGCGTTAATGAACGCAATGGGCATAGTGGAAAGCAAAGTGTTTCCTTACTCTAAACGATTGGTTATGTCAGCCATTGCAGGTAAACCAGACTCAACAAAATCACTCACCAAAAACAGCGTTCTTAACTTTGACCCTCGAATGTTCGATAACGCCGAAGCCAATATCAACAACATGATGACTTCTTCCAGTTACACGCCGGAGTACCTGCGTAAAGCCGAGTCACTGGCACAGAATCAAATGAGTTTTGAGCAAAATCTTACGATTAACATATCCGGCGTTCAATCACCGCATGAAGCGGCGACATTAACAGAGGGTGCGGTACAGCGCAGTAACGCAATATTGGCACGTAACCTACAAACTAAGGTGAGCTAATGGATATCTTATCGATGTTGTTTTCTCAGGGGACGAGAAAAATAGAGATGATTGTGCCGAGTGTCGTTATTTCGGAAAAACACCAGGACTCGACCGAAATTACCGAGCACCCGGTACAATTAGGAGCCGCTATCAGTGACCACGCCTATGACAGACCGTCTGAGGTGACAATGGAACTGGGATTTGCTGGAGGCGGTTCGCTGATTGATATATTTGATCTGGGAACAGGGGCATCACTGGGAAAAAGCCCTAAAGAAGTTTACCAGCAATTGCTGGCACTGAAAGCCTCAAAGAAACCGTTCAATGTCACCACGGGCAAGCGCCAGTATAAAAATATGCTGATCCGTGCCATTGAAGTCACCACGGATAAAACGTCTGAAAACGTCCTGATGGTTACTTTAACCCTGCGTGAGGTGATAATTGTCGAAACACAGACGGTTAAAGGGGTTACCGCACCACCAGAGAGAATGAAAGCCCCGCTGGATACTGGCCCCGTGGTTGATAAAGGAACCAAGACGCCAGTCGTACCCAAAAACAACGACACGGCACTAAAACGCTTTATAGATGGAATTTTGGAGATTTTCTAATGAATATGGTCGAAATTCCCTTACAACCTGTAAACCAGCAATTCGATATACAGCTAGGTGGCATTAATTACCAGATACGGTTACAGTGGCGAGATTGTGCCGGCTGGGTGTTAGATATTATGCACCCTAATAGCGAACCAATTGTGACAGGGCTGCCGCTGGTTTTTGGGGTGGATATCTTGGAACAGCATCGGTATTTGGGATTTAATGGGGCGTTGGTTTTTTATTGCAATAACCCCCACAAGGAAGTAGCCGAAGGTGATTTAGTAAACGATAACAGGTTATACTTTGTGAATTAAATCGTTAATACGCGAGGTTATTAAATTGAAGAATGTTATTTTTTGTTTAATTTTTCTGCTTATTTCCAGTTGCACGTTACTTAACCCTCCAGAAATAGAAAGACCAGTAGCTTTAGATAGCAGGGATATAGATGCGCTGATAGCCGTAGCTACGATATTTAATGAAGATAAAGATACCCATGCTTCAGGAGGAAAATCATTAATAGATTGGGGTAAGGTGAAATTAAAAGGTGATGAAATTACCCGTTATGATATTGCTAACCTCATTACAGGTAACGAAGAAATTCCTTTCCCCCAAAAGGCTTCTTTGGGGTTATATAGTATGTATTACTTGATTAAACTCAGTAACCTATATTCAGGATGTACGGGAGAGGCGTCTTGTGTTCTAAGGTTACTTAAATCCGGTGCGTCAAAGATGAGGGAAAAGAGGAATCAGGATTTCCTTGAATCATACAAGGCTGACAATAAAAAATTTAAATCCATATATTATGATCCTGAAAAAATCATACCGGTGATGAATAATCTTGTTACTGGATTGATGGAGATGAAAAATCAGGAAATAGAGGAAAACTCAAAACTGCCAGATACCCAACCGATTGAATTTTCATACAGTAACGACGAGTATGTGAATGCCGCTATTGCGTTACTGAACAACGCTAAATTAGAAGAATATAATATTAGAGACCGGGATGGCAATAAAACTGAGAAGTACGGAAACCCCACGATTTACGGTCGTCCCTTGTTTTTCTACCCATATATGTATAAAAATACGGTGATTAAGCAAGCTAAGTCATGTGAAAAAGTGTCTGCATATACAAGGGTGGATATAGATAATGCGTGTAAGAGAGCAATTATTGCAGGAGTTAAGGATTGGGTAGAAACGGCAAGAGATCCTAACATATCAAAGCTAGCATGGAAAATAACTGCCAGTCAGTCCATCCTTAGGGATGAAATAATGTTTTCTCACTGGGCTGGTATGGCTAGGGTTCACCAAAAAAGCCTAAATGAAACTGGCCGTCTCAGTCTTTAAGCTAGTGAAAGAAGCCCCTGTAATGGGGCTTTTTTTTGGTGATTATAAGGAAGTTCCCTGCGCGTGCGGGGATGAACCTAAACTTTTGTAAAAACTCATTGCACCATAGATGCAATAATGTACAATGTAATACAAGTGTAATTACATATGGTGAGACTATGAGCACAATTCAGATAAGAGTGGATGAAGAACTTAAGAAGAATGCGTATCGTGCATTTGATAAACTGAACTTATCCCCTTCCGACGCGTTGCGCCTTTTTCTGCGCTATGTGGCAGAAAATGAAAAGCTACCGTTCGCTGAGATATCCCTGATGGTCGCAGAACATGATGAAGATGAGGACATTCTGGAGGTGGTACGTGATCGCCTGAAAAACCCCGTTAAACGAATTCGGGTAAATCTTGATGAAATTTAACATTGAGTTTGACGAGCGTGCGCTAAAAGAATGGCAAAAACTGGATAACAGTGTCCGTGAGCAGTTCAAAAAGAAGCTACGTAAACTACAGGATAACCCCTATATCGAGTCAGCCAGATTACACGGCGATTTAGCAGGCTGCTTTAAAATCAAACTTCGCTCTTCTGGATTTCGCCTTGTCTATCAGGTGATAGATGAAGAGATTGTGATCTGGGTAATCGCAGTAAGCAAAAGAGAAGACTCGAAAGCTTATAAGGTAGCCAGCGAGCGCATTACACGATAAGCCACAAATTCATAATAACCCGCTTCGGCGGGTTTTTCATTTCTGGAGTCACTATGTCAAAACAATGGCTTCGCGAATGCAGGCTGATTGTCGCTGATGAGAAAGGTGAGGGTATTGACCTTTCCGAATTGAAAATCAAATTCAGTATTACCCGGCCTTCTTTTGCCTATCCGGCAACCGGCATCTTCAAAATCTACAACCTGAACAATGAGACACGGGAGAAGATCCGCAAGAACGAATACAGGATTATAAAGTTCTCGGCAAGATATAAAGACCATTCAGGCCAAATCTTCGCCGGGCAAATCCAGTACACCTACACCGGGCGTGACAGTCCGACGGATACGTACGTGGTGATACAGGCTGGCGACGGTGACCAGGCGTACAATGATGCGACGGTCAATATCACTATCTCAGCCGGTTACACCCAGCAGGACGTTGACCGGTTGATGATGCGGGAGATTGAAAAGTACGGGATAACGTTCGGGATGCGCCCGGAGTTTCAGTTAAACGTGGCCCCACGGGGTAAGGTGTTCTTTGGTATGCACCGCGATGAAATGCATATTTTAGCCAGACAGAACAATGCTGAATGGCGCTATGAAGATGGTCAGTGCCATATTATCCCGAAGAAAACCTATCTGACCGAAGCGATTGTGCTGAATTATAAGACCGGACTCATCGGAATGCCGGAGCAGACCATCGGCGCGGGGATTAACGTGAAGTGTCTGATTAACCCCAGGATTCGGCCGGGGACCTTAATCCGGTTAGATAACGCTTCGATTAATGAAGCCGGGAAATCCACCGGGGCGATTGCATCGGGTAACGAGGCTATAGAAATTCCCGCTGCAACCGATGCTGACGGGGATTACGTGGTGATCAACGTCAGTTACTTCGGGGATACCCGTGAAAAGATGTACTACATGGAGCTGATTTGTGTGGCGAAATCAGACCAGACCTTAATGACTCAGGCCGCACTATCGAAGGATGTCCGACAATGATCACTAACTTTGAACGTCTTAACCAGCCTGAAACGCCGTTCCTGATGATACAGGAGGCGATTAGTTCAGGCTTATATGTGTCCGTGCCGTGCATTATCCAGTCTTTTAATCCTGAAGCCATCACGGTGACGGCGCAGCCTGCAATACGCGGAAAAGTTACCAACAGCCAGGGGGAAGCGGAATCAGTCGCATTACCTTTGCTGGTGGATGTGCCGGTGATTTTCCCACGCGGTGGCGGGGTGACGCTGACGTTTCCTATTCAGCCGGGTGATGAATGCCTGGTGATTTTTGCTGACCGCTGCATTGATTACTGGTGGCAGAACGGCGGCATACAGGAGCCGGTAGACCCGCGCCAGCATCACTTATCAGATGGCTTTGCGATAGTTGGCCCGCAATCACAGGCACAGAAAATTAGCGGTATCAGTACCCATTCCGCCCAGCTGCGCACGGATGATGGTGAGGCTTATATAGAACTTACGCCGGGTAGCCATAACATCACGCTTAACACTCCGGGTAAATTTATCGTCAATGCAGGAGGAGGAACTGAAATAAACTCTCCTGAGATTGAACTCAACGGCAACCTGTCACAAGGTATGGGTTCCAATGGGGGTGAAGCAACAATGAATGGTCCGGTGAAAGTGAAAAATGATGTCACCGCAGGCGGTATCAGTCTGATGAACCACACACACGGCGGCGTTAAAACAGGCGGGGGCACCACAGGAGGGCCGCAGTAATGCGATATCGACGGGAAGATATTGACGGCGATTACAGCTTCGGTCAGGGCGACAACACGTTTCTGATTGATTCCCCGGAAGCCGTCGCACTGGCTGTAAAGACCCGGCTGGATTTATGGCGCGGGGACTGGTTTTTGGATGTGGAGGAAGGGACGCCCTACCGGGAGGCCGTACTGGAAAAAAACTACACCAGTGCAATGGCGCTGCGTGAGCGGATTTTAGGCACTGAAGGGGTGACAGAAATTATTGCTCTTGATGCCACACGGAACCCCACGACCCGGAAAATCACCCTGACCGCCACGCTTAACACCCGCTACGGCAGAACCACAGTCATCAACGAACGGTAACTTATGCTTAATTTCGATACTTTAGGGCTGGCGGCCAGAATTACCGCGAGCGGCATTACTGCGCCTGATTATCCGACGATACTGACGAAGTTAACCGGGTATTTTCGCCAGATTTACGGCGAAGACGCGTATCTTGGCCCAGACAGCAAGGATGGACAACAGATTGCTATTTACGCGATGGGGATTCACGACGCGAATAATGCGCTGATTGCCACCTATAACTCATTCAGTCCGTCAACTGCGAAGGGGCGGCACTCTCAAACAATGTCGCGATTAATGGCATGTCGCGGCACCGTTCAACCCAATCGGTCTGTGATGTGGAGCTTATCGGTCAGGTCGGTACGGTCATCAAAAAGGGCATGGTGCGCGATGTGCAGGGTTATTCATGGCGGTTGCCGGATACGGTCACGATTGGCACGCATGGTACAGCGACCGTCACGGCTACCTGCCAGACTCAGGGATCTATTACCGCAGCCGTGGGGGATATTGCTGAGATAGGCACACCCACACGGGGCTGGCAGAAAGTCATCAATCATTCTGTGGCGACACCCGGACGTACCATTGAGACGGATGCCGAACTGCGGATACGTCAGCGTAAATCGGTGGCGCTGCCCTCACGTACCGTACTGGATGGGATGTTAGGGGCGATCAGCCTGATACCCGGTGTTTCCCGCTTAAGGGGGTTTGAAAATGACACCGGGCAGACGAATGAATACGGCATACCCGGCCATACTATCGCCATTATTGTAGATGGCGGGGATGCAATGACTATCGCCAGGACTATTGCCTTAAAAAAAAACACCCGGTGGGGGTACGTTCGGGGACACGGTGATTAAAGTGGCTGACCGCCACCAAATCCCCCATCCGATACGTTTTTCCCGTCCGGTGGATGTGGCTGTTTTTATTGAAATTCACCTGATGCCTTTTGATGGCTACACCACGCTGGTAGGAGACCGGATTAAAAACGCAGTGGCCGAACACATTAACGCGATACATATCGGGGACAGTGTGTATCTGACCAAGCTGTTTACCCCGGCCAACTTACCCGGTGATGAAGAGGGTAAGACCTATGATATTACCGATATTCGCATCGGACGCACGGCGGGATCAGCGGTGACAGGTAATCTGAAAACCCGGTTTAACGAGGCAGTGACCTGTCAGCCGGATAACATCAAACTGGTGGTGACATGAGAGACTACTTAACACTCATCACCCCGCAACATCGTACCGCGCCGAAATTCGTTAACCATATTGATCTTATCACCCGCATATTCTCAGACATTGCACAGGCCGCCCTGCATCTTAATGACGCGTTCTCGCTGGACAAGGCTGTTGGTGTACAACTGGATGCAGTCGGGGAATGGATAGGGCTATCGCGCTATGTGAAAACGCCGATTGTCGGGGTGTATTTTTCACTGGATACCGAGGCAGTGGGATTCGACCAGGGAAGCTGGAAACGGAAATATGACAGTGACAGCGGGTTTACCGAACTGGATGACGAAACTTACCGTACCTTGCTGCGGGTAAAAATTGAAGCCAATCACTGGGACGGATCCGGTGACATGCTGGAACGGATTTATCAGCGGATATTACCGGACAGTAAAACCACGCTGTTTTTCGTAGATAACCAAAATATGACCATGGATGTGTTTATGACCGGAGGCGCTATCCCGGAAGTCATTAAAGCCGTTATCCGGCAGGGTTATCTGAACATCAAGCCGGAAGCGGTACGCGTAAATAATTACATTAATTCAGCCTGTGACGGGCTGTTTGGCTTTGACATTCAACATGACGTGGTTGCGGGTTTTGATACCGGTGGCTGGGCCGTCAGACTATGAGGAAACTATGGCAAAAAATGAATTTCTGCCTTTTGGCATTGCAGACGGGGCAAACGTCTTAACCAACGACGAGTACAGCAAACTGGCTGCCCGAACAGACGGGTTCAGTTCTGGGGTGGCGAAGTCGCAGGAACTGAATAAAGTCTGGCGGCAAAGCGCTGCCATCGCTACGGTGGTGGCGCAGTTTATTGCAGAGACGACAGATAAGGATGTACTGGATGATGGCAACTTACAGGCACTACAGGCTGGATTACTCAATGCACTAAGGACAACGATCAACGCCAGTGTCCCTGCCGCGTCACTGACCACAGCCGGTATTACGAAATTGAGTAATGCCACAGACAGTAACGCGGAGAACGTCGCTGCGACATCTAAGGCGGTCAAAGCCGTTTACGATTTGGCCTCGAATATCCATATAAACGAAGCGTCAATCACACAAAAAGGTATCGTGCAGCTTAATAATGCGACAGACAGCCCCAATGAAGCACAAGCCGCCACGCCTAAAGCGGTGAAGGCCGCCAACGACAACGCCAGCCGCCGCCTCGACAAAGCGCAGAACGGGGCGGATATCCCGGATAAAGCGGCGTTTGTGAGAAATATCGGGTTAGAGAAAACCGTGAAACAGGCGCAAGATGCGATGGCTAAATCCGCAAATGGCGCTGACATTGAGAATAAAGCCCATTTTGTGGAAAATGTCGGTGCCTACCCGAAAACGGGCGGTGTTGTTAATGGCAATGTCGATGCATTCGGCTATATCTCCGCAAACGGCATTTATGAAGCCGGAGGAAAGCGGGTTTACAGTCCCGTGAATAAACCCAGAATCGATGACATTGTTTTAGGGGCATGGTCAGTACTGCCGGTTGGGGTGCCGGTTCCGTGGCCTTTAGAAACCCCGCCGGCCGGATGGCTGAAATGTAACGGCTCCACATTCGTTGCCGGCCAATACCCCGAGCTGGAAAAAGTCTACCCCTCACTCAGGTTGCCGGATTTGCGGGGCGTTTTCATTCGTGGATGGAGTGATGACGGACTGATTGATGCCGGGCGCCCCTTATTATCGTTTTCAGCCGACACGCTGAAAAAACATAGCCACAGCTTGCTTTTTGGTTACGGAAACGGCCACGACACGCCGGCTGTTCATGAGGAATATCGAAAGAGTGCCTCGTCAGTTAGTTATGCTGCGGCAGGCTCCAGCGGCCTTTATATCAGTGAAGAGGGGGGCAACGAAACTGCGCCCTGCAACATCGCGTTTAACTACATCGTGAGGGCGATATAATGACTCAAGCCGTATTGAATAGCGAATTCAACGCAATCGTGGCGGGTAATGTCACCGTGTACAATTACACGAGCGAATCGCGTGAATATTTTTCTACCTCGGTGGAATTCTTACCGGTCGGCGTCGGGCTGCCGGCGCATTCTTGCGCGGATGCACCGGGTGAAAGTAAGGCCGGTTATGCGATTTGCCGAACGGCTGATTTATCCGCGTGGGAATACGTTGCTGATCACCGTGGTGAAACGGTATATAACACTGAAACGGGGATAGCACAAGTCGTTGAAGACCTGGGTGATTATCCATTGGGCACAACCCCAGATGCACCCGCTACCCCATTCGATAAATGGGAGGGTAAGCGGTGGGTAACAGATAAACTGGCACTACAGGCGGATCAGGTCAGGCAAGCGGAACAGCAAAAATCATTCCTGCGACAGCAGGCAGACATGGCTATCGCACCATTACAGGACGCGATTGACCTCGACATGGCCATCGAGGCCGAGAAATCCGCCTTTACGGCATGGCGTAAATACCGTGTGCTACTCAACCGCGTAGACTGTTCCACCGCCCCCGATATCCACTGGCCGGAACCGCCGAAGTAAGGACAGGGGCGATAGCCCCTGATAGTGGGTTTCTTATAAATATGGAGATTTTTAGCAGCTTTGGGGTTTTGAAATGGGAATGGGGTTCTTAAACCGGAGGTCAAAAAATATAGTGAAAAGATATAGTGAACTAATAGTGAAATGTGATTTTTATCAAAGAAAAAAGCCACCTTGCGGTGGCTCTTTTTATTCCCTAACTCACTGTTTTACCAGAAAGTTTTTATTTGGTGCCCAGGGCGGGACTTGAACCCGCACAGCCTTAAGGCCGAGGGATTTTAAATCCCTTGTGTCTACCGATTTCACCACCTGGGCTGAATCTGGAGGCGCGTCCCGGAGTCGAACCGAGGTGGACGGATTTGCAATCCGCTGCATGGCCACTCTGCCAACGCGCCTTTTCTGGAGCGGGAAACGAGACTCGAACTCGCGACCCCAACCTTGGCAAGGTTGTGCTCTACCAACTGAGCTATTCCCGCTTTTCTTTCGAACCGCTTGATTTACTTAACTTATTTCGTAAACCTCATGTGCCGTTCGATGCGTTGCATTCTACTTATTTCACGAAATGAGTCAACACAATTATTTATAAAACTTGTTCGTTCGGTGATTTTTGCGTCGTTTAGATCATGTTTCACGCAAATCACACCATGCGGCGCTCAAATATTGAAACATTGACCAGAATGTTAAGATTGCAGCAGCGTATAATAAGATGAATCCACCGACTTCTAATTCAACATTAGGACGCCATAATAAAGCAACCAATGCAGCCATCTGCGCTGTTGTTTTGACTTTTCCCATCCAGGAAACTGCTACACTGCTGCGTTTTCCTAATTCAGCCATCCATTCCCGAAGGGAAGAGATAATGATCTCTCGTGCAATCATTGTTGCTGTCGGTAATGTTATCCACCAAGAGTGATAATGCTCAGTTATCAGTACCAATGCGGTAGCAACCATTACTTTATCTGCAACTGGATCAAGAAATGCACCAAAACGTGTTGTCTGTTTCCATAAGCGGGCAAGAAAACCATCAAACCAATCTGTTGCAGCAGCGATAATAAAGATGATGGCGCATAACATCGGTGCCCATTGAAAAGGCAGATAAAACGCCAAAACAAAGAACGGGATTAAGGCAATACGAAATAGGGTAAGCCATGTTGGAATATTTAATTGCATAATGCTTAGTAACTATCTGGCCATGTAAAGTTTATCAGTATGGTGCATCAATACTCTTAGTGTTTCAACGCATTATAGATTTTTTCTGCCAGTGAATAAGAGATAGAAGGTACTTTTGCGATCTCTTCTACACTTGCGTTGCGTAAAGGCTGTAATCCTCCCATATATTTTAACAGCATTTGCCGACGTTTTGGCCCAATTCCTTCTATAGATTCCAGTGTGCTGGTCTTCTTCACTTTTTCCCGGCGTTGACGATGACCTGTTATAGCGTGGTGATGAGATTCATCACGAATGTGTTGAATGACGTGTAATGCCGGTGAGTCAGGAGGAAGAGCAATGCCTTCGCTTTCTGCTGTGAAGAATAGAGTCTCCAAACCTGCTTTACGGTCACTCCCTTTTGCTACACCAATCAGTTTGGGATGTTCTTTATCCCATTCGACATTTAATGAACGGAAAACTTCTATTGCTTGCGTTAGCTGTCCTTTGCCGCCATCAATAAAAATAATGTCAGGGATTTTGGCTGAATCAATCGCTTTGCTGTATCGACGACGCAAGACCTGATTCATCGCAGCATAGTCATCTCCTGCTGTTATTCCCGTTATGTTATAGCGACGATATTCAGAACGTACTGGGCCATTACTATCAAATACAACACAGGATGCAACAGTTTGTTCACCCATAGTATGGCTGATGTCGAAGCATTCCATTCTGTGAATTTTTTTAATGCCTGCAAATTCAGCAAGTGCAGCCAGGCGTTGGTGAATTGTCGATTGTTGGGAAAGTTTAGTGGCTAATGCAGTGGCTGCATTGGTGCGTGCCAGTTTAAGGTAGCGGGCTCTGTCACCTCTTGGGCGCGGTTGAATATGAACTTTTCTGCCGGATAAGGAAGAAAGGGAGCTTTCCAGTAATTCTTTCTCAGGTAATGAAAAGTCCAATAAGATCTCTGTTGGTAATGTCCTGTTCTGGCTGCCCTGAAGATAAAACTGACCAAGAAAAGTTTGTACTACTTCATCTAATTTAGTACCGATTGGGATTTTGGGATAGTAACTGCGGCTACCCAAAATTTTGCCCTGACGAATGAATAAAACATGTACACATGCCATGCCTGCGTCAAAAGCAACACTGATAGCATCCAAATCATCCTCTCCACCAGAGACAAATTGCCGTTCAGTAACTTGCCGGACAGCTTGAATCTGATCACGGTAACGGGCTGCGTCTTCAAAGTGAAGCTGCTTGCTTGCATCTTCCATTCTTTTAATCAGCTTGGTCAGTACCTGCTGGTCTTTGCCGGACAGAAACAGGCGGACGTATTCTGCCTGTTGTTGATACTCTTCATCTGTCACAAACCCTTTGACACAAGGGGCAAGGCAGCGGCCAATCTGGTATTGCAGGCAGGGGCGGGAACGATTGCGGTATACGCTGTCTTCACATTGGCGAATGGGAAATAATTTTTGCAAAAGTGCTAATGTGTCACGTACTGCATGGGAGTTTGGAAATGGCCCAAAATATTCCCCCTTAGCATGTTTGGCTCCACGGTATATGGCCAGACGAGGGTGTATGTCACCACTTAAGAAAATATACGGGTAAGACTTATCGTCCCGCAGTAATACATTGTAACGGGGCTGATAAAGTTTGATGTAGTTGTGTTCAAGTAGGAGTGCTTCCGTCTCTGTATGAGTTATGGTGACATCAATTTGAGAGATATTTTTCACCAGTGATTCTGTTTTGCGGCTGCCAACTTGTGCACGAAAATAGCTGGATAGCCGCTTTTTCAGATCTTTGGCCTTACCGACATAAATTACTGTACCAGTGGTATCATACATCCGATAAACACCTGGCTGACTGGTTACTGTTTTTAAGAATGCCTTTGAATCAAATTGCTCTGCCACGATTTACCGCCCATCACTGTTTATCATCCACTATGATTTATCATATTGGGTGTATCAAGCAAACCACAGCGTATTGCTATATGAGTTAATTCTACATCACCCTTGATATTCAGTTTGTTAAACATCCTATAGCGGTAGCTATTTACTGTTTTCGGACTGAGGTTGAGTAACGTCGATATCTCATTCACCTTTTTACCCTGAGTTATCATTGTCATGATCTGGAGTTCTCGCTCAGACAGTTCATCCAGCGGGTTCTCTTTTTGCGGGGATAGCTGATCGAGTGCCATCTGTTGGGCAATATCAGGAGAGATATAACGTTGCCCTGCATAAACCGTTCGGATAGCGTTGATCATATCCTGAGGAGTTGCTGCTTTACTTAAATACCCTCTGACTCCGGCCTGCATAACTTTTGTCGGCAGGTAACTGTCTGTATGGATAGTCAACATAATTACGCGGGTATCCGGTGAATAACGGATGATCTTTTTCGCGGCTTCAAGGCCTCCTATTCCCGGCATTCCCATATCCATCATAACGACATCCGTGTTGTTTGACCTGCACCATTTAACGGCATCTTCTCCGCTACTGGCTTCTCCTATAACTTTAATTCCCCGCACGTCATCAAGTATGCCTTTCACGCCAATGCGAACTAGTTCGTGATCATCAACTAATAAAACATTAATCAAACAACTTCTCCACCAACGTAATTCCTACTGAAAATAGTGATAAATTAAGAAAATCCAATGGAAGCACTGAATTTATCTTTATGATTTTTATAATATAATTCGACATGGAATCACTTTGACGCCCAAGTCAAATTAAATTGTTCTTGATAAAGACTATATTATACGGGGATTAGTGTAAAACAGAAAGAAAATTGTTACATATCAATAGAATAAATGTAAAAGCAATTATCTTTTGTGAGATGTATTTGTTATAAAACTTATTTGTCTTGAAAAATACAATGAGGGGGAATTTCCCCTCATACTAATGGTTATTTAAATAAGTTAAGAATATCTTGTTCAGTCAACATTGGTGTTTTTTCAACAAAGTTGTAATAGCCGGGTTTGCTGTCGACATAGATCTGCGTAGATAATTTTCCTGAGTTACTATTTTCAAATAGTGCCACTGGGACAATATAAGTACTGGGTTGATGCAGGTGGTAAAAGAGGTGAGTTCCACAGTTCTTACAGAAAGCCCGCTCTGCCCACTCTGAGGATGGATAGGTTGAAACATTTTCATTACCACTCGTTACTTGCAAATCGTTTTTGCAATCTACAGATAAAAACGGGCCTCCATTCCATTTCTGGCATGTTTCACAGTGGCAGGCATTGATATTTTCGATACTTTGGTTGGTTTTTATTTCTACTGCACCACACAGGCAATTACCTTTATTCATTATTCTGCCTTATATATCTGAGATGATTATTTGAAATTTTATACCAATATGATTGAGTAAGAGCTATTTCGCTTTGTCGTAATTGCCATATTTATCACAATAATTTGCTGGTACGGCGCAGCATAAAGTAAGAATTATGAATTATTTCTTCTTATTTTCGTCTTCATCGCCCTCATCCTCATCAATATGCCAGCTATGCAGTATACGATGAACGAATGGTGTAACCACTAATCCGATAGCAATAAAAAAGATCGCTTGTAGAAATAAGCCATAAACAGCCGCAAAATATTTTCCCAGGGTACTTTTGGCTCAATATGCAGGCTTTGCGTTCCAATCATTGAAACAGGATTTAAAAGCGCATCAGGAATGGCATAGCTTTCAATCAGGAAAAATCCCAATTCAATGATGATTATCTGAGTAAAATCGCCAGTATAAATATTATAGCCTGTTTAACATTATTTTTTTATTCTTTCACCTTTTAAATCCTCTGTTTTGAAAGGAAAAATAAAAGGATAGCTTATTTATTTTCGTGCCAGCACAAAAATATAGATAGTGTGCATGTGATTTGAAAAATAATCTTGAGCTTCTTATGATATGCCCAATAGATTTCGAGTTGTATCACGATGGCAAGAGAACGCATTCCCAGAAGCATAGACTATTATGTGACCAGGAATTTGTTCTCTTACAGAGCATGAGTTAAGCACTTGATAGGAGCGTATATGAGCGCCTGGATATTTTCGATTCAAGGATATTTGATACAGCATCAATAACCGGGTCATTATTATCATCAATAAAGAAGTGGCTGCCTTCAAAAATGATGACTTTTTTATCCTGCTCGAAAAAATCAAACCAGGAATAGAGTTCTTGCTCTGCTACCAGAGCATCATTTGTTCCGCCGAATACCGTTAGAGGGCAAGCAAAAGATGCTGTACCAGAATAGTAATACTCTTCTGATATTTTAAAATCAGCCTTTATGGCAGGTAAGATCAGCGAGAGTAATTCATCATTGTCAATAATCTGTTGATTAACGCGCCCAAATTCCTGCAATGCAATAGTAAACTCTTTATCCTCCAGAGCACTTATTGGTTTTCGGATGGCAGAAACTTGTGGCCCTCTGCTACCTGAGGCAATAAATTCAATGGGTAATGGTAATGATTCTGCATCGATTTTTCTTAACAGTTCAAAAGCTATCCGGCTGCCTAAACTGTGTCCTAAAAAGATATATGGTATATTCAATAGTGGCTTAATATTAACATATAAGTCTTCAATCAGGCTCTTCATATTATCATAAGGTTTTTCCTTGAATCTTGCTCCCTTACCCGGTGGTTGAATAACTAAAAATTCAACGTTTGCGCTGATTTTTCTGGCAAAAGCAACAAAAGTTGAGCTGCCACCTCCGGCATAAGGAAAACAAAATACCCTGATTTTTGGATTAAAAACATGGTTGAGTTTAATAAAACAAGGGGAGTAATCTTTGTTCACAATCGGATCCCATTATTATTTTTTTAGCTAAATTAAGATAAGCAGATTTGATTATTTCTGATTTCTCATTAGCAGAATGCTACCGTCCCTGGAGCATACTATCCAATATTAAAATATAATCCTTTTTGGGGTTTTTTATTATGGCAATAAGATTTTATGAAATAATAGGTTGCAACACCCCAGTTAACCACACTGATATGCTCTTTTTGTAATATCAATCACCGAATAACTATAATTCTGGTGATGACATTGTGTTGTATCTTACTGTAAATTAACTATTTTTAACTGCCATGTCAGTGATTGTAGTGTCCGGCCTTGTGTAATCAGGCATACCATTTTATCGCTGCAATTTGTCACTAAACTTTGTATATAGCTGATGGCCCTTTACGCTACTTCAATGGCTGATTCTCCCTCAGGTATAACTATCGTTGGATTGCACAATCAAAAATAACCACTATATTTAACTAATGTGATTTTAAGCTAGAAACTTATATGCTCACGAATAGTTAGTTAATGTTATTAAATTATCGATATTCATGTTACGGGTCATACAGCACTGTAAAAAATAATTTTGATGCAATGCTATAGCGGTGATAGCCGTTTAATTTTCCTGATTGTGTCAATCATTCTATGGCAAGCGCCAGGTAACACTAAGTTCATTTGTCATTTTGATAGGAAAACATCATGAAGGTATTGATAGCAAAAAACGAAGTGGGTACAAGGCATCATAGCTACTATATTGAAAATGCAGTACACCGCTTGGCAGATAAATTAATTGAACGGGACATTGAAGTTGTTATCGCAGACTCTTTTGATGACAGTTATACGATGATTGCAGCTAACGAGCCGTTTGATTGTTTGATGGTAAGTTGTGCACTGATGGATGATGACTTATTTCAGCAGATCCAAAAATTACTGAATAAACTATTTGAGCGTCAGGAAAATGTACCGGTATTTCTGTTAAGCGATCGGGAAAAAACTGTATTTTTATTGAATCATGAGATGTTGGAGCAGTTAGCCGAATTTGCCTGGATACTTGAGGATTCCTCAGATTTTATTGCCGGCAGAGCTATTGCAGCCATGCACCGTTATCGTCAACAATTATTACCGCCATTGATGTCAGCCTTGATGAATTACAGAAAAGTCTATGAATATTCCTGGGCAGCGCCGGGGCATCAGGGCGGTGTTGGGTTTAATAAAACACCTGTTGGCCGCATTTATCATGATTATTACGGAGAGAATCTTTTTCGTACGGATATGGGTATTGAGCGATCTTCACTGGGATCGTTGTTGGATCACAGCGGGGCATTTGGCGAGAGTGAAAAAAACGCAGCCAGAGTATTTGGTGCAGACCACTCTTATTCCGTTATTGTCGGTACATCGGGTTCTAACCGCACGATAATGCAAGCCTGCATGACTGAAGATGACATCGTTATCATTGACCGTAATTGTCATAAATCCATTGAGCAGGGGCTTATTCTGACAGGAGCAAGGCCTGTCTATATGCTGCCGAGCCGTAACCGATATGGCATTATTGGCCCCATTTATCCACAGGAAATGGAAACGAAGACACTCCAGCGAAAGCTGAAACAGAGCCCACTGACCAAAGATAGGGTGAAGCAAAAACCTGTTTATACCGTTGTAACAAATTGTACTTATGACGGTGTTTGCTATAACGCCAAACATGTGCAAAACCTGCTGGATAAAAGTGTCGATAGAATACATTTTGATGAAGCATGGTATGGTTATGCCCGTTTTAATCCTATCTATCATGATCATTATGCCATGCGGGGTGATCCTAAAAAGCATAAAGGGCCGACCGTTTTTGCCACCCATTCATCTCATAAACTATTGAATGCACTTTCGCAAGCCTCTTTCATTCATGTACGTGATGGCCGGAATCCTATTGATTTCTCAAGATTTAATCAAGCCTATATGATGCATGCGACGACATCACCTTTGTATGCGATCTGTGCTTCAAATGACGTTGCTGTCTCAATGATGGATGGTAACAGCGGTTATTCTTTGACACAGGAAGTGATTGAGGAAGCAGTCGATTTTCGTCAGGCATTGGCGCGTTTGTATCGGGATTTTGGTAAAAAGGGGGATTGGTTTTTTAAACCCTGGAATCAGGAGAAAGTGACAGATCCTGCGACCGGTAAGAAAATTGCTTTTGCAGATGCGCCAAGACAGTTACTGACCAAAGAACAAAGCTGCTGGACGATGAATCCGGGCGATAGTTGGCATGGGTTTGAGGATTTGCCCAATGACTGGAGTATGCTTGATCCGATCAAAGTCAGTATCCTGACACCGGGTATGGGGGATAATGGTAAGTTACTAAAACAGGGTGTACCGGCAGCGTTAGTGACAGCATGGTTAAGTCAACATGGTATTGTCCCGACGCGCACGACTGATTTTCAAATCATGTTCCTGTTTTCAATGGGAATTACCAAAGGGAAATGGGGGACTTTGCTGAATACCTTACTTTCCTTCAAACATCACTACGATGCTAATACACCTTTGAGTAAAGTATTACCTGATTTGGTGAACGAACATCAGGAAGTGTACGGCAAGTTAGGGGTAAAAGATCTAGGCGATAAAATGTTCGCTTACTTACATAAGAATCACCCGGGTGAAAAACTGAATCAGGCTTATGCTGAGTTACCTGAAATTGATATGACACCACGGGCGGCTTACCAGGCGATTGTGACCAATAATGTGGAATTGGTGGCACTTGATAAACTTCCCCATCGCATTGCGGCAAACTCAATTATTCCTTATCCGCCCGGCATCCCCATGTTGATGTCAGGGGAAAACTTCGGTGACAAAAACAGCCCGCAAATTGGTTACCTGCATGCATTGCAAAAATGGGATCGTGAATTCCCTGGCTTTGAGCATGAAACGGAAGGAACAGAGATTATTGATGGTATCTATCACGTCATGTGTATAAAGCGTAAGGGAAAATAAACTATGGCTACGATTGCAGACACCAAAAAAGTGGGTTTAATCCCCGTTACGCTGATGGTAGCGGGGAATATCATGGGCTCAGGAGTTTTCCTGCTGCCGGCGAGTCTGGCAGCAACGGGGGGGATTGCTATCCTGGGATGGCTGGTGACCATTATCGGTGCGGTCGGGTTATCTATGGTATACGCCAAGATTTCTTCACTGGATGATAGCCCCGGTGGTTCTTATGCCTATGCCAGACGAGCCTTCGGGCCATTTTTAGGTTATCAGACCAACGTACTTTACTGGCTGGCCTGCTGGATTGGTAATATTGCTATGGTCGTGATTGGGGTAGGTTATATCAGTTATTTCTTCCCTATCCTGAAAGATCCCACCATTTCTACATTCACCTGTATAGCAATACTGTGGATATTTGTATTTTTGAATATTATCGGTCCGCATGTCATAACCAGAGTACAGGCTGTGGCTACAACACTCGCTCTAATCCCGATTGTGGCAGTTGCTGTATTTGGTTGGTTCTGGTTCAGCGGCTCAACCTACATGAATGCCTGGAATGTCAGTGGATTAGATACTTTTAGTGCTATTCAAAGTACTTTAAACATTACACTGTGGTCTTTTATTGGTGTTGAAAGTGCCTCAGTTGCAGCGGGAGTCGTCAAAAACCCAAAACGGAACGTACCGATTGCTACTATTGGCGGTGTGTTGATTGCTGCTGTGTGTTATGTGCTGTCCAGCAGTGTCATTATGGGGATGATCCCCAACGCGACATTAGCCGTTTCATCTTCGCCGTTTGGTGATGCCGCACGTCTGGCACTGGGCGATACTGCTGGCGCAATAGTAGCATTTTGTGCAGCAGCCGGATGTTTAGGATCATTGGGAGGTTGGACATTGCTTGCCGGTCAGACAGCAAAAGCGGCGGCAGATGATGGATTATTCCCTAAAATCTTTGCCAAAGTGAACAAAGCCGGAACGCCTGTGAATGGGTTATTAATCCTGGGTATTTTGATGACGATTGTGCAGTTCAGTAGCATCTCTCCTGATGCGGCGAAAGAATTCAGTCTGGTTTCATCTGTATCAGTGATTTTCACTCTGATACCTTATTTGTACACCTGTGCGGCTTTGCTGCTGCTTGGTCATGGTCACTTTGGGCAGGAAAAAACGCGTTATATTGTGGTTACCTTCATTGCCTTTATTTATTGCATTTGGGCCGTATTGGGGACAGGCGCAAAAGAAGTGGTTTGGACGCTGGTGGTAATGATGGCTATAACAGCCCTGTATACCTTTAACTACAACACAAAGCATCCTGCTCCTTTCCCGTTAGAGAAAAAAGATTAGTACGGTTCTATCTTATTATAATGCGCTGATATTCAGCGCTTTTTTATATTGATTTTTGCTGTTGAGCCGATTTTTCAATACATCACAGATTAAAATTTGTGTGCCAGACTTTTTTGATATGCTGCCATCATCTCCCAATGCTTTTAATTTAAAGTAAATTGTTATGCTTGTGGCTTTATCAGGTTAAATCCCTGTTTATTGGTTTGGATAAGCGCTAAGATGTTGAGTTGTTAGACAACTCACAGTAAGTTATTCTGGATCTTAATATACTTGGAGAATTCGCTAATTTAGGTAGTTAAATAATAGGAGCGTGCATATGTACAGAACTATTTTATTACCAGTAGATATCTCTGAAGATGAACTGACAAGCAAGGCTGTTCACTGCGCGCTTAACATTGCCAGAGAAACAGGTGCCAAGTTGCATATTTTACATGTATTACCTATTTCATCCGCGATTATTAATGCTTATGCATTAGGGTACATGGAAATTAAAGACAAAGCGACGATTAAGGCTGAAGAAGATTTGGGTAAGTTGGCTGCTTCTATTGATTTGCCGGCTGATCGTATCAGTTATTCAATTGCTTTTGGCTCACCAAGAGACGAAATCACTTCTACAGCAGATGAAATTGAAGCCGATTTGATCGTGATTGGCTCAAGACGGCCAAATATTACTACCCACTTATTAGGTTCTAACTCTGCGGCAGTTGTCAGATATGCGAAAACATCTGTATTGGTTGTGAGATAGTTATCCGCATTGATAATTGCAGTTTGATAACTATTATCGGTTTTTGTTGTGGTTGTATTGATTGATGGTTAAAACGTAATGGTTAGCGCCTATACCCCATAATTTCAACATGTTGCTGGACGCAATTTGAGAGACAACGGGTATATTTTCGATTACAGGGGAGTAAATATGTATAAAATGATTTTAGTTCCAATAGATATTGCTGAAGATCACCTGACTGATAATGCGCTTAAGCATGCGGAATTTTTGGCAAAAATCTCTGATGCAAAAGTTCATCTTTTTCACTCAGTTCCTGATATTTCGAGATTTTCTGTAAGCTACAGCTATCATTATGATTTACTGAACGCCTTTGCGAAAAAAGCCATTGCAAATTCCGAAGAGGAACTCAAAAAAGTGGTAGGAAAAATCAATTTGCCGGAGGGCAGAGTATCGTACTCTGTTGCCTTTGGTTCCCCACGGGACAAAGTGCTTTCTACTGCCCGCGAAATTGATGCAGACCTGATTATCGTCGGTTCGCGAAGACCTGATATCTCAACTCACTTACTGGGTTCGAACGCATCGGGTATCGTGGGATATGCAAATATCTCTGTATTAGTCGTTCGCTAACCTAAACTGTTCTTGTATTACCGGATATTAAAATATTGCACCCAACAGAGATTTTTATCTGTTGGGTGATTACTCTAATAAATTTCAAAATCCATCACAATTAACGGGGCTGTAGCCATTGTTTTTTTATGGAGGGTAAATTTTGTCTTATTCTAATATAGTGATAAATTCTTTAAAACGTATACTTGAAAATAATGATGTTAAGAATTCAACCATTGAGGAATATTTTTCCAAGAATTATGTTCAAGTAGTAAATGGTAATGAACTTAATTTTAATGATTTTATTTCTCACATAAATTTATTAAAAGAGACTTTGATAAATACGAGGATCAATATTTTATCTATTGCTGAAAAAGAAAATAATGTCCATACACACCATATAGTAAAAGCGATAAAAAAGGATGGTGAACATGTTGAATTTGAAGTATTTGCCAGATTTTTGATTAATGAAAGTAAAATAATACGTTGCTATGAATTAACCAGAAAGATTAGCGGGGGTGAACAGGATGATGATTTAGGATCTAGGAAATAATATCATTTATCATGATTTCAATTAACCACAACATATAAAACTGTATCTGTAGCCGGAATTATATTGTGATGGTATTTATTTAAAATAAGAATGGCAGGATCAGTAAATAAAAAATCGAGTTGCAAATTCAGCAAAAAAATTGCAACTCGATAAAATTCCATTTTCTCTTTGATTACAAATAAGATGTTTGTATCTTACTCTTCCAATAATGACTATATACTTTCTCCTGATTAAATGGATTAATTATATAATACTCAAAATAAATCATACCGATACCACCATTTATGTAACCTCTGACATCATTAAGATCTGGTGAATCAATTTTAAAAATGATGGTTGCTGTTTTTCCGCTTAATACATCTGGGGTATAAGGTGCAACAACTTTAAATATCTTATTAAAGTTTTTATTTCTTGACTTAACATACATTCTTAAATATATCACTTTTCCCCAAAGTGGATAGGATTGATCATCTTCATCGTTAGTGCACATAATTTTCACATACAACTGGCATCCACTTACAGGATAATTTGATATATCTCTTTGGGTAATTATTTCATTATATCTTTTTTTCTCATTGTCAGAGTATTCAAGTTTAGGATCACTTTTTATATCAGCGAAACTTGAAAAAATAACTGGCATATCATATGTTCTTTTGACATCAAAATCAGGTGTGGTCAATTCCTCTCCTATATATTTAACTGATCTACTGTCGGAATGTAGATTTTTACCAGAATAGGGGGCTATTACATAATAAAGCACCGAATCTTTTTCTGTCGGAAAAACATCTCTTCGCATTAAAAATGTATAATCAGAATCGTTTTGATCAATAGTATCTACAATATCAGAGATTTTTCTTACAGGAAGTATTATTCCTTTTGGATCAATAGCTCCATTTTCCTTTTTCTTATTGAAAAATAATACACTATCTGTCATCGAGACTTTCGGATAAGAATTAATCATAGCGTCAAAAAATTTGCGGCCGTCACCATCTAACAAATCTCCGGAAAGTTCAGGGATAAATGGCGGATCAAGTAATTCAGTACTATTAGATGGAATAGCAGAAATCATATATACAGTACCAGCAGGGTATTCAGCGACGTTTTCCACTTTACTGTATAAATTTATAACTGCGGGGGTATCCATAATTGGATACACACGAAGTTTCACTCTTCCTTCTTTATCACTGTTAATAATGGCTTCAATTTTATCACCATAATGTTGTGGTTTTATCAGTTGTGGTTTTTGTTCAATATTATCAGGATCTGTCGTAATTATAATTTTTCTTTCTATATCATCTTTGATTTCAGAAAAAATATGAACAGGTGTATTTTTCAATAAGTTACCATGAGAATCAAATAATGTAGTACAATATCTGATATAGTTCTCTTTTTCATTAACTATGTAATCATTATTATTCGGCGTTACGCAGACAATCTTATTTTTCTTTAATTGAATGGTACTTTTAATCAAATCTTTTACAGAATATTTTATTAATTTATTAATGCCTGTGAGCGTAAAAAATATTTCATCACCTGATGTTATTGAACTGTCACTCTTGACAAAACACAAGAGCTTCATATTGTATGATCTCGCCCCCGGCCTGGGGTCAATTTTATTAATTATTTCTATAGATTCAAAACCTCTACTCTCTTTTATATCTATATTTAGTGACTGTGTAAACACACTTTTGGGAATTATTTCTATATCGAGATAAAATTTCTGACCAATAACAACGTCGGAACCATTCATTACTGATAAGTTTACCGTATGGTCTTTTAAGGCTATATCATTATTATTTTCTAACATATTTCACCTCTTTATTATTAATTTCTCAATAAGTGAATATTTTCGTTTGCCGTAATGGGAATTATCAAGAATAGAATAAATTTTGATAATTACAGGAAAATTATATTACCAGATATCAGACCAGGTTTTTCCATCAGGACAAGCATCCCCTGATAATTCACCTCCCGGTCGCATAGTATAAATATTAGCTTGCCAAATATTTCCATAAGAAATATCTCCATAATAATTGACCTGAAAATCCACATGAATACGACCAGAATTTATATGACCAACATACTTAAGAGGAACACCAAATAATAATGATGCTGTAACATCACCATAACTATCTGGTTTTGTCGGCATTAATTTTGACTTGGATTGGTAAATCGTGTTTGGATAATTATTAACATATAAATTTAATATAATCTCAGCACCAAACGGAACTTTTGTTTTATCTCTATAATCACTTGTTCCTATTATTTTTATAAATAATCCTTCATGATGTGGATTGCTACATCTATGCGCTATATCTTTTTCATGAATTGAATTTCTGATAATATTGTTATCACTATTATAACCTGCACTATTGTAAACTATACAGTGATCATATGTTCTTTTTATACCACTAATTGGTTGGTTATAACCACCTCCAGGGTATACTATGCTTTGTGGATATGAGGAACGAGCCATTCCTGTCTGATCTACAACAGTATAAGAGAAATGAGATAGTTCATTTTTCCTAAGAATATTATAAAGGAATCTTATGGCACTGTTGCCTAATTTATTAACATCTTCAACAAAAAATGATTCCTTGATATAAATAAGTTTTCATAATAGTGATACACCCATTTTTCTCATTCCCGGTTGTTGCCCTGATGAAAATGCGTTAATAAACGCTTCAACGCATTTCAAGAGTTGCCACATATACTGACAACAATGATTCCGTGTGACGGTTTCATGCAATGATTGCCATAGGCGTTCAATCTTATTTATCCATGGCGAATAGACCGGTAAAAACAACAAATTAAATTTAGGATTTTGTTTTAGCCATGCCCTGACTTTCCGGCTTTTATGAATGCCATAGTTATCTAAAATCAACGTGATGTTTTTTGCATGGCGATATTGGCCATTCAGTTCCTTTAACATGTTGATAAATAAATCAGAATTTTTCTTTATACCGCTGACATAAGTCACTTGGCCTGTTTGGGCGTCAAGGCAGCCCGCGAGGTAGTGTTTTTGATTTTTTCCCGGCGTCATGACCCGTTTTTGTTGCCCTTTCAGACACCAGTCCGCCCCGATTTTTGGGTTAAGGTCAATATCGACTTCATCTTCGTAAAAAACAGGATGTGGTTCTGACACGTTGGATAAAGCTTCAGTGATTTTTGCCATTTTTTCGTCATACTCAGGATCAGGCTTTTTTACGGTAGGTGCTGCCCTTCGCCAGACAATACCGACCTGACAGAAATAACGATAGAACGTACTTTGCGAAAGCGACAAACAGAATAATTCATTGATTATTCGAGTAATCAGCTCAATGCTCCAACGTGAACGCAGACAGCCAAAATCCTGTGGGGAGTGCTGTAATAAGAACGACAGCAAACTAAAAAGTGGTGCTAAATTCCAGATAGCAGGTCTTCCTGACGGTAAACTTTTTAATCCTTCCAGCCCATATAATGTAAACCAATTTATCCAACGATTAACCGAAGAACGTGAACAATGAAGGGTTCTGGAGATGGCAGAAACGGTCTTGCCTTCATGTAACATTAAGAGTGCCATGAGTCGGCGTGCATAATCTTTATCCCGGGTTTTATGAATAAATTTTTTCATCTGACGTCGTTCACTTCGGGGTATGGGTGCTATGATTGGCATTACTCAGTCCATTTTGGGATTTTTTTGATTTGGCGATTAATCAGATCGCAAAAACCGGGCTGAGTTCCCTTCAAGTGATCTACTATTTTGAAAGCTTATTTATTTATTGTTAACAAAAAATAATATTGTGTCATTTCTTCTGGCTCCGGGATAATCTTTAACTATAAGAGTAAAGAAATTTGATGTAGGATCTACCCATAATTTCCCATCATCTCCGATAATATCAGGAGAAGGAAGACCCAGATCTTTATTATTATTATCTATAATATACACTTTGTTTTTTGATGAGATACGATCTGTTTTATTCATTACCATAGAATCAACCTGAAATATTAATGGTGTTGATTTCTTCGGATAAATATAAAAAACTAATTTTCCATTATCATCTGAAGCAACAGAAAAAGATCTCAAATCAGCAGTGATGTTTTTGATTTCGACTGGTGTTGATTTATCAGCATGATAAATATTAACCTGGTCAAAATAAGCATACTCCTTTTCAAGAATAGTAACAGGAATATTTGGTAATGGTTTTCCCTCTTTATCTCTGATCAGGGCGATTGCTTTAATACATTCACCATCAGGTGGTAAACTATCATAATCCAATATTTGGAAAACATCTGTTTCAAAGTATATTGATATAGAGTTTTCATCAATTAATATGTTGTTTTGCATATTATTTCCTTAATTTTTGTTTCACTCTTTCATGATGTTTTAACGAAATGGTTTATTTGTTATTGCAGAAATACGCCTAATATTAAGCGTATTTCACGATTATTAATTCAGAAATAAGATGAGTTATCAGGTAAAGGATCACAACCATCAGGATCATCATCTGACTGATTTGGTAATACAGTATCAATTTTGGTACGCCATTTCTTACTATACTTTCTGGAACCATCATTTTCTTCAATATAGTACTCAAAAACAACGACTCCCGCACCTTGAGTAAATGAAGGGCCAGCCCGGTTAACATCACAATATGGGATGTTAACTACACAGTAGCCTGTTGATCTCCCTGGATCAGGTGTAGATGGCAATTGGAATGAATAACTATTATGTGTATTTCTGGACGTTTCTGTTTCCACACGAACAGTCAGTTTCCCTTGACTGCCAAGCGGTGGTAATTTTTTACTGTCTTTTTCATTAGTTCCTATTATTACAACATACAGCCCGACAACACCTTTAGCACTTTGACCATATTTTCTTTTATGGCTTATTGTATCCAGATTAATGCTACGTCCTTCAGGAATATTGTATATTATGTTATATATATCATATGATTCGCCGTATACTTTAATAGGAAGTTCCACCGCACTGGAGTATACTTTGACTTTATCGTAGATTCTGTCTTGATCCCTAATTGGGTGATCTCCTTGTTCGCCTATATAAACTACTGTTGATTTATCTGAATATCGTGCATTTCCATTTTTAGGTGCAACAATATAATAAATATTCACGGGTTGTTTTAAGGGTAATACATTATATTTAAAATGAAACCGATATGCATCCAAACTTGATATATTGTCAAGTCGTGATATAGGTTCCAGTTGTTTTATTTCATTCGTTATTTCATTTTGAATAAAGAATATCAGGCTATCTGTTACAATGTAATTATCATATGGATTAATTTTTACATAAAATTCATTTTCTCCTGGTATTTTTTCAAGCTTATCTCCGTCTTGTAATCCTAAAATTTCTGGAACTGGTAGGCCAAATAGTGCATCATTTTCAGCATTAAAGATATATATAGATGCTGAGTAGTTTTCTCCTCCTATACTTAATATTCTTGTATTAAAATCAACACGTCCATTAGCGTTTGCTTTTGGATAGATACGAAATTTAATATTACCATTGTTATCTGAGTTGACAGTAAAAAACTCTCTATCATTTTGATTATTAACAGGGATAATTTGAGACTCACTCCCATTTACTGGTTCTGTACCTATACGCACTAATGCTTTATCGTAAGGGTATAATTTCCCAGATGTTGTAGATAATACTATGACTTGAGTATTTTTTAGTGGTCGATTATAAAAATCAGTAATTTTACCATGATACGTAACATATATTTTACCCGTCCCGACAGGATTATCATCTTGTGGTGGTTGAATATATTCATTAGGTGAAGAATTTAATATAATGGGATTTATATTAAATTGTTTTGTTGTGTAGTTTACTATTAGAGGCAAAATTCCTGGAACATCTTGTTCAGGGTTTGAGATTGATCGTGCATGGACATTATATGTTACTAATGTTTCTGCTTTCAAATCTTTATTAATAGTTAATATAAATATTTTACTGCCGGAAACATTACCTTCATCTATAGCCCAGTTTTTTATTTTCTTTACAGTAAAAAAATCTATTGATGGTATTATTTCAATATCACCTATGCTGTTAATAATTTCTTCTTCAGCTTGGAGAGATACTGTTAGATAAATACTTTGGCCGATAATAACATCTGCACCATTCGGTACTGAAACGCAAAGCTCTCCAAAATTACATTTGCTATCTATCATATTTTTTCCTTAAATTTTTTTAATTGTATGTTATGGTGATTTTTAAACTTAAAAAATCACCATCTTTAATAAGAATTAACTCATATCATCACTTGTTATTTTAGTTACTATAGTTAGTTGACTTGGGACAACCATCATAATCATTGATATCTAATCCTGGAAGAACTGTAATACATGTAGCTATCCATGTTTTACTTGGGATATCTTTACCTGAAACATTGATAGTATATTTAAAATGAATTTTTGATTCTGCACCAGAATGCCATGCACGAACCCGAGTTAAATCACAATATGGGATCTCGATAAGCGCATAATCTTTATGTCCGGGATCATTTTCAGACGGTATCTGAAATTGATATTTTTTGGACGGATTATCATTGGGATCCTGAAATTCCATGTATAAGGTTCCCTGTGAACCTAATGGGGGAAGACCTTTACTGTCACGAGTAGTATTATCTGTACCTTTAATGACGACATATAAACCTGTCGGAGTTGTAACAGTTATCCCTACATCATCTTTGGGTCTCTGCTGACTTATTGTATTATAAGTTATATTACCAACCTTGTCTCCTGTTGCTGGATCAAAAGGAAGAGGAGAATAACTGGAATATACACTGACTCTATTATAAATACCATCATCTCTATCATCATTTCCATCCTCATCTCCTCCAGTAGTACCGACATAAAATAGATCCGTTGGATTGGAAGTTAGAGATGCATTCTCTATAGGTGCAATTAAATAATAAAATGATAACACTTTATTTAAAGGTATTTGGTCATAACTAAAATGGAAAGGATATGAACCAAAATCTATATCATTATTTATCCGCTGTATTGGATTTAATTTGATTGCATCTTTTGGATCATCACTAGCATTAATAAAGAAAATAATACTATCTGTATGTTGATAGTTATCATACCTATCAATATTTACTTTAAATACTTTCTCTCCAGGATTTCTTGCGATCACACCACCTGGATACACATTCCATACATCAGGAGGATTTGGTCCGAATAGAGTATTAACATCAGAATTATATATGTATATTGATCCTGCATACGTTTCATTAGTAACTGAAAGTATATTCGTTAAAAAATCAACCCTGCCCGTTTTTTCTTGTCTGGGATAAACACGAAATCTAACTATACCATGTTCATCAGTATTAACGGTAAAAAATTCAACATCATTAATTCTATCAGTATAAATAGATTTAGATTGCACTCCAGATTTTTGAGGTTCTGTGCCTATAAGAACTAGTGCTCTATTAATAGGATATAATTTTTCTTTCACTTTTGAATATATCAATATTTGTGTATTTTTGAGAGGCTTTTTATCATCAGACAGTATTGGACTAGAATAATAAGTAACGTAGCTATTACCAGTACCTACTGGATTATTCACTGTTGGTGGACTAATAAATTCATTATCCGCATTTAACACGATAACTGCCTTTTTATCTATATTTCTCACATTATAAGTGAATGTTTGTTGTTGTATAGGTTCCCCTGTTAGATTGTTCTTATCAAGAATTTGTACTGTATAAGTAATTTTATCACCTACATGTACATCAGGAAGTTCTTTAACCGTTAACATAACTTCCAGAACTCCAAGTAATGGATTATTATCATATGGAAGAAATGGTTTTAAGATTTGTTTCCGAGAGAATCCCGAATCAATTTTAATTTCAATATTGTTATAAATTAAATTAATTAAATCAAGCTCATTCTTTGCATGAATCGATACATTTATTAAACAAACTTGGCCAGCAAGAACATCTGCATGATCAGGTATTGACGGAGTAATAGTGAATTTTTTTTCATCCAAATATACAAGATTTATGTTTACATTGGGTGACTTACGCATATTGCCATTACTGGTTATTTCATAATGCACCTGAGATTTCCCATATGTGGATATTTCATCTATAGGAAATAGTAACTTGTATGATGGGACATCCAACACATTTGGTGTAATATAATATGGAAGTGATTTTATAACAGAACCACTTCCATCATTTAAGTAAAGGTAGCCAATTATTTTATCTCCAACCTCATTATCAGCGTATTGTAATACCTTCATTGTGATAAAATTGCTTCCTGAGTTGATAATATCATGTACGTTAATAGTTCCCGTTGTATCTGCTTGTGGAAAAGTCGGCGGGGAAAGTATTACATCATATAAGTTTTTCATTGTATACCTCTTGATTATTTAAATAGTGAAAAACACTTTGGTTATATTCTTAGGACTACGGATAATAAGGAAGTGATTTAATTTTGTTAATGTTAAGGATTAACCGCCTGATCTTCTGGATTATAGATAAAGCTAGCATCCTGATTATTGTAAGGAAGTGTCATCTGTATAATCGGTATTATCACGCCTGTAATATTATGAAAATCTCTTTGATCATGCTGCGCGCCACTTAATCCCCCTGCACGATAGAAAAAGGCTTCAATGGGAAGTTTGTCAGGGATATCTTGGGGCCAAGTGGCTAAAATTATTTCGTTATTTTCTGATAGCTGGATCAATGAACGGACTTTAATTCCCTGCATGAATGCGTCAGCGCTTCCTGCTCCGGTCACATCAAATCCACATTGAGCGGGATTATTATATTGAATAACATATACATAATTATTAACCCACTGCTCTGCTGTGGTAATTCCCTGTTGTTGGCATGGAATACCATTTGGGTATCCTGAACTATAACCACATCCTTTGTCATTTCTATAAGCCGTAGACGCATCGACAGGAAAATAACAAAGAGTTTCGGGATGAATTTTATCAGCAAGATTTTCAATATATGGAGAAAATATATAACCATTATTGTAATTAAAAGCTAATTCACTGAATTTAACATCATGTCTCAAATAGGAGAATGAAACACCACCACTTTCCTGAGAATGGGGATTGGGATTCCATGAGTGATATTTATCCGAAGCAACGGTTCCTCTTAATAAAACACCAGAACATAAAAACGCAGGAAGATCATCATCTCCACAATATTTTTGATTATCAAAATACCTTTGAGTTATTTTTCTCGCAACCTCGTAACCATCAGGATTATAATTTGAGTCAGCATTAACAACAGGGATAAAAATGCTAAGTAGAAAAATTTTGGTAAGTAAAATTATTTTTTTCATATTATTACCCTATCTGTAATTTTTCAATGTTAGTAAGGTAGCCAATGATGATTTTAAATCATCATAGAACTTGTGGCTTAGATAATAAAATGTGACTACGCCCTTCGCCTTTCAAGTTGTCTCTTCGTAGACTATACTGACCTATTCCAGTCACATAGTTATCTATGTTCTAAGGAATATATTCCTTTGCTACCGAAACGCCCCTTGGAATCCATTGAGTATATTATAAATTGACTTAGCTCCATTTATAGTGGACGTATATTTATTGATATTATTGATTTTTATCACCTCCTGATTTTGTTTTAAATATGGATTTATATTTTCTAATTAATAGAGTTAATTTCTGGGAAAATTGTGGTTTATATAAGGTGCATTTTTTATTTGATTATTTCAAATCACTTTTTTTTATCAGCTAATAACCTATTTTTATCAGTTTAATATATTTCTTTATTTAAAGGAATGTTTTAAACTATAAATCATGTTTAATGTTTTAGATATAAATGACATTTCAAAACACATGCTACGATTTATTAAAGATTGATACTTGAAAAATATAACTTTGTTGATTTTGCTTTCTTCTCCAGCCAGGTAATGCTCCCTGATTGAGAGGATTCTTTTACCATCTGACTATGTGAAATTTATTTTGTGTACTAATTATCCTTAATGAATGAATAATTAAACACACAGAACCATTAGAAAAATAAATGGTTCTGTGTGTTTGTTTTTTAAACGTAGGACAGGGCTATAATTAGTCAGAAAACGAATTTAAAGTAATATCTAACTGATTTTTACCTGCTATGATAACCTGAATTTGTAAATGATTTTCTGAAATATGAATAGTGTTGATAGTAACTTCTTCATTTTCTGAATATTTCTTTACAACTTCCAGTAGCTCGTGTTCAAGCTGTTCAAATTTAGTGTTGATCGTCATTTATTTTATTAAATATCTTAATGTTGATTTAATTTTACTCAAATAAATAGAATTCAATGGCTTAATAAACAGAGTATTTGAGTCTTTAACAGTGCAATAAATTAACTTATTTCATGCATTAAGTGATATTGATTTTAACAAACTAAAATAGCAAACTGATCCTACAGTAACCATTTAAGAGAAATTCGATAAATAATATGTATCATTTATTTGTCTGATCAGGCAGGATACCAGCTTGGTATGATACAACAAGAAAATAGGTATTATTTTGAACAATAAATTTCGCCTTTGGACAAATTATTTTTTATTTTTGGCATTCATTGCATCTTTTAGCGCATGGAGTGTGCCGGCCAACTTTGAGCAGGCTAAATCAGAATCCCGAAAATATGTTTATAATGGGCAAGAAAAATCAGGTGTTGGTACTTTGTATTGTGGCTGTAATTGGCAATGGGTAGGTAAAAGTGGTGGGCGTGTTGATCTGGCCTCTTGTAATTATCGTGTCAGAGGGCAACAAAACCGTGCTGAGCGTATCGAATGGGAGCATATTGTACCCGCGTGGGTATTTGGTCATCAGAGACAATGTTGGCAGAATGGCGGAAGAAAAAACTGTGTTGATAATGATCCGATATTTCGTGCGATAGAATCGGATATGCACAATCTGGCACCTTCCATTGGTGAAGTTAATGGAGATCGCAGTAATTTGAGTTATGGAATGGCTTCCAGAAATTTGCCTAATATGTATGGTGCCTGTAGCAGTAAAGTGGATTTTAAATCGCGCCTTTTTGAACCGCGCGACAAAGTGAAAGGGATGGTCGCCAGAGTCTATTTTTATATGCATGATCGCTATAATTTAACGATGTCACGCCAGCAACAGCGATTAATGATGGCATGGGATCGTCAATATCCGGTAGAAGCCTGGGAGCAGGAACGGGATAATCGAATCGCCCGTATTATGGGGCACCATAACCCATTTGTTACAGGGAGTAAAAAATGGCAATTAGGGCAGAAAAATTCTGGTCAAAGGCTTAGTAGACAAAATAATAGTCAAAATTTAAATTCATACCAATCAGTTACTGAGCCGGTTTCAGTTAAAAAATCAACGACGAAAGTCACTCAAAGTGAAATAATTAAAGGCAATAAAAACAGCCAGATTTATCATTTTGCACATTGCTCTGGGTATAAGACAGTAGCTGATAAAAATGCTATTTATTTTCGTTCGGAATCTGAAGCTCAGAAAGCCGGGTATTATTTGGCAGGTAATTGTAAAAAATAACTAAAATATATTGGATTGCTATTTTATGGCTTTCATTAGTTTATTATTTTATCAAGGAAAAGTTAAAAAATGTTTCAGTAAAATTTAAATTGTGATCTTGTCATAAATAAAAAATTGTCATTATACTGACATCATAGCCTGCTAGATTTGGTCTGGTTATTATAAAAAGAGCGGGCAATGCGAGGAATGCTGATGGCAGACACAGAAATAATGACAATTCAGTTAGGAAGTGAACCGGTGATTGAGACCGAACTACCGATAAAAAGGTGGTCGTTTTAGAACCGGTTTTTTTTATGGCCCTTAATGAGCTGAAAAGGAGGTTCCCAATCTATTCTATATAACGCAGTTATTCTATAAGTGGTAGAACCATCGGTGATAGAACACGACAAGTGTGAAGCCAACGATAAGGGGTGCGACTATGAGCAGACAAAAAGCAGTGATGAAATCTCGTCGTGAAGTCAGAAGAATGTTAAAAAAAGATATGCGTCAATCTCGTTATCGCAATGATAATAATGTTACCTCATTAGTCCAAATTGGCAGCGTAGAGGCCATTGGGATGGCGCGTGAAAACAGGGATACATCTGAAATTCGTCCACGCAATGAAGTACAATACCGCTATATACGGGCTATTAATAATAAGCAATTGATTATTGCTAATGGTGAAGCAGGTTGCGGTAAAACTTTTATCAGTACGGTGATGGCGGCTGATGCACTTATCAATAAAGAGGTTGATAAAATCATTGTGACACGTCCGGTATTGCAGGCAGAAGAAGATTTGGGTTATCTGCCGGGTGATATGACAGAAAAGTTTGCACCTTATTTTCGTCCGGTTTATGAGGTTTTATTAAAGCGTATGGGAGCATCGTTTTTACAGTATTGTCTTCGTCCTGAAATAGGAAAGGTCGAAATAGCGCCTTTTGCTTATATGCGGGGCAGGACATTTGAAAATGCGTTTGTGATCCTTGATGAAGCACAAAATGTAACTATCAATCAAATGAAAATGTTTTTAACCCGCTTAGGGGAAAATATTACTGTAATTGTTAATGGGGATGTGAGTCAGTGTGATTTACCGGGCAATATCGCATCAGGGTTGCTGGATGCACTAGAAAGGTTCTCCGATGATGAAGCGATCAGTGTAATTCATTTTTCTCAGGAAGACTGTGTGCGTTCCAGATTGTGCCAAAAAGCGTTGTTGGCTTATAGCACTGCGGTTTAGTATTGAAAAAAAATTGCTCAGAAGAGAGATTTCAGGAAGAGTAATTTCAAAGAGCAAAACGGTTTCATTTGTTGTTGAGACTTGTTGTAATTTATTTTGCTGGCTGTGTTCGCTCACCCCGGTCACATAATTATTTATGCTTTATGCTGCCGGGGATTAATGAAAGGCTAGCCATTGGGTATATATTATTTTAAGCTTTTATCTTCACCCGATTATTCACGACAAAGTACCCTCCGAATACAGTATATTTTCCTCGATCGGCTTTGTTAGGATCTCTTATAATTCTTCTCTGATTATCTGTTTTTCTGACCCTTTCTCTGCCAAGTTTATGTGCCCACATCTGAGTTCGGTACTGATCGAAAACCAACCGATACCAGTGGTAATCCCAATTGTATGAATTATCTGGCATAGTATAGAGAGCAACAACATAATTGGGATGATATTGTGCATCTGTAAACTCATCAAGTTTAGCTAACCCATCTGCTATAGCCCCATCTATAACAGCCTGAAGATAACGTTTTGTATAAGGGAATGTGATTGGTTTACCACCGTAACTGCCGGGCTGAGGGTAATCGTTACTTGCATAGTTACATGCGTAAGCATAACAATTATTCAGAGCAATGCGGGTGGGATCATTCCAGAAACCCTGGTTATACCTGGCCGCATCTACATCATAAACTTGTCCGGTTAATGGGTTGGTAAATTTTACTGACATATACCAACTTGGTTCGTGTATCCGATTAAATTCAGTCTCTTTGTATTCCTGTTCATCTTGTTCAGTGCTCAGGGAAGTATCAGAGTTATCTGGCTGTAGATCTTGTATTTCCTGTTTTATATGTTCTTTGAGTGGATCATCCTGGGTGAATTTTTCGAGTAAAACCAAGCCAAGCTCTTTACTGTCTTGTAGATCTTCTGCCATACCATCACAGACATAAAATGAATTAATGAGTCCATATTGAAGTGCTGACCCTTGTGCAGAGTCTTCAATTTCGACAAAAAAACCAGAAAATCCGAGCTTTCTCTCATTTATCCCAAAGTTTATTCCCTTTTTCTTATCTCGCATGAAATCTAATAACAGTTTGATATCAGTTCCGTCAAAAAACCATTGATAATTTTCCCGCCCTGAAAAAGTAAGTAATGTTATTTTGATCATATCAAACTCCGTATATAAATTTAGTATAAATATTATTTTTACTAAAAAATGCAATATGGTTGAGAATATATTTATAGTGTATAAATATATGCTTGTTAATATTAAAATAATCTGGATGAATATCTAAAATAGATATGTTGCTGTTGATTGTTTTCTAAATCTGTCTTTAAGTTTGGAAGTAAATTGTTTTTCTGGAAGAGAGTTTCAATAAATCCCCAGACACAGAATCCATTGTGGCTGGGGAAAATGAGTTCAAATGATAAAAAATTAAAAAAACAATGGGTATAACGAAGAAATGAATAAATATGAAAATATCAAATTGGTAGAAAATCTAATAATTACTTGATTTTCATACCCGCTGTTGTCATTAAAAAACGAAATAAAGTGGAAACAGTATAAAGTGCTAATACACTACAAAGCCAAATTATTATCATCCAGCCCAATCTTTTCCATAATGGAGGATGGGTGTGCTCTGTTTTAGTGGTAGCCTTGTTCATGGGTAATTTTTCCTCGGAAGACATAATAACTCCAACAGGTGTAAACCAAGATTATCGGGATAATAAATAGCGCGCCAACGAGCATAAAGCCCAGTGATTGAGAAGGGGAGGCGGCTTCTTCATAACTAATAAACGGAGGGATAATATTTGGCCAGATGCTGATCCCCAATCCACTGAAGCCCATGAAGATTAATAACAGTGCAGCCAAAAATGGTGTGTAATGGCTGCCATTCTGTTTGGCAATCAGTAGTTTCCAGCCTGAGAACAAGACCAGTAATGGTACAGGCATAAAGAAAAGCAGGTTAGGAAAACTGAACCAGCGCCCGGCAATAGCGGGTTGAGAAGCAGGTGTCCAAAAACTGATAATAATGATGACCGTCAGCATCAACAGGGTTAACGGGCGTAGAAGGCCATACATTTGTTGTTGCAAACGTCCTTCGGTTTTCATCACCAACCAGCCACATCCCAACAGCCCATAAGCAATAAGCAAACCAAAACCACAAAATAGCGGAAATGGTGAAAACCAATCGAAAGTACCACCAGTATAGGTGCGATTTTCGATGGGGAAACCGTTAATAACTGCTCCGACAACAATGCCTTGTGTAAAAGTGGCAATAATTGAACCAGCAATAAATGCCTTATCCCAAATGGGTTGATGCGCTGGCGTTGCCTTGAAACGGAATTCGAAAGCCACGCCACGGAATATCAGCCCTAATAACATAATCGTCAATGGGATTGCCAGCGCATCCAAAATAACAGCATATGCCAGAGGGAAAGCGCCAAATAACCCGGCACCACCGAGAACCAGCCAGGTTTCGTTACCATCCCAAACAGGTGCTACCGAATTCATCATCAAATCACGGTCTGATTGTTGCTTAATCATGGGATACAAAATACCGATACCAAGATCAAAGCCATCCATCACGATATACATCATAGTGCTGAAGGTGATGATAAGGAACCAAAGCAGAGGAAGATCAATACCCATTTGTTAACTCCTTATTGGGACCTTTGCGGATAAGTTTCATCATGTAGGCATAACCGACACCGAATACGGCGCTGTAGACGACAAAGAAAATCAGCAAGCTGATACTCATATGGATCTCACCATGGGCCGAAACAGCATCTTTTGTGCGCATCAAACCATAGACAACCCACGGCTGGCGGCCAATTTCAGTGGTGAACCATCCGGCCAAGATAGCAATCAGGCCAGAAGGCGCCATCAGGAGCATAAAACGGAGGAAAGCCCGGTTCTGGTACAAGCGTTTTTTATAACGTAACCACAATCCCCAAATGCCTGCCGTAATCATTAATAGCCCTAACCCGACCATGATCCGGAATGACCAGAACACCATGAAAGCATTGGGGCGATCTTCTGGTGCGAATTCTTTTAATGCCGGAACTTGTTTATCAATACTGTGTGTCAGGATCAGACTGGCAAGGTAGGGAATTTTGACTGCATAACGTGTCTCTTCTGCTGTCTGATCAGGGATACCGAATAAAATTAACGGAGTAGCTTCCCCGGGATGATTTTCCCAATGGCCTTCCATCGCAGCAATTTTGGCAGGCTGGTGCTTCAGTGTATTCAGGCCATGTAAGTCACCAATCATGGCTTGTAACGGAGCAATAATCAGGATCAGCCACATCGCCATGGACAGCATTTTCTGCATGGCTGATGAATTATTGCCTTTCAGTAAATGCCAGGCCGCAGAGGCAGCAATAAAGAATGCTGAGGCAAGAAATGCCGCCGTTCCCATATGCAGCAAGCGATAAGGAAAAGAGGGATTAAAGATAACTGCCAGCCAATCTACAGGAACGACTTGATTATTGACAATCTCGTAACCTTGTGGCGTCTGCATCCAGCTATTGGATGCCAGGATCCAAAAAGTGGAGATAATCGTTCCGAGAGCGACCATACAGGTGGCGAAAAAATGGAGTTTTTCACCTACCCGATGCCAGCCGAACAGCATAACGCCAAGAAACCCTGCCTCAAGGAAAAATGCGGTCAAGACTTCATAGACCAGTAAAGGGCCTGTGATAGTTCCTGCAAAATCAGAGAAGAAGCTCCAGTTAGTGCCAAATTGATAGGCCATGACTAAACCAGAAACCACTCCCATACCGAAATTAATTGCAAAAATTTTCGCCCAGAAGTGGTATAGCGTTTTATAGTCTGTATTGCGCGTTTTCAGCCATAAACCTTCCAACAGAGCAAGAAAACTGGCTAAACCTATCGTAATGGCAGGAAAGATAATGTGAAAAGAAACTGTAAATGCAAACTGTATCCTTGCGAGTTCAAGGGCACTTAACCCGAACATAGTGACCTCTTATTTTTGACTGAACCCTATTGGGTAAAAGAAGTGAAAGAGTGAGGACAAGTAGAGCACACGGATTTTGGATATAACAGTAACAATTTTTTATTTATTTGATATAACAGTTTAATTGAGATCAAATGTATAACATATGATAAACAACTTGCTCAGGGAGTGCATGAGGTTGCTGCTTATTATGGTCGTCTTAACTGCCTCGTTAATCTCTCTGCAACTTATCTGGATGATGGTGTAGTCTCTGGTCGCGAAACGTGGCTGACCGCACTCAATATCAATGTGGTCAGTGCTGTCAGGGCCGCTCAGCTTGTACACCCTTATTTTATGATTGCCGGAGGTGGGGCGATTGTCAGTTTCACCAGTATTTCATCTTCTGTTGCCCAGACAGGCCGTTGGTTATATCCCGCTTCAAAAGCCACCTTATTGCAAGTTACCCGCAGCATGGCAATGGACTATGCCGCTGATCACATTCGTGTGAACTCTGTCTCGCCGGGTTGGACTTGGTCACGGGTCATGGATGAATTGACTCAGGGCAATCGCCAGAAAACGGATGAAATTGCCGCAGATTATCACTTGCTTGGCCGTGTTGGAGATCCTGAAGAGATCGCTCAGGTAGTTGCATTTCTTCTTTCTGATTTAGCGAGTTTTGTGACCGGAGCTGACTACACCGTTGATGGCGGTTATTCAGCAATGGGGCCTGAGCAAGCCAAACCGGCTATTTCTCGTTTGGCGGAATAGCAGAGATTCCAGATCTAACTCGGGTTGACCATCAACTCATTTGCTTCACTTTCACTGGAACCGCCCTTGATACTCTGGAGCCTGGTTAATCACTCTCCCAATCTGTCTGTATTCCGTAACTGTGAATATTTCACAATCAGTGTCCTTGGCTGTGATCATCAGGAGCTGGTTCTGTGTTTTGCCAATCCGAGAGTTGAAAATAAGTTTCAGGGTATTCCCATGCAGGAAACGCAGGAAGGGATGCCGTCAATTGATGGTGCAATAGCGGCACTGGTTTGTGCTAATCATCAGCAAACCCATCTTGGTGATCACCTGTTGATGATTGGGCAGGTAAAGCGTATTGCCAGCATTGAAGGAAAACCATTGGTTTTTCATAGTGGTATGTTTACTGCGTTGCATGATATGCGGGAAATATAACAGTCCCCGTCATCCATCGTCTTTCAAATAACAGTTTTGTTGGTTGCGCTGCATTCTCCGGCAGATTTACAGGCATTGAATTGCAATTTGGTTGGGAAAGATCCCTATTCAGGAATTTGCTCACCGGATCAATTTTTCTGGCTGCGTCCTTTTGCCTCTTCGCAAGGTACACGAGCACATCAAACTTTTGTCAGTAATGTATTTCATATTGGGGCTTCAACACATCCTGACCCTGGGTTAGCCGGGACTTCCGGCTACCTTGTTGCCCGTCAGCTTGCGCGGCGCTAATCAAATTATGGATAACTTTCTGTCAGGTGCGTTACCTCCACCGGGTGTTCATATCTTGTTTTATGGTGGCAATATTCACTATAACCGGATTAGGGGAAATGATGGTGCTTTGATCCCTGTTCCTGGCTTTAAAAGGGTCAGGCGATCTCACTTTTGGCCCCGCTCTGGGTTACCATCCTGCTCCTGATTTGGGCTATGTTGTAGGAGTGAATATTAACGTACCAACAGCGCCTTATAATCGTAATAATCCCTCCAGCCTGGGGAAAAATTACTGGATGATTCAACCTGTTTGGGCGATAAGTTATTTTCCAGCAGATGATAAATGACAGCTGGCCAAACTCAGCACAGGGCAAAGCGAGTGCATTTGGTCTTGGCCCTTCTGTTCGTTACGCTAATGATAAAGGTTGGCTGGTGGCTCTGAAGTGGCAGGAAGATCTTGCTGTAGCTAATCGTCCGGTTGGTTCACAGGTTTTCTTAAAAGTTGCGGTTGCGTTTTAATTCGGGATTATTTTTGCCGGATTAAATAGGAAGGTAAAATAATATGGAGAGAAATAAAAACGCTGCTCAATAATATGAGTGGCGTTGAGACTCTATCCTTCCTGACGAGGCCAGCAGTGCCAGCCTCGTTAATAATAATTAAGTTAATTTATATACCCATCATCTTTCAAATTGCAGCTTTGTTGGCTGCGCTGCATTTTGCAGTCATAGGGTATAGTCATATTATCCTTAATTTTGAATGTATTGACTATTTCTGTGCTGATAATGGAAACAGCTTCGATAATATTTTCGTGATAACGATCATGAATCAATTTAATGACTAATGGATTGGTTGTCCATTGGGAAATATTATTATCTGGTGTTTCTATTATCAATTGATTCATCGTGAATCCAGTTCCTTCTTTATTAAATGGATTCATTTGACCAGCTTTAAATAACGTGATGTTTGTGTGGGATAGTTTTCCGCTTAAATTGCAGTTAGCTATGCCAAATTCAAATGGTACTGCTTCCAATACCTTATTGATATAAGTATCGCTTGCTCCCATTTCCTGCAATTTTTCAGTAATCTCCCGATATTTATTTGACATATCTAATTTGTTTCTGAGCTCTCCTAGCTCATCGTTATTAATGATAGCATCTAATAAGAACAGCTGAATTTTTTTTGCACCAAGCTGTTCTAATTTAAATGCAATTTCCATCGCTAATTGTCCACCTAATGACCATCCCAGGATGTGAATAGGTTGATCAATAGACGTTTCTGTCAGAATTAACTCCATATAGATTTGAGCTAATTGGTGTAGTGAATTTATTTGGTTATCTGTGCAAAGATTATAATTATCGATGCCTATGCACTTATACACATCAGATAAGGTATTTGCCAGAGATTCATAGACTTCACTACCGGCATTAGCGGGATGAACCATAAACAATTTATTGGTTGCAATTGATTTGGGTGTTAAGGAATTAAGTAAACTGAATTTTGCATTATCTGTTTTCAGCCATTGAGATAACAAAGAAATACATTTGCAGTTAAATAAAACATTCAAAGGGATATCAACTCCTGTTTCATGGCGTATCGCTGTGGTCAACTTAATTGCCATTAAGGAATTACCACCGATACGGAAGAAGTTATCGTCAATACCAACCTGATCCAGCCCCAAGACCTCCTGCCAAATGGTACATAACTGGGTTTCCAGTGCATTGCGGGGCGCGGCATAGTTGTTACGATCCCCCCAGATTGGTTCAGGCAGGGCGTGGCGGTTTAGCTTACCATTCAGGGTCAGTGGAACGGACTCAACACGAGTAAAGCTGGCAGGCAGCATGTATTCGGGCAGGCGGGAAGAGAGATACCTGATCAGAGTGTCATCAGACAGTGCGCCATCTGCCACCAGATACGCGGCCAGCACTTTATTTCCTTTGTGATTATGGTCGATTACCACTGCCTGTTCTACCTGTGGGTGAGAAGTGAGGATGTTTTCAACTTCCCCCAGTTCAATGCGGTAGCCGCGGATTTTGACCTGAAAGTCATTGCGACCGAGATACTCAATATTACCATCGGGCAGCCAGCGACCGAGATCACCCGTTTTGAACATACGTGCATTAGGTTGCGGGGAGAATGGATCGATAAGAAAACGTTCGACAGTCAATTCCGGGCGGTTCAGATAGCCGCGGGCGACGCCTCGGCCAGCAATATAGATTTCACCCGTAACCCCGATGGGAACAGGTTGACCAGAGCCGTCAAGGATATAGCTTTGGATATTGGCGATCGGTTTGCCGATCACGGAGACTTCCGGTATACCCTCAGCAGCACGGTATTCATACCATGTGGCATCGCCGTTGATTTCGGAAGAACCATAAAAATTGAGCAACCGAAGCTGAGGGTAATGTGTCACAACCTGTCGTGCCAGCTCAGGCGCGAGTCGTTCGCCGCTGCAAATTAATAGGCGAATTGGTTTCAGACAATCACTATCATCGCGATTTTGTAACAAGAGCTTGAGCAGTGAAGGTACAACCACCAGATAATTGACACCGAAACGGCGCAAACCTTGACTGAAACGGATGGGATCTTTCACGTCATGGTTGTTGAACACTACCAGTTTACCGCCAGCCAGCAACGTACCCAGTGTTTCGGTGATTGAATCGACAAAGCTGATACTGGTTTTCAGTGCGGCCACCAGTGGCGATATCGCAATATCACGAACGAACCACAATAACCGATTACACAGGGTTTGATGATTGCTCATTACGCCCTTGGGCTGACCCGTTGAACCAGAAGTATAGATAACATAAGCCAGATGATCGGCAGTCAGTTCTGAGATATTCGGATTGTGATCCGGCAGGGCTGTTATTAACGATACCTGATTGTCCAGTGTGATGATCGGTAATGAATTTGCTGATAAGGAATCGGCCAGTAAGGATACCGCAGACATGGTGCCGGTCAGGGCATCAAACAACGCTGTTTGGGTCAGTAATGCGACGGGTGCGGAGTCTTTAATCATATAGACCAACCGCTCGCTTGGCTGTGCCGGATCAAGCGGCACATAAGCACCGCCGGCCTTGAGGATAGCCAACAGTCCCACCACCAAATAGAGACTGCGCTCGGCGTAAATCGCCACTCTGTCGTCCGGGCTAACTCCTAATGCAATCAGATGATGAGCCAGCTGGTTTGCCCGCTCGTTAAGCTGGCGGTAGGTCAATGTATCTCCTTCAAACACCAGTGCGATATTATCCGGTGTCCTTTCCACCTGAGCTTCAAACAGTTGTTGCAGGGTTTTATCCTGCGGAAAAAGCGCATCGGTCTGGTTCCAGGTATGCAGCAGGGTATGGCGTTCTTCTTCACTGAGGAATGTTATTGACGTATGTGACTGATTCGGGTTGCAGGCTACCGCGTGCAGAATACGTTCGAGCTGACAAAGCAAACGCCGGGCTTGTTTTTCTGTCAGCCAGTTTTCACCATAACTTAATTTCATTATTAAACTGTTGCCCTGCTCATAGGCCATCAACGAGATCGGATACTCCACTTTTTCGACGGACTGACGGAACGTCAGGGTGTGCTCTATACCTTCCTTGTTTTCGCTCGCCACTGGAACTGGATAATTTTCAAAGATCAGCAGGCTATGGAACAATCGTTCTCCGTCGGATTGTAAACTGGCAAGTGAAACAGCACTGTGGCTATTGAGTGCGGCGATATCTTTCTGTATGTCCTGTAAGACGGCAGCCACACTGTTTGTCTGATCCCATTGCACCATCAGCGGTAATGTATTGATATACAGGCCAACACTGGATTCAATCTTATCCACTGGTACATCGCGGCCGGATACGGTAGTGCCCACAATAGTCTGTTCATCACCCGTGTAGCTGTGCAGTAATTTATGCCAGGCAAATTGCAGTATCACATTCAGAGTAACACCTTGTGTTCTGGACATGTTCTTCAGTTGCTCATAAGCATTTCCCTGTACAGTGAGTAGCTGTTCAGCGGGTTTTTCCACAGTTTTTATCTGCGTTAAATCAACGTGATGACTTAACAGAGCAGAAAAATTATTGGCTCCTTGAAATTGTGTTTTACGTTCCGACCAATAGGTGTCTGACTCAGCTTTATGATCCAGATGATATTGCTGAGTTGCCAGATAAGCCTGTTCCACCACAATCTGGGGTGTTTGCCCGTTTATCAGTTGGTTGTAATACTCATGCACAGTTTGTAATAGAATCGGATTACTCCAGCCATCGGCAATACAATGATGTTGTGTGATCAATACTGTTATTAACTGTTCATCTTGCTTGATGAGAGTGAAACGGATTAAGCCGGGCTGACTTAAATTAAAAGGCCGGGTTCGATCGTGTTGTTGAATTTCGTCAATCGCCTTGTTTCGGTTCTCTTCTGATAACTGACTGATATCTTTAATCTTGAAGTTCGCTGGCCCAATACTGGTATCCATTGTTATGATCTGTAATATTTTTTCTTCCCAATCAAATGCAGTTCTGAGAATAGGGAAACGCAGCGAAGCCAGTGACCAGGCTTGTTGGTAGATAGCAAAATCGACGTTGGTGTGATAATCCAACAGCATTTGTACACGATAGGCATCATCTTGTGGATGAGCCAGATGATGATAAATAAATCCCTGCTGCAAGCTGGTGGCAGGGTACAGTGCTTCAATCTGATACCGCTGTTGAAGATTGCACAAGAGCTTGACTGAAAGTCCTTCAATACCATAATCACTGGGCGTTTTTACTCCTCCTGATTGAGCCTGCTTTTGACCAGTCGCAATGACGCTGTTGAGTGCTTGCTCAAATGCTGTGATAAATATCGCTGTCTGAGCCTGTGGCAAGCGGGAATCCACACTAAATTGCAGTTTTCCCATCTGAACGGCACCATTGATGCCCAGTAGTAAATGACTGCCATTTTCACTGGCTGTCACAGTCCCACAATCATCGTTGGTTATGCACCAGTCTTGATGGCTGGTTACTTCTAACTGGCCGAGATAGTTGAAACTGATAGCCGGTAAATCGCCAGTCAGGTGTCCTGCTTGATGTAACGTGCTGTAACCAATGCCTTTGTTCGGTACAGTACGAAGCATCTCTTTGGTGTAAATAATGGTTTCAGCAATATCTGTCTGCATTGCCAGGCGAACGGGATACATTGTAGTGAACCAGCCCACGGTTTCAGAAATATCCAATGTGTTATCAATAGATTCCCGTCCATGTCCTTCCAGAAGGATGTGGTTTACGGCTTGGGAGAAAGTCTCTTGCAGGGCCAGTGTCAGTGCACTTAGCAGTAAGTCGTTAATTTCTGTATGGTAACCGGTGTTGGCTTCATGCAGAAGTATGTCCGTCATCTCAGCAGAAATGCTTAACAAGTGACGAGTGAGGTCATCCTGCGCGGGTTTGATGTCGTTTCCTGCTATCACCTGTTGCCAGTAGGGTACTTCATCCTGATGCTGCTGTGCATAACGATGGACAGCGATTACCCATTGCCGATAACTGCTGGTTTTCGGTGGTAATGTCATGCCCTGTAATAACAAGCGCATATCTTCAGCAATAATTCGCCAGGACACAGTATCAATAATCAGATGGTGGAATGCGAAGAATAACCGGGCACTGCCATCTGCATACCCGGTAAGGTGCCCAGCCTGCCACAATGGTCCGTTGTTGTAATCGAACCCATTTTGCCATTGGGTCAATTGTTGATGTTGCTCTTCCTTATTTAATCCCCGGATATCGCAGTGCTGTAAAAGGGGATGTGAAGGTGGCATTTCCCCGGAACAGTCCTGAATCCCGGAATAGCCCTGAAATCTGGAATAACACTGACGGTAGCCGTTTCCGGTATCGATAAAGCGAGCACGTAACATATCATGCCGTTCAGCCAGCATTATCAGGGCCTGTCCAATCTGTGCCGACTTAATATTACCGGGAACCCGAATCATAAATGCCTGGTTCCAATGGTGTGGATTCGATAAATCCCAGTCGAAGAAAGCTTGCTGGACAGGCAATAAATCAAATTCCCCGCTTAATAATCCCTGTTCGGCCACCACATTTTCTGTGAATGATGACTGTGTCAGCAGCAGGGCTAACCGGGCCACGGTCGGTGCTTCAAAAATTGATTTAACTTGCAGTGAAAAGCCTGCCTGCCGCAGTTTGGAGACCAGCTGGATACTGACAATCGAATCGCCGCCGATACGGAAGAAATTATCCTCAATGCCAACCCGTTCCAGCCCCAAGACCTCTTGCCAAAGAGTACAGAGCCGGGTTTCCAGTGCATTGCGGGGCGCTACATAACTGTCTCTATTCTCCCAGACCGGCTCTGGTAATGCCCGGCGATCCACTTTGCCGTTCAGGGTCAGAGGAATCGAATCAATAAAGGTAAAACTGGCCGGCACCATATATTCCGGCAACCGCTCAGATAAGTGCTCAACCAGAATTTCATTTGATAACATGGCATCTGTGACCAGATAAGCGGCCAGTACTTTATTTCCGTTATGCTCACGGTCAATCACCACCGCCTGTTTGACCTGTGGATGGGAAGCCAGGGCGCTTTCGATTTCTCCCGGCTCAATGCGGTAACCACGGATTTTGACCTGAAAATCATTGCGCCCCAGATATTCCAGCTTGCCGTCCGGCCGCCAGCGTACCAGATCGCCGGTTTTATACAGGCGGGTGTAACCGTATTCTTTGTCTTTATCCGTGGCAAACGGGTTTGCCACAAAACGCCCGGCAGTGAGTTCTGGCCGGTTTAAATATCCCCGCGCCAGTCCGGCGCCGCCGATATACAGTTCTCCCGGTGCGCCGACGGGAGACAGATTGCCGTAATTATCAAGGACGTAAAGGCGGACGTTATGAATCGCTTTGCCGATATTGGTTGCAATATCCCCATGTTGATACACATTCCCGGTTACCACAACGGTAACTTCTGTCGGGCCGTAAGCATTGAGTACGCGGCTGTATTGGCTGAAATATGCCAGAAAATCCAGGGAAGGGGACTCTCCCGCCGTCACCAATAATTGCAGGGAGGGTAATTCCGTACCGATTAACAATTTCAAGAGGGCCGGGGGTAAGGCGGCAATCTCAATATTTTCCCGTTGAATGAGTCTGGCAATTGCAGGGGCATTGCGTTCTGTTTCGCTGCAAAGGTAAATGGTCAGGCCATTAAATAAGCCAGGGAATAATTCGAAAACAGAACCATCAAATACATAAGCAGCAAACATTAAGGTTTTTGTTCTCTTTGTCGCATCGAAAAATTCGGCCTGCGTTGTCACCATATGAGCCACATTTTTGTGCTCAATCATGACCCCTTTGGGCTGGCCCGTGGTGCCTGACGTGTAAATGATATAGGCCAGATCGGTTGGCCGGTTTAGCCGCACCGGATTTTCCACTGGCTGGCCGGCGGTGATTGTCCGGTCATCTGCCGCGATGAGTACCGGTTGTGCCGTGAGTATCTGGCTGTATTCTGCCAGTGTAGTCAGATGCCGCTGTTGGGTCAGCACACAGGGCGTTGCTGTGTCAGCCAGAATAAACTGTACTCGCTCAGCGGGGTAGGCGGGGGAAATCGGCACATAAGCGCCGCCGGCTTTCAGCACCGCCAGAATAGTGATCACCATTTCCGGGCTGCGATCAAGATACAGGGCTATCGGTGTGTCAGCCGGCATGGTTTTATTATTCTGTTGCTGATAGCGTTCGCGGATCACGCAGGCCAGCTGGTTTGCCCGTTCGTTAAGCTGGCGGTAGGTCAGTGTTGCGCCTTCAAACACCAGTGCTACGTTATCCGGTGTCCTTTCCACTTGAGCTTCAAACAGTTGTTGCAGGGTTTTGTCCTGCGGATAAGGCGCATCGGTCTGGTTCCAGGTATGCAGCAGGGTATGGCGCTCCTGTGCAGACAGAATATCCAGCGTGGACAGTGGTTGTTTCTGGTCTGCCACAAAGGCTTCCAGTACCCGTTGATAGCTCTCTGCCAGCCTGACGATGGTGGCTTCATTAAACAGGCTGACTGCGTAATTCAGATAAGCGGTAATGCTGGTTTGCCCGTCGGACATAAACAGGCTGAGATCAAACTTGGCGGGGCTGTACAGGAAAGAATCGTCCAGTGTCACCGGCCTGAATGGCAGGCGGTTGTCTGACGGATTTTCTCCAGCGCCCTGTAAACTAAACATGATCTGAAAAATCGGGTGGCGGGCAGTATCACGCTCAATTCCCAGCGCTTCAACCAGTTGTTCAAACGGCATATCCTGATGGGCTTTGGCTTCGGCAACCTGTTTATGGGTCTGCTCAATCAGGGCTTCCACGCTGACAGTTTGTTGCAGCTGCGCCCTTAAGACCAGTGAGTTGACAAACATCCCAATCAGGGGCTGAGTCTGGGCATGGTGCCGGTTATCGGTTGGCGTTCCCAGTACGATATCGTTTTGCCCGGATAATTTTGCCAGCGTGACATAAAAGGCACTGAGCAGCACGGTATACAGGGTGGTTTCCTGTGTTTTTGCCAGACGCCTTAACTGTTCAGAAAGCCGGGTATTCAGCTCAAAACTGAAATTACGCCCCTGATAATTCACCTGAGCCGGTCTGGGGTAATCGGTTGGCAAGGCCAGTGATTCATGGCTGGCTAAAGCCTGTCGCCAGTAGGTAAGCTGGCGTTCACGAATGTCACCCTGTAAATAGTCGCGTTGCCATACGGCATAATCCCCATAGGTGATATCCAGCGCAGCAAGCTGGCTGTCGCGGTTTTCCCGCAAGGACTGGTAAATTTCCGCCAGCTCAGCCATAAAGATATCAATTGACCAGCCATCAATGGCGATATGGTGCCATAACAGTAATAAATAGTGGCTGTCAGAAACCGGATAGTGACACAGACGCAGACTGGGTTCTGTGGTCAGATCAAACGGAGTGGCTATCTCAGCACGAACTGTGTCCAGAAGCGTATTAACATCTTCACAGGATTGGGATTTGATAACCAGATTTTCATGCAATATTTGCTGATAAATCTGACCGTCATCATCAGTGCGGTATACCATCTTCATTACTGAGTGGCGTTCAGCCAGCCGGTTAATGGCGGTTTCCAACAGAGGCAGACAGGCATCATTATCCAGCTGAACCAGATAAGGGATATGATAGGCATCAGAGCCCTGTTCAAACTGCTCGATAAACAGCATCCGCTCCTGAGCAAACGATAACGGGTAGTGTTCCCGTGACAGATGGGGGATAACCGTATAGGTCTGCTGTTCCATCTGGGTTGTCAGGCCAGCAATAGTTTTCAGTTCAAACAGTTGTGCCAGTGATACTTCGGTTGCCAAAACCCGGCGAATGGCGGCGGTCAGCTTAACTGCTGTCAGGGAATTCCCCCCGATACGGAAAAAGTTATCCTCAATGCCAACCCGTTCCAGCCCCAAGACCTCCTGCCAAAGAGTGCATAACTGGGTTTCCAGTACATTACGGGGCGCCACATAACCGTTTTTATTCCCCCAGACCGGCTCTGGTAATGCCCGGCGATCCACTTTGCCGTTCAGGGTCAGAGGAATCGAGTCAATAAAGGTAAAGCTGGCCGGCACCATATATTCCGGCAGGCGGGAGGAGAGATAGCCTATCAGGCTGTCATCGGACAGTGTTCCTTCCGTGACCAGATACGCAGCCAGTACTTTATTTCCGTTATATTCACGGTCAATTACCACCGCCTGTTTGACCTGTGAATGGAAAGTAAGCACACTTTCGATTTCACTTAATTCTATACGGTAACCGCGAATTTTGACCTGAAAATCATTGCGCCCCAGATATTCCAGCTTGCCGTCCGATAACCAGCGTACCAAATCGCCGGTTTTATACAGGCGGGTGTAACCGCGCTCTTTGTCCTTATCCGTGGCAAACGGGTTTGCCACAAACCGTTCTGCGGTTAATTCAGTCCGGTTTAAATATCCCCGCGCCAGCCCGGCGCCGCCGATATACAGTTCTCCCGGTGCGCCGACGGGAGACAGATTGCCATAACTATCAAGGACGTAAAGGCGGACGTTATGATTCGCTTTGCCGATATTGGTTGCAATATCCCCATGTTGATACACATTCCCGGTTACCACAACGGTAGTTTCTGTCGGGCCATAAGCATTGAGTACGCAGCTGTATTGGCTGAAATATGCCAGAAAATCCAGGGAGGGGGACTCTCCCGCCGTCACCAATAATTGCAGGGAGGGTAATTCCGTACCGATTAACAACTTCAAGAGGGCCGGGGGTAATAAGGCAATCTCAATACCTTCCCGTTGAATGAGTCTGGCAATTGCAGGAGCGTTACGTTCTGTTTCGCTGCAAAGGTAAATAGTCAGGCCATTAAATAAGCCAGGGAATAATTCGAAAACAGAAGCATCAAATACATAAGCAGCAAACATTAAGACTTTTGTTCTCTTTGTCGCATCGAAAAATTCGGCCTGCGTTGCCACTATATAAGCCACATTTTTGTGCTCAATCATGACCCCTTTGGGCTGACCCGTGGTGCCTGACGTGTAAATGATATAGGCCAGATCGGTTGACCGGTTTATCCGCACCGGATTTTCCACAGACTGGCCGGCGGTGATTGTCCGGTCATCCGCCGCGATGAGTACCGGTTGTGCCGTGAGTGCCTGGCTGTATTCTGCCAGTGTAGCCAGATGCCGCTGTTGAGTCAGTACACAGGGTGTTGCTGTGTCAGCCAGAATAAACTGTACTCGCTCAGCGGGGTAGGCGGGGGAAATCGGCACATAAGCGCCGCCGGCTTTCAGCACCGCCAGCATAGTGATCACCATTTCCGGGCTGCGATCCAGATACAGGGCTATCGGTGTGTCAGCCGGCATGGTTTTATTATTCTGTTGCTGATAGCGTTCGCGGATCACACAGGCCAGCTGGTTTGCCCGTTCGTTAAGCTGGCGGTAGGTCAGTGTATCTCCTTTAAACACCAGTGCAATATTATCCGGTGTCCTTTCCACCTGAGCTTCGAACAGTTGTTGCAGGGTTTTGTCCTGCGGATAAGGCGCATCGGTCTGGTTCCAGGTATGCAGCAGGGTATGGCGCTCCTGTGCGGACAGAATATCCAGCGCGGACAGTGGTTGTTTCTGGTTTGCCACAAAGGCTTCCAGTACCCGTTGATAGCTCTCTGCCAGCCTGACGATGGTGGTTTCATTAAACAGGCTGACTGCGTAATTCAGGCAACCGGTAATCTCGGTTTGCCCGTCGGACATAAACAGGCTGAGGTCAAACTTGGCGGGGCTGTATAACGGCTCATCCAGAGTCACCGGCCTGAATGGCAGGCGGTTGTCTGACGGATTTTCTCCAAAGCTCTGCAAACCAAACATGATCTGAAAAATCGGGTGGCGGGCGGTATCACGTACAATATTCAGGGCATCAAGGAGCTGTTCAAACGGCATATCCTGATGGGCTTTGGCTTCGGCAACCTGTTTATGGGTTTGCTCAATCAGGGCTTCCACGCTGACAGTTTGTTGCAGCTGCGCCCTTAAGACCAGTGAGTTGACAAACATCCCAATCAGGGGCTGAATCTGGGCGTGGTGGCGGTTATCGGTTGGCGTCCCCAGTATGATATCGTTTTGCCCGGATAATTTTGCCAGCGTGACATAAAAGGCACTGAGCAGCACGGTATACAGGGTGGTTTCCTGTGTTTTTGCCAGACGCCTTAACTGTTCAGAAAGCCGGGTATTCAGCCCAAAACTGAAATCCCGTCCCTGATAATTCACCTGAGCCGGTCTGGGGTAATCGGTTGGCAAGGCCAGTGATTCATGGCTGGCTAAAGCCTGTTGCCAGTAAGCGAGTTGGCGTTCACGCCGGTCACCCTGTAAATAGTCGCGTTGCCATGCGGCATAATCCCCATAGGTGATATCCAGCGCAGCAAGCTGGCTGTCGCGGTTTTCCCGCAAGGACTGGTAAATTTCCGCCAGTTCAGCCATAAAGATATCAATTGACCAGCCATCAATGGCGATATGGTGCCACAACAGTAGTAAATAGTGGCTGTCAGAAACCGGATAGTGACACAGGCGCAGACTGGGTTCTGTGGTCAGATCAAACGGAGTGGCTATCTCAGCGCGAACTGTGTCCAGAAGCGTATTAACATCTTCACAGGATTGGGATTTGATAACCAGATTTTCATGCAATATTTGCTGATAAATCTGACCGTCATCATGAGTGTGGTATACCATCTTCATTACTGAGTGGCGTTCAGCTAGCCGGTTAATGGCGGTTTCCAACAATGGCAGGCAGGCATCATCATCCAGCTGAACCAGATAAGGGATATGATAGGCATCAGTGCCCTGTTCAAACTGCTCAATAAACAGCATCCGCTCCTGAGCAAAGGACAAGGGATAACGGGCAAGCTCAATATGAGGAATGACAATAGAGACCTGCTGCCCCATCTGGGCTGCCAATCCGGCAACCGTTTTCAACTCAAACACCTGTGCCAGAGAAACATCTATTGCCAACGTCCGGCGAATGGCCGCAGCCAGCTTAATCGCTGTCAGGGAGTTGCCCCCGATACGGAAGAAGTTATCCTCAATGCCAACCCGTTCCAGCCCTAATATTTCCTGCCAGATGGCACAGAGCCGGGTTTCCAGTGCATTGCGCGGCGCCACATAATTGTCTCTATTTACCCAGACCGGCTCTGGTAATGCCCGGCGATCCACTTTACCGTTCAGGGTCAGTGGTACAGACTCAAGACGGGTAAAACTGGCCGGCAGCATATATTCCGGCAAGCGGTCAGATAAGTAGCTGATCAGCTTATCGTCTGAAAGTTCGCCTTCCACAGCCGTATTTTCCGCAACCAAATAGGCCACCAGGGCTTTATTACCCTCATGTTCACAATCAATCACCACCGCCTGCCTGATCTGTGGGTGCAAAGCCAGTGCGCTTTCAATCTCCCCCGGTTCAATACGATAACCACGAATTTTTACCTGAAAATCGTTGCGCCCCAGATATTCCAGATTGCCATCCGATAACCAGCGTACCAAATCGCCGGTTTTATACAGGCGGGTGTAACCGCGCGCTCTGTCCTTATCCGTGGCAAACGGATTTGCCACAAACCGCCCGGCGGTCAGTTCAGGCCGGTTTAAATACCCGCGCGCCAGCCCGGCCCCACCGATGTATAACTCTCCGGGCGCACCAATCGGTACAGGCTGCCCGGTATGATTCAATACATAGGCAGACAGGTCATTTAACGGCCGGCCAATATTGGATGCTGTTATCGCGTCGTCCCGGGTTAATTTCCTGTAGGTAACATGTACGGTTGTTTCCGTGATCCCATACATATTAATCAGGGCCGGGGATTGATCGCCGTAACGGTTCCACCAGGGTTTTAATTGAACCGGGTTCAGTTTATCGCCGCCGAAAATCACGTAGCGAAGGTGGGGAAATGCAGCATCCATATTCAATGACGCCTCAATAAAGGCGTAAAATGCCCCCGGCGTCTGATTTAATACGGTAACTTTCTGATCAGAGCAGAGGCGGCTGAATCTGCCGAAATCCTTCGTGTATTCTGTTGTCGGGATAATCAGACGCCCGCCATAGAGCAATGCGCCCCATAATTCCCAGACACTGAAATCAAAGGTGTAAGCATGGTAAAGCACCCAGGTATCATTCTGGTCAAACTGATAATCTCCCTGAGTGGCCGCGAATAAACGGACAACATTATGATGGGTCTGCAACACGCCTTTCGGTTGCCCGGTCGTGCCCGATGTATAGATGACGTAAGCCAGATCCGCAGCTGTATTCACAGAAGCCGGATTTTCTGGCGGCGGGTTTTCTGTCACGGCCTGATCATCCGCAGCTATCAATGCCGGCGGCTTAACCCGTGTCTGGGTATATTTCCCCAGTGTTGCCAGATACTGCTGTTGGGTCACTACACAAGATGATGCCGTATCTTGCAAAATAAACCGGATCCGCTCAGGCGGATATTGCGGAGATATCGGCACATAAGCCCCGCCGGCTTTCAGCACCGCCAGTATGCTGATCACCATTTCCAGACTGCGATCCAGATACAAAGCCACCAGCGTATCAGCAGGCATAGGGACATTGTGCTGCTGCTGATAGTGTGCCCGGATCACCGCGGCCAACTGGTTCGCCCGTTCATTTAACTGGCGGTAAGTCAGTGTTTCCCCTTCAAACACCAGCGCCACGCTGTCCGGTCTGGCTGCGGCCTGCGCCTCAAATTGCTGCTGGAGAGTACAGGTTTGCGGATACGGTATATCGGGCTGGTTCCAGGTATGCAGTAATGTTTGGCGTTCCTGCTCTAATAAAATAGGTAACTCACTGACTAACAATGCAGGATTGTTGATTAAGGCAACGAATAGGTTTTGTAATCGTTCAAGTATCCGGCTGATATCCAGTTCACTAAAATATTCCTGTCGATAATCGATCGTTATTTTTAATTCCTGATCATATCCATAATCTTTCAATCGAAAGACGATAGGATAAATATTAAATATCTCATCCAGATGGTGATATTGATTTTCGGTAATTTCAGCAGCTGATTCATAAAAACGTTCATAAAATATAGATATGTTAGGTAAAGAAAACCTATGCTGGCTCGCAAGCCGGGTAAGATGTGAGTGAGGAAATTTACTGTGACGATAACTGTCTTTCAGTGCTAATTCCATTCGCTTAATCTGTTCAATCACACTGGATGTGCTTGAGATGTGGCAATACACGGGATACGTACTTGTCTGCATGCCAACAATATATTTTTCTGATTTTTCCCTTCTTCCATGTGTGATCGTGTTAAATACCAACTCTTGTTGCCCGGTAAGTTCTATCATCATAATAGTGATAAGACCAGAAAAGACAGCCAGTAAGTTAGTTTTATGTTCATTGCAAAAAACAAGTAAATCTTTTTTAGTTTGAAGGGGCAATATTAACGTACTATTACCAGGCCCTGTATTTTTATAGTAAGGTATTAATTGGTGTATTTCATTTTCTTTTAGAAAATTAAGCCAATATTTTTTATCTTCTTCATAATGAATAGTACTTAAATATTCTCTTGCCTTGGTTATTGTTGTTAAATATTGTGGAATATCTGACAGCCATGCTATTGATGTGCCATCCTTAAAGCATTTGTATAATTTATGGACATATTTATGAAGCCGGTATAATCCGACACCATCAATCATAATATGGTGAATTTTAGTGAAGAAATAATAATTTTCATCAGCCAGACGGATCAAGAAAATCTGATATGGCGTTTCCTTCAAATAATCCATTGGTATTTCAAGGTGTTGTTTCATCCAGAGTATTGCTGATTTCTCAGGTTCAGCCTGCATGGCAACATTATGAAATATAATTGTTTCCGGTTTACTCTGTTCTTCAAGATATTGTATCGCTTCATTGTCTGCATTAACCGATATACGCAAGCGCAACATATCAATATGTTGATGTAATACGTTCCACACTTTTTGTAACAGAGCTATATCAACCTCTTCTTCTATCACAGTATACCAATTGAGGTTGTGTATCGGATTATTCTCATAAAGCGCTTGTTCGTAAAACACATCTTCCTGAGAAGGATGGAGAGGATATAAGTTCGGACGCAATGAATTCTCAGATATTCTCATAATAAATTATACGAATGTATTCCGTTTACAAGTTATTTGTAATTTATGGTGTAAATGAGTAGATTTAATTATTTGCCTGACCTTAATTAATTTATGTTTTAGCATTGATATAATTAAGGGTGCTATATTTTATATCTTTCAATATTAAATTGTTATTTTCATTTAATAGGTATTGGCATCATCTATCATAGTGTTATTACAGATAATCTCGCAATCTTTCAACACTCTCCTTAATTAAAAATAGTTAATATTTATCGGCTAATGATTAAGTTTTTATTTTTGATAATTTCAAGTATACATCCTTGTCACCTCATGGTTATAAAATCCTTTGCAATGCAATAGTGATTCTCATTTGAGTCGATGTCTATATTATTTTTTGTTTATTATGGCAATTTTTTTATGGCTTGTAGATGTAATGCGGTATATTTAAAGATCTTTATAATCATTTGCTGATGATTTGATTGCTATATTGGCATTTTTTATCTTGATAAATAATTTTATTAAGTTATTTTGTTAGTAAGTTATTAGTAATATTTTTAATATTATTTTTGTTGGTAGATGAACAAAGTTTAAAACTTCGGTAGTATTATTATTCTCCGATTTAATATAATGAATTATTAGATATCTCTTTAAACATTTATTAAAGCTATACCGTTTTCTACTAAATAAGCTTTCAAAATAGTAGATCACTTGAAGGGAACTCAGCCCGGTTTTTGCGATCTGATTAATCGCCAAATCAAAAAAATCCCAAAATGGACTGAGTAATGCCAATCATAGCACCCATACCCCGAAGTGAACGACGTCAGATGAAAAAATTTATTCATAAAACCCGGGATAAAGATTATGCACGCCGACTCATGGCACTCTTAATGTTACATGAAGGCAAGACCGTTTCTGCCATCTCCAGAACCCTTCATTGTTCACGTTCTTCGGTTAATCGTTGGATAAATTGGTTTACATTATATGGGCTGGAAGGATTAAAAAGTTTACCGTCAGGAAGACCTGCTATCTGGAATTTAGCACCACTTTTTAGTTTGCTGTCGTTCTTATTACAGCACTCCCCACAGGATTTTGGCTGTCTGCGTTCACGTTGGAGCATTGAGCTGATTACTCGAATAATCAATGAATTATTCTGTTTGTCGCTTTCGCAAAGTACGTTCTATCGTTATTTCTGTCAGGTCGGTATTGTCTGGCGAAGGGCAGCACCTACCGTAAAAAAGCCTGATCCTGAGTATGACGAAAAAATGGCAAAAATCACTGAAGCTTTATCCAACGTGTCAGAACCACATCCTGTTTTTTACGAAGATGAAGTCGATATTGACCTTAACCCAAAAATCGGGGCGGACTGGTGTCTGAAAGGGCAACAAAAACGGGTCATGACGCCGGGAAAAAATCAAAAACACTACCTCGCGGGCTGCCTTGACGCCCAAACAGGCCAAGTGACTTATGTCAGCGGTATAAAGAAAAATTCTGATTTATTTATCAACATGTTAAAGGAACTGAATGGCCAATATCGCCATGCAAAAAACATCACGTTGATTTTAGATAACTATGGCATTCATAAAAGCCGGAAAGTCAGGGCATGGCTAAAACAAAATCCTAAATTTAATTTGTTGTTTTTACCGGTCTATTCGCCATGGATAAATAAGATTGAACGCCTATGGCAATCATTGCATGAAACCGTCACACGGAATCATTGTTGTCAGTATATGTGGCAACTCTTGAAATGCGTTGAAGCGTTTATTAACGCATTTTCATCAGGGCAACAACCGGGAATGAGAAAAATGGGTGTATCACTATTATGAAAACTTATTTAGCAGTATCCACATTTTGCCTAAATGGAAGATATATGATTGTGAATATATTGATGAGAAACCTTACATATTATTAATATAGTATTAAGTTTTAAACACTCTCATTCTTATCTGTTTTGACGGGTTTTTTATCCGCTCTCTGCCTGTTCTATCCAGACACTGCATAAATCATAATTACATGACAGAGCATGTATTGACGTTGATTTATACTCTCATTACATAATACCCATACCTGTTTTCTTTCAAGGTCTTCTTTTAACAAGCTGTAGCAAAACAGAAATGCGAGGTGATTGATCATGGCAGAACGATCATTTGTTAAAGAGGTGGAAAAATTACGTCTGGGTCAGGGAGAACTTTTCCGTGGGGAAGGTATACTCGCTGTGACAAAAGCGTTGTTGGAATCAGGCGTTGCTTATATTGCAGGGTATCAGGGAGCGCCCATTGCCCATCTGATGGATGTTCTGGCTGATGCGCAGGCGATCCTTTCTGAATAGATATTCGTTTTGAAAACAGCGCCAGTGAAGCAACGGCCGCTGCCACACTTGCTGCTTCTGTTAATTATCCATTACGCGGTGTTGTCACATTTAAGGCGACTGTGGGCACAAATGTTGCCTCAGATGCATTAGCAAACCTGGCATCCGGTGGCGTTTTAGGCGGTGCGCTGATTATTGTCGGCGAAGATTATGGTGAAGGTTCTTCTATCATGCAGGAGCGCAGCCATGCATTTGCGATGAAATCCCAGATCTGGTTGCTTGATCCGTGTCCCGACCTGCCTTCAATTGTGCAGGCAGTAAAAATGGGGTTTGAGTTGTCGAAAGCCAGCCATACACCAGTGATAACACATCAGGGAGATTTGTCTGCGGGCTTGTCACATTACCAGAAAGTACGCAGTGTGGAAGTGTTGAAAATCCAGAATGCGGCACGTAACTTCATTTATCAGGTAGCGAAAGGACAGGGCTATTCTGTTATTGATGGTCAGCGGTTTGACTGGCAGGAGCGGGATATTTTCTGTGTTCCTTCATGGGCGCTGCATGAACATGTCAATACATCACAAACGGAAGATGCCTGTTTATTCTGTTTCAATGACCTGTCGGTGATACGGGCATTACAGTTGTATTATGAAGAAGTGCTGGCCGATAACGACGGACATCAACGAGTAGGAGGATAAAGATGCGTTTAATCACTTATCGTACCGAAATAACTGCTGCTGCACGATTGGGGGCGATTGTAAATAATCATGTGGTGGATTTGGCAAAATTGGCTGCTCATGCCGGAAGTGTCTTACCGGATAACATGCTGGACTTTATCGAATTGGGACCATTGGCCGTAAACAGTACAACCATATTATTAAATTCGTTTGAAGGTCTATGGCCAATCGGTGTGGCCCGGCCACTGGAGAATGTAAAAATTCTGGCTCCCATTCCCCGCCCGCGCAAAAACATTTTCGGCATTGGGCTGAATTATGTTGAACATGTTGAGGAATCCAGTCTGTCTCCCGATACGGCAAAAGAGCTGCCAAAAGAACCGGTTATTTTTTCTAAGCCACCAACCGCAATCATTGGTCCGGGGGATGCGATTGAACACAATCGTGAAATCACCCGGCAATTGGATTGGGAAGTGGAGTTAGCCGTGATTATCGGGCAGCGTGCGAAGAGTGTACCGGAGTCTGACGCGCTGAAATATGTTTTTGGTTATAGTTTGATTATCGACATGAGCGCCCGTGACTGTCACCGTGCCGGGCAGTGGATCTACTCTAAAGGTCAGGATACCTATGCACCTTTCGGCCCTTGCATTGTCACCGCTGATGACATCCCCGACCCGCATAATCTTGCGTTGAGCCTGAAAGTTAATGGAGTGACTAAACAGGATTCCAATACTCATCATATGTTATTCAAGGTTAATGCTTTGATCGCAGATATCAGTAAAGGTATTACACTGGAGCCGGGAGATATCATCGCTACAGGAACGCCATCCGGTGTCGGGGCGGGGCGTGATCCGCAGGAATGGCTATGGCCGGGGGATGTCATTGAAGCACATCTTGAGAAAATAGGTGATTTGCGCCATCCCGTTATTGCGGTGTAAATCTTCTTATAGGCGGGTATAAAGAGAACAGGAGCCTGATATGCTGAATCTTCCTAAATTCAAGGCAGCTACGGTACAGGCTGCACCGATCTTTCTGGACACGGAAGCGACAGTGGATCTCGTTTGCCAGCTTATCCATGAGGCGGCAAATAATGGCGCCAGTCTGGAGGCTTTTCCTGAAGTATTTATTGCGGGGTATCCCTATTGGAACTGGGTGATGACGCCCGTTCAGGGTAGCCCGTGGTTTGAAAAACTGTGCAAATCTGCTATTGAAGTGCCGGGGGCTGAGATCCATAAAATCGCTCAGGCTGCTGCTCGTCATCATATCAATGTTTTGATTGGTGTGAATGAACGCAGTCCCACAGGTATTGCAACGCTTTATAACACATTGGTGACTATTTCTGATGACGGGCGTATTTTGGGACGCCATCGTAAACTGGTCCCGACATGGGCCGAAAAGCTGACATGGGCGAATGGTGATGCTTCTTCATTAAAAGTACATGGTACGAGTATTGGCCCGCTGGGCGTACTGGCTTGTGGCGAGAATACCAACCCGTTGGCACGTTTTGCTTTGTTATCTCAGGGAGAGCTGATACATGTTGCCAGTTTTATCTCCCTGCCTGTTGCACCAGCAGATTATGATATGGCTGAGGCGATCCGTTTACGTGCGGCTGCGCATTGCTTTGAAGGTAAAGTTTTTACCCTCGTTTCCTGTTCCACTATTTCCCCGGAAATCACACAGGCTATGACAGCCAGCCTGAAGCTGAACAATTGCTGGCATGTCCTAATACTACAGCCGTAATCGCTCTGTAATCATAAGGTTATCCCGGCTCCGATAATGACATTGTTGTGCGCAGTATTGGTGTCGTCGTCGCCAATATGACCAATGTAAAATCTGTTCGATTGTCTCTCCCGTTTTTTCCATCAATTTTGACAGCAAATTACGGAGTTCCGCCACACTGAGGGCGATCAGTCCCGCCGGCGTTTTTTTTCTCCCCTATCCGCAAGACTGCCAGAACCGCATGAGCCAGTAGCGATAAGGTGATGTGCCGATACCAACTGTGCCATTGCCGCACTTCGTAATGATCCAGGCCGCATTCTCCCTTCGTTTCCTCAAAACTACATTCAATTTCCCAGCGTCGGCCTGCCACCTGAGCCAGGGTTTTCAGATCCGCCTGTTCTCTGCGCGCATACACCACAAAATAAGCCCGCTTCTGTTTTTCATCCCGGCTGCGCCGAACCAGCAGGTGGTGCGCTCGCCTATCCATTCCGCCAGTTGCCAGCCATTTTTACGTTCAACGTCACTGAGCAATCCTTTGAGGTAGGCGAGGCTGCGTTGCTGTGGGCCGGGATGGTGAAACAGGGGAGCCAGACGGGTATGCAGTGAAATAAGTTCCTGTTCCCAGGCGTTGGTCGGTGAGTGCATGGGGCACCTCCCGTATTTTCAGGAAAAAATGTCATGGGCTATCATGCCACAATGGCGCGTACGGCTGTAGTACTAGGCTGCCTGGACGGAAGAGAAAGTCTTACGTTCAGTATGGCAAACCGCATCGGTGAGACATTTAACTGCAACTCAAGCTGGCTATACACTGGCGAGTTTTCGCCATTTCATGTACGTAGCCTCGGCAGCAGAAATTACCAGTCTTTTTTTCTGCCTGATACCAATGAAGTAGCTGACTCCTCCGATGCCCGTTTTCACTTTATCCGTGTTTCCGGTGGCAGTTGTGACGGCACATTGATAGTTGTGCGTTCTATTAGAAATTGCTATTCAGTTGCGTATGAGAGCACTGGTTTCATGCTCAAGAATGGTATGAGAAGTGGTGGGCTGGGTAATCTCAAGCGTTTTATTCTGTTCCTGAAAACGAAGTGTGAAAACTTGCCAATGTTATCCTATACGTATCAGGATGATTATCATGCTGACCCGGAATTTGGCCAACATCACCCACTGTACTACCTGCGATCGGAAGTGGTGAGTAGCCGTGACTGGTTATTCAATATGATGACTGGACGCCAGCCGGGTTCCTGGCTCAGCAGTTTTGGTGATGAATTGGAAGAGATAGCGAAAGCGCCGTTTGGTAAAGCCACGCCGGTGGAGAACAAAATTGCAGAGTCAGCAGAAGAGATACGTCATAACAATTGAGCCATTTCGCGAACAGAATTTTGCGTCCAATTGTCAATTGATTACTTATAGTATATACTCGATATATATAAAGGAGGTGTACCCATGAAGCATAGAATTAGCGTAACTGTAGACAGAGAACACTATCAAGTGCTTAGTTCTTCCGGGATAAATATTTCTGGCCTAGTAAATGATGTCATAGGAAAAGAAGCCCGCAGGATAAAGGCCGAAAAGTGGAAAGCAGATAACCACGAAGGAATGACAGAAGTTGCAAATTTTATAGCGCAACATGGTTCGTTCGCTGAGGAAAACAGGAACTGGTGACATGCAATTCATTGTTTATGAATACAAGCGGGCAAGCCATTATAAAATGTTTGTCGATGTACAAAGCGACATCATCGATACACTAGGGCGGCGTATGGTCATCCCCCTGATTGAATCCCGCCACCTTTCTGAAAAAGTGAATAGCTCACTGTTTCCTCTGGTTAGGGTCAACGATGAGGATTATCGGGTGATGACGACCGAACTATCAAGCGTGTCTGTAAACGTTACTGGAGAGGCTATTGCCGACGTTAGCAGCGCCGCCGACGCGATTAAGAACGCCATTAACTTCATGTTCTGGGGGATATGAGGGTGAAATCCCCCTTGGTGGGCTACTCGACCAACTCCCGCTGTTATGCCTATCCCTCGTAAGTACGTTCCAGCGCGGCATTACACCTATTCATCCGAACTTGTAAAATTATCTTATTTACCGTAATTATCATAATTACGGTAAATGGTCATAAAATCTTCAATGCTTATTCTACTTATTAAAAGTTCTTTGAAAAGTAGAGTTTTAAAAATAGGATAGGTGGCGTCGGAATGGAATACCCACTTTTTACGAGGAGCGCGATCAGTGATTTTTGACATAAGAGCGACCTTCGAGGTAGCGCTCCAAACGGTTCTGTCGCATTAATGGAACATCAGGTAAACTTCCCGTTTTTTACGCGAGTTCCAAATAATGTCTTTGATCCGAAAAGCCTTCAAACGCCTCCATTATCCGGTTGATATCATCGCTCAGTGTGTCCGCTGGTATCTGGCTTATGCACTGAGTTTGCGTAATCTGAAAGAAATAATGGCAGAGCGGGGGATTGCCGTAGATCATTCCACTCTCTCGCTGGGTTCACCGTTTAGTTCCGTTAATTGTTAAACGTTACCGCCACAACAAGCCTGCGGTTAGGCGTCGGTGGCGAATGGATGAAACGTATATCAAAGTTAAAGGTCAGTGGAAATACCTCTACCGAGCAGTCGATTCTGACGGCAATACGATTGATTTTTTGCTGACTGCTTATCGGGATAAACCCGCGGCTCTGCGTTTCTTTAAAAAAGCCATTCGCCAGCATGGAAAGCCTGACGTGGTCACGATAGATAAAAGCGGTGCCAATAAAGCAGCAGTAGACAAATTAAATCAGGGAAAATCAAAGGATGACGCCATGGTTATCCGACAAAACAAATACCTCAACAATCTGATTGAACAAGATCATCGTGGTGTTAAACGACGAACTCACCCCATGCTGGGATTCAAAAATTTCAGGCGGGCTCAGACTGTATTGGCAGGGATTGAGTTGGTTAACATGTTGCGTAAAGGACAATATATTCACCCTAGAGAGAAAACCTTATCACCCGCCGCCTTCTTTTATCAACTAACTGCATAAAAGTTAATCAATCCGGCTTTCCTTCGAACTATTATTCTTAACGCGACAGAACCGTTTTTTTTTCTCCCGTATCCGCAAGACCGCCAGAACTGCATGAGCCAGTAGCGATAAGGTAATATGCCGATACCAGCTGTACCATTGCCGCACTTCATAATGATCCAGACCACATTCTCCTTTTGTTTCCTCAAAACCACATTCAATTTCCCAGCGACAACCTGCCACCTGAACCAGGGTTTTCAGATCAGCCTGTTCTCGGTGTGCATACACGACATAGTAAGCCCGTTCCTGTTTTTCATCCCGGCTGCGCCGGACCAGCAGATAATGGCCATATTCCCGTTCTTTCTCACTGCATTGTAAACGCCAGAGCGGCATTAAAACCCAATCATACTGACGTTCGCCTTTCGCTCCCCGCCCCGCAGAATGTGATTCCCATTGCTGAGGCGTCAGGCTGTCCACAATGTTGTCCGCTCTGACAGGGGTCGGCCCTTGCCACCACAACGGTTCATTTTTGGGGATCGCCAGCACAACCGGTTGATATCGGGACTCCAGCCAGCCGCGCAGGCGACGATCCTGACCATAAACGGCATCTGCCGGGCTAGTTGCGGTTTGGTGGCAAAGGGGACTGAGTCAGGAATGCCGGCGGTTTCACAGCGGGGCCGGTCATCCGCCCATTGTTTGGGCAGGTATAACGCCCGGTCAATAAAGGCATGGCCGCCCTGACCGGCATAACAGAGAAAGACGCCTATCTGACTGTTTTCGACGCGTCCGGCAGTGCCACTGTATTGACGTTGCACCCCGGCAGAATGGGGGCCTTTTTTAATAAAGCCGGTTTCATCCACAATGAGCACCCCATGTTCATCGCTCAAATGTTCCATCACGTAGTCACGCAAAATATCGCGGGCCACATCGACATCCCAGCGAGCACGCTCCAGCAGATGCTGAACCCCATCAGGCGAGCGTTCGCCTATCCATTCCGCCAGTTGCCAGCCATTTTTACGTTCAACGTCACTGAGCAGTCCCCGGAGATAAGCGAGGCTGCGTTGTTGTGGGCCAGGGTGGTGAAACAAGGGAGCCAAACGGGTATGCAGTGAGAGCAGTTCCTGCTCTCAAGTGTTGATAGGTAAGTGCATTGAACACCTCCCCGTATTTTCAGGAAAAAATGTCAGGAGCTATCATGCCACAATGGGGCGTACGTACGACTGTAGTACTAATAGTGCGTTTACGGGAATTATCGGGCCAGATGGGCGTGTGATTGGTCATCCTCTGATTGATAAAGAAGGAATTGTCTATGCGGAAATTGATCTGAACCGTTGTATTCAACCCCGCCAGATGCACGACATAACAGGGTATTACAGCCGTTTTGATATTTTCGATTTGAAAGTGAATCGCCGTGCCATGAATGCGATCCAGTTTACCCTGCGCACGCGCGAAAAGATTACCCCTGAACGTTTTACCTTTCATTCCAGCCGTATGAGAATGAAAACGGTCAGAAAAGATGAACTGGTGGCAATGGATGCAGATAGTGATCGCTGTGCATTGGAATTGTCGGATGCTTCAGTGGATATTGTGGGAGTGCCTGTCATCTCTGCATCTGTGGCAACAACTTATGTGATACTGAAACAGCTTGGGCTAGGTACATTCGCTCCGGGATTTGGCTCACTGTTATCTTGAAAATCATTTCACTGAAAAATCATCTCCTGAAAAAAGATTGTTCAATATATGCCAGATGCAAAAGTGTTTGTTGATAACTACTTACTAACCCTGCCTGGACCGCAGTTATGGATACCAGTGTCTTAAACTGGCCAGCAAAGTGAGAAGGTGCAGGCAAATAAAATGTAGGGATTCGGGTATAATAGTGAAAGATTATTAATACTCTGGCTATATACCCTATAGTTTTCAGAATGCAGCCAACAAAACTGCAATTGGGAAGATGACGGGTATAGCAGTTTAACCAAAGGCCTGCATATGACGCGCTACGAACAACTGGCAGTAACGATCCGCCAACAGATAGAGGATGACATTTGGCAAGTGGGGGACAGGCTGCCATCACTGCGGGAATCGGTGAAATCGTCGGGATTAAGTTTGATGACGGTGCTGCAAGCCTATCAATTACTGGAAAGTCAGGGCTGGATCGTGGCTCGTCCGCAATCAGGCTATTATGTTGCCCCGCGGATAAAACCGTTTGCAGCGGCAAAAGGAGGAAAGAAACTGAATCTGAGTGAAAATGTGGAGATTAGTGCCTCAATTTTTGATGTCTTACAAGCGTGTAAAGATCCACAAATCGTTCCTTTTGGTTCCGCATTTCCTGATCCTTCCTTGTTGGTAGAGCCTAAGTTAGCCAAAACATTGGCGTCAGTCGCTCGTCGCTTTGTTCCTCACAGTTCATTGGCAAATTTACCTCCGGGAAATGAACGATTGAGGCGTAACATATCCCGCCGTTATGCCGCACAAGGCATCCATGTTTCTCCTGATGAAATTGTGATCACAGCAGGCGCAATGGAATCGTTGAGTTTCAGCTTACAGTCAGCGACTTGCCCCGGAGATTGGGTAGTGATTGAGTCACCGGCTTTTTATGGTGCATTACAGGCTATAGAGCGTTTACGCTTGAAAGCTATTGCTATAAAAACAGATCCGAAAACAGGTATTGATTTGGATGTACTGGAGGAAGTTGTCAGTAAATATCAAATAAAAGCTTGCTGGCTGATGTCCCGATTTCAGAATCCGTTGTGTGTCAGTATGCCGGCAGAAAATAAACAGCGGTTAGTTGAAATTCTGAACCGAAGCGGCATTATCCTGATTGAAGATGATGTTTATGGTGAACTCTATTTTGATCAGGAGCCGCCGATGCCAATCAAAGCATGGGACAAGGAAAATAATTTCATGCACTGCGCATCCTTTTCAAAATGTCTCGCTCCCGGATATCGCGTCGGATGGGTAGCTGCGGGAAAACATGCGATAAAGGTCCAGCAATTGCAGATGATGAGTACCGTTTCAGCCAGTATCCCCACACAGTTGGCGATTGCGGAATACCTGACTCAGGGAGGGTATGATAACCATATACGGCGGTTGCGGCGTCAATTGGAACAAAGGCAAATTCAGATGCTGCGGGCGGTCAGCGAATATTTCCCTCAGTCGGTCAAGGTTAACAGCACCCGTGGTGGTTATTTTATCTGGCTGGAATTCGAACCGCCTTTCAATGCTAGTCGGTTATATCAACTGGCGCTGGCTAAAGGTATCAGCATTGCGCCCGGTAGCATGTTTTCCACCAGTTCTCAGTTTGATCACGCTTTCCGGTTGAATACTTCATTTGCATGGAATGAAACTCAGGTGGCAGCCATGAAAACATTGGGAAGTTTGTGTCGTACGTTATTAAAGGAATACGGGTAATTAATCACATTTTAATTGTTTCTCGGTTGCGGCAGGAAAAATTATTTGCGAAGTTTATAATTGGACATTTATTGCCTCTTCAGGTGTAAGTAGAACAGTAAGAGTCGTGAAAGGGGAGCATGAGAATGAAATGTTTCGATTATGCAACGTTATCAAGAGAACAATGGGCTGGAGGGATCGGGGAAGTAAGGGATATTGTTTGCTGGCCGGTTGCTGATGATTTCGCTTGGCGTGTCTGCTTCACATCTATTCATCAAAATGGGGCACTGGGGCAATTCCCCGATGTTGATCGCTCCATCGTATTATTGAAGGGAAAAGGCATTCGTTTAACCAGTCCGGGTTTTCTGGAACATGAGCTGGTGAAAAAAATGATCCCCTTCCATTTTTCCGGTGATATTCGGGGGCATGCTGAACTGTTGGATGGATCTGTTCAGTGCTTCAATATCCTGACTCGCCGTTCCTCCTGGGTTTCTGAAATTTCTGTGGTGACTGCTGAACGTCGCTTACCGACATCTCACAGCGGAGTGCTGTATGTTCTGAAAGGGCGTTGGGAAATGTCCGGCACAAATTCTGTCCAGCTTGCTTTTGGGCAAGGCGCATGGTGGTTGCCGGAAGATATACGGGAAGGGGCGATTAAACCATTAGTGGCAGACAGCCAGTTGTTGTGGGTGGATTTACATCCGAATGAGTAAGTATTAATGAATTTTTTATTATAGCCTGTTTGGCGATATTAATTCGAACCGGAGTCATTATCAATAAGCCCCTTTTCAGGGGCTATATTAAAATTACCCACTATACCCGTCGTCTTTCAAGTTGCCTCTTGAAATCCATAGGGTATATACAAATTTTTTTTCCCTTTACTCATTGCGAGGAAATTCTTCCAAATAGAAATTAAAATGATAACTGCTGGCTTTTTCAAACCGCATATAGGATGGTTTTGTGTCATCGTAAGTAACAATATCAAGGTCAGTGCCATTATATTTAAAATAAACAGCACCTTGAGTTACCACGATATTCTGATAATTAAATATGGCTACGGAGGTAACATATAGTTGCCCGTCTTTTGGTATCAGACCAACGACTTCATAGTCGCCATCTGAATAACAGTTCACCGCATCAGGAATGGTATAAGTCTGGATATTTGCCCTAAATACCTGATCTATTCCTGACTCGTTAAGCAATTTTATTGCCAGCAAATCACGGTTTGACGGAGATACAATAAACTTTGACAAACCTTGAATATCACTAATATCAGCCTGGCTTGTATCCCATTCGCGATAAATTTGTCCGGCTTGACTATCACTGCCATGCCGCCAGGCAAAAACTATTGACTCCAGGCCAACTTTGACAGAAAGAAATTTATCATTCAGTGGAGTGCCTATTAAATTTACTTCTGTACTGCTTTCTGGATATTGATAAGAACTACCAGTGTAATCCTTTTGGGTATAAAATATAGCACCATTGGCGAGTTGAGATTTAGACATAATAGATATTCTCCTTAAATTTATTGCAACAATGCCAAACTAGAATAAGGAGGAATAATTATGTGTCAAGGTGGTAGGTGACTCTTATATTGAGCTATGGTTTTAAAAAATATTTATTTAATTTTAGATATATTGAAATTAATAAATAAGATTGTTTTTATTTGACAAGGTTTATTGTTATTTGGATCCTATTCCAATAGGTTTTTATTCCACACAATCAAACCACAACATTTACACCCAATATCTGGGTGTGAGTCTTTTATTGTAATGGAGTGATGAATAATTCTATGATAAAAAGGTTTCATTACTCCATTATATAGTTAAAACTTATTATAATAATTTTAATATATCATGGGTGTGATATTAATATGTTGGTTATCTTCCCGATAACCGAAAATTAAAAGTCGGTGTTGATCCAGGTCTGAGTGGAGACGGAATTAACATAATGTGACCAAAGTTGTTAAATGTTCTATCAATGCCCATCCCCTGTTGAGATACCTGATAATACAGCTCTATGTAGTCTTTCGATTGTAGCGAAGGATCATTTTCAAGGGTTAATCTAAACATTATTGCAAATATTTGTACAGGAGTATCTTGTGTTTCTGGTAAAATGTTTGTGGAGCTCATAGGTTTCATTATCATTGTTTTTGGGTTTTTGCCTCCTTTCAGATATATATTTGTATAAGCGTAATAATCAGTAGAATTAGTTAATAGCCTGTCGGAAGGAATATCATACATTTTATAATCTCCTATTAGTTGTGCCCAATAGAATTATATCGTAATTAATAATAACCAATTGAAAAAAGAAATTGATTTTTATCAAAGAAAAATTGTAAATTATCGCGATTATTAATTAAATGAAATAGATCAGAATTTTTATCTGAGACAATGTATGACTGCACAAAATAAACTTCGGGTATGTTTATATGAGGTTGTAATAAGCCAATATAATGGTAATCAATATTTACTGTCATTATTTGGCCAGGTTGAATTGTTATCCGAATGTTTTTATTTGGAGGATCTACTTTAGGGTCTCCACTAATGGTTATAGTTAAAGGCACTCCTGTTCTGTTATAAAGGTTTTTATACATAATGTTTCCCTTAATAATGAAGGATAGAGAGTTTAAAATATGAGAAATACGTCATAAAGTATATTTCATAAAATAATTGTTTGTTATTTTGTATTTATTAAACAATAATACAATTATTTTCTTGTATATTTAATAGGTTAATTGTGGTAATTAGATTTTAAATATTTATCTATGAAAATTACAATAAAATTTATTGGGTTTTTATCTGTTTTAATTAAATAGATAGTAAACATGATAGATTGCGATGATGATGCTCTTACTGCTGTGAGAATGCGATGGATGCAGGCGAATAGTCTTTCAGATAAATTATACTAATTAGTAATTGACCATTTCAGTAAGCGCAGGGTGATTTTACTGTGCGCTTACTTATGAACAGCCAAACACTTAAATTTTTTCAAAATATTGTCTTACAATTTCTCTCCCAATTTCAAACGATGCCGTAGCGGCTGGTGAAGGGGCATTGCAAACGTGCAGTGAGCGATGGCCCTTCACAAAGTGGAAATCATCCACCAGTTTGCCATCAACTGTTAATGCCTGGGCGCGAACACCTGCTGACCCCGGTATAATATCTTCGGGCTGTAAATCAGGAATGAGCTGACGGGCATTATCAGTAAAAAGCTGGTGTGAACATGAACGGCGTATTTCTGCCATGCCTTCACCGAAATAGCGTGTGGCAATTTTCCAGAATCCTTTGTAAGTCAGTACCTCCGTCAGATCCCGCAGGCTGAAATCTGTTTTATGATAGCCTTCACGCTTAAATGCCAGTACTGCATTAGGGCCAACATCCCGTTTGCCATTGTACATGCGTGTGAAATGAACACCTAAAAACGGAAAATCAGGATTGGGGACAGGATAAATCAAGTGATTGACCAAATAGTTTTTACTGCTATCCAATACATAATATTCACCCCGGAATGGCACAATCTTCATACCAGTATCGTAGCCCGCCAGCTTAGCAATCCTGTCGCTGTGTAGCCCGGCACAGTTCACCAGCCATCTGGCCTGATAACTGCGTTGTTGAGTCTGTACCTCAACATAATTACTATGTTCACGGATAGCTTTTACCTGTTGTTGGCAGTGAATATCTCCGCCCCTGGTTTGTATGATCTCAGCCAGTTTTGCTGCAATTTCAGGATAATTCACGATCCCCGTATCCGGCACCAAAATTGCTTCCAGTCCATTGACATAAGGCTCACGTTCTTTCAAAGCAGCTTGTGATAACCGACTGACATTAAGATCGTTTTGTAAACCTCGGTGATAAATATTTTCCAATAAAAGGAGTTCTTTTAATTGGGTTGCAACAATAACTTTGCCGCAGCGGTCATAATATAAGCCATGTTCTTGGCAAAACTGATATATCGTCCGATTGCCTTTTTTCGCCAGACGCGCTTTCAGACTGCCGGGGGGATAGTAAATGCCAGAATGGACAACATTGCTGTTATGACCACTCTGATGAGCAGCCACATTCTTTTCTTTATCCAATACCAGCAGGCGTAAGTGTGGATGATGTTCTTGCAGGGCATTGGCAGTACCAAGCCCGACTAATCCTGCACCAATAATAATAACGTCATACATTTTTACTTTGCCTCTTTAATTGTGTTTTCTCAATTGGCTTCAAGGTCATGCTTGCTGCTATTGCCCCGTAATGCTGTCCGGTATTGTTTATAGCGCAGGAGATGAATACCACCTGATAACACAATCAGCATTACCCACTAAATCTGTCCATATACCCGGCTTGATTAAAAGAATAGCGGCAATAGTGAAGAGGACTCTTTCCAGCCAGTGGGCCTTAATCATCCAGAAGTTGGAGGTTGCGATAGAAAGAGAATAAATACCAATTAATGCCGTCATTATCATGTAAAGAATGGACAGCACATTCAAGTCATTGCCTTGCATCAATAATGCGGGGTTGTATACCAAAATAAGAGGGATGATAAAGCCGGGTAAAGCCAGCCGGACAGCTCTCCCACTGAGTGAACTCGTCAGGGCAGAAGAAATAACCGCAACTTGTGCGGGCCCGCCACGGCGACGTCCGGCGATTGCCAATGCTAAGTCATTGAACAGTGCTGTCGCGCCACTGACACTCAAAAATGAACCAAACAGGATAAAGACAATGATCGCGGTTGATGCTGTTGACAGAGTGATTAAGGTAAGAACAGCAATGGACGCTGAAATATAGAGAATAGAGATAGATGTCACAATCATAAAATTAATCGTTTCTTCACTTATTATTGTAGAAATTTGAACAACATCACGTCTTTATTCCGCACAATTAATTCCATAGTTAATTACTATTTTTCATAGTAAAAATATTTCATATTGGAACACGGCAGTTATTGAAAGAATCAATCTGGTAAATTCAAAAATAATAATAATGAATTTATAAAGTTGTTATTCATTTAAGAATCATTGAGAAAAAAAATCAGGTGTATGTGAATGTTAATAATTGAGAGGGGGCAAAAAATACCGTAGTGTCATGCCATTAGTATGTAAGACATAAAGGTATCAAGATAAAATGCAATAAGTTACTGTATTTTTAGCAGAAAAATTACTCTGCTATTCACTCATCAGGAGAGATAAAATCATGGCTGCTGCACACACTGATATTCACTACTATGATATATCCACCCGTTATGCTTGTATTTCAGTATTAGATACTGGCGGTAATCGGCTCCCGGTTCTTTTAATACATGGTAATTCAAGTAGTAAAGAGATATTTCGCCATCAGATAGAATATTTTAAAAAGGATTATCGGGTTTTAGCTCTGGATTTACCGGGACATGGTGCATCTTCTAATGCCAGTGATCCACGTCAGACATATTCAATGCCGGGTTATGCCCGCACCGTTATTGAAGTACTGGACAACCTCGGAATTGACAGAGTGGTTGTTTTTGGTTGGTCATTAGGGGGACATATCGGGCTGGAAATGCTGGCACTGTACCCCAAAATGATTGGGCTGATGATTTGTGGTACACCCCCTGTGGCTGCGGGTAAAGAAAATGTCGCACTTGGTTTTCGTCAAAGCGAGCATATGGGGCTTGCCGGGAAAGCTGATTTCACTGAAGAAGATGTGAAGAATTATGCCTATCAAACAGTGGGCGTTAACGCTCCTCATGAGCCGTTTATCCTTGAGGCAGTAGCAAGAACAGATGGTTTGTCACGCCAGTATATGTTTGAAGCTTTTACTTCCCCACAGGCAACAGATCAGAAGTTATTGGCTGAAACAAGTAAAATACCTTTGGCTATTGTGAATGGGGCAGGTGATCCTTTCATCAATGCCGAATATGTTGAAGGTTTGAATTATCAAAACCTTTGGCAAGATCAAGTATTTAGTTTGGTCGGAGTGGATCATGCACCGTTTTGGGAAACACCAGCCAGATTTAATCCGATATTGTCTGATTTTCTTTGTGATTTCCAGTAACATCGATTAGTTAATTGAAAATATTGTTGGCTGGGAAATTTATGAGAATGTAATAATTTCCCCAGCCTCATATATCTTTTTTTCATCTTTACAGATGAGCTTTATCATTTTTTTCCTCACCACGATTTATTCTTACTTACGATAAATAGAATAATATCTTTCTGTATATCATCACAGGCTTTCTAATCCATCGGATATCACACTTATAAACATCCGACTGAAAGTTATCGGAAAAAATTATCTTTTGTTTAATAATGAAACAAGAGTACTTTACTCGCGTTTTATTAAAAAAATAAACTTTTAATCAGGATCACAGTTTCGATGGATTTCCTTTGTTGTAATGCTTGGGTGTTATTAATACCAATGCTTAATAATTTTTACCCGTCATTTCCTGCTTATTATTATTTACTCTGCCTATTTTCCATAGATTCCAGCAACGGCAGAGCTTAAAAAATGACACTAAAACTCAATGTATTTAAGGTATTGGAGACATGAAACATTATGCAATCGCTATTACAGCTTATCCGTTGCCATAAATCTGGTGAGTCGGTTGGAATTTACTCTGTTTGCTCCGCAAATCCCTGGGTATTGTACGCTGAGGCCTGTGAAACAGAGACAGAAGGAGCTGTGTTATGACCCCCTTTTTTCCTTATTCATCCCGGTGGCTGGCAGAACATCAGGCATTCTCGGCCTGTCTCCTGATAATCCATGCCCGACAGGTGAAGTTAATCGTGTGGTAAAAGGCGTTCAAATTTATCCCTACACTGAATCAGAAAAGTAACAGGAGTTAGAATGTCTACCCCAAATATTCTATTGACCCGTATTGATAACCGCTTGATCCATGGACAGGTTGGTGTTACCTGGGCTAATTCACTGGGTGCCAACCTTGTTGTAGTAGCGAATGATGAAGCAGCAAATGATCCTGTTCAGCAATCGCTTATGGATATGGTGATGTCTGATGGTGTTCAGACCCGCTATTTCACTCTGCAAAAAACTATTGATGTCATTCATAAAGCTGCGGAGCGCCAGAAAATCTTTATCGTCTGTAAAACACCACAAGATGTGCTGACGCTTGTAAAAGGCAATGTACCAATCAAATTTGTGAACGTTGGTAACATGCATTTTTCAGAAGGAAAAACTCAGATCCATAAAACAGTTTCTGTTGATAAAAGTGATATTGACGCCTTTCGTGAACTGGAAAAACGTGGCATTCCCTGTGAAATCCGCCGGGTGCCAGACGAAGCAGGTGAAAATATTGCTAGTCTTCTGAAATAACGTCTTCTGAAATAACGGAGGTGAATATGTTCATTGAAGCGCTTTTAATCTCAATATTGGCAGGGATTGCAGGGATTGATCTGTTCAATGGATTGACACACATCCATCGTCCGATTGTTATCGGGCCGTTGGTCGGATTAATTTTAGGCGATATTCAGACCGGTTTACTGGTTGGTGGTTCATTAGAACTTGTCTGGATGGGCATGGTGCCGCTGGCGGGTGCCCAACCGCCCAATGTTGTTATAGGGGGGATTATCGGAACAACTTTTGCCATTCTCACTCAGGCAGATCCCAAAGTCGCGATTGGCATTGCAGTTCCTTTCTCTATTGCTGTTCAGGGGTGTATAACACTGCTGTTTACCATTTACTCACCGATGATGCACAAATGCGATCAAATGGTCAGAAAGCTCAATTGGCGCGGGGTTGAATGGGTAAACTATTTTGGTGTCATTATCCTGTTCTGCTTCTATTTCATTGTCTCTTTCTTACCTATTTATTTTGGTGCAGATACTGCCAGAGTCATCGTGCAGAAAGCACCACAATGGCTGCTTGATGGTCTTTCTGTTGCTGGTGGCATGATGCCTGCTATCGGTTTTGCTCTGTTGATGAAGGTCATGATGAAAAAGACCTATGTGGCTTATTTCATCCTCGGTTTTATTTCTGTCACTTTCCTGCATTTGCCTATTATTGCTATTGCGCTAGGTGCATTTGCGATTGCATTAATTGATTTCTTTAACCGTACCCGTAACGACGATGGTAATACGCAGGGTACGTCATCCCAGTCAAATTCACCGGAGGAGATGCAAGATGGCATTTAATACATTGGATAACACAGCGTCCGAAAAAAACGGTGCGAATACAGAGCAAGACAGCAGTACGGTAGATCGTGATGACTATGTTGATACGACCCCGGCGGAAGATTTAACAAAGCGCGATATCAATGTTATGGCTCTGCGTTCTCTGCTGTTACAGGCTTCTTTTAACTATGAACGCATGCAGGCGGGAGGCTGGCTCTACACACTGATCCCGGCACTGCGTAAGCTGCATAAAAATCCCGATGATCTGGCAAATTCCATGAAAATGCACATGGAATTTCTTAACGTCCATCCATTTGATGTCACTTTTCTGTCCGGTTTAGTACTGGCGATGGAACGCAGTAAGGAAAAACTTTCTACCATCCGTGCTGTAAAAGTTGCTCTGATGGGGCCATTGGGTGGGATCGGTGATGCACTGTTCTGGCTGACCTTATTACCGATCTGTGCGGGTATCGGGGCATCATTAGCACTGCAAGGCAGTGTCCTGGGGCCAATTCTGTTTCTGTTGATGTTTAATATTGTACATTTTGCTTTGCGTTTTGGTTTGGCGCATTACGGTTACCGTACCGGCACTAAAGCCATAGCTATGCTGAAAATCCATACGAAAAATATTTCTCATGCAGCGTCAATTGTTGGTATGACGGTTATCGGTGCTCTTGTTGCTTCTTATGTTCATCTTTCGACTCCTCTTGTCATGAAAGCCGGGGAAGCAAAAGTCGCACTGCAAACAGATGTACTCGATAAGCTGATGCCTAACTTACTCCCTCTGACCTTCACATTGCTGGTTTACTGGTTAATGAAACGTGGTTTTTCGCCAGTGAAGCTGATAGGGATTACAGCCGTGTTTGGGGTTGTTGGTAAATTGATCGGAATTTTATAAGGAGAAAAAATGTTAGGTATCGTAATAACCGGGCACGGAACGTTTGCCAGTGGCTTGCTACAGGCGGTAGAGCAGATCATTGGTAAACAGCCGGGATGCATTGCCGTTGATTTTCCTGACGGAATGACGACAGAGCAACTGTATCAAGCGTTGTACATAGCCAGCAAAGTGTGCGACTTGGGGAAAGGAGGCGTTTTCCTGACGGATCTGTTAGGCGGCTCTCCTTTCCGTCAGGCTGCACAGTTGGCTTTAACACATCCACAATTAGTTTATCCGCACTGGCAGGTGATCACGGGGACTAATATGCAGTTGGCTGTTGAAATGATGATAATGCGTGATGAGATGAACACTATTGAATTTCGTGACAGGGCTCTGGAGTGTGGTCGTCGCGGATTGACCAGCCTGTGGCATGAACAGCAGCAGTCAAAACAGGCACTGCCCGACGTTGACGGCATCTAAGACGATAATAAAGTGATAGCAGGGTAAGAATAAGGTAATAGTATGATGTTGATCTCTAACAGTAAAATGTTGAAAAAAGCACAACGGGAAGGTTATGCCGTTCCGGCATTCAACGTACACAATCTGGAAACAGAATATCCTGATGCCAATGACCCACGAAGATATATTACACCGGGTAAGCTGGCAATGCAGAAAGTTGTGGAAAATAAAATCATTATCTGTGGTAGTGCAGGCCGGATATAATTTTATTTGCTTAATATTTGGATACATCATTTAGTCGTGTTTCCATTATTTCTATTATTCCTATTATATAGCGTGATATTTGCCTAATAACATATGCCAGTCTGACAATGATGATGAAAAAAAGAGTTATGAAAATAATATTTTCTATTATAGAAAGATTATTTCGATATTATTAATCTATAGCTGTTTTATCAATGTTAATATTATCCGGAGGCAATTTATTTCTATTCACAACTAATCTATTCATAATTAACCTATTTACAATAAACAAAGGGGTAACTAAAAAATGAAGGACAGATATTTGCGCAGAATAATGTGCTGATTACCATGAATGATAGTCAGTTTATGGAATAAAAGGAAGATAACTATGCGTGTTGAATCATTGTCAGAGCGTCATTCAAATCATTCCGTATTTTGTTGTGTGCATGAACTATTTGAGCAGCAGGTAGCGAAAACACCGGATGTTATTGCCATAAGATTTGGTGAGCAATCATTGTCTTATGATGAATTAAATCGTAGAGCAAACAGATTGGCCCATTATATCCGCCGGCATCACCATCATGATGGTGAAAAAATTTCTCCGATAGGTATTTGTCTTGAACGTAGCATTGATACGATTGTTGCGGTTATTGGTGTTTTAAAAGCCGGAGCTGCTTATGTCCCGATTGATCTGAGTTATCCTATTGAGCGTCAATCCTACATTTTGACCGATTCTAATGTCTCAGTCGTTATTTCCCGTGGAGATATTGAATTATCATTTCCTGAAACTATCGCATGTATTGATTTAGCTCAGTGTGATTTTTCCGACAGTAAAAAAGAAAATAGCAATAGTGATAGTTGTGACATAGAAAACTTGACGGTAGCTTGTACTCCTCAAGATCTCGCTTACTTAATTTATACCTCAGGTTCGACAGGAAAGCCTAAAGGGGTTTGTATGCCTCATCAGTCGTTGATGAATATGCTGGTCTGGCAAATTCATCAGCAAGGCGATTATTTCGGTAAAAAAACGTTACAATTTTCTCCACTAAGCTTTGATGTCTCATTTCAGGAAATATTTTCAACTTTATCCAGCGGTGGTGAGTTAGTGTTGATCTCCAATCACTTACGATTGGATCAATTGGCTCTGGTTACGTTTATTGCAGAACAGCAGATTGAACGAATATTTTTGCCTTATGTAGCATTAAATGGTTTGGCAATGGCGGCGATTGCACAGGAATGTTATCCAGAGAGCCTTATTGATGTGATCACGGCGGGGGAACAATTAGTTATTACCACAGCTATCAGGCAATTTTTTCAGGCATTGCCCCATTGCCGCCTGCATAATCACTACGGCCCATCAGAAGCACATGTCGTGACAGCTTACACTCTGGAAGGCAAGGCAGAAGAATGGCCGGTTCTGCCTCCTATTGGCGCACCGATTGATAATGTTGAAATCCATCTGCTGGATACCAATAACTGTGCTATTAAGGATGAAACACCGGGTGAACTGTGTATTGCGGGAGCACAACTGGCTGAGGGTTATCACCAGCGCCCGGAAGAAACCGCGGCTAAATTTGTCAATATTGCGGTCAATAGTGCGCCTCCCAAACGCATGTATCGTACCGGTGATTTAGCGAAATGGCGGCAGGACGGTTTGCTGGACATTCTTGGCCGGATGGATTTTCAGGTCAAAGTACGGGGTTATCGCGTTGAACTGGGTGAAGTTGAAGTGCTGTTGATGAAACATCCGGCTGTACGTGATGCTGTTGTGCTGATACAAACCGCGCGGGAGCAAAGTGAAAGTTCAGAAGACAATCGTTTGATTGCTTTCGTGATTATTTCAGAACGTGCTTTGCAGCATCATTCACAGAGTAGTGTGAAAGAGAGCATTCAGCAATTCATGAAAAGAGTGGCTCCTGATTATATGCGACCGGCAGCCATTGTTATTGTCAATCATTTTCCTTTATCTGCCAGCGGCAAACTCGACCGCAAGGCTTTTCCGGTTATTGCTATTGGAAAGCTTAAACAACAGGATTCCGCTCCGGCAAAAGAGGGGATTGAAAAAACACTGGCTGAAGTATGGAGTGAATTGTTCGGGGTTAAAAAGGTCAGCAGACATGCTCAGTTCTTCAATCTGGGTGGTAATTCACTGTCAGCTATAAAAATGGTACAGGAATTACGTCGTCGCGGATTGATGGTGGAAGCACATATGCTGTATCAATATCCTGTATTGTCCGAATTAGCCGTTTATTTGCAGGCTTACAACTCAACAGATATCGACTCCAGTGGGATGGAATGCCCCGAAATGACAGCATCTTTGTTAAAAGATGATAAACCGTCTTCAATTCCATTCGATGTGGAAACATATTTAGGCATTGATACTGTGACAACCCAAGCGTGGCAACTGTTACCGGAGAATTTAAATAATCAAATACGCCAACAAGCTAAAGTACATGCTGTCAGTGTTGCTGCAATTTTTTATTTGGCCTGGGGCAAAACAATGGGTTGTCTGGTTGGACGTAATGACGCTGTTTTTGGCACGGTTTTATCGGAGCATATGTTTGCAGGCGCCGATACTAAAAATGGGGCAAAGCAATTTATCCACATAATACCCATTTATATGCGTCTGGATAATTTGCCTGTGCTTGAGTGCCTCTGGCTTGTTCAAGACAATCTGGCACAGTTGGTTAAACATCAGAAAATATCGCAGGCACTGACTTTGCAATCGTTACAACAGCAATTATCACAATTGTCGGGAGCTGCACCATTATTTACTTCATTATTCAATTATTGTCATAGTGAAATACGTAACATCTCTCCGGCAAAACCATTATTAGCAGTAACACCTGCTGGTGCTGAGCTTTTCAGTAGCGCTGGTATTGTGGAACACCCGGATCACCCGATTTACATCAGTATTGAAGATATCGGCGAAGACTTTGTGATCCACAAACAGGCTGAACAGGGGATTAATCTTGAACGTGTCAGTGACATTTTCCAAACGATATTACAGAAAATCGTTACTGCTCTGGAAAGTGCGCCGGAGAAAAAAATAGATCGTATTAACCCAATTACCGGTAATTCCGATTATTTTCTGACGAACTTAACGAATAACCAGATTAACTAAAGGCCTTAATTTTGACTGATTCAATCCTATACCCTGCGTTCGAAAGAACAGAAGCGAAAGTTCAACTTGTGTTTTTACATCATGCTGGTGGCTCCAGCTACTCTTATTTGCAACTTTCTCAGAAGCTATCTGGATTTATTGAAACATACTGTATGGAACTGGCAGGCAGGGGGTCGCGTTTCTTACAGCCATTTCAGACGGATGCTGAAACGGTAATATCTGACCTTCTTGCTTCGATCAAACGATTGAAATTGGGAGAAGACAAGCCTTTGTTGTTGTTTGGCCATAGCCTGGGAGCAGAGCTTGCTTACCATGTAGCTCGAAGATTAAAAGGTGAGGCACCGGGAAAGAAATTGGGCCTTATACTTTCTGCGCGGGGAACGTCCGCTCCCGATGATTTACGAAATGAGACATTATCAGAAGCGGAAATAATAGACTTGCTGGAAGAATTTGAAGAGACGCCTCAGGATGTTCTCACACACCCTGAATTGCGAAAATATGTGGTTGACGCCATGCGAAGTGATCTTCGTCTGCTGGCTTCTTTATCCCGGTTGCCGAAGCCGGCGATAAACTGTCAGGCCTGTGTGATTGGTGCGGATCACGATGAGCACGTTCCTGTCCTTTGGTTGGCACAATGGCGAGAAATATTCACTATGCCTGTGACACAAAAAGTTTTTGCAGGAGAGCATTTCTACTTATTTTCCAGTGATGAAGTTATTGATTGGATAGAGGAACGGGCGCGGGAATTGGTGGCCTGACTTTTCAAACTTCCACGCTCACCGACAAAGACTGGTCTGAAACAAATAGTTATAATTAACCCGAGTTCTGTTTAAACCATCACTGGAACATCTTCTTCTGAGTAGAAAATTTTCAGTGATGGTTTCTTCCATTTTAGGCAGTAGGCAATCACACCGCCTAAAACGGTCAACAGAAATCCTGTTAGACTTCGGTGGCGAGAATGCTCTATTTGAGAAATTTCTTTTAACTGACCATTAATGGTTTCAATGAGAAAACGCTTTAATAACATTATCCTGTCCCACTCTGCCTGCGCCTTCGCTTTCATGTTACGGCGTTTTTTCGTGATGAAAGTGGCACCTGTTTGCGCTAAATCGTCCGCCAGTTCCTGGCTAACTCATGGAATCAATAAAAGCAATTCCCGTGGGTTTTCCTTTCGCAGTATTACCCGAAAAATTGCGTGACGAATTAATTAGTTGGTACAGCTAATTGGTTCACCCTCATTCAGATACTCATTCATTATGAATGAAAATTGGTGAATAGGGGCGTGGAGCCCCTATTTTCTGATTCATGCCATATTTCATGCCATGGTTAAAGATTTTTGGGTAACTTGCCTTTCTGCTATGGATTGAATTGTATGGCTTAATATAGCCGGATCATGTTCAAAATCATTCAGGGAAATATGATGAACTTGAGCAATAGCTGATAAGCCTTTTAGTAAATGGCTGGCAGAGTGATTAAAGGGTTGTTCGGTGACCAGTATAATTGGACGTTTTAAGGCGGAAGCCCAGCCTAATTCGATATGGGTGCCATCCGTTCTGATTAGTTGTTTTTGTTGTGGGCAGACGGGCAAAATGGCAACAAAAATATCACACTGTTCCATCCATTGGCGATCCCGTTGGGAAACTTCCTCCGGTGTAAATAGATGGGTTGCTCCACCAAACTGCTCTGCGCGATGAGCGGAAAAAAACGTTGGCACCGAGTGATTCCAATTGGTGAATAGCCGATTTAATGTGAACTTGCAAATTATTGTCTAATACCCTGGATCTCAGTGCATGTTGAATAGGGCCGCCAATAAATACGTTAAGATTAGAAAATATCATAGACATAGGGTCTCCTCTTATAGAAATAAGATCTCATGTTTATACTCGTCGTACTTCATGATGCATTTATTATTTTCCGCAGTGCGGGGAGATAATAAGCGGTTTTCGTCTTGCAAGCTGCAACTTGAAGTTTATAGAATATATACGTAGCTGATAATAATTTATTTTTATACAAACATTACAGGATTATCATTTGAATAAATTATATTCCCATTATTATTTTATCGTTAAATTAGAGTGCCATCTTCCAATTTTTGATTGGAAAACCGATTTTCAATATAACTAACAATAATGTCATCTGCATTTTTTGGGAAAATGTCATTTTTGGAAATATCGTTTGGGTAAATGTTATGACAAAAATCAGGGTGGTTTTTTTCTTTTGCGAAAAATTGGCTGATCATATCCATCGCTCGTTTTCTTTCTGTGGGGTTATTAATAAATAAGTCATTACATTTTTTAATTAACGCTAATCCCTCTTTCTCCGGCAGATATGGGGGAATATCCGGGTAACCATATTCTGGTTGCCATAAGAAACCGTATTCATGACTATAATAATGTTGCAGATAAACGTCTAATTGTAATTGCTGGCTATAATTTTGTGGTGGTAAGAAAAAGACATCCTTATTGAGAGCGACACACTCATAAAATGTTGTAAGACCTGGATTGGCTAATACCTTACGGGCACGGCGTAATTTTTGCAGAAAATCATGCCTTGCAAAACAGCCAATATTAATATGAGGATGCGTTTTGGCAAACCTATCTGCCAGATTGACGATCGTTTTGCCTCCACCCGCAATAGTAATATGAGTTTCATGTTGCAGATAAGGGATAGACAATAATTCTGCCAGAAAATGGTAATAAAAATCGGTGGTATCGGCGTAGACGGTATCAATACCACCAAGTGTAATTAACACGCCTTCTGGTGAATGTTCATCCATCGTACGCTCATCCATCATATATTGTTGCAGGGAGCTGTGGAGAATCGGTGGTATCACTTGATAATTGCCAAGCTTATTTTGGAATCGTTCAATATTGCGTTCTATTCCGTGAAAGTTCTGAATGAATGTTTTCTCGGTTTGGTGCAGATCGACATGAAGATTGTCCCACATCCAAAATAGCGTATCGATATAGATAGTGGGAGTATCAAGTTTCGAAACGAAATTAATTGAGTTAGGATTAGTATTGCTGATATACAAGTTTGCACCTGAAATAAGTTCACAATAGCGTGAGAGCTCGGTAACAGCAGTGGTATCACATTCATAAACAGCATCAAATAAGCCGGATTTTTGGCCTAATTGGGAAGAAGTGAGTGTACCCAGCAAAATAAATTTAGTGCCTGATATTAATTTATTTCGGCGCCTTAATTTTTCCACTACATTTAACGTGGTGGATATTGGGCCAAAACAGAATGGATCGGCGTCAAAGATAATACAGGGAGCGTTTTTCAACATGTTACTCTCTCATAAAGGAATATTTACATTTTCCACATCAAACTGTTTAGTGTAAGGGCAATATAAAAAAGTACTGCCATGAAGATGATTAAGATGCCATCGCCCAGAAAGATTGAGATCGCGTGTCATTAAATGAGCCAAGAAAATATTGTGCAAATTTTGATGGGAAACAATCATTCGCATGGAAGACATTGAAAGCTCATCACCCATTTGCATGATAAAACGATGAATTCTGTTGGCGGCATCCGTTACCTGTTCTGAGTTTTTGAAAGGCGAATCAAGGGGGGTATATAGCAACCGATGGGCATAATCTTCACCATAACGATGCGGAATATCTGCCAGCTTCATGCCAATAAGCTCTTCTGGAAAGAATTCACAAAGTGCCTCCGTTTCTTGTATTAAACAAGACTTATTGGCTGAACTCAATGCTTTGGCAGTTTCAAATGCCCGACGTTGGGGCGAAGTATAAATAGTTTGCCACGGCAGTTTCCCCAGTATTCGGATACCGATTTCTTTAGCTTGTTTGATGGAAGTCGCATCAAGAGCGATTAAATTATCTTCAGGGCAATAATCCAGATGATCAAGCGGGATAATTTGTCCATGCCTTAACCACAGTATCTTTAGGGGAGGTATGGGGCCATGGTAGTGCACACGCTCATCGACTTGGTGGCTTGAAAGCCCATGGGATTGCCAAAAAAAGTTGGCACTTTTACCGACATCGGTCTCCAGATGAACCTGGGTTGCACCGTGGCGTCGTCCCCATTGCAACATGGCATGCCATAATCCATGACCTAGCTTTTGGCGTTGGTATTCATCCCTGATATAAAATTCAGCAATATTCAGGGTAACTTTTTCTTCCTGCCCAAATTCTTCCCGTTCAAGATATACATTGGCTAATCCCGCCAATTGCCCGGCATTCAGCAACAAAAACAGCCCCCTGTCACCTTGCAGGATGCGTTGTTCAAGTGCGGTATGGTTTTCTTTTGCCATCGCCTCTTCTGACAGATCGCCAAAAACGTCCGGCCAATAGCGTTGAAAATATTCGCCATAAAGATGAAGAAATGAATTCCACAAGGGAGATTGCGGGGTAACTTGTTTGAGTTCTAGCATTTTACTGACTCCATTCAACTCTGGGTGAACTGAACATCAACATGATGCTCTCACACCATTGATGATAATTTGAGCTTAAAAGCCCTTTTTCTTGTCGGGGTTCAGCGAGTAACGGCTGAATCAGTCCCTGATGTTTAAGCAATGTTTGCAGAGAAGGAGAGCATTTCTCCCAATCCAATACAGTGCGGTAGGGACTTGATTGATAAGCAGCGTACAGTGAGGCATTGTGAATATCATCTTCAATGGCATGAAATTTTAGCTGGTTTCTTAATGCCGCAAATTTTTCTTCAGCGGCGGTATAAAACGCCGTGAAAATATTTCTGACCGAGGCGGGAACAGGCTTTCTGTTTGTCAGGCGAAGGCGTAATGCACCACCAGTACGGATAAGTTTATTGCCGTTGAAAGAATAATACGCAGCATGAACATGCAAGAGTTCCTGTAGGCAATTTTCCCTGCCATAGCCCTGAGAAAGATCCAGAAACACATGAACATGGGGGATGTTTTGCTTTTGCTGCAAAAATGCCAGACATTCCGGATCGATATAACCTAAAGGATGGGCGAGAAGTACGGCGCAGGGTTGTGGCAGGGCATTTAGCATGTCCATCATCGCGTGGATATCCGCTTGTAAAACCACGCTGGCCTGTTCTGGCGACAGAACAGGATAGAAGCGCGGCTGCCAATTAGCGGCGTAAACGGATTCAACCATACTCTGACATATCCACTCCGGCATCAGACAGTCACCTTGAGGCGCTATATCCTGTAGATCTTTACGGAAAAAGTCTCGTACCGAGTCGCCATAGTGGATGATATTTTCCGAAAATAGGTTATTGTGGTCAGCTATCATGGGGTGATCCTGAGATGAAGCCGTTCAATATACTGACTGGCTAATTGGTCATAGAATTCATTGTTTCTGCCCCAGAGATCAACCTGAAGGCCGGTATCAGGGCAGTAAAGCCTCTCAAGATGATCCATCAGACAATTAATCCCCATCAGGCTTTCTCTGCCTTGATGACTGCAACCCCATTTAGCAGCATACCATTGACCCGCGCCGTCATTTAGCATCAATGACCAAGCGCCGGGCGTACCCGTATCATCATAAGTGACAGCCAGATGGTATTGGTTACTTTTGGATAACAGACCGGGGAGATACTGGAGATCTTCACGGTTCAGGCTGCGCATATCACTTTGCTGAGTGGTTTTCCAGCTTCTGGCATCGACACATAAGGCATCTTGCCATAATTGCTCAGTCTGCCCTGAGGTACTGTAACGAGTGACGGTACTGTAGCCACGTGCTTTTTTCAGGCTGCGTTTTAATCGTGTTGAGTGCCGGATCAAAAAATCAGTTACCGTTGTTCGCGGCGGGATATTGGCAATGGGGGCTAACCATTTACTCTCTGCATGGCAGTGTAATCCATGCTGCTGCGCTAAATGATGTAAATAGTGATAAGCGTGGGACTCAGCATTCAAATACTTAAATACAATGGCTTGAGATTGTTGCTGTAAAAAAGCGAGTAATTCTGTTTCTTCTTTCGCCGTAAAGGTGAAATCGAAGAAAGTATTGCTTTGCCACTGCTGGTGGTTTTCTTGCCAGACCAAATCAATATGCTTAAAACGTTTGAGTTCTGGGTAACGCAGCACCGTTCCCAGACGCCATAAAGGTGAAGTTGTTGGATTGGCGAAGACGTCAACTGGAACTGGCGCAGATTGCTGCATAATCGCTTGGCTTATCAGTGCCACTATCCTGTTTGTAGAATATTTCGCGCTATCCAGCAACGTTTCATCAGGGACATTGTTATTCCACAAACTATCCTGAGCAACTTCTCTTATCCGGCAAGTGGGCAAACGATCTTCGATCGCGCGTTCCTGATTACGGGTAATCAGTGTTGCTTCCTGTGCAACCAGTCGGTAATGCAGAATTCGGACATTTTTTCGGGTAAACCGGCAATGAATGGCGTCAATCTCTTCAGGATAAATGAATACGCCATCCAGAATAATCAGATCACTACCGGCATCAAGGCAATCATCCGCCACCTTTAATAGTCGCAAGGTATCTTCCATGATAATTTTTTGCGTAAGGTGTGATCGTGGTTCAACGAAATGATGAAAAGTATCCCACGGTAAATAGGAAACCGTTAACCCCTGTGCCAACATGGCCTCTTTCAATTGGTTACACGTAGTGGATTTGCCACTTGCCGGTGTTCCTCTAACAACAACAACGGTCTTATGCTTCATTGCCCAATACCTTTATTGCTCAAAACGTTTATTGTCCAAAACCTTTGCTTGCCAGCCCTGCATGATATCCACAACAGAATGTGGGTTAAAGATAGCCTGGTAATAATCCTCATGACCCATTTTAGCGGCACGATGTATGATCTGTTTGGTGGTTAGACGTAATTCGATTTTATGATTGCTATTACCCAAACACATTTCTTTACCTTGGGTATTGGGTGCCGGATGGTAAAGCAATATGTTGCAATTTTGTCCAGTCGCATGATAGTAAATCTGGATGGCTTTTTGTTGCGTGGTATTTTCCACAAACAGGGTGTGTTCTGGGGGAATACCAAGGGCTGCGTTGAGGAATTCGGGAGTGTAAAGAGTAATATTGCGGTAATACACATCCAGCATCATCTGTTCTTCATCGGTTCCCTGCGGATAAGTGGCATCCGGTTTTTTAGCATAAAGGCCATATAGCCTTGATGGTGGCAAAACCGTCTTGATATGGGGAACCCACTGATCAAGATGCTGGCGGATCTTATCCTCGGATGTATCTACCCAATAAATTGGGGGTAAAGGTATATTTAGTTGTTCCAACGTATAAATAATGCCGGCTTCCAGCCATGCCCTCATTGTCGTATGGTTGGCCTGTGTAGGATCAAAATGCAATAAATCGGCCATCATGATCGCTTCATGAGACTGAAAATAGAGATAAACCGGGGCATTGTGTTGTGAAGCGATAATTGCCGGCAGCAGAGAATCGATCAAATCCTGTAGTGAAAGCCGGGCGGGAATGCCTTTTGCGTAACAGATACAAGAGCCGCCCAACACATACTGGACTGGCTGATTGTTATTACCAGGTTGGGTGAAAAAGTTGTTATTTAATATCATGCTGGCTTTCCTTCCACCCACTGTAAGACATTTTCATAAGTTGCATTATCAATAGGCACGGGCAGACAAATGCGATCAGCCACTATCGCAGGGTGCTTCGCTAATTCTGGTACAGGGAGCGGATCTTGGTGCAGACTCCAGGGAAAATGGTCAGAGTAGGGCGAAAGTTGATTTTTTATAATCGGGTGATTAGCTAAATCCCATGCTTTCCAATCATATAGCAGGGTTGAATTGCAACGATCTGCGGGCAATTTGCTGCGTTTTAGCCAGACAGAGACGGGGATCGTACCTTCCGGGCGTGGAGTGACCCAATCTGTGGGCAGATGTTGCAGAATTTCTTGATAACGCGCGGTTAACAAAGTGCGAAACTGTTCGATATTTTCTAATTGGTCAATCAGCAAGGTAGCTTGTATTTCATTGAATTTATTATTGTCACCAAAACCAATACTATTGCGCCAATCTGGATAGCCCTCTGCTGTACGTTCAGCGCCGTGGTCAGTCATCATGCAGGCATTGATAAACAGGGGGAGATTTTTGGCAATCAGTAAACCGCCTTCACCGCTGCTGATTAATTTATTGGCCTGAAAACTGAAACAACCATACTCACCAAATGTACCGACAGGCTGATGTTGGTATTTCACTCCCATCGCTTGCGCACAGTCTTCAATCAGGTGCACATGATGTTGCTGGCAAATCTGGGTGATTTCAGCGATTGAAGCGGGAGTCCCTTCCAGATGAACGGCAATGACTGCCAGAGGTTTTGTCTCCAGATGATTTAATGTGCGTTTCAGTGCTATTGGACACATCATGCCATTGTCATCGACATCAACAAGGACAGGGATTAATCCGCAACTCAGTACAGCGTTGGCTGTCGCGATAAATGAGATGGAAGGAATGAGCACCCATTGCCCTATTTTGGGTCTGAGCCCAAGCAGGGCAGCTTTAAGCGCAACAGTGCCATTTGTGATGAGAATGGCGTGTTGAGTATGCAGGATATTTTGCAACAACTTTTCTGCCTGAAAGCAATATTGGCTCTCTGTGGCATACCTGAATACCGCTTTATTATCAAGGACAGTCTGCAAGCGGAATTGTACATTATCAGCAATCTTGGTATTACCGAGATAAGGTCTAAGATATGACATATTATTATCCTAATAACGAATATACTTATTAATATCACCTGCGCCAATGATGCAGTGGAGCAGGGACTTTATTTATCTGAATGATGAAATAAACAGCGATTGCCATCAGTAAAAGTATAGAGAAACCAAACACCGGTAAAAAATATTGGCTGGAATCAGGCGCAATGGATACGGTAATTGCTGCTATTGGGAATGAGAAATTCATTGTGACCTGGAATAAAGAAAATAACCGGCCTTGTTGCATTTCCAATCCTTTTTGATAAATGATGTTGGTAATTAACACATTGAAATAAATTATTGCAATGTTGTAGAGCAAATAGAAAAAGGATTTTGCATAAAATGTTGGTAGCTGAAAAAACAGAATGCCAAATATCAACAGACTAATAAATATTGCAATGGGATAACGTTGGATATGGTTATCAACACGGGTTTTATTGAGTAAGGTGGTGCAGAAAATCGGGATCAGAGCACTGAGTAAATAGAACAGGGTGACCAATCCATAACTTTTATGCGCCAAACTTTCCATGACAACAACGGGCAGTGCCACCATCAGAAACGCATTGGCAAAAATGGTGAAGACAACAGCAATGGCAAACGTCTTATAATAGCGCTGTTGAAATACAGAACGTAGCCTAACGGTTAACTGAGATTTTTGTTCTGCTGTACGCTTTATCTGCATTTTCATCATAAGATAGCAGACATAGAAATAAGGTAGCAGGGAAAATAACTTGATTGCCACAATCGTACCGATCCCTTGCGTAATTCCCAGCAAAGCACCCAATCCGGGGCCAAGGGCTGAAATAAGTGAAGTGGCAATAACAATATAGAGAGAGACATTTAAATGTTGACCACCTTGTTGCTCTGTCCAGCCATTAAGTTCATGCCAGGCAACCCGTGACCACGGAATTTCATAGGCAAAAAGAAACTCCAATGTGGCAATAAACAAAAGCAGCATAATAGGAGAAAATGCTATTTTACTCACTAATAATATCAATAATAGTAAAGTGCTAAAGATTTCAATCAATAATATAACAATACGAAACTGCCAAATATCCGTTGCATAATCAATTTTATAACCCCATAACAAAGCACCGATAGAGGTAAATAAAAATATAACGCCCATATTAGCATAATAGTATGTCATTGGTGTATTTTCAGATAATAATATATAGGGATATCCGACAGCGAGAATACTTGAACCAATGCCATTAATCACTAAAGAAATGAGAAACAGACTTCTTATCATCGCATTAATCTTTTTTTATGGTTGTATAGTGGAATTTAGTTTTGTAATTATTTAAATGTTGCAGACACTCATGTTCGTTTTTGGCAGAGCAAATAATATAGCCCATTTTTTCAGTATAATGGGTGTTGGAGAAATAATTGCCGGTTTTGGCATACTGTTCCCATTCAATAACATGCTCATCAATAATTTCGTCTACAGGTGTTATGGCATCTACTTTGCCAATCGGTGGGTTAAAAATGATCATGCCAATACAATTGGGATCGGCGTGCCTGGTGGAGAAAGAAGGCGTGTTGTTAATCGAAGACTGAGAAATCAATGCGTTGATAAAGACATCAAAGGCATGTCTATGATCGGCTTGTGCATGAAGGTCGAATAGTCTGAGTCCGGGTGGACGCGATGCGGTTTCGCAAAGTATCAAATTATCGGTATTTTCTTCAATAAAAATTTCAGTATGGGTAAAACCGTATTCGAGATTGAATGCCTGCAATACTCGTCGGTTAAATTCAAACAACCTGTGGCTGTCCGGAGAATCCGGCAACATGGTATGCCACATAAAATGACCGGGTTCGGTTTGATCGGCAAAGAGTAATGAACAAGCGTAAACGCCGATGCCTTGATAGAGTATCTTATGCTGGAAAACGGCGGTATCAACATGCAGTAACTTGCCCTGGATTTTTTCCTCAACCAGATACTCTTCCGGGGAATCCAGTTTCTGTAATGCACAGAGCAAAGAAGTGCGGTCTGAATATGCTGTAACACCCATCGATCCCCAAAATGAGCGAGGCTTTACAATAAAACCGACTTGATTGCCCTTGTGTTTGGCGGCATTCTCGACTGATTCGGTAAACGCCTCGAAATGTTCAGGGGAGATGAGCATCTCTGATGCCAGAGTGAATTTGGGACAATCAAGCCCATGTTCATTGGCAATCTTGCGCATTATCCACTTATCCCTAAATGATCGGGCCACCTCAATAAGGTGAATATCATGGTTAATATGAGCTGCGATCGTCGCCATCAATTCAACATGCAGCTCAGAAAAAGCCATAAAATAGTCGATGTGAATGGGTCCGGTAGTCATTGATAGTGTTTTTTGGACCTGTTTCAGCGCCTCGATTATTCTTCTGTCGGCATGATTAGCCAACGGATCATCAACCACTAAATATGCCAACGCTGAAGAACAATCCGTTGAGTCCAGCCATTTTTTCTTGATCAACAGAAGCATATTTACATTATGTTGATAACATAATTGAATAAAACGTTCACTGTCTTTGATATCCGGCATACAGAAAATCGTCGGCTGCCCGCGATGAAAACTGGCCTGATTATTGATATGTATTTCTAGAGACATCGTGTTACCTTAATCTATTGGCAGGATCACAGCCTTTAATACAATCGCAAGTGATGACGGGATACATTTTTTTACGGAACAGCGAGAACTTATCACCATGCCAAATATCGTGCAGCGAATGCTCCAGAACATTGCCCATAATATACTGCTCAGGGTTGGGTCGATACATCGTAGTATCGCAAGGGTAAACATTTCCTGTTACAGCATCAATGAATAGTGTTGTCAGTGGAATAGCACAAGCTTTTTTGCTGGAAGCGTTGTAATTCCCCATTTCAGCGCGGGAATAATCTTCCTCATTGCGGCCGAAAATTTCGTAGTTGGCATCCATGAATAAATGACGTGAAATTTGTTTATTTTCCAACAGGGTCGTTATTTTCTGCATAAATAATTTAATTTGAGCCGTATTTAAAAATAGCAGAGGGTAATCTTTAATCGGGATCAGATTAACACCATCAACGCCCAGTTCAGCCATTTTAAGCAGAAACTTATCGATAGTGTCATAATTTAGTGAAGTCACAACATGATTGACGACAATAATCGAAGCCGGTATTTCCTGCTTAATATATTCCATTGCATCATAAAGATTGTTTGTTAACCAACGAATGCCGCGCGATTCACCATTTTTTTCAGGTTCTACATGATCAATGGAAATATAAAATTTTCTGACAAGATGGCTTTTATTTTGTATACGATTGAAAATCTTTTTTGATAAAGCCGTTCCATTGGTAGTAATAGAAATCGGTGTATTTTTATTACAATCCAAAATAGCCAGAAAATCTTTTGATAAAAAGGCTTCACCCCCATGAATATTGACTTCCTGTGGTGAGAGTGCCTCCAGTTCTTGCCAGAGTTTAACCATGTCTATTTGTTTATGTGCATCAATCTGAGCCGTTTGCCAGACATCGCAAAATTCGCAACGCGCATTACAAATATTATTGATACGTATAAACGCATAGTTAAGTTTAGGTACGGCAAACAACCTTGCCGGGTTCAGACCAATAGGATACTTCGCAATGGCGATGGTTTCTTCCATATTATTTTCCACGTCATGATAAATCCAAAAGTGATCAACCTTACTATTAATAAAAAATTAAAATAACGATAATGGATTTTTGTGTTTGTCGATTTGCGACTCTACAGCAGTTTTACATATGATCAATATCAAAAATGGGGGCTGATGATATTAATATTTATAAATATCACTACAAACAGAAAGGTATTGGCGGGTAGACTTGATATTGTCAGTAAACGTTACACATAGCGTACAGAATAATACAACCTGAGCTTATGTAACACTTGACGAAACTGGTGAGATAAATATTTTTTCAAAATTCATTGAAATACATGACAAAATCATTAAGCATTATCTTAACATTCATTATTAAGTACTCAAGAAAAGTTAATTGCAAATTGGTCGCCATAACCTTTCAATAAAGTATTTAATTCATGCTCCATTGTATTCTGAGTCCAAGTGATAAAACGTCGCCAATGGTATTTGGCCTGTTTCCAGACGATCTCAATCAAATTCAGCTCTGGGCTGTAAGCGGGAAGATAGAATAAAAACATGTTGTGTTCTCGTAACCAGCCATTTCTGATTTGTTCTTCGATCCCGTGATGGATACGCGCATTATCCAACACTAAAAATGTCAGGCGGTTGTCCCCTTGTTTGGCGACCTGCTCTAAAAAATCAATCACGTCATCGCGCGTGATACTGCCTGACGTTGTCTGGTAAAACAGCGTGTTATCCGTGTAATTTAACGCCCCCAGAACTGACCGTCTGTCATGCTCTCGAGGCTCAGTTTTATGGGGCTTACCCCGTGGACTCCATCCATATTGCACCGGAGGAGACGCGGCAAAACCCGCCTCATCGAAATAGAGCAGACGGTAATGGCCTAACTGTGCTCCAGCCTTAATTTTATTCAGCAAGGCGGATTTTTTAGCAAACTCCGTTTCGTTACGCTTTTTTTAAGCGACAGTCGGGTTCGTTTATAGGTGAGCCCCTGCTTTTTCAGGGTATTTGCCAGCGTTTCAAGCGTACAAGGCAGGGCACCATGCTTTGCCTCAACGCACTGAGCTATCCGGGCGAGTGTCAGGGACTCTGCGCTGGCCGCTTCGACCGCAGTGGCAATCATGTCAGGCGTCATGGCGAGATACCGGCCTCCGGCATGACCACCTAATAATCCCGCTATCCCTGAATTGTGCCACATGTGAACCCAATTATAGATAACCCGGAGACTGCATCCGATTTCAGCGGTGATCTGGGACGGCTTGATCCCTCTGGCAAGCATGAGCAAACCCGTTCCTCGCGTACGAATGTCCCGATGTGGATGATTCAAAGCAAGTTGTTGCAATGTGATTCGTTCAGGCTCAGAAAGTATTATCTTCGATTTCATAAGAACAGGCAGAGAATCAGGTTATCGTGTTATCGATTGTAACAGTAATGCAGATAATTTATCTGATTAACTTATCATTATGCCTCTCGAAAAGGCGAAACAATTTCCCCTCTTCCAAATGGAACCCATGTCAAAAAATATAAATTTTTGGCAGAAATTGTCGACATCTCTGTAATGACCGTCTAAAGTAAATTAGAGTCTGTTGGTTTCCGCTAATTTATTTATCATTGATAAAAATTGAAGTTGATCCCTGGTCTCTTTAACTCCCTTTTTAAACGAAACTCCGGTTAATTAGAATATAAAAAATCACGCCCGCTGTTGCGGGCGTGATTTATGTTTTTATTTCCTCTCTATAATTGCCTCAAGTAATACCTTACCCACATCCTGAATATTAGGTTGCGTCACAATAGAACCATGGTCTCCTTTAATCGGGATAATAGTCAGTCGTTCATTTGGTACAATTTTATCCCATCCAAGAGTTGCATCTCCCTGAGCCGCTTCTTCGGTTGCTCTGAATAGAGTAACGTCTACGACTGCCGGGGATGGCGTATAGTTGTAGGCTGCAACAGCGATATTGTGGCGTAATTGCAGGAGATCGTTGATATTCTCAAGCGTGATTTGTGGTGGTAGCAAATTGTTCTGTTCTGCAAAGGTCAGCATTGCATGGTAATCACGATTTTTAGCCAATCGATACAGTTCATCACTGAAATGCTCAGGAATGCCTTCTGGCAGTAACTCAAGCAATGTAGTGCTTTTCTCAAATGGTATTCCAGCTTGTTGTTCTTCTGGAGTGAAGAACTCCAGATAGTTGGAAGCAGAATCCAGTAATCCGACAAAGTTGACTGCCTCACCATCGGCGGCCAGTTGGCAGGCTATTTCATAAGCAATAGTTCCGCCTGATGACCATCCTGCCAGATAATAAGGGCCATGAGCCTGTACCTGACGGATACAGGCAATATATGTTTGAGCCATTTTGTTAACGGTGAGTTGTGCATCTTCTTCTGCGTAGGAGTCACTGGTCGCGAGTCCATAAATTGACAGCTCACTGTCTTCAATATAAGGAGCAAGATCGTAAGCATAGTGAATATCTCCATCTACCGCATGAACAAGAAACAGTGAGATGTCACCATTGCCTTTACGGATAGTCACCAGATTTTCTTGTTGAGAAAGTGCAGCGTCTGACTGAATAAAAGCAGCCAGTTCACTGATGGTTGGATGGACAAGCAGATCACGTATCCCGATATCTTTACCTAAGACCTGTTGCAGACGAACAGCAACTTGCAAAGTTAACAGGGAATGACCACCAAGCTCTAGGAAGTGATCGTGTCGTCCTGCACGTTCCAGCCTGAGTACGTCCTGCCATATTTCTGCAATGATCTCCTCGGTTTTTCCGACAGGAGCTTCATAATCACGACTGATAACAGCGGATTTATCCGGTATCGGTAATGCCCGACGATCTAATTTGCCGTTTGGTGTCAACGGGAATGACTCCAGGATCACAAAAGCACTGGGAACCATATAACTGGCTAAATTCGTGTGTAAGGCCTCACGCAGATTTTCCAGATCTATAGTCGTTTCTGGTTGTGGTACTACATAGGCCACCAGACGTTTATCATTGGGCATATTTTCTTGCAAATTGTCTTCCCGCACGATAACAATTGCGTCTTTGATTCCGGGATAATTAAATAATCTGGCTTCAATTTCCCCCAGTTCGATGCGGAATCCGCGGATCTTAACCTGAAAATCGTTGCGTCCGAGATACTCAATTGTACCGTCCGGTAGCCAGCATCCTAAATCACCGGTTTTATACATTCTTGCATCGGCCTGATGGCTGAATGGATCAGGAATAAAACGTTCCTCTGTGAGTTCAGGTTGATTGAGATAACCGCGGGCAACACCTGCGCCGCCAATATGGATTTCACCGGCAACACCAAGAGGAACAGGTCGCCCCTGTGTATCCAGAATATAAATGCGGCTATTAGTTAATGGATAACCAACAGGCAGGGTGGCAGCAATATAAGCGGAATGACCATCTACTTTTAATACCGTGGCGATGACCGTCGTTTCCGTTGGCCCATAGGAGTTAATCCAGCGGCAGGATTGGGTTTCAGGCAGCGATTTCCAGAGGTTGAGATGGTGAAGCTCCGCTTTTTCACCCCCAACAATAACCAGACGCAAAGAAGGACTGAAACCGCACCGTCCTGCGGCTAATTCCTGTACCCATTGATGCCAGAAGGCAGTGGGGAGGTCTGTAACGGTGATTTGCTGTTCCCGTAAGAAGCGGGCAAAGTTGCTGTCCGGTACACGAAGATCAGCTGGTCGCAGGATTAAGGTTGCTCCGGTTGCCAGTGTGGCAAAAATATCAGAGACAGTGGTGTCAAACGCAACGGAAGTAAATTGCAGCACACGGTCAGCAGGTGTCAGTTCATTGGTCTGGCGTTGGACATGAACAAAATTGACCACATTACGATGCTCAATCATAACGCCTTTCGGCTGGCCGGTAGAGCCGGAGGTATAGATGATATAGGCCAGATGGTGCGGAGCCAGCCCTGACAGATGCGGTTCAGGATTGTGGGTGGAATGTTGTGCCACGGTAGTTAAATAGTCTTCACCATCCATTAACCAAACCGGTACGTCAGTTGCCAGACGGCTCTGTAAATGTTGCTGAGTCAGTAATAACTTCGGTTTGCAGTCCGCCAGAATATAGCTCAACCTTTCGGTCGGATAATCTGTGTCCAGTGGTACATAACCAGCACCCGCTTTCAGTATCCCGAACAGACCAATAATCATATCCAGACTGCGTTCAACACAAATAGCTACCCGATCATTCGGTTGTACACCCGCGGCAATCAGGGCATGAGCTAACTGGTTGGCACGTTGGTTTAGTTCAGTGTAACTGAGTTGTCCTTCACCACTCATCAGGGCAATGGCATCAGGTGAAACAACGGCCTGTTGTTCGAATAACTGATGGAGCAGGACATCTTGCGGATAAACAATCTCAGCACCGTTGAAATCTACCATTAACTGAGTGTGTTCTTCTGGTGGCAGGATAGTTATTGTCTGAATATCCTGTTTCGGTGTGCTTTGCAGTGCGGTCACCAATTCTCTTAGTGCAGTCACCACATAGGCATTAATGCGAGCAGGGTCGATTTGCTGGTTACACTGAGCGGTCAGTTCAAATCCATCATCATAGGCATCAATATCCAGTGATAAAGGATAATTGCTGCGTGACTCTTTCGTATTGAGTGTTTCAATACCTTCCCAGATTGATGAGAGTTCCTGTTCATCTTCGTCAGACTCATCTGAGCTATGACGGAAATTAAGCAGACTGTTAAATAACGGCAGAGAAGCGGGAATGCCACTGCAACGCTGAGCAATCGCCAAAGGGGCTTGTTCATGTATCAGTAATGTACTGAGTTGCCGATAAGTTTCCTGTACCGTTTGTTGAACATTGCGTCCCCGCAGAATAACCCGGACAGGCAATGTGTTGATAAACATCCCTAATATTCGCTCTGTCTCTTCTCCACTCTGTAATCTTCCCAGTAAAACTGTTCCGAAGACAACATCATCACGACCACTGCATTGTGCCAGTACCTGAGCCCAGGCGACATGAAACAAGACCGCAGTGCTGACACCCTGCTGGCGGGCACATTGCTGGATCATTTGAACCAGATCATCATCCAGCGTCAGGACATCTTCCACAATCATGTCGTCATTGTTCTGAACGTCGAGTAAACCAAATGGCAGGGTAGGTTCTTCCACATCACCTAACAGTTGCCGGAAATAGCTCTGATGTTGTTCAAGCGGCACATTTTTAGTCTGGGCAATGAAATTGCGATAGGGTAGAGGTGTTGGCAATTGCTCACTTTTTCCCTGTAGCAAAGCATTGACTTCATTAAATACCAATTTCAGCGATAAATGATCGCAGACTAAATGATGATGCAGTAGGGATAACAGCCACCTGTCACTATGCGGATCTTTGGCGATGCTGGCGGACAATAATGGTGCTTTGGTGACATCCATACGTACCACGTCAGGATCGGTATAACCGCGCAGTTGTTGTTCAGCATCAGTTTCAGATGACAATTCCAGCTCTGTGACAGGCATTGATACGTGGCGGTGAACCACTTGTACCGGCTCCGGCAGATTTTCCCAGTACACTGCACTGCGCAGAATATCATGGCGGGTAATGACCTGTTGCACCGTCTGCAAAAATGCATCCAGACGTGTACGGTTGTCGAAAGTCATCAACAGATTGTCCAGATAGGTATCGCCGGTTGTTTCCAGCAAATGGTGGAACAGAATACCTTCCTGTAATGGTCCCAATGGATAAATATCCTGAATATTGGCGATGCCCCCGGCAACCTGATCCACAATCTGGTCAATGTTGTCTTGTGTCAGTGTGACCAACGGCAACATATCCGGTGTGATAGCCTGACAGTCATCAGAAATAAGATTGGCTGGTACATCACAGGTAATGCAGTCACCTGCTGTTGTTTTTGTCAAACGTTCTGCCATTGCCATCAATGAGGAAGAAGAGAAGACAGCACTGATTGCCAGAGTAAAGCCGCGCTGGCGCAACTGTTCAATCAGACTAACCACTAACAGTGAATGTCCACCCAATTCAAAGAAATTGTCATATCGTCCGACTTGCTCTAACCCCAACAAAGTCTGCCAGATAGTTGCTAAGAGTTGCTCAGTTTCCCCTTGAGGAGCCTGATATTCACGGCTGACAATTGCAGAGCGATCCGGTGCAGGCAGGGCCTGACGATCCAGTTTACCGTTCGGAGTCAGCGGGAAGGCGTCCAGAACCACAAAGGCGCTGGGCAGCATGTATTCCATCAGACGGGAGCCAAGCTGTTGACGTAGTTGAACAATATCTAATGGCATTTCCGGTTGTGGTATCAGATATGCGACCAGACGTTTGTCACCGTTTTCATCTTCACGCGCGATAACGATAGCGTCTTTGACTCCATCACAGGCCGACAGCTGAGCTTCAATTTCTCCCAGTTCAATACGGTATCCGCGGATCTTGACCTGAAAATCATTGCGCTCCAGATATTCGATTGTTCCGTCCGGTAGCCAGCGGCCTAAATCACCGGTTTTGTACATGCGGGCATTCGGTTGTTCACTGAATGTATCCGGGATAAAACGTTCGGCGGTAAGATCAGGACGATTCAGATAACCACGGGCAACACCGGCTCCACCGATATGGATTTCACCGGCAACACCAAGAGGAACAGGTTGACCGTCTTTATCCAGAATATAGATCCGGCTATTGGTGAGCGGGTAACCAATCGGCAGGGTTTCTGCCATGTAAGGTGAATGGCTATCCAGCTTCAGGACGGTAGCGATAACCGTAGTTTCCGTCGGGCCGTAAGAGTTAATCCATTGGCATGAATGAGTTTCCGGCATGGATTGCCAGGTCATGAAATGGCGGAGTTCGGCTTTTTCACCGCCAACGATCACCAGACGCAGATATGGGCTGAAACCGCAACGACCTGCTGCCATCTCCTGTACCCATAAGTGCCAGAAGGCAGTCGGGAGATCGGAAACGGTGATTTGTTGTTCCCGCAGGAATTCGGTAAAGGTGATATCTGGAATTCGCAGATCCGGAGAACGCAGAACTAATGTTGCACCAACCGCCAACGTGGCAAAAATATCGGAGACAGTGGTGTCAAAGGCAACAGAAGTAAATTGCAGTACACGGTCAGAGGATGTCAGTTCATTGGTCTGGCACTGAACGTGAACAAAATTGACTACATTGTGATGTTCTATCATCACGCCTTTCGGTTGTCCGGTAGAGCCGGAGGTATAGATGATATAGGCCAGATGGTGTGGTTCCAGCCCTAGCTGAAGTGGATCAGGATTGTATGCCGGCTGTTGTGCCATCGCCTCCAGATGGTTGTCGCTGTCCAGTATCCAGGTTGGTATATCAGTTGATAAACGGGTTTGTAAGTGCTGTTGGGTCAGTAACAGCTTAGGCTGGCTGTCTGACAGAATATAAGCCAATCTTACCACCGGATATTCGCAATCCAGTGGAACGTAGCCCGCACCGGATTTTAATATTGCCAACATGGCAATCACCATATCCAGACTGCGTTCGACACAGAAAGCCACGCGGTCATCAGGTTGTACGCCTGCCGAAATCAGGGCGTGCGCCAATTGGTTGGCACGTTGGTTCAGTTCTGTATAACTGAGCTGCTCTTCACCGCTAACCAGCGCAATGGCATCAGGTGTGAGAGATGCCTGTTGTTCAATTAGTTGTTGCAACAGCAGTATATCTTGTGGAGAGGTGACACTGGCACCATTGAAGTCTGCCAGTAACTGACGACGTTCGGCTGGTGGCAGAACAGGAATAGACTGAATATTTTGCTCAGGCGCATTTTGCAATGCGTTCACCAGCCCTCTTAGTGCAACCTCTATATAGGCGTTAATGCGGGCAGGATCGATGTGCTGGCTACACTGAGCGGTCAGTGAAAAGCCGTCATCAAAATCATCCACATCCAGTGACAGGGGATAATTGCTGAGTTCTCCGGTTTCGAGAGTCTGTATCCCTTCCCAGGCAGGTGATATGTCTTGTTCGTTGTCACTCGGATTATGACGGAAATTAAGCAGGCTGTTAAACAGTGGCAGAGAAGCAGGAATACTGCTGCAACGCTGGACAACAGCCAAAGGAGCCTGTTCATGTGCCAGCAACTTGCTGAGTTGCCGGTACGTTTCCTGTACCATTTGTTGAACTGAACGACCCTGTAGGACAATGCGGACAGGTAATGTGTTGATGAACATTCCCAATATTCTTGCTGTATCTTCTCCGCCTTGTAACCGTCCCAATAAAACAGTACCGAAGATAACATCATCCCGGCCGCTGCATTTCGCCAGTACCTGAGCCCAGGCAACATGGAACAGAACCGCAGCACTGACACCTTGCTGGCGGGCACAATCCCGTATCGTTTGCGCCAAGTCACGATCCAGTGTGAAAACAGCCTCTGCAATCTGGTGACGGTTGCCCTGTATATCGAGCAGGCCAAACGGCAGAGTCGGCTCTTCCACATCTCCCAATAGCTGTTGGAAATAAGCCTGATGATTTTCCAACGGAACGTTTTTGGTCTGAGCGATAAAATTGCGATAAGGCAGAGGTGCAGGCAAATCTTCACTCTGTCCCAGTAATATGGTTTCAACTTCGTCGAATATCACTTCCAGTGACAAATGATCGCAAACCAGATGGTGGTGCTGTAAGGCCAGTAACCAACGCGGATTTTGTGCAGTATGGTGTTGTGAAGGATGATCTTGCGCAATGCTGGCGGACAATAATGGCGCTCTGGTAATATCCATACGTGTCGAATGAGAATCGGTATGGTGGCGCAGTTGTTGCTCCGCGCTGTCTTCCCCTGCCAGTGTTAACTCTTTAACAGGAAGTGGTGCATGACGGTAAACTACCTGTACTGGCTCTGGCAAGTTATGCCACTGGACAGCACTGCGCAGAATGTCGTGGCGATCGATAACTTTCTGCATAGCCAGCAGGAAAATATCCAGACGCTGGCGGCTGTCAAAAGTCATGATGACACTATCGAGATAAATATCGCCTTCGGTTTCCAGTAAATGCTGGAACAGAATTCCTTGCTGTAATGGGCCGAGTGGGTAGATATCCTGAATATTGCTGACCCCCCCTGTTACCTGAACGACTATCTGATCAATATTATCTTGTGACAGCGTCACTAATGGCAGCATATCCGGTGTAATCGTCTGACAGTTATCTGGGATCAGGTTTGGTGGCACGACCGGACTGTTTGACTCTGATCCGGCGTGCATCGTCAAATGAGTTGCCATCGCAGCCAATGTTGGAGCGGAGAAAACAGCACTGACATCAAGAGCACAATTGCGCTGACGTAGCTGTTCGATCAGGCTGACGACTAACAATGAATGGCCTCCCAGCTCAAAGAAATTGTCATGACGTCCAACTTGTTCCAATCCTAGCAATGCTTGCCAGACTGTTGCCAGTTGTTGTTCCGCTTCGCCTTCTGGAGCTTGATATTCCCGGCTGATGATAGCAGTACGATCGGGGGCAGGCAGTGCCTTGCGATCGATTTTTCCGTTAGGCGTTAACGGGAAGGCGTCCAGAATGACATATGCACTCGGCAGCATATATTCCATCAATTGGGTGCTTAATTGTTCACGCAATTGAATGATATCCAGTGTTATTGCAGATTGTGGCACCAGATACGCCACCAGACGTTTATTGCCGCTTCCATCTTCATGCGCGGTAACGACGACATCCTTGACACCATCACATTTAGCCAGTTGTGTTTCAATTTCTCCCAGTTCAATGCGGAAGCCACGGATCTTGACCTGAAAATCATTACGCTCCAGATATTCAATCGTGCCATCCGGCAGCCAGCGGCCTAAGTCCCCGGTTTTATACATACGGGCATCAGGTTGTTCACTGAATGGATCAGTCACAAACCGCTCAGCGGTGAGGTCAGGGCGGTTCAGATACCCGCGGGCGACGCCTGAGCCGCCGATATAGATTTCACCTGCAACTCCGATGGGTACTGGTTGCCCCTGAGTATTGAGAATATAAATGCGGGTATTGGTGAGCGGATATCCAATGGGGACGGTGCCCGTCAGGCAAGGGGAGTGACTGCCCGGTTGCCATACTGTGGCAATCACCGTTGTTTCCGTTGGGCCGTAAGAGTTGATCCAGCGGCAGGACTGGGTTTCCGCTAATGATTGCCAGGTATTGAAGTGACGGAGTTCGGCTTTTTCCCCGCCGACAATCACCAGACGTAAAAAGGGGCTGAAATCACAACGTCCTGCCGCCATTTCCTGCACCCACAGATGCCAGAAAGCGGTGGGTAAATCGGAAACGGTGATCGCTTGTTCCTGCAAGAATTGGCTGAAGTTTTTATCAGGGATACGCAGATGGGCATCTCTCAGCACTAATGTTGCTCCGGCGGCCAGGGTGGCAAAAATATCGGAAACCGTGGTATCAAAGGCCACCGAGGTAAATTGCAGTACCCGATCCGTCGGCGTCAGTGCATTGGTTTGACACTGGACATGAACAAAATTGACCACATTACGGTGTTCAATCATTACACCTTTCGGTTGTCCGGTGGAACCGGAAGTATAGATAATATAGGCCAGATGGTGTGGCTCTAATCCCAGTTTTTGTGGTTCAGGATTGTGGTCGGGCTGTTGTGCCACATAATCCAGATAGTCATCATCATCCATGACCCAGACGGGTACTTTGGTCGTTAAACGGCTCTGTAAATGATGTTGGGTCAGCAATAACTTAGGTTCACAATCTGACAGAATATAAGCCAGGCGTTCAGTGGGGTATTCAGGATCTAATGGTACATAACCGGCACCTGCTTTCAGGATGCCGAACAGGCCAATAATCATATCCGGCCCACGTCCGGCACAAATCGCCACGCGGTCGTCCGGCTGCACACCAGCGGTAATCAGGGCATGGGCCAGTTGGTTAGCCCGCTGGTTCAGTTCGGCATAGCTGAGTTGTTCTTTACCGCTAATCAACGCAATAGCATCAGGTGAATGCCCGGCCTGTTGCTCAAGGAACTGTTGGAGCAACATATCTTGTGGATAATTGGCTTTTCTGGCATTGAAATCTGCCAGTAATTGGGTACGTTCATGTGGCATCAACAGTGGAAGATCTGCCACACGTTGTGAATCATCGCTAACCATAGCGGCCAGCAGAGTTTGCAGATAACCTGCCATACGTTTCATGGTGGCCTGGTCAAACAGATCGCTGGCATATTCCAGTTCACCGATTAACCCATTTTCGGTGTCATGCAGTGATAATGAAAGATCGAAGTGTGAACTGTCTTCGGATAGATCCAGTTCACTGATAGTTAACTCTGGCAGCTCAAACTGCTGTTGTCCGGGCGTATTGTCCAGTGACAACATAACCTGAAAGATAGGACTATAACTCAGGCTGCGGGGCGGTTTTAATGCTTCAACCAGTTGTTCAAATGGAAAATCCTGATGTTCAAAAGCCTGCAAAGTATGTGCTTTTACATGTGCCAGTAATTCGCTGACAGTGGGATTATTCTGTAATTGAACCCGTAACGCTAAGGTATTGACAAAAAAGCCGATTAGCGGTTCCAGATCGCGATGTTTGCGATTAGCCACGGGAGTACCTATTACCACATCATCTTGTCCACTGAGGCGGGAAAGTAATATTGACCATCCTGCCAGCAGGGTCATAAATAAAGTAGCGCCATGACGTTGGGCGAAAGCCTTTAATTTTCCGGTCAAATCAGGTGACAACGTAACGATAGCCTCTCCTCCGGCATAGGTTTGCCGTGAAGGACGGGGTCTGTCAGTCGGAAGTGTCAAAAGTGTCGGCGCATCTTGTAGAGCGTTACGCCAATAATCCAGTTGTTTCTCCAGCTCTTTACCCTGTAATTTCTGCCGTTGCCAGAGAGTATAATCAGCATACTGGATTTTCAGTGGGGGTAATGGGTCAGGCATCCCGTGGCAGAAACTTTGGTAAATGGTGGAGAACTCCTGCATTAACACGTTGACTGACCAGCCATCCGAAATAATGTGATGCTGAGTTAATAGCAGGGTATGTTCATCTTCTGCTTCGGCGAGCTTGAATAATTGCCCCCGTATTAAGGGGCCGCTTTCAAAATTAAAGGGTTGAGTCGCTTCAAACTGCATGGCGCTCTGAATTGTCGCCTGCTGTTCATCTTTGGTTAACTGGCTGAGATCTTTGGTAATTAAAGAAAAACCATAATCTGCACTGTGGACGATTTGCAGGGCGGCTCTTTCCGCCCCGGCTTTCCCTTCAACCTTAACTTTATCTTCCGTCAATGTCGTTGATGTATGCGCAGCCGATGTAATCGTAGTACGCAGGATCTCATGGCGGGCGACAATCCGATCCAGCGCGGCCTGTAAGGCTGGCTTGTTCAGATGACCTTGCAGATGAAGAGCGGTCGGAATGTGGTACGCTGTCAGCGCCGCCGGATCTAATTGTGCAAGGAACCATAGGCGCTGTTGCGCCCAGGATAATGGTATTTCCTGCTGCGGATTTCTGGCAGGGATCTGATCTTTCTCTGCTGTCAGACTGTTTTGAATGCGTTCTTTCAGTTTCTTCTGGAGTACTGCTTGCCTTAATTGATTCAGTGTTTGTTCATTTTTACTCATTTTTGACCTCCATTTAGCATGGCAAGCAACTCTTCTTCGGATAGGTTTTCCAGCTCTTTTTGAATATCTTCAATATCCTGGTCAAAAAAGGTTTCTACTTGTTTTGACAGAATAAGTTCAGCAAGTTTGGATAGGGTTGAATGACGGAAAATATCTGCAATTGAGATTTCCAGATGGAATTCTTCATGCAGTCTCGTTGATAATTGCATGATTGATAATGAATTTCCTCCAAGCTCAAAGAAATCATCATGACGACCAACCAACTCCAGCCCTAGCAGGGTTTGCCAGATAGCCGCCAGTTGTTGTTCTGCTTCTCCTTGTGGTGCTTCATACTCCCGCGTTGCCGTAGCAGAACGGTCAGGGGCAGGCAGAGATTTACGATCCAGTTTACCGTTCGGGTTCAGCGGGAAAGCATCCAGTACGATGAAGGCACTGGGGATCATGTAATCCAGCAGATGATTGCTCAGTTGTTCGCGTAAGCTGGCGACTTCCAGAGTGGCATCAGGTTGTGGCACCAGATAAGCCACCAGACGCTTATCACCGGTTTCATCTTCACGAACCATGGCGATAGCATCTTTGACTCCCTCACAAGCTGCTAGCTGAGTTTCGATTTCCCCTGGCTCAATGCGGAATCCGCGGAGCTTGATCTGAAAATCATTGCGTCCGAGGTATTCAATCGTGCCGTCCGGCAGCCAGCGGCCTAAGTCACCGGTTTTGTACATGCGGGCATGTGACGGCTCAGTTGATGATCCAGCAAATGGATCAGGTACAAAACGGTCTGCCGTGAGTTCAGGCTGATTCAGATAACCACGGGCCACACCAGCACCTGCAATATAAATTTCGCCGGAAACGCCCATCGGGACAGGCTCTCCCCGCGTATCAAGGATATAGATGCGGGTGTTGGCGAGAGGGTAGCCAATTGGTAACGCCTCTGCGGTATAGACAGAAGTACTATCCAGTTTCAGCACCGTAGCAATAACGGTGGTTTCGGTTGGGCCATAAGAGTTAATCCAACGGCATGAACGGGTCTCCGGCAGAGATTGCCAGGTCATAAAATGACGTAGTTCCGCTTTTTCCCCGCCGACAATCACCAGACGCAGATATGGGCTGAAACCACAACGTCCTGCGGCCATCTCCTGGACCCACAGATGCCAGAACGCGGTGGGTAAATCAGTCACCGTGATTTTCTGTTGTTGTAAGAATCGGGCGAATGCGCTATCCGGTACACGCAGTTCGGATGGACGTAATACTAAAGTTGCGCCGGCTGCGAGTGTCGCAAAGATATCCGACACAGTGGTGTCGAACGCAACGGAAGTAAATTGCAGTACCCGATCTGCCGGTGTCAGCTCATTGGTCTGACACTGGACATGAACAAAATTGACCACATTGCGGTGTTCAATCATCACCCCTTTCGGCTGCCCGGTAGAGCCGGAAGTATAGATGATATAGGCCAGATGATGCGGTTCCAGCCCTAACTGTTGCGGTTCTGGGTTGTGAGTGGGCTGTTGTGCCATCAGCTCTGCATGATGATGATTATCCAGGTTCCAGACAGGTACATCGGTTGATAAGCGAGTCTGTAAGTGTTGCTGAGTCAGCAATAACTTAGGTGCACAATCTGACAGAATGTAATTCAGGCGTTCAGTCGGGTAGTCTGTATCCAGTGGCACATAACCAGCACCCGCTTTTAAGATCCCGAACAAGCCAACCACCATATCCAAACCACGCTCAACACAAATCGCCACGCGATCATCAGGCTGTACCCCTGCTGCAATCAGTGCGTGAGCCAGTTGATTGGCTCTCTGGTTCAGATCTTTGTAAGTGAGTTGCTGTTCTTCACTAATTTGCTCTGTACTAATTTGTGTGCCGTGAATCAGTGCGATGGCATCAGGTGTGAGCGCAACCTGCTGTTCAAACAGCTGCTGGAGCAACATATCCTGAGGACAGTCAACTTTGGCCTTGTTAAAGTCTGCCAATAGCTGTGCACGTTCTGCCGGTGGCAGAATGGTGATGGATTGAATAGGCTGTTTTGGCATATTCTGTAATGCCGTTACCAGTGCTCTCAACGCTGTATCCATATAAGCGTTAATGCGGGTTGGGTTAACCTGACGGTTGCACTGAGCAGTTAACGCAAAGCCATTTTCAAAATCATCCACATCCAATGACAAGGGATAATTACTGCGTTCTTCACTGCTGAATGTCTGAATACCTTCCCAAACGGGTGAACCGGCTTGTTGATCGTGTCGTTGGCTATGACGGAAATTGAGCAGACTACTAAACAGTGGCTGAGGTGCCTGAATACCGCTGCAACGTTGGGCGATGGCTAACGGAGTCTGTTCATGCTCCAGCAATGTACTGAGTTGCTGGTAAGTTTCCTGTACCACCTGCTGTACTGTACGCTCCTGTAACATAATACGTACAGGCAGAGTATTGATGAACATACCGAGTACCTGAGTGGTATCCGTTCCTCGTTGCGAACGACCCAATAAGACTGTACCGAAAACAACATCTTCCCGTCCGCTGCATTGTGCGAGAACCTGTGCCCATGCCACATGGAACAGAACCGCGGCACTGACCCCCTGTTGACGGGCACAGTCACGTATCTGATGAGCTAATTCATCATCCAAAGCAAATTCAGCCTCTTCTATCTTGCTGTTTTCATTTGCATCGTCGTGTTCGTCGAGATTACCTTGTACATCCAGTAAGTCAAAAGGCAGAGTGGGTTCATCCACATCACTCAAAAGCTGGTGGAAATAGGTTTGATGTTTTTCAATTGGCACCGAGCGGATCTGGGCGATAAAGTTACGGTAAGGCAGAGAAGGCGGTAAATGGTCTTTTTGCCCAAGCAGTAACATTTCAACTTCATTGAAGATCATTTCCAGTGACAAATGGTCACAAACCAGATGATGGTAGAGCAATGCCAAATGCCAACAGTCAGTTTGTGGATCTTTGGCAATATTGGCGGACAATAGTGGTGCTCTGGTGATATCCATCCGTATTGAGCGGGGATCTGTCACATCACGTAATTGCTGTATGGCGTCGATATCAGATGATAGCTCTGATTCGATGACTGGCAGAGGTGCATGGCGATAAACCACCTGCACAGGCTCCGGCAGGTTATCCCAATGAAATGCACTGCGCAGAATATCGTGACGGTCAATGACTTGTTGTAATGTCAGCAGGAAAGTATCCAGACGGGCCCGGCTGTCAAAACTCATCAGCAGATTATCCAGATAAATATCACCTTTTGTTTCCAGCAAATGATGGAACAAAATTCCTTCCTGTAATGGCCCTGCCGGGTAGATATCCTGAACATTGGTAACACCACCGGAAACATGAGTCACAATCTGGTCGATGTGATCCTGTGTCAGAGTCACTAGCGGTAACATTTGCGGTGTAATGGATTGGCAATCGCCAGTAATGAGGTTAGGAGGTACATCATATGTGCCAGTATCATCCAACGCAGTATCCATCAGACGTGCTGCCATTGCCATCAATGTTGGAGAGGAGAAGACGGTACTGACCTCCAGAGTGAAACCTCGTTGGCGAAGTTCTTCGATTAAATTGACGACCAGCAACGAATGTCCGCCTAATTCAAAGAAATTGTCATGGCGTCCGACTTGTTCCAATCCTAGCAGGACTTGCCAAACAGACGCTAATTGCTGTTCAGTTTCCCCCTGAGGAGCCTGATATTCCCGACTGATAATAGCGGAACGGTCGGGAGCAGGTAGTGCTTTACGATCCAGTTTGCCATTCGGGGTAACAGGGAAGGCGTCTAAGATAACATAGGCACTAGGCAGCATATACTCCATCAGGCGGGTACTGAGCTGCTCACGCAACGGCACCAGATCCAGGGTAATTTCAGGCTGCGGCACCAGATAGGCGACCAGACGCTTATGGCCGCTTTCATCTTCATGGACGGTTACCACCGCATCTTTGACACCGTCACACTGCGCCAGCTGGGCTTCAATTTCCCCCAGTTCAATACGGAAGCCGCGGATCTTGACCTGAAAATCATTGCGCTCCCGGTACTCAATCGTGCCGTCCGGCAGCCAGCGGCCCAGATCCCCGGTTTTATACATCCGGGCCCCGGCGTGATCGCTGAACGGATCGGGTATAAAGCGCTCATCGGTCAGGTCAGGGCGGTTCAGATAGCCGCGGGCGACGCCGGCGCCGCCGATATGGATTTCACCGGTCACGCCGATGGGCACCGGTTGCCCCTGTGCATCCAGAATATAAAGACGGGCATTGGTCAGCGGGTAGCCGATGGGGACGGTGCCGGCCGGACAAACTGCCGGGGTATCCGGCTGCCATACGGTGGCAATCACCGTGGTTTCCGTCGGGCCATAGGAGTTGATCCAGCGGCAGGACCGGGTTTCCGCTAACGATTGCCAGGTGTTGAAGTGGCGCAGTTCGGCTTTTTCCCCGCCGACAATCACCAGCCGTAAAGACGCACTGAAACCACAGCGGCCGGCGGCCATCTCCTGGACCCACAAATGCCAGAACGCGGTGGGTAAATCGCAGACGGTGATCGCCTGTGCCTGTAAGAACTGGCTGAAGGTTTTATCCGGGATACGCAGGGGCGCCGGACGCAGCACTAAGGTGGCCCCGGCGGCCAGGGTGGCGAAAATATCGGAAACCGTGGTATCAAAGGCCACCGAGGTAAATTGCAGTACCCGGTCCGCCGGCGTCAGTGCATTGGTCTGGCGCTGGACATGAACAAAATTAACCACATGGCGGTGTTCAATCATTACGCCTTTCGGCTGTCCGGTAGAGCCGGAGGTGTAGATAATATAGGCCAGATGGTGTGGCTTTAAGCCCCGTTGTTGTGGTGCAGGATTGTGGCCGGGCTGTTGGGCCACCGTGTTCAGATAATCGCTGTTATCCATGACCCAGACCGGCACCCCGGCGGTGAGACGGTGCTGTAAGTGTTGCTGGGTCAGAAGCAGTTTAGGTGCACAGTCGGACAGAATGTAATTCAGCCGTTCAGTCGGGTAATCCGGATCTAACGGCACATAACCGGCCCCGGCTTTCAGGATGCCGAACAGGCCGGCGATCATATCAACGCCGCGCTCAACACAAATGGCGACACGGTCATCCGGCTGTACACCGGCTGCTATCAGGGCATGGGCCAGCTGGTTGGCTTGCCGGTTCAGTTCGGCATAACTCAGCTGCTGTTCGCCGTACACCAGCGCCGTCGCGGCCGGTGAATTCGTCACTTGCTGTTCGAAAAGTTGTTGCAGCAGCTGATCCTGCGGGTAACTGACTTCGCGGGCATTGAATGCGGTCAGTAACTGAGTACGCTCAGGCGGCGTCAGGAGCGGCAGATCGGCCACCGGCTGGCTGTCATCAGCCACCATCGCCGCCAGCAGGGTGTGCAGATACCCCGCCATACGTTCAACCGTGGCCGGGTCAAACAGATCACTGGCGTATTCCAGTTCACCGGTTAACCCGTTTTCGCTGTCATTGAGTGACAGTGACAAATCAAACTGGGTGGTTTTTCTGTCTGACGGCAGTTCACTGAGCGTTAATTCCGGCAGATGAAAACGCGGTTGATTGGCGGTATTATCCAGATCCATCATCACCTGAAATACCGGGCTGTGACTCAGGCTGCGTGGCGGTTGTAATGCCTCCACTAACTGTTCAAAAGGCAAATCCTGATGGGCGTAGGCGTCCAGCGCATGGGCTTTAACACGGGCCAATAGCGCTTTGATGGTCGGGTTATCCTCCAGCCGGACTCTTAAGGCCAGCGTATTGGCGAAGAAACCGATCAGCGGCTCTAATTCACTGTACCGGCGGTTGGCCACCGGCGTGCCGATAACCACATCGGGTTGCCCGCTGAGGCGGGACAGTAAAACTGCCCAGCCGGCCAGCAGGGTCATAAACAGGGTGGTGCCATGACGCTGGCTCAGGGCGTGTAAACCGGTGCTGAGTGCAGGGGACAGGGTAAAGCGTACCAGATCTCCCCGATAGCTTTGTTCCGGCGGGCGGACGCGGTCAGTGGGCAGTTCCAGTAAGACCGGCGCATCCTGTAGGGCATTACGCCAGTAGTTTACCTGCTGGTCCAGCCTGTCTCCCTGCAACCACTGGCGCTGCCACAGGGCGTAGTCAGCGTACTGGATGGGCAGCGGTGGCAGCGGATCGGGCTGTTGCTGGCAGAAGGCCTGATAAAGGGCGGAGAACTCTTTCGTCAGGATATTCATCGACCAGCCGTCAGAGATAATATGGTGCTGGGTCACCAGCAGAATATGGTGTTGATCCGCGAGTTTCAGCAGTTGGGCGCGGACTAACGGCCCTTGCGTAAAATCAAAATCCTGCCGGGCTTCCGCCTGGGCCGCCGCTGCCCGGGCCATTTTCTGCTCTGCCGGGGATAACGGGCTGAGATCCCGGTATATCAGGGCAAAGCCCCGGTCAGCCTCACCGATAATCTGGCGCGCTTCCCCGTCGATAACAGTGATGGTGGTGCGCAGAATTTCATGACGGGCCACGATGCGATCCAGCGCCGCTTGCAGGGCGGCCGGATTTAAAACACCGTGCAGTTCTAAGCCGCCGGCAATGTGGTAGGCGGCCTGCGCGGCGCTGTCCAGTTGTGCCAGAAACCAGAGCCGTTGCTGCGCCCAGGAAAGGGGTAACGGCTGCTGGCGGTCTGCGGGTAAAATCACCGGCTGGACGGACTGGGCGGCATGCATCAGCGAAGCGGCCAAATCGGCCAGTACCGGGTGAGTGAACAGATCTTGCAGTGTCACTTCCAGATTCAGCTTTTCCCGTAAACGGGCAGCAGCCTGTACCGTCAATAACGAATGTCCCCCCAGTTCAAAGAAATTATCATGGCGCCCGATTTGCTCTGCGCCCAATAGATCCTGCCAGATTTCAGCCAGGGTCTGTTCAATTTCACCCTGCGGTGCGGCATATTCACGGCGCACAAGGGCCGCGCTGTCCGGGGCGGGCAGGGCTTTGCGATCCAGTTTGCCATTCGGGGTAACAGGGAAGGCGTCTAAGATGACATAAGCGCCGGGCAGCATATACTCCATCAGGCGGGTACTGAGCTGCTCACGCAACGGCACCAGATCCAGGGTAATTTCAGGCTGCGGCACCAGATAGGCGACCAGACGCTTATGGCCGCTTTCATCTTCATGGACGGTTACCACCGCATCTTTGACACCGTCACACTGCGCCAGCTGGGCTTCAATTTCCCCCAGTTCAATACGGAAGCCGCGGATCTTGACCTGAAAATCATTGCGCTCCCGGTATTCAATCGTGCCGTCCGGCAGCCAGCGGCCCAGATCCCCGGTTTTATACATCCGGGCCCCGGCGTGATCGCTGAACGGATCGGGTATAAAGCGCTCATCGGTCAGGTCAGGGCGGTTCAGATAGCCGCGGGCGACGCCGGCACCGCCGATATGGATTTCACCGGTCACGCCGATGGGCACCGGTTGCCCCTGTGCATCCAGAATATAAAGACGGGCATTGGTCAGCGGGTAGCCGATGGGGACGGTGCCGGTCGGACAAACTGCCGGGGTATCCGGCTGCCATACGGTGGCAATCACCGTGGTTTCCGTCGGGCCATAGGAGTTGATCCAGCGGCAGGACCGGGTTTCCGCTAACGATTGCCAGGTGTTGAAGTGGCGCAGCTCGGCTTTTTCCCCGCCGACAATCACCAGCCGTAAAGACGCACTGAAACCACAGCGGCCGGCGGCCATCTCCTGGACCCACAAATGCCAGAACGCGGTGGGTAAATCGCAGACGGTGATCGCCTGTGCCTGTAAGAACTGGCTGAAGGTTTTATCCGGGATACGCAGGGGCGCCGGACGCAGCACTAAGGTGGCCCCGGCGGCCAGGGTGGCGAAAATATCGGAAACCGTGGTATCAAAGGCCACCGAGGTAAATTGCAGTACCCGGTCCGCCGGCGTCAGTGCATTGGTCTGGCGCTGGACATGAACAAAATTAACCACATGGCGGTGTTCAATCATTACGCCTTTCGGCTGTCCGGTGGAGCCGGAGGTGTAGATAATATAGGCCAGATGGTGTGGCTTTAAGCCCCGTTGTTGTGGTGCAGGATTGTGGCCGGGCTGTTGGGCCACCGTGTTCAGATAATCGCTGTTATCCATGACCCAGACCGGCACCCCGGCGGTGAGACGGTGCTGTAAGTGTTGCTGGGTCAGAAGCAGTTTAGGTGCACAGTCGGACAGAATGTAATTCAGCCGTTCAGTCGGGTAATCCGGATCTAACGGCACATAACCGGCCCCGGCTTTCAGGATGCCGAACAGGCCGGCGATCATATCAACGCCGCGCTCAACACAAATGGCGACACGGTCATCCGGCTGTACACCGGCTGCTATCAGGGCATGGGCCAGCTGGTTGGCTTGCCGGTTCAGTTCGGCATAACTCAGCTGCTGTTCGCCGTACACCAGCGCCGTTGCGGCCGGTGAATTCGTCACTTGCTGTTCGAAAAGTTGTTGCAGCAGCTGATCCTGCGGGTAACTGACTTCGCGGGCATTGAATGCGGTCAGTAACTGAGTACGTTCAGGCGGCGTCAGGAGCGGCAGATCGGCCACCGGCTGGCTGTCATCAGCCACCATTGCGGTCAGCAGGGTGTGCAGATACCCCGCCATACGTTCAACCGTGGCCGGGTCAAACAGATCACTGGCGTATTCCAGTTCACCGGTTAACCCGTTTTCGCTGTCATTGAGTGACAGAGTCAAATCAAAGTAAGCGCTTTCTCTGACCAGAGGAAGTTCACTCAGTTTTAGTCCGGCTAACTCAAAATTCCTTTGTTCTGATTTATTATCGAGAGTCAGCATAACCTGGAAAATAGGGCTATGGCTTAAGCTGCGGGTTGGTCGCAGAGCTTCGACCAATTGTTCAAATGGTAAATCCTGATGCTCATAAGCGCTTAACGCACAATTTTTCACCTGGGCCAGCAATTCGCTGACATTTGGGTTGTCACCTAATTGAATACGTAATGCCAGTGTATTGGCAAAGAAACCGATCAAAGGCTCCAGCTCATGTTGTGGACGGTTGGCAATCGGCGTTCCTATCACCAGATCGGATTGTCCACTGATGCGAGAAAGCAGCACTGCCCAACCTGCCATCAACGTCATAAATAAAGTTGTGCCATGACGCTGGCTGAGGTTTTTTAATCCTGCACTTAATTCCGGTGAGAATGCCAGATCGACGCGCTTACCTCTGTAACTCTGCTGTATCGGACGAGGTTTGTCGGTGGGTAATTCGAGCAATTCAGGCGCACCTTGTAAACGATTGCGCCAGTAATTTAGTTGAGTTTTCAGTACATCGCTCTGTAGCCACTGTTGTTGCCAGAGAACATAGTCAGCATACTGGAGCGTCAATTCAGGTAATGGATCGGGTTGCCCCTGACTGAAAGCCTGATAAAGAGCAGAGAGTTCATGTATCAATATCTTGACTGACCAGCCATCTGAAATAATGTGATGCTGAGTCAACAGCAGAACATGTTCGTCTGCTGCCAAACGGAGCAAATGCCCTCTGAGTAATGGCCCACAGGTAAAATCGAAAGGTTTGACAGCTTCAAGGCGGGCGCGCTCTTCCACTGTTGTTTGTTGCTCTGGTTCTGGTAAATGGCTGATATCTCCAGTCGTCAAAGCAAAACCACTGCTGGCATCCCCGATAATTTGCCGGGCAGTACCCTCAATGGCCACAAAAGTTGTCCGCAGGCTCTCATGACGGGCAATAATCCGATCCAAAGCCGCTTGTAGCGCATTCAGGTTAAGCTGACCTTGTAGATGTAGCCCTACTGACATGTGATACGCCGTCTGGGCTGCGGGATCTAACTGGGTCAGAAACCACAGGCGTTGTTGTGTCCAGGATAATGGCACATTGCCGTTGCGGGCTTGGGGGCGAATTTCTGCTTTTTGTGTATGTTGACGAGATAGCTTGGCGGTTTTGGCTAACTCAAGTAGTCTTTTCCGTTCAGCTAATGGTAAAGATGTTAATTCATTATTATTCATGTTTAAGTACCATTTGAGAGCCAGATTTATTCCATTGATTTATAAATATCTTGTAGGGAATCTGCGTCAAATTGCAGTAATTGAGCGTTGATAATGCACTCTTCAAGCTGACAGATAGAAGGATGTGCAAACAATTGCTGGATAGAAATATCAACGTCAAAGATTTCATTAATTCTTGATTGAAGTTGCAGAACCAAGAGTGAGTGACCACCGAGCTCAAAGAAATTGTCATAACGTCCGATACGATCTATCTTCAATATCGTTTGCCAGATATCAGCCAGTTGTTCTTCAATTTCACCTTGTGGTGCTGCATATTCTTGTGTGATCACTGACAGGTGATCAGGAATGGGTAGAGCGCGGCGATCCAATTTGCCACTTAATGTCAGTGGGAAAGTATCCAACATGACAAATGCGCCAGGGATCATGTAATCAGGCAGGCTATTGCCCAATTGTTCCCTCAGTTCAGGAATATTCAGTGTAGTACCTGATTGGGGGATGATGTAAGCGATCAGCCTTGTATCTGCTGAGTCATATGCACGTGCAACAACGACAACTTGCTGAACACCAGCGCATTGGGCCAGACGAGTTTCGATTTCTTCCAACTCAATACGATTTCCCCGTATCTTGACCTGAAAATCATTACGGCCCAGATAATCAATGCTGCCATCAGGTAACCAACGCCCCAAATCTCCCGTTTTATACATCCGTGCATCCGGGCGATTACTGAATGGATCATGAACAAAACGTTCTGCCGTTAGTTCAGGGCGATTTAAGTAACCGCGGGCAACACCAATACCACCAATATGGATCTCCCCGGTCACACCGATAGGAACAAGCCGGCCAAGTTTATCCAGAATATAGATTTGTGTATTAGCGATAGGATGACCAATTGGGACTAAATCGACATATTTTTCTGAACCACAGCGCCACGAAGTCACGTCAATAGCGGCTTCGGTCGGACCATATAAATTATGCAGCTCACTATGAGGGAAGTGAGACAAGCACTGTTGTTGCAGGGAATACGGTAAGGCTTCTCCACTACACAAAATCTGACGTAAGGAAGGGCAACGTTCTGCCGGAGTGAGATGAATGAAACTTTGCAGCATGGAAGGAACAAAATGCAGGGTTGTGATACCTCTGGATTCAATCTCTTCCAGCAAATAAAGGGGATCTTTGTGACCTCCGGGGCGTGCCATAACTAATTGAGCACCGGCAAGCAAAGGCAGGAAAAACTCCCATACTGAAACATCGAAACTGAATGGGGTTTTCTGCAATACGAGATCGTTAGGGCTCAATTGATATTCATCTTTAGCCCAGAGTAAGCGGTTGACGATACCACGATGCTCATTCATTACCCCTTTAGGTAAACCTGTTGACCCTGAGGTATACAGAACATAAGCCAAATTACGTGATGTCAGCCCCAAATCGGTGATAGAGAGATTGTCTTCCTGCTGCTCAGTGATAGTTGCCTGAAATTCTCCGCTTTCCCATATCCACAAAGGAACACTAGTGTCTGGTAAGTGACTTTGTAGCCCATGATGGCTCAGGACAAGTGCCGGTTCACTGTCGGTCAGAATATGCCTGAGACGATCTGCCGGATATTCTGGATCGAGAGGAACATAAGCTGCCCCCGCTTTTAATATTCCTAGCAATGCGATGACCATCTCCGGGCTACGTTCCATGCAGAGACCGATGCGATTATCTGCCTGAATACCGGCTGCAACAAAAGCGTGTGCGAGTTTATTGGCCTGACGATTTAATTCCTCGTAAGTCAATTGGTGGTTATCACAAATCAGTGCAATTGCTGCCGGTGCATAGTTGACTTGTTGTTCGAATAATTGGTGAAGCAGAACGTTTTGCGGGTAGGAGATGTCAGTTGCATTAAAATTATAGAGAATTCGTTGGCGTTCTGATTCATTCATCAACGGTAAGCTGTCAATAGTCTGTTGCTCATCGTCTGCCATTGCTGTCAGCAAGTTGAAAAAATTGTTCATGAGTTGAGTGATTAACTCAGCATCGAACAATTTAGTATCATAATGAAAACCGCAATTAATCTGTTGATCGACTTCTATGACATTGACCATCAGAGGAACAGGCATCTCGGCATAATAAGGATATGGGAAAGATCGCAGTTCTGCTCCTCCCCAATGCACAGTCGTACTGCTGCTCTGATCCATCCAAAGCGACACCAGGTTACTGATATATCTGGGTTGTTGAAAGGTCATAATCGTCTGAAAAACAGGGTGAGTATCTGCGTGCCGTTGTACCTTAATTTGTTCCAGGATCTTGGGGAAAGGATATTTTTGGTTCTCAATGGCCTGACGAATAGTTTTAGCTGCTTGTAAGATATGTTCCTGTACCGTCATTTCGCCATTGATTTGGCCGCGTAAGGCTACTGGGTTGACAAACTCACCTACCAATTTTCCCCAGGGAGCCCGGCTGCGCCCCGGCATGATGGAGCCGATAAAAATATCGTCCTGACCAGTGTAGCGATGTAACAGAATTTGATAGGCAGCCAGAAAAATTGCAAACAGGCTATTGCCATATTTTTCCGCCATTACCAGTAGTTTTCTGGCCAGTGTGGCGGAGAGCTTACCGGGAACCGTAATTTTATCTGTTGCTGAGGGAGATTGATTAATTACCGGTTTATTGCTGGCAGGTAATTGTAATTCTGTTAAATGGCCGCTCAGGTTATCGCACCAGAATTGTTGTTGTTTTTTGGCATTGTTACTATTCAGCCATTGCTGTTGCCAGATAACATAGTCTTGGTAACTGCGTTCTGGTGCAGGGGGTAATTCTTGTTCGGTTAAGAGCTTGCCCAGTTCTTCCAATAATATCCAATAAGACCAACCATCAACGGCAAGGTGGTCAAAGGTTAATACCATGACACTTTCCTGATCATCACATTGATACCAACTGGCATAAACACGCAATGGGTTATTCAGATCGAAAGCGTGCCAGCAATCATTACGGACGACCTGTTGTAGTGTTTCTTCACTCAGATCCCTGGCATTATGTCTTGTGATCTTAATTACGGCATTTTCTGCTATTTGGTATCCTAACTTACCGTCATATTGACCAAAACTAGCCCGTAACATGGGGTGGCGTTTTATCAGATGATTGAGTGCGTCTTCTAATTTCTCGGCAGTTAAACCTTTAACTCTGGCACAAAACGCACTATTATTCTGCCCCCTCTGGGCCGGGTTAATTTGGTATTGAAACCAACGGCTGCTTTGTGCTTCTGATAAAGCAAATGATTTCAATGTCTCAGGATAATTCATTTTATAGCTCCCCTTTTATGGGTATATGGAAAAACAAAAATTTGAGAACTGATAAAACAAAAAAATAAGAACAGAATTTAAGTCCAAAAATATTGGTTAAATAAAGTTCAATAAATTTATTTTCCAGCAGAAAATTAATGCGGTGGAAGTACAACGCAATAAAAAAAACCATTACAGTGATATGAATGGTATTTCACAGGAAAGTTATAAGTTAATCTCATTTTTTATATAAGCTGTACTTTGTCTTTATTATGGTATTTAAGGTGTTAGATTATATATTAAATGAAAAAACTTTACATAGTGATATTCCCTTACTTTTATATCTAATTTTGTTATAGGTAATAATAGTGTTATTGGCATGAATATTTTATATTACATAATAATCTAAATGATAATATATATCCTATAAAAAAAGAGCCTGTTTAACGAGGCTCTCAAAATGGGCGAGGATATATTTATAATAAGTAGGTTGTCTTTGATCTAGATCATTTTCAGTCAGAATAATGGCTATTAGTGTTTATCTCTTTAATGTGTCCATCTTCCAACTTAATTATGCGTTCTGCAATATCAAAATATGCATCATCATGGCTAATAACAATAACGGTCTTACCACGAGCCTTTAGTTCCGGCAGTAATTCTGTATAGAATATTCTTTTAAATACAGGGTCTTGATCCGCAGCCCATTCATCGAATAGATAAATAGGACGATCTTCCAGATAAGCAGACACTAAGGCTAAGCGTTTTCTCTGACCGGCTGAAAGTTCAGTTGTCGAAAATTGTCCGTTAACGATTTTGACTTTATGGCTCATGTTTAAAGCTTCAATATAATGGGTTGCTTTTTCGGTAACATTTGCCCCGGTATTTAACAATTGATCAAATAAATGATAATTAGAGAAAACGGCTGAAAAATATTGGCGATAATGTTCATTATTTGTCTGATCCATTTTTACACCGTTAAACCAGATAGAGCCGGATTCTTGTTCGAACAAACCGACTAACAGCATGGCAAGTGTTGTCTTTCCGCTTCCGTTTCCACCGACAATAAAAATAATTTCGCCTTGGGAAATAGTCAGACTCATTGGCCCTAGCTTAAACTCCCGATCTTCTTTATCGGTAGTGTAGTGGTGAACAACATCTCTCAATTCAAGTGATAGTGGTTGTTCATTTGCAAATGGGTTTGGGGTATTAGCTTGTTGTATATACAGAGATTCTTCCAACTGACTATCCAGTCGTTTCATTTTTTGTAGTGAAATTTCGGCTTGTCTTAATTCTGGAATTGCACCGATCACTTCGCTGATTGGGCCGGATAAAAATAGAACAATCAGAGTGACTGTCATCAAATCAGAAGGCTCTTGGGGTAACCAGATAGGTACAACAAAAATCATCAAGCCGATGACAATATAAAAGACTATCGAGCCGGCATTCAGTACCCAGGCGTAGTTATTATTTGCTTTAATACAGATATCTTTGAATTTTTTTCGCGCCGGGAGAAATGACTCTGTCAATAAATGCATTGCCTTTCTGGCTATTGAGTTTTAACTCTTTGCTGCCATCGATTAGCTGTTGGAAGCTGAGGTATATCTTATCTACCTGCTCACGCATTTCTTCCATCAGGCGGATAGGGCGCTTTTCCAAAAAATAGAAGATATACATTGTGATTAGACAGACAATAGTCAGAATGATAAAGAGTTGCCATGAAATCCAGGCTAAGTAGCCGAAACAAGCGATAATAAGTGTAATATTGCCAAAGACGGTTGGCGCTAACATAAAAGAGTGTATAAACACATCGACATCTTTGGTCAGAACAGCCAACAGGCCATGTTTCCCGATATTGTTCAGCTTCTTAAAAGGTGCCCGTAATATTTTATTACTCAGACTCAGTCGCAGGGAATAAATCGTTGCCTGAGTTAAATGTGAAAGCAGAATTTCTGATAAAGTTTTAGTAATAAAAAAAAGAATACAGATACCAAAAAAGTTCCAGATAAATGTTGAGAGATTAGCTGCACCTGTAATTCCCTGGCTAATCATTCCTACTACTGATGCACCAGCAAACCCGCTGATTAATGCAAATATTGTTGATAAAAACAGCAATATCCAGGATTGACGATAGAGATAAGCTATTAGTGTCATAAAAATAAACCATTATAGGAAATTATGAGTAATATAAAAAATATATACTGGCCAATGAGACTCAACATGGTTATTTTTTTCTGGTGAAATATCAAGGAAGATTTATAAACATAAATATGAATGAGGTTAAATCGTGATAAAAGTCACAATTCATATGTAATAGGATGTAATAGATATTACATTAACCGATGTGTGTTATTTTTTTCATTAATTGATAGAGTTTATTTGTAATTGTGGAATAAAGGCGCATAAATGATTCCCTAAGTAATCAGGTAGTAACGTAGGTGTACTTTTATGCAATTCTATATCATTCCATTAACATGCTTTGTTAGTTGCACTTTGTTACTCCTTGCACAGCAAAGAGTACGAAAGTGATCTGGCATTATAAATATTTATTTGAATTAAAAGGTTTGGTTTTAAATATTATTTATTTAATCGCTGAAGCGGTTAAATAATGTTTTGTATTATTTAGGCGGCAGATTCATTTAATTCTGTAATGACTGTTCCGATTTGTTTTTTTATACATACTATCCCAGAAGCTCTATTGGGTGTATGCCCAATAGAGTTCGAATTGCAACTTGAAAGATGAAGCAGATATTAAGTTATCTCAATTGATTAAATTCTGTAAGGTTTGCCATAACGGACTTTGCTGTGCCAGTTTGCGTTGATCTTCCAGCATGCACTCAAGTATTTCCAAAGTCGTCAATGGATTTGCCAGTACAACACGCAAAACAGTTGTTGGTTGTCGATCCCATTGTACAGGCCTGAGACTGGTGCGTGAGACAAAAAACTTTCCGGTAGTCCACTGCATAGACTGGATATTTTGGTTCAGTACATTAAGTGTATCGTGTAGTTTTTCCCGCACAGATTCAGGGGCGTTGCGTAGTGCCGTCAATGCCATTGGCGGTATATATCGGTAAGTAAGCAGACAAAGTTGTGGTTCGCTGACTAACTCAAAATCTTCCTGCTGGCGGATAATGTCTGCAAATTGCAGGGCCTTCTCGATACTTCTATCTATTAATTGGGCAAAACCCTGCCGGCCAAGCAGGTGCAGGTTACTGTGCAACATAAGCGACATCGCACTGCGTGAACCTTCCAGAGTGTGGCGGCCTAAATCTTTTGAACCTTTACGTACAATATAATTGGCATGTTGGGCAATAGAATCAGTCAGAGTAGGCTGGCGGAACAGTACCATGCCTGTTCCCATAGGAACGTACATTTGTTTATGAGCGTCAATTGTCACAGTATCAGCGCGCTCAATGCCTTTGAATAAATGCCGATAGCGTTCTGACAATAAGCTCGCGCCTCCCCAGGCAGCATCAACATGGAAGTGACACTGCTCGCGTTCGGCGATATCTGCCAGCACATCCAGCGGATCGATTGAGCCGGTCTCGGTTGTTCCGGCTATTCCGACAATTGCCATGGGCTTGATATTGCGCTGACGCAGATTTTTCAGGTGCGAGTACAGGGAATCAATGCAGATCTGTCCGTTCCTGTCGGCATCAACACTGATTAGTGCATCTTGTCCAAGTCCGAGCACATCCACAGCTTTTTTCAGCGAATAGTGGCCTAGTTCTGATACCAAAATCGCCACTCCATTATAACCGTAATGAAGTAAGCCTCTGGCCAGTCCCTCACGCTTGAGACCAGCAAAATTTTCGTCGGCTGGCATGAGCAGGTTTCGGCATGTCCACATGGCTGTCAGATTAGCCAATGTTCCGCCAGAACAGAAGGCTGCCAGAGCATAATCACCGCTGTGCAGCCATTGTTTATAAAAATTTTCATCACAACCGTATACCAGTTTGTGCATCATACCCGATACCTGGCGCTCCAGTACGGTCAGAACATGTGATGTTTCCAGTTTGACTAAATTTTGGTTCAGGGCAGTCAATATTTTGCCAAGCGCAGGTAAATGTCTGGGCAGGGCTGATGTCATATGACCAACAAAAGTGGGGGATGACACAGGCATCACTTGGTTAAGAACATCTTCATTCAAATTTTGGATATATTTTTTGGTATCGACAGGCATTTCTGGTATGAATACTGAAGAGAACTTTCTCTCCAGTTCTGCTAATTCATGCACTGGTTTGTTTAGCTCACGGCAACAATAACCTATAGGATCATCTGCAATCTTCTCTTCCAGTTCAGACAACGCTTTTTCACCGATATTGGTGGTAAATTGGTCGAATAGTTCTTGCCATTCCTGTGTGTCCGAATAACTATCGTGAGGAGTCGTCTTTTCTGTTTCATTGTGATTCAGTCTGTCAAGAGAATTCTGCATAGTTTGTTTGCCTCTCCAGAATCGCTAATTAATGTAGTGTGAACAGCATAATCATATCATCGTTGGGCGCAAGTAGTTGGGTGCAGCTGAACGGTATATATATCCCTCTGGAGTACAGGGTTCTTGCCTTCTGTATTGATCAGATCAAGCTAAGAATGAGAACCATCTGTTCTGTATGAATTTTGTTAAAAATTATTGATGATTTATCTGTGGGAAAATAATAGTAAGACTATATTCAGGTTAATGTGATTTATATTAATTCTCAGATAATAGTATGTCATGGTTGATAAATTGAAAGTGGCCAAATAAATAAGTATTTTTAATGTATTATCAATTTTTTTTATCTATTAAGGATGAAAATAGTTTCTTATTGAAAAGATAGTCACTACTCCAAAAATAGTATGTGATAAATGGTTGGTTGTTTAATAAAAGTTAAGAACAAATAATTTATGGTGATATCGGAGAAGCGCAGAAAGCTGGCTCCAGAAAAATATAAATTTGATCTGAATCACAGAAAGATTCTATTCAATGACTTTAGAGTTATTTTTTGAATTTCTTTGTCTCATTTTATAATTATTTTAATTTTTCTGGAGCCATAATTCAAACAATTATCTATTTATGTATTATGGTTCTAATTTAGATAAATTAATGATGATATTAATAAGTTAAGTAATGAGGTGATATATGAAAGAGTTAACAATTATTGAATTAGAGCAGGTTGCGGGTGGTACTTTTGACTGGCGTAAAACTGTAAAAGCCGGTATTCACCTTTTTGAGAAAGTAGTTAGTGATACCACTGACTTTCTGGCTAATGAAGGCTATATTTCGAAAGATTTAGGCGGATTGATTAAAGGTGAAGCAGATGCTTTAGGAAATTTTGGCTGCGATGTAATTGATAGTATTGGTGATAAATAACTTCCAAATTTCAGAGTACATACTCATAAAATAGAATAATATGAATTTTATGTGATTTTTTAATTAATGTACTAAAAAGTTAATATCAATTGCAATCAATAATTAGATAATGAGGTGATATATGAAAGAGTTAACAACTATTGAACTAGGGCAGGTCTCAGGTGCTGGTTCTGTATTCTTGAAAGAAATTGAAGAATACGCAAAGCATGTAATTGAAGATATACCATATGCCATTCGCCCAGCATGGCCAATTATTCCCCCATATCTCGAACCAGTATGTGATAACTAATTCAGATAAGTTTTGAACATCAATTTTAAATATAATATGAATCATTAGCCACTCTATTAGAATGGCTAATGATTTTCCTAAAAATATTTACTGTATGTTTAAAAATATAGAAGAAAATAAATTGAAAAAAATGAATTAAATCTATGATATGGAGATAACACGCTCGGCAGATTTAATTGTTGATGGTCTATGGGCAATAATAATTCTGGTAATATTCAATGCAGAGATTGATTCATTAATATATGCTTCATTAGTTAAATCCAGATGGCTGGTTGCTTCATCCATAAATAAAATACTTGGGCGACGATAAAGCGCTCTGGCTATCAATAACCTTTGTATTTGCCCGCCAGATAATCCATTGCCTAATTCACCAATCAGTGTTTCATACCCCATTGGCATCAATAAAATATCATCATGAATACTGCAACGTTTAGCACATTCTTGTATAAGTTCGATATCGGGTGAAGGATCAAAGCCGGATATATTTTCAGCGATAGAGCCGGAAAGTAATTTATCATCTTGCAAAACACAGGCGATACACTTCCGGTAGTTATTTAGACCAATGACATTAATATCAAGCCCGTTCATTAAAATAGTGCCTTTATCGGGTTCTAATAAGCCACTCATTAATTTCATGAGTGTTGTTTTTCCAGCCCCAGATGGGCCAATAATGGCCACACTTTCTCCCGCTTTGACATTAAGATTAAAGCCGGATATTACAGGTTTTGATAAGCTATCATATTGATAATGTAAATCATGAACTGTCAAATCAACAGGTTGCCCTGAAACGCCGATTTCCCGCGCAGGGGCTTCTCTTTCTGGTTCAGAGAGGACGATATCGGCAATTCTCTCATTATGTAAATTTAACATGCGCAATTTAATTGCCATATCGATCAAATTACTTGCTCTATCCGCAAATTGTCCCCGGTAAGCGTTAAAAGCAACAAACATCCCGAGAGTCATTTGGTTGTCTATCACTAATGATGCACCTAACCACAGGATGATAATTTGTTCACAAGTAGTAATAAAAACATTAATGATATTAAAAATTGAACTTATCTTATTGAGTTTAGTATTTGAGTTCAGGGTATCAATATTCAGGTTTAACCAGGATTTTGCCCGGGTTTCACATAATCCCAACGCCTTTAAGGTATTAATACTGTATAACGTTTCCATAAAATGGGAGTTTGCTCTGGCTTCTTTAACGATCTGTTCTTCAGAAAGCTGTCTGTAATATTGATAAGTCAGAAATCTGACTACTATATAAATAATGGTGAACCCTGATACAATCCAAACCAGCCAGTTACCGTAAAGCAACATCATAACAAAGACGCTGATCAGCATAATGGTGTCAATAATTCCATTAACAATATTTTGGGTAAAGGTTGTGCGAATAATATTTAGTGAACCAAAGCGTGACTGAATATCACCTAACTTACGTTTTTCAAAGTAAGCTAAAGGTAATTTCATTAAATGGTCGAATACACCTGATTTCCACTGTACATCAACGAATGCTTCCATAGTAATGGATATCCAGCTGCGTAACGTTGACACACTGACTCTAAATAAGATAAAGAAGAGCAAGCCACAGCAAATAATAGTTAAAAGGTTATGATCTTGAGCAACGATAACATGATCCATAACTAATTGTGTCCCCACTGGGAGCAGTATATTAATAGCCTCTATGACAACAGATAAGAAGAAAATTTTCCCCAGTGCAGATTTAATTCCTTGAATATTATTTAACAAGGAGATAATACGTAATCTATTTTGTTTTTTTACAGGAGTAAAATCATTACCCGGCCATAATTCCAGTGCAATACCCGTAAAGTGTTTGGAAAATTCCTGAGTACTCATTACCCGTTGCCCAAATGCTGGATCATGGATAGTAATTTTATTTTTTTTCACACTTACCAAGACAACAAAATGATTCATATCCCAATGTAAAACACAGGGGGTTTTTAATGCATGAAGTTCATCAAGATCTAACGACACAGCCCTGGTTTTAAATTTGAGCGCAGTCGCTATGCTAATCAATACAGGGAGTGTCGCTCCTCGTGTAGAAATTCCAAACTGACTGCGTAAACTGGATAAATCGATTTGTAATCCATGATAATGAAATACCATTGCTAAACTTGCTAATCCACATTCGGCTGCTTCAGTTTGCAAAATCTTGGGGATTCTTCTTCTGAATCCTAAATTTAATTTTTCGGTAATGACGTCAAAAGATGCTTTATTCATTGCTAGGGCCTGTTAATGTTTTTTTCATATCATAGAATGGTGAGAACATCCATTGATAAAGAGGTCTTTTTTCAAGGAAGAAAGTAGACTGGGCTTTCATGCCATTAGATAAATATAAATTTTTTCCGTTATAACTGAACTGATTCTTATCCAGACTTACTAACACCTTATAATAAGATTCGGCTTTTTCTCCAACCTTATTTATCGGTGAGCTTTTATAGTGAGACATTTCTTGAGAGGAAGCCGGAACATATGAAATGTTATTGATATGCCCTGAAAACTGACCGAATTTTTCAAATGGGAAGGCATCATAACGTATATTAATTGCATCACCTTTTGTAATGTAGGGTAAACTGTTATTAGGAACCCACAGGATTAAATAATAAGTCGGTTTTACATCATTTGGGATCACCTGTGCCAAATTATCATTTGTAATGACCATTTGCCCTACGGTAAATCCAAGTGATTCAATACGCCCATCAATAGGGGAGGTGATGAACAGGGAGCCACTGGCCGCCATTTCGGCTAGTTGCCGCTGTAGATCATCTTGCTGAATTTTGTATTGTGAAATTTGTTTATCAAAATCCGCTTTTTTGAGAATAATATCACTATTCAGACTGGTGATCTTTAATGAATCGCTGATATATTGACTGTATAGATTTTGGTATGTATTTTGTTGCTGGTAATAAGAGTATCCATAGTTATTAAATTGATCTTTAGTAATAAGACCCCGTTTCTGATAGTTCTTGTAGTTTTTCATATTTTCTTTTGAAAATTCAACACCCTGGCGTGCATTTTCAACTACAATCCTATCTTTCTCGTGGGATAACTCATACTGTCTTTTTTGTTCTTCAAGGCTTTCTAAAGTGATACGTTTATTATATTGCAGGTTCTGAATAATATTATTGACTTGTATTAATTGATTTTTGAGGGAGTTCTGTGTATTAGTGCTGATTTTGCCGGACTCCGTAATTTGGCTAAAATCTACCTGATAAATTTTCTGGCCTTTTTTTATTATGTCTCCTGTTTTGACAAATGCTTTTGAAATAAATCCTTGTTGAGAAGATAAAATATTTATTGGATGAGGATTAGTTATAACTTCACCATAAACACTAATTCTTCTTGTATAACTTCCAAAAGTAATAAATATAAATAAAACAGTTAAAAAAGTTAATGAAAAAATACAAATAACCCATGCCGGAATTTTTGCTATCAATAGTGCTTTTCCCGTCCATTTGGATTTTTGGTTATCTAAGGCCTCTTGCCTAAATAACTTATTCATAGCAGTCATATGTAATTAATCTTCATGCTTTGTTTAGTGATTATGGTTTGAGGAATAGCTGAAAATATCAATTTATCAGTGTGATGTTGGTAGATTTGTCCTGCTTAATGCAATATTACTGTAATATAGTTAACCTGAATATTATTTAAACAATTAATAAAATTTCTTAATATGGGTTTTCAAAATTTCGTCTTGGAATATTAAGAACAGGCGGGATTATTACGGTATTTGGAGGGCTTATAAAAGAAAAATCCGCGTCATCACGCGGATTTTAAGCATAAATCTCATCGATTAGTATCGAACAAGATAAGCAAATTTATTCGTAGATCAGACGTTGAACAAGAAATTCATTACATCGCCATCTTTAACAATATAATCTTTTCCTTCAGCACGCATTTTGCCTGCTTCTTTTGCGCCTTGTTCACCTTTGTAAGTGATAAAATCTTCAAAGGAAATCGTTTGGGCGCGGATAAAGCCTTTTTCAAAGTCAGTGTGGATTTTACCCGCAGCCTGTGGAGCCGTTGCACCGACCGGGATTGTCCATGCACGCACTTCTTTTACCCCTGCTGTGAAATAGGTTTGCAGGTTCAGCAACTGATATCCGGCACGAATAACGCGGTTCAAACCAGGTTCTTCCAGCCCCAGCTCTGCCATGAATTCTTCACGGTCTGCATCTTCCAGTTCTGCGATATCCGCTTCAATAGCTGCGCAAACCGGAACAACCACAGAGCCTTCTTGTTCTGCAATAGCGCGAACGGTATCAAGATGCGGGTTGTTTTCAAAACCATCTTCATTAACGTTGGCAATGTACATAGTTGGTTTCAAGGTCAGGAAACTCAGATAGCGAATTACCGCTTTTTCTTCCACGCTCAGATTTAAAGAGCGTAACATACCCGCTTGCTCAAGATGAGGAAGACACTTCTCCAGCACTTCTAATTCAGCTTTAGCATCTTTATCACCACCTTTAGCTTTCTTCTGAACGCGCTGGATAGCACGTTCGCAAGTATCCAGATCTGACAATGCCAGCTCGGTGTTGATGACTTCAATATCAGCAGCGGGATCAACCTGACCGGAAACGTGAACGATATTGTCGTTATCGAAGCAGCGTACAACATGACCGATCGCTTCCGTTTCGCGAATGTTAGTCAGGAACTGGTTACCCAGACCTTCGCCTTTTGAAGCACCTTTTACCAGACCAGCAATATCTACGAATTCCATTGTGGTTGGGAGGATGCGTTGTGGTTTTACGATTTCAGCCAGCTGGTCGAGACGTGGATCCGGCATTGGTACAACACCAGTGTTTGGCTCGATAGTGCAGAAAGGGAAGTTTGCTGCTTCGATACCTGCTTTGGTCAGCGCATTAAATAATGTAGATTTCCCAACGTTAGGCAGGCCAACGATACCGCATTTGAATCCCATAGATTTATCACCTTTGATCACGTATAAACCGACAGAAAATAGTCTGTCGGTGAGTTATAAAAAATTGGCGTTATTATACACGCAATAGTCTGACGCGCCACGCACTACTCCCAGCGGGCCTGTTAAGCGCTGGCTTTAAAAGCGTGCAGGCGGTTAATGGCTTTATTCATACCATCTTTCATAAGAATGTCAGTGCAGTTGAGAGCTTCAGCAATAGCATCATCAATCAGTTTCTGTTCATTGGCGGGGGGCTTGCCGAGAACAAATCCCACCACTTTGTTTTTATCACCCGGATGGCCGATGCCAATACGCAGACGATGAAAATTAGGATTGTTGCCAAATTTGCTCTGGATATCTTTCAGGCCGTTATGCCCGCCATTGCTGCCACCTAGCTTCATTTTTGCGACACCGGGGGGAAGATCAAGCTCATCGTGTGCAACCAGAATTTCATCTGGCTGGATGCGGTAGAACCCGCTCAAAGCAAGAACAGATTTGCCACTGAGGTTCATGAATGTCGTTGGCACAAGCAGACGGACATCTTGCCCATTCATATAGATACGAGCGGTATAACCAAAAAATTTACTCTCTTCTTTTAAGGGTTGATTATGACGTTGTGCTAATAAATCGACAAACCATGCTCCTGCATTATGTCGGGTCTGTGCATATTCAGCCCCGGGGTTTGCCAGACCAACGATTAATTTTATGTTACTCACAGTTTGATTTCGCTTATTGGCATTAAGGTATTAAAAAAAGAGGCTTAGTTTACCTGCCGGAAGGCTTGAGTACAAAACTCATTATGATATTAGATAATAAAGGGAAAATAAGTTGAAAATCGTACAGCTTGTGATCGCCAGCGCAATAACCTTTCAGATATTATGGCTATAATGTCTAAAAGGAGGTATCTGCTTTCGTGCTTTTGAGTTCGTTTGTTGACAAATTGCGTTCACAAACTACGTTCACAAAAAGTATTGGAGGTTGGTTATGAAACGTAAAAAAGCCTTTATTCTGGGTAATATTTTTATGGGATTAGGCATGATAGCAATGCTTATCAGTTTAGCCTATGTCTTGCTCAGCCACATATTCAGTTTTAGTGAATCTGAATTTTTGGCAGGAATCGCACTAATGGGGTTATTTGTTGGTGCATTGATTTGGCTAGGGGGAGCCAGTCTCGGGGGACGGGAGCAGGTCAGCGATAAGTATTGGTGGTTGAAGAATTATGATGAGCGTTATCGCCGTAAAAAACAACATAAACATTCATAATTCTTATTACGTTATTTTTTTTAGATGTTGCCGATTTTGACGTAACACACGATATAACAAACACATAATATGAAACGAATACCTCACTTTTTAACTGACTCGATTTATAATATAGATGATCAATCGAATCAGCTCTCTGCACTGTAGATTTTTATCATACACCCAATAGATTTCAAGTTGCAGTCTTGCTGGCTGCAACTTGAAAGGCAAAAGGTATACATACAACTATCGTTAAAAGCTTGCATTAATACCCAGGCTGAAATTGTAATCAGGCTCCTGGGCACTTCCCTCGTTGCGTGTTACGGAAACAATCCCATGTAAATTTTTAAAAAATTCAGCATTGATACCCACTGTATATTGACGCCAGTTTTTACTCTGTTTACCGCTATCCACAACAAACGATGTTTTGGTGGAATTAATGGCGCTGCGCAGTTTGAAATGGGTATCTCCGAACTGGTGATTAAACTGAACAGAAGCATACGGGTTGAAACGGCCTAACTGAGTATCTACACGCCAGCCGACAGAGCCTACTTTGGAGGTGTATTTCTGATCAGAAAAGTGCATGGAGGTGCTGTTGTTACCGGATTCACGGTAACCTTTTATATTACCTTTATCCCAGGTGTACTGGATAATCGGACTGGTGCTGATGACCTTGGTGACAGGAATATCCCAACCAGCCGTAAGGCGAGTACCCCATTGTTTACCTGTGGTTGAGCCTGATTCTCTGCGGGTCGCTTTGCCAAGTTGAATACTACGGATCAGGCTATCGTAATTTATTCGTGAATAATGGAGATCGCCACTTAACCACGCATTGTTATAGAGATTCCATAAGCCATAAGTAGTCACAACATGACCAAGCCCCTCATAGGTGAACCCGGAGGCGAAGGTACGTTCATCTTGGTAGTTAGAATATATTGCGCCCAGTAACAGGTTATTTGTTAGCTGGTAATCACTACCCAATGTAAGGACATGGTTATCACTGCTTGAATAACCACCAAAAACACCAATTTTCCCCTGTGGATTACCTCCGTTGCGAAGTTGTTGCAGGTGACCATCAAGGGAAGCTCGAACACCTTTAACCGCGAGTCGGTTAACTTGAGTCAGTGACATCACAAGGTATGGGGCTATATAAATAGAGCTAATGTACTGGCCAATAACCTGATGCCCTAATGGTGTCGGATGGAAACTATCGGAGAATAAAAACTCTCTGTCTTTATTAAATTCTTTATCTTTAGAAGAACAAGAACTGGCTAATTTTCCATGAGGACAGGCATAACCTAACGTATTTTGAATGCCATAAATATAGGGATTTTCCATCACTTCACGTATCAGAGCATTGACATCTGCACGCAGGATATTGCCATTATTCTGGCTGATTTTATCATCTATCAGTTTATTATAAGTATCAGTAAGCTCTGAGGCGTTTTTATTGGTTTTTTCATAGGCCTCAGCCAGTTTTTTTTTCAATTATTTCAGCGGATATTCCAAATTCCGCCTGGGCTTTTTTAGCTAATTCTTCAAATATTTTTTTAAGGGCAAATTTGCGGGCTTTATCACTGGGGATATCATACTGGTCAATTTTCTTATGGACTTTATCCAGAACTTCTTGAATCTGCTCTTCAGAAGAACCTATTTTTTCTAAGCTATTTTTAATCAGAATTTCTAACAACTCAGGTGTCATTCCCACATTGGGAGCAGTAGGTACAATAATAAGTCCGGCACCAGCTTTAACGAGTTGATTGATTTGTTCTGTGGCTGCATTGGCACTGGTATTGATAATTTTACGTGACAGAGAGAAGTTGCTCTGACCAGCAGCTAAGGCTTCTGCAAGATCGTTACCGCCTACCCAGTGAATGTAGATACCATTTGGGTCGGCTTTTCCGTTATGTTGTTTGAGGTAATCATCAAGTTGTTCTTTGGTGTTTGGCTGGGAAATATCCAATCGAGGATCTTGCCGCGGCATCGGTAGGGCCGTTGAACCTCCCTGAGCGTAATTAGTTCCTTTTTCGTTAGAAGGGATTAATTTCTTACCCGTAAGTTGATGAGCAATATACTCATCGTACAACTCGCTATTGGCTCCGTCCGTTGTAAAACGACTATAATTTCCCCAATTTCCCCCGTCACTCAGGCTATCACCAAAAACATAGACATTGTCGTAAGCATAGGCGTTTGTAATGAAATTAACCAAAAATACTGTTGTTGCTGGTATACGCAAAAGTACTTTTTTCATTCGAATTCCCCGGTCAATGTAGCCATTACTTTTCAGTCAGCACCAAACCTCGAATTAAGAACCTCAAATTAAGGAGGTATTTATTTTTTCCCGAATCTACCTGTCTTATTTATTCTTTGGTTGAGAGCTGATCCTTTTGATAATTTCTATCTGATATTACTTCTGGCTATGTATACGAAAAGTCAACACCATGCAGGCGTATGTATACGCAGGTTGAACGGTGAGAAAAAAGCATGATAGGAATACAAAAGCGCAAGGAAGTTTCATTTTCCTTGCGCTTTTGAAGCGCTACGCAGGTTATTGCGATAGTTTTATCAGGTACATCACTTTACTACAGACACAATATTAGAAGCTGGCATTGATACCCAGATTGAAGTTGTAGTTAGGATCTTGTGAGCTGCCTTCATTACGGGTTACGGAAGCGAAGCCACGTACGTTACCGAACAGATTAGCGTTCGCACCCACTGTATATTGACGCCAGTTTTTGCTCTGTTTGCCACTATCCATAACAAACGATGTTTTGGTGGAATTAATGGCACTGCGCAGTTTGAAATGAGTATCTCCAAACTGGTGATTAAACTGAACAGAAGCATAAGGGTTGAAACGACCCAATTGGGTATCTACACGCCAGCCTAATGTACCTACTTTAGATGTGTAGTTCTGGTCACTAAAGTGCATGGAAGTACTGTTGTTACCGGATTCACGGTAGCCTTTAACACCACCTTTATCCCAGGCGAACTGGATGATCGGGCTGGTGGTGACGACGCCAGCGACAGGGATATCCCAACCTGCGGCAAAACGGGCACCCCATTGTTTACCTGTGGTTGAGCCTGATTCTCTGCGGGTCGCTTCACCAAGTTGGATACTACGGGTCAGGCTATCGTAATTAATACGGGCATGATGGAGATCGCCACTTAACCATGCGTTGCTGAAGACATTCCACAACGCATAAGTGGTTACTACGTGAGCATTCCCGTTATAGGCAAAGTCAGAAACAGAGGAACGCTCGGTTTTATCATTGGAATACAGTGCACCAAGTAGCAAACCTTCGGTCAGTTGGTAATCACCCCCCAGGGTAAAGGTGTTATTACGGCTGCCGCTATAGCCACCGAAAACGCCAAATTTCCCGTGTTCATTACCACTGCTGCGCAGTTGTTGAAGATGACCATCAAGGGAAGCGCGAGTACCTTTAACCGGGGCACGGTTGACCTGGTTCAGGGTCATTACCTGTGATGGAGCGATATAAATGGATTCGATATATTGCCCCAGAATTTTGTGTGCAAGTGGTGATGGGTGGAAACTATCAGAGAATATAAACTCTTTGCTGCTATCAAAGCCTGCTTGTTCAGACTCGCATTCATTGGCCCCTTTGCCTACACCACAAGCATAGCCAAGGTTATTGCCGAAACCATAGATCATTGGATTAGATATGACTTCACGTAGCAAACCATTGACATCAGCACGCAGAATATTGCCGTTACTTTGGTTGATTGCATTTTCTACCTGATTGTTATAATCATTAGTAAGCTTAGTAGCACCAGCACTGGCTTCTTTATATTTCTCTGTAAGTTCTTTTTCAACGCTTTCAGGATCTAGCCCATATGTTTTAGCCATTTGACTTAGGTCATGAAATACTTTTTGGAGTGCTAGATTACGGCCGTCATCACTAGGGATAGTAGCTTCATTAATTTTTGTATGAACCTCATGCAAAATATTTTTGATAGTAGCTTCTATAGTGGCTTTGATTTCATCCGGTGATTTTCCTTCCTTTTCCATCTTTTCTGTTAACACTGGTGTTAGCTTTGTTGCTAATCCAGTTCCCAAAACTATTTCTAACAACTTAGGCGTCGTGCCAACATCAGGTACGGTTGGTGCGATGACCAATCCGGCGCCATTATCAGCCAGATATTTGATTTGTGCTCCGGCTTCATTTGCACTTTTTTGCACAATACCGTGTGCATTAGAAGGATTTTTCTGACCAGCTATCAAAGCCGCAGTAAGATCATTACCGCCTATCCAGTGAATATAGATAGCATTGGGATCCAGACTCTTGTTGTGTGTTTTCAAGTCATCATAATATTTTTTGAGCTGTGAATCAGTACTGGCTTTAGGGTTGTCTGGATTCATTCCATCAATAGCTGTTGCGCCTCCCTCAGCATAATTAGTTCCTTTTTCTTTAGAAGGATCCAGTTTTTTGCCTGTGAGGGTCTGAGCAAGGTATTCATTATACAACCACGGATATTTATCCTTATTTTTTCCATCTGTTGTAAAACGCCCGTTATTCCCACTATCACTCAGGCTATCTCCAAAAATATAGACCTTATCATAAGCATAAGCATTAGAAACGGCGCTGATTGAAAGCGCTAACAGTGCAGGTGTGAATAAAAATGCCTTTTTCATTAGCATTCTCCTTAAAGTAGTTTTTATTATTTATCAGCGTATCGATTTCTAATGGCAAAGCCCGATCGACGCTTCTTCGTCAGATTCTAAGGTACTGACTGGTTGAATATTTTGAATTGAAATATTGCTGGTCAGATTATTAACTTGTTGGTAACAACGGTCCTAGATTAAATATTGATTCCCTGTTAACAACATTCCGACATTTCATTAACTTAACTAAAGCGGCAATCAATATTGGCATTATTTAACCTAAAGTTAATTTCATTAGAGAATTTTGACTTTTCTGATGAAAAATATTTAACAAAATAATTGTTGTATGACTTGTCTATTTTTTGTCATTTATGCTTTCTTAAAGGTATTTCGGAAATGGATATCAGTTCTTCACCATCAATACCTCACAAGACGTAGCAGAAAATGGCCGACAGGTTAGCAGTATCCACGGCACCATACCAGTATTGTTACTCATGTTAATTACTGGACGTACCAGATGATTTATTAAGCTTTCATGAGGTTGATTTTTTTCTGTTCTTACTATACGGGTTGTTAATTTGTTTAATATGAAGTTTGTAAAACTAATCAACTAATTGATATAACTAATTATTTTTACGATATAAATATTCCATATTTAAATTAAAGCTATTTGCAATTATTAAGATCGTAGGTTAAATAAACAGAAAAACCCGTTAATACAAATGTATTAACGGGTTTTTTCAGCGATGACTTATTTAATCACTTGTATAAGTTTGTGCTCAAAATCTGCACAACATTGTACCTTAGTGTTCAAACATTGCAGAGATTGACTCTTCATTGCTGATACGGCGGATTGCTTCAGCAAGCATGCCAGACAGTGTCAGAGTACGAACTTTGTTCAACGCCTTGACCTCAGCAGACAGAGGAATTGTGTCACAGACAATGAATTCATCTATCATTGAGTTCTTGATGTTTTCTACAGCATTACCAGAGAAAATAGGGTGGGTTGCATAAGCAAACACCCGCTTCGCTCCGCGCTCTTTCAATGCCTCAGCAGCCTTACACAGCGTGCCACCTGTGTCGATCATGTCATCAACCAGAATACAGTCACGGCCAGCGACATCACCAATGATGTGCATAACTTGAGAAACGTTCGCACGTGGGCGGCGTTTATCAATAATAGCCATATCGGTATCATTCAACAGCTTAGCAATAGCACGGGCGCGAACGACACCACCAATGTCTGGAGATACAACAATCGGGTTTTTCAAATCTTTCTGGAGCATATCTTCCAGAAGAATTGGGCTACCAAATACATTATCAACCGGAACATCAAAGAAGCCTTGGATCTGCTCGGCGTGCAGGTCAACCGTGAGAACACGGTCTACACCAACGCTGGACAAAAAGTCCGCAACGACTTTGGCAGTGATAGGTACACGCGCTGAACGAACACGGCGATCCTGACGGGCATAACCGAAGTAAGGAATTACAGCGGTAATACGTCCGGCAGAAGCGCGACGCAGTGCGTCGACCATAACGACCAATTCCATTAGGTTATCGTTGGTTGGTGCACAAGTGGACTGGATGATGAATACATCGCCACCGCGTACATTTTCGTTGATTTGAACACTGACTTCACCGTCGCTAAAACGACCGACAGCAGCGTCTCCCAGGCTTGTGTACAGACGGTTGGCAACACGTTGTGCTAGTTCAGGGGTGGCATTACCAGCAAAAAGCTTCATATCGGGCACGAGAAAAACCTCAGGCTTGCGTCCAGAGAGATATTGTTGACCAATTGAACATTACCTTTATCTTTCAAGTTGCCTCTTTGTTGGCTGCGTTCACTCACCCCGGTCACATAGTTATCTATGTTCCTGGGGATTTGTTCTCTTTCCGCCGCGATGTAACTCGAAATCTGTTGGGTATAATTATTCATTGGTTCAATAATATGTTTTTATCCCAGAGCGGAATGTATGCAATGGTGAAATGTTAACGCCACGCGCAACAAAGCCCTGCATCCACTCTGGGGCTTGATTAAACACCTTACGGGCTGATGCTTCTGATTCGAACTCGCCGAAAATACATGCACCAGTTCCGGTCAGGCGTGACGGGGTGTATTCTAACAGCCATGAAAGAAGCTGTTCAACCTCACGAAAACGTTTTCTTGCGATTGGTTCACAATCATTTTTGAATGGTGCCTGTAATAATGCGGATAAAGTGCGGATCGGAGAATTTCTTTTTAATTCAGGATCTGTGAAGATTGCCGGGGTTGAGATCTCAATTCCAGGATGGGCAACCAGAAACCATTTCTCTTCCGGAAAGGCGGGTTGAAGTTTTTCCCCGATACCTTCTGCAAAAGCGGCGTGGCCTTTGATAAATACCGGAACATCTGCTCCCAGTTTGAGGCCAAGTTGTGCCAGTTCATTATCAGATAAATTGGCTTGCCAGTGGTAATTCAGGGCGATAAGTACGGTTGCTGCATTGGAAGAACCTCCACCCAGTCCACCGCCCATTGGCAGGCGTTTATTCATATGGATGTCTGCTCCCAGATATGGGGTGGCAATTGGGGGTTTGTTATTGTCTTGTAATAAATGGCTTTGTAATAAACGGGCAGCACGCACGATCAGGTTATCGTCATGTGCTACGCCTTCAACAGCAGTCAGCAGGCGAATTTGGTTATCCTGACGGGGAGTAATTGTAATTTCATCACCGTAGTCCAGAAACTGAAACAGTGTTTGCAGTTCGTGGTAACCGTCAGGGCGTTGTCCGGTGATATATAAAAATAAATTTAATTTTGCCGGGGAAGGCCAGATCAAAGTCATTATTGGGTAGTCCAGTTATCCATTTTTAATTTGATACGGTTATTGCCCTGAATGAGCTCCAGTCGATTTGGCAACGCGGGAGTGATTGAAGTGTCGTATCCCTGGTAATTTATTTGCCAGACTTCATTATTTGCGCTATCGCTTATGGATTTGAGCAGATAGTTTTTATCTAGCTGGAAATTTTTGGCATTTCCGGGCAGGCCGATAATCCAGTTTTTCAGATTATTTAAAGGGATGTTCATATGGGTGAGTTGATAGATCAATTCTTCAGGATTATCACTGATATATTTCTTTCCTTCATTATCAGTAAGCTGGATCATATTTGGTTGGACAAATAATTCCAACTCGGTTGTCCCTAATGGATTAAGCAGCAGTAGTTTGTAATTATTAACGGCATATTGTTGCCAGAAAAAACGGGCATACACTTTTTTTTCATTTGCCAGGTAAGCAAAAGAACCTCGTGTCTGATAATGCTTTAAATTTTGCAGTTGTTGTTTGCGATCATTCCATTGCGGAGAATTTGCTGACCCTGTTCCGACCGGTGCTTGCGTAACGGTACAGGCCGTCAGCAAAACAGCGGAGAGGGGAAGTAAACGAAAAAATAATGCTATTTTCATACAGTAACCTTTGGCAGACAGGCAAAATGGTCTGGTGGCGAACAATGTGCCATCAAAGTCTATAATCAAGGGAATAATTTAGCGAAGTTTTGCCAAAATTTCTCGAATAATTACAGTGGGACTGTTCGATTGACTTTTATTGAATTGTCGCATCAAGTAGAATGCTCGACCAATGAGAGTCCTTATGAAGGGTATAGGTTTATGAGAATGATTATTAATATTGTCATGGACTCATGCTCATGATAACTCAACGCAGTTAAGATGACTTTATTAGCACTCGGTATTAATCATAAAACAGCGCCTGTTTCCTTACGTGAGCGGGTAGCCTTTTCTCCAGATACGATAGGGCTTGCGCTTGATAACCTGCTCCAGCAACCGTTGGTGCGGGGTGGTGTTGTGTTGTCAACCTGCAATCGCACAGAACTCTATCTCAGTGTTGAGCAGCAGGATAATCTAAAAGAGCAATTGATTGATTGGTTATGTGAATACCATCAACTTAATTCTGAAGAGCTTAGCACAAGCCTTTACTGGCATCTTGATAGTGAAGCGGTCAGCCATTTAATGAGAGTTGCCAGCGGCCTGGACTCATTGGTGCTTGGGGAGCCGCAGATTTTAGGACAGGTGAAAAAAGCTTTTGCCGAGTCACAAAATTACCAATCCTTGTCAGGAGAGTTGGAGCGTCTGTTCCAAAAATCGTTTTCTGTTGCTAAACGAGTGAGAACCGAAACAGAGATTGGAGCTAATGCAGTTTCTGTTGCCTTCGCAGCCTGTACACTCGCACGGCAGATTTTCGAATCCCTTTCTCAATTAAATATTCTGCTGGTGGGGGCAGGAGAAACTATTGAGCTTGTGGCACGCCATCTTAAGGAACATCAGGTAAATCGTATAATAATTGCCAACCGCACGAAGGAACGGGCACACGCACTGGCTAATAAGGTTAATGCTGAAGTTATTTCTCTGCCAGAAATTGATACCCGTCTGGCAGAAGCTGATATTGTGATCAGTTCTACTGCCAGTCCTTTGCCGATTATCGGCAAAGGTATGGTTGAACGGGCATTAAAATTACGCCGTAATCAACCTATGCTGCTGGTTGATATTGCTGTTCCCCGTGATATTGAACCGGATATTGAGAAATTGAGTGACGTTTACCTGTACAGTGTTGATGACTTACAGGCTATCATTCAGCAAAATCTTGCCCAGCGCAAAGCGGCTGCTGTAATTGCTGAAGGAATTGTGCAACAAGAGAGCACTCATTTTATGGATTGGTTGCGTTCCCAGGGAGCAGTCAATACAATTCGCGAATATCGGGAACAGGCAGAAAAAATCAGGGCTGAAATGACTGCGAAAGCATTAATATCCATACGGCAAGGTGCTGACGCAGAGCAGGTCATCAACCAATTGACTCACCAATTGACGAATCGTCTGATCCATATACCGACTAAATCACTCCAACAGGCTGCCAGCAATGGCGATTTTGAGCGCCTGAATCTCTTGCGGGACAGCCTTGGGCTGGATCACAACTAACCCTATTCTAAATAAGGTCTGATATTACGAATGAAGCCTTCTATTGTCTCTAAACTGGAAGCATTGCAAGAACGCCATGAAGAAGTTTTGGCTCATCTCGGTGATGCCGATGTGATCGCTGATCAAGAGCGTTTTCGCGCATTATCAAAGGAATATGCTCAACTTACTGATGTAACTAGCTGTTTTAAAGTCTGGAAAACGATTCAGGATGATATACAGACTGCTGAGATGATGCTTGATGACCCCGAAATGCGGGAAATGGCGCAGGAAGAACTCAAGGACGCAAAAGTTCGTAATGAAGAGCTGGAGCAGCAGCTACAGTTATTGCTGTTACCCAAAGATCCAGATGATGAACGAAACTGTTTTCTTGAAGTCCGTGCAGGAACAGGTGGTGATGAAGCTGCAATCTTTGCAGGAGATCTGTTCCGCATGTATAGCCGCTATGCTGAAGCCCGTCGTTGGAAAGTAGAAATTATGAGTGCCAATGAAGGTGAGCACGGTGGTTACAAAGAGATCATTGCGAAAGTTTCAGGAGATCAGGTTTATGGTCATTTGAAATTTGAATCAGGTGGGCACCGTGTTCAGCGTGTACCGGAAACGGAATCTCAGGGTCGTATTCATACTTCTGCCTGTACTGTTGCAGTTCTGCCGGAAATTCCGGAAGCTGAATTGCCGGAAATCAGCCCCAGTGATTTAAAAATTGATACTTACCGCTCTTCTGGTGCCGGAGGGCAGCACGTTAATACCACCGATTCAGCTATTCGGATTACCCATATTCCGACCGGGATTGTGGTGGAATGTCAGGATGAGCGCTCACAGCACAAAAACAAGGCTAAAGCTCTGTCTGTACTGGCTGCTCGCATTCGTGCCGCTGAGGCACAGAAACGTCAAGAAGCAGAAGCCTCAGAACGTCGTAATCTTCTTGGTTCTGGTGACCGTTCAGATCGTAACCGCACTTATAACTTTCCGCAGGGACGAGTTACTGATCATCGCATCAACTTGACGTTATACCGTCTTGATGAAGTTATGGAGGGTAAACTGGATATGTTAATCCAGCCAATCGTTACCGAATATCAGGCCGATCAGTTATCTGCCCTGTCAGAACAGGAATAACAGTCAGAGCAGGATTAATGAATTATCAACATTGGCTACAATACGCAGCGGCTCAGTTGTCTGATAACTTGCCTGATAGTGACAGCCCTAAACGTGATGCGGAAATCCTGTTGGGATACGTGACAGGGCGTTCTCGCACTTATCTGATTGCTTTCAGTGAAACTTCCATTTCAGAGGAAGAATCTCACAGGCTTGATGATTTATTGGCTCGCCGTATGCAAGGTGAGCCAATTGCTTATATTGTGGGCGAAAAAGAGTTCTGGTCATTGCCGCTTGCCGTATCATCAGCAACTCTGATCCCACGCCCTGATACTGAGTGCCTGGTTGAAAAAGCGCTGGAGTTGTTGCCGGAAACGCCCGCAAAAATTCTGGATCTTGGGACAGGAACGGGGGCAATTGCTCTGGCATTAGCAAGTGAGAGACGTGATTGCCATGTGACAGGGGTTGATATCAATCCTGAGGCAGTCGCACTGGCGAAATATAATGTGGAAAAAATTAATACAGGGGAAATTGTCTCACAACTCGTAATTCACAATGTGAATTTTTTACAAAGTGAGTGGTTTTCTGCTGTGGGTAACAGACAATTTGATATGATTGTCAGTAATCCTCCGTATATAGACGAGAATGACCCTCATCTGCAAGAGGGCGATGTCAGGTTTGAACCGGCTACTGCATTGATTGCTGCCCACAATGGCCTGGCAGATTTAAAGGCAATTGTGGAACAAGCCCGCCATTTTTTATTACCGAATGGATGGCTGTTATTGGAACATGGCTGGAAACAGGGAGCTGTTGTTAGGAACCTGTTTTTAGAGAAGGGTTATCATCAGATAGCGACTTTTCAAGATTATGGTGGTAATGAACGTATCACAGTAGGTCGATGGAATAAAAATGAACCCCATAGCTAATTATGAATTCAATAATGCTCCTCTGATTGATGGTATTATTTTGGTTACAAAGTCTATTCGCCCTGATTTCCCACAAACCTCAGTGGCGGAGCAGTTAACCGTGTTGGTTGAAGAAGCACGGCAGGCACTTTCTTTAGTCAATGATACCAAGGCAAAATTGCAATCATTGCTGATACTTTTTTATCGGGAATGGAAATTTGGTGGGGCAAATGGGGTGTACTGTCTATCGGATACTTTATGGCTGGATAGTGTACTTCATTCACGTCAAGGTGCTCCGGTTGCATTAGGTACACTGTTTGCTCATATTGCTCAGGTATTGGCAATGCCTGTACAGCCGGTGATATTTCCAACACAATTGATATTACGCATTGATTTGCCTGATCAACCTACGTGGTTCATTAATCCCATGAATGGGGAAACTCTCAATGAGCATACCCTTGATGTCTGGTTGAAAGGTAACATTGGCCCAACTGTTCGTTTGGAAAAGAAAGATTTGCAGGAAGCGGATAACAGCAGCATCGTGCGCAAAATTACAGATACGATTAAAGTTTCTTTAATGGAAGAGAAAAAGATGGAACTGGCACTCAAAGCCAGTGAGGTCGTATTGATGTTTGACCCTGATGATCCGTATGAAATCCGTGATCGTGGGCTTATTTATGCTCAGCTCGATTGTAATCATATCGCTGTTTCGGATTTGAACTACTTTGTGGAGCATTGCCCTGAAGATCCAATCTCAGAGATGATAAAAATGCAGATTAACTCTATAGAGCAGCCGCCAATAGTACTGCATTAAAGTATTTGATTAAATAGCACTTATCGTGCGATGACGAAATGTCTGCGCCTGATTTTATGTTTTATTAATACAGCAAATTTATTTGCGCTTAACAATTTTTCCTAACAACAGCAGGTATAAGCATGCAACAGAAAGTGGTTAATATTGGTGATATTAAGGTCGCAAATAATCTGCCATTTGTATTGTTTGGTGGCATGAACGTTCTTGAGTCACGGGATTTGGCCATGCAGATTTGTGAGCACTATGTCACAGTGACACAAAAACTGGGCATTCCTTATGTTTTCAAAGCATCTTTTGATAAGGCTAACCGTTCTTCTATCCACTCTTATCGTGGCCCTGGTCTGGAAGAGGGAATGAAAATCTTTCAGGAACTGAAACAGACTTTCGGTGTAAAAATCATCACTGATGTGCATGAACCTGCACAAGCTCAACCTGTGGCTGAAGTGGTTGATGTTATCCAGCTTCCGGCTTTCCTTGCCCGTCAGACTGATATGGTTGAAGCAATGGCGAAAACCGGAGCTGTGATTAATGTTAAAAAACCACAGTTTGTGAGTCCGGGGCAAATGGGCAATATCGTGGAAAAATTCAAAGAAGGTGGTAATGAACAGGTGATCCTGTGTGACCGTGGTAGTAACTTCGGTTATGATAATTTAGTTGTTGATATGTTGGGTTTTGGTGTGATGAAACAAACAACCAATGGTTCACCCGTGATTTTTGATGTAACACATTCATTGCAGTGCCGCGATCCATTCGGTGCAGCTTCCGGTGGCCGCCGCGGGCAGGTTTCTGAACTGGCTCGTGCGGGAATGGCAGTGGGCATTGCTGGTTTGTTCCTTGAAGCACATCCGCAACCGGAAAACGCAAAATGTGATGGCCCATCTGCATTACCATTGGCAAAACTGGAGCCATTCTTGATGCAGATGAAAGCAATTGATGATGTAGTAAAAAGTTTCCCGGAATTGGATACCAGTAAGTAATAATTTAATCGATTGAAATATTGAGTAATATGCGGTTACAGATAATCAATTATTGTAACCGCTTTTGTATATCCGTTGTTTTTCAAATTGCAGTTTGAAAGCCATCTTATTGATTTTTTATTATAATGGAGCGATGAATGATTCATCACTCCATTATATTGTTAAGAAATTTATGTTAATGTTAATATGTTACTGGTTATGATATCAATATGCTGGTTTTACCTTGGATAGACTAGCGTTAATTAATGCTTAACGATTAAAAAACGTAAATAATATTAACCTTGATCATTTGTTAAACCCTTACTTACTTGTTAAATAAAAATAAAATTCAACGTCTTTTCCTTGATGAAGAACAATTATTCGTTTTTCAAAATGAGACATAAGATCTTTTGCTGTATTAGATCGCGCAATATATTGCAGTTGTACTGCATTTGTAACACTTTGAAATTTTATGCCAGTTAATATAGGAATACCTGAAATATCAAAGTACCCCCACGAATTAGCTTCTACATATTTTGTTGCGAATGGTTTCTTATCATCGAAGTAAAGGTATATAGACACGTGAAAATTGAATTCAGTAGCGTTATATATGTTTTTGTAAGGATCATACACATCAGGTTTATCATGAGGCAAAGGAGGAAGAGAAGGAAGAATATTCATTTGATAATCCCCTGGTTAGTTATGCTAAGCGATATTATATTGTGACTAAATCACCGGAATCATAGAAAACTGAAAAGATTCAGGTGAATTTGGATCCGTTTCATTTATTCTATTAAAATTAAGAACGAATTTTTCATATTTAAAAAAAGCAGCTATTTTCTGGTCTTGCTCCAGAACTCTTAAAGCCATACTAAATAAATTTCCTGGTTGCTCTCCTCCTCGTTCTATAATAACATCAAATCGCGATATATAGCTTCCTGTAATATCTATAGATACATTTTGCTTAGGGTCGATATACTTTCTGGCGATTTCTGACTCGTTAACTATACCAAACGGATCTATGTTAACTGCACCAAGATATATTAACATACCTACTTCTGAATTGTTATAAAATGTTCTTTCCATGATGTTTCCCTTAATAATGAAAAATAGAAACTTTACATCCGATATTTCGCAGCTATATCTATCTGTAATATTTCGATCTCTAAGTGTTTATATGTATTTTGCACACGTAGATTCTTACGAGAGCAATAAATTATGGATGAGATGCGAAATAACGGTGTATTATTAAAGATAGTTTATAAACGGTAATTGTCAAGATTGTTATCATCCCAGATAATTTAAACTGCTAAAGCAATGAATGCCAGTAAATCTGCCATGGACAACCCCGTAAAAAACGTGGTTCGGGGGCTGTGGCGGACCCGACCATGGTGACGTTGTTCCGGTGCAGGAAGGTGATACGATTTTTGCTCTTGCCAGTGTTTTCAATGGTTGGAAAGGAATGTCACAGACTACAACGTGCTTCTGTCCTTTCGCCATTTCGCGCACAAAACCCTGAAAAGCATGTAGCCCGCCGGCATCCAGAACGGGAACAGCATCCCACTGCATAATATGGAGCGATGAATGATTCATCACTCCATTATATGGTTAAGAAATTTATGTTAATGTAAATATATTCCTGGTTATGATATCAATATGCTAGCTTTACCTTGGATAGACTAGCGTTAATTAATGCTTAACGATTAAAAAACGTAAATAATATTAACCTTGATCATTTGGAAATCCAGCACTTGTTAAATAAAAATAAAATTCAACATCTTTTCCTTGATTAAGATAAATTATTCGTTTTTCAAAATGAGACATAAGATCTTTTGCTTTATTAGATAGCGCAATATATTGCAGTTGTACTGCATTTGTGACACTTTGAAATCTTATGCCAGTTAATATAGGAATACCTGGAGTATCAAAGTGATCAAACGAACCAGCTTCTATATATTTTGTTGCGAATGGTATCTTACCATCGAAGTAAAGGTATACAGACACGTGAAAATCGAATTCAGTACGGTTAAATATGTATTTGTTAGGATCATACTTAATTGTTTGTTTAGGAAAAGGAGAAGGAGGAGGAGGAACAATATTCATGTTCATTTGATAATCCCCTGGTTAGTTATGTTAAGCGATATTATATTGTGACTAAATCATCGGAATTATAGAGAATTGAAAAGATTCAGGTGAATTTGGATCCGTTTCATTTATTCTATTAAAATTAAGAACGAATTTTTCATATTTAAAAAAAACAGCTATTTTCTGTTCTTGCTCCAGAACTCTTAAAGCCATACTAAATAAATTTCCTGGTTGCTTTCCTCCTCGTTCTATAATAACATCAAATCGTGATATATAGCCTCCTGTAACATATAGAGATACATTTTGCTTAGGGGTGATATACTTTCTGGCGATTTCTGACTCGTGAACTATACCGGACGAATCTATGTCAGTTGCACCAAGATATATTAACATATCTACTTCTGAATTGTTATAAAATGTTCTTTCCATGATGTTTCCCTTAATAATGAAAAATAGAAACTTTACATCCGATATTTCGCAGCTATATCTGTAATATTTCGATCTCTAAGTGTTTATATGTATTTTGCACACGTAGATCCTTACGAGAGCAATAAATTATGGATGAGGTGCGAAATGACGGTGTATTATTAAAGATAGTTCCTAAACGGTAATTGTCAAGATTGTTATCATCCCAGATAATTTAAACTGCTAAAGCAATGAATGCCAGTAAATCTGCCATGGACAACCCCGTAAAAAACGTGGTTCGGGGGCTGTGGCGGACCCGACCATGGTGACGTTGTTCCGGTGCAGGAAGGTGATATTTTCGTCGTTCTCTCCTTCATTACACCGGAATCAGTTTGATGCCTATTTGGATAAGCCAGGAGAATCTTAACAATGGCTGGCTTTTTCTGCTGAAATACAAATTTCAGGGGAATAATTAAACTTCATCTCTTTTAATGCCTTAGGTAAGGTAGCATTAAAACTAAGTTGTCCCTCAATGGGGACGATTTTTGCTCTTGCCAGTGTTTTCAAGGGTTGGAAAGGAATGTCACAGACTACAACGTGCTTTTGTCCTTTCGCCATTTCGCGCACAAAACCCTGAAAAGCATGTAGCCCGCCGGCATCCAGAACGGGAACAGCATCCCACTGCATAATAATGATCTGATATTCTGCACTTTTTTCTTTCAATTCAGTAAAAATGCGCTCGGCAGCAGCGAAGAAAAGAGGGCCGTTAATCCGGACAACTAATAATCCTTGTTCAGTATTCGTCATTGCTGAGGTACTAATTCGGGTCATGTTGGCAATTTTGCGCATAAACAGAAGTGATGCCAGAACGATGCCAATAGTAATAGCTATCACCATATCAAACAACACAGTTAATGACAGACACAGCAGCATCACAATGATGTCATCTCTGGGGGCATGACGAACTAAATCCACGACCTTGTGAGCTTCACTCATATTCCAGGCCACGATCAGTAAAATCGCAGACATTGCCGCTAAAGGTAAGTATGAGAGCATTGGGGCCAAAAATAACAGTGCTAATAATACCAGTAAAGAGTGAATGACTGTGGCAATAGGGGAGGTTGCACCTGCACGCACGTTGGCGGCTGAGCGGGCAATAGCCGCAGTTGCAGTAATGCCTCCAAAAAAAGGTGCAACAATATTACCTAATCCTTGTCCAAGTAGCTCGCTGTTGGAATGATGTTTTTTCCCTGTCATGCCGTCAAGAATGACTGCACATAATAATGATTCAATAGCACCTAACATAGCCATTGAAAAGGCAGCGGGCAGTAATGCAGAGACGGTATTCCAGCTAATACCGGAAGAATTTGATGAGGGTAGATTCCAGGGCAGTATAAATTGAGGAAGGATTGGTGGAATACCCTGACCTTGTGTTCCATCTTCCAGTGTGTAACTAAACGAAGAACCGATAGTGGCAACATCATGCCCTAATAAGTGCATGACTCCCATTATAGTGACGCCGGCAACCAGAGCAGGTAAGTGACCCGGTAATTTGATTCCCAATTTAGGCCAGAAAATCAGTATCAGAAGAGTGGTCAGGCCAATAAGCGTATCACTCAACTGAAATGAAGGGAGGGATTGAGAGAGAGCAATAATTTTATCAATATAATTTTCGGGAACATGTGTAAGTTGCAGTCCAAAGAAATTTTGTATCTGCATTGTAGCGATAGTGATAGCAATACCAGAAGTAAATCCAAGTGTGACGGACAGAGGGATGTACTCAATAAGCCGACCCAAACGTGCTAATCCCATAACAATCAGGATAACACCAGACATAAGTGTTGCTATCAGCAAGCCGCTCAAACCAAATTGTTGTGATACAGGATAAAGAATGACTACAAAAGCAGCTGTTGGTCCGGAAACGCTATAACGTGAACCACCTGTAATAGCAATAACCATACCCGCGATGGCGGCTGTATACAGCCCATATTGAGGCGCAACTCCACTCCCTATTGCCAGAGCCATTGCCAGAGGAATGGCAATAACACCAACAGTGATCCCGGCAATAGCATCTTTGATAAAACGGGAAAAGGAGTAAGATTCCTTCCAACAGGAGTCAATAAACGCACTAAATAATCGTATCCCTTTAATTTTATGAGTATTCATTTAATATAAGACCTAAAAATAAGCTGCCCACACAGTGGACTAAAATAAGTAATTAGTACAAGGATAGCGCTTTCATCGTCTGATAAAGGTGTTATACGTCAAAAAGTTACCTGATAGGTTAGTGTTGAATCAATAAAAATCAAATGAATGGTGTTTTTTTATAATTTCACAGTGAAAAAATGTGTTCAGTATTTTTATGATTGTTCATTTATTGAGTATGAAATTCATCCTGATAAATCACCTGAAAATAATAATACAAACTAGGCTTTTATATTTTCAGTATGGGATAGAGTATTTAAAACCTTTAATTCTATAATAAAGAAACATTTAATCAAAAATGGGATTATGGCTTGTTGTATCAACGAGATGAGCCGTGAATCTACTATTCACGGCGGTGGTCATATACTTAGTTACATATGAATGCCTATTTGGATTGTGATTGCTCAATCAGCCTGATTTCATTTAGTGCTCTGACAACCCGGTTATAGCACGTTATCAAGAGTAAAATGGCTACAATAGGCAACAAATAACTGCTCCAGTTTAAAGCTGAAGGAAAAATTGCAATAACCAATCCATAAACCCCAAAGACAAAAGCCCGGTCACTTTTCCCCATCGGGCCGTCATAACGCCGTGATGCGCCGATTGTTTGCGCTAAAATGCCGATAAATTCAGTCAGAATGGTAAGAAACAGAATAAGCAGCAAACTGATGTTGTTGATATGAGGTAAAAAACAAAAAGGGAGATAAAGAGCAACATCAGAAATGACATCCCCCAATTCGTTATAAATAGCTCCCAAATGAGATTTTTGGTTGTGTTCCCGCGCCAACATACCATCAATGGCATTCAGTGCCATACGAATAAAAAGAAAAATAGGCAGAATCCAATAGAGATGAGGAGAGGGAAATAAACTTAATAACAAACCAACAAAAATTGACAAAAACAGCGCAGCTAATGTGACCTGATTGGCTGTGTATCCTCGCTGATGAAGTTGAATGACGATAGGGCGCAACAAGTTCTGAAAACGGGGTTTTAAATCATATATAGTCATTATTCCCTAAATCCTTTAGAGGTAAAACCGTTAGTCTTATTAATATAAAGTATAATGTCAAATATTTATGTGCGGGAAAATATAATTATAAAAATAAGTCATCTCATGCCCTTTCAGCCCGCCATTGACAATAAACAAGATAGTTTTAGCCTGAATCGGCTGAAAAGGTCTTTATTTATAATTCATATATAAATTTGGTTGAATATATCTATAAATTACAAGATATAATCCATAAAATTGCAACCCGGAAAATAAAAAGTATAGACCAATATAATATGAAACAGGTAAAGCGATAAGTATTACAAGTAGACTTGTCTCTATTGGATAGGAGGGAGTATGGCTGTAACTGAAAGTCTTATTAACACCTGCACGGAGTCGGATGCGCTTGATTTAGCCAGGCTGGTGAAGGAGGAGGTAACACCCATGGAACTTGTGGAAGCGGTTGTTACTTGTATTGAACGACTTAATCCTGAGCTTAATGCTTGTAGTCCACAAGCGCTATGCTCTTGGCAGAGAAGCCGCAGCTTCTGTCGATCATAATGCCCCTTTGCCGGCGCATCATTTCGGTGTACAACTTGTCGGCCGTTATGTTTAAGCAGGGTTATTATGCTTTCAGAGTTTCAGTTGAGTCAATTTCAGTAATTGGCTTATGATTTATTGGGTTATTTTGAATAAATTAAATAGGAATGGTGAATTGTCCAGAGCACAGCGTTTGTTATCTCTAATGGAAATGTTACGCAGTTATCATTTTCCTGTGCAGGGGAAAGTATTGGCACAAAAAATGAACATTAGTTTAAGGACACTTTATCGGGATATTGCGACTTTGCAGGAACAAGGCGCGATTATCGAAGGTGAGCCGGGAATAGGCTATGTCTTAAGACCGGGTTTTGTCTTACCGCCACTCATGTTTACTCAAAATGAAATAGAAGCACTGGCATTAGGCGCCAATTGGGTGGCCAAGCGTGCAGATCCACAATTAAGAGAATCGGCAAACAGCGTTGTCAGTAAAATTGCGGCTGTTATCCCAACAGAATTGAAGCAACTTTTGGAGAACAATTCCTTATTAATTGGGCCTGCTGCAACAGCTATTCAACCCGTAATCGATATCCAGTCTATAAGGCAAGCGATCCGTACCAGACTTAAAGTTACCTTCGTTTATTTAGATCTAAAAGGTAATGAGTCTGAAAGAACGATTTGGCCATTCGCGTTGGGGTACTTTGAAAATATCAGTATTGTGATTGGTTGGTGTGAATTACGAGAGGCATTCCGTCATTTCAGGTCAGACAGGATAATAAGTCTGAAGGTGGAGAAGCAGTGTTATCCCCGTTCAAGGCAATCTTTACTTAAGGAGTGGCGGGAACTTGAAAAAATAACTGGCTAACCAGAAAGGCTACTGACAAAAACTGTCACTTGGTGTTGATATTTTACAACTATTCTAAGTAATACGTTCAATAGAATAGTTGGAGATATTTTATGTTAACCCTGGCTTTTTCTACCTCTGTAAATGCTGATCCGTCCCATATCTGGTCTCATTATGTTGATTTTAACTTACGGAGAAAATGGGAAATTGATCTTGCATCTTTTCAATTTGAAGGTGAAATAAAAACCGGACAATACGGCAGAATGGTCTTAAATGGTATGCCAGAGATCCGTTTCTATCTTTTAAGGGTTGAAATAAATAAGGAATTTACTGATCAGGTCAGTTTGCCGAACATAGGAACATTAACGTTTTGTCATCAAATTATTATTGATGAGAACAAAATAGCGCGCCGTATTAATGTGACGGTATCATTTGAGCCTGATGTAAATACTCCTGTTATTCAGTCTCAGGATCTGTTTAAACAAGTTACACATGATTTAGTTGAAACAATATTAAGATTGAAAGCAGTTGTTGAATAAATAAGAAATATGAACCGCTAGGGAAAAATTATAAAAGAGATATCAGTGTTTCATCTGAATATTGATAAAAAATGTATTTAATAATATGAATGTAGGGGGTAATATGGTGGCTATATCTGCTAAACCTAATCTTCAGCTTGTTTATGTTACTGATATTGAGCGTTCAACCGCGTTTTATAAAATGATCTTTAATACTGAACCAATATTTGTAAGCTCACGCTATGTGGCATTCCCTGTTGACGGAGAAGCGCTGTTTGCTATTTGGTCAGGAGGAACAAAACCAGATCTTGCAATTCCAAGATTTTCTGAAATCGGTATTATGTTACCAAACAGTGGAGATATCGATAGGCTGTTTGAGGAATGGAAACAGGAACCTGCAATTAAAATCTTACAAGAACCTCATACCGAGGTGTATGGCCGAACGTTTCTTGTGCAAGATCCAGATGGTCATATTATTCGGGTATGTCCTTTGGATTAGGAATGATTTAAGTATAACGGTTAAAAATACGCAAAAATAGAAGATCCATTTAGGAACAATTATAATAAGAGCCTATAGTATTAGGCTCTTTATTTTTTTATACCAATAGATTTTAAGATATAGCCAGCAAAGCTGTAATTTTTAAAATTTAAGAAAATATGAGAAAGGTGAAAAGCATGTCGATCTTGATGGTTATAAAAAACACCCCTGCATGGGTTTGGGTCTTATTTGTCTTTTTGGTTCTTCGTGGAATTAAGGCATTAGACGACAGAGAAATGCATCCCAGTCGTTTGTTTTTATTACCTATATTGTTTTTTATCTGGGCAGTTTACAGCGTATTGCATGAAACAGTTTTTCAGGTTTCTGCATTACTGGCACTTATTGTGGGTATATTGGCAGGTATTGCGATAGGCTGGAAATTATGGAATTCTCAGCCACGATTAAGACAAAAACCTGAAAGTGATTTAATTATTCGTCAAGGCACACCTTTAACTCTGATTTTGATCCTTATTATTTTTTGTGTCAAATTCGTTCTTTCCGCTACGATAGCTATCCATCCTATTTTAATGCATTCTTTGAGTTTTAATTTGCTGTTTGGCTTTGCCAGTGGTTTGTCAGATGGTATTTTTTGGGGAGGAACGCTGAATCTATTTGTTCCTTATTATAAAGATAAGCAAAAAAGTGTTTGAGAAAAATGTATCTATCTCTTAACTAATGGAGTTAGCTTGTGAAGGGCGGAAATGATATGACAACAGATTTATTGCCTGAAAGTATGGCTGTCATCGAAATCAGGCATCCTGGTGAACCGGAAGTTCTGACTCTGGTGAAGAAACCTGTTCCACAATTGGGAAACAGGGATATAAGGAGGTTAAGTAATGCAGGTTCTGAGCAATACCCTGGATTAACAGGGTATTATTTTTCCATAATAATCAGGCTATTAATTCCACATTTGCTTATAAATGGCTACCATTTCCGCAATGGTTGGAATACGCGGATTATTACCTGGTGAACCAGAGGCTTCAGCCTGTTTTGCCATTATTTCCACAACCTCAAAGAAACGTGTTTTATTAATACCAAATTGCTCTGGCGTCGGCACAGAAAACTCTTTATTTAAGTCGGCTAAAGTTGTCAGAAGTTTTTCACCAGCTACATCGTCACTGTCTGTGAGTTTTGCAAAAGTTAGTGCGCGTGCGCATTCGGCATAACGCTCTTTGGCTGCATCTAAAGAAAAACGGGTAACGGCAGGAAGTAGCATGGCATTGGATAAGCCATGTGGAACATGGAAAAAAGCTCCGATAGGGCGGCTCATACCGTGTACAAGTGCAACAGAAGAGTTAGAAAATGCAATGCCTGCCAGAGTTGAACCCAGTATCATTGCCTCACGGGCAGCTTTATTATTGCCGTTATGATACACCTTGCGCAGGTTGGGGCCGATGAGTTTCATGGCAGCAATAGCCTGGCTATCGGAATAGAGATTGGCTTTCCGGCTAACATAGGCTTCAATGGCATGAGTCATTGCATCAATGCCGGTATCTGCCGTTGTTCTTGCCGGAACACTGATAGTCAACTCATAGTCGATAATAGCGGCCACCGGCATGAATCCTGTACCTATGCAAAGCAATTTTTCATCGGTTTTTTCATCAGTAATAATTGTGAAGCGAGTACATTCTGAACCTGTTCCCGCCGTTGTCGGAATGGCAATCACAGGCAACCCCTGTTCATTGAATTGGCGGGGGAAACGATATTCGTTGATTGTTCCGCCAAATTTACCAATCACGGCGATGGCCTTTGCACTGTCAATCGGGCTTCCTCCACCAAGTGCAATAACGGCGTCAAACAAACCACTTTTTACCTTTTCAATCCCGGCCTGAATAGAGGCAGAAGTAGGTTCAGGTATTGTGTCAGCATAGACATCACTTTCAATACCAGCTTCTTGCAGGATAGATTGCAGTTTATCGAGATAACCTAACTGAACCATCATTTTGTCTGTCACAATCAGCGGCTTTTTACTGCGGATACTTTGCAGAATTTTTGGAAGATTGATGATAGTCCCACCACCTATTTCCATAATACGAGGTAACACGACAGAGGACATACATAACTCCTTAACGTTAGGAAATAAAGGTAATGATAAAAGAGGTTGGTCGAATGTCGAAGGCAATAGATGGTGAAAAAATAAAATGAGCACCAATATTTTTAATTAAATTGTTTATTAGAAAATTGTTCGTAAAAAGTGATCTATGTCGCGATGAACGATTAAAGATGAGAAATTGGCCCGGCGGGAGAAGATGACTAAACTGGTTTGGTGAGGACAATCAGGCTTTCTTAAAGAATTGGCGGTGAGGGAGGGATTCGAACCCTCGATACACTTTCGCGTATACACACTTTCCAGGCGTGCTCCTTCAGCCACTCGGACACCTCACCGTGTTTTTAATTTTTCAAAATATGGCGGTGAGGGAGGGATTCGAACCCTCGATACGTTTTCACGTATACACACTTTCCAGGCGTGCTCCTTCAACCACTCGGACACCTCACCATATTTTGTTGTTACAGGGATTCTTTCTGTATTCGTCGCTGCAACGGGGCGCTACTATAGGGAAAAGCAGTACAGGCGTCAACAGACTTGTCACGATTTTTTCAGGCTTTTTGACTGATTAGACAAATAAAAAACAATTTGATTGCCTGGTAAACATTACAATAGTGGATACATCCGTATAACTAAGTTGTGGCTGGCAACCTCAGAGCAAATAATCTTGGGGTTGCAGGACAATATCAAAACACAGCGTCAGTGAGCCTCTAATTACTCAGAGGCTCGTGGAGTTGCGAAACACCTTAACGCCGTGGACTGGGTGTTCTGGCATGAAACTGTTTTCTGAATGGGCGGTTCACTCTGTCAATATATCTACCACCAGGTTTGATGCTAACAGTGCAACCGAAACGTATAGTGCCATCTGCATGTGGGCGTTTTTCTATACTCGTTTTTCTATATTATAGTAGGCCATAGTTGTCAGGGAGCAGCTAATTTAAAAATAACCTTAAATGTACGAAAATAAGTAAAAATATCAATCCAGAAAATTCAACACGATAGTGAATAATTATGGAAGATTGGCGTGAAATTTGGGTATTTTTTCTTTTTATTTAACCTTTCAGCAATCGGTTAAATCTATCAAAAAACAATAAAGGAATGAGATTATATGAACATCATTTTTTTTAGCCCTTCATTTGATGCCGATGAGTGGATCCAAGGAATAGAAAAACGTTTACCTAATGCCAAAGTGAGAAACTGGGTCAGTGGAGATCATGCTCCGGCTGATTATGCTCTTGTTTGGCACCCTCCCTATGAAATGTTAGCGAATCGTAAAAATCTCAAAGGAATATTTGCGTTGGGTGCTGGTGTTGATTCCATTCTCCAGCAGGAGTTAGGCAATCCAGGCATGTTACCCGCTAAGGTTCCATTGATTCGTCTCGAAGATACCGGCATGGGTCGTCAGATGCAGGAATATGCCATTAGTTCAGTTTTATACTATTTCCGCCGAATGGATGAGTATAAACGGTATCAGGAGCAGCGCATTTGGCAGCCACTACTTCCTCACAACCGGAAAGAATTCGTTATTGGGGTATTAGGTGCAGGAGTACTGGGGAGTAGTGTGATCGGGAAGTTGATGGAGTTTGATTTCACTGTGCGTTGCTGGAGTAAGACAGCAAAAAAATTTGATAATGTTGAAAGTTTTTATGGAAAAGAACAATTAGGTGAATTTCTTTCTGGCTGTAATGTGTTGATTAATCTTCTTCCTAATACACCTGAAACCCGTGGAATTTTAAGCCTATCGTCATTTAGTCAGTTAAAAAAGGCAGCGTATGTCATTAATATAGCAAGAGGTTCTCACCTGGTTGAGCAAGATCTCCTGACTGCCATTGATAAAGGATATATCGCAGGTGCAACGCTTGATGTGTTTGCAGAAGAGCCTTTATCAAATATGCATCCATTCTGGACTCATCCTCGTATCAATATTACGCCGCATATTGCCGCAACGACCATTCCTGAACTGGCGATGGATATCATTAGTGAAAATATCCAACGAATAGAACAAGGGGAAACACCAACTGGCCTTGTGGATATGTCACTTGGATATTAATAAGCAGCTTTACAGCATGGCTGAGGATTAGGGACAATATCCCCATTATCTTTCAAGTTGTAGCTTTATTTTAAGTTGTTGGGATTGAATTAAGTCATGAACGAATTTTCTATTATTTGCCGTATACTGGGTACGCTGTTTAATCGGGCACCACAGGATCCATTGTTACAACCTTTGATGACTATGGTTGCTGAAGGAAAGTTAAAACAAGCATGGCCTTTAGAGCAGAATGCGCTGTTGGATCGCTTACAACAAAATTGCGAATTGTCCGTAATAGAGTCTGACTATCAGGTTTTGTTTGTAGGAGAGTCGGCTAAGGTTGCTATTTGTCGCTCTGACTATACTGACGGAACGGAACATGAAGTACGTCAATTCCTGATAGCGCGGGGAATGCCATTATCGGATACTGCGGTAGATCAGTTTGGTTCTTTATTGTTGGCAGCATCATGGTTGGAAGATCAGGCGGCAGAAGATGAAGTTCAGGCTCAGATAATATTGTTTGATGAATATCTATTGCCATGGTGTGGGCAATTTCTTGGAAAAGTTGAAGCACATGCCACCAGTGGTTTTTATCGAACTCTGGCTATTATTAGCCGTGAGGCATTGCAGGTATTACGTGAAGAATTAGAGTCTGAGTGATGTTGTGACTTTGTTGATTCCATTTAAGGCGACAATTGAGTGAATTATCGCTAAAATAAGGGGCAGATTATTTATTATAATTTGCCCCTTATTATTTTAACGACAATTAAAATTATTTATCAGTTAGCCCGATAACCAGTTTACCCGGTTTAATTTCCAATCCTTTGGCAAATTTTGCAGCAGCAGCTTCAGCCTTACTTTTTTCTGGATTCAAAACATAAACCGGATGAGTATCAAAAAATTCACTTAACGAAGTGTTCAGGTAGGGTATCAATGTCTTGATAGGTTTTGCCGCTTTTTCAGGTGTTGTCTGATAATCCACGATTTCCAGCCTCTTAACAAAAATAGCACCTTTTTCTGCATCAAATACAGGTTTAGCGCTGAGAGTCAGTTTCATATCAGCTTGCATAGACCCAAATATTGTTGCAATGTCAACTTTTGCCTGACTGGTTAGTTCAATTTTTTCCGGATCCTGACGGCCTATCTGGCTGGTTAAATTTCCCAGGCTAATATTAGCAATTGTTATTCCAGGAATACTGATTTCTTTCTGATAATGTACTTTTTTTAATAGATAATCATTGAGCAGACCTTCATTGATACTGATGTCCTTAAATTGATCACAGCCACTGAGTAAACCAACCAGCACTAATGCTGCCCCTAATAAAAATTTTTTCATGTTGTCTCCTTTATTTTCAATGGGCAGATTTTACACCATTACTTATACCATTAATGTCTACTAATGGTGACTGGCTCAATTTTTTTCTGATTAAATTGGCGGTGAAGAGCATAAATGGTGAGTAAGCCGATCAATCCCAAAAAGATCCAGGGCAATTGAGGCATGTTTAAAGCATGACCTGTATCATAAAGCCAGCCACCACCGGTGTAACCGAATACGCCACCCAGAGCCAGTCCTAATCGGCTGAATCCCATGTAGCTGCCGCGTGCTCTGGGATCAGCCAGCCCTGCGCTGAGTATTTCACGGGCAGGCTCTGCTGTGACTGTGCCTAAATAAAACAAGGCAATCAGAGCAAACAGAAGATGTAATTGGTCGATCCAACCGATTGGAAACATGCAGAAGCTCATCAAAAACAAACCCATCATCAGGCGTTGTTCCAGCCGGAAATATTTTTCGCTCCAACGTGCGATAGGGTAAAGCAATGTCAGAGAAATGGCGGCTTCAATAGCATACATCCACTTAACGGCAGTATGACTACCGGAAATTTCATGGATAACAATCGGGAACATCAACATGACTTGTACTGACAAAATAAAGTATCCCGTTAGGGTCAGTACATAATAAAAAAATCGTCGATCTTTAATGACCCTTATCATGCCTTCTTTGATAGGAGATCGAATTGTTGAAATACGATATGCCGGCAATAACCAGGCATTAGCTATTGCTGCCAAAACAAAAACTCCGGCTCCGATCCAGCACACGATATTGAAGTTGTATTGTAATAACCAGCTTCCTATTAGTGCACCAATCACAGCCCCTGCGCTGTCCTGCATTAACAATAGTGAATAAAAGCGCCCACGCTCATGAGGGCGGGTCAGTTTTATCACCAGGGCAGCTCTTGGTGGATCGAACAGTGTTCCGCCCAGAGCAGATAAGGCACAGGAAAGTATTAGTATCACCGGTTCAGAGGCCATAGCCATCAGGGCAAAACCTGATGCACGTAGTAACATACCGGTGACAATCATCGGTTTGGCACCAAACCTATCAGCAATGGCGCCACCAAAAATCCCTAATCCTTGTTGAATGAGTTGGCGAAGCCCCAATGCGAAACCAACAATGACAGCTGCCCAACCTAATTGTTCGACAAAACGAATAGAAATTAATGGAAAAACAACGAAAAAACCTAAAACGACCAGTAAATTATCAAATAACAGAAAATATTTTCCTAAACTACGGGCTTGTGAAACCGATGACATTTCGCACCATTGAGATATGAGGGAATAAAGAATGAAATTTCTATCATTCTGGACGTAATTTTATCTTTAGGATAGAGGATTTATAGATGATATTTTTTTATCGTGAGACGATAATATTACTTTTTATTAACGTAAATTATTCAGAGTTTTTGCAAAATAAATATCAGGAGAAGGCATGTTTGGTTATCGGTCTACATCGCCTAAAGTTCGTTTTATTACAGATAGGATGGTTGTTCGTCTGGTATATGAGCGTGATGCTTATCGTTTGGCTGAATATTATTCAGAAAATAAAGATTTTCTTAAACCGTGGGAACCAACAAGGGATAGCAGTTTTTACCAGCCTTCTGGCTGGACAAACAGACTGAGTTATATTGCAGAATTACAACGGCAAAATACGGTATTCAATTTTGTGCTGTTAGATCCTGATGAACGTGAAATTATCGGAGTGGCAAATTTCACTAATGTTGTACGTGGTGCATTCCATTCTTGTTATCTTGGCTACTCTTTGGCAGAAAAACGACAAGGGCAGGGGTTAATGTATGAAGCGTTACAACCTGCCATCCGTTACATGCAGCGTCATCAGAAAATGCACCGAATTATGGCCAACTATATGCCGCATAATCATAGAAGTGGAAACTTGCTCAAAAAACTGAATTTTGAGCGGGAGGGATATGCCCGGAAATACCTAATGATCGATGGAGTCTGGCAAGATCATGTCCTGACCGCATTAACTGATGATAACTGGTGAAAAAGATGACGGGTTATTTTCTGAGTTTGCAGGAATAAAAATAATTAATAAAAAAGAGATAGCCAATGTAGACAGAGTTTTTGTCTGTTAAACTTTGCCTATCAGTGCTATCTCATCAGATCATATTCTTTGCCATGTTGAGCATGTCTGGTGGAATTACTTTACGCTTTCATTCTCATGTCATAGAAATATACTTATTAAACAATATCATGAACTTATTAAAATCACTGGCAGCAGTCAGTTCAATGACGATGTTTTCACGCGTGCTGGGCTTCATTCGTGATGCCATTATTGCTCGTATATTTGGCGCAGGAGTGGCAACGGACGCTTTTTTTGTTGCCTTCAAATTACCTAACCTGTTACGTCGCATTTTTGCTGAAGGCGCTTTTTCGCAGGCTTTTGTTCCTATTCTTGCCGAATACAAAAATCAGCAGGGGGATGAAGCAACACGGACGTTTATTGCCTATGTTTCAGGTATGTTGACGTTGATTCTGGCAATTGTCACAGTGATTGGTATGATCGCAGCACCCTGGGTTATTTATGTTACTGCTCCAGGTTTTACCGATACACCAGACAAATTTGTTTTAACCCGTGATTTACTCAGAATCACATTTCCGTATATCTTCTTAATTTCTTTATCATCTTTGGCAGGGGCAATCCTCAATACCTGGAATCGTTTTTCTGTTCCCGCTTTTGCACCAACTTTGCTGAATGTCAGCATGATTGTCTTTTCACTGTTTGTGGCACCTTATTGTAATCCACCAGTAATGGCTTTGGGGTGGGCTGTTATTGCTGGTGGCATTTTGCAGCTGGCATACCAACTTCCTCATCTGAAAAAAATAGGTATGTTAGTATTGCCGCGTGTTTCTTTCCGCGACAGTAGTGTATGGCGGGTTATCCGTCAGATGGGGCCTGCCATTCTGGGGGTATCAGTCAGCCAGATTTCGCTGATCATCAATACGATTTTTGCCTCGTTTCTGGTTTCAGGCTCTGTTTCATGGATGTATTACGCTGATCGTTTAATGGAATTACCTTCTGGAGTGTTAGGTGTGGCATTGGGAACAATTTTATTGCCTTCTCTGGCGAAAAGTTTTTCCAGTGGAAACCATGAAGAGTATCGAAAATTAATGGACTGGGGATTACGTCTCTGTTTTCTTTTAGCACTTCCTTGCGCGGTAGCGTTGGGCATTTTGGCAGAACCTTTGACAGTTTCACTTTTTCAGTATGGTAATTTTTCCGCGTTTGATGCAGAAATGACGCAACGGGCACTGATTGCCTATTGCTTCGGGTTAATGGGGTTGATTGTGGTTAAAGTTTTGGCCCCTGGTTTTTATTCTCGTCAGGATATTAAAACGCCGGTCAAGATTGCGATTGCTACCTTGATTCTGACTCAGCTAATGAACCTTGCCTTTATCGGTCCACTGAGACATGCGGGGTTAGCACTTTCCATTGGTTTAGCAGCTTGTTTTAATGCAGCTATGCTCTACTGGCAATTGCGTAAGCGTGAAATATTTAAACCATTAGCAGGATGGGGTGTATTTTTGCTTAAGCTGTTAATGGCGATTGCGGTGATGGTGGGGGTATTACTGGCAATGTTGTGGATTATGCCTGCCTGGGAGCAAGGCAATATGGCATTGCGCCTGTTGCGATTGATGGGAGTTGTCGTTGCTGGAGCTGGTAGCTATTTTGCTGCATTAGCTTTGATGGGGTTCCGATTAAAGGATTTTGCCCAGCAGGGATTGCAGTGATTATCTGACATTGCCAGAAAAAAACGGGCGTAAAATGATTTTTACGCCCGTTTTTATAAGGTGTGGTTACATCCGTTCTACGGTCTGGATACCTAAAGTATCGAGACCTTGTTTCAAGGTCTTCGCTGTCAACAGCGCCAATTTCAGGCGGCTTTGGCGCAATGCTTCACTTTCAGCGTTCAGGATTGGGCAATGTTCATAGAAACCGGAGAACAGGCCTGCCAGGTCATACAGATAAGCACACATCACATGAGGTGTCCCTTCACGGGCTACCGTAGTGATGGTTTCTTCAAACTGTAACAGACGGGTAGCCAGTGCTTGTTCACGCTCTTCGTTCAGAACGACTGGTAATGTCAGGCTGCTTTCATCGATTTCAGCGCGTTTGAAGATAGAAGAGACGCGGGTATATGCATACTGCATATAAGGCGCGGTGTTGCCATCAAAGGCCAGCATATTATCCCAGTCAAATACATAGTCTGTGGTACGACTTTTGGACAGATCGGCATATTTCACTGCGCCAATGCCTACTGCTTCGACAACTTTTTTCAATTCATCTTCCGGCATATCCGGATTTTTCTCACGGATAAGCACATCCGCACGTTCAATGGCTTCATCCAGTAAATCAGACAATTTCACTGTACCACCTGCACGAGTTTTGAATGGTTTTCCATCTTTACCCAGCATCATGCCGAACATATGGTGTTCCAGTGACATGGACTCAGGGATGTAGCCAGCTTTACGCACAATTGTCCAGGCTTGCATCAGATGTTGATGCTGGCGTGAATCAATATAGTAGAGAACCCGATCAGCATTCAGCACTTCATGGCGATATTTGGCACAGGCAATATCTGTAGTGGTGTAAAGATAACCACCATCTTTCTTCTGGATGATAACGCCCATTGGTTCACCTTCTTTATTCTTGAATTCATCAAGGTAAACCACAGTCGCACCATCACTTTCAACAGCAATACCACGTTGTTTCAGATCAGCAACGATCCCCGGCAGCATATCGTTATACAGGCTTTCACCCATAACATCTTTTTCTGTCAGAGTGACATTCAGACGATTATAGGTTGCCTGATTTTGTGACATGGTTATCTCAACCAATTTACGCCACATGTTACGACAATCTTCGTCACCGCCTTGCAGTTTTACTACATAGTTACGGGCACGAACGGCAAATTCTTCATCTTCGTCGTAGTTTTTCTTGGCGGCGCGATAGAACTCTTCCAGATCAGCCAGTGCCATATCGCTGGCATTTTCATTCTGCATTTTCTCCAGGTAAGCGATGAGCATCCCGAATTGGGTTCCCCAATCACCAAGATGGTTGGCGCGAATAACTTTATGGCCGAGAAATTCAAGAGTACGTGCGGCGGCATCACCAATGATAGTAGAGCGGATATGACCAATGTGCATCTGCTTAGCAACATTAGGAGCAGAATAATCGATAACGATAGTTTGTGGCTCTACAGGAGAAATACCCAGTTTTTCAGCTTTCAGCGCGTTTTCTGTATTTGTGGCAACCCACTCTTTATCAAGAAAAATGTTGATAAAACCGGGGCCAGCGATTTCGACTTTGCTGGCAATTCCTTGCAGATCCAGCAAATTGACGACTTTTTCTGCCAGTTGTCGGGGGGGCATACCTACTTTTTTAGCTGCCGCCATGACACCATTTGCCTGATAGTCACCAAATTGTGCTTTTGCAGATTGACGAACGTGAGCCTCACTATCGGCTGGAGCACCAGCTGCAATCAGCGCACTACTGATTTTTTCTGAAAGAATAGCCTGTATATTCACAGTGTTACCTTAAGTTACGCGCTGAAAATCACACATTTTTATAATGCAGCATTTTCAAGCGTGTGGGTGGTTATGAAAAAATAACGGGGTTTATACCATATTCAACACCCCGCATGCTACTGTCAGCCCGTGCTGGCAGGGTTACTTTTTGTTTTTCGGCTCTCTTTCGGTGGATTCTTCGTCGAGGTAGTCAAGGTGAATATGTTATAGACCTTTGCCAGGATAAATAACTTAGAAACTGTCCTTAAATGAGAATGTAATCTCGATCAAGTATTATTCGCTTTCTATCAAGAAGCATTGACAGAAATGCGGAGTGCTTGGCAAAAGTGACTTTTTTATTGTGTTATTTCAGTAAAAAACTCTGATCTTGTGATTTCTGACATGCCATTTTAAAAATATAGTTGTCATAGTTAATAAGTTCGGTAATGAAATATTTCGAATCTATTTATGACGTGTTGGCGGATTGATATTCAAGGGGCTTTTAATGTTAAAGCTAGAAATTTGCTGTTATAGCATAAGTTGTGCTCTGGTTGCACAAGAAGCAGGGGCCGATCGAATTGAGTTGAGTGCAGGCCCGTTAGAAGGTGGCTTAACACCCAGCGCAGGCGCATTACAACAGTCGTTACAATGCTTATCTATTCCTGTACATCCAATTGTCCGGCCCAGAGGTGGAGATTTTTGTTACGATAAACTTGATTTTGAGGCCATGAAAAATGATGTTTCCCTTATTCGTGATATGGGGTTTCCCGGCGTTTCCTTCGGTGTTTTAGACGAAGAAGGGAAGGTTGACATGTTGCGTATGAGGCAACTAATGGCATTGGCAGGGAATATGGCTGTCACGTTTCACCGTGCTTTTGATATGTGCTGTGACCCTCTCAACGCATTGGAAAAACTTACCGATCTTGGCGTAAAGCGTATCTTGACGTCTGGCCAGCAAAATAGTGCTGAACTGGGTTTACATTTGTTAAAAGAGCTGTCACAAGCGAGTCGTGGGCCAAGCATTATGCCGGGAGCGGGTGTCCGGGCCAGTAATATCAGTAAGTTTTTAGAGATTGGTGTGACAGAGGTTCATAGCTCAGCAGGCAAGATTGTATCTTCTAAGATGAATTACCGTAAGGCGGGGGTGAGTATGAGTTCCGAAAATAGTGAAATAGGGGAATATTCTCATTACAGTGTCGATCCTGAATTAGTGGAATCCATGAAGGGTGTGATGAGTTTGATCGATCGCTAGTCTAGCTATGATTGGCTTTACTGAAATAGTATCTAAATATTAGTATTATCTGAACAACTAGTAGCATCTGAGTATTGAGGGTGTGAACTGCCATAACGGGCAATTCACACATCAATATGTTATTTATATTTTTTGCAGGATTAAGGTTTGCGGGCAATGAGAACAGCACGCAGTGGCGCTGGATACCCTTCTATTGTTTTACTTTGATCTGATGGATCAAGGAAATCAGCCAAAGATTCTGTTTTCATCCACTCTGTCCGGCGTTGTTCATCGGTTGTTGTAATGGCATGATCAACAATTCTGACATCGACAAAACCACATTTTTCCAACCATGTTTTCAACATGTTAGCTGAAGGAATAAAGTAAACATTTCGCATTTGCGCATAACGTTCACCCGGAATGAGGCAGTGGTTTTCGTCACCTTCGATCACCAAACTTTCCAGCACCAGTTCACCACCTGAAACCAGTTGATTTTTTAGCTGCCACAGATGATCAAGGGGAGAGCGGCGATGGTAAAGTACTCCCATAGAGAATACGGTATCGAAAGCTTTCAGCTCAGGTAATTGCTCAATACCCAGTGGGAGAAGATGAGCACGTTGGTCATTGCCCAATAGTTTTCTGACGGCTTCAAATTGGCAGAGGAAAAGTTGGGTAGGATCGATACCTGCCACTAATTCAGCGCCTTCACCTACCATGCGCCACATGTGGTAACCACTACCACAACCGACATCAAGTACAGTTTTGCCTTCTAAAGAAGAAATATGAGGCAGAACACGATCCCATTTCCAGTCAGAACGCCATTCGGTATTAATTTCAATACCGTAAAATGAAAAAGGCCCTTTACGCCATGGCATCAGAAGTTTCAGGATATTGTGGATACGTGTTTTTTCCCCTTCTGATAGATCGGGTTCATGTGTAGTAATAACCCCATTTTTCAGATCAACATGAGTGGGTGTGATAACTGGCAAATTTTCCAGAATTTTTATCCACGAACTAAACTGACCATGCAATGATGTTTTCTGCCAGTCATTTAATTGGGCGGGCAGATCATTTAGCCAATGGCTCAGATGGTTTTTAGCAATTAGCTGATAAAAGTTACCGAAATCGATCATTATTCAGCTCCTTTTATAGCTAACAGTGAGCCGAAATTGAAACACTGGAACCACACTTCTGTATGCTGAAAACCAGATTTTTTCAGGCGGGATTTGTGGGCTTCAACAGAATCTGTCCGCATGACATTTTCCAGCATGCTACGTTTTTGACTGATTTCTAGTTCGCTATAACCATTGGCTCGTTTGAAGTCATGGTGCATGTTGAATAGTAATTCACCAATGTTCTGATCTTCAAAATTAAATTTTTCAGACAGTACCAAAACGCCACCGGGTTTCAGCCCGGCATAGATTTTGTCTAATATTTTCTGGCGATCCCCTGGGTTAAGGAACTGTAATGTGAAATTTAATACCACCATTGAAGCGTTTTGAATGTTGGTATCAAGAATATCCTGCTCGATCACTTCAACGGGGGTTTTTGCTTTGAAAGCGTCAACATGACGACGACAGCGTTCGATCATGGCGGGTGAATTATCAATAGCGATAATGCGGCAGTCATCAGAATTGATATTGCGGCGAATGGATAAAGTTGCTGCACCGAGAGAACAACCGAGATCATAGATCTGGCTGCCCGGAGTCACAAAGCGACTTGCCAGCATACCAATCATAGAAATGATATTTGAGTAACCAGGAATGGAGCGTTTCACCATGTCTGGAAAGACTTCGGCGACGCGTTCGTCAAAACTCCAGTCGCCTAATTTAGCGATTGGAGTAGATAACAGACTGTCCCGTTGATTGTGAGGATCTTGATTTGACATAACAACATTGATTTTGGAAACAATTAAGAATTGATTATTCTAACAGAATGCAAGAAAAGGCAGAAAGAGCTAATCCAACAGAACTTTTTAGGCAGCTAATAAAGATGCCAATTCAAATCAATAATTGGCATCTTTGTCAGTTAACTATTTATTAGTTAAACAGAGGTTACGAATAGGGAGAAAATATCTGTTCCCAGGGCAAATAGTATATGTTAGCCACAATCATTATTATCATTGACATAAATGTTGCAATCATGCCCATTCGCCGCCAACGTAACTCACGATGGTGCAGGCCATAGTAGTGTAATAGCCTGCCTGCAAGTAACAATATGCCACAAATATGCAGCATCCATACGGCAGCGCCATTCATCTCCATTATCAATAATAAGAGTAGAGAAATAGGGATATATTCAACAGCGTTACCGTGAATGCGAATGGCTGTCTGTAATTCGTAAAAACCACCATCACCATATGTAACCCGATACTGTGTTCTTAACTTAATCACATCAAAAGACAGTTTAATTACCAATAGTGCGCCCAATACGATATAAAGTGAGCTAATCATTTATAACTCCATTGCCTAACCAAAAACGGCTAACTGATGATAAACCTCAAAAGTAAAACTGTCGCTATAAATCATGATACTTAATCATAAATTCTATCTGATTTATCCGATAGAAAAAATTGTCTTGGCTGGAACCGTGTTATAGCCTTATCTCTGGATAGAATTTCCAGTATAATGGCCTCTTTTTTGACAATTCTTCCTAAAAGAACAATGCCAAAATTTCCGCAGCAGAATGCATAACGAGCTGAGTAAAAGGATATTGTATGCGTACTAATTATTGTGGGCAGTTGAGCCGGGCCCATGAAGGCCAAAAAGTGACTCTTTGTGGTTGGGTAAACCGTCGTCGTGATTTGGGTGGCCTGATTTTTATTGATATGCGAGATCGCGAAGGTATCGTTCAGGTATTCTTTGATCCGGATAAAAAAGACGCATTTGCTCAGGCTTCTGAACTGCGTAATGAGTTTTGTATTCAAATTACGGGGACTGTACGTGCCCGCCCTGACAGCCAGATCAATAAAGATATGGTGACAGGGGAAATTGAAGTTTTCGCTGAAAGCCTTGAAATCTTCAACCGTTCAGAACCATTGCCACTGGACAGCAATCAGAATAACAGTGAAGAACAGCGCTTGAAATATCGTTATCTTGATCTGCGTCGTCCTGAAATGTCACAACGCTTAAAAAACCGAGCAAAAATCACCAGTTTTGTTCGTCGTTTTATGGATGATGCGGGTTTTCTGGATGTGGAAACACCAATGCTGACTAAAGCAACACCGGAAGGCGCGCGGGATTATTTAGTACCAAGCCGTGTTCATAAAGGCAAATTTTATGCACTGCCTCAGTCTCCACAATTGTTTAAACAATTACTGATGATGTCCGGTTTTGACCGTTATTATCAGATTGTAAAATGTTTCCGTGACGAAGACCTGCGTGCAGATCGTCAGCCTGAATTTACTCAGATTGACGTCGAAACCTCATTTATGACTTCTGAGCAGGTTCGTGAAATCATGGAACGAATGATCCGTGAGCTATGGCTGGAAGTCCGTGGTGTCGATTTAGGAACGTTCCCAATCATGACGTTTGCTGAAGCTATGCGTCGCTTTGGTTCTGATAAACCAGATCTGCGTAACCCGCTGGAATTAGTTGATGTTGCTGATCTGGTCAAAGCAGTGGAATTTTCCGTTTTCGCAGAACCTGCAAACGATCCAAAAGGGCGTGTGGCAACAATTTGTGTACCGGGTGGTGCTGAACTGAGTCGTAAGCAAATTGACGAATACGGTAAGTTTGTTGGCATCTATGGTGCGAAAGGGTTGGCATGGATGAAAGTCAACAATCGTGCCGCAGGTCTGGAAGGTGTCCAAAGCCCGATTGCTAAGTTTTTGTCCGCAGAAGTGGTTGAGGCCCTGTTGTCCCGCACTAATGCACAGGATGGCGATATCCTGTTCTTCGGTGCAGGTCAGAAAAATATAGTCACAGATGCAATGGGTGCACTGCGTCTGAAATTAGGCCGTGATCTGAATCTGACTGATCTGACAAACTGGAAACCACTTTGGGTTGTTGACTTCCCGATGTTTGAAGACGACGGGGAAGGCGGGCTGGCTGCAATGCACCATCCGTTTACTTCTCCACGTGATATGTCAGCCGAAGATCTGGAAAACAAGCCGGAATCTGCCATCGCCAATGCTTATGATATGGTTATCAATGGTTACGAAGTGGGTGGCGGCTCTGTCCGTATCCATCGTAATGACATGCAGCAGGCGGTATTCCGCATTCTGGGTATCAACGAAGAAGAACAGCAGGAAAAATTTGGTTTCCTTCTGAATGCACTGAAATATGGTACTCCTCCTCACGCTGGGCTGGCTTTCGGTCTGGATCGCCTCGTTATGTTGTTGACGGATACTGATAATATCCGTGATGTTATCGCATTCCCGAAAACAACAGCGGCAGCATGTCTGATGACTGAAGCACCAAGCTACGCCAATCCGGCGGCACTGGAAGAGTTAGCCATTTCAGTTACCAAAAAAGAGAGCGAATAATGAATTATAAGCGCCCTGAATCTGTACTGGTTGTTATTTATGCTGCCAACAGCAAAAGGGTGCTAATGTTACAGAGACGGGACGATCCTGATTTCTGGCAATCTGTTACCGGTAGTCTGGAAGAGGACGAAAAGCCTTATCAGGCAGCGTTGCGTGAAGTACAGGAAGAGATCGGTATTGATATTGCCAGAGCGGATCTTGAGCTGATAGATTGTCAGCGCTGTCTTTATTATGAGATTTTTTCACATTTACGTTATCGATATGCTCCCGGTGTGACGCGAAACAAAGAACATTGGTTTTTGCTGGCGTTACCTGAGGAGTGTGAAATTTTGCTGACGGAGCACCTGACTTATCAGTGGCTGGTAGCGAAAGAGGCTGCTAAGTTGACGAAGTCATGGAGCAATCGGCAGGCAATTGAAGAATTTGTTATTTAGTCTATCAAACCTGATGGATTTCAATTTGCAGTGAACAAAGCAAGCAGATTGGGGTGTGCAGGGTAATAAACGTTTTATCGGAGATATTTTCATGGCAGGTCATAGTAAGTGGGCCAATACGAAACATCGTAAAGCTGCGCAGGATGCAAAACGCGGTAAAATCTTCACCAAAATTATCCGCGAGTTGGTAACCGCTGCACGTCTGGGCGGAGGTGATCCTGCTTCTAACCCACGTCTTCGTGCTGCAATCGACAAAGCACTGTCCAACAACATGACTCGTGATACTTTAAACCGCGCTATTGCCCGTGGTGTTGGTAACGACGAGTCAGATAATATGGAAACTATCATTTATGAAGGTTATGGCCCGGGTGGTACTGCTGTAATGGTCGAATGCCTGAGCGATAACCGTAATCGTACAGTTTCTGATGTTCGTCACGCATTTACCAAAACGGGTGGTAATCTGGGGACTGACGGCTCTGTTGCCTATCTGTTCACCAAAAAGGGCGTGATTTCTTACGCACCGGGTCTGGATGAAGATGCTGTAATGGAAGCGGCTTTGGAAGCAGGTGCTGATGATGTTGAAACTTATGATGATGGTGCGATCGACGTCTACACTACACCAGAGACTTTTGGTGATGTCAAAGACGCACTGGATGCAGCAGGTTTCAAGGCGGATTCTGCTGAAGTTTCTATGATCCCATCTACCAAAGCGGAACTGGATGCGGAAACTGCGCCTAAATTGCTTCGTCTGATTGATATGCTTGAAGATTCTGACGACGTTCAAGAGGTTTACCATAATGGTGAAATCTCTGATGAAGTTGCAGCTCTGCTGTAATCAACATCAGGATTCACAGCGTAGAGAAAGTGCATCTTGTGTCAGGGCACTTTCTCTAACGTTTTATTGCATGCTTTTTTATTCCATCTTTTTTTATTCCATACTACAGGTGAATAAATAGATATGGCGGTTATTCTTGGTATTGACCCTGGTTCCAGAGTGACAGGGTATGGTGTTATCCGCCAGCAGGGACGACAACTTATTTATCTAGGTAGTGGTTGCATTCGAACAAAAGTTGATGATCTTCCCAGTCGTTTGCAGCGGATCTATGCAGGAATTACCGAAATTATTACCCAATTCCAACCTGATGCTTTTGCAATAGAGCAAGTTTTTATGGCAAAAAATGCAGATTCCGCCTTGAAACTGGGGCAGGCTCGTGGTGTAGCGATTGTGGCTGCGGTTAATGAATCCATTCCTGTATTTGAGTATGCGGCGCGTCAAGTCAAACAGACAGTTGTTGGAACTGGTGCAGCAGATAAAAGCCAGGTTCAGCATATGGTACGTTCGATGCTGAAACTATCGGCCAATCCACAGTCTGATGCGGCAGATGCCTTAGCGATTGCAATTACACATTGTCATCTGAGCCAAAATTTACTCCGTGTAGGCAATCCACGGTTAAATTTGACGCGAGGGCGTCTGAAATAACTTTGGCTGGATATACGTCCAGCTTTTTTTATGCTATAAGCTGTATCGGATCATTTATTTTTATTTTCAGGGGGTAAATAGTGATAGGGCGTTTGAGAGGAACTGTATTGGAAAAACAGCCACCATTGGTTTTATTGGAAACGAATGGTGTAGGTTATGAAGTTCATATGCCAATGACCTGTTTCTATGAACTACCTGAAATCGGCCAGGAAGCGATTTTATTTACTCAATTTATTGTACGTGAAGATGCTCAATTATTATATGGTTTTAATGATAAGCAAGAGCGTGCACTTTTCCGCGAACTGATTAAAGTCAATGGTGTCGGGCCGAAACTGGCGCTGGCGATCCTTTCTGGTATGTCTGCCCAGCAATTCGTGACAGCTATTGAGCAGGAAGCGATTACTTCTCTGGTTAAACTGCCCGGAGTCGGTAAAAAAACAGCAGAAAGGTTAGTGGTAGAAATGAAAGATCGCTTTAAGGGGCTTAAGGGTGATCTGTTTAATCAAAATAATGACATTAATTTGCCAGCGGCAACTCAGGCGGCCAATTCTGATGCTGATATTGAAGCAGAAGCAGCGGCAGCATTAGTTTCATTGGGATATAAATCGCAGGAAGCCAGCCGGATGGTCAATAAAGTCGCTAAACCGGGTACAGATTGTGAAACACTGATCCGGGAAGCGCTTCGTGCGGCTCTGTAATTGCAGGAGTTAAGTGATGATTGAAGCTGACCGTCTGGTCTCAGCAGAAGTTCTGCAAGATGATGAAGCTATTGATCGTGCTATCAGGCCTAAATTGTTGTCTGAATATGTTGGTCAACCTCATGTTTGTGAGCAGATGGAGATCTTTATTCAGGCTGCGCGGCAGAGGGGAGACGCGCTGGATCATCTGCTGATTTTTGGCCCGCCCGGATTGGGCAAAACCACCCTGGCAAATATTGTTGCCAACGAAATGGGGGTTAATCTCCGCACAACTTCAGGGCCGGTATTAGAAAAAGCAGGGGATCTTGCCGCCATGTTGACAAACCTTGAACCTCATGATGTTCTGTTTATCGATGAAATCCATCGTTTGTCTCCGGTTGTAGAAGAAATTCTTTATCCGGCAATGGAAGATTATCAGCTGGATATTATGATTGGAGAAGGCCCGGCAGCCCGTTCAATCAAAATTGATCTACCTCCGTTTACCTTGGTCGGGGCAACAACACGTGCAGGATCTTTGACTTCTCCCTTGCGCGATCGGTTTGGTATTGTGCAACGCCTTGAATTTTATAATGTGGATGACTTGCAAAGCATCGTTTCCCGCAGCGCCCGTTATATGGGATTAAATATTTCAGATGATGGAGCAAGGCAAATTGCGATGCGCTCCCGTGGAACTCCTCGTATAACAAACCGCTTGCTGCGTCGGGTACGTGATTTTGCTCAGGTAAAAGGTGATGGTTCCGTTAACGGCGACATTGCCGCGAAAGCCCTTGATATGCTAAGCGTGGACTCAGCGGGCTTTGATTACCTTGACCGTAAGTTGCTGGTTGCCATTATTGATAAATTTATGGGGGGGCCGGTTGGTTTGGATAACCTTGCGGCAGCAATTGGTGAAGAGCGGGAAACGATAGAGGATGTTTTGGAGCCTTTCTTGATCCAGCAAGGGTTTATTCAGCGGACACCACGAGGCCGTATTGCAACCAATCATGCTTATCGACACTTTGGCTTAAGTAAAGAAAGCGAGTAAAAACTACTCTAATATGGAATGGCGATTACACAAAATTGTAAGCAATGTCTTCTGTTAGAGTAATAAAAATTTTTCTTAAAGGATAGTTAAGGGACTTCTGACATAAAACATTAGTTCGTTAAGAATATAATATTATCAAGGTATTGTATCGTTGAGTAACTAAATTTGGTTTTGTATACAAAAATAACTAACGTGTACATAAGAGTCATGCTATCGTAATAAGGGTGATAGCAATGCCACACAGCTTTTTGACTTCTTAAGCCTCGCAATTGCGGGGTTTTTTATTTGCATACATAATCAAAGGGAAAAATATGAAAAAAACACTGAGTGTTATCATTTTCAGCATCGTTTCTTTTAATGCCTTAGCACAGCAGGGTGGTTTTGTTTCCCCAGACAGCACTGGTTATTCTCAGGGTGGATTCAAAGGCCCAACTTTTGGCCTGACCAGCGTTGCGAAAGCAAAATCCCTTCATGATGACTCATGGGTTGTTCTGGAAGGTAACATTGTTAAACAGATTGGTCACGAACTCTATGAGTTCAGGGATAACAGCGGCTCTGTTTATGTTGATATTGATGACAAAATCTGGCTGGGTCAGACGATCACTCCGACCGATAAAGTTCATATCGAAGGCGAAGTGGACAAGGACTGGAACAGTATTGAGATTGATGCCAAAGTTATCCGCCTTGTGAAATAACACAGGTGTTTTGAATACAGCCTCGCAATTGCGGGGCTTTTTACTTTTAATAAATTAATGTGAATATTTTATTGTGTCGATACTTTTATCTTGAAATTTGGTCTTAAAGAAAAAGGGTCATCATCATTAAGATCATAACCCTTGTGTTTATCTAATCAGAGAATCGAGATTTTTCTATTAACCTGAGTGATTAATTTCTTGCTTTACACGTTAAACTCAATGCAAATAACACGGCAGCACAAAGTACAACAGAAGGCCCTGCTGGTGTGTTATAAAACGCAGATAAAGTTAACCCGCCGGTAACAGAGAGCATACCTATACCAATAGCACAAACTGCCATTTGTTCGGGGGTACGAGAGAAACGACGAGCCGTTGCTGCCGGGATAATTAACAGAGAGGTGATAATCAGTGCGCCGACGAATTTCATTGCCAGCCCGATAGTCAGTGCAGTAACCAGCATCAACAACACCCGTAACCGCTGAATATGAATACCATCGACAAAAGCCAGATCCTGACTGACTGTCATCGATAGTAAAGCACGCCATTGCCATACCAATAACCCCGCAACAGTTGCAACACCTGCTGAAATTATCCAGAGATCCTCATAAGTCACAGAGAGTAAATCACCGAATAAATAAGCCATCAGATCAACCCGGATGCTGGTCATAAAGCTGACAACCACTAAGCCTAATGACAAGGCACTATGGGCCATGATCCCCAGCAGGGTATCAACAGCGAGTTGTGGGCGTTTTTCCAGCCAGACTAAAATAACGGCCAATATCAGCGTAACAGCAATAACAGCATAAAATGGATTAATATTTAATAAAAATCCGAATGCCACACCGAGCAATGATGCATGTGCCAGTGTATCGCCAAAGTAGGACATTCTGCGCCAAACGACAAAAGATCCAAGAGGCCCTGCGGCAATTGCCAATAAAATTCCGGCCAGCCAACCCGGAAATAGTAGTTCGATCATTAACGTGGCTCTCCACCCTTTTTCAAAATAATTTTTCCTCTTAGATCGTGATGATGATTGTGATGATGGCGATAAACTGCCAGTTGTTCGGCACCATGACGACCAAACATCGCAATAAATTCTGGATGCATGGATACCACTTCAGGAGTACCTGAACAGCAAATGTGTTGATTAAGGCACAAAACCTCGTCTGTTTTTGCCATCACTAAGTGCAGGTCATGAGATACCATAAGGACAGCACAATTAAGTTCTGTTCTGATTTGATTGATTAAATCATAAAGTGCTAACTGACCATTCACATCCACACCTTGTGTCGGTTCGTCAAGAACCAGAAGTTGAGGATGATTGAGTAACGCTCTGGCAAGTAAAACCCGTTGGGTTTCTCCCCCTGATAGCTTCTGCATGGGGTATTGCAATAAATGTGTGGCTTTGACTCGTTCCAAAACAGGGGTGATATCTGCTGATTTAACGCCCGGTTTTAGCATCATGAAACGTTTAACGGTCAAAGGTAAGGTGGGATCAAGATTAAGTTTTTGCGGGACATATCCTATCTTTAACGTATAGTTGTGTTCAATAGTGCCGGAAGTAGGGCGAATTAAACCCAGAACGACGCGTACTAACGTTGATTTGCCTGCTCCATTGGGGCCGATTAACGTTAGGATCTTACCTTGTGTAAGGTTGAAAGAGATATTGTTTAATACCTTGCGGCTACCAAATTTAACCGTAACGTTTTTTAGGGTGATCATAGTTGACATGTTACATCACAGACATGTTAAAAGTGTCTTGCAGAATCATTGGAATGTTATAATATAACAATTTTGGATTCAATGCATGGAATATTCATATTATGTTACACAAACCACAAAAATACGCGCATACATTTTTTCGCCAGGCAGCATTGGTTACTGTATTAACAGTGGGTATTAATTACTCTGCTCAGGCAGATGTCGTCACATCTATCCGACCACTAGGCTTTATTGCTGCCGCGGTTGCTGACGGTGTAACAGATACTCAGGTGCTTTTACCTGATGGAGCTTCCCCACATGATTACGCTTTAAGGCCTTCAGATATCCGCAAACTTAATCAGGCGGATTTGGTTGTCTGGATTGGCCCGGATATGGAAACATTTTTAGCAAAGCCAATAGAAAAAATTGCACAGAATAAACAATTGGAATTGGCTGGTTTACCTACTATTAAACCTCTATTACTAAAAAATAGCGAAGATGAACATGATTCAAATGAATCGAATCAGCATAAACATGAAACCGATCACGAACATCACCACCACGGCCAATATAATATGCATATTTGGCTGTCACCAGAAATTGCTGAGAAAGCCGCTCAGGCGATATATTCCCGGCTTGTTGAGCAGTATCCTCAACAGAAACAACAACTAGAAGTAAACCTACGTAAATTCAATGGACAGCTTGTACAAACTAACAAGAATATTAGCCATATTCTGCAACCCGTGTTAGGACAGGGATATTTCGTTTTTCATGACGCTTATGGTTACTTTGAAAAACACTATCAGTTGTCACCATTGGGTGTTTTTACTGTGAACCCTGAAATACAACCTGGTGCGCAAAGACTACATTACATACGAACACAATTGGTTGAGCAAAAAGCAAAGTGTATTTTTGCTGAACCTCAATTCAGGCCAGCCGTCATTCATGCCGTAGCAAAAGGTACTAATGTGCGTATTGGAACACTTGACCCATTGGGAAGTGGCATCGTATTGAATAAAGACAGTTATATGAAATTTATAACTCAACTGTCGGAGCAATACCTTGGCTGCCTGAATTAGTATAATAAGGAATTTTATTAGTGCAGCAGATAGTTAAAACTATCGTTCTGGTATATAACAACCTGCCTAAGCCACACAAGATCATGCTTGGTTCTCTGACTTTGGTTACTTTGGCTGTAGCTGTGTGGCGGCCGGTTGTTTATCACGAACAAGAAGAAAGAATGGAAAGAACGGGGAACATTATCCTCACAACTCCCGATAGTATCCCTGATGCGACAGATGACACGATAGGTGATGGTAATGAACAATTCTCGGATGAGGGAATCAGGGATGAGGAGAGTGGCACTGATACAACGGCAAATATTCCCCACCAGTACGTTGTTTCCAATGGTGATACTCTCAGTTCTATTTTAAACCAGTTTGGTATAGATTCGTCTGATATCGCTTTGTTAGCAAATCAAAATAAGGCCCTGCGTGATTTAAATATTGGTCAGTCATTATCATGGACTATTGACGATAATGGCAGTCTGAAAACGTTAACTTGGGGAGTATCGCGTCGTGAAACACGCATTTATACCCGTGAGGGTGATGTTTTCAAAGAGACAAAGGAATATCAGAAGGGAGAATGGATAAATAGTGTCATTACAGGTGCTGTGGATGGCAGTTTCACGGGAAGTGCTTTGTCGGCTGGTTTAACCAGTAGTGAAGCAAGGGAAGTGACCAAAGCATTACAATGGCAGATAGATTTCCGTCGATTACGTAAAGGTGATCAGTTTTCTGTATTGATGTCCCGTGAAATGCTTGATGGGAAAAGTGAACAGAGCCAACTATTGGGTGTTCGTTTGCAAAGTGGCGGTAATAATTATTACGCTTTCCGTGCAGAAGATGGTCGCTTCTACGATAGTAACGCATCAGGTTTGGAACGTGGTTTCTTACGTTTTCCAACAACAAAACAATTCAGGGTATCTTCTCCTTTTAATCCTCGTCGTTTAAATCCTGTCACAGGACGGGTTACAGCTCATAAAGGGGTTGATTTTGCTATGCCTGTAGGAACGCCCGTTTTGGCTGTTGGTGACGGAGAAGTTATCGTTGCCAAATTTGATGGTGCCGCAGGCAACTTCATCGCCATTAGACATGGTCGCCAATATACAACCCGATATATGCATATGAGAAAACTGTTGGTGAAACCTGGTCAGAAAGTGAAGCGTGGAGAACGTATTGGCTTATCAGGTAATACTGGTCGTTCAACAGGCCCTCACTTACACTTTGAGTTTTGGGATAATCAGCAACCCGTTAATCCGCTTACTGCAAAACTGCCTCGTTCGGGCGGATTAAGTGGTAAAGAACGTTCGGAATATATCGCGATGGTTAAAGAGGTTAAACCAAAACTGTCGTTGAATTAAAAAGCTCAGGTTACTAACACATAAAGCGGATGATTGATATCATCCGCTTTATGTTATTTTTGTTGAAAACAAACATACCTGGGAACAGATATATTAGGAAAAAATACATTGAAAGCGGGTATTGGAAGTCTATGTCGGAACCATCAGAGTTAGCTCATGAATAGAGAGAAAGATACAGATAGTAAATTGGGTTACATCCCAACGTTTCATTTATCTTATTTGCATCCTCGTTATTGGGGGCTTTGGGCTGGTGTAGGGATATTGGCGGGCTTAGCTTATATCCCGGTTAAATGGCGTGATCCATTTCTGGCCAGAATTGGTATCTGGGCAGGCAGAAAAGCAAAAAGTGCCCGGCAAAGAGCGAAAATTAATCTTCTGTATTGCTTTCCTGAACTGTCGGAACAGCAGCGTGAAATATTAATCGATAAGATGTTCGCCACAGCACCACAATCTTTTGTCATGCTGGCGGAACTTTATTTGAGAGGTGCAGTGTCTACGCTTAAGCGAACTCAGTGGTATGGTGAGGAGATCATTCACGCTTTAAAAGAGCAGGGCAAGAATGTGATTTTTATGGTTCCACATGGTTGGGCTGTGGATATTCCTGCTATGTTATTAGCCGCTCGTGGGCAGACAGTATCAGCAATGTTTCATCATCAGAGCAATCCGGTAGCAGATTATCTGTGGAACAAGGCTCGTTACCATTTTGGCGGGCGTCTTCATTCTCGTGATGCGGGAATAAAGCCCTTTATTGCATCAGTACGTCAGGGATTCTGGGGGTATTATCTGCCTGATCAGGATCATGGCGAAGAGCACAGCGAGTTTGTTGATTTTTTTTGCGACTTATAAAGCAACGTTGCCTGCTGTCGGTCGTTTGATGAAAGTTTGTAGGGCTGCCATTGTTCCTCTGTTCCCGGTTTATAATTGTGAAACTCACCAGTTGGATATTTATATTCGCCCACCTATGGATGATATCGCAGGGCAGGATGATGCTTATATTGCCCGCCGTATGAATCAGGAATTGGAAGAGTTGGTAAAGCCTAACCCTGAACAATATACCTGGATATTGAAACTACTCAAGACACGGAAAGAAGGGGATATCGAGCCTTATAAAAGGAATGATCTCTGATCTGGTCATTGAAAGGGGCAGTATGTTGCCCCTGAATTTTTACTTCTATTTCATGCACTTTCTTTAGTTTATTCCCGCATAGCGTAGTAGTGCCGTTATGAGCGTGGCTGCCAGAATCACTATAATCAGTGGCACTTTTCTCCAGGCAAGAAATACTGCAATAGCCACACCTATTACGCGTGCCATACCAGCAAAATGTTCACCTTCGTAAAAAGTGGCGGCAAGTGCTACAGAGAATAACAACGTGGTTGCAGCATCGGAAAGAAGGGCCTGAGAACGTTCAGATAATGTAAGCCTGTTCCCCAGTTTTGCTCCACCGAAGCGCATTAAATAAGTACCTAGCGACAGAATCGCAATACCAATAATAATCAGGGTATAGTCTGCCATTATTTTTTCCTCGCCAGTAAACCCAGTAGTGACAGCAATACTGGTAACCCCACTGGTACAAAAGGTATGGCAGAAAGTGAAATTGCCGCGCCACTAGAAGCGCGAATAAGCGAGGTTTTATTTTTGAATGAAGGGATCACCATTGCCAGCAAAATTGTCGGGAAAACAGCGTCCAGACCAATAGTTTCTGGCGCTGGAATAAATTTGCCAACCGTACTGCCAATTAGAGTGCCGAGTGGCCAGAGTATGGCGACACCGATACCACATAGCCAGTATGCAGCCTTACGTTGTTCGGCAGTTGCTTGCGACATTCCGAATACCACACTTTCATCGTTCATAATATGGCTGCCTAAAAACTTTGCCATGCGATTTCCGACTAATTCGCGTACTGCCACCCCAAAGGGTAAATGGCGGGCATTCACTAATAAACCCGCTGCGGCCGCTGCAAGTGGATTACCACCGCTGGCAACAATACCAATAAACATAAATTCGGATGCTCCTGCCAGCACTAAAATAGATAAGGTAACAGGAACCCATAAAGGAAAACCATAAGCGGTAGCCAGTGAACCGTAAGAAACACCAACCACACCTACAGCCAGACAAACTAGAAATATCGCTTTTTTAATGTCTCCTTTCAGGCAGGAGAAGAAATGGTGAGTGAACATCTATTTTTACCCATATCGAACTAAATTTCATTATAATGGACAAAATAAAAATGCAAATCAAGACGAACATTTTGTTCGTTTTAATGAACATTGGAGCCATAATATGACACAGCCAATCAGCATAATTGCGAAGAGCTTAGCTCGTGAGCGTGCACGCATTGGCCTTTCTCTGGCAGAGGTTGCCCGGCGTGCGGATATTGCAAAATCTACGTTGTCACAATTGGAGGCGGGTAACGGGAACCCCAGTCTTGAAACACTCTGGGCATTGTGTGTAGCGTTGAATATTCCTTTTGCCCGTTTGCTGGAGCCACAAAGTAACAAAACGCAGGTGATTAGACGTGGTGAGGGCACTAAAATAACAGCAGAGCAGGCGAACTATCAGGTAGTTTTACTGGCAACTTGCCCACCGGGTGCGCGTCGTGACATTTATCTGTTGATGACTCAGCCGGGAGCAGATCGCGTTTCTAAACCACATCCACCAGGTTCAGTGGAGCACATTATTGTCACTAAAGGCCGGGCATTTGTCGGGCCAACAGAAGCACCAGAAGAATTAAATGAAGGTGATTACATCTGCTATCCGGCAGATCAGGAACATGTATTCGAAGCGCTGGAGCCGGATACACAGGCGATTCTGGTAGCTGAACAGAATTAATACATTCTGCGCGCTACTTTCAGAAGCGCGCAGAATAATTTTCTTAACTATTCTATTTAATTCACTTTCTTATTCTACTTCGAGCACCCGGCAGGTATTGGTACTGCCGATAGTTCCCATTTGATCCCCTTGAGTAACCAGCACTAAATCTCCGGAAGTTAAATAACCTCTATCACGCAGGCGACTGACAGCTTCACTTGCTGCGGCGATACCATCAATGTGGTCGCTACAATAAACCGGAGTAACACCACGGTATAATGCAGTGCGATTCAGGGTAGATTCATGGCGTGACATGGAGAAAATAGGTAAGCCGGAACTGATACGAGACATCATGCGCGCTGTACGGCCTGATTCGGTCATGGCAATAATCGCTTTGACGCCTTTTAGATGATTGGCTGCATACATGGCAGACATCGAAATAGCTTCTTCAATGCTGTCGAATGTAATATCCATACGGTGTTTGGATACATTGATGTCCGGCATTTTTTCTGCGCCCAGGCAGACTTGAGCCATTGCCGCGACAGTTTCTGCCGGATATTGACCTGAAGCAGTTTCCGCAGACAGCATCACCGCATCAGTACCATCAAGTACAGCGTTGGCGACGTCCATAACTTCTGCGCGTGTTGGCATCGGGTTAGTGATCATGGATTCCATCATCTGGGTTGCTGTGATTACGACACGATTCAGTTGACGGGCACGACGAATCAACTTTTTCTGAACACCGACCAACTCAGGATCACCAATTTCAACACCTAAATCGCCACGAGCTACCATGACAACATCTGATGCCAGAATGATTTCGTCAATGATTGCATCGTTGCTGACAGCTTCAGCGCGCTCAACTTTGGCAACAATTTGTGTTTCGCAACCGGCATCACGTGCCAGGCGTCGGGCATAATTCAGATCTTCAGCAGAACGGGGGAAAGAAACAGCAAGATAATCAACCCCAATTTTTGCGGCAGTGATGATATCTGCTTTGTCTTTTTCTGTCAGTGCTTCGGCGGATAAACCACCCCCCTGTTTATTGATACCTTTGTTATTGGAAAGAGGGCCACCCACAGTAACTTCTGTAAACACTTTCATGCCCTGAACATCCAGGACTTTTAATTGAACCCGGCCATCATCCAGTAACAGGATATTACCGGGCGTCACATCGGATGGTAATCCTTTGTAATCAATTCCGACTTTTTCTTTATCACCTTCGCCTTTGCCCAGATTAGCATCAAGCAGGAATTTATCTCCGACATTCAGAAATATTTTTCCTTCTTTAAAGGTAGAAATACGTATTTTGGGACCCTGGAGATCACCAAGGATAGCTACGTGGCAACTCAAACGAGCGGCAATTTCCCGCACTCTATTTGCGCGCTGGATATGATCTTCTGCTGTACCATGAGAAAAATTAAGGCGGACAACATTGGCTCCCGCATTGATCACTTTCTCTAAGTTGTTGTCACGATCTGTAGCAGGGCCAAGTGTAGTGACGATTTTAGTTCTTCTGAGCCGTCTGGACATGTATTAACTCCGTTGACCTGTGAAGTATGGATTTCTGATTACCGTGAGATAACTATGCAACTTTTTTTGATTATCAACCCCATAATATAAATGATACTGACGGGGATAAACTTTCCATTATGCTATCAGGCTGGAGAGTTGATAAATAGTGAACAAAAACACAGTCTATTTCCCTGCTTTAGTCATGCTTATCAAATCGCGAATCTCGTAATGCTTCTTTGACTTTCTTCAAGTTATCTCGGAATTTTGAGCCCCGGCGTAATGTAAAACCCGTTGCCAGTACATCAATGATGGTCAGTTGAGCAATTCGGGAAACCATTGGCATATAAATATCAGTGTCTTCGGGAACATCCAGCAGAATAGAGAGGCTGGCTTCTTGTGCCAGTAGTGAACCTGTTGACGTGATGGCGATAACAGTTGCGTCATTTTCACGAGCCAGTCTGGCGAGCTCCACCAGATTTTTAGTACGGCCTGTATGGGAAATAAGTACAACAACATCACCTTCAGTACTGTTGATACAGCTCATCCGTTGCATAACGATATCATCAAAATAGCTGACAGGGATGTTAAAGCGGAAAAATTTGTTCATGGCATCATGCGCTACGGCAGCAGATGCCCCTAAACCAAAAAAAGAGAGTTTCCTTGCTTGTGTCAGTAAGTCAACGGCCCGGTTAATGGCTGTGATATCTAGATTACTTTTGATCGTTTCCAGATTAGCCATTACCGATTCAAAAATTTTATTGGTATAAGATATGACGCTGTCACTTTCTTCCACATTGCGATTCACATAAGGTGTGCCATTCGCCAGACTTTGTGCCAGATGTAATTTGAAATCAGGAAAGCCTTTAGTATTCAGGCGATGACAAAAGCGATTAACCGTAGGTTCACTGACATTCGCCATTTTTGCCAGCGTGGCAATACTTGAGTGGATGGCAGTATGTGGTGAATCAAGAATGACCTGCGCAACCTTTTTTTCAGACTTACTCAAAACATCAAGACTATTTTGGAGTTGTTCTAGTATGTTCATAAGACGCAGTTCAACCTCGGTTTTAACGATTTCATTAACAGGAGAAATCTATGTAATTTTTGTGAAAATATACTACTTGTTACTGAAAGCTGGCAGAGGGAAAAGTAAATAACTTGATATTTTTCATGAAAATATGACAAACATCTAACTTTCAATTTGGTAAGATTACTTCTTATGCGCTGTGAATTTTCAATTAATTGCCGCTTTCCTATACAAATATCATTCATAATACAATATGAAATATAAAAATTTATGCACAGAAAGCAGGGAAATGAGATTCATGCAAGTCATCATTATCGAAGAATGAGGTGTTTACTGCATATAATCAAAAGAGTACATTACCTGCGAGTTCTGTAAAAAAATTACAATATCCCGTAATTGAGGAGATGCAACATGGCGGTGACGTCTACAGCTCAGGCTTGTGATTTGGTGATTTTTGGGGCGAAAGGAGACTTAGCACGCCGGAAATTGATGCCTTCCCTTTACCAGTTGGAAAAAGCGGGTTATATCCATCCGGATACCCGGATTATCGGGGTCGGTCGCGCTGACTGGGATAAAAAAGCCTATACAAAGGTAGTTGAGGAAGCGTTAACAACATTTATGTCCGAAAAACTGGATGCGGAATTGTGGAAGAAACTCAGTTCACGTCTGGAATTTTGCAATTTGGATGTGAATGAAACAGAACATTTCACCCGGCTGGCGAAAATTCTCAACCAGGATAAATTGCCGGCTATCCATTACTTCGCTATGCCACCCAGTACATTTGGTGCAGTATGTCATGGATTGGGCGCAGCGGGATTGAATCAAGAACCCAATCGTGTTGTGATGGAAAAACCACTGGGCACAGATCTCGCCTCTTCCCGTGCCATTAATGATGAAGTGGCAAAATATTTCAATGAAAATCAGATCTACCGGATTGACCATTATTTGGGTAAAGAAACGGTACTGAACTTGCTGGCATTACGTTTTGCCAATTCTCTGTTTGTTAATAACTGGGATCATCGCACGATAGACCATGTGCAAATCACAGTTGCCGAAGAGGTAGGTATTGAAGGGCGTTGGGGGTATTTCGATCAGGCCGGTCAGATGCGCGACATGATCCAGAATCATTTGCTGCAAATCTTGACTATGATTGCTATGTCACCTCCGTCTGATCTGTCCGCAGATCGTATTCGTGATGAAAAAGTTAAGGTATTGCGTTCATTACGCCGGATTGATCAAACCAACGTGCGGGAAAAAACCGTTCGCGGACAATACACCGCTGGTTTCGTGCATGGTAAAAAAGTGCCGGGTTATCTGGAAGAAGAGGGCGCAAATAAGGCCAGTAAAACTGAAACATTTGTCTCCGTTCGTGTTGATATTGATGACTGGCGTTGGGCAGGTGTTCCTTTCTACCTGAGAACAGGTAAGCGTTTACCGGCAAAATGCTCTGAAGTTGTGGTTTATTTCAAAGAGCCGCCATTGAATCTGTTTGCTGAGTCCTACCAACAGCTACCGCAGAATAAACTAACGATCCGTTTGCAGCCGGATGAAGGTATTGATATTGAAGTCTTGAACAAAGCGCCGGGGCTGGAGCACAAACACCGTTTGCAGACAACTAAGCTTGATTTGAGTTTCTCTGAAACATTCAATCAAACCCATCTTGCTGATGCTTATGAACGCTTGCTGCTGGAAGCAATGCGCGGTATTCAGGCGCTATTCGTCCGTAGGGATGAAGTGGAAGAAGCCTGGAAATGGGTTGATTCCATCATGGATGCTTGGGCAGCGGATAACGAACCACCAAAACCTTATCAGGCAGGAACCTGGGGGCCAGTTGCTTCCATTGCCATGATCACCCGTGATGGACGTTCATGGAACGAATTTGAATAACACACTGTATTTTTTACTATTATAGTGTCTGATATAGTATCTGACTGCAATCGCAGTCAGATCTTCTGCCATTTATTCTTTTTCAATTTCTTGAAATACTTCACATTTAAAAAATTTCTATCCGAATTTTGTCACTCATTTCTGAACCTGTTAATTCAAAGAAATTTATCCTGACTATAGGAATAAAAAATAGTTACAATATATTATTTTTTACTATAACATATTGCAAACCTATTTGACGGATATTCATAGATATGGCACATTATAAAAAATCATAGAAAATAAAGTAGTAAAATATTATCCTTCACTTTATAACATTAATACGTCTTCAGTATTGGCATTAAATAGCTATAGGGAATGTTATTTATATTAATAAATATTTTTGACTCTATTAATTTGTTAATATAAATATTAATTTTTTGAGGTTGTTATGAAAAAAAATATCATGATTGTTTTTGGTCTTGATGATAAGAGAAGGGATTATTTAAAAAAATTATACAATCAGAACAGTAGTAAAGATGATAATGTATATATAACTATAGATCTTTTGAATCATGCAATAGGGCTGGATTTTAATAGGGAAAAAGTTTTTGATGTGTTTAATAATCTTATAAAGAATGGGGGAGTGTCTCCATATTTGTTAAAACAAGAAGACAAAAGTCATTCCCTCATGGTTTTTTATTGTTATATGTCTTATATCAGTAAAGGAAGTAAACGTGACGATTATACATTGACACAATTAGAAATGAATAAATTTAGTTCTATGATATCAGTCAATGCCATTTATTATATGTTGAATAGCTGGAGTATGTTTTTAAAAAGAAATTTTTATATGATATCACATCATGATACTTTTATCCGGAGGGAGGAAAACCGTAATAAATATGGTAGTGGGAAATTTTATGATGACTATAAGGCGAGTTTCTTAGCAAAGAATGCTGGATTTGAATATATATGTCAAAGGCATGAGCAAGATGAAAACACAAAAAAAGGAATGGTAGTAGATAATAGGGACAGAGAAACATGGAATAGACTTAAAAATAATTCTCTTACTCTTGGTGTTTTTAAGAATTATATTAAAAGTGATGAAAAGGGAATTAAAAAAATTTTAAATCTCGAAAAGAAAATACAAGGAACAAAAGATAATACTAGTGAAGATTTTTCACACATGGATATGATCAATACGGCTTTTTTGAAATCTTATTGGAGGAAGATATCGAAATTGGCTATTGACTGGATTGAGGAGGAAGCTAAAAAAGAAGATTCACCAATTAAAGGGTTAAGGTTTTATATGGAGAATAATAATTGCTTAGAGAAACATGACGTAAAATCTAATATAGATGAAAGGAAATTTCATTCTAATTGGCGACATTGTGATTATAGTGATATTGCTTCTAAGGATCATTGTTCTCCAATTACCTATTCAGAATTGAGGTATGCAAGAAAATTGATGAACAGAGATCCAAAACACCATATAGAGTTAGATTGTATTGAAGATAAAAGCATTTTTAATCGTATTAAGAAATTTTTTGATTGAAATTCAGTGAGAATGATTAGAAAAAGTAAGAGTAGAATATGCGTGATGATAACAAAAAAACTTGGCATAGCCAGTGGGCGTTAAATCGTGAACAGGTAAATCGAATAAAAGACAGGTGCGGAAGTAGAATAGACGTCAAAGATCAGTGGCTTTCTGAACGAATAAAGAGTTATGACAAAGATGCACCAGAAGATGCGTTAACAAGCTTGCGTGCAATTTATGAAAAAAGAGCCAGAATAATCAACCACAACTGCCTGGATGAATTTGATACTACCCACAAACCAAGAGCCGGAAAGCTTAAACCTCATTACCAGCAGCCACACGAAAGTTTAGATAAAATATATATACTTGAGCGGGTTTGTCCTGAATCCAAAGCACCTAAACGACATTGGTCTAAGTTAAGTATATTTAAACAATGTTGGTCTGGAGCAGAGCAAGAACAAAAGCAACCAGCTGAAAATTATTGTTATGTGATGAAAAGGATGGACTCAGTAGAGACTCATATTCCTGATGGGCTTTACCTGTACGTTATATATTCTGATATGCCCCGGCTCGTTATATGCAGTGCTTATGATTCCAAAAGGCCTTTGGTTGGTCATACTTCACTGATCAAAGGCAGGATTTTATGGTATCACCATGATGCCAGTCAGCCACTCCCAAACGATGATGACATTGATTATACAAGATATCCTGTATTATTGGCTGGAGAGCTTTATTTCACAGGGGGCATATTAACCAAGTGGAATAATCGGAGTGGACATTATCGTCCCAGAAAGTCTCCTGTGTTAGAGTTTGGTGCTACAGATCATATCTTGCCTCGCAAACTGTTTCAGCCAACTGAAACGGGTTAGTTGTTTAGATTAAAATCTTGCCCGCCAATTGTGTTTATCGCTTGAATATGCTAGATATATAGGGCAATTAATTACACCACCAATATGAGGGTTCGTAGTATATCACACAGTGATTATCGTGTGACGAAAGAATAAAATATCATGAATAACGCCAAAAGCGTCAAAATTCAACGTAGTGCTAAAATCCAAAGTAATACTCACGTCTTATTTCTCTCTGCAATCTTATCCAGTGAACACTATTGGTGCGGCGCACTTTAGGGTGTTTCTCCTGTTAACCGGTTTCCTCCGGAAAATAGTTATTTATTAGTCACTTAATTTTTTTGCCAAAACATCAAGCTATCAAGCTCATTTTGATATCGCATTTTCAGATGATTTTATTGGCATTAATGGTTTGATGTCTTGGCATACTTATAAGGTATGTTCAGGAGAAAAAATGATTTATTGGATATTTCTTGCACTGGCGATTGTGACAGAAGTCATTGGTACGTTGTCCATGAAGCAAGCCAGTGTTTCCGGTGATTTTACCGGTATGCTCGTGATGTATACTATGATCACAACGTCTTATATTCTATTGGCAATCGCGGTTAAAAAAGTCGCTTTAGGAGTGGCCTATGCCTTATGGGAAGGGATCGGTATTCTTTTCATTACGGCCTTTAGCGTGATGTGGTTTGACGAATCACTCTCGTCCATGAAAGTGGGAGGACTGTCGCTATTGATAGTCGGAATAGCACTGATTAAAGCGGGAACCAAAAAAGCGCCAAAACCACAAATGAAAGAAAAGGAGGCATGAATATGTTGACACATTTTGAATGGTGGCATGCTGCTTTTTTAATTTTGGCCGTTTTTTTGGAAATTGTGGCGAATATTTTATTGAAGCTTTCCAATGGTTTTCAGCGCTTCTGGATTGGGGTTTTATCGCTGGTGGCAGTTTTAGGCGCGTTTAGTGCATTGGCACAAGCAGTAAAAGGTATTGAACTTTCCATCGCGTATGCACTCTGGGGAGCATTCGGAATTATTGCCACAGTTGCGGCAGGCTGGATCATGTTTAATCAACGTCTGAACTTTAAAGGTTGGGGAGGAATTGTGTTATTGTTGATCGGTATGATTATGATCAAAATGGCATAAGTTCAGTCCATAAAATCTACAAAATGGCATTGAATGAGCAGATCTTTTTCAATGCCATAAATCAAATGTGACGTTTAGATAGCAGCGATAATCTTGATTTCCACTTTGTATTTTGGGTTCATCAGTTCAGCCTGAACAGTACAACGCACAGGGGCACTTCCCGCAACAACCCAGGCATCCCATGCTGCATTCATGCCGCCAAAATCGGCTTTATCTGCCAGAAAAATCGTGGCATCAATGATTTTACTCTTGTCAGAGCCCAGACGCTGCAACATGATATCAATTGCAGCCAGTGTATCGGCTGTTTGCTCAGTAATGTCCCCATCCAGATTTTCTGGCACACTGGTATAATAAATCGTGTCATTGTGGATAACCGCTTCTGACCAGCGGGTATCCGGATCAATGTGTTCAATAGTCATTAAATCTCCTGTTAATTTATACAGTTTTTATACTGAATTGGCTGGTGATTGCTATTCAGTCTTGGCATAATTCTGCCTTATTTTATTGAAAACTACTTTTAATTAAAGAAAATCATCTTCATATTGGCCGGCAGAATCACCAGCAAGGCAAGAGCCGGTACGCACGTGGCTACGGTAGCAAAGAACAGAAGCGGATTGCCTATGATGCCGGAAGAATCGGTGAGATTGATATGAACCCGCAGAAAGCTGCGGGTTGAAAGGCATCAAAATTTATTATATCTCCTCAAGATAATTTGACGCATAGCGTGATTCTATTTTTACATCAACAAGGAAATTGCCTGAGTTATCGAAATATCGGCCTTGATCATCAGAGAACATAAGTATCAATTCGCCATCTACGGGAACTGTCTTATGAAGTACGCCATTACCAATTTTGTACATTTTGTTCCCGATTTTTGCAATGAGGGTGTATCTTGTTCCTGTGTATTGATGGATGCTACCTTGAGGTGCGGACAACATATTATTGTCGTAACCGTATTTTATCCATCCTCTGGCAATAATAGATATTATATCTCCTGTCTTAAGTAAAAGACCTGTGGGTTGACCTTGCTCAAGGTTAGCCGGAACAGTTCCAGACCAATCATACATAGTATTACCTCCAACATTCTGTCTTAGGAATGGTTTTGTTAGAAATACCTGTAATATGAAATAGAAATAATTTAGTTTTAAATTTTGCAATTCTCAATGCTTAAGTTATGTAATGTGTTTATCATTTATTTTAACTGTTTTTTAAGGTTATTCTTATTATTATATTAAATTTTTACTAATTGATTTTTGTTGGTGTGAGTAAATAGTTTTCTTATTGATTTGTCTTGATGTATTTTGAGGTTTTTATATAAGCCAATTAAGATTTGTTAACTATCTATTTAAATTTTTAACTTTCTGTTTAAAATAATTTTTATAATCTAAAGTCGATAGCTGAAAATAACCTATATGATATTAGAAATTGTCATCTCAGCATTTAATTAATGATGGGATAATAATGAATAAAAAATGTTTACAATTGCCACATGGAAAAGATACGGGAGTATCCCGCACGTAAAAGGGCAGATTTCTGCCCTATAGCAATAGTGATAGCAATTTCCTTTCCTCATTGTCGCCTTGAAAATGATCCCGGTTTTTTCTGCCTGATAGTGTAAAATCAACTGCTATATACCATATCGAGTGTTGCACATATTTGTGTGCATACATATAGATGTATATGTGTTCTATTTTTTTATTTTTTGTTTATATTGATTATTTTATAGTAAGTTCATTTGAAAGAGACGATCTGTGTCAGACGATTTTGTGAAAAATGGCGTACTTGCCAAAGCCATACAAGGTTTCAAACCCCGTGATGCTCAGCGGGAAATGTCTTCTGCCATTACAGCAGCAATTCAAAAGCAACAGCAATTAGTGGTAGAAGCGGGTACTGGAACGGGAAAAACTTTTGCTTATCTGGTGCCCGCATTGCGTTCGGGCAAGAAAGTGATTATTTCCACAGGCTCCAAAGCATTACAGGATCAGCTCTATAATCGTGATCTGCCCGCTATCGCTGATGCGTTGAAATTTTCTGGTCGTTTGGCGTTATTAAAAGGGCGTTCAAATTATTTATGTCTTGAGCGTCTTGAACAGCAATCAATGGGTGGCTCTCAGCTTGAGCCTGAAATGCTATCAGAAGTGATTAAGCTGAAAAGCTGGTCATCTCAAACTGAAGATGGAGATACCAGCCGTTGTCATCAGATTGCCGAAGACAGTGCTGTCTGGGCATTGGTAACAAGTACTAACGATAATTGTCTTGGCCGGGATTGTCCGAGTTATCAGGAGTGTTTCGTTCTGAAAGCCCGCCGCAGGGCGATGGAGGCAGATGTTGTTATCGTCAACCATCATCTGTTTATGGCGGATGTGGTCGTCAAAGATACCGGGTTTGGTGAATTAATTCCACGGGCAGAGGTGATGATTTTTGATGAGGCTCATCAAATCCCCGATATTGCCAGCCAATACTTTGGTCAGCAACTGAGTAGTCGCCAATTGCTGGATTTATCACGGGATATCATCATAGCTTATCGCACTGAAGTCAGGGATCAGGCTCAATTACAGAAAAGTGCAGATCGCCTGAGTCAAAGTACACAGGATTTTCGTTTATCACTCGGAGAAAATAGTTATCGGGGTAATTTCCGTGAAGCATTGCAACAACAGCATATAAAGCGTGCATTGGTGCGATTGGATGATGCACTGGAGCTTTGTTATGACGTAATGAAACTCTCTTTAGGACGTTCAGCGATGCTGGACGCTGCCTTTGAACGAGCAACGATCTACCGTAATCGTCTCAAGAGGCTGATTGATGTTGAAATACCTAATTATAGTTATTGGTTTGAAAGCTATGGCCGGCATTTTTTATTAGCATTAACGCCTTTGTCTGTGTCCGAAAAATTCAGTGAAATGATCCGTGAACAAGCTGGTTGTTGGATTTTCACATCGGCAACGTTATCGGTTAATGAGCAGCTTGAACATTTCATGGCACGTTTGGGGTTAAAACAGGCTCAGACATTACTCCTTCCTAGTCCGTTTGATTATCAACGCCAAATGTTATTATGCGTTCCTCGTCATTTGCCATCGCCTAATCAGCATGGCGGAGCGAAATTGTTGGCTGGTATGTTAAAGCCGTTAATCGAAAGCAATAAGGGCCGCTGTTTTTTCCTGTGTACTTCCCACCAAATGATGCGCTGTCTGGCAGAAGAGTTCCGGGCAAACATGACCTTACCAGTATTAGTACAAGGTGAAACCAGTAAGGGACAATTGTTATCTCAGTTTCTTGCTGCGGGTAATGCTTTGTTAGTGGCGACTGGCAGTTTCTGGGAAGGGGTAGATGTGCGGGGTGATGCTTTATCTTGCGTCATTATCGATAAATTACCATTTACAGCACCGGATGATCCACTCCTTAAAGCGCGGATTGAAGATTGTCAGCTTAAGGGTGGTGATGCTTTTAATGAAATCCAGATCCCTGATGCGGTACTCAGCCTGAAGCAGGGTGTCGGTCGTTTGATCCGTGATGTTGATGATTATGGTGTGGTGGTTATTTGTGATAATCGATTGGTAATGCGCCCGTATGGTGAAGTTTTTCTCAATAGTCTGCCTTCATCTCCCCGTACACGAGATTTGTCGAAAGCCGTGGCATTTCTTAAATCCCGCCAATCAGAGCCAGGGTAAAATCTTTGGGGGTATGATAGTATAACCCTTTATCTTGAATTCTATTCTTGCCGGAGTTAAGGCATGTCCATACGGATTTTATCTATTGATACAGCAACCGAAGCTTGTTCTGTTGCACTTTGGAATGATGGCCACATTGAGGCACAGTTTGAGATTTCCCCACGGGAACACACTCAACGTATTCTGCCTATGGTAGAGGCAGTATTGTCCAAGAACGATATAAAATTACAACAACTGGATGCTTTAGCATTTGGTCAGGGGCCGGGGAGTTTTACTGGTGTGCGTATTGGTGTCGGTATTGCTCAGGGGCTGGCATTAGGGGCTGACTTACCAATGATCGGTGTCTCTTCTCTGAAAACGATGGCTCAGGGCGCATTTCGTCTGAAAAATGCAACAAATGTTTTGGTTGCTATTGACGCCCGTATGGGAGAAATTTACTGGGCGCAATATACCCGTAATGAACAAGGCGAATGGTTGGGGAATGAAACAGAGGCAGTTTTGAAACCTGAACGGGCGCAGTCCATTATGAATTCTTTAACAGGAGAGTGGGCGATAGCTGGAACGGGTTGGGAGGCTTACCCTCAGTTATTGGACAGCCATCTAACGTTAGTACCAGGTGACATAGCTTTACCTCATGCGGAAGATATGCTGCCTCTGGCAGTTCAGATGTGGAAAGCGGGGGAAGTGACGGCCGTTGAATCTGCGGAACCTGTTTATTTGCGTAATGAGGTAACGTGGAAAAAATTACCGGGTCGTTAACATGTTCAGGTAATTTGGGGAAGATGACATTGTGAGAGTTGCTTAAAGTTAATATAACTTGTGGCAGCAATTAATGTCCATGAAATATTAATGTTTATAATATATAGAACAGGCTGATTTTCCTGTATTGGAGGGGTTATGCTCAATGGAACACACTACCGATTAATATTGCAATCAATTGTATTTATAGGAGCAGTGATACTTACAGGTTGTGTATCAGTTCCTGACTCAATAAAAGGAACGACCAAAAATCCTGTAGAAGACTTACTTGTTGTCAAGAAAATACCGGATTCATACATAGGGCATGAAGGGAGATTCGGCGGAAAGGTATTGAGCGTCTTAAATGAGAAGGGACGGACAAGGTTGGAAATCTCTACTCTGCCATTGGAAAGTGATGCATCTCCACTTATCGGTAAACCTTCTCTTGGGCGACTTTATGCTTACGTGAATTCTTTTTTAGAGCCAAGTGATTTTCAGGATCATTACGTTACAGTTGTGGGTATTATCACGGGGTTGGAAAAAGGAAAAGTCGGGGATAGTCCGTATGATTATGTTGTGATGAATGTTAATGGTTTTAAACGTTGGGATGAGTTTCAGCGTGTTTCATTGTCTCCCTCCACAAATGGCATTTTGGGTTATTATGGTAACTCCTATTTTCCGGGGTGGAAGGAAGTCCACCAATTTTACGATTTTGACTGAGTAATTTTTTAAGTCTTAATTGAGTAACTGAAAAAAAAATGGTCTCGTGCCTGAAAATGTTATGGGGCCATTTTTATAATATACTCAAAGAGTAACTTATTCTCGCTGGAGAACGAATACCAAGGAAAGATATATTGTAAATAATAAAATGGTAAAAATCATAAAAATATTAATTAGCTGATGGAATGATGTAATATGAAATAAATCAAAGAACATCATAAATATTCCGGTAAAACTCATTTTTAATGCGCCTTGCAATGCACTGGCAGCACCTTTGTTTTCGGTTATATTTTCCATGCATAGCACTAAAGATAAGGGTGAGGAACAACCTGAAATTACAGCTAATAAAAAGGAAAATACAATGATATTAATCGGTGTTTTTAAATCTATAAATAAAAATAACAGAATAATTAACAAGTAAAATATAAGAGATAATAAATAAAGTTTTTTTGATGTTAATTTTATAAAACTTCGTCCAGTCAACCATGACCCAAAAATAATTCCAGAAGAATAGATAAGATAGAAGAGACTATTTTCTATAGGGTTAAAACCGAGTTTATTAAAGATATAAGGGGAAATTGAGTAATATCCTATTGTGTAGGAGAATATTAGTGATGATGCGATGCTGAATGCTACAAATTGTGTGTCCTTTGCCAGATAGACATAGGGAGTTAGAATATTTGATGGTTTTGACATTTTCAATTTTGTCTCTCTCATTGAGTATAAAACAATAATGAGTCCAATGGAATAAATAATAGCCAGAGTGAAAAATGATATATGCCAATTATATTTTATTTGGATCCAGCCACCGACGATGGGAGCAAGAGCCGGAGATATCTGGCTGGACATTGAAAAGTAAGAAAAAGCTTTTTTTAATTTTTTATTATCTTGAAATACATCAATAATAATGGCTCTTGATATAACAGTAAAACTTGCTGCACCAAATGCTGTAACTGCTCTGGATAAATAGAGATGGCTGATTTTTTCACTACAACCTGATAATAACAATCCAATAATTGAAATAAAAAAACCTGTAACGATGGCAGGCTTTCTACCGTAGCGATCACTAATACTTCCGTAAAAGAATTGAGAAATACCAAGTATTGCCATATAAACAACAATTAAGTTTTTCATACCTTCTTGTGACGTTCTTAATTCTTTTAAAATAAAAGGTAAAGAGGGGTTGAAAAAATCTACGGTCATTAAACCAATGATTAATAAAAAACAGGAGAAAAGAATCGTTTTTCGTTCGTTCACTATAATTCTCCCAGTTCTTTTATGCGAAATGCCTTAAATGAAAATGTAGTTTATTATGGTAGAGCTATTGGGAAAAATAATTTATATTTAAATAGAATGATAAACTAATTTTGTTCCGGTACAACCATAAATTTATCAATACAAGGTAAACAAAGCTGAATAATTTTTTAATAAAGCAAGTTTAATGGAAATATTCGATAATTAAAATTTTTCGAAATAGTCGATGATTTGAAATAAAGTCTGGGGTGATTTTTGTTCATTGAACAATCGCCAAATTAAGATAATTCACCAATTGAACCGAGTTAAGTGGATCATAACACCTATCACTTGTAATAAAAGTTGTCATATTTTAACTGGTTAGATAGTGTTCTTCTTCGTGGCTCGGTATAATCGTTTTTGGTCATGAAAACATGATATCAACTTGTCGTATTATGCAAATATTCTTCGTAGTATGTAATTACCCCTTAATAGTTATATGATTATTTTTATTATAACTATTCGGAATAATGAGGTGAGTTTTAGTCAAAAATAGCTAAATCAGTGTATAATTAATGACTTAGATATCTAAATATTAATTTTATTAGTAACTTGTTGATAAATAATAAAAAAATATGGCGGCATGAGCTGCCTTATTTTTTTGCAGCGATAAAGAAGTATTAAATTAGTGATGTGCATCGCCAACCTGAACAATGTTCCTTTTCAAACTGGTAAGCTGAGTTAATAATTTGTTAAATATACAGGTCTGGTTTTTGTTTCATGTTCAATGGTTGCACAGCAATTAGATTTCAGGAGTACTCAACTTGGAAAAAATCTGGCTAAAACATTATCCGGCAGATGTCCCGGCAGAAATCGATCCCGATCGTTATTCATCATTGGTTGAAATGTTTGAAAATGCCGTGGCACGTTATGCCGATCAAGTCGCATTTATTAATATGGGCGAAGTAGTCACTTTCCGTAAACTGGAAGAGCGTAGCCGCGCGTTTGCTGCTTACTTGCAGAATGGATTGGGACTGAAAAAAGGGGATCGTGTGGCATTAATGATGCCAAACTTGCTTCAATATCCCATCGCTCTTTTTGGTGTCTTACGTGCCGGAATGGTGGTTGTTAATGTCAACCCTCTGTATACCCCGCGTGAACTGGAACATCAGCTCACTGATAGTGGTACATCAGCCATAGTTATTGTCTCTAATTTTGCACATACCTTAGAAAAGATAGTTTTCAATACTCCGGTTAAGCATGTCATTTTGACCCGTATGGGAGACCAATTATCTCGCCCAAAAGGGACTCTTGTAGATTTCGTCGTAAAATATATTAAACGGCTGGTTCCGAAGTATCATTTACCGGATGCCATTTCATTTCGCAGCGTCATCCACAAGGGTTATCGCATGCAGTATGTCAAGCCGGATATAAATAACGAAGATTTGGCATTTCTGCAATATACTGGTGGTACAACAGGCGTGGCAAAAGGTGCCATGTTGACCCACAGGAATATGTTGGCGAACCTTGAACAGACAAAAGCGAACTACGCCCCTTTATTACGCCCCAGACAGGAGTTAGTGGTCACGGCATTACCGCTGTATCATATCTTTGCACTTACGATAAATTGCTTGTTATTTACTGAGCTGGGTGGACAAAACTTGTTAATTACCAATCCACGCGATGTGAACGGAACGGTCAAAGAGTTATCACGCTATAAGTTTACAGCATTGTCTGGTGTTAACACGCTGTTTAATGCGTGGCTCAATAATCCTGAATTCCAAAAAATAGACTTTTCTGCATTACGTATGGCCGTGGGTGGTGGTATGGCTGTGCAGAGTGCAGTCGCTGATAAATGGGAAAAGCTGACAGGTTGTCATCTGCTTGAAGGTTATGGTCTGACTGAGTGTGCACCTGTGGTTGCAGGTAATCCTTATAATTTGACTCACTATAGTGGCAGTATTGGTTTTCCTGTTCCTTCGACAGAAATTAAGCTGATGGATGATGAAGGGAATGAAGTCCTTCAGGGAGAGTCGGGTGAGATGTGGGTGCGTGGGCCTCAGGTGATGAAAGGTTACTGGAATCGTCCTGATGCAACAGATGAGGTGTTAAAAGACGGCTGGCTGGCAACAGGGGATATTGCCAATATTGATGAAAAAGGATTTTTACATATTGTTGATCGGAAAAAAGATATGATCCTGGTTTCAGGTTTTAATGTCTATCCGAATGAAGTGGAAGATATTGTTTCTTCCCATCCTAAAGTGTTAGAGTCGGCAGCAATAGGTGTTCTAAACGAAAACTCAGGTGAATCCGTCAAGTTATTTGTAGTGCGTAAGGATCCTGGTTTGACAGAGGATGAACTTAAGACACATTGCCGTCGTTATCTGACTGCATATAAAGTACCAAAAATTGTCGAATTCCGTGATGAGTTGCCGAAGTCGAATGTCGGTAAGATCCTTCGTAAAGAACTGCGCGACGAAGAATTAAGAAAAGCAAGCAACGCGAAGTGAATAGCTTGAAGAGTGATTTTTAAAAGGTAAGTATTTTAAATTGCCTGTCACATCAACAACGCCGGTTCTTGCCGGCGTTGTTGTGCATATACTATGAATGGCTAAGAGAATGATGTTTTGAATTATCAGTTGATTACCTCCGATGCTCAGTTGCAGTCTATCTGTAATCGGGCAAAACAACATGCAAGAATTGCACTGGACACAGAATTTGTACGCACAAGGACGTATTATCCCCACTTAGGTTTGATACAACTGTTTGATGGCGAGCAACTTTCTCTGATCGATCCCCTTGGTATTTCGCAATGGCAGCCTTTGCGAGAATTGTTGACTGATCCGGATGTATTAAAATTCATTCATGCTGGCAGTGAAGACTTAGAGGTTTTCTGGAATAGTTTTCAGTGTATGCCTGCACCTATTATCGATACTCAGGTATTGGCAGCGTTTACTGGTCATCCATTATCGTGTGGGTTTGCAACATTGGTTGCAGAATATCTGAACGTGGAATTGGATAAAAGTGAATCCCGTACTGACTGGCTGGCTCGTCCGTTGAGTGAAAAACAGTGTGAATATGCGGCGGCAGATGTTTACTACTTATTACCGCTGGCTGATATTTTGATGGCGAAAACAGAACAGCTAGGATATTTGGGGGCGGCAAAAGATGAAAGTGCTCTGATTGCCCAACGTCGCAAAGAAATATTAATGCCGGAATGTGCTTATAAAGATATCAGTAACGCATGGCAGTTACGTCCAAGGCAGTTGGCTTGCTTAAAAAAATTGGCTGCATGGCGTTTGAATCAGGCTCGTGAACGGGATCTGGCTGTCAATTTTGTTATTCGTGAAGAAAATTTATGGCAGGTAGCCCGTTATATGCCAACTTCACTGGCAGAGCTGGATGCCTTGGGTTTAAGCGGGCAAGAAATCCGTTGTCATGGGCGTCGGTTACTGGCTATGGCGGCAGAAAGCAGAGATCTTCCAGAGGAAGAATGTCCGGCTCAAATTGTGAATTTGATAGACTATCCGGGTTATCGCAAAGCGTTTAAAGAAATTAAGTCACTGATTGCTCAGGTGAGTGAATCTCACTCTTTTAATGCTGAATTGTTAGCTTCTCGTCGGCAAATTAATCAATTGCTCTGTTGGCACTGGAAATTGAAATCGCCGGAGCAGCAACCTGAATTAATTAGGGGCTGGCGTGGTAAATGGCTGGCTGAGCCTGTTGCTGAAATATTGGAAAATTATTCAGTATCATAGCTTCTGAGATATATCTTTTAAGAGGTATAGCTTTGATACCCTGTCTGGATAAACAGGCAGAGAACTTTGCTGATCCTGCGATTTTCGCAGGATTGGTGTTAACTCCGTCTAAATGGTTTATTTATTCTTCCAAATAAAAGGTTAACTCACTGGCTTTAGCTGCAATATGATTAGTGATTATATTGTATGGTTATTCTTAAATTAGATGGATTTTAAAATTATCTGAAGATAAAGATGATAAATTTTCATATTCTTATGTTGTGTCTGGTATTTACACATTATCAGTCTTTTATTAAGAGAATAAGAGTCGTGACCTGAGCTTAATAACCTGGGATTATTTGGGGATTCAAATCGGGATGAGATGACATCCCGATTTTTTTACTGATAAATCAAAGTATTAAATTAAATAGCACCATTTGACAGTGTTATTTTGGCGATTCCTCAACCTCCGGTAATGTTACATTAAGTTCCAGTACCGAGATATCATCATTTTTTTGCTCAAACTGTACAGAAAGCATTTCCGGGTCAATTTGTACATATTTACAAATTACCGCCAGAATATCGCGTTTCATTTCGGGCAAATAGGCAGGCTCAGCATCACCACGGCGCCGCTCTGCCACGATGATTTGCAGCCGTTCCTTGGCAATATTGGCTGTCGACTTTTTTCTCGACAGGAAGAAATCTAACAAAGCCATGCGTTACCCTCCAAACAGGCGTTTCAAAAAACCCTTTTTTTCTTCCTCAATGAAGCGGAAAGGCCGTTCTTCACCGAGTAAACGTAATACAGTATCTTCGTATGCTTTACCTGCATCAGAATCTTTGTCCAGAATAACAGGTTCCCCCTGGTTTGAAGATCGTAAAACGGATTGATCTTCTGGAATGACACCAATTAAAGGAATGCACAAAATTTCCAAAACATCTTCCATACTGAGCATATCACCACGGTTCACGCGACCGGGGTTATAGCGGGTCAGCAAAAGATGCTCTTTGATAGGGCCCTCACCTCGTTCAGCACGACGTGATTTAGAGGCCAGAATACCTAAAATTCGATCCGAGTCGCGAACAGATGAAACTTCCGGATTTGTTGTAATAATTGCTTCATCGGCAAAGTAGAGTGCCATTAATGCACCACTCTCAATACCTGCTGGTGAATCACAGATAATAAACTCGAATCCTTGCTCAGTTAACTCATTCAGGATCTTTTCGACGCCGGTACGCGTGAGAGCATCTTTATCCCTGGTTTGAGAAGCAGGAAGAATATATAAATTCTCGGTGCGCTTATCTTTTATAAGCGCTTGATTTAACGTGGCATCACCTTGGATCACGTTGACGAAGTCAAAAACCACACGACGCTCACATCCCATGATGAGATCGAGATTACGCAGCCCGATATCAAAATCAATGACTACGGTTTTTTTCCCTTTTTGTGCGAGGCCGGTAGCAATGGCCGCGCTTGAAGTGGTTTTGCCAACGCCACCTTTACCAGATGTAACAACAATAATGCGTGCCATGAAGCGATTCCTTGTTATAAGGGCTAGATTAAGGTTTCAATAGTTAATTCGTTATTGACCAGACGTAATTTTGCCGCTTTACCGACAAAATTTTCTGGAATTTCTTCACTGAGCCAATATTGGCCTGCAATAGAGGTTAGCTCAGCATTTAAATGAGTGCAGAAAATCTGGCTTTCTCTATCACCAGATGCGCCTGCTAATACACGTCCACGTAGCACACCATATATATTAATATTTCCATCAGCGATTAATTCTGCGCCAGCACTGACATTGCTGGTGACAATAAGATCACTATTTGGAGCATAAATTCTTTGTCCTGAACGGACGGGCGTATTAATTATACGAGTTTTTCTGAAAATAGGTTCAGATGGTTTATTTTCTTCTTTAGGAACTTTTTGGCTTTTTCCTTCCTTTAATAAAGGAAGGCCGGATTTCAGCACAATTTCCCGTTGTTCTTCATCCTGGCAGCCACTGATACCCACAACACGCAATCCTGTAGACTCAATGACCCGGTGGAGTGCAAAAATATCTGCATTTACAGGTAAATGGGATATATTGATAACGACAGGTGCATTTTTCAGGAATTCAGGCGCTTGCTCCACTTTTTCTTGTATGGCTTTTTGAATAATATTCGGCTGGTCATCATGCAAATGAACGACCGAAAGCGTAAAATTACTGCCTTTTAGCTCAATTGGCGATTGTGACATCGATATTCAGACTCAGCAAGGTTAAGATCCCTGGAACAGCCCCAAGGATACGATATTCTTAAATATAATAAGCATGTTATAGTTACTGAATTATTCAAGCAAGTCGCAGTGTTAATTTAAAAGAGTTTATAACAATGATTTGTGTAATCTACAGAAGCTCAAAACGTGAACAAACTTATCTCTACATTGAAAAAAAAGGAGATTTTTCCCGCGTTCCTGAAGAGTTATTGAAAGCATTTGGTCAACCACAGTTCTCTATGATGCTCTCATTAGCAGAAAGAAAAAAATTGGCCAATGCGGATATTGAAAAAGTGAAAGAGGCATTGAGCGAGCAAGGATTTTACTTGCAAATTCCCCCTCCGGTAGAAAGTTTAATCAATGAACATCTGGCTGCAACCAAGCGATGAAAAGAGTCACTGGCAGTGACTTGATCCTGAATTAAGAGGAGAGGTTCATGAAATTAACCATCAATGTACCTTTATTGAGTGTAATATTACTGACTGGGTGTGCTTCACCCGATGGAAGAATATTGCAGAATTCAGGGTCAACAGTTTTATTACAAATGCAAGTCAAAGCGCTGGATCAACAATTCCCACTTGGTTCCCGTGAACCATCTCAGTTTCCTGCTTATGTGGCTTTGTTAAAACAGCAAATAAGGAAGCAAGGCTTCAGTGAGAAGACGTTGACGCGTGCATTTGCCGATATCCATTTTATTCCACGAGTTATTAAATCGGATCGCAATCAGCCGGAGAAAAAAGTGACTCTGGATGAGTATCTGAAGCGTGTTCTGCCGGAATGGAAAATAAAACAGGGTGTTGAGCACTATCAAAAAAATCTTCCTGAATTAGAGAAAATAAGTCGTAAATATGGCATTCCGAAATCTTATATCGTTGCTTTGTGGGGGCTGGAGAGTGGTTTTGGCCGTATTCAGGGAAAGGAGGATGTTGTATCAGCATTGTCCACACTGGCCTTTGAAGGCCGTCGGGAAGTTTTTTTCATAAAACAACTCATAGCGGCTCTTAATATCATAGAAAATAAATATATTGATGATGATCAGACATTAAAAGGCTCCTGGGCAGGTGCGATGGGACAAAGTCAGTTCATGCCGACTTCATATTTGACTTATGCTGCTGATGGTAATGGTGATGGAAAAATTGATATCTGGAACAATAAGGAAGACGTTTTTGCCTCTACGGCTAATTACCTGCGTAAAGAGGGATGGCGGGAAGGATTACCGTGGGGTTATGCCGTTTCATTACCGGATAATTTCGATGAAACTTTAGAAGGAATTAAAGTAAAACAGGGCAAAACTATTTCACAATGGCAAGCATTAGGTGTTTTCTCCCCTGAATTTGCACACTTACCTAATAAAACAGAAGGTTGGATTATAATTACTGACGGAGCTGAACCAAGGGCATTTTGGGTGACGCAAAATTTCCGGACCATTATGCATTGGAATCGTTCTTACTATTTTGCTCTCAGTGTTAGTATGATGGCTGATGGTATCGAACAGAGAATTCATCACCTTACTGATTGAGTATTATCTCTTGAAAAATGAGTTGATAACAGCTAAGGAAGAATACTATGTACCAGCATAAAGACTGGCAGGGGGTACTGCTGGATTTTCCTGTTAATAAGGTCGTTTGTGTCGGTAGTAACTACGACAAACATATCAAAGAGATGGGTTCAGACATAACGGAGGAGCCGGTGATATTCATAAAACCTGAAACGGCTCTTTGTGATTTGTGTCAGCCCATATCTATTCCGGAAAAACTAGGCACTGTACACCATGAAGTTGAATTGGCGGTTCTAATCGGTTCGACGCTTAAAAATGCCAGCGAAGAGCGGGTCAGTCAGGCGATTTCTGGTTTTGCTGTTGCGTTGGATCTGACATTGCGTGATTTGCAGCGTGAATTTAAACAGTCAGGCCAGCCATGGGAGAAGAGTAAAGCATTTGATGGTGCATGCCCGATTTCGGGTTTTATCTCTGTTAATGCTTTTGAGGATCCACAAAATAGCCGGCTTTCTCTGGCAGTAAATGGTGAATTACGTCAAAACGGCAATACGTGTGACATGCGAATGCCAATCATTTCATTGATTAGCTACATGTCACGATTTTTTACTCTTCGCCCTGGTGACATTATCCTGACGGGAACACCCGAAGGCGTGGGGGAATTGAAATCTGGTGATGTTCTGAACGTTTCTCTTAATGAGCATGTTTTAACAACCAGAGTGATTTAGTAATGAGGAATGACAGAAATTATGTTTCAACCTTTCTGGCAGGTAAAGACCCTGGAGCAAATGACCGATCAAGAGTGGGAAACACTGTGTGATGGCTGTGGTCAGTGTTGTTTGCATAAGTTAATGGATGAAGATACTGACGAAATTTATTTCACTAATGTTGCCTGCAACCAACTGAATATCAAAACCTGTCAATGCAAAAATTATGAAGATCGTTTCAGTTATGAACCTGATTGTATCAAATTGACCCGTGAAAATATGGTGACATTTGAATGGCTACCGAAAACGTGCGCCTACCGTCTGATTGAAGAAGGAAAAAATCTTCTGCCCTGGCATCCGTTAGTAAGCGGCTCAAAGTCAGCGATGCACGCAGAGCGTATTTCCGTCAGGCACATTGCTGTGCGTGAATCCGATGTAGTGGACTGGGAAGATCATATTTTAAATAGACCTGAATAACTATTTTATCCATTGATATAAAATGTTTTTATATCAATGGATATCTCAAGTTCTTAAATTGTCATTAATGCCGGATTTTCTTCTCGTTTTTTCCACTTTTATCAGTGAAGAAAAACTGATAATTTGTCTATTCGGCAGTCAAGACAAAAGACAAGGAAAGATAAATGGCAAGTTATTTAATTCGTGTGGAACTGTATGGCACGGGATCTACAGGATATGAAAAGCTGTATAAGAGAATGACAGCAAATAAATTCAGTAGATCTATACGCTTCCCTAATGGAAAGTGGCATCGTCTTCCAAGTGGAACTTATGTTGGCAATTCTTCATTAGGATCCCTTCAACTGGCAGAAAAAATCAAATCCATTGCCAAGTCTTATTCAAGCAAAGAACCATCTATATTTGTCTGTACTTACAGTAACTGGAGTGCAGCATTGTATCCTGACAAGGAACACCCTGAAAATTGATTGCTCAGATATATAAAAACATGATGGCCTGAATAGTAAATTTATCTGGATAAAGCTCCTTGTGTTTCAGATTATTCCGCAAGTAATAAATAATGGAATGGTATTTTAACCATTGAATAAATATATAGGAAAAGGTTGGTAAAGTCTTAGCATGGAATAATTAAAATTTTGTCTATGTGTTGCTGCCACTATTTATTTAATAATAAGGGAGTCAGAAAATTGAACAGTAACTGGATGTGTTATATGAAATTTTTAGGATTCAAAAATAGCCAACATCAGATATAACTAATCGTATTTCAGGAAGATGAGAGATTAACTGGTTTCTCTTAGAGTGGCATAGAGAACAGATTACCCGACAGCATACCGGGTAATCTTGATTAGACTAAGCATGTGGAACAAAAAGTAAAATAGCTTTAATTAATTGGATTATTGAACAGGTTCCTTCAAAGTATAAACCAGCTTGTTTCTTTTATTCGTCAACATTAATTGCTTGTCTTTTAAACTCACTCTTGCACCCTGGGTCAGAATATCAACCATGACCTGATCCCATTTGTTGAGTTTTTCATTGACACAGAATATCTGAGAACTGCTTAATTTACTTATTGTTAAAACATTATCCTTTAATTTTCCCTCTCCCATAAAGTTGTTACACATTGTCCCGGAAACAAACATTTTGTCACCAAACGTAATGGACAATTTTGTATCTTCTTTATTGGAGACATCCTCATCATTAACACTAACCAAAGCAAAATTACGGTGTTGTAAATCTTTAGCAGTAATATTTCCTGTGGCACTGACCCCCGTAGATTGACATGCTGTAAGTAGCAAGGTGGCGACCGCTAATGGAATCGCTCTGTTCATTTGATCTCCTGATATTTATGACTTCATCCAACAAGATTCGGGCAGGATTCACCAGAAGCGAGTTGTTGGATATTTTGTAACGTTGTTTCACTGATACTGGTTAATGCTTCTTCTGTCAAAAATGCCTGATGGCCTGTGAACAAAACATTATGGCAGGAAGACAAACGACGAAAAATATCATCTTGAATAACGTCGTTTGATTTATCTTCAAAGAATAAATCGCGCTCGTTTTCATATACGTCCATCCCCAATGCCCCGATTTTTTGCTGTTTCAATGCGTTGATAGCGGCAATAGAATCAATTAAAGCACCCCGGCTGGTGTTGATGACCATCACACCATTTTTCATTTTACTGAACGCTGTTTCATCCAGTAAGTGATGGTTTTCAGGTGTCATTGGACAGTGTAGTGAGATCACATCAGATTCAGCATACAAAGTATCTAAATCCACATATTTCACACCAAGGTCTAATGCTTCCTGATTTGGATAGGGATCATGTGCCAGTAAATGCATACCAAAGCCTTTTAGGATCCTTAAGGTTGCAAGACCGATTTTTCCAGTACCGATAATACCTGCGGTGCGGTGATACATGTTGAAGCCTGTCAGCCCTTCAAGAGAGAAATTGGCATCCCGAGTGCGTTGATAGGCTCGGTGGATACGTCTATTCAGACATAGCATCAATCCGACTGTATGTTCGGCAACAGATTCCGGTGAATAAGCCGGAACACGAACAACGTTAATACCCAGTTCTTTGGCAGTATCCAGATCGACATTATTAAAGCCGGCACAACGTAATGCCAGGATTTTAATGTTCATTTCTGCCAGCTCTTTCAGAACCTCGCATCCACCATCATCATTAACGAAAATACAAACAGCATCTGCACCAACGGCATTTTTCGCGGTTTGTGGACTGAGGGGAAAGTCAAAAAACTCAATATGGTAATCAAGGCCAAGTTTTTGGTTGAGTAACTCAAAGTGTTTTCGGTCGTATTGTTTTGTACTGTAAACGACTAATTTCATAATATTATCTCCGCCATATATTGACTGTGTGATTCTTAATTTCATTCGAGCTACTCGTTGAATTCACTTTGCTATGTGTTAACTGTATAGATGCTAACTAATTACGTGGGCTAAACACAGATGTTAGCTGCTGGCAATAATGGCATCTACTGAGATAGGTTTTCGGCGCTATCTCTCGCTATACTCGAACAAAGCACTTGTTAAGCTATTATACCTAACCTGTATAATAAACCGACTTACTAATCTGATATGAGACTATCATAACAGGAAGTTGTATTCAGGTTGAAAAGAAGAGTTCAAGAACAGATGACCAGGATATTAAGAGTGTTCGCAGTGATGATAATACTGTTGGTATTATCAGTGTTGATTGGTTGGTTTACACTTCCACGTTGGCTGCCACTGATTGCCAGTCATTGGTTGCCACAGGGGATGACTCTTTCGTTAACTCAACCAAAGTGGGAAAAGGATATATTACTGCTCGATCACTTATCGTTGCAGATACAAGAATGTGAATTGCTCAGGATATCCGGTTTGTCTGCCGGATACTCGCGTAATAAGCAGGGTACAGAGCGCTATTGGGATCTACATATTGCTGAAGTTTATAGTCAGAGCCAATGTTTATCACAATTACCAGCGACGAATACACAGCCTGCGCCACTATCTATATCTGTTAGCGAAATATTGTCCTCTATTCCGGCGATTAAATTGGTCATTGATCACTTTGTTCCTGCACCATGGCAGGAATTTGCCGGAAAGCTCAAATTTGACTCATCACGTCAGGGACATCGGATAGAGGGGCAGTTGTCTGGCAGCCAGTATTCTGAACCTTTGCTGATGGAATTGGAATGGCAGGGGCAGAATGGGAAATTCACAGTTACCCAACTGAACACTCATACCCAACCGAAGGCCGACAATGTACATGAAAAAAATGTACATGAAAAAAACGAACCGCAGCTATGGGCTGAATTACCATGGTCATTCAGTCAATCTCAATTTGTGATCCGGAATGGTAAATGGCGTTGGATAAGTGCGGCTCAACCGTTATCCGGCGGAGTGGATCTTACCCTCGAACAGTGGAAAAAAGGATTTAATGGTATGAAGGTGAGTGGGAGAGTGAATCTGCTCACTCAGAATGAATTTGGTAAGGGTAATGTTGTTCTTTCCATAAAACCGACACCAATCAGCTTAACGAATGCTCATATTCCTCTTCAGTTAACCGGGCAAATGAACAGAGGGCAAATGATCATAACGATGTCGTTGCCGGCAATCGTCACAGGTTCACTGGCTACACCTAAAATTACATTCCAGCCCGGATCACTATTCCGGGGCTGGGGGAAAGTCAGTGAAAATTTTACTGTCAAGGAAGCCCGCTTACCTTTGGCAGGAACTTATTTAACCCGTAATGGTTTCACCGGCCGCTTACAGGCGATAGTAACAGCAAAAGAGAGTTATTGGGGAACATTCAGGCTGCATTTTGATGGTTATGCCGAAGATTTTATACCCGATCAGGGAAACTGGAATTGGCGCTATTGGGGAAATGGTGATTTACCGCCACTGAAGGCGAAATGGGATATCTCAGGTAAAGGAAGCTGGAAGCAATCACAGATAACGGTAAATGCACTAAATACGGGGTTTGATACTATCGAATATGGTCTTGTACAGATGAAGGCTCCGCGTTTACAGTTGATGAAACCGTTGGTATGGGAGCGTTCAGTGACTAAACCTGCATTGATGGGAGATTTACAACTTTCTGCCCTGCGAACGGATTTTCGCTCTGGTAGTTTTTTGCCTCCCGTTGAATTCCGGGCAACCTTGACTGGCCAGTCACCCAATAATTTTATGTTAAACGGTAAATTGCACGGGAAGGGTATTGGGCCAATACCCGTTTATGGGCGTTGGGATGGCACAAGGCTAAGGGGAGAAGCGCGCTGGCCGAGACAATCTTTGCTGGCGTTTCAAACTTTGATCCCTGCTGATTTGGGGCTCATCGTGCGTGGTGGGAATATCTATGCACAAGCCGCATTTTCGGCGGCCAGAGGACAAGGATTACGTGCAGGAGGGCACTGGGTAGTAAAAAATGCGGGTATGTGGCTGAAGAATGGAAACGTTGGTGGGGTGGACTTTGTGTTGCCGTGGCGTTTACAGGAACGTACCTGGCAATTAGGTGTAAGGTCGCCTGTTCAGCTCAGGATAAAGACTGTTAATGGATTATTTGATATGGACAATGTATCAGCGGATTTACAAGGTTTTTATCCTCCGACTGAAATACAGCCGCTAACCTTGTCTAATGTGAATGTTGATATGTTGGATGGCAAGCTCAGGTTAAATAAATTGCAACTGCCCCAAAAACAGGCTGCTGTATTGAACTTTAACAAGTTGAGTGTGAGTAAATTATTCGACGTATTAAAAGTTAAACAACTTGCCATGTCAGGGAAAATCAGCGGTGAATTGCCTGTGTTATTAAATGATAATCAGTGGATTATTCAGCAAGGATGGATAGCTAATGATGGCGATCTGACATTAAGGCTGGACAAGGATACGGTTGACTCTATAGGGAAAAATGATTTAACTGCGGGTGTGGCGATGGATTGGTTGCGTTATCTGGAAATTAGTCGTTCTAAGGCATATGTGACACTTGATAATCTGGGTATTTTGGTACTGCAATCAGAAATCAATGGGGTCAATCCAGTTGTGGATAAAAAACGAGAAGTCAGGCTTAATTATCGCCATGAAGAGAACATATTCCAGTTATGGCGCAGTCTGCGTTTTGGCAGTAATCTGGAAGAATGGTTAGAGAAAAATATATCTGCAGGTAGTTAATATTATTCATTTATTAAACTTCTGAACCAAACACTCGGTCATTGATTTATTCAATGACCGAGAAGATATTTCAGGTTATGACACATTTAGCGCGTAATTTTGTATCTCTTCCTGATCACCGCCAAAAAACATATCTTCTCCATACATCATAAGATGACCGGAAGTCTGCCATAGCTCTTTTTTCAAAAACTGAGGCGTGCGAACTTCCTGAAACCCCTCTTTTTGATAAATTTTGCGAATAAGCAGCTACAGCGTTACATTGATGCCGCACACTTTACTAAACGACCATGACGCTAATATTTTTCATCATGAGGTTAAACATGAATACCAAACAGATTTTCGATGAACTCCGTTCCAGAGAAAAAATTGAAGATGAAAGCGAATTGCTTAATTTTTTTGATGCACTTCCTGAGGTGCGGGTTGGTGAAATATTAAGTAAGTGGAAAGGTGGAGACTTCAACACAGGCCACTGGGGCCATGAATCATTGATCGAAATGAATTGGTTCGGTAAATGGTTTAAAAGCAAATTTGATGCAATTCCGCTGGTTTGTTTTAATAATGATGGGAAATTATTTTCCAATCATATAATGAAAGGTGAAGCATCACTTTGGGAAGTTGAATTTAGAGGAAAATCTTCTGCAACAATGATATATGATGGTATTCCTATTTTTGATCACTTCAGGAAAGTTGATGATAACACCCTGCTTGGAGTGATGAATGGGAAGCCCATTGAGGGATTTCCTGACATTGTTTTTAATGGAAAGTATTATTATTTCTATCTTGAGAGATTAGCCGACTTTCCAGTTGAATTTACTGAAGAGAAATAAAAAAATAACTAATTTCCATTTATTCTTGTAACCCCGTCAACAGATGGGGTTAACTGCTAACTTAAAATGGGAGTGATAAATGATAACAAAGAGTGGACTCAAATTTTCGATAGTCATTAGTGGTATGGTATTGATCTGTTCAGGCCTGGCAGGGTGTGTCAGGTTGGAAGTGGCAACACCAGATAAGCCTATCAATATCAATATGAATGTCAAAATTGAGCATGAAATTCATATCAAAGTCGATCGGCAGATTGAAGATATGCTCAAAAACAACGCTGACTTATTCTAAGGAGCTAGAATATGAAAAAAACAGGAGTAATACTTTTGTTAAGCCTGCTATTCAGTGCTTTTGCCATGGGTATGACGTTGAATGAAGCAAAACAGCAAGGTCTGGTAGGAGAAACATTCAGCGGTTATCTGGCACCGGTCAAGAATTCTCAGGATGCACTGTCCGTGGTCAGAAAAATCAATAGTGAGCGGGAAAAAAGATATGCTGAGATTGCCGCTCAAAACAATATGACAACGGATCAGGTGGCGAAAATAGCGGGTGAAAAATTAGTTAATCGTGCAGAAGCAGGGGAGTTTGTGCTTGGTATTAATGGTCATTGGGTGAAGAAATAAGCGCGCCATTTGTTCGACGCGCTAAGCCTGATTAGGCAACAATTTTTTCTGGTTGTTTCTGCGTCATTCTTTCGACTATCTCAGTTATTGCATCGCGGGCATTCTGATGTGCCTGATTTGCTAACTCTTCACCCATAGCCAGGCCTTCGGTAAACACGAATTCCACATCAGTAATACCAATAAATCCGAGGAAAACACTCAGGTATGGGGTCATCAAGTCGGACGGGCTGTTTTTATGAATACCACCACGGCTGGTCAGCACAATAACGCGTTTTCCTTTTAGCAAACCTTCCGGGCCTGCTTCGGTATAACGGAAAGTAACACCTGCACGAGCAATCAAATCGAAATAGGTTTTTAATTGAGTTGGAATAGAGAAGTTGTACATGGGTGCTGTAATTACAATGACATCGTGTGCTTTTAATTCTGCGATTAGTTCATCTGACAAGGCTAATGCTGCTTTCTGGCGCTCTGTCAGCTCAGCACCATTTGGACGCAACGCACCGACTAATTCTCCATCCAGTACCGGAACCGGATTTGCAGCCAGATCACGTGTGCTAATATGACTATTTGGATGATTGGCCTGCCAGGCTTTGATAAAAGAGTCAGCTATTTTATTGCTTTGTGAATTTTGCGCCATAATGCTGGATTTCAGAACCAGTACGTTGCTCATTTTTAATTCCTTCATAACGTCAGTAACTAATGTATTGTCACTAATACATTGCCGATTGTTTCTATGTGTTAGCTATTTTAGTGAGGTTATCATTCAGACAATAGCTCAATATTTCGAGATTGGCGTTCAAAATTATTGAACAATAGATTTATCACCCGAATATATAATAACATAACTAAAAGCGGTGTTAAGAAAAAAGACAACGCGACTCAATTAAGAATGTCACAAGGATTTATCACAGTGGAATCACCTTTGACAGCACCAATTGCTGAATTATATGCTGAACTTGAGCACACACTGTTGCGCGATCAGTTTCGTTTAAAAAAACGTCTGCAAGGAGCAGCAAAAATAAAAAATCAAGCCTCCTTACAGGCTGTAGCTCAATCTATTTCTGCGGATATTGCAGCAGCAAAACAAAAAATTACCCATCGTCAAACCGCATGTCCTCCGATTAAATACCCTGAAAACCTGCCTGTCAGCCAGAAGAAAAAAGATATCTATAAAGCAATCAGGGATAACCAGGTTGTCATTATTGCAGGGGAAACAGGCTCCGGTAAAACCACCCAGATCCCGAAAATATGTCTTGAATTGGGCAGAGGGGTAAAAGGACTGATTGGTCATACTCAGCCCCGTCGTTTAGCGGCTCGTTCGGTTGCCAGCCGTATTGCGGATGAACTGGAAACACCGCTTGGTTCAACAGTGGGTTACAAAGTTCGCTTTAATGATCAGGTTAGTGACAATACGCTGGTCAAATTGATGACTGACGGTATTTTGCTGGCTGAATTGCAGCAGGATCGTTTGCTATTGCAATACGATACGCTGATTATTGATGAAGCGCATGAACGTAGTCTGAACATTGATTTTATCTTAGGTTATCTGCGTCAGTTATTGCCGAAACGCCCTGATTTGAAAGTCATTATTACCTCCGCGACTATCGACCCTGAACGATTCTCCCGCCACTTCAATAATGCTCCGATTATTGAAGTGTCAGGCCGTACTTATCCGGTGGAAGTCCGTTACCGTCCGGTGGCAGGTGATGATAATGACAGTGATCGGGATCAGCTGGAGGCTATTATTGATGCGGTAAATGAGTTAAGCCGGGAAAGCTCTGGTGATATTTTGGTCTTTATGAGCGGGGAGCGGGAAATCCGCGATACTGCGGATGCACTCAATAAACAGAATTTTCCGCATACTGAAGTGTTGCCGCTGTTTGCCCGTCTGTCCAATAGCGAACAGAACCGGATCTTCCAACCACATGTTGGGCGACGCATTATACTGGCAACTAACGTCGCAGAAACATCATTGACTGTCCCCGGAATAAAATATGTCATCGATACCGGGTACGCACGTATTAGCCGTTATAGTTATCGGACTAAAGTTCAACGTTTGCCGATAGAGCCAATTTCACAAGCATCAGCAAATCAACGTAAAGGCCGCTGTGGTCGTGTTTCTGATGGGATCTGTATTCGACTCTATTCAGAAGAAGATTACTTATCCCGCCCGGAATTTACCGATCCTGAAATTCTGCGCACCAATCTGGCATCGGTTATTTTGCAGATGACCTCGATTGGCTTAGGAGATATCAGTGCTTTTCCATTTGTTGAAGCACCGGATAAACGCAACATCCAGGATGGTGTCCGTTTGTTGGAAGAACTTGGTGCCATTGATACGGAAACCTCATCTGGCGGGATTTACCGGCTGACACAAATAGGACGGCAGCTTGCACAATTGCCTGTCGATCCTCGTCTGGCTCGTATGGTATTGGAAGCACGAACTCATGGTTGTGTGCGGGAAGTGATGGTGATTACTTCAGCATTATCCATTCAGGATCCGCGGGAAAGGCCACTGGAAAAACAGCAGGCTTCGGATGAAAAACATCGTCGTTTTGCCGATAAAGATTCCGACTTTATCGCTTTCCTGAAATTGTGGGATTTTCTGGCAGAACAGCAAAAAGCACTTTCCAGCTCCCAGTTTCGCAAACTTTGCCGTCAGGATTACCTGAATTATCTGCGGGTCAGGGAGTGGCAGGATGTTTACACTCAGCTCCGGCAGGTTGTCAAAGAGATTGGTATTCCAGTCAACAGTCAGGAAGCGGATTATCGCAGCATTCACATTGCGTTACTGACAGGATTATTATCTCATATAGGTCAGAAAGATATGGAGAAACAAGAATATACCGGTGCCCGTAATGCCCGGTTCTCTGTATTTCCCGGCTCTGGATTATTTAAAAAACCGCCTAAGTGGGCGATGGTCGCTGAATTGGTAGAGACCAGCCGGCTTTGGGGGCGTATTGCTGCGCGCATTGAACCGGAATGGATAGAGCCTCTGGCAGCTCATTTAATCAAACGTCACTATAGCGAACCGCACTGGCAGAAATCTCAAGGTGCGGTCATGGCATCAGAAAAAGTGACATTATATGGCTTGCCGATTGTGGCAGGTCGTTTGGTCAATTACAGTCAGATTGATCCGATGCTATGCCGTGAATTATTTATCCGCCATGCACTGGTGGAAGGGGATTGGCAGACTCGTCATTCATTCTTCCGCGCTAATCTCAAGTTACGTGAAGAAATTGAAGAGCTGGAACATAAATCTCGTCGCCGGGATATTCTGGTGGATGATGAGACTTTATTTAGTTTTTACGATCAACGAATTGGCAAAGACGTGGTTTCTTCCCGCCATTTCGATCGCTGGTGGAAAACTATAAGTAAAGATCAGCCGGAACTGCTCAATTTTGAAAAGAGCATGTTGATTAAAGGCGATACCAATAAAATCAGTGCGTTGGATTATCCGAATTACTGGTATCAGGATAATTTGAAATTCCGCCTAACATATCAATTTGAACCGGGAACTGATGCGGATGGTGTCACTATACATATTCCGTTACCGGTATTAAATCAGGTCAGGGATGAAAGTTTTGACTGGCAAATTCCAGGAATTCGCCGTGAGTTGGTTGTGGCATTGATTAAATCGCTGCCGAAACCAACCCGGCGTAATTTTGTTCCCGCACCGAATTATGCGCAGGCATTTTTGGAGCGAGTAACGCAGCCACAGGCGACTTTGCTGGATAGTCTTGAGAAAGAACTTCGTCGCATGACAGGCGTGGCGGTGCCACGTGATGAGTGGCAACCGAAGCAGGTTCCTGATCACTTGAAAATGACTTTCCGCATTATTGGTGAAAAAAATAAAACCCTGGCGGAAGGAAAAGATCTTTCGGCACTGAAGCTGAAACTGAAAGATAAAGTACAGGAAACACTTTCGGCGGTAGCAGATGATGGCATTGAGCAAAGCGGGCTACATATCTGGAGTTTTGGAGTGCTGCCTGAGCGCTATGAGCAGAAACGCGGTGGCTATTCCGTTAAAGCATTTCCTGCGTTGGTGGATGAGAAAGACAGTATTGGTATTAAATTGTTTGAAACGGAGTCTGAACAGCAAAATGCGATGTGGGAGGGAACTCGTCGATTACTGCTATTGAATATTCCTTCACCGATTAAATACCTGCACGAAAAGTTGCCGAATAAATCCAAACTTGGTCTCTATTTCAACCCGTATGGAAAAGTGTTGGATTTGATTGATGACTGTATTTCCAGTGGCGTAGACAGATTAATCGCAGAAAATGGCGGGCCAGCATGGAATGAACAGGCGTTTGCAAGTTTACAGAATAAAGTTCGTGCCGATTTGAATGATACAGTGGTTGAAATTGCCAAACAGGTAGAACAGATCCTGACGACGGTTTTTGCTATTAATAAGCGTTTGAAAGGGCGGGTCGATATCGCTCTGGCACTGGCTTTATCCGATATTAAAGAACAAATTTCTGGTTTGGTCTTTAAAGGATTTGTCACAACCCACGGCTGGAAACGTCTGGCGGATGTTCTGCGTTACCTGAATGGTATCGAACGTCGGTTGGAAAAACTGGCGACTGATCCAAACAAGGATAGGGCACACATGAGCCGGATTGAAAATATCCAACAACAATGGCAGCGGTGGTTAGCGAAGCTTTCTGTCCAGCAGAAGCAATTGCCGGAAGTGAAAGAGATCCGCTGGATGATCGAAGAACTGCGTATCAGTCTGTTCGCTCAACAATTGGGTACAGCGTATCCGATATCTGATAAGCGTATTTTGCAGGCGATGGAAAATATCGTTGCGTAATGTTTCAGGGGCTTCGCGTTTTGATCGTCAAGGCGCTAAGGCCCCATTTCTACATTGAAAATAAAATATCAACAAAATTTATAATTGAAATGTCCAACGTGTTATTTATAGTTACAACATACTTTTAGGTATTCAAAACTACTGATGGTGGCACAGAAAATATTTATGCCACCATCAGAAAGAAGAAAGAAATTATTTACTTATTCATAAGTCAACGTAACTGTTGTTGTTACATCCGCTTTTCCGGGTGTGATCCGTGGGTGAGTCTGAATGTAACGTGCTCGTAGTGGAAACGAAAAGTGTGTTACGTATTCAGCATTTGCTTTAATCGGTTTACGCATCTCTAATAGTTGATTGTAAAACAAAATTTGCAGACCAATCCCCGTTGCCGTGACGTTGTCACTACTGTAATCCAATGCCCATATATTATTGATACCACTTTTTGCCGGGCGTCCATCCAGTACTATGTTGACTTTGGCGTTTGGATCGCAATCAAATTCTAAGCGGAAATCTTTTGTCCCGGCGGTACTATTTATACCACGAAACTCACTCGCTCTGACTTCTCCCATATTGACTAGCATTGTTTTACGGGTAAGGGAACAACTCGGAGTCGGAGTAACAACACGTGTTTCTGCTAAGTAAAAAGAATGAACAATATTGCCGTACCCAAACCTGGCTCTGGTCAGGATCCGTCCTTCAATTATCCCTGAACCCGTAGTGGGCGCAATTTTGATTAATTGAACCGTCAAATACCCCCATGTTTGGCCACAATAATATTTGTAATCAGGCCACCGAGGAGGAGGAGGACAGGTGAATGGGGTAGTTGATTTTCGAGGAAACCAATCAATACCATAGTTAGTCGGCCCCCAATTGTTGATACGAATGCCAACACCCGGTACACCGGATTCATAAATTGCATCATTATTATAATGTGCAGGAGCAAAATCGGGTTTATCCCATGATGCAGGAACTAATCTATTGCAATAGACGACATGACCTTTTGTACCCAGTTGGTCTAAACGGATTTCCTTTATCGTTGTCCCAATTGGATGATTTTTGGGTATAACTATATGAGAGCCAAAAGAGACTCGTGTTGTGCCGGAATGAAAATCCAGCGAATATCGACAATCATAACTCTCATAATTGGCCTGACTGGCAAAACTGCTCATCATGCCGATGATAAATATGTTCGCCAATAATAATTTTAAGCCGTTAACCATAACTTATTTCCATAATATGTAATAATATCAAACAAATGTTCAATTTCTGTTATTCACAGTCGGCGTTCAGCATGTACAGGCCAGACCCTGGTGTTTTCTCCGGGAGCTGATAATTAACACGGCATTCTTGAGCATCTTTGTGGCCCCATTTCACCCATATCTGTCCAGACTTAGGAATACCGCTGAGGTACGCCTGTCCATCATTACTGACAATAGTGCTGTTGGGTTCATCTGACTCATTTTGTTGTACTAATGTGGCTGTTGCTCCAAATGGGATCTCTTTGCCTTTGTGAGAAAGCATTAGTAACGCACGATAACCAATGCGGGTCTGGAAATTGGCTAAAGTCAGTGCACCTTGGGTAGGGACGATAGTTTGCGTACTGATATCGATATCAACATTATCTCCCATTGAATAAGTATCTAAAGAGATACGGTTTTTACGATAACTACTGGCATAAGGAACAATGGCATAACCTTTCCAGTCAGTTGCTATCCCTGTGAAATTCTGGACTTTAATACCTTTAGCGCCATTGGCTCGCACTAATACCAACGTATCTCCCAATGATTGAGATAAGGTGATGCCATAGGGATGAACAACTATTCCACCATTTAAACCATAATTTAATTGTCTGGATTGCTTATCATAGCTATAACCCGCATTAACCTGACCGTAAGCGCCTTTGTATTCTGCGCTTATATTCCCGCCAGTACTCCTGTTATGGTTAGTGTAGTTTTGCTGAAGGCTATAAGTCAGATTATTATCTTCCAGCGCTGTACCATTTAAGCTGACCTGATGAGATGTTTCTTTTTTTCTGCTGTTGGTCAGGCTATAACTTGCCCAGCTGTTTTTCAGCCAGCGTTCAAGCGGAATTTGTATGTTGAGTGATAAAATCTGATCATTGTGATTTGTGCCCGGCAGCTTGCTGTATGTGTAATTCAATGTGTAATTGATCGAATTGTGACTGGTACTGTAACCTGCACTGATATTTCTTTCATGACCTTTTTGTGACCAATAATCTTGTTGAAAAGCAGATAAATAAATACCGCCTAAATCACCTAAAGATTGATTGATATACAATTGCAGTTTACTGCGTTTATTGGGGTTGTAGTTGTTATTGCTGGTAATATCAAACTCATTGGCTTCTTTAAAATCATAAAAATTATGCGTTGAGTAACGATAGCCCGCTAAAGTGAAATTAGTACCTGTCTGGATAAGATCTTTTGCATATTGAAATCGATATGATTGCCCGAATGAGTAAATATTTGGGGCGAGTTCTGACCTTGCGTGAGTTATATCAAAAGAAAACGAACCCCAATCAGAGAGGCTATAACCTGTGCCCAGTGCAATAGAGCGATAATTTTTTGAGAGAATCGTTCCACCATATACAGTGACATTATTGGAAATCCCGTAAGTGACTGTACCTTGCATAAAGTATGGTTCTTTACCACGGTGAGTGGGCGAATGATATTTTCCGAATGTCAGAGAATGGCGCAGACTATTTTCTCGTAACATAACAGGCACAGCCGAGAAAGGTTGTACAGAACGATGCTCTTTCCCGTCAGCTTCTTTGACGATAACCTCTAAATTACCACTGGAAGTTGTTGGATATAAATCATTAATAATAAAAGGGCCGGGAGAAACATAGGTTTCGTAGATAATATAACCATTTTGCTTGATGATTACTTGAGCATTACTTTGGGCAATTCCTCGTATGGTTGGTGCAAATCCTCTGAGACTATCAGGCAGCATATTGTCATCTGAAACTAATTGCATACCACGAAACTGAAACCCATCGAAAATAGGTGAAGGTGTATAACTGTCACCAAATATTAGTTGGCTTTTTAAGGAATGAATATCACGTTGCAGATAAGTGCTCAGACTTTGCCATTTATTGTTTTGGCTACTGTAAGTGGAATAATTTCGTAAGCGCCAGGCATCCCAGTTAGCTCCGCTTCTGAGATTGAGAAAGTTATTACTGGTTGATCCGGGCTGGCCATCCAGCCAGTTAGTTGAACCACTATAACTATAATTAACATGTAAAGAAGTTAATCCCTGTTGCCACAGATGAGAAGGAACATAATCTCTTGCCTTATTATGCAGAACTGCCTGGGGCATGCTGATATCCAACCGTTGCTTGTTGAAATCGAAAGAAGATGATGCAGCGGAGATATATTGACCAAGATCTGTGATTTCAGTTTCTGGTGGTAAAGCAGACAAAGATGGGAATAAATCAATATTTACACCCATCTCTTTGAGTTGTTCAAGTCTAATTTTGGGTGATAACTTATTATTTACGATAACGAAATCAACATTTCCAGTATCTATCTTTTCACGATTCAGATAAATATCAACCCAATAGCGACCCGGTGGTTGTTGATCATCTTGCATGAAAACCGATAGATCAATATCTTCGGAGAGACCAGAGAGGCTCTCCAGTGCATTAATATTGAAATATTCTTCGCCATAAACCTTATTGGAAACCAAAAGCCATATAGTCGCCAATGCACATAAAAGCACCTTAATTGGTTTAATAAATAACACCAAATTATCAAAAATATTATGTTGAAGATAATGACCGCTGTTATCCATAATCATTTTCTAATCTTGATAGATTGTATGAAAGTTATGCTCAAAATGTATGTTTTTCTTCTGGCGTTACTCCACCAAAATCGTTGATGGTTTTCCAGGAAACATAATTGATATTCTTAATAGGAATATCCCAGCTTAACTGACCAAAGGGAGCGATCATGCCAGCAGGCTGGATTTCATGACTTTTTGAACTATTTCCAATACTTAAGTAAGAAAACGAAACATAATATGGTGTCGGGTTTTCGGCTGTCAGTTGATGGCCTTCAATTTTGAACTTCAGTGCCTTATAAGCAATACTTGCTTTGTCTGCTAAATCAGCAGGGCGATAAAATAACTTAAATTTTGACTTTACTGTGATTTGTAACTGGTTTTGTTCAGATTTTACTATTGCGGGAATAGATTTAACATTGAGCCAGAAAAGGGATTCTCTATCGTTGGGTAAATTATCTCCGGTTTTTACAATTCGTAATACAGTTTCATTTCCTGCTGTTAATTTAAAGAGTGGGGGAGTGATAATGAAAGGTACTTTAGTTTCATCATTTTCTCCCTGAACCCATGATTGAATAAGATAAGAAACATCTGTTTCTGGATTACTGATAGAAATTGATGCTTCTTTTCGATCGCTGTTATAAACAACACGGGTGCCACCAATAACGACTCCGGCAAAAGAAACATTAGGGCTGAATATGTAGATGATAATAAGAATCAAAATAAGAAAGTGTTTCAAAATAGATGCTCCGGGTAATATTATTTTTTATGGTTATATATTAATCCCACTATTACCATTCACTGGTTATAGTAAATGGTAATAGTGTTTTATCAGGTATTCTTGCTATATGTATTTTAGTTGTAAACGATAGTGAAGTTAGCTACCGCATTACCAGTACCAGGAGTAATCGTTTGTTTGGTTGCAACATATTTAGCAATGAAATTCATTTCAATTTTTTGATTTTCAATAATTTTTTGAGAAGAAGTCTTTGCCATAGGAATTGGCGTGTTGCTATTTTGTTCATAAATACCAACAGCAATCCCGTCAGCGGCTCCAGGTTTTGAATTGTCTAATGCTAAAAGTGCATTATTAATATTATCAAGTTGACCATCAAATTTAACACTTGCATATTCATTGATTTTTGGGCAGTCAGTCAGCTTAATACTGAAGTGCGTTGCGGCTGCCGTGCTATTGACCCCATTAAATGAATTTGTGCTGATAGTTCCCATATTTACAGTTTGATTTTTAGAAGTTGGATCAATTTTACATGCATCAGCAATAACTTTTCCTGTAAATCTGATTTCTCCATCCTGAATATTTCCATTTGCGGCATGTGCCAGAGACATAAATACAGATGAAACAAATAAGGATGAAATAATTAACTTGGTTTTCATTTTAATATATCCCATCCCTGGTGTAGTAATACAACAGGGATATAGCTGATTAAATTAACATTAAAGCCGTACAATTATAATACAGCAAATGAGTAGATTAAGTTGATACCTGAAAGATGGTAAAAAAATGATATTAATATTTTCTATCTGACAGATATTTCGAAGAATATAGTAGCGCTCAATTAACAAAGATCAAAATAATAACTCAACAAAGCACAATATTTGGAATATTACTCTGATGACGTTCCATTAATAGCATTGTAATTCATAAAATAGAATGTTTTTCAAGCGTAAATGAGCTTTTATTCTGTTTTATAAGATTAATTATTAATTGGAGAAAATCTGAGGAAATAAATATGAAGTTAAAAGTGTTTATTTTTGTGATCTTATATTTTTACTCTATATTTCACTAAATATTATTTATTTGTGATGAATATCCCACGTATGGAATTAATGCCAGATATTTAACATTAGTTAGATGATGACCCCAGTTTTTCCAAGATTACAGATTAATATAACTAACATAAATTAACTAATTCATAATAATAACCTATGTAACATTATTTGTATAATGGATACCTTAAAAAATCCTGTAACAATAAAACAGAATAAATATTTATGAATAGAATGTTTTTTGATCTTAAAACCCCGCGTTAGTTACAACATACTTATATATCAAAACATAAAAAATATCCATCAACAACGCAAACAAAAAAGCTCAACAGGAGATCATACAAAAAAGAGAAGAAAGGCTTGAAACAGGAGAGAAGTAAGCTTCTCTCCATGATTTTAGCTGGTGATTTAGACTAATGAATAGTTAAAGAATGCAAAGAATAGGTTCTAATGAATCAGTAACCATGTAGAGGGAATCGTTGTCAGTAATAAAATAGTAATCGCAGATTTTTCTAACATATTTAAACCATTACATCCCTGGTTTTGTTTCCGTGCATATAGGAAAATCAATAATCCAGGGGCATACAATATAACAGAAAGCAGCAGATGCATTAAACCTGAAGCATAAAGTAACCATAAACCATAGGTACAAGCACCGATAGCGATGAACAATAAAACTCGATTACTACGTTCAAATGCTACTTTTACTAAAAATGCACCAACTAAAAAGTATGGAACAAGTATCATTTCTGATGCGATAGAAAGCAATGTGTTGTAATTACTGCCACTTAGCCAAATCAAGACCAATGCAAGCTGAATGGCTCCATTCGTGATCCACAACGAGGATGCAGGCGCTTTTTTATCATTCTGTTTACTGAATTCCTTAGGAAATGAACCATGCAGGGAAGCAATAAAAGGGACTTCTGCCGCCATAATTGTCCAGCTCAGATAAGCACCACAGACGGAAACAATTAAACCAGCAACAATAATAATTTCACCCGCTGAGCCAATTAACCCTACCATCAAATTTGCCATAGAAGGGTTACGCATTGCGGCTAATTCAGGTCTGGTAGCTAATCCCAATGAGAGTAGGGTAACAAGCACGTAAACACTTAATGCTGAAATAACAGCCAGTATAGTTGCAATACCAATGTCTTTACGTTTTTTGGCTCTGCCAGAAACCACGACTGCACCTTCAACACCAATGAACACCCATAAGGTTATCAGCATAGTATCTTTGACTTGCTGCCAGACGGGCACACCCATCTCAATGCCGGTAAAATCGAATGTAAATACGTCTATTTTGAAAGCGATGACAGCCAGAACGATAAACATTCCTAACGGTAACAGTTTTGCCATTGTGGCCAATTGATTGACACCTGCCGCAGTTTGTACTCCTCTGAGTACAAGCCAGTGAACGAACCAAAGTAAAATCGATTCACCAATCAACGCTTGCCAGGTATTTCCATCACCGAAAATCACGGAATGTTCAGTATCAGTAAAAAAACTTAATGCCGCAAAGACGATCACCAGATAAGAAACATTGGCAATAATAGCACAGAACCAATATCCCCATGCAGAACAAAAGCCGACTAATTCACCAAACCCTTCTTTAGCATAAGTAAAGATGCCACCGTCCAAATCAGGGCGGAGGCGAGAGAGTAAAAGTAAAGACGTAGCTAAAAAGAGAATACCTATGCCTGTGATCCCCCAACCAAGCATTAATGCCGCTGGGCTACCTGCGTATGCCATATTTTGTGGCAAGCTGAATACACCCGCTCCAACCATAGAACTGAGCACGAGTGCTGTTAGAGACGTAAGGCCTAATTTCTTTTCCAAAGATACGTTCCTAAAAGTAAGATAAAATCAACACGATTAGCCAGAATACTTATTCTGAATATCGAACACATATTGGACATTTATTGCATCCATGTTACGGAATGCAGAAATATTCAGTAGTTAAAACTAAAAAAACAGGGCGATTCTACGGAGTGAAGGGATTGTATGCAATGGGTGACTATGCAAAAAAATATAAAAATTATGCATAAAAATATATTTTCCTCTAATTAAATAAATTACAAATGACTTTTCTGTTTCTCTCTATATTATTAAAAAATAAGCAGATGTTCATAATATAAACATTTTTAATGATACAAACTTGAATTTACTTTTGTGAAACAAATAATAAACAGTTATGAAAATCGTGTAAATGAAGGCTAAATAATGAATTTTATGGATATGACAAAAGCGATCTATAGAAGAAAAAGAGGCACACATTATTAGGGTGCCTCTTTCATAAATTGACTTGAGAAATAAATTGATTATTTAAATAAATCTGCGCTAATGGTAACGTTGCCACCATTAGACTGCCATTCTCTCGTAATATGGTAGTATTTTGCCCCTTTTTCTGCTGCACGTTTAGCAACCTGATAAGACACTTCAGGTGCAGTTGTGTAATAGCCAGAGAAAGTGATGGAATCAAAAGGCACCATCTGAGCCGCAGATGCTTTATTCAATTCTTCAATTTTTGTTCCGTTAGGCAGGGTTACAGTGTAACGACTACTTTTTGATGACTGGGTTTCAAAAAAGCGACCAATAACATTGCTGGTTGATGTTGACGAAGCAACACCCGGAATTTCAACTTTCTCAGCAGCTTCTCCACCTTGTGCTAAAGCCTGACGTCCCGCATCGGAATCGGCTGGGATCACTGCCTTATCAGATTGTACTTGGCGTTTGGGTGCATCTTCTTTATAGATGTAGGCTGTAACTACCTGATTACCACCATTGTTCGGGGCAATATCACGAACAATAAAGAAAGAGGCGGCATTTTTCTTTTTAGTTGCTTTGGCAAGAGCCTCTTTCAGATCAGGATCAGTCGGAAAATAACCACTTACTGTCACTGTATCGAAAGGTTCCAAAGTGACAGCTTCGGTTTTAGGTAATTCTTTGATCCCACGATAAATGCGATATTGAGTGGTTTTATCTATTTTTTCTGCATCTTTATGATACAAATCAGCAACAACCCGTAAATTACCACTGCCATTAAAATCGTCCAGACTCTGAATATAGAAACTATCAGCACCCTTTTTATCAGCCTGACGGGAAACCGCATCTGCTGCTTCATAAATTGCATTAAAACGTCCGGTTACTGCGATTCGTTCAAATGGCTTAAGTTCAGCAGCCTGCTTTGGTGTTAACTCTTTTGCTGCATGTGCTGCGGTAATTGTTGTTAATGAGAACATCACCGTTGTGATGATCGTGGTTTTCAGCTTCATAAAAAATCCTTTCGCCTTGCGCATTAAAATATTTATAACGTGCTGAACATTGTTCTGTATCACACAGGTCGTAATTATTACATTAATAATGCTATATATTCCTATGGTTACATATATATTCATTTGATTCAATGTAATAAATTGATTTTAAAGTATTATTCTTCCATTATCACCCCTGTAATATTCAGCATTATTCATGGGTATTCATGTTATTTCATGAACAATGTGTACATTAATACGTACATAATCTACATTAAAAATAATACTATTTTTTGAGGACAATGTTGTGCCAATTACTGACTCATGGCTTCGCTCTGCCAATGGCAAACACCAAGAAAAAATGATTACCAAATCCGATAGAGACGGTTTGTCCGTTCGTGTGACACCTAAAAGAAAAATTATATTTCAATTTAAGTATCGTTGGAACGGAAAAGGGGATCGGATTCAGGGTAAACGGGTCTAAATTGACCAGCCTGATTCACTGAGGGTATTCTTTAGTGAGAATTAGACAATTTAAGATTCGTCTTCGAAGAGAAAATCATACTCTCCTAATTCAACAAGTTCTTCATCATATGTATAGCCAGCATCTTCAATTATTTTCTTTTTCTTATACCTTTCAAATTCTTGTCTTGCATGATCTAATGCTGTGTCTTTTAGGTAATCTTGATATCCAGGGAAAACATCGTAGTCATTTAGAGTTAGCAACCTGTCTAGTTGAGCATGAAGTGAGTGCATTGTCATCGCCTTCCCTTGAAGGGCTGTAGATTCTGCGTAAAGTAGAAACTGTTCAGAAAGTAGATGTAAGCGATATAACTCATCAGGCTTGAGATAATTTTTACCAACTTCAATTTCGTTTTTGGTGGGAAAAGTTCCGCTTATGAAGTAAAGTCCCATGTTATCTTCACGATGATTTGCCCGATCAATTTTGATCAGAAATTCCCTAATCTGTGAGATAACGGCGTAACGAATTCACACAGGCTGCAATAAAAAATATTGTTTCTAATTAAAACGGTATTTATGGGTTATTATTAATGGAAATGATAAACCCGCAGAAGGTTGCGGGTTAGATATAGAGATTATTTATTTTATTTCCTGGAGAGGAGAATAACGTGACTCTACTTTAACGTTAACATAAAAGTCACCGGAATTATCTCCATAATGGGTATCTAAAAATAAAAGAGTTAATTCCCCATCTATGGGAACGGTTCTGTGGAGTATACCATTGCCAATTTCATAGGTCTTATCACCAATTTTTGCAGCTAAAGCACTCCCAGGGGGATTAGGTGGAGCCCCTTGAGGGGCAGACCAAGGGTTCGGACGGTGATCATTGGCATACCGCACCCATCCTGAAGCAATAACAGAGATCACATCCCCTTTTTTGAGTACAAGTCCAGTGGGTTGACCTTGTTTAAGTTTTCCAGAAACAGTTCCAGACCAATCATACATAATATTACCTCCAATATATTTTTATAACTTTCTGAGGGAGATGTTTCTCCGCCTGTGAACATCAATAAAATCGGTTAATCAATACTAGAAGGTGTTTCTTGGGTTAGGGTGGCACAGAATGGTTGATAGGACATCCATAAAATCCATTCTCATTGCTGATAAAACTTGGCAAAGATGCGTCTTCTTCCTCTTTTAACCTATTGATTTAATTAAATTCCCGCTCCGTGCAGGAATTACATAAAATCAACTGGTTACGTAAAGGTGAGATTTTTTACCTTTTAACTCCTTGATATCCCTCATTTCCCGCAGGGCGCAGGAATTAGATATGGGAAAATCCCGCATGTACAAAAATAAAAGATTAGATATCTCATCTTTAAGATGATGCAAATATAACTTATTGTCGCAAGAATTTATTCTATTTAAATAACTGCTTATCTGTTTTTGGCACATGACGCCAAGAGTTTTAATGAAAATAGTGATTTATATAAAAACTATCATCGATTACATTGAAGGTTATTTTATTTTTCAGAAATATTGTCTTTCAGAATGCTTATGTTACCTTGATGGTATTATTTCATTTTCTATCATTTGATGTTTTTGTTGATAAATCTCATTGAGAGGTTTTACTGATAGTAGTAATAAAAACAATCTAATCGTTAAATTGGCTTCAACAGGTAATAATCAGCAATATTTTAATCCTTAAAGAAGGAAACATTATGCATATTGGTGTACCAAAAGAGCAATTTCCCAATGAAGCTCGCGTTGCTGCCACACCATCAACAGTGGAGCAATTACGGAAGTTAGGATTTAATGTAAAAATTGAAACAAAAGCAGGAGCTCTTGCCAGTTTTGATGATGTTGCTTATCAGAAAGCCGGGGCTGACATTGCAGAGCATTATGAGGTTTGGCAATCAGACATTATTTTTAAAGTAAATGCTCCGGAAGAGAAAGAAATTGAGTTAATGAAGGAAGGTGCAACATTAATCAGTTTTATCTGGCCAGCACAACATCCTGAATTAATGGAAAAATTAGCAAAACGCAAAATAACTGTTCTGGCAATGGATGCCGTCCCACGGATCTCCCGCGCCCAATCATTAGATGCTCTGAGTTCAATGGCAAATATTGCTGGTTATCGTGCCATTGTTGAAGCAGCGCATGAATTTGGCCGTTTCTTTACTGGCCAGATTACTGCTGCCGGCAAAGTACCACCAGCTAAGGTTATGATTATTGGTGCTGGTGTTGCTGGTCTTGCTGCTATCGGAGCGGCAGGTAGTCTCGGTGCGATTGTCCGTGCTTTTGATACTCGCCCGGAAGTTAAGGAACAGGTTCAAAGTATGGGCGCTGAATTTTTGGAGTTAAACTTCAAAGAGGAAGCGGGAAGTGGGGATGGTTATGCAAAAGTGATGTCAGAAGCCTTTATCAAGGCCGAAATGGAACTGTTTGCTGCCCAAGCAAAAGAGGTTGATATTATTGTTACAACCGCATTGATTCCGGGTAAACCTGCACCAAAACTGATTACCAAAGAAATGGTGGAGTCAATGAAACGGGGTAGTGTGATTGTCGATCTGGCGGCACAAAATGGAGGAAACTGTGAACTTACAGAAGCCGACAAACTTGTTGTGACAGATAATGGCGTCAAGATCATTGGTTATACTGATTTACCTAGCCGTTTACCTACCCAATCATCACAATTATACAGCACTAACTTAGTGAACCTGATGAAATTGCTGTGCAAAGAGAAAAATGGTGAAATTGCCATTGATTTCGATGATATTGTTATTCGTGGTGTCACCGTCATTAAAGAAGGAGAGATCACCTGGCCTGCGCCACCAATCCAGGTCTCAGCTCAACCCGCCAAACCTGATGTTACCAAGAAAGCAACTAAACCAGCAGAAACCCCTAAATCTCCGTGGCTGAAGTATGGGTTACTGGCATTGACCATTATCCTTTTTGGTTGGTTAGCAAGTGTTGCTCCGAAAGAGTTTCTGTCCCACTTTACCGTATTTGCTCTGTCTTGCGTGGTTGGATATTACGTTGTCTGGAATGTCAGTCATTCACTACATACTCCACTAATGTCTGTCACTAATGCCATTTCCGGGATTATTGTGGTCGGAGCAGTATTACAAATAGGCGAAGGTGGATGGGTAAGTTTCTTCTCTTTCATTGCAGTGTTGATTGCCAGTATCAATATTTTTGGCGGGTTCACTGTTACACAACGTATGCTAAAAATGTTTCGTAAAGGATAAGGGGTAACTTATGTCGAATGGAGTAGTCACTGCGGCATATATTGTTGCCGCTATCTTATTCATTTTCAGTCTTGCAGGGCTTTCTCGCCATGAAAGTTCCAAGCGAGGCAATATCTTTGGCATAACCGGGATGGCAATTGCCCTGATTGCAACCATCTTAGGGCCGGATACAGGTAACGTTGGCTGGATTATTCTGGCAATGATTATTGGGGCAGTCATTGGAACCCGTCTCGCTAAAAAAGTAGAGATGACTGAAATGCCAGAATTAGTCGCCATTTTGCATAGTTTTGTGGGTTTAGCTGCTGTTCTGGTTGGGTTCAATAGCTTTATGGCCCACGATATTTTTGCTGACGCCATTATGGAAAATATTCATCTGACAGAAGTTTTCCTTGGGATCTTCATTGGGGCAGTGACCTTCACTGGTTCGGTTGTGGCATTTGGTAAATTACGCGGAAAAATTTCCTCCAGGCCATTAATGTTACCGCATCGCCATAAACTTAATCTGGCTGCTTTGATTGTCTCTTTTGTGTTGATGATTAGCTTTATCAAAACAGAAAGCGTCGGTTTCCAGGTTTTCACTATGCTTATCATGACGGTAATCGCATTAGCTTTTGGCTGGCATTTGGTGGCATCCATCGGCGGGGCAGATATGCCGGTTGTTATTTCCATGCTGAACTCATATTCAGGCTGGGCGGCCGCTGCGGCAGGATTCATGTTAAGTAATGACTTACTGATTGTAACTGGTGCTTTAGTGGGTTCTTCTGGTGCGATCCTCTCTTATATTATGTGCAAGGCGATGAATCGTTCCTTTATTAGTGTGATTGCCGGTGGTTTTGGTAGTGATGGAGTCTTAACGGATGATAATCAGGAAATGGGGGAATATCGTGAAACAACCGCAGAAGACGTTGCTGAACTATTGAAAAATTCGGTTTCAGTTATTATTACTCCGGGCTATGGAATGGCTGTTGCTCAGGCACAATATCCGGTACATGACATCACAGCAAAATTGCGTGAAAAAGGAATCAACGTACGTTTTGGTATCCATCCAGTAGCAGGGCGTTTGCCTGGTCATATGAACGTATTACTGGCTGAAGCTAAAGTGCCTTACGACATTGTTTTGGAAATGGAAGAAATTAATGATGACTTTTCTGAAACAGATACAGTTCTGGTTATTGGTGCCAATGACACAGTAAACCCTGCGGCACAGGAAGATCCAAACAGCCCGATTGCTGGAATGCCTGTATTGGAAGTTTGGAAAGCGCAAAATGTGATTGTTTTTAAACGATCTATGAATACCGGATATGCAGGCGTGCAAAACCCATTATTCTTTAAAGAAAATACACAAATGCTATTTGGTGATGCCAAAGCAAGTGTTGAAGCAATATTACGTGCACTATGATTGAATATATTTAATCGAATTAAATTTGAGAGCTTCGTATATAAAAATCGAAGCTCTTTTTTTTGTTTGAAAATATCAGTTTTACATCTGATTGTTTAATTAAATTCAAATTAATTAGCTTTGATGTGAGTTTCATATTATACAACCATTAAAAAATCTTTATATTTTTTCATTATTTTGATAACTAAATCAAACAATACTGTTAAGGATTTTCGATGTTCATATGTTAACATGGCTGTTAATTGCTTTCACTTCACCATCTTAAATATTATGAATAATTACTTGGATAAAGATTTTAATGTTAAAATTAAATTCCTATCTTACTTGCCTAATTCAATATTTCAAAAAATATCTATTGCACGATATATGTTAAAACATCGAATTTTAACTATATAAAAACATATCTTACCCATTTCAAAAAATGATAAAGAAAATCATTAATAAATCTTTTTTTTCGAAAGATTACTGAAATGTGCCTGAAAATTATTTTTATGTAAAAGGTGTTATATATGAAAAATGCAGCGCAAATTGTGAATGAGGCTTTAAATCAGGGAGTTACTCTATTTGTTGCTGATAACCGTTTACAATACGAAACTAGCCGCGATAGTATTCCAGCAGAATTGCTCAGTGAATGGAAGCAACATAAACAGGAATTGATTGATTTTCTGAGCCGGATCGATTCAAAAGAAGAAATTCAAATATATCAATTACAGAATATTCAACGTGATGGTAATGCAGAACATTACCCACTCTCATTTGCTCAGCAACGTTTGTGGTTTATCGACCAGCTTACTGAAGGTAGTCCCCAATATAATTGTCCCGGCTATTTGAGATTACGTGAATCACTCAATCTCAATGCTTTTAAAACCGCTGTAAAAGCATTGCTTGAACGCCATGAAGCATTACGCACCCATTTTAAAATTATTGATAATGAGCCACGGCAGGTTGTATCAAATTCCTATGATTTACCTATTACGCTGTATGATCTGACGGCGTTGTCTGAAGCTGAGCAGAAAAACGAAGTTGAACAACTTAGTCAAGAAGAAGATAACTTGGTTTTTAACCTCAGCACTGATTTGATGTTACGTATTCGGTTGATAAAGCTGGCTGAAAATGATTATGTCATTATCTATACCATTCATCATATCGCTTGCGATAGTTGGTCAATAGAAATTTTTATCAATGAACTTATCACCTTATATCGTGCTTATAATCAAGGGGAAATAGCCCCACTACCGCCACTTAAAATCCAGTATACCGATTATGCTCAATGGCAACGCAATTGGCTGCAAGGGGATATTCTGAAAAAACAACTGGATTATTGGCAAAACCAGTTATCAGGTATTTCTCCACTTCACCGTTTTCCACTGGATAACCCACGACCGGAAAAACAGAGTTTCGAAGGGAAACTTAATGAGCAACGTATTTCAAAGGATTTAACACAAGAAATCATAGCGTTATGTCACCAACATGAAGTCACTCTATTCATGTTTCTGGAGACAGCTTTTGCTGTGTTGTTGAGTCGTTATAGTAATGAAAAAGACATTCTGGTCGGAACACCCCTTGCAGGGAGAATACACCATGATATTGAGCCTCTGATCGGCTTTTTTGTTAATTCTCTGGTGATCAGAACGGATTTATCCGGCCAGCCTACTTTCAGTGAGTTATTAAAGCAGAACAGTCGTACCATTCTGGATGCTTATGCACATCAAGACCTGCCATTTCAAATGCTGGTAGAGAAAATTAGCCCAGGACGAAACTTAAATTATAACCCTATATTCCAAATCGCTTTTACTCTGGAAAATACTCAGCAAGGTACAACGTTAGCGCGGGATAATAATATTGAGATTGAAGAGCGCCTGCTTTTGAAAGTCCGATTTGATTTGGAAATTCATATTTATGAAGAAGAGGGAGGATTATCCCTTTTATGGGTTTATGACAGCAGCCTATTTAAAAATATTACTATTGAAAGATTACTTGCCAATTATGAAACTTTGCTTGCTAATATTGTTAAAGTGATGAAACCGCGTATCGGCTCAGACTTGATACGCAAAGAACCCTCTGTTCATGATATTCCACTATTAGCAGAGGCTGAAATACACACTTTATTACATGAATGGAATGGGCTACAGGATCATAGCCAGCATGGCGGCTGTTTTCATGAATTGTTTGAGGAACAAGCTGCCCGGCACCCTGAAAAAACAGCTGTTGTTTTTGGCAACAATTCATTGAATTATCGGGAACTCAATAAACAAGCCAACCAACTTGCTCACTACCTAATAGAACAAAATATCAAACCAGAAACATTGGTTGCGCTCTGTATTCCTCGTTCATTACGCGCTGTCGTAGCACTATTGGGGATTATTAAAGCAGGTGGAGCTTATCTGCCGTTAGATCCCAGTTATCCGACATCCCGTCTTCAATATATGCTGGAACATAGCGAAGCTGAGTTCATTCTGACCGAAACAAATCTGATAGAAAAACTCCCAATCAGCCAGCAGAAAGTCGTCTGTTTAGATGCTGAGACAATACAGTCACAATTGCAGCACATGCCTGCGGGTAATATCGCTGAACGTCCATTTCCACTAACAGAAAATAATCTGGCTTACGTTATTTATACCTCCGGTTCTACTGGTAAACCGAAAGGGGTGATGCTGGAACATAAGGGGTGGGTCAACCTGGCACTTTCACAGGCGGGTTTATTTGGTGTTGATTCAGATAGCCGGGGATTGCAGTTCGCTTCCTGGAGTTTTGATGCCATGATCTTAGAAATATCTATGACACTGGCGTATGGCGCAGCACTTTACTTAATTTCAGAAACCCAACAGCATACCCCTGAATGGTTGGATGAATTAGTTGAAAAACATCAGATTACCCATGCTTTGTTACCACCTGCTTTACTGCCTTATCTGGACTTTAACAAATGGCGTTCCGTCTCAACTTTGCTTTTAGCGGGGGAAGCTGTACCACCACCGATCGCTGTTCGTTGGTCACAGGACAGAAAACTATTCAACGCATATGGCCCGACCGAGTGTACTGCCATTGTGACTTCCGGCTTATTAACTGATGACAAAATTACGATCGGGAAGCCATTGCCTAATACCGTTATCCGTATTCTTGATCCATCAGGCAATCTGGTACCTATTGGTGTTGCGGGGGAATTATGTATTGGTGGCATCCAACTGGCACGCGGGTACTTGAATGCTCCTGAAACGAACGCAACGAAATTTATTACTGATTTGACGGAAAAATCCCAATCCCAACGTTTATACCGAACGGGAGATTTAGCCCGTTGGTTGCCTGATGGCAGTGTGGAATATATTGGCCGGATTGACTCCCAGGTCAAGATTAGAGGGTTCAGGATTGAGTTAGGAGAAATCGAAGCTGCACTGACCGGACATGATGCCTTAAGCAGTGCTGCGGTTATTACTTATGGTAATGATAAAGACAGGAGATTGATTGCCTATGTTTGCCCGACCGCAGATTGGCTGGGTGAAAGATCCTTGCAATTTAGTACCGAAGATCTTAATTCCGAAAACATCACCCAATACTCAGCTATTAAAGCTGAACTTTCAGAACAACTCGAATCAGCACTGAAAAAACAACTGCCGGAATACATGGTTCCTGGCCTTTATATTCCGCTAGAGCGAATGCCACTCACGTTAAATAACAAAGTGGATAGAAAAGCGTTGCCTACTCCAAATGAAAGTGATTTCCGCCAACAAGATTATGTCGCGCCAAGAAATGAAATAGAGAAAAAAATCAGTCAATTATGGCAAGAAGTGCTGGTCGTCAGTCAAGTCGGTATCCATGACAATTTTTTCGTACTGGGTGGTCACTCTCTTCAGGCAACCCGCCTTATCAGTTCAATACGCAATGATCTGAACATTGAAATACCGTTGAGCAGTGTCTTTGAGCACCCAACACTTGAGCGATTATCACAAGTAGTTACGATTCATCTGGTTAAAGAAAAAAGAAAGCATTTCCAATCTGAGCAAGAAACGACACAAGAACTATTGGAAGGTGATATATGAAAAATGCCGCGCAGATCATCAATGAGGCTTTAAATCAAGGGATCACTCTGTTTGTGATTGATAACAAACTGAAATATAAAACCAGCCATGACATTATGCCTTCGGAACAACTGCTCAGTGAATGGAAACAGCACAAACAAGAGCTGATCGATTTCCTGAATCAGATCGATTCAGAAGAGGACACGAACACTTACCGGCTGCAAGATATTCCGCGTTATGATCGTGCGGAACATTATCCACTCTCATTTGCTCAGCAACGTTTGTGGTTAATTGATCAACTAACCGAAGGCAGCCATCGGTATAACTGCACAGGCGATTTCAGGCTGAGAGAGCCACTCAATCTCAATGCTTTTGACGCTGCTGTAGCAACATTGCTTGAACGCCATGAATCGCTGCGTACTTATTTCAAAATTATTGATAATGAGCCACGGCAGGTTATCGCCACTTCCTATGATTTGCCTATGACAATGCATGATCTGTCCTCGCTGTCAGAATCTGAGAAGGAACAGCAGGTTAAACTACTCGGTGAACAAGAGTGGAAACAAGCCGTAAACCTCAGCACTGACCTGATGCTGCGTATTCGGTTGCTGAAATTAACAGAGGATGATTATTTCATTCTCTATACGATCCATCATATTGTCTGCGATGGCTGGTCGCAGGCAATATTTGTCCGTGAACTGCTTACATTATATCGTGCTTATTGCCAGGGCGAGGATAATCCTCTGCCACCATTAAAAGTTCAGTATACCGATTATGCCCAATGGCAACGGGACTGGTTGCAAGGTGATATTCTGGAAAGGCAACTGGATTACTGGCAAAACCAGTTATCAGGTATTTCACCACTTCACCGTTTGCCCCTGGATAATCCTCGTCCAGAAAAACAGCATTTTGAAGGGCGGCTTCATCCACAGCGCATTTCAGCACGTCTTACTCAAGCAATCAGAGCATTATGCACCAAACATAAAGTGACGTTATTTATGTTTCTGGAAACGGCTTTTGCTGTGTTGTTGAGTCGTTACAGTAGCGAAAAAGATATTCTGGTTGGAATGCCGCTTGCAGGACGAAGACACCGTGACACTGAATCTTTGATTGGCTTTTTCGTTAATTCACTGGTGATAAGAACGGATTTATCCGGTCAGCCTACATTCAGTGAACTGTTAAAACAAAACAGCCGTACCATTCTGGATGCTTATGCAAATCAAGACCTGCCTTTTGAGATGCTGGTAGAGAAAATCAGTCCAGAACGGAATTTAAATTATAATCCTATTTTCCAGATCATGTTTGCAGTACAGAATAATCAACGGGATACCACTCTGGAGCAGGATAGTGTTGTCACATCTAGAGAACGTTCACTTCTGACTACCCGATTTGATTTGGAAGTCCATATCTATGAAGAAGACGAAGGGGAGTTATCCATTGGGTGGATCTCTGACACCAGCCTGTTCAGAAGTGCTACCATTAACAGATTAATTGCCAATTACGAGGTCTTGCTAACTAATATTGTTGATGTGATGAAACAGCATGTTGGTACTGGCGAGCCATCCGTCCATGACATTCCATTATTAGCAGATGCTGAGCGGAATACCTTACTGCATGAATGGAGTGGGCCACAAATCCCTTACCAAACCGGGAAATGTTTTCATCAACTCTTCGAAAATCAGGTATCACAACACCCTGAAAAAAATGCTCTGATCTTTGGAGATGACTCCCTGAACTGGCAGTCATTGAATTATCAGTCATTAAATCAACAAGCCAACCAATTAGCGCACTATCTGCTTGAACAGGGGATCAAACCAGACACGTTGGTTGCACTTTGCATACCACGATCATTACAGGCTGTTGTGGCGTTGTTGGGTATTCTTAAAGCGGGTGGTGCTTATTTACCGTTAGATCCCAGTTATCCGAAAGCCCGTCTCCAATATATGCTGGATAACAGTGAAGTGGAGTTTATCCTGACCGAAACTCACCTTGTTGAAAAACTCCCCATCAGCCAGCAGAAAGTCATCTGTTTGGATACTGAGATAATACAGTCACAGCTGCAATACATGCCCACAGGTAATATTACTGAGCGTCCATTCCCGCTCACGGAAAATCATCTGGCTTATGTGATTTACACTTCCGGTTCTACCGGCAAACCGAAAGGGGTGATGCTGGAACATAAAGGGTGGGTTAATCTGGCATTTTCGCAAGCAGATTTATTTGGTATTGACTCACATTGCCGGGGATTGCAGTTTGCTTCCTGGAGTTTTGACGCCATGATTTTAGAGATGTCCATGACATTAGCCTATGGTGCCACGCTGTATTTGATTTCAGAAACTCAACAGCGCTCCCCTGAATTGTTGGATGAAATCGTTGAAAAACATCAGATTACCCATGCCGTACTACCACCAGCACTGCTTCCTCATCTGAATTTTAACAAATGGCGTTCTGTCTCAACTTTGCTTTTAGCGGGTGAAACCGTACCACCACAGATCGCTGTTCGTTGGTCACAGAATAGAAAACTGTTTAATGTATATGGCCCGACAGAATGTACATCCATTGTTACCACAGCTTTACTCACTGACGAGAAGATCACGATTGGCAAACCTTTGCCTAACGTTGTGATGCGTATTCTTGATCCAGAAGGTAATTTGGCTCCGACAGGCGTTATCGGGGAACTGTATATCGGCGGTGTTCAGTTAGCACGCGGTTACCGAAACTCACCGGAAATCACGGCAAGGCAATTTATTCGTGATCCATTCAGTCCACATTCAACGAATGGCGGGGAAAACAGGCTTTATCGTACTGGTGATTTAGTGCGCTGGACACTTGATGGTCAGTTGGAATTTGTCGGCCGTGTTGACTCTCAGGTTAAGATCCGTAGTCACCGCATAGAGTTGGGTGAAATAGAGACAGTTTTGTCCGGGCATGATGCTTTAAGTAGTGCTGTTGTTATCGCTTATGGTCAGGATGAAGATAAAAAAACTTATTGCGTATGTCTGCCCAAGTACGGGATGGTTGGGTGAAAAGGCCACTGAATTTAACGCAGGTAGCCTCGAAAACTGGACAGAAATTTTTGATGAGCAATACCGTCAACCCATAACGGAGAATACCCCGCAAGAAAATATCAGTGGTTCAGCAGAATCTGACAGTGATTTCAGCGGCTGGATGAACAGCTACACTAAGCAGCCGATTGCTCTTGAGCAGATGGAAGAGTGGTTAGCAGGAATTATGCACCGGATTAACGCCCTGCATCCTCACCGTTTACTGGAAATTGGCTGTGGTAGCGGATTATTGTTGTATCGCTATGCTGAACAGTGTGAGTCAGTAGTGGCTACTGATATTTCGGCTGAGGTTTTAAACCGACACCAACATATTCTGCAACAACGTGGCTGGTCACATGTACAACTAAGAAGAGGAGACGCGCTCAACTCAGGAACATTACATGCTGGCGAATTTGATACTGTCGTGATTAACTCCGTTGTCCAATATTTCCCTAATGTTCAATATCTGGAGAAAGTGCTTGAACAGCTAATGCCCGCGGTGACAGCAGGCGGAAAGATTCTGTTGGGTGACATTCGCAATTTAGATCTCTTAACCGCCCATGCTACAGCAATAGAGCAAAGTCACCTTAACGGGCAGCGTATTCAGGCAGGGATACTGGCGAACCGTATCCAGCGGCGTTTACAACAAGAACCTGAGCTTTTACTCAGTCCAACTTATTTTGCTCAATTACCGGAACGTTATCCTGACATCGGCCGGGTTGATATTCTGGTTAAACGTGGCATCGGTGACAATGAAATGCTGCGTTATCGTTACGATGTCATCTTACATAAAAGAGATAAAAATACCGAATCTTGTCATGAAATGCCGCTAAATTGGCGCGATTTTGATTCTTTTGAAAATCTGCGCAGTTTGTTACAGATGGGCACAGAGGATACATTGGGTGTTTCAGGCATTTCCAATGCCAAAGTTAAAGATGATTTTGTTTTGGCAGAAGGGCTGCGTCACTGGTCAGCCAATCAGATGGTAACTCCACCAGAAAATGCCGGCACTTTCTCCCCACAGGCATTAAAACAGGTTCAGGAGTTCGAATCCTTACTGCAATATGCTGAACAATGTGGTTATCAATGCGGTGTTACGTGGTCACAACAGCAACCTGATTTACTGGATGTGATTTTCAGCCGCGGAGAGTTACCACCAGTACAGGCCCGTACCGGCTACAATCAAAACCATTTAGCTAACTATCCGCAAATTTCGGCTATTAGCGGAGAACTTTCAGAATTACTCGAATCTGCACTGAAACAGCAACTACCAGAATATATGGTTCCTGGTCTTTACATTCCTCTGGAACGAATGCCACTCACTTTAAATAATAAAGTGGATAAAAAAGCGCTACCGATCCCAAATGAAGACGATTTACGCCGACAAAACTATGTGGCACCAAGAAATGAAATAGAAATTAAAATCGGTCAGTTATGGAAACGTTTGCTGAACGTCAGTCAGGTCGGCATTTATGACAATTTCTTTACACTGGGTGGTCATTCACTTCAGGCAACCCGTCTTATTAGTTCAATACGCAACGAATTAGAAATAGAAGTGCCATTGAGAAGTGTTTTTGAACATCCAACACTTGAGCAATTATCACAAATTATCACTATTCATCTTATCAAGGAAAAAAGAAAACATTTCCAGGTTGGGCAAGAAACAGAACAAGAACTATTGAAAGGTGATATATGAAAAATGCCGCGCAGATCATCAATGAGGCTTTAAATCAAGGGATCACTCTGTTTGTGATTGATAACAAACTGAAATATAAAACCAGCCGTGACAGTATGCCTTCGGAACAGCTGCTCAGTGAATGGAAACAGCACAAACAAGAGCTGATCGATTTCCTGAATCAGATCGATTCAGAAGAGGACACGAACACTTACCGGCTGCAAGATATTCCGCGTTATGATCGTGCGGAACATTATCCACTCTCATTTGCTCAGCAACGTTTGTGGTTAATTGATCAACTAACCGAAGGCAGCCATCAGTATAACTGCACAGGCGATTTCAGGCTGAGAGAGCCGCTCAACTTCAACGCTTTTGACGCTGCTGTAGCAACATTGCTTGAACGCCATGAATCGCTGCGTACTTATTTCAAAATTATTGATAATGAGCCACGACAGGTTATCGCCACTTCCTATGATTTGCCTATTACAATGCATGATCTGTCTTCGCTGTCAGAATATGAGAAGGAACAGCAGGTTAAACTACTCGGTGAACAAGAGTGGAAACAAGCCGTAAACCTCAGCACTGACCTGATGCTGCGTATTCGGTTGCTGAAATTAACAGAGGATGATTATTTCATTCTCTATACGATCCATCATATCGCCTGTGACGGCTGGTCGCAGGCAATATTTATCAGTGAACTGCTTACATTATATCGTGCCTATTGTCAGGGCGAGGATAATCCTCTGCCACCATTAAAAGTTCAGTATACCGATTATGCCCAATGGCAGCGGGACTGGTTGCAAGGGGATGTGCTGAAAAAACAACTGGATTACTGGCAAAACCAGTTATCAGGTATTTCACCACTTCACCGTTTGCCCCTGGATAATCCTCGTCCAGAAAAACAGCATTTTGAAGGGCGGCTTCATCCACAGCGCATTTCAGCACGTCTTACTCAAGCAATCAGAGCATTATGCACCAAACATGAAGTGACGTTATTTATGTTTCTGGAAACGGCTTTTGCTGTGTTGTTGAGTCGTTACAGCAACGAAAAAGATATTCTGGTTGGAATGCCGCTTGCAGGACGAAGACACCGTGACACTGAATCTTTGATTGGCTTTTTCGTTAATTCACTGGTGATAAGAACGGATTTATCCGGTCAGCCTACATTCAGTGAACTGTTAAAACAAAACAGCCGTACCATTCTGGATGCTTATGCAAATCAAGACCTGCCTTTTGAGATGCTGGTAGAAAAGCTTAGTCCGGAACGAAGCTTAAATTATAATCCTATATTCCAGATCATGTTTGCAGTACAGAATAATCAACGGGATACCACTCTGGAGCAGGATAGTGTTGTCACTTCTAAAGAACGTTCGATTCTGACTACCCGATTTGATTTGGAAGTTCATGTTTTTGAAGAAGAACAGACAGACGAATTATCTATAGTCTGGATTTCAGATAGTCTGTTTAACAGGAGCACCATTGAAAGATTTATCGCCAATTACGAAACTTTGCTTTCTGGCATCGTTGAGGTAATGACAGATGATTCAGTCAATAAAGAACCCCCCGTTCATGAACTCCCATTATTGGCGGAAGCTGAAAAGTATACCTTACTGCATGAATTAAATGGGCCACAGAACCCTTACCCACAAGGGCGTTGTTTCCATGAGTTGTTTGAAGACCAGGTGGCACTGAATCCTGGAAAAACCGCGCTGGTTTTTGGTGGAGAGGCTTTAAGTTATCAGGCCGTTAATGCTCAGGCCAATCAGTTGGCACATTACCTGATTGAGCAAGGTATCCGGCCTGATACCCTGGTTGCCATTTGCCTTCCCCGGTCGTTACAAACAGTGATTGCACTGATGGGTATTCTTAAAGCCGGCGGCGCTTATGTACCGTTAGATGCCAGTTACCCGCAAGCCCGCCTGCAATATATGCTCGAGCACAGTGGGGCGGGATTTATTCTGACCGAAACATCGCTGGTTGATAAATTGCCTGTCAGTCAGCAACGTGTTATCTGTCTGGACACGGTACAGTCGCATGTGCAAAACCTGCCCGCTGATAATATTGTTTATCGTCCGGTGCCCCTGACAGAAAATCATCTGGCCTATGTCATTTACACTTCGGGCTCTACCGGCCGGCCAAAAGGCGCGATGCTGGAGCATAAAGGGTGGGTGAATCTGGCACAGGCGCAAGCCCGGTTATTTGGTGCGGATGCCGATATTCGCGGGTTGCAGTTTGCTTCCTGGAGCTTCGACGCCGCCGTGCTGGAAATGGCAATGACTCTGGCCTATGGTGCCACGCTGTATTTGATTTCAGAAACACACCGCCGTTCCCCTGAATGGCTGGATGAGATGGTTGAAAAACACCACATAACTCACGCCGTACTCCCGCCGGCGCTGTTGCCCCATCTGGATTTCAGCAAATGGCGCACAGTATCAACCTTGCTGTTGGCAGGGGAAGCAGTGGCGCCACATATCGCCGCACAGTGGTCGCAGGGCAGAAAGCTGTTTAACGTTTATGGCCCGACGGAGTGTACTTCGATTGTGACCACCGCCTTATTAACGGCAGATAAGCGAGTGACGATTGGAAAACCGTTGCCGAATACCGTCATGCGTATCCTGAATTCCGACGGTAATCTGGTGCCTCTTGGTGCTGTCGGGGAACTGCATATCGGTGGTATTCAACTGGCCCGCGGTTACCGTAATGCACCGGACATCACAGAAAAACAGTTTATCCGTGATCCTTTCAGTGCCAGTCCGGCAGACCGGCTTTACCGTACCGGTGATTTAGTGCGCTGGACGCCGGAAGGTGAGCTGGAATTTATTGGCCGTCTGGATTCCCAGGTCAAAATCAGGGGGTACAGGATAGAGCTGGAGGAAATTGAGGCTGTTTTAGCCGCACATGATATTGTCAGTCATGCGGTAGTGAGTACATATGGTCATGACAGAGAAAATCAAAAACTCATTGCTTATATCAGCCCTACAACGGCGTGGTTAGACGAGAAAGTGACTGCATTTAATGAGAACTATCTTGAAAACTGGAAAAATATCTTTGATGGGCAACATACATCGGAAAATATCGGTCATGACAATGACAATGACAAAGATGGAACAGATTCAGACAGTGATTTCAGCGGCTGGATGAACAATTATACCGGGCAGCCCATTACGTTAAACCAAATGGAAGAGTGGCGGGCCGGCATTATACAACGGATTGAATCCCTGCATCCCCGCCGCTTACTGGAAATCGGCTGTGGGACAGGCGTTTTGTTGTACCGTTATGCGGCTCAGTGTGAATCAGTATTAGCTACCGATATTTCAGCCGACGTGTTAGCCCGACACAAGAAAATCCTGCAACAACGTGGCTGGTCGCACGTGGAGCTCAGAAGGGGGGATGCGCTGAATTTGGGCACAATCACGCCTGATCAGTTTGATACCGTTGTGATTAATTCCGTTGTCCAATACTTCCCCAATGTTCAATATCTGGAAAAAGTGTTTGCCCAGTTACTGTCAGTCACTAAGGCAGGCGGAAAAATCCTGTTGGCCGATATCCGCAATTTAGATCTGTTAACTGCGCATGCTACTGCCATCGAACACGGCCAGCTGAATGGACAACGTATCGAAGTCAGTACATTGGCAAATCGTATTCAGCGGCGATTACAACAAGAATCAGAATTGCTGCTCAGCCCAACCTATTTTACCCAGTTACCAACACGTTATCCTGAAATCAGCCGGGTTGATATTCTGGTCAAACGTGGTGTGGGTGACAATGAAATGCTGCGCTACCGGTATGATGTCATTCTGCATAAGAAAAACGAATATACGACACCTTGTGATGATTTATCTTGTACTTGGTACGATTTTTCCACGCTGGAAGATCTGCGTGATTTATTACAGACAGGGATAGACCAGACAGCAGGTGTTTCAGGAATACCTAATGCCCGCATCAAAGAGGATTTTATTTTAGCGGAAGGGTTACGCCACTGGCCTGCCAATCAGATGATCCCTCCGTCAGAATATGCAGGCGGTTTTTCTCCGCAAACAATGGAACAAGTTCAGGCATTGGAGTCTTTGCTTCACTATGCCGAACAGTGTGGTTATCAGTGTGGCGTGACATGGTCACAACAACGGCCTGACTTGTTGGATGTGATTTTCAGCCGGGGTGAATTACCTCAAATACAGGCACGTTCAGATTACAGCCAGACGCATTTGGCCAATTATCCGCAACTTCCTGCTATTAGCGGAGAACTTGCAGAGCGACTGGAATCCGCGCTGAAAAAACAATTGCCTGATTATATGATACCCAGTCTCTATATCCCTTTGGAACGCATGCCACTGAATTTGAATAATAAAGTAGATAGAAAAGCGTTACCGATCCCAAATGAAAGTGACTTACGCCGACAGGCTTATGTTGCACCGAGAAATGAAATAGAACAAAAAATCAGTCAATTATGGCAGAAATTGCTGAACGTCAGCCAAGTGGGAATTTATGACAACTTTTTCACACAGGGCGGACATTCACTCCAGGCGACGTGTTTGATTAGTTCAATACGCAATGAATTAAACGTCAAAATACCACTAAGAAGTCTTTTTGAACACCCAACACTTGAGCAGTTATCACAAATAGTCACAGTTCATCTTATTGAAGAAAGCAGAAAACATTTCCGAACTGAGCAAGAGACGACAAAAAAAATACTGAAAGGTGATATATGAAAAATGCTGTGCAAATTGTCAATGAGGCTTTAAGTCAAGGGATCACACTGTTTAGTGAGGATAATCGCTTACAATATGAAACTCTCCGTGACAGTATTCCGCCGGAATTGCTCAGTGAATGGAAACTTTACAAGCAAGAGCTGATTGAATTCCTGAATCAGGTTAATACAGAAAAAGAAACTCAAAAACACTGGTTGCAAGATATTCCGCGTGATGGCAAATCAGAACATTATCCACTTTCATTTGCTCAACAGCGTTTATGGTTTATTGATCAACTAAATGGAGGCAGTCCCCAGTATAACTGTACGGGGGATTTCAGGCTGCGGGAGCCTATTAACATTGAGGCATTTGAAGCAGCTATTAAGGCGTTACTTGAACGCCATGAAGTGTTGCGTACCCATTTTAAAGTCATTAATAACGAACCACGGCAATTTATTGCTGCCGATTACGATTTACCAATTACGCATTATGATTTATCCAGGCTGTCTGAAACTAAGAAAAACTATCAGGTAAAACAACTCGGTAAGGAAGAAGAGAGTTTGATTTTTAACCTTAACACGGATCTGATGCTGCGCGTCCGGTTAATAAAATTGGCGGAAGATGATTACGCGATTTTGTATACAATACACCATATCGCTTGTGATGGCTGGTCAATACCTATATTTTTCAACGAGTTACTTACCTTGTATCGGGCTTATTGTCGAGATGAAGTAAATCCACTACCGCCGTTGAAAATTCAGTATACCGATTATGCCCAGTGGCAACGGAACTGGCTGCAAGGTAAGACTCTGGACAAACAACAAACTTATTGGCAAAACCAGTTAGCGGGTATTTCGCCACTTCATCATGTACCTCTGGATAACCCACGTCCAGAGAAACAAAATTTCGAAGGACGGCTTCATCCACAGCGCATTTCAGCACGTCTTACTCAAGCAATCAGAGCATTATGCATCAAACATAAAGTGACACTATTTATGTTTCTGGAAACGGCTTTTACCGTATTACTGAGCCGCTATAGTAATGAAAAAGATATTCTGGTTGGAACAGCAATTGCCGGCAGACAACATCCTGATATTGAATCTCTGATCGGTTTTTTTTGTAAATTCATTGGTGATCAGAACGGATTTATCCGGCCAGCCGACGTTCAGTGAATTATTAAAACAAAATAGCCGCACCATCCTGGATGCTTACGAACATCAAGATTTACCGTTTGAGATGTTGGTAGAAAAAATCAGCCCGGAACGGAACCTAAATCATAATCCCATCTTCCAAATCATGTTTGTTGTACAGAACAACCAACAGGATACAACGTTGGAACAAGGTAATATTATTACATTTGAAAAAAATGCGTTTATTACCACGCGATTTGATTTGGAAGTTCATGTTTATGAAGAAGAACAGACAGACGAATTATCTATAGTCTGGATCTCAGATATGAGGCTGTTTAACAGGAGCACCATCGAAAGATTTATCGCCAATTACGAAACTTTGCTTTCTGGTCTTGTGGACGTAATGGCAGATAATTCAGTCAATAAAGAACCCTCTGTGCATAAATTACCAATCCTGGCAGAGGCGGAAAAACAGATCTTATTGCATGAATGGAGTGGGCCACAGGAATATAGTCAGCGAGGACGTTGCTTCCATGAACTGTTTGAAGAACAGGTAGCGAAAAATCCTGCAAAAACTGCACTGGTCTTTGGTGACAGTACTTTAAGCTATCAAGCCCTGAATGAACAAGCCAACCAATTAGCCCGTTATTTGCTCGAACAGGGTATTCAATCTGAAACCCTTATCGCGCTCTGCATTCCCCGTTCCTTGCAAACTGTGGTGGCAATATTGGGGATCCTGAAAGCCGGTGCGGCCTATGTGCCATTAGATCCTAGCTACCCGCAAGCCCGTCTGCAATATATGCTGGAACACAGTGGGGCAATGTTTATTCTGACCGAAACCCATCTGGTTGAAAAATTGCCTGTCAGCCGGCAAAAAGTGGTGTGTCTGGATACAGACGTTATTCAGTCATACCTGCGAAAATTGCCTTCAGAGAATATCATCGAACGGCCGTTCCCCCTGACAGAAGATCATCTGGCCTATGTCATTTACACTTCGGGCTCTACCGGCCGGCCAAAAGGCGCGATGCTGGAGCATAAAGGGTGGGTGAATCTGGCACAGTCGCAAGCCCGGTTATTTGGTGCGGAGGCTGATATTCGCGGGTTGCAGTTTGCTTCCTGGAGCTTCGACGCCGCCGTGCTGGAAATGGCAATGACTCTGGCCTATGGTGCCACGCTGTATTTGATTTCAGAAACACACCGCCGTTCCCCTGAATGGCTGGATGAGATGGTTGAAAAACACCACATAACTCACGCCGTACTCCCGCCGGCGCTGTTGCCCCATCTGGATTTCAGCAAATGGCGCACAGTATCAACCTTGCTGTTGGCAGGGGAAGCAGTGGCGCCACATATCGCCGCACAGTGGTCGCAGGGCAGAAAGCTGTTTAACGTTTATGGCCCGACGGAGTGTACTTCGATTGTGACCACCGCCTTATTAACGGCAGATAAGCGAGTGACGATTGGAAAACCGTTGCCGAATACCGTCATGCGTATCCTGAATTCCGACGGTAATCTGGTGCCTCTTGGTGCTGTCGGGGAACTGCATATCGGTGGTATTCAACTGGCCCGCGGTTACCGTAATGCACCGGACATCACAGAAAAACAGTTTATCCGTGATCCTTTCAGTGCCAGTCCGGCAGACCGGCTTTACCGTACCGGTGATTTAGTGCGCTGGACGCCGGAAGGTGAGCTGGAATTTATTGGCCGTCTGGATTCGCAGATCAAAATCCGCAGCCATCGCATTGAACTGGGAGAAATCGAAGCCGTTCTTGCGGGGCAGGAGATTTTAAGTAATGCTGCCGTGATCGTTGATGGTTATGACAGTGAAGACAGGAAACTCATTGCTTATGTTTGTCCGAGTACGAATTGGCTGGCGGAGAAAGCGGCCGCTTTTAATGTCGATTACCTTGAAAGCTGGACAGAAATCTTTGATGGTCAGTATCGGCAGGAGATAACAGAAAACATTGCTATTGATGCTACCGATAAGAGCGATGACGATAGTGATTTTGGTGGCTGGATGAACAGTTATACCGAACAGCCGATTGTGTTGGAGCAAATGGAAGAGTGGCGGACGGGGACGATGCAGCGGATTGAATCCCTGCATCCCCGCCGCTTATTAGAAATCGGCTGTGGATCTGGCTTATTGTTATATCGTTATGCTGAACGATGCGAATCCGTATTGGCCACTGATATTTCAGCGGAAGTATTGTCTCGTCACCAGAAGATTTTGCAACAGCGTGGCTGGTCGCACGTAGAACTGAGAAGGGGGGATGCACTGAATTTAGGCACAATCACGCCTGATCAGTTCGATACCGTTGTGATTAATTCCGTTGTCCAATACTTCCCCAATATTCAATATCTGGAAAAAGTCATTACACAGTTATTACCTGCGGTTGAAGCAGGGGGAAAAATCCTTCTGGGCGATATTCGTAACTTAGATTTGTTAACTGCACATGTAACGGCCATCGAGAAAAATCGCCTGAATGGGCAACGTATTTCGGTGGGTACACTGGCAAATCGCATTCAACGGCGTTTACAGCAGGAAAAAGAGTTTTTACTTAGCCCGACCTATTTTGCACAATTGCCGAAACGCTACCCTGAAATTGGCAGAGTTGATATTTTGGTCAAACGTGGCATCAGTGACAATGAAATGCTGCGCTATCGTTATGAAGTGATATTACATAAATGCGACAAGAAGACAGAATTATGTCGTAATTTTCCTATAACCTGGTGCGATTTCAATTCTATTGAAGAGCTTCGTAATGTGTTGGAGACAGGAAAATTCGATACGTTCGGCGTTTCCGGGATTCCTAATGCCCGCATCAAAGAGGATTTTGATTTAGCGGAAGGGCTACGTCATTGGCCGTCTAATCAGATAGTTTTTTCACCAAAAGAGGCCGGCGGTTTTTCTCCAGAAGCAACAGAACAAGTTTTGGCACTCGAATCTTTACTTCAGTATGCACAACAGTGCGGCTACCAGTGTGAGCTTACCTGGTCGCAGCAGCAACCTGATTTACTGGATGTGATTTTCAGTCGGGGTGAATTACCTCAAATACAGGCACGTTCAGATTACAGCCAGACGCATTTGGCCAATTATCCGCAACTCCCTGCTATTAGCGGAGAACTTGCAGAGCGACTGGAATCCGCGCTGAAAAAACAATTGCCTGATTATATGGTGCCCAGTCTTTATATCCCATTGGAACGCATGCCACTGAATCTGAATAATAAAGTGGATAAAAAAGCGTTACCTGTTCCGGATGAAAGTGACTTACGCCGTCAGACTTATATCGCGCCAAGAGATGAAATTGAGGAAAAACTCTGTCAGTTATGGCAAGAACATCTAAAAATCAATCAAATTGGTATTTATGATCATTTCTTCTCGCTCGGAGGTCATTCACTCCTGGCTGTTAAGATAACCGCTTCCATAAGAAATACGTTAACCAATAATTTCAGTATGCAGCAGCTGTTTGCAAATCCAACTATTGCACAAATCGCAAGTGTGATCCGTCACAGTCATAAGCACGAAATATCTGCACCGAAGACAACACACAATATATCTGATCACAGTATATCTGATAGAAAAATACCTATTTCTTATAGTCAGAAACTGTTTTGGTATTTTGTTCAAGAAGGGTTATTGGAGGATAGTTTCCATGTACCAATTGCTTTGCTGATGGAGGGAGAACTGAATCATAATGCGTTAGAAAAAAGTTTAAATACCATCTTAGAACGGCATGAAAGTTTACGTTTTAAGTTTTATAAAGAAAATGAACAAATTTTCATGCAACCTGATAACAATATGAAAATTAACCTGCAAGTTATCGAAGCATTACCTGGAGGAATAGAGAAAGAACAAATTATTGTTGAAATTAACAAGCTCTGGGAAGAGAAATTAAGAACACCTTTTGATATTTATAATGCCCCATTAATCAGGACATTCTTACTGCCTGTTTCGGAAACAATTACGGTTTTATTTGTTGATATACACCACATCATTTCCGATGGATGGTCTGTCAATATCATTATTAATGAGTTTAAACAGTTATATACGGCTTATTCACAGGGGCAAGAAAATACGTTATCACCGGTTGCCATGCAATATTCTGGTTATGTTTATGACTTGCAAGAAATTCATACAACTGAGGCGATTAAAAAACAGATTAAATTCTGGCAACAACAATTTTCCGAAGTTAGTACAGAACGTAATTTTCCAGTTCCTTTCAGACATCACCTTGCCTCAAAATATCGGTCTCACGTCCGTCATATCAAAATACCTGATTCACTCGATAAAGCCGTTTTGCAATATTGTGGAACGCATAAGATCACGCCTTATATGTTATTTATGGCTTTGTTCCATACTTGTCTCTTTATGCATTCCGGTGAATCACAACATATTGTTACTTCACCAAAAGCTGACCGTACTCGCACAGAAAGCCATCAAACAATAGGGTTATTCTTAAGTGAATTAATAGTAAAATCGACCATCAGTAAAGAGATGAGCCTGCAAGAAATCATTAAGCAGGTCAGTCAGTCTATTCATCGCACCATAGAGAATTCAAATATCCACATGTCTGTCGTGATTGAAGCGGTGGGAGAAAAAGTGATAGATAATATATTTAATGTTCTGTTTAACTATTTGGATGCGCAAAATCTCTATGATTTTATCGACATGTCTAAAAATGAAAAAATATTACTGCCAAATCTTGATGTGGAATTGATAGAGGCCAAAGTGATTCCTTTTGAATCACTTGGAATGAATCTCATATATATGCCACAAAAGATCGAGTGTGAACTCAATTACAACCCAGAACTGTATACAGAAGAAGTCATTGATAGTTTGGCTGAATATTATGAACGACTACTGAATGTCATCATATCCGGTCAGGAAAAAGAGAGTATCAGTCAGTTTTATGATTAAATTTATCTGTAAAATTAATAGATTAGCCTCATGGATGAGGCCAGTATCGAATTCGGTAGCCAGAGTTGCCTCAGTCAGTTGTTAACGTTAATCTATACAATTATGACGTACATGTAAAAATGCTTCTCTCGATCGCTTCACTTTTTCTTGATTGATAAATCCTATCAATATATTGATAATTGATCGTCAATTCCGATCAAATTATTGATCTTTTTTGATTCTTAAGGTAAATTTTTCTTCCGTACACAGAAACCTGTGTCCGAAATTTTTTGTTATGCCGCATTATTGTTTTGCGTTATGCATAATAAGTAGTTGTATATTATGATCATTATGGATATGTAAATGAAAAATATTTTTGTTTCATCTTTTATTGCCGCAATATTGGCTTCAATAAGCAGTATTTCTTATGCTGCCCCTGCGACAACAACTGGGACAGTTCAATTCAAGGGACGCATTATAGATTCAGCCTGCACTATTGATGGTGATTCTGACAAAATTGTGCACATGGGGACATATATCAAAAGCGATATAAAAGAAAAGGGAAGGGAAGTTGATGGGAGCAAAAAGGATTTTAAGATCAAATTAACTGGGTGCCCTGTTGATAGTACAACACATATTATGATGAAGGTTACAATATCAGGGACGAGTGATGTCCACAATAGCAAACTATTAGCAATAGAATCATCTTCGGGTGCAAAAGGGATTGGCATCGGTGTTTATTCCGAAAGTAATCTGATAGATTTTACTTCTGGTTCTCACCAACTAAAAGATATTGAAATTGACAAAGCTGATACAGAAATACCTTTACAAGTGGCTTATGTATCTAATGGAGAAACCCCTACAGCCGGACAGGCCAATGCCACGCTTAATTTTAATATAGCTTACAAATAAAAATTAATTATAGGTATTTCTTTCCTGGCCGCAGAGGCATTTTTATGGCTGCGGCCGGGAGCTATTAACATCATAAGTAGTCATGTAATAATGAAAGATAAAATAAAAAAAATATTTACATCGTATATGCTAGCGAAAAAAATAACGCTCATATTCTCATTGTTTTTTATATTGCCAGCCTGGGCGGGTGTAACCGTTGGTGGAACCCGCGTTATTTATAAAGGGAATAAAAAAGAAACTTCAATTTCAGTGAAAAACTCTGACGAAAGCCGGCCTTATTTAATTCAGTCTTTTATCAGTACTGATTCAAAGGGAGAAAAAGCTCCTTTTATTGTGACACCGCCGCTGTTTCGTCTGGATGCTGGCAAAGAAAGTATTCTTCGTATTATCCGTACCGGCGGAAATTTACCTGAGAACAGGGAATCGGTTTTTTACCTTAATGTGAAATCTATCCCTGCCGTACAAGAAAACGAACAGAATACGTTATTGATTACGGTGAAAACCCGAATCAAATTGTTTTATCGGCCTGAAGGTATTGAGGGCGATTCTGAAGAAGCTTATAAAATGCTGACATTTCGTCGCATTGATAACCAACTTGAGGTAAGAAACCCCAGTAATTATTACGTAACCCTCGGACAGATTAAAGTGGCCGGGAAAACCCTGACGGGTACTGACATGATCGCTCCACAAGGGGTAGCATATTTCGCCCTGCCATCTGAATCACCAGGCTTAGTTAGCTGGAATAGCATTAACAGTTATGGTGGCGTGAGCAAAGAGATAATTAAAAATCTGCCTTAATTAAAAAGAAGATGAAAGATAAATATTGGGGACTAAAAATCATATTTGTTAAATATAAAACAAGTGGCGGAATAATTATGCCAACATGTTTTCTTTCGGTCTTTATTTTATGTTTTTCTGTGTTGTTATCATTACCCGTCATGGCACAGGATTATTTTCGATTATCAGCACTGGAATTAAATGATACTCAGCCGGTGATTGATTTAAGCGTATTTTCATCCCCCGGTGGCCAATTACCGGGTCAGTATCTGGTGAACATATTTCTTAACGGCAAAGAGAAAGAAACAAAACAGGTTAATTTTATTAAACTGGAAAACGGCAAACTATCGCCACAGCTAACGGTCGATAATTTAAAACAGTTCGGCGTGAAAATGTCAGCTTTTCCGGCGCTGATGAAAATTTCTCCTGAACAAATTATTGATGATATTAGCGAGTATATTCCGCAGGCATCGGCTTCATTTGATTTTTATGAGCAACATCTGGATATCAGTATTCCACAAGCAGCATTGGATAATCAGGCCAGAGATACGGTGGCATCACATTTATGGCAACAGGGAGAGTCAGCATTTTTAATGAACTATAATTTTAGTGGATCAGAGAGTTATAACAAAAACACAAAAAACCAAAGTTATTTTTTAAATTTACAAAGTGGAATAAATATCGGACCGTGGCGGGTAAGAAATCAATCAGTTTATGATTATGATTCTGGGAAAAATAAAGGTGAGAATCGTTTTTCATCCATTAACAGCTACATCCAACGGGACATCCATGGGCTAAAAAGTCAAATAATTCTTGGCGAAACCTTTACTGACGGAGATATATTTGAAAGCGTGCCGTTCATTGGTGCTTCTATGACATCCGATAGCTTAATGTTGCCCGGCAGCCAACGTGGCTTTGCGCCAATTATCCGTGGTATTGCTCAAACCAATGCGCGCGTAACAGTTCGCCAAAATAATTACGTCATCTACGAAAGCTATGTTCCGCCGGGGCCTTTTATTATCACGGATCTTTATTCAACTTCCGGTTCCGGTGATTTGGATGTCACGATCACCGAAAAGGACGGGCGACAGCGTAAACTCGTGCAACCATGTTCATCAGTGCCAGTGATGCAGCGAGAAGGGCAATTAAAATATCAGATTACCCTGGGGCGTTACCGTTATTCCGATGCCAACGTTTATAAACCTTATTTTAGCGAAGCGACATTTATCTATGGGTTCTCCAACCGATTAAGTTTGCTGTCTGGTATGCAGATAGCAGAAAACTACCGGGCGTTTAACGCTGGCCTGGGGGTTGGTTTAGGTAATTTTGGGGCGATTTCTCTGGATATGACACTGGCTGATGCCAGATTGCCGAAGAATGAACATAAACGAGGGCAATCGTATCGAATCCAATATACAAAAAGTATTGAGGCAACAGGGACATCCCTGACTTTGGCTGGCTATCGCTATTCCACACCAGAATACTATTCATTTGCAGAGGCGAATGAATATTCAGTAAGAAAAGAAACCAGCCGCGCACAAAATAAGCGTAGCCAGTTGCAGCTAACCCTGAACCAGGGGATGGGGGATTTTGGCAGTCTTTATGTGTCTGCCTATCAGCAGGATTACTGGGGCAAACAAGGCACCAGCCAGTCATTATCTGCGGGTTATAACATTAACCTTGCCGGGATCAGTTATGGGTTGAATCTTTCTTACAGTGCCAATCATGAATCCATTAAGAATAAGGATATACAGGCATCGTTTAATGTCTCTATTCCACTGGATAAGTGGCTGCCTGATGGATGGGCAACTTACAGCATCAACAGAAACGGCCGCGGTCAGGGAAGCCAGCAACTGGCGATTAGTGGCAGCGCATTGGATGATCATGCTTTGTCATATCATATCCACGGGGAACATGGCAATAATATGGAAGGGACGAGCGGCGGTGCTTCGCTGGAATATAGCTATTCTTCTGGCCGTGTGAATCTGGGCTACAGCTATGGCGATAATAGCCGATCGCTTAACTACGGGTTGTCTGGCGGTCTTGTTGCCCATCAAGACGGCATTACGTTTTCCCAATCATTAGGTGAGACCGTGGCACTGGTTAAAGCGGCTGGTGCAGCAGAAACAAAAGTTTTAAATCACAGTGGAATTAAAACGGATTCACGTGGCTATGCCGTAATCCCGTCGGTTGAACCATATGCTTACAACCGGGTTGCCCTGGATACTGAAATGCTGGCTGATGGCGTTGACCTTGACAACTCAGTGCAACACATTGTACCGACTCGCGGTGCCGTGGTTGCTGCCGATTTTCGCGTCCGTCAGGGGCACCGGATATTGGTGACATTATGTTACAACGGCAAACCCGTACCTTTTGGTGCCAGCGCAGCGTTAATAAACAGTGACAGTAGCGGGATTGTTGGTGATGACGGTGAGCTGTATTTGAATGCTGTCCCTGAGCAGGCAGAAATAAAAGTACAGTGGGGAAAAAATAAAGGTCAACAATGTCATGCAAAAATAGATTTATCAGTGCTGCCCGAAAAGACAGGCGTATTACAGCTGGCGGCTGACTGCCGCAGTTAAAAGGAATTTATAATGTTTAATTTTGAATATAATAATCGCTTGCAGATTAAAGCTAATAACTTTTTATTGGGATTACTAATTGTTATTGCCGCGGGAGGTTATTCAACACGGATTACAGCAGCAGTATGTACGGCCAATAATAAGACTCAGATAGTCACATTTGGTGATATTTCTGTTGATTCTAATAAAACACCATATAAAAAAACCATAGATGGCAATAGGGTGTATGTAAAGTGCGATTATAAAGGTGGCCATCAGATATATGTAAAATCTATCGAGGGAGCAACGCGTGAATCCTCCACAAGTAAGTTTTATGTTACCAGTCCTACTAATGTCAAATTTAAATTGAGCCTCACACCTGATGGTTTGAAGGCTGATGACCTGGCAGTGAATAACTCAAGAGGGATCGGCAGAGGCAAGGGTTTTAGCAGTAAATTTTATTTACAGATCGGTAATGATGTTAAATCCGGAATAGTCAAAAAGATAATAATAACGATGGCTCGTCGAGCTAGTAATGGAGAATTTACCGGAGAGGAATTGTATTCTTATATAATCCCTGAATTTAACATCACAACAAGATCTTGTGAAATAACCACTCCAGTTGTTAATGTCCCGATGGGAGCCGTATTAAAAAGTCACTTTAAGAACATAGGTGATACCGCTGGAGGACGTTCTTTCGAGATTAATGTGCAATGCAAAGGTTCTCCGAACGCGAATATTACCTGGGAGCCGGGAAAGACTGGCACAAATGGCGTGATAAATGCTGATGCAACCTCATCAGCAACAGGAATCGGCATTCAGATTTTAGATGACAAAAGCAATCCTGTGAAATTTGGTGAACAGCAGGATCTTGGCACGATAAATTCTTCGAAAATATTGTCATATACGGCAAAGTATTATCAAACCAGTAATACCGTCACTGCCGGTAGTGTTAATGCCACGGCCACTTTTACTGTCGATTATAAGTAATCGAGAAATTCATCATAACCGTTTATAGTTCCGCAGTTTTATCCCTTGACTTCAGTGATAAAGCAGCAGGAAAAAATAAATTGGTGTTGACTATCCGGGGAAGCTCTTATGGTACGATTTTTTCGTTTTCTGAAGCAACCCCTGATCCATACAGGCTTGGTATTGTGGACGATGTGCTGCTTAAAGCACAGCGCGCACCTGTCCAGATAAATAAAAATGGAAAACCCGTGGCTGTGGTTATATCTGAGCAGTCCAGCCTTCGGAGGCCAAAAGCACCGCCTTGATGCGATCACACACTCGACTGTCGCGCGTTGTATCATGCATCAATTCGAGGGCATGTTTTTGTTCTGGTGTCAGATGAATTTTCATGGTTGCATGCATGATCGGGTTTGGATAAGAAATCAGGCATCTTCAAGGGAGATTGGTATATACGCTTTATTCAAACCCCGGTTTTAACAAAATCTTCACGCTCTTACCCTGGGGTTTTGCATCAGTATAATTTAGACCCGCTCGCCTGACAATGATAATATAATGTTAATTATTATTATTTTTTGAGGTTATTATGTTGCTCGTTATGTTTTGTTATGTAAGTGCATTTAATGTATTGTTAACATATATTTGGTTTCTGGAGAAAATAGATACTTATTGCAATTTTTTGGTGGATTAATCCGTCATGCGGTAGCTATGTCCAATGAATATTAAGTTAACAAAAATGTAACGCAAGAAGACGAAAGATACATTAGGGAAGGCTATAAATCATCCGGAAGAATACTGCAAACAAAAGTCTCATCATGAAATTAAGCTGGTAAAGGGAAAGTCGTAATGAACGTATCTGAACATAAAAAGTTAGTCTCTGAATATTTGTGCAAACTTTCGGGTAAGCAGGATTTAGGCGATACAGTCAATATCTTTGAAACCGGTTTGGTTAATTCGTTGGCTGCCATTCAATTAATTTCCTTCCTGGAAAAAAACTTCAAAATTAAGGTTGAGCTTGATGACCTTGATAATGCTAATTTTTCTAGTATCCAAGCAGTCTGTGATTTTTTGGATAGGAAGGTGGCAGCAAATGTTTAATCGTTTTTTATCTGTAAAACAGCAGGAATGGTTACAAGAGTTTGAGCGATTTTCAGCCACCGAGGTTGCACCTTATGCCGATGAATGGGACTTAGCCGAAGCAATTCCAGCCCATGTTGTACAGAAACTGGCGCAGAATGGCTGGCTGGGTGGATTGGCAAAACCTGAAAACGGTGGCTTGGGCTTTGACGCCACCACATTCGGGCTATTGAATATGGCGATAGGTGCAGGCAGCGGATCACTGACAGGGTTGCTGAATGTACATTCAATGATGCTTAAAACCATTGAGGAGTGGGGAACTCAAGATCAAAAACAGCGTTTTTTGGCATCCTTGGTGAAGGGGGAAATTATCGGGGCGTTCGCACAAACGGAAGTGTCTGCGGGAGGGGATTCTAAAAATTTATCGACACAATTTACAGATTCTGGTGATGGGCTGAGTGTAAATGGGCAAAAAAGCTGGATTACATTCGCTCAGATAGCGGATCTGTTTCTGGTCTTCGGTAAATACCAAGGGTTGGATACCGCAGTATTGGTTCCCAAGGACACGCCGGGATTAACAATCACGGCCAAGAAAAATATGTTGGGATTCAAGAGTGCCTATCTGGCCGTATTGGATTTCAACGATTGCCGAATCCCCAAGATAAATATTGTCGGGAAACCCGGATTTGGACAAAACCTCATTTCTAACAGCGCATTGGATTATGGTCGTATCAGCGTGGCTTGGGCTGCGCTGGGAATACAGCAAGCCGCCTTAGCCGCATCAGCCCATCGGGCCAATTCACGCGCCACATTTGGAACATTGCTTGCAGATCAGGGCATTATCCGCGGCTATTTAGCTGAAATGTCCAGTAGCCTGCTCGCCTCACAACTCATTTGCTTATCAGCAACAAAAACCAAAGAAGCCAAGGATGAAGATGCCCTTGTGCAAATCCTTCAGGCCAAGTTATTCGCATCACATGAAGCCGGTATTGCTGCCGCGAAAGCAGTTCAGATTCACGGTGGTCACGGATGTGAGGAGAAAAATGGCATCAGCCGACTTTATCGGGACGCAAAAATCTTGCAAGTTGTTGAAGGAAGTAATGAACTGCAAAAAATGCTGATCGGCAAAGAAGTCTGTAATCGATACAGTTATACCCAATAAGTCTTTAAAAGATAAATTAAACCGTATCGCTTCATCCATACATTAATTCCCATAAATATGACCCGAAAAGCCAAACATCCTGTTCGGCGGACGGATTCCTATTGTCTGCCGAACAGCGATGACATAGGGTCGCAAACACATCTGAGACTATAAAAACGATACCCAATGAATTTCAAGATGCTGCCGACCAAGCTGCAATTTGAAAGACGGTGGGTATAAAAAAGCCAGCAATCAGAGGACAAGAGCGTCATGAAAACAGGACGATTGATTACTGATTATTTCAAAAGTACGGCGAGAGATAACCCGGCTCCAGCGGTACGCTGGGGAAAAGGAAATACTCTATCTTGGGAAGCGTTATATCAACGTTCACAACGGCTGGCTCATTACCTGATTAATGAATGCGGTGTACGTAAAGGGGATAGCATTGCCATCGGGCTTGAACGCAGCCCTGAGTTTTTGGTGGCCGCTTATGCCGGGTTACTGGCCGGAGGGGTTTATTTTCCTGTAGACATGAAGACGCCCACCGCCCGTCTGGCATCCATGCTTGTGACGGCTCAGTGCTGCATCGCTTTTTGTCATGCGGGACAGGAAAATTTGTTGACTCAGACAGGTGTTGAACTGGCACTGATTAGCTGTGAGCAGTTGGAAGAAATAATTACCTCGCCACTTTCGGAGCAAGCCCCGCAAGACACGTTCGGGCCAAGTGCACTTCAATTGCGGGCGACAGATCCCGCGTATTTGATTTTCACGTCCGGCACAACCGGCACACCCAAAGGTGTTCTGGTTAATCATGGGGCATTTATCAATCGGCTTGAATGGCATCAGGCACACAGCGAAATGACAGATGCGGATATTATCCTGCAAAGGACGGCACTGACTTTTGATGTCTCTTTGTGGGAGATTTTTTTGCCCGCGTTAAATGGCGCTAGCAACTATCTGCTGCAACCGGGGCTGGAGTCTTTCCCCAGAGGCATTGTGGCAGCGCTGGCAGACGAAAATATTACGGTTGTTCATTTTGTTCCCAGTTTGTTGAAGCCAGTACTTCAAGAACTACAGGAGCAATTGCTGGAACAAGTACCCCAGAGCAATCATGAAGGATCTCCATCACCCTTGCCGGCGTTGCGCAAAGTCTATGTCAGCGGGGAATCGTTGCTTGCCAGTCTGGTGACGCAATTTCAGGACATGTTTACTTCGCATTGCTTGCTGACCAATTTGTATGGCCCGACGGAAGCGGCCATCGATGTCAGTTTTTATGACTGCATGTTTTATGACGATCTGTTTGAAACTGGTATGGAAACACCGTTAACACACATTCCTATCGGCCAGCCACTCACCGGATGCCGGATATACATCATTGACCCGGAGGATCTGACATTAAAAACGGCGTCAGAAACAGGTGAAATCGCTATCGGCGGAATATGTCTGGCTGAGGGGTATTACAACCGACCGGATTTGACCGATAAGGCATTTGTTTTCCATCCCGAACTTCAGGAACGAATTTATCTGACGGGTGATCTCGGATGGTATGAGGAAGGAAAAGGTTTTTTCTGTCAGGGACGAAAGGATACACAAGTCAAGCTGCGTGGGTTGCGGATTGAATTGGGTGAAATAGAACATCACCTGCTCAATTACCCGGACATTACGGAAGCGGTGGTCTGTGTTGTTGAAGACAGCGAACAACAGCAATGGCTGGTGGCTGCCATCGTAGCAGGGCAAGAAGAGCTTCAGCAGCAGGATATCCGGCAATTTCTTTCCGCACACATGCCTGCCTACATGCTGCCCATGCGTTATTGGCAGGCACAGCAGTTGCCGAGATCCAGCTCCGGAAAACTTGACAGAAAAGTGATCGCCCAAAATCTGCGGGAGTTGTTTTTCGGCCAAGGCGGGGGGACAAGTCATGAATAAATCGATTTTTGAGTTAACCCGGTCGCAGCAGGCTATTTTCAAAATGGACGTGTTTTATCTGTCTGGCTATCGGTTTTATTTGGGGGGCGTGATTCGCTTGGATGGTGAAGTGTCTCTGGAACAGCTTGCCCGTGCCGTTGAAATTGTTCGCAATACGCAAGATGTCTTTCGTATTGGCTTTGTGGAAAAAGCAATAGAAGAGAAAGTAATAACAGGGCACGCGGTAAAAACGAAAGTATCGGAAAGTGAACCGTCAGAACTTAAGTGGCATGGCTATCGGCATGATCCCGTGCAATCGGAAGTGGTCAAAGTCAATTTCAGCAACTATCCCGATCCTGATCAGGCATTTGAACACTGGGCCAATCGCCAGTTATTGATAGAAGATGATTTATCTCTTATACCGATACAAATTTTTGCGGTTCATTTCAAGCAAGGGCAATTAGGTTGGTTCATTAAGGCATACCATGCTTTGACGGATGCTACCGGATTAGCCATTTTGACGGATGCTCTGGTCAAGGCCTTGGAGCAGAAGGGAGACGGAATAGAACAGCCAGTGTCTCCTTTATTTTCTTTGCATATTGAGGAAGAGCAACAGTATGCAAATTCCCGGCGTTTTGAAAAAGATGCCGCGTATTGGCAAAGTCTTTTTGGCGATCAGGCTTCAACAGATGCCGGTAAAATCTCCGCCCGCTATCCGATAGGTGATTATCGTGGATTAGAACCCCGCTCCAGACGTGTAAAAGTGCTCGTTACTGATGAGCAAAATGCGCTGTTATCCCGCTTTAAAAACAGTGGAGGCTCGATTTTCAGATTATTTTTCACAGCCGTTGCCTATACACAAATGATAGTTGAAGACAGCAATGGCGTTTTATTGCAGGCACCCATTGTTAATCGCTGGAGCGAAGAGGCAAAACGGACGATATCCATGTCGGTGGCACCTATCTTGCTGCCGGTATTCCGCGAAGCGGATACAACTCTTGCAGACTGTTACCGGGTTCTGAAAGCTCAACTGCAAAAAGCCATTGTACATTCACGTTATACGCCAGCTACCCGGTGGGGAGAATTTGCTTCCTCAGACTGGAAGAAAATCATTCCGGCTTTTGGTGTCTCCTACCAAATCGATGAGTTTCAGGGCATTGTTGCGGGTGGGGAAATGCATATTGACCACACTCAGGCCGTCGAAGCGCTGTTTGCAACCATTCATATCCATGACCGTTTTGAGCAAAACTGTTTTTGGCTTGAAGCCGATTTCCGCAAAATATGGACATTGGAACAGTGTCAGGCATTTCTGCAATCCGTCCTTGAAAATGCGGTAGCGGCCATTGGTGAACTACTCAATCAAGACAGCATAAACAAATCCCCGCAAGTGTCAGGGCAGGATCAAATCCCCGCTAACGTTGAGGACAGCACAACGGCACCGATAGGTGAACATTTATCCCAAGCCTTTAGACATCATGCTGACAATCAACTATTTAAATTAGCCTCAGTAGCGGACGGGCTGACTTATCGTCAGGGCTTGTTGTGGATCCACCAATTTAGCGCGCAGTTGCAAAGACAGTTGCACAGGGCAAAAAAAACGTTCTCGGGGCAAGCCCCTGTTTTGCTCTTGGGGAGGCGCACGCCTGAAACGACGCTGGCTTATCTGGCCTGCCTGATTGGCAATGTGACGGTCATTCCGGTTTGCCCGACCACAATGCCGATAACAAGGTTATTGACGATCATCCGTGCTTCGGGGGCTGCCCTGTGCATTTACACCGAAGCTGATCAGGATTTGGCACAGGCATTGCATTTACCACTCTTTCCGGTGGCACTGCAAACGATGTCGTCGGAAAAATACGCAGGGGACGAGGATTGGATAGAGAACGAACACTATCCTGAGATGCAATCAGAGCCCGCTTCCCGCAATCCTGCCTATATTCTGTATACTTCCGGCTCCACCGGAGAACCCAAGGGGGTGGCAATTTTTCCCGCAGCATTGGCAAACTATGCACTGGCAGCCAAAACAGCCTATGCCGATGAAACTCCGTTCAATGCCCCGTTATTTACCTCTTTTGGATTTGACTTAACACAAACCGCAATTCTGGCATCGGTTCTGTCCGGTGGATTTATGCAAATTCACGAACAGGACATGCGTGATGACCCTGAATTGCTGCACCGTCTTCTTGCTGATGAAGCGCTGACAGGCGTTAAGTGCACGCCATCTCATCTTGCTTTACTTATCGAACACACTGCCGCAAGACAAAACCCACTGACTTTTGTTGTCGGAGGTGAAAATTTACCCACCAGTTTGGTGAGCAAGGCGCTGGAGTTCTTGCCGTCAGGCAGCAGAATTATCAATGAATACGGGCCGACGGAAGCAACTGTCGGGTGTTGCATCTATACCGTGAGCCAGCCATTCCACAATGATGCTGCCCACACTGCGTTACCGTCCATTACTCCCATCGGAACAGCATTGGGCAGGGCCGAGATATCGATAAGGAACAGCTGGGGGCAATACATGCCCAAAGGATTCCGGGGCGAAATTTGGATTGGCGGCCCTGTTCTGGCGGATGGATATCTCAATGACAGCACCCAGACAAACGCAAAATTTGTGTACAGCGGCAGTGAACAGCACCGTTGGTATCGAACCGGGGATTTAGGTTTGCAGGATGAACAGGGGATCTTCCATTGCCTTGGGCGTATCGACGATGAATTTAAAGTCCGCGGGCACCGGATCCATCCGGCGGAAATTGAAAAAGCGGTAGAGGATACATTGGCCCAGCTTGGGCGCGGCAATGACCACGGTTGGCAATTGAAGGTACTGAAACTGGTCATGGATGGCATGGCGCAAGTGGGTGGAATGGAGAAAATGGCGGGTGATGAGATCCTTGTCCTGTGCAGCAACTATCCTGTGTCTTATGACAGCCATGAGTTTCAAAGCAACTTAAAAAACCGGCTTCCCGAAGCTTGGTTGCCCAGCTTGTACTGCACGGTACAGCCTTGGCCAATAAATTCCAACGGTAAAGTGGATATGGCCGTACTTATTGCGGCTGCCAAAGCAAACCGGGCATCGGGTGACAGGTCTCGATCTTTTGCAACCGCCGCCATAGCTGATAACCAAAATCAAGGAAAGGCGAAAACTTATAAACTTCCCACGTGGTTGAATGCTGAATTTCTCAAGCCGATTTGGCCGCAACCTGTCGATCTGAGCGCCTCATTTCTGGAGCAGGGCGGGGATTCCATCAAGGCAATCCGCTTGGTTGCGCTATTGGCAAAAGAGGGCGTCAGGGTCGGAACGCCAGCATTGTTAAGCTCAACTGCGCTGGGAGCCGTGTTAGAAACAGCCAGTGCAGAACAACAAAACGAAGCCGCCGCTGGTGCGCGTCTATCGCATGTAACGGTACAGAAAGAATTAACGGCGGAGTGGCTGAAATACTTACCCAGCGTGCGCTGGTTCCGGCAGCAGGACTTTAATTACGCAGATCGATTCCAGCAAGGCGTGGTGCTTGAGCTGGCTCCCGGCCTTTCGGCTGAACATATCAACGCAGCAATCAGCGCTATCAAAACCAGACACCAAATTTTCTCCCTGAGAACCAATCAAGATTTGAGTGAGTTTTATTTTTTACCGCCGAAACACGCATTGCCAGCTAGTGAAGAAAACCAACAAGGAACGATGTCGGCGCAGGATAATCCGTTGACGCCTGGTGAATCCCTTGAAAACAGGCTCAGTCAATTACAAGAGCGCGTGAGTCTGGATATTCAGCCGAGTGTGCATGAGGTGATATTCGATCCGGCAACCAACAAACGCTATCTGCTCTGGGTTTGCCATCATCTGATTTGCGATGTGCATTCATGGATTTTCTTGTTGGATGAATTGGATCAGGCGTTAAGCGGAACCGTTATTCAAAACGACATGACGACCAGCATGGATACCGAGCAGGGCGCTTTCCTTTGGGGTCAATGGCTGGGGAATACGTGGTTTGAGAAAACATGGCGCAGAGGGCACGAACTGAGTGTGGAACCAACAGCGGCGCCGAACAATGACAGCCCGCCAGCCACGGCACCAGTCACACTGACGCTGTCCATTGCCGGTGAAGATATCAACATGCTGGAGCAGCGTGCTAAAGCGGATCGTTCACAGTTAATTGCCGCCGCCTTGCTGACAGTGATGCAGGATAACACTCTGCTGCCGGAACAACCCAGAGTGTTGTTTGAAAATCACGGGCGCTTTTTTTCCAGTGTGTCCAACGTAGCGTTTTCCAAAGCAGAAATGCCAGCCAGCCGGAACGTAGAGATGGCGAATGCAGTGGGGTGGTTTACCGGCTTCCACCATCTGGATCTTGATGTTTCCTCAGAGCATCCGTTCAGCCTGTTGCAAACGTTGAAGCATCGTTTACATACAGATGCTGCCGACTGGCAAAAACAGTTGGGGCTGAATGCTACAGCCCGACGGCCACTTATCTGTATCAATGATATTGGTTTGGGTTTGGATGGCATCGGGACATGGCGCAATGTCAGCTTGGTTCAATCGCTTTCCGGTGGCTTCCGCCATCCCGATGAAAAGAGCATCGCTGATTTTGACGTACTCATTCGTGATTGCCGTGAATTAAGTGCTGTTGTTGTTGAGCTGAGGCTGGGAATTGCTGGTGCCGACATTGAGGAAGCCAGACGTTATTTAACCCAACTGAATGACAAACTCGTGAGCTGGAGTGATATCCGCCATGACCAGCTTGAACAACAAGATGGCAGGCCGATAAAACACGGTTTGAACCTATCACTGATCCCTACGGATTTCCCTTTTTGTCAGCTCTCACAATCGGAGCTCGATTTCATTATTCATGGAGCCTCAGCATGAAAATCGCTCTCGACTCAGCCAAAACCGTATTCTTATTTCCCGGTGTCGGTGTTCAACGGCCGGACATGTTTGCTGAATTTAAAATATATCCTGAGTATCGGGCTTGTTTGGACGAAGTGTCAGAGCTATCTCAGGTCAACTTGCATGAAATCATTCACGGCGAGCGCCATGACACATTGAAGCAAGTACGCATCGCTCAGTTGGCATTAACAGCGACCACGGTCGCCATCGCCAACATCCTGCGGCGGCATGGAGGAGTGATTCCTGAATTTATGATGGGACACAGCCTGGGCCAGTATCCCGCACTCTGCGCTGCCGGATACCTTGATCTGGCGACTTTGACCAAAATCGTCAATATCCGCTCCGAAGTGGTGGAAGCCTGCGCGCGCCATTTCCAGCAGGGGGATATGTGCTGGGTATTGCACATTCCTGCCGAAGTTGTGATACAGGAAGTGGAAAAAGCCCGCACAGATGAGGGAATCGAGGTCTATATATCCGCCGTGGATGCATTTGATCAAGTCACCATTTCCGGTGAGATGGCCGATATCCGACGCTTTGCTCCCCGCATGGAAACGTTAGGAGGACTGGTTTACCCTCTGAAAATTGGCGGCCCGTTTCACTCGCCTTTAATGGCAGAGGCAAAAGCAAAATTAACCGCATTACTTGATTTCTTACCGGAGAGAGAGCCGCAAACTGTTCCGGTTTCCCGCTTGGTTTGTAATGTCAGTGGGGCGGAGTTACAGGTAGAAAACCTGAAAGCGTCGATTGTGCAGCATCTGATCTCTCCGGTGCAGTGGTTACCGAGTTTGCAATACGTCGCGCAAAAAGGCGTTACCCGCTATTTGGAAATCTCGCCGAAAAATGTCTTGAGTTATCTCACTCAGCGCGCAAAGTTACCAATGCGTTCCCTGTGTGAACCCGATGAACTGTTCACATTTACACAGGAATTGAATAGCAAAGAGAGCCGGTTAGAACGTTTTTCCCGGTATTGCTATTTCCATCTTTATAGCTCAAAAGTGCCGGCCTTGGCGGAACCGAAGGCAATCGAGCAACTGCATCGCATCAGGGAGCAAACCCGACAAAGGTTCACAGGTTCTCACCTGAAGACGGAAGAATGCCATTTTCTCCATAAAATGACACAGCAGTGGCTGGACGTTCTTGAAGTGAACGGAAACCATCCTCTGTCGATGGAAAAAGCGAAGTTGCAGAGCCTCTTTGATGCAGGGAGGTATTAATGATGACAACTGCAAATCACAACTCTACGGCTCACAACGAAATAAATCATAACGACATTGAAGAATTGCTACAGGTGACACCACAGGCGAATGGCTTACTGTTTCATGCCTTGAAAGATGGCAATAGCGCCTATCACATTGGGGTGGCATTCAGTTTATCCGCTGATATTGAAGAAGACGAGATCCGGAAAGTATGGCACCAGATCCAGCAGGCGCAGCCCGCCTTGAGATCGGTATTTGTCTGGAAAGGCATCCGGGTTCCTCACCAGCTTGTCTATGCCTTGCCGCGTGTTTCACTGGAATATACCCGTGTTGACTCCAGCGTCCCATCATTGCCGGTGAAACAACGCTGCCTTGACTGGCTGACCCGGTCGAAAGCGACTCCATTTGCATTGAATAGCGAAGTCTTCCGCATTGTGGTTTTCCACGATGTTGACGCGGGAACATTAAGTATTGCTTTCTCCTTCCACCATATTTTGATGGATGGCTGGAGCAGTTCATTACTGATTTCCCTGTGGTTGCAAGGGCTGCGTAAACAAAAAATAGTCCCGCTGGCTTCACGGTTATATGCACAGCAACTATGGAAGGGATTGAGTCCGGAAGAGTTGATGGTCAGCCGGGAATATTGGCAAAGCAAATTCCGGCAATTGCCGGACGGAGAAGATTCTGCCACAACCAAATTGCTGGATGAGCCGCTGTTCCGGCCGTCAGAGCATGCTGCAACAACTGTAACTACTTCAACCGATAACGATGGCACGGACAGAGCAGGTAACAAATCGGCGGCGAACAAAGCGAACGCGTTGTGGGGCAAGGAGCGCAAGACCGGGATAGAAACATTGTGCCGCCGAGCAGGAGTGACACCAGCCAGCTTCATTTATTTGTGCTGGGCAATGACATTATCCAAATTCACCTACCAAAAAACGGTTGCCTTTGGTTGCACTTTTTCTGGCAGGGGCGCGGCATTGAGTCAAAACGCTGAACACCAACCATTGGGGCTGTTCACCAATACTGTACCGCTGATCCTTGAACTCAATGGGAAATGGGATCTGGAAACGGCATTGCGATCTGTTTTTCAAATATTGCAGCAGACCCAACAGCATGAAAAAACACCGCCCCTGACTATTCGGGAAGAAGCAGGAACCCGTGACGAACTTTATGATTCGATTGTCGTTTTCGATAACTACCCCATTGATGTCACATTGCGGGATGGAAGCCACAGGGCATTTCTGACGGATTTTCACAGTGAAGAGACTACCCACTTTGGTTTAACCCTGACTGTTTCTGGCGTCGAACAGTGGCGTGTTGAATTAAGCACAGGGGAAACCTACGAAGGTGATCCCGCTGCGGTCGCCGTGGTATTCAACGCGTTTGAATCATTGGCAACCGACTTGCTCAACCAGCCTGCGAAAAAATTGCTTGAAAATAGGGCGCTGAGAGTTAATTCCACAATAGAAGTGTCCGGGACAGGGTCTGAAAGTTCACTGGTTGCGGGAGAAATCAAGGCAGATTGCCCCGATATCAATCAGTTTTTATTGCGTATTTATCAGCGACTCAATGACCATCCCCAAGACATCAGCCTGATAGATCATCAGTACAGGATAGACAATCACACCCTGCTATCGGGCATTGCCATTTTGCAGGAACGCTTGCAGGAAGCGGGATTTATTCCGGGCGATCGCGTGGCTGTTCACCTTGAAAAAGGGTTGTTATCCACACAGGCTCTCCTGGCAATCCTGTTCAGTGGCGGGAGCTACTTTTACCTCAATCCCAAAGATCCGTTGCAACGCAGAAAACAGCTATTGGCGTTGGCCGAGTGTCGGTTGGTATTAGCCAACTCGGCGTTGAAACGCGAGCTGGCTTCTGATATCGGGCATTGTTTATTGCTGGATATTGAATCATCCGGCACTGAATTATCCGGTATTGCATCGTTTGATATAGAACCGCTGACCCGTGAAGCCGGAAAAATACGCTTAAGTCATCGTCCGCCAGAAGGTGAATTTTATTTTATCTTCACATCAGGAACGACCGGCACACCAAAAGGTATCGCCATTCGCAACGAATCGGTGGCGAATCTGTTGGATTGGTTCATCGAGGAGACTCGCCTGACATCCGCAGATCGGGTTCTGGGGTTAACGGATCTTAATTTTGATCCCAGTGTAGAGGATTTGTTTGCCAGCCTTGCTGTCGGAGCCACGCTGGTTTACCCATCACCTAACGTCTTGCTGGAAAGACAGGCATTTATCGATCTGCTGCAAAATGAATCCATCACATTGGTCAACTTTATTCCGGGTGCCATAGCGCAGCTGATTCAGGGGGCGCCCTTTTTCCCGGCCATGCGGTTGTGGATATTCGGAGGAGAAGAGCTGCCGAAACGTCTCAGGGATGATTTGTTACAGCAGGGCTATGCTGTCAGCAACCATTATGGCCCGAGCGAGACCACGGTAGATTGCCTTAACGCCAGACAGACACTGGCATCCGCGGTATCCATTGGTTGGCCTATCCAGAATGTCATTGCTTACGGCGCGGATATATTCGGCAACCCATTGCCAGCCGGTATCCGTGGGGAGCTTTGGGTTGGCGGGCGGGCTGTCGCCCACGGTTACACCACCAATCCGGTTGAATCAGCAAAATATTTCGTGCCTGCCAATCATTTGATGCATGAAAGTGTGCTCCCTGAATACCGGAGCCTTGCATCCTATTTCTATCGCACAGGGGATGCGGTCACATTTTCCCATGAGTCCGGTTTTAATTATCTGGGACGGATTGATGATCAAGTCAAAGTGAACGGTGTTCGCATTGCACCACGGGAACTGGAACGCACAGTCGAAATGTTGGCGCAGGTCAAAGCTTGTTACCTGCTGCCGGCTGCGCAGGCAGGCAAGCGCCAGTGGCACCTTTTTGTCAATAGCAGCGAATCAGCAGCGATATTGGAACCCCGCGTGCGGGAACATATCCGCCGCCATTTTCCGTCATCGTGGGATCCGGCCCTGATTGTGGTTGTGGATGGCTTTCAACGCACGATCACGGGCAAGGTCGACCGTAAATGGCTGCGGGCGTGCGCGGTTGAATGGCAACAAGCGCAATCTGCCGTAGCACCCGTGACACTGACCGATCCCATTGAAACTCAGGTGTACAAGATTTGGTGCGGGATTTTAGAAACACAGGCCATTGCCACCAACGTGAATTTCTTTGATGCAGGTGGTGATTCCATCAAGATCATCACGCTGCAATCCCAGATGCAACAAGCATTCAAGCTGGATATTGGTGTCGCAACCTTGTTCGAATACCCGACCATTGCCACCTTTGCAGGCTGGCTCAAACAAAGCAGCCTATCGTCTGACTATGCAGCCCCCGAAGGAACCCGTCCCGATTCCGGCAATCAGCCATCCCAAGAATCCACTTTGTCGTCAGCCCGCTCCGGTAAAAACAGACTGGCGGACAGACGGCGTAAAGCAAAAGGAAATTCAGCATTATGAAGCGTGAATATACCGGTAATGAAGTTGCTATTATTGGCATTTCTTGCAAATTTCCCCAAAGCCCCGATTGGCAAAGTTTTTGGCGCAATCTGTTGGCAGGGCAGGAATTAGTGTCTTTTTTCTCTCGGGAAGAACTGCTGGCGACCGGGGCAAATCCGGAAATTATTGACCAGCCCAATTATGTCCCTGCTAAAGCCGTCCTTGAAGATACTGAATGTTTTGATTATGAATTTTTCGGTTATTCACACCGTGAAGCCAGCAAAATGGATCCACAACTCCGTGTACTGCATGAAGTCAGTTACAACGCCTTTCTGGATGCCGGAATGACTCCCGCTGAGTCATTGAAAAATGCCGGTGTCTTTATCGGCTCTACGCTGAACCTGACCCGATTGGGACAATTCTCGGGAGTCAGTCAGGATATCTCGGAAATGTTCGATGTCAGCAATTACAACGATCCGGCTTCATTTGCGGCGCAAATTGCGTATCGGATGAAATTGAACGGCCCTGCGGTACATGTGCAAACGGCCTGCTCTACGTCATTATCTGCCGTGCATTTGGCATGTAAGGCGCTGTTGGCGGGAGAGTGTGAGATGGCTCTGGCAGGGGGCGCCTGCATTACTGATCCGGTTGCGGGAGGCTATCTGCATCAGGATGGCATGATCCTGTCACCGGACGGGCATTGCAAAACGTTTGCCGATGACGGGCAGGGCACCGTGAATGGCAATGGTGTTGCGGTTGTGCTGCTTAAACTGCTGGAGGATGCAGTGGCGGACGGCGATCCCATACATGCGGTAATTGTCGAATCCGGCATGAACAATGACGGTGATAGAAAAGTGAGTTTTGAAGCCCCCAGTGTTCAAGGGCAGGCGGAAGTTATCTCACAGGTTTATCAGTTAGCAGACATTCCGTTTTCAAGTCTGGGAATGATTGAGGCACATGGAACAGCAACCGTGCTGGGTGATCCCATTGAAATTCAGGCTCTGAACAAAACGGCACAGGAACTATTGTCTCCGGATGAGCTAAACCAATTCCGGTGCGCGGTGGGGAGTGTCAAATCTAATATGGGGCATTTGGATGCGGCGGCGGGGATTGCCGGACTTATCAAAGCCGCTTTAAGCGTCCGTTTTGGCAAGATCCCGCCATCATTGCATTTCAATCAGCCGAACCCTCACCTGAATTTGGAGAAAACGCCTTTTTGGATACCGACCCAAGCCACTGATTGGCCGCAGCAACAAGAAATCCGCCGTGCAGGTGTCAGCTCATTCGGGATTGGCGGGACGAATGTTCATGTTTTGCTTGAACAGCCACCGGAAGCTGCCAGTGAAGAAGAAAACGCAGCGGAACGCGCAGGATGCAGTGAGACCATGCAAATTTTACCTCTTTCTGCTAAATCACCGCTGGCATTGGCGACCTTGGTGAAGGGATATGCCAACCACCTTGATGTGACCAATATGAATCAGGGCGGGCTGGCAACGTCAAATCTGGCCGCCATCGCCTGTCAATTGCAGGAAAACCGGATCGCGTATGAGAGCCGCGCTGCTTTTGTTGCTCAAAACCGTGATGAGTGGAAACACCAGCTTGACCACTGGGAACTGATGGATGGCGCTGGTGAGATAATGGATGGTCAGGTTTGGCTTTTTTCGGGACAAGGTTCGCAATCACAGGAGATGGGGCTGCGCCTCGCGGCAGAATACCCGGAGTTTGGAGAGATTTATCTGGGGCTGATGGATAAAGCTGCGGCGCTTTTATCGGTGGATAAAGAAACGGTCATTGGCTGGATTAAACAACCACCGGAAAAACTGTCAACTTATCATCTCCAACCGATTTTATATGCCTTACAGGTGGCATTGGGGATTTGGTTACAGAAACTGGGCTGCCAGCCTGCCGCCTTGTGCGGGTTCAGTATGGGCGAGCTTTCGGTGGCGACGATTGCGGGCGTGTTCACCCCCGAAGAAGGCATGGAACTGATGGTCGCCCGGGCGCAATTGATGGAGGACATGCCAAAGGGCGCTGCCTTTGCTGCCAGCCTTCGATCCACGAAAAACGGTTCTGCAAAAAAAAGAATTTGATGGCAAATTCCCGGACAAACTTTGGTGTATATCTGAACTCAGCCCAAAAACGTGGGCACTGGCGACCGAAAGAGAATTAGCGGCAGAAGCTGAAAATTGGTTAACGCAGAATGGTTTTACCTTTAAGCGAGTGCCGATATCCCATGCTTTTCATACCCCGATGATTGAACCGGCGGCGAAAGCGTTTGGTGATTTGTTGAAAAACTATCCTCTGAAACCCGCCAAATGCACTGTTTATTCAACGACATTAGGGCGAAAAATCGCCGCAGATGAAATGAGCGATCCGCAATACTGGGTCAAACAAATACTTATGCCTGTGCAATTTGGCGCAGCGTTAAAACAGATGGGGCAAGATAATCCGGATGCACTTTTTGCACAAATCGGCACCGGCGTGGATTTATTGCAACATACGCGCAAGTGGCTGCATTTGAGCGGAGAAAGAGTAATACCCACGCTGGGGGCAGAGAGCGTGGATCAGGAAATAAATTTGGTATTGCAGTTTATTGCTAAGGTCTGGACACATGGCGGCACCATCGAATGGTCACGGCTCCACAATTCCCCGTACAATCACCCACAACCCCAGCATAAATTGCACTTGCCCGGGCATGCGTTTGAGCGGGTAGTGTGTTTGCCACAAGAGCGGGCTACGCAAGAGAATGCATCCGCTGTACCTGAGCTTTCATCACTATTTTTCGGTTCACATTATTACGGATTTGAATGGGAAAAAGTCAGTGTTGAGGCACCAGAGAACGTCGTCAAGCGGGACGCAATACCGACAACGTGGATAATTTGCCTACAGGTAACGGAAAGAGAGCACACGCTGGCTGGCGCATTGGGGCTGAATGGCGACACACTGCGGTTTATCGCCATAGATACGTTTCTTGAGATGATGAAGAGATCCGGCGGTGATTTTTCAAATATCTATACAGAATTGCCGGAATGGTTGGTGCAGCAAGGATTACAGACGTCGGAAGCGATGGATGTGATTATCACCGGGCTGCTGGATGAGGTAAATACGCAACAGGCTCAATTCTGGGCATTTTGGTTGCCTACCGCTTTAGCAAGATGGAGTACAGAACAAAATTGTGTGCCGGACATGCGGCTGTTTTTCCCCGCAACACAAATGGCGGCATGGAATGGCACAGAAACGTTGAATGCGGAAAAAAAACCAGCTTCAGGGGCCGTTGTTGATCCTGCCGGAAGAGTATCCCAATATCACGACACTTTGCGTCGATTTGGTCAGTCCGGATACAGAATGTGCCGCCCGTGGATTACAGCCGTGGAGAGAGCTGGGCTGGCAAGGCGGGCAATTTTACTGTTTCCGCCAGAAGAGTGCCGGCAACAGTAACCCAGACATCAATAGTTCTGACAATAATAACTTTGGGCAAGAGGGCTTTTGGCGCCGCCGGATCACGTCACGGGTGCAAAAACAGCCAGTGGCTCGAACATTGCCCAATATCAGCCGAAATAGCTGGGTGTTGATTACGGGTGCCAATGGCGGCATGGGTTCAGCGATTGCTGAATATCTGGCGCGGGTCTATCACTGCAACTTATTATTGCTGATGCGTCAGCCGCTGCCGAAAAGAGGGGAGTGGCTGGCTGAAATTGAAAATGGCTCTCCCCATGCCCCATTGTTGCAATGGGCGCGGGATCTTGAAGCCAAAGGGAGCCGGGTTGAGTTCCTGCATGCTGACCTTGGACAGAGTGATTCTCTGGAAAAAGCGTTTGAACCTGTATTCCAGTTGGCAAAACGAGGGGTAGGGATCGATTACCTATTCCATACCGCCGGACGGGGTGAAGGTGCCATGTTGCAGATGCGCTCCGAGGCCGAATCCATTGCGACACTGGCTCCCAAAGTCACCGGAACTCGTTTCTTCTGCGACAATTTAAAGCGATTGGGCAATCCGGCACTGTTGCTGTTTTCCAGCCTGGGTAATTTACTGCCGAAAGAAAAAATTGGGCAGATTGCTTATGTTGCCGGCAACGCCTGTCTGGAAGCCTATGCAGAACAAGTGCGCAGCAAAGGCGGCAAAGCACAGGCCATTGCGTGGGATGATTGGGCAGAATCCGGCATGGCAACGCGTTCTGCGCAGCAATTGGATCTGGCACTCAAGCATCCGGTGAAGCATGACGCCACGGATTTTGTGGTTTGGCGCTATCCATTGCAGGCCAAAAATGACTGGTGGCTTGATGAGCATCGTCTTGATGAATCCACTGCCGTGATGCCGGCAATGGGAATGGTCGCGCTTGCACATCGGGCCGCGAGTGAATTGGGTGGCGCAACAATGCCAGCTTTCTCATTGCAGGGGATCACCATTGAAAGCCCCCTTATCGTCGTTGATGATTTGATCGTAGGAAATGATAATGCTGGGCTTGATGCCGCTGTCGTATTTACCGCGGACTTGAATAGGTTTGAGATTTTCTCGGGTAACGGTGAATTTTCCCGTGAGACATGGAGTAAACATGCCAGTGGCAAAATTGCCCCGCGCGATAGTCAGGTTCTCCCGCCGATTAAACCGCTGCCTGAATCATCTCTTCTGAACCTGTTCCGCGCTGCGGACAATATCGGCGTCAGTCCGAAAGCGGCACTGACTTTCGGCCCTCGCTGGCACAATGTCATTTCGGTTGACCAAATTATTGCGGTCGAGCAAACCGCTACCCATGAAATCCTGAACCAGTTGCAGCTTCCGCCCGCTTACCAAGGGGAAGCCGAAGCCAATGGCCTTCATGTTGCGTTGCTGGATACGGCGACATTGATTGCCTCTCCAGAAAATGACGATGTGCAGTTTGCTCCTGTTTCAATCGGCGGATTTACGCAATTTGCTCCCATGTCTGACCATGTGAAAAGCCATGTGCAGATACAGGATATCGGCACCAATAAACTGTTGCAGGTTAATATTTACTCGCAGACGGACACTCTGCTGGTAACGATAAACGATCTGTTACTGGTTGATGCCTCCGCGGTTTTGCAGGATCAAACCGCACCAGTGCACCACGTCATGCGCTTGCAGCACAGTGAAACAGGCAATGCGGATTTTTCCTTTGTCTCACAACTTGAAGCCCGTAAAGCCCCCGGCCCTCTGGAAGTGGAAATTCAGGTCAAGGCGGCAGGACTTAACTTTAAGGACGTATTGATAGCACTTGGCGTATTGCCGGCGCCGATTGATCCAACCATGACTTTCGGTCAGGAAGCCGCAGGGATTGTGACCCGGGTCGGGCGGGATGTCACTGGTATTCAGGTTGGGGATCGCGTGATGTGCGCAGGGCACAGTTGTTTGGCGGAACACGTCGTGATGCCGCAGCATGTTGTTGCCCCGATCCCGCCAATCTTGGGATTCCAGCAAGCTGCGGGTATTCCCGTTGCCTTCACCACGGCTTGGATTGCCTTGAAACATACGGCCAATTTGAAAGCAAGGCAACGCATCTTGATTCATTCTGCGGCAGGTGGCGTAGGAATGGCCGCAATGCAGATGGCGCTCTATTTGGGGGCAGAAGTCTGGGTGACTGCTGGCAGTGAAGAAAAACGCCGTTTGTTGATGGGCATGGGCGCTAAAGGAGCGGCAAATTCCAGAACTCGGGAATTCGGGGATGTTTTCCGCCGTGAATTGGGAGAGCGGCCGTTTGATGTGATCCTCAATGCGTTGGCAGGGGAATTATTGGCAGAAAGCGTTTCACTTCTGGCACCACAGGGTCACTTCCTGGAGCTGGGATTGCGGGACATTTTGCAAAACTGGCAATTAGGTCTGTCGATCTTTGCCGGAGGGGGCAGCTTCCATGCAGTACAGGCCGGAGCGGAACACCCGGTTTATCAAGAGGCGTGGTCAGAAGTTACTACTTTACTGACACAAGAGGTACTTAAACCTTTACCGACGAAAGTCTATCCCGCCAAAGAAATTTCCGGGGCATTCCAGTATATGGCTCAGGGAAAACATATCGGCAAGATTGTCATTGCGATGGATGAGCGCAATAAGGAACGCAGCTTTGTGGAAAAACTGCGGGCGGAAGGGCTCTCCAATGCTGAAGGAACGCAGATAGCCATGGCGATGGCGGCATTGGTTCGCCAAACCTCATTATCCTATGTTGCGGTCTCCAAACTGCCCATTGGCTCTGTGCTGGAAAAACAGCGGCATACCCAACAAATGCTGTTCAGCAGCGATTCAACCCTGAATGCGCCGAGTGTCACCAATGATGGCGACCAACAATCCTTGAAAGGAGTGAATGCGGAAGAGCTGCTTAAGTCGCTCCGTTCCATGCTGGCAGATTTTTTGGGAATGGACGATTTGGATGTGGATGCCAGTTTCTTCTCTTTGGGAGCAACTTCGCTGGATCTCATCCAATTCGCCAAACGTCTGGAGCAACGGCTGGAGCGCGATATCCCCGTGACCTTGTTATTTAAAGCTGCGTCTTTGCGTGAGTTGAGCAAGGAACTGGCGCCATCTCAATCTGTAGAACAGCCAGTTGCAGGAAAACCAGTCACAGAAAATGAATCGCAAATGCCGCAGCCCGGATTGGGGGATAAACGACGTTCATTGCAGGCTCGTCGCAAATTACGGGACAGTGCATCTGAATAAGGGAGTAGATTCAATGACTAATTTTAGAAGTACCCGGATAGGTATTTTCCTTGCCGCCATGTGGCTTGGATTACCGGGCCATGCGGGACAAGTTAATTCGGAGCAGGTCAACCCAGTACAGGTTAGCTTTAGTTCCGGCACGTCAAGCTCAGTCAATTCAAATCAATCGCTCAAAAAGAAGCTGCTCGAGAAACAATCGGTCGAAAGGCAACAAATTGATTTGGAGAAAATAGCTGCTGAGTTAAATCAGAACTGGGATACCGTGCAGGTGCCCAGTGGCGGGTTGAGCATGGTGGTCGGCAATAAAGTGTATACCCTGCATTTGGGCAAGCAAGAAGAGGGGATGTTTGAACTGGCCTCGACTTCCAAGGCTTTCACGGGGTTGCTGATCGCGTTGCTTGAACAGGAAGGGGTGCTGAGTCGGGAAGATGCGATCACTCAGTGGATACCGGAACTGGCGGAAAATCCCCAAATGGGCTATTCCGCCATTCAGATACAGAATCTGTTGTTCCATAACAGCGGTATTTCAAGCGATACCCTTGATTTACTGCAACCAAACACTAATCAGGCTGCATTATCACAACTGCCGGAGTTGCTCAAAAACGTTCCCCTGACCCATTTGGTCGGCACCCATGAGGAATATGCCACGCTGAATTACAGTTTGCTCGGTTTGGTGGCTGAACGGGCAACGGGGCACTCTTTTGCAACGTTATTGCGGGAGAAGGTGTTTCTGCCTTTGGGCATGAAACACACCGTAGTTGAAGGAAGCACATTAACAGGAAGTACTACAACAGGAAGTACCGCAACAGAAAGTGCTTCGGCGGAATCCCCTCCATTGGCGCGCATTCCGGGATATAAGATCAGTTTTATGGCGGCATTGCCCTACGACGCTCCCCGGTATTGGCAGAATGCCCCGGCAGGTTATGTACTCAGCACGCCGCAGGATATGGCAGTTTGGTTACAGTTTTTGTTGCACCGTCTGCCAGTGGAGCACGAAGGTCACTCATTGTCTGCGTTATATAAGGCGTTGGAACAAGCAAAACGGCCTTACGCGGGAGAAGGGGGACAAGGTTACGCTTATGGCTGGGATGTGGAAACCGACAACGCCCTTGGCTACGCCGCCACGCACTGGAGCCACCCGGGGCAGAATCCCAATGCTGCCGCTTATGTTGCGTTTGATCCAGAGGCAGGCGTCGGTATTGCCTTGCTGGGAAACAGCAACAGCCCTCAAATCATGGCGTTGGGGCAGTCGATATTCAAATATTTGCGTGGCGCTTCCCCGCAGTTCTTGCCAGAAAATCCTGCTATCGATATGAACGACTGGGTGTCCTCTGTGATGGCGGTGATTTTTTGGTTGGGAGGGACGCTCCTTTTACTGGTGTTTATTTATCAGTACAAGAGCGGGAAAAAACCTTTCAGTTATGACTATTTCATCAAACATCGTTCCATCCATTTCATCGTACTGAATGCGGCGATTATCGCGTTGCTTGCACTGGCACCGAAACTGTTACTGGGATTGGGATGGTCAAATTTGTGGGTGTGGGGGCCTTTAAGTCTGCCTGTTGCGGCTGCGGGGCTGATTTTGTTTGTTAACGCCATCGCCCTGTTTTTTTCACCCTTGGCGAAATCCAAGGACAGGTTACAGTGAGTTGAGGGAAGTGAGTCATGAGTGAGAAGTCGTTGTTATCAGGGCAGCATGAATATGCCGTTCATCAACTGTTTGAACAACAGGTCATGAAAACACCGGATGCCATCGCCGTTCGGTTCGGCGATCAGACGCTATCTTATGACCAATTGAACCGCCGGGCGAACAGGCTGGCACATTACTTGCGTCGTCATCACCTTGGGCGCCATTGCGGGCAAACGGAAACGCCCGGAAATGAGGGTGATGAAACGCCGGATAATGCCATTTCAGCAGTGGGCATTTGTCTGGATCGGGGCATTGATACGATTGTCGCGGTCTGTGGTGTCTTAAAAGCAGGCGCCGCTTATGTGCCGGTTGATCTCAGTTATCCCGCAGAGCGTCAGGCCTATATTTTGCACGATTCTAACGTGTCAGTGGTAATTACGAGCGGTGATATCATTTCTTCGCTCCCCAGCTCAATTCGCTGTATTGATCTGGATCAGCAGAATCTCCCTCATCAGGATAAAGCGGATTTTACCGATGAAGAAAATTTAACGGCAACGTGCACGCCTGACAGCCTTGCTTATCTTATCTATACCTCAGGTTCAACCGGAAACCCCAAAGGCGTCCGCATGCCGCACAAGGCGCTGGTGAATCTGCTGGTTTGGCAGAACAAAAAGCAAAGTGATGAGCTGGGCGGCGGTGAAGTCCCTAAAAAAACCTTGCAGTTCTCGCCGTTAAGTTTCGATGTATCATTTCAGGAGATCTTTTCCACGCTGTCCAGCGGGGGGGAATTGGCATTGATTCCCAATCTGTTACGGCTCGATCCGCTCGCATTGTTGTCGTTTTTGTCCGAACAGCGGATTGAACGGTTATTTTTGCCCTATGTGGCATTAAACAGCTTGGCATCGGCCGCGGTATCTGAAGATTGCTATCCAGCGAGTCTTATTGATGTCATTACCGCCGGTGAGCAATTGATCATTACTGCCGCCATCAGGCAATTTTTCAAAACCTTGCCCCAGTGTCGTCTGCACAATCATTACGGCCCGTCAGAAACTCATGTTGTGACGGCTTATACCTTGGAGGGAAATGCCGAACATTGGTCAGCACTGCCCCCTGTTGGAACGCCAATCGATAATGCTGAAATTTATCTGCTGGATGATCAAAATCAGATAATTGTAGATGGTTCTGCCGGCGAGCTGTGTATTGCCGGAACGCCATTGGCATACGGTTATCATCAACGCCCGGAAGAGACAGCGGCTAAGTTTGTTGATATTGCGCTGGATGGGGAAACTTCCAAACGCATGTATCGCACCGGTGATTTAGCACAATGGGGGCCAAATGGCTTGCTGAATGTGCTTGGCCGGATCGACTTTCAAGTCAAAATACGCGGTCATCGGGTAGAGCCGGGGGAAATTGAAGCCTTGCTGATGACACACCCCGCTGTGCGGGATGCGGTTGTCGTGGCTCAGGGCGGATATGCACAGAAGGGCAGCATAGAAGAAATAGCAGAAAAACGGTTGGTCGGCTTTGTCATTGTTTCTGAACGGGCTTTGCAACGCCAAGCGCAGGATGGCGTAAAAGAGAGCATCCTGCGTTTTATCAGGGATGCCGTGCCGGATTATATGTGCCCCGCCGCGATAGTTATCGTTGACCACTTTCCGTTATCCGCCAGCGGCAAGATTGACCGCAAGGCATTCCCGACTGTCTCTCCTGATGCATTGATGCAACAAGAAATTGAACCGCCAAAAACAGCCTTGGAACACACTGTCGCTGAGGTATGGAGTGAATTGCTCGGTGTGAAAAAAGTAGGCCGGAATTCACATTTCTTGAGCTTGGGCGGCCATTCGTTGCTTGCCGTCAATGTGATGCTGGCATTGCGCCGCCGTGGATTCAGGGTAGATGCACAGACGTTATATCAATATCCGGTCTTGTCTGAACTGGCTGAACAATTACAACATAGTTCCCAAGCGGAATTCCAGCAGGAACGTGCCCCTGAAATGATCCACGACGGGATGGAAAATGCCTTCCCCTGGGCGCCGCTGAGTCAGGCGGAAATGGCGGCATTATCTGCGGTGATCCCCGGTGGCGCTGCCAATATTCAGGATATTTATCCCCTGGGTTCGCTGCAACAGGGCATTTTGTATCACTCCCTTGCTGATTCAGGCGGAGATCCCTACGTACTTTGGCAAGTGACTCGTTTTAGCAACTCGCTATTGTTGCATGCTTACCTTGACGCCCTGCGCCACACGATTGCCCGCCATGATGCATTCCGTGTCAGCATCCATTATGAAGGTCTTTCTCAGCCAGTACAGGTGGTCTGGCGAGAAGCTGAGTTGACCGTGGAAGAACTGCCATTGACGGCAGAGCAGGATGATCCTTTAACCGCACTGAAACAATACTGTGACCCTGCCATGCAGCGCTTTGACATGACTAAGGCACCTTTGCAGCGTTGCCTTTACTGTTATGACTCGAGACAGGATGAATGGGTATTGCTGTATTTGCTTCACCATATCACGGTAGATCACGTAACAATTGAAATGATGCAGCTTGAGATTGAAGCTCAGTTGCTTTCGCAGCCATTGGCAGAGGTTTCTCCTTTATCGTTCCGGCAGACGATGGTGACGCTTTTCAACGCGGGGAATTCGGCAGAGCAACAGGCGTTCTTTGCTGGCTTGTTGCAGGATTATGAGCCGGCTTCGGCTCCGTTGGGGGCGGGTAGCGATTCTGACGCTAATGCACAGGAAAGCAATGCGCTGGAGAGCAAAGCATTAAGAGGTAATGACACCATTATGGAAGCGTGGCGTCCATTGCCGCAACCGTTGAATGACCAGATCCGCCAACAGGCCAAAACGCACGGAGTCAGTGCCGCTGCCATTTTCCATCTGGCTTGGGCCAAGGTACTTTCTGGCCTGACCGGACAAGATGATGTGGTTTTCGGTACAGTTCTATTGGGACGTCTGTTTGCGGGTGAGGCTTCCATCAATGTGATGGGACAGTTTATCAATACATTGCCAATCCGCATGCGTTTGGGGAATTTGCCAGTACTTGAATGCCTTTGGGAAACGCAGGATACCCTGACGCAGTTAGTCAGGCATGAACAGGCATCACTGGCGCTGGCTCAAAAATCCGTACAAACAGCCGCAGGAACGTCTCTGTTCACCTCACTATTGAATTATCGCCATAGCGAAGTGCGCAATGTTCCTTCGGCAGATCCTTTCCAGGCAGTGAATCCATCGGCTGTAGAAGGCATCCGCTATTCCGGCGTCATGGAGCGGACGAATTATCCCGTGTCTGTCAATGTGGATGATTTCGCCAGCGATTTTGTCATCAATACTCAGGTTGGGGAAGGATTTGATCCTGAGCTGATTGGCGATTACTTGCAGACAGCGTTGTCAGAAATTGTTACAGCGCTGACAAGTGCGCCGCAGAGAAGGATTGGCCGCATCAATGCACTGCCTGCACAGGAAAGACACAAACTGCTGTATCAGTGGAACCAGACTGGCGCTGATTTCCCGCGACAGGCATGTCTTCATACGTTGATTGAAGAACAGGTAAAACGGACACCGGATGCTATCGCTGTAGTCTTTGATGATACGGCATTTGATGGTGCTGCATTTGGAAATACGGGATCAGCAGGCAATGCGCCGTGCCATATTTTGAACTATCGGCAATTGAACCAGAAAGCGAACCAATTGGCTCGTTATCTTCGGACTGAGTTGGGAGTTGGCCCGGATGCGCTGGTGGGAGTTTGTGTGGAACGCAGCATCGAGATGGTCGTGGCCTTGCTGGCGGTGCTGAAAGCCGGGGGAGCCTATGTGCCCCTTGACCCGAACTATCCGGCAGAACGGCTTGATTACATGTTGCATGATGCTGCTCCCCGCGCAGTGCTGTCCCATCGAGGGGTATCAGATACGGTGCGTACATTGCTGGCGGATTATGCTACCGAGACAGGTGCCGCTGTCATCGACCTGAATGAAGATATCTCGAAGTGGTCTGCGCAAGACACAGATGATTTATCGATCGAGGCGATGGGACTGACTTCTTCTCATCTGGCTTATGTAATTTATACTTCAGGATCGACTGGCCGGCCGAAAGGGGTGATGAATGAACACCGTGCTGTCGTCAATCGTCTGGTGTGGATGCAAAAGGCTTATGCGCTGGGGGAAGATGATGTCGTTTTGCAAAAAACACCGTTCAGTTTTGATGTCTCTGTTTGGGAGTTTTTCTGGCCACTGATGTTTGGCGCCCGTTTATCAGTGGCGAAACCCGAAGGACATAAAGATCCTCTTTACTTAAGTACCCTGATTAGGGAACAGAAAATCACAACCCTGCATTTTGTTCCGTCCATGCTGTCGGTCTTTTTGGAGCATGCTTCCCTTGGCATCCATCATTGCATGAAACGCGTGTTTTGCAGCGGCGAAGCATTGCCGGTACGCAGTGTACAGCGCTTTCATGAACAGTTTGCCCATGTTGAATTACATAACCTGTATGGGCCGACGGAAGCTGCGATCGATGTCAGTGCATGGGATTGCAGTTTACAGGCGATGGGGCAGCCAACTGGCGGCATTGCGGAAAGAAACATTGGTAAAAACATAATCCCCATAGGCAAGCCGATTGACAATATTCAGCTCTATATTCTTGATTCTTACGGTCAGCCAACACCTGTGGGAACTGTGGGCGAGTTGCATATTGCCGGAGTTGGTGTCGCCCGCGGTTATCTCAATCAACCCGAATTGACAGCGGAAAAGTTCATCAAAGATCCCTTTGGCACGGCACCGGCTGGCGTGATGTATCGCACCGGGGATTTAGCCCGCTATCTCCCCAATGGCGATATTGAATATCTGGGACGCAATGATTTTCAGGTTAAATTGCGGGGATTCCGTATCGAATTGGGCGAGGTGGAAACTGCATTGTCATCACACGCCAGTGTGAAAGAGTGTCTGGTGTTGGTACGGGAGGATACACCGGGGGATGCCCGCCTGGTCGCTTATGTCATTCCTGCCTCTGTGACTGATCTAGCGGACAAGCAGACGGAAACCTTGAATCAAACGTTGAAAGCGCATCTGCAAACGTGCCTGCCTGCGTTTATGGTTCCATCTCATATCGTTTGGTTAGCAACATTTCCTCTGACTGCCAATGGTAAGCTGGATCGTAAAGCATTGCCGCTTCCAGCTGCATCCATGATACCGAGTGAGGTGGCTGAACCTCCCCGTTCGGGAACGGAAACGCGGTTGGCTCAATTGTGGGCGGAACTGTTGAACATCAATCCACCCGGTCGCCAAACCCATTTTTTTGAAGCCGGCGGGTACTCATTACTGGCGGTAGCACTGATGATGCGGATACATCAGGAGTTTGGTGTGTCGGTACTTCTGAGTTCACTGGTCAGCCATTTGGATCTGGCTTCGCAGGCGGCGCTTATTGATGCTGAACTGAATAACACGGCTGAATTGAGTAAGATGGAAGCACAGGCACCTTCGGGTTCCGTGGCACCTGCCAAATCTGTTTCTGCGGGGCTGATTCGGGCATTGCCAGCGCAGAAAGCCATCTACAAAGCACTGAAACTTAATCCCCAAGATTTGAGCAACAATAGCTTTATTGCCCTGTCGTTCGAGGCGGAGCCTGATCTTAAACAATTGCGCGGTGTATTGCAGTCAGTCCTCGCCCGCCATGCCAGCCTCAGTGCGAAATTTATTCTGCTCGATGATGAATTGTATTTGCAGCCAGCCAAGCGTTTTGTCTTCCGTCTGGAAAAACGTCAGAGCCTCGGCTTACTGGAAGAGGATTTGCGTGATTTTGTCCGTCCCTTCTCACTGGAGGATGGGATGAATGTCCGCAGCCGATGGGTGGCCGCTGAACCCAATCCTGTATTGTTGCTGGACTTTTCTCATGCCTGCATTGATGGTTCCGGATTAATGCAAATATGCAGTGAACTGGCTCCCGGAAGTGCTGCCAGTCACATCATTGATTCGGAGAGCCACTCAGGTATCAATTCGGGCATTAGCCTGGCAACGTATGCTGATCTGTTTTACAGCAGCGAATTTGCCGCCCTGAAACAATTGCACGGGAATTTCTGGCGGGAGAAATTACAGTATTGGCAGCCTCCTGTCGGCATTGAGGGCGCTCAATCTGTGACGGGTTCTTGGCTGGTCAGCCTGAACGCAGAGCATAAAGCACAGGTTGAAGTGCTTACAGCGCGTCTGAAAATCAGTGTGCCAGAATTCTTTATGACGATATTTTTACGGTTTAAAGCGCACTTGGAATCGCGTTTTAACTATTTCTATTCTTCCAATCCATTTTCCAACGCCCCTCTGACCTCTTCAGAACAACTGACCTCAATGATATTTCACGGCAGGGACAGGCCGGAGCAACAAACGGTGGTTGCACCATTGATGACGGTTCTGCCTGTGCGGGTGACATTGCAGGGCGATGCTGGGGGATCTGCAATGCAGGATTTCGACATCGTGAGCAACGCGATACGTGAGGCCTGCCGCCACTACCTGTTTGATGCCGAAGAGCTGTCAGTACTGTATCCGGCGTTATCCAAACAAGCATTGTTACCCACGACCTTTTTCGGTTATTTCCAAAAAGAGGGATTTGACGGCTGCATTGCCGGTACAGCTTGTCGACAACTGGAAACGCCCAATATTTCAGTCGGCCAGTCGCATTGGAATTTGACATGTGAGGTTGCTGAACATGCTGCGGGTTTTGATATCCATCTGGAAGCTCTCTCATTCAATGTGGTCAACGATACCGAAAACTGGGAAACCCTGTTTAGTTCGATTTTGCAAAGCGGGCTGAATGCTGGATGAGTTGAGAAATCGATAGGGTATAAATCAAATAGGAAATTGAGAAATGTTCACTAATGATCCCATTGCGATGAACGCAAAAAAACAAGCATTAAAAGAGTATGTTCAGCAACAATTGGATACGGAATATCAGGGATGCCCCTTTTTTGTGGCGGCACAATCTGTATCGGAGGCGGATTGTGTCACTCTCCCGTTCCTTCTGCCTGAAAAACTTAACAACAGAATTTTTACTATGGCGGCCGCTTCTCCGCTGCACCGTTTGTCGCTGTTTTCTGCCTGTATCAAATATCTCGCATTTTTGCATTGTCACGAACCTGAGGGCAGCTTGCTGTGGGCTTTGGGGGAAACTGAACCGACGGGAAACCATCCATCAATTGCGGGAGGTTGTCTTGTTCCGAACAAATGGAACCTGGCGGGAAAAAGGGCAGAACAACCGGTCAAACTGTGGTTTGGTGAAGAGCTTACCCAATGGAAGCAGGTTGCTGCTTTAACAGCAGGTTTGCCGCCAAAGACGGTATCGTCTGCTATCTCTCAGTTCCCTCAGGTTCTGGTGGGCTATTCGGAAACTCTGCCGCCTTTTATGGTGGAAGGTGCTGATGAAGATACCCGGGAGAAAATGGAGGCCAGGCACTATTCATTGAGCCTCTGGTGTCATGCCCGCCCGGAAAAAACTGAACTGCATGTGCGTTTTAATCCCCAGGTTGTGGCGCCTGAGTTAATTGAATTGTTGATGGAACGCCTGATTCTATTGTTGGACGGTATGGTGTCTGATCCGGTTGCACCGCTTGCATCCATGCCGTGGATATCGTCGCAGGAGCAGGAACGGGTGCTCGCTTTATCCGCACAGCAACCCATGCAACCACTGCAATATCAAAACGTCGCGCAGGCTATCACTGCGTCTATCCGTGACAGGGCAGACATGCCTTGTCTGGAAGTGGGTGAGCAAACCGTTAATTTTCGGCAGTTAGCACAATATACGGAGCAGTTGCTGGCTGATCCTCAATGGCAGGAATGGGAATCACTGGGAGATTGTGTGCTGATTGTGGGCGCGAAGGGAATTGAGATCACGCTTGGCGCGATGGCGTGTATCCGTATTGGCAAGCCGTTTTGCATACAGTCAAATAGCGTTCCGGAAAGGCAGCTATTGGATATCATCACATTGCAGCAGACCAGAACGGTATTGTTGCAGAAAGAGCATTACCTGTTGGCGGTATTTTTCCGCCAGCAGGGATGCCGGGTAATTATGTTACCTGAGTATCAACCTGCCTCTTTGGCGCCAATGGCCGATGTTTCACATTCGGCTTCATTAGCGGAACTATTGCGCAAAGGTGAATCCGTCAGCCCCGATGAGCCTTTGTGTGCCGTCATGACTTCCGGCAGTGAAGGCAAGCCGAAAGGCTGCCTTAACACACACAGGGCATTGCTCAATATTAGTGCTGAAATGCACAAGCTGTATCGCCCGTTGGGTTCACGCATTGCATCTGTTGCCAACCATTCGTTTGATTATTTTGTTCTGGAGTGCGTCCAATTTCTGACGCAAGACATTGTCTTGGTGATGGCACCGGAAGATGCACGCATAGAGGCGAAAAAAATGTGTCGAATTCCTGCGGGAAAAACAGATTGACCTGTTGTTTACCACGACCGTATTTGCCGAAGATATCATGGAGCTGGGCGATATCCCCTCATTGCAGCAACTCTATTTTGGCGGTGAAAGCCTCCGGACGTTGCAAAAGAATAATTACCAATTACTTAACGTCTATGGCCCGAGCGAAACGGGTGTTCTCACGACTTATTTATCTATAGCGCACAGTGATCAAAAAATAACGATCGGCAAGCCATTCGGCGGTTGCCAATGTGCCGTGGTATTTCCCGATACACTGGCGCTTTGCCCTATTGGGGTGCCGGGGGAATTACTGATAGGTGGTGTTGGTGTTGGCACGGGTTACTTTAATCGCTCCGACCTTACTGAGCAGGCGTTTATCAACCTGAATACGGAGTGGCTAAAAGGAAGATATTATCGCAGCGGGGATCTTTGTTGCTGGAATGCTCAGGGTGAAATCGAAATTCTCGGACGGCGCGATCGCCAGCTAAAAGTAAATGGTTTTCGCATTGAGTTGGATTCGGTCGAAAAAAATGTGCTGGATCTGCCGATGGTGTCCGAAGCGGCGGTGATAAGCCTGGAAGACAACCGAAAACACGCACTGCTGGGTGCCTTTATTGTTCCGGCGGAGCCGTCGGTGACTGAGCAGCATATCAGGGAGGCATTGCTGGGTCGGATGCCTGCTTATATGGTGCCGAGCCAAATTGTTCTGATACCGGAATTGCCGTTGACGAGAACGGGCAAATTGGACAGGAACACGCTGAAACAGAGGCTCGGCACAATGGCTACCGCTGAAAATGCCCGTCCCATTGGTGCCACGCAAGAATGGCTGGCGGCTTGTTGGGGACGGCATTTGGAGCTGGAGGTTGAAGCGCTGTCGGTGAAGAAGAGCTTTTTTTCTCTGGGCGGACATTCGTTGCGGGCAGTCAAGGTGCTGGCTGATATCCAGCAACACTTTGGCTCGCCGATGACTTTGCAGGAATTTTTCAAACACGACACGATAGAAATGCTGGCGGAATTTATCAACAGGAATGATGCCGGCGATGAAAGGGTGAAGATTGATGATTTCGGGCGTTTGCTGGAAATGCCTTCTGCGATTTCAACTGACGGGCGTGGGGTGTTGTCAGCCCAAGAAGCCCGTCTCTATGCACAGTATCGGCTGAATCCGGAATCACAGGTTTGTGTGTTGCCGCTGGATATTCCCCTGCCAGAGGCAATTTCTGCGGATGCGGCAAAGCAGGCCTTGCAGATGTTATTGGATCGCCACGACATTTTGCGGAGCCGATATCGCATCAATGATGATGGTATTCCCTATGCGGAAATATTGCCGTCACTGAAAGTGGAGCAGGTACTGTTTGATGATTTGAAACAGTGGCAGCAAGTGCAGCGACAGCCTTTCAATTTGGAGAAAGGCCCGCTGTTGAGAGGGCATTTGCAGAATGTGAACACGCAACAAGCCTGCTTGCAGTTGCAAATCCACCATATTTTGGTGGATAAGCCTTCACTGGAAATTCTCCTGAAAGAATTTGAGCACGTGTTGAACCAAATTCCGCTCCCTCCTGTTGCGCTGAGCTACAGACACTATGCTGCAACTTTGATGGAAGCCCGCAAGCATCCCATCTGGGGACAGGCTGAGGCATTCTGGAAAAATTACATGGCTGGCCTGGAATTTGACCCATTCGGTCATGGTGCGGTAGAGGCCGGCTGGAATATGGGGTTGAAGTCCTGGGATTTGTCGGCAGAGGATAAAGCCGCTGTACAGCAGTTGTGCCGCACATTAAATATCACACCGGCCATGTTCTTCTTGTCGGTATGGGGACTTACCGTCGCCCGTGAGGGGCACAGCGATTTGTTCTCCATCTCCGTCGCCAACGCATTGCGCCCGAAACACGCGCTGGATACGGTGGGAATGTTCGTATCCCTCTCTCCCTGTGCATTTCGTTTTGATAAACCTGCCGGTTCTTTTGAGCAATTTGTCAAACAGTTGACGGATGAGCAGTGGCAAGCCGCAGAGCATCTGTTTTTCCCGGTTGAAGAAGCCTTTTCATTGTTGAGCAGCGATCCACGCGTGTTCGGCAGTAACCCGTTGCTGAATGTTTCTTATGTTTATATGGATGTCGCAGATGAGACGGGCACAGGAATATACGCGGAGTCGGCTCAGGAAGATTTGTCGAAAGAAGCACACGGCCCGCTCAATCTTTCTGTCATTCATTCTGAACACAGTTGTCGGTTGGTTCTGGAATCCCAGTCTGATGTCTTCTCTGATCTGCAATTAGCGGCGATGACAAACAGTTATCAGGCTATTTTGCAGCAGATTTTGCATCATTTTCCTTCTGAGTTGCAGGTCAATGCACTGATTACTCCCGGCACAGAAGAGCAGAAAGCATTTCGTCCGGTGCAACGGCGTGCATCGTACACGCCTATTGATGTCATGTTATTGGCCGCATTCCGCACATTGGGAGAGCGTCCGGCTGTGATTGACAATGAAGACATTGTCACTTGGGAAGAGTTTGCTGAATTAACTGCGTCTTATGCTCAGATGCTGAATACAGCCTCAATACGCAAAGCCCTCATTCTTGGCTGGGCCGGAAGTCAGATGCAGGCGTTTTTGGCTGCCTGTTTGCTGACACATACAACCTATCTAGCGTTGGAAATAGATACTCCGGAAGAGCGCTTCAAAGAAGTTATTCGCCACGCCGAGCCGGATTTGGTGGTGAATATGGATATCAGCGCAGGAGCCGGAACGGTGGCGATGGATTGGCGTGATTTTCACAGTGTTAAAACCTGTGATGATAATCCTATTGCATGGATATTATACAGCTCTGGCACAACCGGCCGGCCGAAAGGTATTTGCGTCACGGCAAATACAGCGGCGCAGTATGTGGATTCCCTTGTCAATAGGCTGTCGTCGAATGAGGCGTTGCAGATAAATAATGCACAGCAGGGAGTACGCATAGTTCAGCAGTTTTCTCCCAGTTTTGATGGTCACATTGAAGAAATCCTGTTGGCTTGGGCATTGCAGGGAACGAGTATTGTTGCCGATCGTTACAGCTTATTGGATGAGCGCAAAGCGAATGCTTTTTTGCGCCGTTACCGTCCTGATGTCATTTCGGCAGCCCCGGCGCTTTTCTCTGCCTGGAACCGCATGCCAGATTTGGGGCCGTTGCCCAAGGTGTGTATTAGTGGCGGCGACTTCTTGGTTGCCGGAGATATCGAACAATTACTCGGCAGAACGCAGATTTGGAACAGTTATGGCCCGACAGAAACATGCATTGCTGTTTCCATGGTTGATTGTGCACGTCTGGCCTCTGATACAGCCCTGTCCATTGGAACTCCCTTTGAACATGTTGCGTTTGCCATTGTTGATAAAAATGACATCCGGCTCCGTGCTGGTCAGTGGGGAGAGTTGGTCATCTATGGTGACTTTGAACATCATGGCTATCTGAAAGATCCGATTCTGACTGCCAGTAAATTTGGTCAGGATGAGCAGGGCTTTTTCTTCCGTACCGGTGACCTGGCGATGGCGGACAAAAACGGTCTGTTTTATCTCAAGGGACGCATGGATGATAGCTGTAAAGTTCGCGGCAATTTTATTGGCTTGGGTGAACTGGAGAATCGAACCAGACAGTATCCGGGCATTATTGCGGCGGGGGCTGCGGTGGCATTTGCCGGAACATCCGAAGCCTGTTTGGTGCTGGCGATTGAAGGCGAAAACAGCGCGCAGCAGGAAAATATTCAATCTGGCCTGCAACAGTATTTGGCTCGTCACTATCCGCGTTCTCACCTGCCATCGGCAATATTTTCAGTAGAAAGTTTACCCCGCACGGATGTCGGTAAGATGGACAGGCAGCAAATTGTGGCCTTGTTTCATCAATGGCTGGAGTGCGAGCAACGAATACAGGATGAACAAGATCCGGCAGCAGATGAAACCCTGCAAAAACTGATGGATTGCTGGAAAAAATGTCTGGGCTACAAAGGTGCACTGACACTGAATTCTGATTTCTTCCTGATATCGGGATCATCCTTGAGCGCCGTACGTCTGGCGAGCCAGCTGGAAACTTTGTTTGATGTCATGTTCAGCCCTGTCGATGTATTCCGCAATGCCACCATTGGTGAGCAGTGGACGTTAATCCAGTCACGACAAAAAGAGATTGGACATTCTGTTGGCAACCCTGATGCCCGTTTGGTGGAGCGTTGCCTGAACATGGATGATCCGACGCTTCCTAAACTGCTGTTGCTGCCGCCCGCGTTAGGGGAATTGGTTGAGTTACAGGCATTGGCGAATAATTTGGCGGGCCGGGTAACTGTTTCTGTATTGACCGCCCAGCCGGCTGCCACTGAAAACATGTCTGAATCAGCGTTCAAAGAGAAGTTGTTGGACACCTTGGTGTCACATCTTAAAGCGCAGGGAAATTCTTCGTCACGCCCCCTTTGGTTGGGCGGCTATTCACTTGGTGCTGAGATGCTGGCCGCATTGCTGTCACCGATGTTTTTGGCACAAGGGGATTTGTCGATGCATGATTTGTTACAGCGAATTGATAAGCTGGTGTTTTTCGATCCGAATCTGAAAACCGATTTATTTGACGGCGATACTTTGTATGCGGACTTTATGCAGGTATTCCGTGACATGAACCATCAGGCCGGAATCAACAGTGAAATCGAGGCTGATATTGATGTCGGGGCATTACGACAGGTATCTCCGACCCTCTACCAAGAGTGGCATCATTATTGGCTACAGCATCAGATCCTTGAAAGTCAAACATTCTATGAGCGAGTACTTGCTCTGTCATTGAATTCTATTCCCGTTGAGATGTTTTTTTCTGATGATGCAGACGCTGAAAGCATTGCCGGATTGACGCAGCAGCTGACAGAACGGCGTTCTACTCATTGTGCTGTTCACCGTTGCCACGGCAGTCACGCTGAATTCATTAAGCAATTATCACCTGACAATTTTATGTAACTGATAGTACAGACTTAGAACAAGGTAAAGGATCATGAGTACAGAAATAAGAGAAGATTTGGATATCGCAGTGGTTGGATTGTCAGGTCGTTTTCCGGGGGCTGAAGACAGCAATGAGTTTTGGCGGAATTTATTGATGGGCGAGGAGGGGATCTCACGCTTTACGGAAGAGGAGCTGGTTCAGGCAGGGCATGATATCAGCAAGATACGCAATATCGATTTTGTGCCGGTCAATGGAGTGTTGGCTGGAGCAAATTATTTTGACGCGGAGTTCTTTGGCTACAGTCAGGCAGAGGCCGCGCTTTTAGATCCACAAACCCGTTTGATGATGCAGTGTGTCTGGCATGCGTTGGAGAATGCCGGTATTGACCCGGACAAACGGGGGCGCAATATCGGGCTGTTCTTGGGTGCCCGCAGTACCGTGCAATGGACAATGCAGGCAATGCTGTCTGAACAGGTTGAGAATGTCGGTGGTTTTTTGGCTTCGCAATTAGCCAATAAAGATGCCATGAGTACGCTGATTTCTTGGAAACTGGGGTTGGAAGGCCCTAGTTTTACTCTCCAGACTGCATGCTCGACCAGCTTGGTCAGTGTGCATCAGGCTGTGCAAAGCCTGCTCAGTGGTGAATGTGACTTTGCGGTAGCAGGAGGTGTCAGTCTATTGCTGCCGCAACAAAATGGTCATCTTTATCAGGATGGCATGTTGTTCTCAAAAGATGGGCAGACCCGAGCATTTGATCGGGATGCAACCGGCAGTGTGTTCGGGAGTGGCTTGGGAGCGGTGGTGTTGCGTCGGGCAGGGGATGCGATTGCTGATAATGACCCCATTTGGGCAATACTGAAAGGCTCTGCCATCAACAATGATGGTGCCCGTAAGGTAGGTTATACCGCACCGAGTGTTAAAGGGCAGGCGGAAGTGATCCGTTCTGCGTTGCAGATGGCTGAACTGAATGCCGCAGATTTGGATTTTATTGAATGCCATGGAACAGCGACAGCGTTAGGTGACAGCATTGAATTCATGGCATTGCGTGAGGTTTTCAATGCAGGCAGAGCGGCCGATAAAAACGTCGGGGCATTAAATCAGTGCGCCTTGGGTGCAGTAAAAACCAATATCGGGCACTTGGATTCAGCCGCTGGCATTGCTGGTTTTATCAAAATGGTTCTGGCTCTCCGGCATGGCATCATTCCGCCGACACTGTATTTTCAGCACCCTAATCCACAGTTGGAATTTGAGCAATCCCCTTTTTATATCAATACGCAAGCTGAACCGTGGTTGCCACAAGCCGGAAAATTGAGAACGGGCGGCGTGAGCAGTTTTGGTATTGGGGGAACCAATGCGCATGTGGTGCTGCAACAATATCTTTCCCCGAACGCTCACGTTCCTTTGAACAATACACCTTTGCATATAGCTGATACGGTTTCGGGGGACGGGGAGAAATCCGCTGCAATCTGTTTTTTCCCATTTTCTGCGAAAAATAAAGCCTCACTGGCGCAGCAATTGGAATTAATTTCCCAGTGGCTGGTGGTGCAGACCGATCTGGATTTACCCGCGTTATCCCATACCCTGAACAAACGGCATAGCTTCCCGTGTCGGGTGATGTTTGTGGCTGACTCAAAATTTACCCTGATGCAGCAAATTAAAGCCTATCTGGAAATGGGGGAAGAAGGGGATGTCGTGGCGCTGTGCCTTGATTTTTTACAGCTTGGTTTTCAACAAGAAAGTAAGCAGGCTATCACCGATTGGATTTCCGGCCAGATTAAAGAGCCAGCGGAGGTGCTGTCAGTTGCCTACCAAGGGCAACCCCTCATGGATGTGCCCGGATATGCTTTCCTGCGTGAAGAGCATGGCACGGCGCATATTACAGACAAAACCTGGATGCAAGTCGCCAATGTTATTGCTGCGCCGGAAGGCAAGAATTTATCTAAAAATGCACCGGGTTTATTGTTGCCATTCTGGAAACCTGTTCGCCTGCCGAAAGTGACGCAACAAGAGAATAATCTCCGTGCTGTCTTACTGCTTGATCACTCTTTGGCCGAGCTATCAAATGGTTGGGTTGATACAAATCAGGTTGAAATGACCAGTCTGAATATGCGGTGTCCGATGCAAATCCGGAACGCACTGACAACATTGTCTGGTGAGCAGCCAGCTAACCCCTCTCTGGTATTGTCACTCGCATTTCCGCCGAATAGCTTTTCTTTTGCGACAGATTCGCTGCACATTTTATCTGAATGGGGCAAGGCGTTGGCAGAAACGGATTTTTCTGCATTTACTTCCGTGCATATTTATTTGGTTTTGCCGGACACTGTCAGGGATAACAGTTACTTGGTGGAATCATCCCTGACGGAAGCGGCACTTAAGACATTAGCGCTGGTTATGCCGCAAGAGATCCCCGGTATCACTTGTGCGTTTTTATATTTGCAGAATGTACAGCATGTAAACGCCTTAGCCCCCGATGCGCATTGGTTGCCGGATTCACTGACCAGACTGTTGCAAACGTCTCTGCATGGACCGCTTAAACTGAATGCCGAAGGGTTGTTTGTAGAAGATTTTCGCTGTCCCGATGCTGAAGAAAACGAGGTGGTGGATGAATCCCATTTCATGGGGAAAACGTATGTCATCACCGGTGCGGGTGGCCGAATGGGAAAAGCGATGGCACAGGTGATAGCGCAACGCTTTCAGGGGCGCTTGGCATTGGTCAGCCGTCAGAGCGCAGACACTCCGGCGATGCAACACTTACAAGCAGAACTGAGGGAAGCGGGTGCCAGCGCGGCGGAAATTTTCCCCTATGCACTAGAAACCGAAGCGGATGCATTGGCATTGTTCGAGTCTATTCGCCAGCGTTTGGGGGATATTCACACGGTTATTCATGCTGCGGGGGTGACTGATGGCGATTCGTTTTCACCATTGGCTCAACTCAATGCAGGTCACTACCACGCGCAATTAAAACCAAAAGCGCAAGTGGCGGAAATACTTGCTAAGGTTTTTGAGCACAAGATTTTTGAGCACAATCCGGTCGAATATTGCTTTGTTACCTCTTCGATGTCGGCATTTTTTGGCGGAATTGCCCATGCCCCTTACGCCACAGCGAACCTGTTTCTGGATGGTTGGGCGCGGAGACAGAACCAGCGTCCACAAAGCTCCCGCTGGATTGTGGTGAACTGGGAAACGATTCATTTTGACGGGGAGCAGCGGCGGAATGAATTGACCTGGGGGGCAAATGAAGTTGCACTTTCCGCTACGGAGTTTCCCGCCCTGTTCGAGCGCAGCTTGCGTGAATATGACCGTGAAAACCAGAAAATATTCTCAGCAGGGCAATTTATGGACAGATTGTATGCTTGGGGAGGCAGGCGGGCTGCTAACTGGGGAAGCAAGCCGCAAACGGTCAACCGCATCAAATTGAAGCCCAGACCAAATACGCTGACGTCTGTTTATCAGCCGGCAGTTAGTGAGATGCAGAAGGAAATTGCCGCAATTTGGAGCCACACCCTCGGCGTAGATAACATGGGAATTGATGACAAATTTATGGAGCTGGGCGGGGATAGCCTGAAAACTATCGTGATGGCAGAAAAAGTCTATAAAAAACTCGGTAAGCGCATTTCCATTCAGGACTTTTTCGCCCAACCCACCATCCGTGAGATTGAACGACAGTTTTCCAGTGAACAGAGCACCTTCCATCCGGTTTTACCGTCCGTTGATTTGTCCGGGCCGATTGTTGCCAGCGCAGATCAGGATTTGCTGTATATCCACCAAACAACATTTACCAATGGCAGTTACAACATGCCAATAGCGTTTCGGTGCCCGCTTTCATTCAGTTCGTCTGTCATTGCTGAGGCAATCGGGCAGGTGGTTGACAGGCATCCGGTATTGAAGTGCCTGTTTGAAAGACAGGGCGCCGATTTGATAATGCTGCCCCAGCTTGATGCTAAAGTGAGTTTATCGGTGTTTGAAGCTGCGGAAACGGAGGAGGAGAATTTAGCTCGTCTCGAACAGTTCGCCAATATGCCTTTTGACCTGCATAACCACTTACCCATCCGCGCCCTGATCCTCACTGGGTCTGATGCAGTGCCATTCCACCAAGTATTGATTGTTGTCCATCACATTGTATGCGACGCCGTATCCTTGGGGATTCTGACCGATGATTTTCAACGTTTGTTGCAAGGGCAGACACTTTCTGCGCCGGAGTATAGTTTCGCCGCCTATCGGCGCTACAGGCAGGGATCTGAAAGTGAAGATAAGGTACGGAAAGATAAAGCCTACTGGCTCGCCAATTTGTTGCCACTGCCGGCACCATTGTCATTGCCGGTGGTGGAAGGATATTGCTGGGATTGGCGTAACGATGCCGAAAACCATCACGGGATCACGGTGGATAAAAGCCTTTCATTGCAAACCAGTGCGGAAGTAAAACAACTCTGTGAGGAGCTTGGTCTCTCTCCGTTTATTTTTTTCCTGGGGGTCTTTGGGGTCTTGATGGCGAAAATTGCCCGAACGGATTCTTTCTTGCTCGGTGTGCCGGTAACAGGGCGTATGCAGCCGGAAGAGTTGGCGCTGGTCGGTTATCTCGTCAATATGCTGGCCTTGAAAATGGAGCCAGAGGCAGGAGCCTCGATGGCGGATTATTTGCTGGAGCTGAATGCACAGTGGGCTGAAAGTGCGCCTTATCAAACCTATCCGATGAGTGCATTGCTGGAAGATCTCAGTGCTGAGAGTGACTTCCAGAGCCGTCAGGGGAAACATCCGCTGTTTGATGTGGTGTTCGGTTATCTGCCATTGAGCCTGAATGGAGCGAATGAGTTTGAGGAAGGAAATGCGTTTTCCCGGCTCGAATTGACACTGGAAGCCGTTAAGTTCGACCTGGCGATGGATGTGTCTGAAACCAAAAATGCGTTTGACTGCACAATTCAGTTCCGCCGGCATATGTTCAGTGAAGAGACCGTAACAGCAGTGTTTGATTACTTCTTTACGTTGATAGATGAAGTCATTGCAGATCCTGATGCGGAAATAAAGGAACTGCTTACAAATCTCAATTATGGCTATGCATCAATGGCATCCGCTCAGGTCAATGATCAGGATGTCGATTCAGAGTTTAATTTTTAGGAGGAAAAAATGAGTTTTTTCGACACGACCTGGAATGCGCTCGGTGATATTGCAATGTGGGCTCACGAAGAGGTCAGCATTTATCGGCGCAGTAAGAAAATACAGCGAGAGAAGGAAAGCAGTGATGCATTGATGCGCCTTGAATCAGCGGAATACCAAACGGTGGAGAAAGTCACGGGTATCTCGGTCGCTGAGTTCAGTGAACGTTATTTACTGAAAAAAGAACCCGTGATTGTGGCGGACGGCTTGAAGGATTGGCAAGCGAAGCAAATCTGGAATTTTGATTATTTTGCCAGGGAGTTCGGCAACATGTCCGTGCAGTTGCAGGATGCGGGCTTTAAACCAAAAAGCAAAGTTGAGTTGCGTACTTATTTACAGGAAATTGCCTCGTTACCTGCGGTTGAATTGGGGGAAATGGGCAATGATCTGGATTATCTCCGTTACACTTACGATTCATTCTTTAAGCATCTGTTATTCACGTGGGGATTGGGACATCGGGTAAAAACCGATTCATTTAGTTTTCTGGCGTTCCAACGCATTCAGGATCATTGGCAACGGCCTTATTTCCTGCCTGAAAGTGGCTATAAGATCCCTTGGGTTCAGGTTGGTTCTCTTCATCCCAACAAGCGTATGTGTCAGGATTGGGGGCTTTATTTCTCCGCACCGGGCGCATGTACCCGCCTGCATGTTGATGGAATGAGAACGAATGCGGTGCTGTGCCAAGTGGTCGGCCGAAAAGCGGGCTGGATTTTTTCCGAATCACTGGAGGATGTGGTCAGAAATACCGCGGAAGGGCGCGCTGATTTATCGCCATCGGTTGACCCATCGATGATGCATCAATCTGCCCGCCAGAGCCGACAGAAGGATCATATTTGGCAATTTGACCTGTTGCCGGGTGAAATTATGTTGATCCCGAAAGGGTTATCCCATGAAGTACATACTTTATCGCCCAGTATTTCTTTAACTTATAACTTTCTGACGAATGCAGAATATCGCGACTATTTTGATTTCAAAAGTCAGCGGGGGCACGGTTGGATAGCCAATGCCCCGATTGCGGCGGTTCCTGAGTTCGAGCATATTTATCAGCGCAATATCCTTTCTAGCATGACGTAATGATTAAAGATTGTTTCATTATTAATGATCATTTGACTTCTGAATGGGAAATGAACAATCTGATTGTCTGTCTTGTGCATTGATTTGAACGTGATGCATTGATGGATAATGACATATTGCGTTGAACAGTATACGTGAACAGTGCGGACTGTACCGGAGACGCTTTTTCTAGATACCTATTTCACCTAAAGCGAGTAAGAAGTATGTCTTTATTTTCAAAAACGATAACGGATTTTTGGCAAGCTCCCTTGTTAAATGGGGATGTGCTTTATAGTGATGAAGTGCTCACTATCGCCGCTAACGCCAATCTGGAAGAATGTGATCGGCTTATGGTCCTGGAAACGACGGATGGCAGGATATTGGCAGTTATGACGCCAAAGCTGGCTGAAAAAGCAGGGCTTTATCATCAGGAAACGATGTCCGAGTCGATTTTCCGCCAGAAACTGAGTGAAGCAGAAATTACGCTGCACGGAGCTGATTATATTTTTTACTTCTCTGAAGCCGAAAAGAAAATCTTGCTGCAAGAGAAGCTGGAAGGTGATCTGCGTAAGCTGGAAGAAGAAGGAGATGAGACGGTTTTTGCGGATTTCCAGTCTGCTGTTTCAGAACAAGATCTGGATGATGCGTATGTGGAATTGGATCATTGGGCGGTATTCGGCTCTTTTGATCAAGGCAGATTAGTTTGTGCTGCCAGTATGTATCCTTGGGATAATGCGAAAATCGCCGATCTTGGTGTACTGACACAGGTATCTTTCCGGTGCAAGGGCCACGCCAGTAAGATAGTGCGCACTATCAGTAAATTTGCTTATTCTCAAGGGTATGAACCGCAGTATCGCTGCCAGCTCGATAACTCCGCATCTGTGGCGTTGGCAAAAGCTTCGGGGTTAACATTGTTTGGTAAGTGGGAGCTGGTTTCCCCTGATTCGAAAAACTGAGTGATGTTTGATATTCAGTTAGTTCATGAGCGGTTCCGTCCATGAATCGCTCAATGAGTAAGTTAGCCAGTTCTATTCAATTAGTTTGAAATCTTTCCTTTCATTTTGCCAGTTGCCGCGTTCATGACGGCAACTGGAAATTCATCCGATATGTACCCGATAAATTTCACGTTATTGCCAATAATGCAATAGCGCGGATGAGGGTGGGTATTAACAACCGCTAACACGCAAATAAGAAAATAGTCACTATGTCAAAACTGAAAATAGCTGTAGTGGGTGGGGGCAATATTGGCTCCAGCCTGGCCTTCGATTGTGCTCTGCGCGGGCATGATGTGGTTGTTATCGAAAAAAATGGACTTTCTTGTGAACAGAGCAAAGAGCGCATTATGGAAACCGCGAATTATGCGCCGTTGTTCAGTCCGCTCGCCAAAGGAAAAACACCTGAAATGATTCTGCAAAACATCGTTTGGCAGCAGGATTTACAGGCGATATCCGATTGTGAGTTGATCGTGGAAAATATCACCGAGAATATTGAGCTAAAACAAGCACTCTATGCGCGGATGGCGGAATTTATTGCTCCCGACGCAGTATTGGCAGCAAATACTTCCTGTATTCCTATCACTAAATTGGGTTCGTTCCACCACTCTCCCTCTCAGGTCATTGGGGTGCATTTTATGAATCCGGTGTATTTGAAACCGACGGTTGAGGTCATTATCGGCCTGAATACGTCAGAACAAACCCAAGAACGCTGTTTGGAACAGTTGTCCATATTGGGTAAAAATGCCGTTGTGGTGAAAGATAGCCCCGGCTTTGTTTCTAACCGGATTTCCCATTTATTTATGAATGAGGCAGCCTTCACTGTGCAAGATGGGGTAGCCCTGCCGGAAGATGTGGATGCGATATTCAAAGGGTGCTTCGGCCATAAAATGGGACCTCTGGAAACGGCGGATTTAATCGGCATTGATACGGTGGTTAATTCCCTTGATGTGCTTTACCTGATGTTTCAGGATTCAAAGTACCGGGTTTGCCCACTGATGAGAACAATGGTTGATGCGGGGCATTTGGGGCGCAAATCCGGTAAGGGATTTTATACATATACCCATCATAATTGAAGATGCTTAACTTGGTTTTGTCGCATTGATAAAGGAAGTTAGAGTGAAGATGGGCTTGGTTTATTTTCATGCAGTAAGTTGACAGAAGAAGGCGGCGGGTGAAATAAAACTGCTCGGCTCTAGAGAATATTGTCCTTTGCGTAACATGTTGGTCTGTTCAATCCCGGCTAAGCAGGGTTTGCGCCCGTCTGAAATTTTTGAATCTCTACATAGCGCGTGTTCATCGTTTGACACCGCCTATTTAATCAAATGGAAACGTTTAACTATCCGCGAAACCCAGCGGGGGAACGTGGAATGATAAACGTCAATCCCGCGCTCTGCCATCATCTTTTCGATGATTACGCAGACTCAGTACGTAATCCAGATATCAGCGAACACATTGGGCGATAATATCAACAAGATAAAGGAGGCGCTTGAAGGTTTTTTTGGATCAGGGATATCATCGGAACTCTCTTAAAAAACCGATGAACATACCTGATATCCCGTTAATGAGACAGAATCGAGAGGCTGTGAGGGCAGTTCCCACGGCTACTCATCTTTTTTATATTACTCATAAACTATTATAACTAACGGTTACTTTATGACTTTAATATCTTATCTCTATCGCCAATCCTGGATATTGCTGCTTCTGTCAACAACTTTTGCATTAATCAGTGGATTTTCTGGTGCTTCGGTCGTAGGAATGATTAGCCGAGGAATGACAGGTAATATTTATCTTTTTTCTTTTATATGGCAATTTTTTGCTGTCTGTATTCTTTTTTTTGTTACTAAGACATTATCAGAAATTATGTTATCACATTTAACTCAATCAACAATTTATACCCTTCGCTTAAGTCTGAGTAATAAAATATTACGCGCACCTTTTAAGAAACTGAATCAATTTGGGAAACATGGGCTACTGGCAATGCTGACTAAAGATGTCGATGTATTTATACACTCCTTTATGTTAGCTCCGACTGTTTTCGGTAATATCACACTTATTATTGCCTGCTTCGGCTATCTGGCATGGCTTTCATGGCAGTTATTCTTTATTTTGACCTCTATCTGTCTGATAACAATGTACATTTTCTATTTTTTGGAAAAACGCCCAATTCGCTTGATGGAAGAGATGCGTGAGCAGGTTGATAAAATATATCTGAACTTCCAACATCTTATCGATGGCAGTAAAGAGCTGAAATTAAATAGACATAAAAGCAAGGAGTTTATTAATAACGTCATTTCTCCTGCTGCAAAGAAATTCAAACAGATCTGTATTAAAGCCAACAATAATTATATCTGGGTACTGAATGCTGGCTCTATCGTCTTTTATATTGTGATCGGTTTGATGATTTTTGTTGTCCCCCTTTGGTTGCCACAAGAGCCTACAAATCTAATGACTGTCACCTTGATTGTTCTGTTTTTATCCGGCCCTATCAGTGAGGTTATTGGTGCTATTCCTGAATTGAGACTGGCCGAAATTTCATTAAAAAAAATAAAACGATTAGGCAGTGAGCTAGACGAATCTTTGTCACAGCAGAATAATTCCCCTGATCCATTTGTCACCGAAAAGCCACTTTCACTTGAATTAAAGGATGTTATTCATCATTACACCACTGACACAGAGGATAGGGAATTTAAACTTGGGCCTATAAACTTGACAATTTCCCAAGGTGAAATCGTCTTTATTGTTGGTGGAAACGGGAGCGGGAAAACCACTCTTGCCTTGTTGCTAGTTGGGTTGTTCGAACAGGAAGAAGGTTCTATCCGGCTTAATGGTATAAAAATGGATGAGACGAATAATGAACATTATCGGCAGTACTTTTCAGCCGTTTTTTCCAATTATCATTTATTCGACCAACTATTAAATACAGGTGCTAATATCACGGAGAAAGCAACGCATTATATTGAATCCTTAAATATGGGTCACAAAGTCAAGATTGTTGACGGGCAGTTCTCAACAACCGATCTTTCTGCCGGTCAGAGAAAACGGTTAGCCTTAGTCTCTGCCTATTTAGAAGACCGCGCTATTTATCTATTTGATGAATGGGCAGCTGATCAAGACCCTGTATTTAAACGGATCTTCTATACAGAATTATTGCCAGAACTAAAAGCCAGAGGGAAGACCATTATTGTAATTAGCCATGATGATGCATATTTTGATATTGCAGAACGAGTCATTCAGTTGGAAGATGGAAAAGTTAAAGAAATAAAATCCAAGCTGGATTAGAGCCAGGGCAAGAGCGTGAAAGTTTATTTCTTACCCAATGCGGTAAGTCCAGCATCTAATACCTTATCCAGATAACCAATATCCATACTGGCGATTCTTCGTTTGCGCCGGATGCTGGCTTTTTTGGTTATGGCTTTAGCCAATTTAAGAAGCTTACGCTACTTAAATAAAACCACCCGCTATGCGGGCTGTCTCTTGATCACAAGTCTTGTTCAAGAGACAGTGCGAGTTCATAGCCTTCAAGGATGGCCTGTAATTTTAGCCATCCTTCTCTTTAGATCATTATCGACTTATTTAGCCTGCCGAAATTTGTTTTTTTGCATGTATTCCAGCTTCTGCCATAACTGAGCTACCCAGTGTTTAGTCTGAGGCATAGATAGCATAGTCATATGATTGCCGGGTACAAGCATAGGATTGAGTTGAGTTACGTAAGTTCTCCACATGGTTTCGCGGGTTTTCGTTTCTTCTGCATCGCCTTCCTCTGCGCTGATCAGATGAACAAGCCCCTCATAGCAAGTACGGGGTGTATAGCAAGTGTTCAGATTAGCTTGCATCACGCGGATGACCCCTTGTAACAGTGACGTTGGTGTTTTGGCCGGGAGGAGACCGGCATTCACCAAAGCATGAAGTAGATATTTAATCTGTTCATTTGGCTCCAGATCATCAAAATCTTGCTTTGTCAGGGGCAGAGGCTGGCTCAGCATCATATTGTAGATATCGATCAGCTCCATTATCGTCCCGACTCTGTTGACCGGCTTGAGAGTATTTCCTGGCGGATTAGGTTCATCGGTATCAATAAGAATCAGATCAGATACTCGTTCTCCTGCCGCTTGCAGTTGCAGGGCTATTTCGAAAGCAATCCAGCCGCCAAAAGAATGACCCAACAGATGATAAGGGCCATAAGGCTGAATTTGGCGGATGTACCGGATATAGGTACGAGCAGCGCCTTCCACACTTGTATGAGGACAGTTATGTTCGTCAGTTAAACCACGTGCCTGCAAAGCGTATACCGGAAGTTGTGGTGGGAATGACAATGCCAGTTCAAGCAAACTGGAAGAACTGGCGCCTGCACCGGGTATACAGAATAGCGGTGGCACTGACTGCGAGCCTCGTTGAATCGTCACACGCGGATCGTAAACAGGTACGGCCTGCAAGTGTTCGCTGATTGAGTCCGCTATCTGGTTCAGGAAAGGAGGGTGCATAATGGAGAAATGCGTCCCACCGATAGTGTGGCGTGCGGAATTGAGGCCGGCGACACCAAACCAACCGTGCCAGATATCCTCGCTGATAGTTTCATCTGCGGTATAGAGATGAATAGGCAGGGACGATTTTGGTGCAATATAGCCCTGACCAAGTTGTACCGTGATCTCGGAAGCATACAGGCGAAGGAGGATATCATCACGTGTGATACCGGCAGGTAACCATTGTTGTTCAATGCAGCGATCAAGAACCTGTTCCGCCTTGCTGAGCTGTTGAAGTTTTTCCAATTCCTCCAATATCTGCTCATCATTAACGTCCACTTGAGTACGCAGTGAGTCAATAATTAGCTCAATGCGTTTTGTCTCTGTATCCACAGCATGGGCAGGAGAATTTTGTTGTTCGTTCTTATTTATATTGGAATTGTTATTATTAGCATTGTTATAAGAATCGATCATACCGAGATATTCTACTGTCTCACCGTCGTTTATCAGTTGATGAGCCATTTCATAGGCGATCAAGCCACCAATAGACCATCCTGCAAGGCGATAGGGCCCTTGTGGTTGAACGCGGCGAATCGCCTGAATATGGCAGGCCGCGAGTGCTTCAAGTGATATTGGGGGATGCTCAAGCATGTGGATACCAAGAGCCTGTAGTGCATAAACAGGAAGTTCTGGCGGTAGTAAGGCAGCCAGTGGTGAATAGACCAATGGATCGCCGGAAGTTTCGTGTATCAGGAACAATGGAGGCAAATCTCCTGGAGACCATAAAAATCTGTGGGGCACTTATGCAGCAATCTTTTCTGTCCAAGAATGCTCCGTTTCGTCACCTAATTTTATGCCCGGATACCAATGCTCAAATTGGGTTTTCAAATCATCATTAAGTACGGCTGTGCGGGTCTGGAGTAAGTAATGCGCACCTTGCTGGCTCCATTGCATCTGCTGCTTTTTCACCATCCGTTTGGCAATCACTTCATTGATCGTCGATTCAACAAATGAAGAGGAAATGGGTTCACCATAGCGGTACATTTCACCGTAATTCGGGATCATCATGCTGTTATTTTCAATGTAGGTGTACATTTCATCGATATGTTTTGATAAGGATTTCTTATTATCATAATGCGAGATGTCCTCATCACACATCTCAGCACAATCCTCTGGCTGTTCTAATGCCTTAATCACATTGCCATGCCAGAGATACCATTTTGTACTGGTTAAAGCGTCCAATAATTCTGCACCGAGTTCAGGGGTGTTTTTCGATACCCCTCTGGCATATTGTTTTAGTACTGTCAGACGCATCGTGATATGAAACCAATCCAGTACGTGCTGCGATTCGGGGTACAAGTTAAATTGCAGATCCCTGAGATTATCGGCACCATCCGATAAGAAAGTAATTTGTTGATTCGCCTGCATACCTTGTGAAGATAACTGGGCGATGAGTTTTCTTCTGGGGTGATTTTCAAGACATTGCACAAAACCAAAGCGTTTGGTTGGAGCATTAGCCGCGAATGATTTTCCGACGATGATTTCAAAATGGTGTTTTCTGTCGTCCCGGTTTCTGACGTAGCCTCCATCAATACCCACCGTCATCGGTTTTCCCGGTTTGGGTAATTTTTCCCATTCTCTGGGATCGCCAGGGAGAAAATCCGGCAATCCGTCTAATTCGGCCTCTTGTCTTTGGGCGATCTGACAGAGATGATTTCTGACTGTGGAGGCATTACAGCGTTCCCCACCGGCAGAATATCTTTGAGCAGATTGGCGGTCAATCCATAAGACATCAGTGACGCCCACCGGGTTTCTATATACCTGAGTTCCGGGTGAGTATGCGAATCACACCAGTGATTGAGCAAGCTAGCGGTTTGGGCTGAATGTTTCTCACACGCACACCGGTAAACCCGAAATCCCTCTACCGGGATAATGCCAAACAAGGTTCGGTACTGGATGGTTTGCTTGCCTTTTATCCGGCGATTTCGTTGACAGCAAGGACAAGCACGATGTTCATCCAAATATTCAGCTGCCTGTTTCTGGATCACTGATTGCTGGATAGTGTTCAAAAGTAATTTAGATTCAGACAGGGAGAGTCCAGGGTCATTGGGGGCGTCGGACTGTTTTTCTATCGTGAATAGTTTCTCCGTATGGTGATGGCCTGATTTATCGACCACCGCTAGTTGGATTATGAATTGCATGATGCTGTCCTCCCGGGGTTATGGCTACTGTATACCCCCGTTTTTTAGCTGGTGACGCAATTTATAATACGTAGAAACACCTAATCCTACGTTATAGCAGGCCAGCTTTAACTTGATACCTTTCTCTCTTAATGCGGCATAACCGATCGAGGGAGTGAACAACTATCGTGTCGCCGGTTCTGACCTGTTGAAGCATATCCCGAAACTGTGGCCGGTTGATGTTTTTCGCACTGGCCTGTTCGATATAGATTTTGTCAATTTTAATACCGGACGCAGACAGTGCCTCTTTCTGGCGATCAACATGCTGGTCAACCGAACTGACCCGAATGTAGGCATAATGCATATCACCCTCAAAAGTCTTTAAACCTGATAAAGATTTGTAGAATACTCTATAAAATTGACTTTCCCGAGGTTTATAGAGGATTATTTCCTCGTTTTTAGCATGGATGAAAAGGTATACCTTTATGGATACCGATCATCGCTATCCACTACAGCCCTATCACAATAGGTTCCAGTTCCGGTGAATCAAGGTTGAGCCGACTCAATTGGCGGTTAACCTTTTTGCGGTTAAATCTGACGGCATCAAGTTCATCAATTAATGGACGGATATCTCCGATCGTTGCTGTTTCATCGGCATTAACGATGGCTTCCAGTAACGCCAGTGTTTTCTCACATTCATCAGCTAACGTTGCCCCCGGCATTCTATTTCCGGCCAAACAAAAGGGAAATTTCAGGTTAGCATTGTCAAGAATGGTCTCAATACGGATATCGTGAAGCCAGTTCTCGAAAAAGTTGTATTCGTAAGTAAATCGATCTCCGGCATCAAACTCAAAGTCATCGAGCGTGATTTTGTAAGGGTTATCAGAAAACGCAATTCCGCCAGAATAGGAAATGCCGTAATTTTTACCATAAATACGGAATTGATGCAGGTGTTCATCCTGCCATCCCTGCGCGATCTGAATAATATAATGAAAAGCGGCTAAAGATGTCTCGCCTGATAGCCGAAATCGGCACCAGACCATAGGGCTGACACCGCGAAGAGCCACTTTAACGATATAGGCTTTCATGGTGAGCTGCCTGCTAAAAACCTGCCAATTCGTTCATCCTATCACCAGCTTAACGGAGTGCCCCAAGGTTTTTTATGCTCTCGTTGCATCAATGCAGATAGCTTATTCCAATGGAGATCTGTTAACATAGCTCGCGGCATGATGGTGAGGTTTGGTTGTTTTTTGGCGAAAGTAATTATACCAAATTATCATGCTGCCTAATAATCCTTCGCAAAACGTCAACACGCCCTATCATTAATCTCCATTTGGCAGGATTTTTATCGTCTTGATTATTTTTTAAGTAATTGATTATGAACGTTAATTATTTCCATGAAATCTGGAACTGCACTATTAGCATCGCCGACATAATCAGCGCTGACTATCCCACCTATACGCCGCTTTATAAGAATATCAAGAATTGCTATAACCAATATCTTCTTATTTTTAAATAAATTATCTTTTACTCCCCAACTCAATTCAAAAGGTGAACGGGAAGCAACGGGCATATTCGTCTGTATAATATTGAGTTTATCAGCTATTGGACTCTTATGGAAATTAAGAAGGGAATTAGCTGTCTTTTCTGCGTTCGGTTTATCAGCCCATTCTGTATAAGAATTTTTGTCGTAATCTGGATATAGATCTTTATCTTTTCCATCATATTTCTTTTTATCAACCATGATCCATATGTTTTTTCCTTGATTCAGTGAATTAACTGTTACTTTACTTAAATTATCCATAATAAGAGACTCACGATAATTTTCGAGAATACGTTTTAAAAATATATCTGAAGCCGCTGTTGCAGAAGTTTTCCCTGTTTCCCCTTTAAATGCGAATTTTATTAAATAAAAATTATTTTTATCTTCTGCTGCATATTTCAAGAGATTTTCCACATCCGAAACAGCACTATCACCTGCAACGCTGAAGCTATGGAAGAAACCAAATGTGCCATTTGTGCCATTTTTATTTTGAGCTATTCGAATGTCAAAATATCTGGCTCCTGCTTTTGCTTGTGTTACCAAGTCCTTATTTTGGGTTTTAAACGCTCTAGGCATTTTTGATCCTGTGCTACTGAGTCCATTTCTTTTTTTACTATAAGCATAAGTTCCCGCATCATGGCTACCCAGCATGGCTATCTCAGATAATTTGGTCTCATCAGGTAAATCACTATGATTGACATAGGGGACTTGTTGAGATTCATTGGTGAGGAGTGTTGTTGTTGCTTGCTTAGTCGATTGATGATTAGTTGAGGTAGATGAAGGGATATTATTTTCTTTATATTCGTGCATAATTATTCCTTAATGTTTTTAATGAAGTTATTTGGATTCGCCTAGGGCGTGTTGACGTTTTGCGAAGGATTATTAGGCAGCATGATAATTTGGTATAATTACTTTCGCCAAAAAACAACCAAACCTCACCATCATGCCGCGAGCTATGTTAACAGATCTCCATTGGAATAAGCTATCTGCATTGATGCAACACACCGGATGGATTTATGACAAACCTGAACACCGTTTGACCTTGGAAGGTATTCTTTACCGGATGAGAACGAGCATTCCCTGGCGGGATTTACCGCCAGAATTCGGTAATTGGAATAGCGTTTTTCAGCGTTTGCTTGGTCGAAGAAAGGTGTTTTACAGCTTATTTTCAAAGGGTTATCTAAAATTACTGATACGGAATGGCGGTTTCTTGATGGAACTATCGTTATGCTAATGTTTTAAATTGACCAGAAGTTATCTCATCTGGTAATGGACCATCCTCATCTCCATCTGAATCATAATTATCATCATCCTCAGGTAGTTGATTATAAGCTAAAAGTACTTGTGAATTGTCTTTTGTAATTTCTTATTAGTTTCATCCATTGTATATTTAGGCATAATTATTCCTCAATGATTAACAAAAAGTGTTTTTATATGAAATTATCAATTAATAAAGATATCATTACTTTCTATAAATTGTTATTTTCATATGGATGATTTATTCTAATGGTAATTTTTAAACTCCAATTAACTTATCAGAATTCTGCTTAGTAACAATAATACCTACCCCATTCACCTTAATAACGGCTTGATGACTATTTTCCCATGATAAAAGAATCTCTTTTATTTTAGGTAAGTAAGTTGAGTAGGTAATACCTGAAATCTCAAGAATAATATTTTCATTTTCCTGACTATTATTATCTGTGGCAGGTTCAGTGGTTAGATTGACTTTAGCCAAAGCAAGACGAATATCTTCTGAGCCACCTAAATCGACGCATAATTTATTTTCCAAAGCTTGAGTGATTTGTGAATTATCCAGGTTGGGTTTTTGATCTATAGAAGCAGATGTTTTGCTGACTGGTATTACGTTGTTTCCAATATCTCCAAGTTTCATCGGGACGGTAATGGAATATAATAATGAGAGTCGTGGACGATTACCGAGAGCCTGCCAAAAATTACCCAGGCTGTTTAAATTCTCCTGTTGTGGAATAACGCGCGTATAGGCACCGGGAATACCAGTTAATTGGCGATTATTTATTAATGCATTCAAAACCCGTGTCATCACTTGTGCCGCCTGATTATCTGGTTGGCTATCTGGGCTGGAGCTGTCACTTGAGGGTTTATTAGCATCCCAGTAGGTGATTAAATAGTTACAATTGATATTAACCCATCCTGGTAATAATGTGCTGGTTGCAGGATTATAACGCCTTGGTTCAGCAGTGCGTAATTGTAGATCTTCGTGTATATCATACAGAAATACACTCACCGTCGGTTCCGATTGGGTTGAATTAATTTCCGGTAGATCAAAGCGAATATCAATTTGTGAACCTGGTATCTGTAAGTATTGCGATAAAATGGCATTTAATGCTTTATTCACTTCAATAATGATATTGTCAGAAGCAATTATAGTTGTCATGTTGATTCCAATCCCACTGAGTATTTAGAAAGCCAATCGGCCGGTTTTATTTAATTCAAGTATCACTGCTCGCTCTATGTGCCTATTTGCGATTTGTCCATTGTTATCATCCGTGGCTAATATCGATGATAATAAGGCAATATTTCTAATGTTTGCTCCGGTTAAATCAGACCGTTTAGCCAGATGTTCAAAATCAATTTCATTGGATAATATCAGTTGTTCGGGCCAAATTTTTTGCCACATTTTTTCACGTAATGCTTCATCGGGATAAGTAAAACGGGTGATAAAGGTAAAACGGCGATTAAACGCGCTGTCCAAATGGCTGCGGTTATTGGTGGCTAAAATGACTAATCCTGGATAATCCTCCAGCCGTTGTAATAAATAAGAAACTTCAATATTAGCGTGTCTGTCTTGGGCATCTTTGGTTTCACTGCGTTTGCCAAATAGGGCATCGGCTTCGTCGAAAAATAGTACCCCGGAATCCGCCTCGGCTAAATCGAAAATGCGTGAGATATTTTTTTCCGTTTCGCCAATATATTTGTTCACTACGGTTGAGAGATCTACTTTAATTAAATCGACGCCAAGATACCCGGTAATCACTTCTGCGGCCATTGTTTTGCCGGTACCTGATTCACCGTAAAATAATGCACTAATACCGGTGCCGTAGCTGATTTTTTCCTGAAATCCAGCGCTTAGAATTTGGTCACGGTAATGAATGGCCGCAATGATTTCTTTTAACTGTTGTGCCAATGTATCTGAAATCACTAAATCATTAAAATTGCGTTTTGGGGTGATTCGTTGGGCTAATTTACCGAAATTTTGTTGAGCGCGAAAGTTTAATGCCTTACGTAGATCGGTTTCTTCCAATTGACCTTCCGGTTGTCGGAGTATTTGGTATTGATATGCTTCTTTAAGCATGAACGGTAATGTTTCTGCTGTAAATGAAAAACGTTGACATAATTGAGTCATATTTATTTTCTGAGCAACAGTATTCGGTAAGTTCGCTTGTAACATGTTTTTTCTATCCGCCAGAGTAAGTGCTGGCATATTAATTTGTACCATCAGCAGGTGTTTAATCCATACTAATGAGTCTTGTGGTTCTGCCAGGCAAATTATGCGTAATTTAGGCTGATTGAGTAGGGTGGATAATTCGTTATGCCATGTTTTCTTTTCTTGTATCAATAAAGAGAAGTTGCGGATTAATAAACAGGCATCGTGTAGACGGGCTTCCCGTATTGCATTTGCCAGCAAGTTAGCTATTTCAGTTGGGTTTTCATCATCTGGCAGACGGGCTAAATCAAGAGTTAACGTATTGATATCATGAGAAGCCATAATATTGCTTACTGCTAATTCTCTGGCACTGTCCTGTTTTCCTCTAAGTATTACCAGTGGAAGAATCTCGTCGGTTTTATTCAATAAGATTTTTCCAAGTGAATGAAAAAGAGTTTGTGGATACCAATTTTGTGAGACAGGGATACTCCAATAAGCGCAGGTTGTTAGAGGAGGTAAAATAACCCGCTGGCCTGATAAAAAATGCCAGACAGCACTGTGGGTTAAAAATTGCGTTTGTAACCAGACAGATTCTTGGTGGTTATTGAGCTGTAATAGGTGGCTGCTAATTAATGGTGTTTGTGGTAACAAGCTGTTTTGCAGTAATTGCCAATCACTTTGACGCTGGCTAAATAATTCAATTGCTAAAGCAAAACTAGGCCACTGTTTTTTACTGTTACCAGCTAGAGCGGCAAATAACGCATGATAACGACTGTCAAAATGGGGTAATAAACCTAACAGTAAAGCAACACGTTCAAATTCAGTCAGTTCAAAACGTTCAACCAAGAGTGATAATGGATCAAAGGCAGGGTTTTCCTCGGTTGTTTCTGAGCAGTGAATAATATTATCTGCTTTAGGTAGCCAATGAGGAACACCGAATGGTTCTGCCAGACGTTGTTCTACTTCATCTTCGGTAAGTAAAAAACTTTCCGGTAATGAATCGTACCTGTCACTTTTCTGGTAATAATAGTGCTGCAATCGCAGGTCAATACGTTCCAGATGGGAATAAAGCCAGCGTAATTCAGGGGTTATCGGTTGAAGTTCACCGTGATTATTTGTCAGTAGATAGTCCATATAAACCTTTTAAATGTTTTGCCAGTCAATTCGTAAAGGGCGATCCAGCCAGGGAAGTTTGGCGATATTTAATGGCCACAGCCAATCGGCCAATAATGCGTCGAATGGTTGTTGTTGTATTGTAATATTGATTTCCTGTTCATTGATTCGCAATTCACCCGGACGTTGTAAGAATAATTGGCGGACATCATTACGGCTTAGTTTTTTCCAGGCAGGAAGTTGGGTGATAATAGCATCCAGCCATTGTGTGGTTATTAATTGTTTTTCTGGTTCAATAGAGATTGATTCACTATTTTCATCAGCCATTAATCCACATAGAACGTTATTCAGCATTTTTCGTTCTGTTGGTGTTTCTTCGGTTTCCCAAATCAGGTAGTCAAGGAAATTGACGGCACTAAATTGGGCCTGACGATGGATAAATTTTTGTTCCTCAAGTAAACCAAGCTGATTAAATAGTGCTGGTAGCATCGGCCATAAAATTAATATTCCGGTGTTACTGACTTGATATAGGGTGGTTTTTTCAGGCAATAAAACGGATTTAGAATGTGACTTGTTGATAGTTCGAAGTTGGCTTCGGTTATTGACTCCTGTAACGGATATATCCGGTGCTGATTCTGAATTGGATCTATTTTTATCTGCTTTATTTGAAATAAAGTGTTCCGATAGATATTGGTATTCTTGAACTGATAGATGTTTTTTACAGAGTTGTGAAATAGGAATTGTTTGCCAGAGCTGATAGGTGCTGGCAAAGTCTTTAAAATGCTCCGGTAACAGCCAGTGAATAATCATGGAAAGATGAGCAGGGAATTCAGCCAAAATTTCGGTTTTTACCTTTCCATGGTTTATCTGATATTATCTGATCGGTAGTCAATTTTTCTCCGTTATATCCGGCGACAACGAATCTGAAATCGGGTGAATATGGGAATGCATGAGATTGACTATCTTAAATAAATTTTTAAAGAACAGGCATGGATAAATGAGTTAAACTCTTTTGCGAAGTTAAAAATCTCACTTCTTTTTCCAGCAAGCATATTTCTTATTGTTGTCTATGTATATATAGGTCTTGATATAGGTACCAAGTAATTCTTCTGATTCCAAAGTGAGATGCTGGCGTAATAGGTTGGGGCTGATTGCGAGCTCATAAGAAAATTCAGTTCCTTCTTTTGGATGAAGTGGCCCCTTCCATGCATATCCTTTTTCTCCAAGTGCTTCTAGGAGAAAGTTTTTGTCTTCTAGGTTTTTTAACTCGGAAAATGGGTTGTCATTCTTTTCGGATTGAGATTGAACATCATTCATTATCTCTTTTGCTTTCTCCCAACCTTCTGCATTGCCTACGTAGTAAGAATTAGAATTGTTGTGTGGTTTGAGAACTTTGATATCTTTTGTTACTTTAAACGTGTACAAGAAAACTTCTACTTTTTTCAGCGGGTCCTTTCCTGCGTATTCCAGTAGTCTGTTGTAGCTATCTGGTGCTTCATCTGCATATTCATCAGAACTTTTTTCTAAGGCGAAATATTGCCCTGCCCACTGTGAATTTTTTTTGAGTTTTTCAGCATCTTCAAATTTACCTAGGTTTAAGTAATCTTGTATATCTTCATGTCGTTTCTTATATTCTGCTAAACCTAGGTTTTCTGCGTTGTCTAAAAAATTTGGGATAGCGGTCGTTTTATATAGAAGAGTATATGCCTTAATGGTACCTGTAGTGACATCTTTTGGTTCTATATCCGGTTTACTTTTCCCTGTATGATCTAAGTTTATTTCCAAGTGGTTATCGGTTTCTGTGTTTTCATGTTTTTCTTCTGTGTTTATTTTATTTCTTTTTTGGTTATCATTTTTATTATAATATGTGCTGAACATGTTATCACCTTATGATTATTTTAATAAATAAATAACTTTTCAAAATAATAGATCACTTGGAGGGAACTCAGTCCGATTTTTGCGATCTGATCAATTGCGAAAAATCCCAAATCTCAACACGGACTGAGTGATGCCTATCATAGCACCTATACCTCAAGATGAATGCCAGAAAATGAGAAAACTTATCCATAAAACCCATGATAAGAACTATTCCCGTCGATTAACGGCGTTATTGATGCTCAATGAAGGATTAACAGTGACTTATGTCGCCAAAACCCTCCATGCCGCACGCTCTTCCGTCAATCGTTGGGTTGAATGGTTTACATTATATGGGCTGGAAGGGCTCAAAAGTTTACCGGCTGGCCGACCTCCTGTCTGGGATCTCTCCCCGCTCTATAACCTCTTGCTTTTCTTATTACAGCAATCCCCCCAAGAGTTAGGCTATCTCCGTTCTCGCTGGAGCCTTGAGCTGATGACTCATACCCTCAATGAATTATTCAACACCTCTCTGACACAAAGTGTCCTCTATCGCTACTTTGTTCAGGCGGGGATTGTCTGGCGCAGAGCAGCGCCAACGGTAAAACAACCCGATCCTGAATATGATGAAAAAATGGCAAAGATCACGGAAGCTAGAGCGAATATCTCAGAAAAACATCCTGTTTTCTATGAAGATGAAGTGGATATTGATTTCAACCCGAAAATCGGTGCCGACTGGTGTTTCAAAGGGCAACAAAAACGGGTTATCACCCCGGGAAAAAATGAAAAATATTACCTTGCGGGCTGCCTGAATGCCCAAACAGAACAAGTCACCTATGTTAAGGGAATAAAAAAGAACTCTAATTTATTTATCAAAATGTTAGATGAACTGAATCATCAATATCCCCATGCGGAAACCCTCACATTAATCTTAGATAATTACTGTATTCATAAAAGTCAAAAGGTAAAGGATTGGTTGGCCCTGCATCCCAAATTTACCCTGTTGTTTTTACCGGTCTATTCCCCGTGGCTAAATAAAATAGAACGGTTATGGCAATCGCTCCATGAGACAGTAACGCGAAATCATTGTTGTCAATTTATGTGGCAGTTGCTTAATTATGTTGATGCCTTTTTGAAATCGTTTTCATCACAGCAAGAACCAGGAAGACAAAAAATGGGTGTAGCACTATTATGAAACCTTATTTATATTGCAATATTTAGCATGGTAAGTGCAACATGCATGACTATGCAAATAAATAGATTGGTATTCTTTTAAATAACTTACTGGATATTTTGTACTTCAATATTCATATGAGAGATTGTTTTTTTATTTATTAAGGCTCTATAATTGATCTGACTGAGATAACTTCACCCATTAATTTTGATTGGGTAGGTCAGGTATTTTCCCCAATTTTGCATATGTTTTCCAATCCTCTAGTAATTTACCATCTAGTTCATTAAATGGTTTACCTTCTGCATAAGCTTGTCTTATTTCTTCCAAAGAAGAATGTTTTGATTGAATCATAAATTCAACAATATTTCCTCCCCACATTTTATTTTTACCGCCTAATCCCTTAGTAAAATAATTGGTAACATAGTCTTTACCGGGTAATATTTTATTATAAACTTCTCTTGCAAAATAGTCTGTCACATATTCATCATAGTCTAGGTTGCCTTCTTCTTTATTAGTTTGAGGCTGTAAGCCTTTATGCTGATGTGATGACGCATGAAGGCCTTCATGAATTATTGTAGATATTATTTTTGCCAAATTGAGCTCAGATTCTCCTCTATTATTCAAATGCGAGTATTCTGGAGAATTTATTCCTATATAAATTTTTCCATTATCAGGATTCGTCCAAGCTATAGGGTTATCCGTTATATCTTCATCGTTGTATTCATATTGCCTATATTTTTCATCAGCTTTTTTCATTTCCTCGATTATTCCTTTCATAGTAACGCCTATGGGGTTCAATGGTTTTATGTCTTCTTTTTTCAATACTTCTTTGATTGCTTTAGAAATTGTAGAGAAACCGCCTTCTCCTAGATAATTTTTTATCTGTTCTGATATTTCCCAATCTTCAGATTCTACTGTTCCGCTTTCAGTGAAAAGTACATTTTCATCTTTTGGTTTGAACGGATTATTATTTCCTACATTATTTAGTGACCTTTTATTAGGAAGGTTGGAAAATAATTTCAGTGCTGGTGGTGCTGGTGGTGCTGGTGGTGCGGTGGTGCAGGAAATTTCTAAAGAATTGCTATTTATCTCCCTATTTTGGGGATCTTCTGCATTATTTTTTGTTTTTTTACCATGATCTTTAACATTTTCGTTTAGCATTATTTCACCTATAGAAGAGTTTGAAGAATGACAATGAATAACATGTGGATTAAGTTAATAGTTTTATAACACGGAAATCTCAAATAAATATATTAAAAATAATTATTTTTAATGAATAATTATTTGTTAGGTGAATGATTGGTGGTTATTTTAATATAAGAATTAATTTTAAATTCCAATTAACTTATCAGCATTTTCTTTAGAAACAATAATACCAACACCATTTATCTTTATAATAGCCTGTTGGTTGTTTTTCCATTTTTTAAGTATATCTTTTATTTGTGATAAATAAGTTGCACCGGTAATACCGGAAACTTCAACAATAACATTTTGATTTTCCAGGTTTTGATTGTTTTCTGTATCAGGCTCGGTTGTCATATTCACTTTATTAAGGGCAAGGCGGACATCTTCTGTACCACCTAAGTCGGCACATAATTTATCTGTCAGGGCTTGATTTATTTGTGAACTGTCCAGGCTAGATTTTTGATCTACAGTAGCGGATATTTGGCTAATAGATATGATATTATTTTCAATATTTTTCAGCTTCATTGGCACAGTAATTGAATAGAGCAAGGAGATGCGCGGGCGATTACCCAGAGCCTGCCAAAAATTACCCAGGCTGTTTAAATTCTCCTGTTGTGGAATAACGCGCGTATAGGCACCGGGAATACCAGTTAATTGGCGATTATTTATTAATGCATTCAAAACCCGTGTCATCACTTGTGCCGCCTGATTATCCGGTTGGCTATCTGGGCTGGAGCTGTCACTTGAGGGTTTATTAGCATCCCAGTAGGTGATTAAATAGTTACAATTGATATTAACCCATCCTGGTAATAATGTGCTGGTTGCAGGATTATAACGCCTTGGTTCAGCAGTGCGTAATTGTAGCTCTTCGTGTATATCATACAGAAATACACTCACCGTCGGTTCCGATTGGGTTGAATTAATTTCCGGTAGATCAAAGCGAATATTAATTTGTGAACCTGGCATCTGTAAGTATTGCGATAAAATGGCATTTAATGCTTTATTCACTTCAATAATGATATTGTCAGAAGCAATTATAGTTGTCATGTTGATTCCAATCCCACTGAGTATTTAGAAAGCCAATCGGCCGGTTTTATTTAATTCAAGTATCACTGCTCGCTCTATGTGCCTATTTGCGATTTGTCCATTGTTATCATCCGCGGCTAATATCGATGATAATAAGGCAATATTTCTAATGTTTGCTCCGGTTAAATCAGACCGTTTAGCCAGATGTTCAAAATCAATTTCATTGGATAATATCAGTTGTTCGGGCCAAATTTTTTGCCACATTTTTTCACGTAATGTTTCATCGGGATAAGTAAAACGGGTGATAAAGGTAAAACGGCGATTAAACGCGCTGTCCAAATGGCTGCGGTTATTGGTGGCTAAAATGACTAACCCTGGATAATCCTCCAGCCGTTGTAATAAATAAGAAACTTCAATATTAGCGTGTCTGTCTTGGGCATCTTTGGTTTCACTGCGTTTGCCAAATAGGGCATCGGCTTCGTCGAAAAATAGTACCCCGGAATCCGCCTCGGCTAAATCGAAAATGCGTGAGATATTTTTTTCCGTTTCGCCAATATATTTGTTCACTACGGTTGAGAGATCTACTTTAATTAAATCGACGCCAAGATACCCGGCAATCACTTCTGCGGCCATTGTTTTGCCGGTACCTGATTCACCGTAAAATAATGCACTAATACCGGTGCCGTAGCTGATTTTTTCCTGAAATCCAGCGCTTAGAATTTGGTCACGGTAATGAATGGCCGCAATGATTTCTTTTAACTGTTGCGCCAATGTATCTGAAATCACTAAATCATTAAAATTGCGTTTTGGGGTGATTCGTTGGGCTAATTTACCGAAATTTTGTTGAGCGCGAAAGTTTAATGCCTTACGTAGATCGGTTTCTTCCAATTGACCTTCCGGTTGTCGGAGTATTTGGTATTGATATGCTTCTTTAAGAATGAACGGTAATGTTTCTGCTGTAAATGAAAAACGTTGACATAATTGAGTCATATTTATTTTCTGAGCAACAGTATTCGGTAAGTTTGCTTGTAACATGTTTTTTTTATCCGCCAGAGTAAGTGCTGGCATATTAATTTGTACCATCGGCAGGTGTTTAATCCATACTAATGAATCTTGTGGTTCTGCCAGGCAAATTATGCGTAATTTAGGCTGATTGAGTAGGGTGGATAATTCGTTATGCCATGTTTTCTTTTCTTGTATCAATAAAGAGAAGTTGCTGATTAATAAACAGGCATCGTGTAGACGGGCTTCCCGTATTGCATTTGCCAGCAAGTTAGCTATTTCAGTTGGGTTTTCATCATCTGGCAGACGGGCTAAATCAAGAGTTAACGTATTGATATCATGAGAAGCCATAATATTGCTTACTGCTAATTCTCTGGCACTGTCCTGTTTTCCTCTAAGTATTACCAGTGGAAGAATCTCGTCGGTTTTATTCAATAAGATTTTTCCAAGTGAATGAAAAACAGTTTGTGGATACCAATTTTGTGAGACAGGGATACTCCAATAAGCGCAGGTTGTTAGAGGAGGTAAAATAACCCGCTGGCCTGATAGAAAATGCCAGACAGCATTGTGGGTTAAAAATTGCGTTTGTAACCAGACAGATTCTTGGTGGTTATTGAGCTGTAATAGGTGGCTGCTAATTAATGGTGTTTGTGGTAACAAGCTGTTTTGCAGTAATTGCCAATCACTTTGACGCTGGCTAAATAATTCAATTGCTAAAGCAAAACTAGGCCACTGTTTTTTACTGTTACCATTTAGAGCGGCAAATAACGCATGATAACGACTGTCAAAATGGGGTAATAAACCTAACAGTAAAGCAACACGTTCAAATTCAGTCAGTTCAAAACGTTCAACCAAGAGTGATAATGGATCAAAGGCAGGGTTTTCCTCGGTTGTTTCTGAGCAGTGAATAATATTATCTGCTTTAGGTAGCCAATGAGGAACACCGAATGGTTCTGCCAGACGTTGTTCTACTTCATCTTCGGTAAGTAAAAAACTTTCCGGTAATGAATCGTACCTGTCTCTTTTCTGGTAATAATAGTGCTGCAATCGCAGGTCAATACGTTCCAGATGAGAATAAAGCCAGCGTAATTCAGGGGTTATCGGTTGAAGTTCACCGTGGTTATTTGTCAGTAGGTAGTCCATATAAACCTTTTAAATGTTTTGCCAGTCAATTCGTAAAGGGCGATCCAGCCAGGGAAGTTTGGCGATATTTAATGGCCACAGCCAATCGGCCAATAATGCGTCGAATGGTTGTTGTTGTATTGTAATATTGATTTCCTGTTCATTGATTCGCAATTCACCCGGACGTTGTAAGAATAATTGGCGGACATCATTACGGCTTAGTTTTTTCCAGGCAGGAAGTTGGGTGATAATAGCATCCAGCCATTGTGTGGTTATTAATTGTTTTTCTGGTTCAATAGAGATTGATTCACTATTTTCATCAGCCATTAACCCACATAGAACGTTATTCAGCATTTTTCGTTCTGTTGGTGTTTCTTCGGTTTCCCAAATCAGGTAGTCAAGGAAATTGACGGCACTAAATTGGGCCTGACGATGGATAAATTTTTGTTCCTCAAGTAAACCAAGCTGATTAAATAGTGCTGGTAGCATCGGCCATAAAATTAATATTCCGGTGTTACTGACTTGATATAGGGTGGTTTTTTCAGGCAATAAAACGGATTTAGAATGTGACTTGTTGATAGTTCGAAGTTGGTTTCGGTTATTGACTCCTGTAACGGATATATCCGGTGCTGATTCTGAATTGGATCTATTTTCATCTGCTTTATTTGAAATAAAGTGTTCCGATAGATATTGGTATTCTTGAACTGATAGATGTTTTTTACAGAGTTGTGAAATAGGAATTGTTTGCCAGAGCTGTTTTAGCCACTTATTTAACGGGGAGTGGTGAGTTACAGCTTGACGAAATAATGTCATAATAGGTTCATCATGTTGTGAACTTTTATTTAGCTCGGCTGTGATATGAGATATCACTTTTGTATCAGGTTTGGGAATATTCTGTGTATTATGCCGTTGTATATATCTCAATGCATTGAGTATCAGTTGCCCGGGTGAGACTGGTTCCTCCTGATATTGTGGTTCGTTGGTGTTTTCCGATAATCTGCGATTGATGGCGCTTAATAAAGCGGGTTGTCTGATAGCCAGGAGTCGTTTTAAACTCTGTTCAGACAAACAGCTTTTTGCTAATAATAACGCGGATTTGTTTTCTATTTGTGTTAATTGATTTATTAATTTTTTGATGTCGTTATTTCTATTATCTTCTATTGACTCCGTTAGGTTTAATGGGGAATGTTTTTGATATAAAGAGTGAATGAAATTCTCTGCATTAATTAAATTGTTATCGCCAGATATAGAAGGCTTATCGGTGATTTGATTTGATATTGTTTTATTTAGTAGAATTTCTTCCTTATGGTTGTTTATCTGATATTGGCTGAATGCTTTATTTAGTTCCATCTTGAGGCGAGCAGGAAACAGTGAATTAAAATCATGAAAATTTATTTCACCAAGATTGAGGGTTAATGTTTCTAAAGAGATATCCTGATGAATGTTATATTCATAAAAGTATGAATTGAGTAATTTATTTATACTGGTTTGATTAAGCAGGGAGCCATGTAATACTTTTTTAGCCACCTGTTGATTATTAGCCTCAATAGTAATGGTAATCCGGTTTAACAGATTTGGCTCCGAATTCATATCAATATATCCTTGGTAATGAGTAAATAATAGGTAATTTAAAACTGTATTTGTGAAATAGAATTAAAGTTTCATAATAAAGGCTAATAAATAATAGGGCGGAACTACATTAACGCTATGGCTATGTGAAGGGGATAAGGCTGTTGCTTGGTGATTATGTCCTTGCCCTTCGCCTGTGTTTGATGTGTATGCGTAACGAGGTGAAGTGGCTTTAGTCATTCCTACGGAGTAAGGGTTGTTGTTTATTACGTCTGTCGATGTCCCTGGACCGAAAGAGTTTCCATATTGCATCCCACTATTCATATAATAAGCCATCCCCCCAATGTGTCGATGACTAGGTATTTGTGATTCTGTTAACATTGTATATTGCACATTAACAGTGACAGAAACTTGAGTTGATGTTGTATTTCTGGAGTAGTTTTTTCCACTGCCGCTACCAGTGGCTTTACTGCTGCTTTTTCCTGTCTCAGAAATAGTTTCACCACACATGACAAAGCGACTTCTTAAATCTGGCGTTCCATTATTACCATCACAAAAAGCCCATCCAGCAGGAGCACTATTACCAGAGAACATCACAATCATTCCGTTGGGGAGTATTTTATTGGAATCAATACTGACACCGTTATTGTCCACTTTTATGCCATCACCGGCTTTAACTGAAACACCATTATTATCAACGTTAATCCCATAGTAAGGTTTAATTGCTAATGCTTTTTTATCAAAATGCAGTCCGCCGGTTGAATTCACAACGGTCTGTAAAGTTCCATCATCTGTCAAACTCAAACCGTTACCCGGTTCTCCTGATTGTCCGGGAGCTTGTCCAGTCGCTCTACGACCAATGTCGGCAATATCAATTAATTGATTGAAATCGGTTTGTAAAGGAATACTGCCGTCTTTAAATTTATCTTTTAATTTATCAGTCTCAGGCCCAATACCTTTTGAGTCAGTTAATGTTTGTTGCTCTTGTGTTTTTACAGAATAACGAATTTCTTTCATGGCTAACTCCATAAACTATATTTAATTTAAAATTGTGATTAGTAGATATTTTTACTTATTCGTTCTCTTTCGGAACATAGAACAATTCATTCTGGATTATCTTTTTGGTATTCCACTCATCGTTGTTTTCACCGACAACTTCCTCTCTTTGGTGCGGTGTAGCAATTCGCATTGTTCCTATGCCTTTTAAAGCAGAAGGTAATGTACCTAATGTCAGGCTTTCCAGAATCGAATAGGCAGAATCACCCAAAGGTGCACCATTATTTTGCCAACGTTGATAAGTCATGCCGAAATTTAAAAATGCTTCCGGGTCCATCCAGTGAATAATCATAGAAATATGGGCAGGGAACTCGGTAAAAATGGTTTCTTTAACCCATTCTTCTAGTTTATAGGGATCAACACCGGGCTTGTCGTTAATTAACTTACTGTTTACTACTACGCTGATAACAAATGAGAAACGATCGGTTTTTCCATACTCCTCACCTGAAAAATACCAACTGTATCGCCAGGCTTCTTCCGGAGCAGGGAACGTCAATGTCGAACTATCCTGATTTTCAATAATCAAAGTACCCTTGATACGATCAAAGCTGACGACTTTGGCATACAGTTTTTCTGAGTCATCAGGATATTCCTGTGTGACACCGACTATCCCTAAATGTTTGGTCAGGGTAATTTCATTACCTACCGCAATTAGGGACGGGAAGGGGGTTTGTGCTGTGCGGGTCAGACGCCGCTGGTTATCAGGCAATGGCTTGCCATTCTGGGATTGGTCACTATCGTAGGCCAGACGGTAGTTCATATCTTCCATCCAGACCACGCTGTTTTGCCAGAACAGTTTTTTTGCTTTGGCGGCGGTCATTATCCGTTCCAGATTGTATTCCAGTTGCGTACTATTACCCACGTCCAGCCAAAACCGATCTTCCTCGGCTTTGACTATCATCTGACCACGCACTGTAAATTGGGTGTTGCCCTGTTCGCCTTCACAGAGGATTAAATTGATCACTTGCCCCTGTCTCAGCTTGCCATTAATACTGTCTTGCTTAATCACCAGATAAGGCGGTTTGGTCTGGCTCTCTTCCTCTTTCTCTTCCTCTTTCTCTTCCTTATATACACAGTCCGGCTTCTGCTTTGTATCAAACTGGCTATTGGGCTTGATTGGCAGCAATGCTCGGTGTTCCACCAGATAAAAAGGCAGTTGGCTTAGGACAAGCTCCGATTCCGGTTTAAACAGCTCACCGCCTAACCCTATACGGGCAGCAATGCGTTTTTGCAGCGAAGAAACCTGATCAATTCGAATGTTGGCACGGTGATAAGTTAATGTCGGTTGTTGAGCCAGATAGCCCTGTTGCACAGCGCGAAAATCATCGATGGGGGTGATAAAGGTATTTGGTGCCCGTTCAGTGCCAAAATAGCCGAGCAGGTAATTGACGATATCCAATTCGTGATCGCTATCGAGCGCGATCTTTTTTAACTGTTCCTTTAATTCAGTGGCGTAATCCTGATGGGCTTCATCATTGACAGAACCCGGCTTAAACGGCCACTGATCACCCCAGACTTCATATCCCTCGCGCTGAAAAGCCAGTAATTTCGGTAGCATGGCAATTTGCTGACAGCCGCAAGCCAACAACTGTTCAAATGGCAGCATAAATTGATGAAGTGACAACAAACGTTGGGCATGTTCATTTTCAATTTCAGATAAGGGCTGCTGTAATTCGTAGCAAGCGGGCAATGTATCGCTGACGGGATAATAACGGCCCACATCGCGATGCCGTCCATAAGCCAATACCACAGGTGTATTCTGGATCAGGGAAGGATTAGGTAAGCTGCCCCGAATCTGTTGTTCACTCACCGTAACGCTGATCCCGCCTTTGGCGATCACTCTTAGTGGGCCATCATGTTGTGCCAATTGATGGAGCGGATCTTGACCCCACAGGCGAGGGTAATAGCCTTCTTTAATTGACCACGACCAAGCATCCCCTGTAACCGACTCAATCAGGTTTGTATCAACACTTTTATCCAACTGAAGGCGATTGACATTCTGAATACCCTTAATCTCAAGCAGTTTATTAACCAGCCGGCTAAGATTGAGTATGATCCGTTGCGTATAGTCACGGGCTGTCGGCAATTCAGGGATCCAGCCATGTTGCAACTGTGGCCCTTCAAAGATTTCATCATTGTACATTCCGGCATCTTGCAGTGTTTCAGTGCGGTAACGCTGTGCCTCAGGCATCAGATACTGCTCTGCGGTGCTATAGACGGCCGCGAAAATACCGGCGACATCCTGTACATCATCACCCAGTTCGATATCCAGTAATAGCGGAAAATCAACCGGTTGTGACCAGATAATCTGACTGACTGACTCCCCGATATTGCGGTTATCGGTTAAAAAATCCTTCAATTGTTGGGTGGCGGTGGCTTTGTTCTTTTCTGTATAACGGCTGGGTTCCAGATAAAGCCAGTAATTTCCCCGCAATACAAACTCTTTCACATTTTCACTATCACCCTTTTGGAAACTATATTCCCTTGTGTCCGGATTATACCAATAGGTATACCCCAGATTTTCCGGTTCACGTATCAGTTGCACATTACGGAACAGAAAATCTTCTTTATTCTGTAGAGTAGTTTCCCCTGCCCAGTCGCTGCTATGCAGGTCCAGCAACGCTCTCCGATAATCATCGGTAGTGATTGGCCCACAAGTCAGCGTCTTATGAGGGCCAAATTCAGCGGGAAAAATTCCGTCTTGCTGGATCTGGTTATCTGGGGCAGGAGTCAGTAAATCTGCCAGGGGAAGGGTGTGACGGTAAGCCAAATCTGACACACCGTAACTGAGTCCTTCCAGAAAGGTGATACCGGGATCGTGTTCCGCTGTGTCGCTCCACTGTTTTCCGGCCTGTTGCTCAACCACCTGATGAGCCTGTTCCAGCAAGGTATCAAAGTGAATACCGTCTTTCACTTTATGAAACAGTGCATCTTGATTATTCATCGTTATTTCCTCGGCATTGCAGCTTATCGTCTGCGTTCCAGACTAAAATCAGCACCTCATTATCTTTGGCTTCCACCGATACGGTGATATCACTGCCTTTAGCCGCATCCGCCCGACACAGCGTCAGACAGGTGACCCGCTCAACCAGCGGCTGCTGTTGAATGGTCGCCAGTAACTGGTAATAGTTAATGCTGTTATTCAACATAACGGGTCGCTGCTCATCGACGCTCCAGGGCATATACGCCTCACTGAGTTGCTGCCGTAGCTGGCGATAGCCAAAATCGTTGTTAACATCCGGCTTAAAAACCACCGTGTAATTAATGTTCACATCAACATATTGGGGATTGTTGATCTTAATCTCAGCCCAGGGAGAGGCTTTTTGCTGTAACCACTCGGCCATTTCTTGCAGACGTGCCGGGTTTAGTACCGGACGCAAAGGGTCATCGCTGTCGTTGTATCGGTTGGCAGGAATGATTATCAGTTTCTGTTCCTCCAATGTTGGTACTCTGGTGAGTTCATCATTGTCTGGGTACTTAACATCAAAGATGCTGACATAACGCTCTTTTAACAGTGTCGCCATATTGCCCCAGGTTAAGGCTCGGTTACGGTGGGACAGGTGTTGAGCTCCCCGTTCAAAAAAAGCGCTGTCGGTTTCTGGTACACGTCCATTCCATGACGCCCAAGGCTGGCTGATTGAAGCCACGACAATGATGGGTTCAACCGGACGCTGAATAGTGCCTGCCGGTAATGGCGTTAAGAAATGGCTGTGACTGATGTTATCGGCATTCACCAATGTTGCAGTCAGGGTGTTATAGATCAGGCCGTATAACCAAGGGCTTTTTCCCCATGAGTCGTTATGTGTGGGGATAACCACGATTGCCTTTAACCAATAGCGTCCCGCTGGCATCTTTGTTTCCTGATTGGAGGCACCAGCGGGCAGTACAACCTGCCAGGTGCCATCCTGATACAAATGTTTGGTTTCATCATTGACCCACGCATCCAATGCAGCCCATTGATTTTTTTGATTCAGGTAATACCAGGAAACTTTTTCGGGTTGCTGCGGTGATTTTAATTTCCAATAGAGCGATAAAGTTTGTCCCGGCTCGACGTCAGTGATACCGAGATATAACGTGGGGTTTGCTTCCAATGGCTCAATTTTGGGACTATAACCAAAGGGGGTAATGTGATACGTTTCGAACGAGGCTTTATCTACGGCCTCTTGCACTTTGAGTTCGGTCACTGTGGGCAGTGCCTGGCTGTCTTCTCCCTGTAGCCGGAGTACTGGCTGGGTGAAAACCAGGTTATCCAGATCCTCTGGCGCACTGATTGCCGGCTCTTTATCCGAAAGCGTCAGGATGACTTCTTTTTTATTTCCCCCGTCAGTTAACGTTAAGGCCAGCCATTGGTTGCCACTGCTGATTTGTGCCAGCAAACTTTTGCTATCCATGTCTTTCTCAAAGGTAACAGTTATCTTTCTGGTCCCTTCTTCCATCGCCAACTGTGCGGAAGTGATTAACACTCCGCCCAGCACAGATTTATCCTGATCCGTTTTACTGAATAATCGTATCCCATCAGATGGCAATGCTATCTGTGCCTGTAAATCCCAGGGGGTCGCGATAACCCATTGCTGCTGTTCTTTATTCCGTAACCAGTACAAGTCACTAATATAGCCTCGGTTCGCCAGCAAATTGGCATCCAGCGCATATTGCAGGGCATTGCCTTGTTCATCTTGTCCCGCTTCAAACAAGGTGCCTTTAGTGAGCAGTTGCTCTGTGACTGTTGAATTCAGTTCCACCGACAAGGCAACCTGATCGGGTTGTGCCGGGCGGGGGGACAGCCCCAAAAGCGCCCGATAATAGAGATTGCGATGAGCCGCAGGTAAGGTATTCAATAAGGAGATTGGTGTTTCCAATAATCGTAATACCGCTAATAGAAAAGCTTGATGAGGTAATAATTCCCCATTGGCTTCGATTTCCCCTTGATATAATTCAGCCAGTTTCTCTGGCGTATTATTCGCCATAAAGAAAAAGTCATTCCAATGGTTATCGCCCTGATTGAAGGGAATTATTTTTGTGTACTTTTCAATATATTGGAGTAATTGCAAACTGGTTCGATTATCTAATTTAAAACCGTTCGTCGGCACCAAGTCTGACAATGTATTATTTAACTCAGTTAATTCCATAATATCACCTGTGTGGCACAGAGATTCCTCTGTGAATAAAGGATTATTCACACTGTTTAATTTCGATTTGTTTCAGCCAATGCCTTAATTCACGGTGGCAAAATTTTGTTGAGTGATAAAACTTCCTGTGCCCGATGAAGGCGTTGTAACATCCGGTTGCGGCGGGTTCACGGTATTATTGATGGCGGGTGATTGAGGCGTAAACATGGCTGTAAACTTCTGCCCCTTGATAATTAAGGCCGCGCCACTGGTACATTGAAGGGCTTGCTGGCTGGCATCCAACGCACTGATGGTAATGGTGCCGGTTCCCGGTGTTGTATGCATTGCTGTGATATAGGTTGCAGAAACCCTGACTTGTTTCTCATCCCCCAGAATGCAGACTTTCTTGCCGTTTACCTGCGCATGTCCTTTACCGCTGATCTTACCCGGGCTGGAAACCGTCACCTGTCGATTTCCAAAGTTGGGATCAAACTGGAGTATGTCACCGTCTGTCACAATGGACTCACTCATACCACCTCCATTACCCGACCTTCACTCAGTGCCAGTGTTCCCTGAATTTGCTGATTGATATCGCTTCCCCGCAGGCGGTACATGACCTGCACTTGCAGGGTATTCTTGCTGTTTGGTGATTGAAGAACTTGGATATCCGTAATATCCGCCCGTGATTCATAACGCAATACGCTGTCATGGATATGGGATTCAATTTCAGCAAACAATTCGTTGCGGATATTTTCAAACATAAAATCATTTAATCCGCAGCCATAATTTTCGCGCATCAGGCGCTCCCCCGGCTCAGTGCTGAACAGAATGTGCAAACTCTGGCGCACATCTTCCGCCCCCTCAGCCATTTCCACCCCCTTTTCAAGGGAAAACGCGGGAGGGAACGCCCAACCACGACCATAGAGTTGTGTCAGTATTTGGTTTTCCATTGTTCACCTTTCACTGGGTAAGATTAATTTTGGCACCTTTGATTTCAACACTGTTTTTGCCGGACAGATTGAGCGATTTATCCATTTGGGCATTCATTGTCTGCGCTTTCAGTGTTAATTCTTTTTTCGTTGACAGAGAAATATCTTTATCCTGTTGGAGCGTGATTTGATTATCTCCCGCATTGATTCGGATAATTTTTTCTTTGCCATTGATGACAATTTGTTGTTGGTTTTCACCTTGTTTAATCACCAAAACTTTTTCCTGATTATCTTGGGTAGGTTCTAAAGGCGCTTTATTTTTCGGATTGTGCATTGCCCCCAGAATCACCGGATAACGTGGATCACTTTCAAAGAATCCGACAATCACTTCGTCACCGGGTTCCGGGTAAAAACAGAAACCGCTTTCGTGACTGGCGTAAGGCTTCCCTAATCTTGCCCACAGAAATTCATTTGGGCGATTCAACACCGGCAAAATAATCGGAATGCGGTTCAAGGCTGCCTTGTCCTGCTGATACTTCGCTACTGTCGCAATATGCAGTTCGGGGGCATCGGGCAACACGGACAGATATTCCTGTTGTAAGCCCATGCTCAGGGTGGTTTCCCAATCAATTCGTCGGTTAAAACGATGGCGAACCGCCGTAATGCTGGCTGTGCCATCCAATTGTGAACCAAATCCCGTTAATTGAATGTTATCCCCTAACTGATAACGCCCATCGCCTTTAAGCAGGAATTCGCCTGTGACGCCAGAAACACGCTGATTCAGCAATAGTCCCTGTGCCAGATAGCCGCTTTCTTGGGTGGTTAACGGACTGCTGTAGCGAATGTCCCAACTTGTTTTATTCAAAGACGCCAGCCTATCAGGGGAGAGTGCCTCTTTCCCCACGGCAACACTGCCGTAGCGGCCGCCTGACAACTCCTGTTGTTTACTGATATCCCAGCCACTGACTTCCAGTGAAGCGGGGTTAAGATGATTGTCAAACTGCCAGCTTGCATCTTTGACGACGATATCTTTTTTCTCATCCCCCCGGTTTTTCAGGGTATAGGTTGAGTTAGATTTCAGGGATTCAGGTTGGACAAGCCGGGTGCCTTCTGTCGTGGGTAACAGCCATACGCCAGTGGCTGATAGCCGACACAGCAGAAAACGCCAGTCTGAACAGCGAAATTGCACCATCTGCTCATGCTTTTGATCTAACGCGGCTATCTGTTCAAAGTGAGCCTTGATGCCAGCCTGATTCAATAGGGTGTTTAAGACTGATTTTTCATTGCTGTCTTTAAACAGTTGTGAATGTTGGGTATCCACCATCAGTTGCAAGCGATGTTTGACGAGCAACGTGAGCAATAATTGCTTATTTTGGATCTTCAACGTGTTACGGGTAATCAGGCCGTTAAACAACACCGATTTCCGGCCGCCATCAGTCACTTCCAGACGCAGGGTTTTGCCTACTTGACAATGGGCCAGTTCTGCCTGTACATCTGTCTGGCTGAAAGAGGAAAGTGGCCTGTCCGGCAGGCTGAATTTCAGCGTTGCCGAAGGGATGCTGTTAACGCGGTAATAGGTCTCCACATCGACGGCGGCCAAAAGAGACAATACCTTGCCATCTGCAATAATTTTCAGTTGATGGTTCATGGTGCGTCTTCTCCTTTGGTGGCCTGTAATATTTCACCCGGTACAAACCCATTGAGGTTATCCAGACCGTTTTGCCAGGCCAGTGTCAAATAATCGACGCCGCCGGACAGAGTTGATGCCGTACTCGCTGCCATCAGCGCCAGCGATGCGCCATCTTGTACCCGTAAGGCGATTTTTGCCGGCGATTTCAGGTTCTGTTCTGTCTCCTGCAAGACCAGACTTTCATCCGCCACCAGTGTCAGAATGACCCGCGCCCGCAAGGGAGTGGCATCACGATCAAACAAGGTGTAATTCACAGACAGACCTTCCGCCCTGCCAGAAAAATAACCGCGGTTTTCCCAACGCATTTTCCCCCATTTAATTTGCAGGAATCGCGTTTCATTACTGGTGGCATCCACACTGCACAGTTGTTTCAGCTGCATTAGCTGAGCTTCAACGGGGGTTTTGTTACCCGGCATCGTGGCATCAAAAATCAACTCAAGGGATAACCCTGCGGGCCTGGCCTGTACATAAGTACTGTGTTGTTTCTCACTATTAATAGCCTGAGATTGTTGATAATCCGTTTGGTAATCCAGTTGCAGGGAATCGGGGTTATACATGGCTTGCACGGTGCCTGCCCGTATTTTCCCTTCCCTGTCTTTATAAGCATTAATGGTCAGCTTTGCTAAACCACGTTCAATCAGACTCATGGACGCCACCCTTCCTCATCGCGTAATGCGGCCAACACTTCGCGTTTAATTTTTTCAATCAGGATTGCTTCATCCAGGCTTTCCTGAATCAACGAATGGCCTTGCCGGTCTGATTCAGTCGCTTGCGTTGGTCGTATTGGCGCTGATGACACCACTTTTGCCTGAATGATTAATTCTCTGATTTCTACTGTCATACTTTGACTCCCAACCAGCACATATCCTGATAGCGTAGTTCAAGGGTATTCACCAAAATGGCGTTGCTGTTCGCGTCAAAGTCGCCGGTTTGCCAGCGTACCGGCAAGGCATTGCTCAGTGTCCAACTGGATACGGGCAATAAATTTTCGTTTAACAGCATAATCACCACATCTGCATAGGCGATTTTTTCTCCGCGCAATACGCGGTCAAACATCCAGGTCAAAGGAGAAACCGTCATCACGCCACGTTCCAGCGTTAATGTGCCGTGTTGGATCTTCTCGGCCAGATAGTTATTGCGGGCGTTTTCGCCGCCTTGACTGTGCTGGGTCACCTGAAGCTCCCGACTCAGGCCGGAAATGCGCTGAAAGCGGATATCCAGCGGATCGGGAATGCCATTAAAAATAAAACTCGCCATAAAACGGTGGGATACCACGGGGGTGTAATAATCGTTCATTGTGCTCTTTCCTTCTTAAGACAAAAGCGCTCCCGTTTGGGTATCAAAGACCAAACTGATCTCAATAAATTCAGCGGGAGACAATACGGCCAGGGCGACTTTCATGACCATTTTCCCGGCACGGATATCCTCTTCGGTCATCGTCTCATTTACTCCTAACAGCACAGTAAATGCCTCATCTTCCCGTGATCCGTACAAGCCGCCCTGTAACCACAATTGCCGTAACCAGTTGTAACTTTGTCCCTTGCATTTCATCCATGTCAGTTCGTTATTGGGTTCAAAGATGTACATACGGGCCAATTGCGCCAGATGCACGGTGACATAAGAAACCAGACGGCGGGTTTGCAGGTAACGCCATGGCGTATTATCGGTGTTTTCCAGCGTGCGGCATCCCCATATGCGTATGCCTTTGCCGGGGAAACTGCGGATCACATTGAGCGAAGCGCCATTGGCGTTAAACAGCACATTCCCTTGAAGATAGGATTTAACCGGCCGGATAACCTGAGACAGGGCAATATTGGCCGGCGCCTTCCACACACCGACTTCGCTATCTGTGCGCTGAATAAGTGCTGCGATGGCGGCGGTGGGGGAGAGTACGATACCTTCTTTGTTGGCTATATCTTTGCTGGGTACGTCCTGATAAGTGGTTTCCAGACGAGGCCAATAGGCCGCTCCCCATTGGCGATACGCTGATGAGAAACCATTCAAACATTGTTGAGCTTGTTCAACTTCATCCGGCGCATCCAGCAGCACAAAAAGGTTGGAACGGATCTGGCTCAGTTGCAGCAGGGTCATCCAACCTTCAGACCACAGATTGACTAAGGTGTTTTGATCCTTAATCACACTGTCATTCAGCCGGGCGATATCCGGTGCCAAAATCAGGGTAATTTGTGTTTCACCGCCAATGGCCTCTGTTACCGCATCAGAGCCTAATACTGTCATCAGGGTTTCAGCTTCCGCTTGGGTGATATTTGCTGAGGGCATATTGCCTGGCAGCGGTAAAACAAAAGCCGGTTGCCCGCCATTATTGAAATAATGCCTGACGGCCAACGCCATCAGATGATTGTCACCAAATAGCTGGTTATATTCCGCCAGATTGTCGATACGCACTGCGGTTTCTGCTTGCTGTAGTTTTAGTTGTTGTGGATTATGGGCGGTATAGCCAATAAATACGGGCACTGCGCTGGGTATCTCTTGCTGGCCTGTGGTAATGATACTTTCTGTTAAGGTCACGCCCGGTTGAATTCTTTCCATCATCATCTCCTCCAAAGTGGTTAGATAGGCACTGTCAATACAGTGCCTGTGTTTAATCATGGAGATTACTGAGCGACATCCTGCGTAAATTGCAGAACGATAAATTCAGCTGGTCGTACTGCGGCCATACCCACTTTGACAATCATTTTTCCTTGTTTAATATCGTCGTCAGACATGGTGATACCTTTACCAATCTGAACAAAATAGGCCTCTTGTGGTTTATTTCCCGCTAATGCTCCTTGTTGCCAGAGTTGATGGAGATAGTTGTCAATGGCGGCCCGGACTCGTTCCCAAGTGGGTTTGCTGTTGGGTTCAAAGACGGCAAATCGCATTGCTTGCTTGATGTCCCGTTCTGCCGCATTAAATAGACGCCGAACTGGAATGTAGCGCCAGTTATCATCGTTTTGTAGAGTCCGTGCGCCCCATACAACAAAGCCACGCCCACTGAAATAACGGATAGCATTGATACCTTTTTGATTCATGGTACCTTGCTCATCGTCAGTGAGCCGTTCAGTGACATCACTAATCCCGTTAAGCACAACATTCGCTGGTGCTTTCCAGACACCACGGCTGGCATCAGTGGCACAATATATGCCAGCCATGACAGCACTGGCGGGAATGGTGTTGCCGTTGGAAGCTATTGTGTCCTGTATTGCTTCAACAGCTTGTTGGTAGACAGTGAGGTTTTTTTCTTTGAGTTGCGCCAGGTTTTTGACTTCATCGGGTTTTGTTTTTGCATCTTCATAACCTGATACTGCTATCTGGCTATCTTCTGCTTGAATAAGTTGTGAGACTTTAACCGCCGGATAATACGTTGCGGTTTGTGATTGCACATTAACGTCAGGCATGCTGGTTTTAGTGTAGCTGTCAGCGATAAGGAAATAGCCGGCCTCTAATAAAGAGGTTAGGCTGCTATATATCGCCTCCTGGTTATAATCACTTTCTTTAAGGCAGACTATCAGTGTAATTTCTAAAGCCTGTTCAATTAATTCAGGGATTGAGTCCAGAAATCCTTCTGTTAAATGACTTGGTCGTGGCAGGATATAACAAGGCCCGCCACCATTTTGGAAATAAAGTTTTAGGGCATCACTACTGGTCGTGTAGTAGTTATCTGTTTCCACCGCGTAAGTGTAAGCGGGATCTTTATTGTCTGCATTAACAGAGATATTGGGAGTAGCAACAACTGCTGTATCGCTTTTAACGCTCTCGAAAAGAGTTGGGGCAGGCGTTGAAGCCAATTTTGTTGATTTAATTGCGATTGATGTAATACAACCCGCATTGAACAGATTAGTAAAATCTAGCCAGCTATTAACGCGTGTTACTTGTGATATTAGGTTGGTTTTTTTGGGTGAAAAAACGCCAATAAAAACGGGTATTGCCGTGTTCCCCCGACTAACAGAAAGGTTTAATGACGCATCTTCTTCAATATAGACACCAGGATAAGTTGGTATTGTTGGCATGTTGCCTCCAATTATTGAGCGGTGTTCTGTGTAAACTGCAAGATAATGAACTCTGCTGGACGAACCGCTGCCATACCGATTTTGATGATCATTTTTCCCTGTTTGATATCGTCATCGGTCATGGTGATATCTTTGCCAATTTGAACAAAGTAAGCTTCATCTGGTTTATTTCCCGCTAAACCACCTTGCTGCCACAGACTGTACAGATAGTTACTGATGGCACTGCGTACTCGTTCCCAAGTCGGTTGGCTGTTGGGTTCAAACACCGCGAAGCTCATGGCATTTTTAATATCCTGCTCCGCGCTGTTAAACAGGCGGCGAACCGGGATATAACGCCAGTTATCGCTGTCCTCAAGTGTTCGAGCACCCCAGACTGTGGCACCCGTATTCGGAAATTCGCGGATGATATTAATGGCTTTGCCGGTGTTATAGATGCCTTGCAAATCATCGGTAACTTTAAATATCGGTTTCATCCCACCTTGTAACACGACATTCGCGGGTGTTTTCCAAACTCCACGGGAGCGGTCAACCGAGCAATAGATGCCGGCAATGGCGGCGCTTGGGGGAATGGGGGTATCGGCTGCCCAATCTGCCGTTAGCCAGGGATAATAAACGGCAGCAAATGGGTTTTGAGCATAATTATCTCGAGATGTGCCATCAGATTTTAGCGTGGTCGTTGGGCCATCAAAAATGGCAAATAAGCCTTTGCCCGGTTGGCAAAGTGCGCTGACGGCATTGTTGATGGTTTCTCCGGCGGCAACCAGTAATGTCACATCGTCAAGTACTGGGACCTGCTTTTCTAAATCTTGAGTTTTGATAAGGTAGCCATATCCCCCGCCGTTAATAAAATAGGCACGTAGTGCAATATCAAGTGTATTGGCAGGATCAAATTGTTTACCTTTGAGTGTCAGATATTCCAGCCAGTTACTAATGCGAATATAGGGCTTATCTGATATTAATGTATTGCTATCGCTATCTGCGACAGCAAAAACAGGCACTGCCGTTGCACTGGAACTAATGGAGAGTGACAGCGAAGCGTCTTCTTCAATATAAACACCGGGGTAGGTCGTTGATGTGGTCATAAAATCTCTCCGTTATTAAGCCGCTTGAATGGTTACACGATCTGCTGTCAGGGCTATTTCCTGAACAGCGATTTCATTGCTGGTGGCATCAAAATTAGGGGAGGTGTATGAGGTCGGGAAGGCATTCGCTACGTTCCAGGTCATTAAAATTTCGGTGCCGGCTTCATTGGTCAGGCTAATTGCAATATCTTTCTTCTCAACCTGATTAAGTTGAATAGAATTAATCCAATCAAACAGTTTAGTGTCGCCAGGGAAGACTCCCTTACGCAGGGTAATATTGATCGATTGACGTTGGCCCGGCATTTTATAGTAATTACCGGTGCCATCTTTATATTCGATGACATCATAATGAACATCAAGCCCGGAAACATTGTTAAATGGGATTTGCTCGTCACCAACTGAAACAACAAATCGATAAGTAGGAATGGGATATTCAACAGCGATTTTTTCTGGAGTTATGGCCATGATTTTTCCTTTATTGTTTATTGATGTTTAAAATCTAATAAAAGCTCTATCGCTTTGTTTTACTAGTATTGAACTATGGGTATAGCTACCGCAATAACTTTATTTCTAAAGATTAGAATTTATGAGGGATACTTATTTTGTGATTTATGAAAATAATCTCTATTTTATTCCTATCATTAATTAACAAAGTGATTCAAGATAAGTTTTTTAATAATGTTATATAACCGACATTTTTATATGTTCATAGCAAATTTTTCATTATTCCAATTTTTAATAATTAAGTCTGATTATTGAAAACGGTGGGTGATATTAAATGTCTGTGAATTTTTTATTTCACTATGAAGGAAGGAGTTCATGATAAGTTAATTATCTGGAATAAACTTATATTGGGATATCTGCTGTGCTTAAAGTTAATAAAACTCATCCAATGTTTTGAGTACACAGCCCAGTAGATAGTTGTGCGAAAATTTTTTCATAAGGCAGGAGAATATAAAAAACTTGACGTTTTATTACAAATGACCATTAATTATATATATGATTTTAGTTTCAATATGTTTTCCCTTTAATTAATAATTTCAAGATGAGATTATTAATTAATATAACCATCGTACTTCAAGATGCTTTTATTCTTTCTCACAAGGCGAGGAGGAATAAGGCTTATTCGTGTTTTCACTGTGCAAATTGAAGTTTATTAGGTATATACTACCTATCAGTTTAAAGTTCAACAAATAGCGATTTGTAAATAAAGTTTGTGTAATGTTTTTGACTTAAGAAATCTTTATTATTTCATAGGAAAAATTATGGCTCTATACAAAAGAATATTTGTTTTTTTTATCATACTGCTCACCCCTATAATCTCATGCCTTGCTGATACGAAACTTGATACATTATCTATAGATGATTATAAGGCCGTATCTGAACTTTTAGATAGCATTAAGGTAAATAATAAACCTAAAGTAATAAATCTAACTATTCCATCTCATAAAAAGGGGTATATAGCTCTGTTACGCTACAGTGGTATTACTGAACAGAAGTATCCTGATGTTTTTAAGGATATTGAGACGATAAAAGCAAAGCAACATGCACTGATTAAGAGTGGGAAATCGCTTGAAATACATCGCTCGAATAAAGATCCTGAAAATTTTTTCGGACAGGCTGTAATAGTACCTTCTAAAGATTATAAATCAATTTCAGCTACAGTTTTTAATTCTCTTTACTATCCTGATCCTTCCCTTCCTTCATCGTTCCAAGACACACTTGTGGTTTTTGCACTTGATAAAGATAAAAAATCTAGACAGGTAATCGCATCAGGTTCAAGCAGTATAGAGGGTAAGGAAGTACGGAGCCATACAACGGAAGCCGTTTCTGAAGAAGATATACCTAATGGTATTAATAATCCTAATCAATCTTCTGTTATCGCTGTTTCAACATATCAGGGAAAAATAAATGGGATAAGTATCAGTGACGGGCCAATTCTCATGAAATCAAATATACTTGCTTTCGACTATGCTCCAGAAAAGATGGATAATACGGCACCGACTCGTGTAAAAAACATGGATCTAGATCAACCGATAATCGTTTGTCTAAATAGAGCAAACCCTGAGCCTAATACTCCTGCTGCTTGCGATTATGGTCCAATGACGCCAAAGTTGCCAAATAAGAAGACATATATCAATATGGAAATCATTGGCAGTGTTGAATTCCATGACTATATTCTGATTGATGAGAATAGAAAGCCTAAGGGAACCAAGAGATTACCAATACACGCAGATTTGACGTTGGTTGGCCTTGATACTGGTGGTGGATGTAAGGTAAGAGCAATTGATGAAAATATATTTTGGGAACATGTAACGGTTGATGAAAGCGGTAAAAAATTGACATGGGATTTCTCCAAAGACTCAGGCTACGCTAATTTTGGGTCAATATGCTGGAAAAATAACGAGAAGTATGTATTGGATTTACAGGTTACTATTCTCACAACTCCTGATAAGTCTGATAAGCAAGCATATCCTATTCAATTCACTTATACTAATCATCCCGGAAGTACTCGGTCTGCTTTACAATACATTTATCCACCCATTAGTATCCAATATGGTTGTATTGCTGAAGGTACATTAATAGATATGGCTGATGGTTCTAAGAAGAAGGTTGAAGATATACGTCTAGGTGATAAAGTCCTAACAAAGCAAGGTGGTGTATTACAAGTGAAAAGCCGTATTGTAGGTCACGATACCGAATTTGTTGATTTAATTTATAATAACGGTGAAAAAGTTTCACTGACTCCAACGCATCCTGTTGCAACATTACGAGGAATAGTAAAAGCCGATGAACTTAAGATCGGTGATACAATATATACACGTGGTGGTCAAACTACCCTTAGCTCAGTTAAATTGAGAAACACAGATCCATTAAACGTGTATAATTTCGTGTTAGAAAAAACAGATGATAAAAGTCAATTATTACCTGAAGATGCCTTGCTTTTCGCTGGTGGCATTTTAGTCGGTGATAATAACCTGCAAAGAAAGGTATCGATAGCAAATTGATATCTCAGACAGTTGACAAACCCTATTGAAAAGATAGGGTTTGTTTTTTATTCATAGAAAATTTCAAACATCATTTTTGGCAGTTGACGAGTTTCTGGTAGCTTCAAAATCTTACTCAACGGTTTTCCCAGCATTAAGTTGGTGGATTTTATCTGCCGATAATAGAGCTGTATCCCATCCCCATTTTCACCAAAATGTGATCTTTAACAGACGTAGAACAACAGTAACGCTTAACAATATCCCCACCAAATTAATTAAAAATATTTATGAATAATCATTTCTAACTAATTGACAGAATAAAATTCTTTGGTTTTTTAATTTAATCGACACTCACGATGTAAATTAATATATTTGATAGTTTTTAACGATATATAGTGTGATTTTTGAACGCTTTAGACAATTTTATTTTTCAAATTATAACTTATAATATTTGTTTCAATTTGAAATATTGCAATTTTATGAATATTTTAATACACATGATTATAACGTATATGTTTTATTTCTTTTTGTAAGCATGTGAGTTTTCAGTTCAAGCGGCAGTTCTGAAGACGCGCGTTGGAGCGCGTCTATCATTTTGATTTTGTAGTTATCAGCATGAATAAGAAAGTCAGTGTGTTACTTAAAGCCAAGTGGCAATCGGGTTTTACTTTTTTTCCTGTTAACTCCTTCTTCCCGCCGACTTTGGCCACTGCGGCACGCAGCTGGTGATAAGACTCAATCCGGTTCTGAGAGCGGCGGATATTACGTTCCTGTTGCGGGTCGCGCAGATACTTCAGCGTGTAAATGCTACGGACCAGTCGGTCATATTCAAATAGTGCCTGCCTTGTCGGATTCGTTGTCGTATACGTACACAGTTTGCGGATCAGCGTTCCCTGTGTCATTTCTTTCAGCCCCAGCGTGGCAACAATACGCTTGAGATTGCCTTTTTCGCGGATGATAAGGTTCAGATCAATCTGTCCGGCAGGTTGAATCAGGTATTTTTTGTAGGTTGATGGTTCTCTGGTGCAGTACAGTTCCTGCAGTTGCCTGTTCAGATCCGTAAAATGCGGTTCAAAGCGGAGGCCAAACCAGTGCAGAATTGCAAAGTTGGCTTTGTTGATACTGTGCATATCACCGGTGATGACCGTGGGTTTCACCTCTGAGGAATTCCGGTACCAGATATCAAAGACATGGTGGCCTTCGTATTCGTTTGTGCCAATCAGATATCCGTTGACCGGAATATGGTTACACAACAACGTGTAAGCCACTATGCCTTTGCCACGACCAAAGTATTTACGCGAATATCTGGACTTTACTGTCGGGCGCTCAACGCCAAACTTTTGCCCGTCAACAGCACCATAAAGGGTATCAGGATCAAACGAATAGTGCGGAAAAATTGGCAGGGCTTCTATAGCGTTGGTAATACAGTCATTAGCCGTGGGCAGTGATGCCTGGCGAAGATACTGTTCGTATGTGGTTTCCAGAATATGGAACGGAATATAGCTGGTTCGCGCCATTACGTGATTACCATGGTTCATCGCCTGAGCAACGATAACTGCCATCAGGCTGTCTGTATCAACTTCTTTTTTGGCATAACGGGGTTGCAGCGGTTTCATCCCCTGGAGGAACCGGCACTGTCTGTTAACAAAACGGAAGACGTCAGTCACATCGCAAAATGGCAGTTGCTCATAAAAACGCTTCTCCTGCACCTTATGGTGACTGAGCACAGATTTATGCCAGGTCAGTTTCTGTGTTTCTTTATCGTATTCCAGATGTTTCAGCTTCCCCTGCTTAAGCTCTCGGTTGAACGCGGTGTAACTCGGACGACAATGCTTTTAGCTGCGTTTTAATGGGTTTCTGCAGAAAGGGAATTTTCATTTCTGCCAGTACTGAAGCCTGTTCTCCTGCCTGTATCAATTCATCAGAAAGGTGACGGTGCCGGAGACTGGCGTTGAGATGGAACTCACCCGACTGAAAACGCTTTCTTATCTGATGATATAGCCAGAATTCGTAGCGCCCGGCATTCAGACACAGGGGTTCACCATCTTCACCGTACTCCAGCAGATAAGGGTGCAGCCGTCCGGGTAATGTTCCCGGTGGGCATTCTTCAGGTGGCCGTTGTGAGAGTGTCTGCTTTTTGCTGAATACCATTCTGAGCCAGTTCAGCGCCTCTGCCCACGGACTGTCCTGAACCACGTTGGTGAGGTCAAGAGACATAAATAATGGGCGCAGGTGACGCCGGATTAATGTCGTCATACCGTCCACAGCCTGCCATTGCAGCGCAAGTTTACTTACGGGTTTTACGCTCATGCGCTGTGCAGTGGCTTTCAGTGTCTCCCGTGGCATGATTTTCCAGGCTCGACGACGGACTTCACCAAAGGTGGTGGGATCTGGAACGCTGTCATCAACATAAAGTGACAGCAGACATCCGATTTTAGATGTTTCGCGTCGGTGTTTTTCCTGTATGTCAGCCATAAGTTGTTTAGCCACGCGGCGGCTCTCGTCCTCAAGCTGCTTCATATGAAAAAACATCGCATCCACCAGGTTATCGCTGAACTGGCGATAACGGAGCCAGGCATAACACAACAGATAAAGGCGGGTCTGCTCTGGCTTCAGATTGCGAAGATCGTAAACAGTATAGAAATTCGCCAGACTGGCGTAATACAGCAGGTTTTGCTGCGAAATATTCAGCGCAGGTAAGATATTACAGGCTTTGTGGTGCAGAGGTTCCAGCATAGCCCGTTTTTCCCGTTCGTGAACCATTTGTCGCCAGCCAAAGTCACGTGCATCCTGTCTGAGGACAGCTAACCGGGAAAGGGTGTCATCTCGTTCAATCAGTTTGTCCAGAAGGGCAACGGTGGAATCATCAAGATGTTCAGTAATCATACGCCCCAGCCTCTGCCGTTCATCAGAAAGAACCCGACTCACCAGTTCCTGAAGTGTGGTATAGCCAGACCGGATGATTTTATGCGCGTTTAGCCAGATAATCAGTTCAGTAGCGATAAAACCGGGAGTCACATCGCGCTGAACAATGTGGGCAGCCTGTTGTTCAAGTTGTGAAGACGTGAAGATGACCACGGCCGGTAACCATACAGTGTGCAGATTTTTTCACGCTGAGCATAGCGTTCGTGCTTAGTGGGAAATTTGTCCGGAAGTGACTCTCCCGGGAAATAATGGTTCAGAATAAAATAGCAGTCATCCTGAACATCATCCCAGCCGAAGCGAAAAAACAGATGTTTGGCTTTAAAGTAAGCAATCTGCAGAATGCAAAAGAGTTGAGCATGAAGCCCTTTGCGGCTGTTCACCAGTGACAATTCAGACTCATCCAGAGCCAGAAACTCAAGTCGCTGCGCATCATCGAAATCAGGAAGAGCATACAGAGCTTCCTGCTCGGCGTCTGAAAGAATACTGAGGAGTTTATTTTTATTGGCCATCCCCGATGTTCCTTTACTTATGCAAACGTAATTGTCACATTATTATTAAATAATACCCTTTGCGTGCCATAATTTAAGTGACGGGTAGTGTGACTAATATTGACAGACTCTGACACAAAAACAAGAATGTCACTTAATCGAACGTATATGTGACAGGTGTGAAATGTTAATCGGGTATATGCGGGTTTCAAAAGCTGATGGTTCTCAGACGAATGATTTACAGCGTGATGCACTGATCGACTCTGGTGTTGATATTGCCCATCTTTATGAGGACCTGGCATCCGGCAAACGAGAAGATCGCCCTGGACTCTCTGCCTGTTTGAAGGCACTACGACCAGGAGACACACTGATCGTATGGAAGTTGGACCGTCTTGGTCGTGACCTTCGTCATCTCATTAATATTGTGCACGACCTTACCGGAAGAGGAATAGGACTGAAGGTACTGACTGGTCATGGTGCGACCATCGACACCACAACCGCTGCCGGTAAACTCGTATTTGGTATTTTTGCCGCACTGGCCGAGTTCGAGCGCGAACTCATTGCAGAACGAACGACCGCTGGTCTGGCATCAGCGAGAGCCCGCGGCAGGAAGGGAGGTCGGCCTTACAAAATGACACCTGTAAAATTGCGCCTGGCAATGGCATCAATGGGACGACCAGAGACAAAAGTCAGTACGTTATGCCAGGAACTGGGAATAACTCGGCAAACCCTGTACAGACATATTTCTCCAGATGGTCAATTGCGGGCTGACGGGATAAAGCTACTCAACCGGGGATAAATTCAACGACCGGAAAAATCTGAGGTTCCGGCGTAGAACCCCTGGATTTAACGGTTGGATCAATGCGGGGGGTAAGTTCGCATAGCGCTCCAGCCAAAATTGCCGATCTTGCACATAACGTTGTGAGTCGAAATAGGCATTATCTTCGGTAACAAAATCAAGATAGGAAGATGCAGGCTCGAATAGTTGTTCCCCTCTGATTAAACAACCATAAATATAGGCAAGGTCTTCAGGGATCAGGCCTAAACTTGTAGCATCTCCGATCAAATGATGACAACAGAATTGCCAGTACCAGCGTGTATCGCTCACCCGTAGTAGTTCAGCACGCCACAGAGCGCCATTTAAATCGAACGATTGCATGAAAGCTGCGCGGATATGCTGCGTGGCTTGGGCTTCTGAGTCGGTATGCTGTGAGAAATCGTGAATTTTCACAGCAACGGGTAAAGTTTTCGCAATTTCCTGAAGTGGTAATGCCTGGGTATTGATGAGTCGTAAACGTAATGCGTCATGACGATAAACAACGGTTTCAAAAGCACGTATTAACAGTGCTTCATCCAACTTTCCTTCAATGAGAACAACTGAACCAAGATTATAGCAGGGGTTATCAGGTCGGAGAATCTGGTCAAGCCAGACGACTTGCTGAGTAGAGCTGAGTGAAAATTTGCAAGAAGATACAGAAGAATTTTCATTTTCGTTGTTAATACGACTGCATGACTTAGACATTGCTTAACTCCTGCTAGTTAGGCTAATGGATTCGGCTACTGGATTAAAAGTGAGTTACCTGACGTTGTTACCCATTGAAGATATTTAAGAATGAATCTTTTCATAAAACAGATACTGTATTTTTTAAATTGCCATCCTAAAAGGGGGGTACTTAGTTTATTTTTGATATGAGTAATTAAAATTACTGGTGGTTTCTTCATGATTCATGAGATGAATAGTGATGAGCAGCAATCAAATCTGCCTATGTAATTTTTCTAATAAATAGACCGATATTAATGAGCTAAAGTGGCTGGAGATAATAATATCACAAAGTAATAAATCAAAATAAAACATTAATGAAATTATAACTTGGTCACTTTCAGGTTATTTCAGGGCGCTGACAAATACCTTTTAAAATAACGGTATTGCCTTAGTGAAAATGATTTTGTGTAATCGCCATTTCATTTCTCCGAAAAAATGGCGATTATACACAACCATCAACGGGTTGAATACGTGATCCGAAAAATAACAGGAGAGGTTAAATGCCTCTCCTGAATTTATGCTTTGTTAAGGTAATCATACCTACACAGTGTGTTTAGCCAAATCTTTAGGGGTTATTTTCTTGGACACATTGTCTTTATTAATCGATAAGACTATCTTTCCATGTAATCCATCCAATAGACTATCCCCTATCTTTTTTACTGTCAAAATGGCAGCTCTATTTTTAGAGCCAGAAAAGATGGAATCATCTTCATTTTTAAGCCTGTCAATACCCCTTGGAGAATACATATCATTAATCATGACTTCTTTAGATATATCCTCAGGGAAATATAGCTGGCCTACAAAATAGAATTTATCCTCCTGTCTTTTTTGTATATTCGCATTCCTTGCTGATAAATGGATATGTAAAGCTCTTCCCGCATAGAATCCAGGGAAAATGGTGGTGAATCTGACTATGCCTTCTTTATCTGTCCTTTGCGCCCCACGAAGGAATGTGCTTTCATCCGTTCTTGAAATCGTCCCTATACCACCAGATGGAGCTTTAAGATCTGGGTTTATGTATTTCCAACCTGAATACTTTCCCATTGCATTACAATGCCATATATCAATAAAGACATCATCTAAAGGTTTGCAGGTTACAGAATCAATTATTTTCATTGTCAATAAAAGAGGTATTCCTGGTTCATCCTCTGTTATATTCCTTCTCAGTAGTTTGTTATTTATAAAATATGGGCCTGACATTTCCTCTGGGGTCATCTCACAAACGCCTATATTAATATCATCTTCTTTCTTTGGCTGGCTATTTGAAGAGGCGAGAGCGCCTGCTGGAATCAGAGGTAATAATGAAAATACTGCACCAGTAATACTCGCCTGTTTCAGAAAAAGTCTTCTTTCATTTTTCATAAAGTGGCTCCTTATATGTTATTTAATAATATGATTTCATTCAAAGCCAGGTAAAGAGGTCAATACAGGCGCTGAGCGGGTATTAAACTGAAAAAGCCCATCAAGCGCAAGTTGGTGATATATTAAATAATTAGATACATATATTAAATATAGTTTATAGTTTTCACGCTCAATGAAAGTTCCTGTGTCTTTATTGTGCATTTTTTCCGGTCTGGAAAAACAAAGAGTTTTTCGGTTCAACTGCTTAATTCAAACCCGGAGATCCCGGTTAGCCCGCTCCTTATTTCCGCCCATGCCAATGTCACCAGCCTCATTGGAAGCTTTCGCTGTCCGGGGCCGCTGTACATTTTCAGCCAAATGGTCATCACCTTTATCACTAAAGGCAGGGTAATAAAATCATTTAAAAGCAAATAATTATATGGATATTTTGAATAGCTGAATGCTAAAAACCAGTAGGATATAAGGTTAATTACTCCAGTTTAATGAATAAAATTCATAACCACTATCATTTTCCCGGTATTAATCAAAATTTATTAGGGTGTTAATCTTTAGCTACAACATGACGACTGTCTTTTTTCATTAGGGTTAATGGCAGTCATAATTATTAGAGTTAATTGCAGTTATATTATTAAAATTAATGGCAGTTATATTGAATAGCATCCCTTCGTGCCCATTGTTAGAAATTAATATATATCAAAATGATCACGTTGCAACCAGATCACACTGATGGAAAAGAGGGGGTATGAGTAAGATGCTGAAGGATAATTTTACGGCTATTTTTTATCTGATTGTCGTTGCGCATGAGAGAAGTTTCACTCGTGCTGCTGCAAAACTTGGACTCTCACAGTCTGCATTAAGCCATGCCATAAGGAGCCTGGAAGAACGACTGGATATTCGACTACTAGCCAGAACGACCCGCAGCGTGGTGCCCACTGAAGCGGGAGAAATGCTGATTAACAATATCAGCCCCCATTTGAATGAAATTGAAAATGATCTCATCACGCTGACGGATATGCGGGATCGGATTGCGGGTAATATCCGCATTACTCTGGGAGAACATGCGCTTCAGTCTACAGTGTGGCCATTGTTACAGCCTTTTGTGCGTGAATATCCCGATATTCATGTAGAACTGTTTATGGATAACAGTATGACCGATATTATCAGCGGCCGTTTTGATGCGGGAGTACGTCTGGGGACGCTGGTAGCTAAAGATATGGTGGCTGTACGTATTGGCCCGGACTGGAGAGAGTGTGTAGTGGGAGCGCCAGAATATTTTGCTGCTCACGGTAAACCGGAAACGCCGCTCGATTTGCAGCATCACAATTGTATCAATATCCGGCGACCTACCTTAGGGGGTTTATATACCTGGGAATTTTCTAAGGGCGGGCAGCGAACGCGGGTACGGGTCAAAGGTCAGCTGACTTTTAATAATCTGGAGATGCGTATAGAAGCGGCTGCTTTGGGGCTTGGATTATCTATTGTTCCTGAAGACGCTGTAGAAAAAGAAGTTGCTGAGGGGAAGTTAGTTAAAGTTTTAGAGGATTGGTGTGAACCTTTCCCGGGATATTTTCTTTATTATCCGAGTCGAAAACAACATACATCGGCTTTTGTAAAATTAATTGAGGCATTTCGTTATAAAGGTCAAAGTAAAAACGGTATGCAAAAAAGCTGTCTTGAATATCAGGAAACAGGCACATAGTTTTTATTATAAAGCCACTTATTTGTCCGAAATTATAAATGCACGGATATTAATCTAAAATCTGTTGGTATTGATTAACAAAAGAAGGAAAGATTTGGAATTAAAAAAACCTGATGATTTATTTAAAAAAGATTAAGTTTATTAAAGAAAAGAATTTAAGAATTAACAAAATGTAAGCCAATACATTTTGTTAGTAGTTCCACACACTAATCACTCATTAATAATGGGAAAATTTTAATATGTTTAATATGAAAACTACACCGCGTAAATTAGCAATTTTATCTGTTTTGATCTCCTCTGCATTATTATCTGAGACGGCAGCAGCAGCAACTGCCAGCGGTACAACGTTTGTAGATGGAGCGGACACCGGCGGCAGCGGCAAGGAAGAGGTGTACACGAAGACTACAGTAGATACGAAGTTAGGTGAGAAGGCAAATACAGCAGATGTGTACACGAAGGCTGATGCAGATACGAAGTTAGGTGAGAAGGCAAATACAGCAGATGTGTACACGAAGACTGATGCAGATACGAAGTTAGGTGAGAAGGCAAATGCAGCAGATGTGTACACGAAGACTGATGCAGATACGAAGTTAGGTGAGAAGGCAAATGTAGCAGATGTGTACACGAAGGCTGATGCAGATACGAAGTTAGGTGAGAAGGCAAATACAGCAGATGTGTACACGAAGACTGATGCAGATACGAAGTTAGGTGAGAAGGCAAATGCAGCAGATGTGTACACGAAGACTGATGCAGATACGAAGTTAGGTGAGAAGGCAAATGCAGCAGATGTGTACACGAAGACTGATACAGATAAGAGAATAGGAAAAGTGAAAACTGATCTGGAAGGTGCTCTGAAAGATGATGTGAAGAAGAATGTAGAACAATCAGTAGTGAAGGATGTGAAAAAGGATGTGAAAGATGAGCTGAGCGGTGAGCTGAACAAAGGGCTACTTGATGTGCATGGAAAACTGAGCACTGAATCTCAGAACCGTATTTCAGGAGATATAGAAACGTTAGGTAAAGCAAATGGATATACTGATCAACGTTTCAACGAATTACAATCATATACAGACCAAAAAGTTAATTATCTCGATAATAAAATTGACCGAATTGAAAAACGCGCTAATGCTGGTGTTGCCAGCGTAGCAGCAATGAGCAATATTCCTTATAGCAATAATACCGGATTTAGTCTTGGTTTAGGCTTAGGCCAATACAGAAATGGCAGCGCTGTCGCTTTAGGTATTCAGGATAAACTGAATGAAAATGTAAGCCTTAGATTGTCAACCAGCTGGAATAATTCAGGTAGTCCGGTATTTGGGGCGGGTGTTGGTATAAGCTGGTAAGTTTCCTCTTTTGCTTGCTGTAATATAAAGTAAGTAAAAACATGAAGTAAGTACGAGAAATAACAGGAGAGGCATTTAGCCTCTCCTGACTTTTTTCTATTTCCATTGTTCTTGTGTGTGTTGTTTTGGTTACTGTTTTGGCATACCGCTCAACGGACACCACCCGCAATCAGTTTGACTTGATGAATTTTCGGATAGTATCCAGCGATCCTCTTTTGGTGCAGCCACCAGCGCAGGTAATTTGCGTCATGGTGATGTGAATTGAATAACAGGCCAACAACACTGCCGCTGTGAGCAACGTTCAGGCCGTAGATCCCGGTTTTTTCGACCAAATCCCGCAGTTGATCAAAACAAGGTTTTGGCAGTATCGATTGGCTGGCGATGGCGCTTAATGTGCAAGCCTCCCCAAGACAGTCATTGTCATGTCGTTGGATCGCTGTACAAAATTGCCACCATGCCTGCCGGAATAGCGGGGCGTTATCCCGCAATTGTGCGCCGTGATCCTGCTGATGGTATTTTTCTGTCAAAATAGTTTGTGAGCTTTCCAGTAGCAAAATATCAATATCCGGTTGCCAGCCGAAGGGAATCTGAGTCTGGGCGGTGAGATGATCAAACAAAGTCAATTGTTCGAATATCGTACTGTCAGTGGGTTCCAGTCTGACACAGAGTTGCGCTAATTCTTTACTGGTCAGTGACTTGCCTAATAATCTGGCGGTGGCCTGTGCGGTGGCAGCAATATCTGCTGTGCTGCTGGCCATGCCTTTAGCGACTGGAATTGTTGATTGGTGCTCAATACGCAAGCCAGAAGTCAGTTCAGATGGCTCCTGCCAGTAATCCAGCAATAAATTTACCATCTGACGCATACGTGGCCGTTCGTGTGGTACGGGAATACCTTCACTGACAGAAACATAACTGAACCAATTGATTGGGCAAGAGATTAACTTTTCTCCGCCAAACAGCCACCCTTGTATAAGTTCTCCACAGGAGGCAGGACAAGCGGCTTCAGCCATAGGTAAAAACCTGCTGCATGGCTGCGATCAGGCGCTGATTTTCCCACTCACTGCGCACGGCTATGCGATAGTAACGTTCGTCTAATCCTGCATAATTTTTACAATGGCGAATCAATAACCGATGTTTAAGCAAAGCATGCCATAAATCGACATTGGGTTGATTGCAGCGAAAGAACAGAAAATTAGCCGCTGGCGGCCAGACCGTCAGTTCAGGGAAGGTTGAAAGTTGGTTCCACAGATAATATTGCTGCGATTTCAGCCATTGATGGGTTGCAGAAATATAATCATGTTCATCAAACAAAATCTCACCAACCCGCGCAGCAAAGGCATTAATTGACCACGGTTCACGTCGGTTTTTCATCTCTGCAATCCCCGCTGCATTTCCGCTGACTAAATAGCCTAAACGTAACCCTGGGATGGCAAAAAATTTTGTCATTGAACGCAATACATAAAGATGAATAGTGACCGCACATTGAGGTATCAACCCCCGGTTATCAGGCAGAAAATCAATAAAGGATTCATCGACAATCAGCGAGATCCCCTGACTCTCACAATATGCTACCAGCGATTGCATAAACTGGTTATCCGGCATTAATCCGGTGGGATTATTGGGTGTGGCGATAAAAACGCAATCGGGTTTAGTCGCCGCAAGCGTATTGAACAGGCGTAAATCAGGTTGAAATCCGGTTTCTGCTGCTAATGGATAATCGATAATCTCTGTTCCAATTTGCTGCAAGGCCCGTCGGTATTCGGCAAATCCCGGAGTAAGAAGCAAGGCTCGTTTGGGATTGAGATAACGGGCGACGGCATAGATCAGTTCTGTTGCACCATTACCGGCTATTACCTTTGTGTAATCACATTGTTGGGCCTTTGCGATTGCCTGATGCAAATGGCGATATTCCACATCCGGGTACTTTTCGATATCGGCAAGACTATCTTTGATTAACGCTTTAACCCGTGCAGGTGCCCCCAACGGATTGATATTAGCACTGAAATCAATCAGCTCACCGGCTGGCAGGCCATATTGTTGGGCAACGCCAATGATATTGCCTCCATGTTCACTCATGGTATTGCTCTCTCTGCGGGATTCTCCAATGCAGGAAATAGCTCACCGGGTGTCAGATAAGTTGGTGAGAAGGAGAGTGTGTCCGCTAAATTGACGACATCGCCAACCACAATCAGCGCAGGGGCATGCAGTTTTTCCGCTTCCACTTTTGAAGCCAGAGTTTCCAGTGTGCCTGTCACACTCTTTTGTTTGGAATGGCTGGCGTACATGATCACTGCCGCAGGTGTGGCAGGGGATTTGCCATATCGTATTAATTGCTGGCAGATATCCATCAAGCGGGTCATCCCCATTAAAATAATCAATGTTCCTTCCAATTGAGCGAGTATTTCCCAGTTCTGTTGTTCATTGCCTTGAGATGTATGACCTGTCACAACATGGAAACTTGATGCGTAATCGCGGTGGGTGACAGGGATGCCAGCGTAGGCTAATCCACCAATTGAGGAACTGATCCCCGGCACAATTTCAAACTTAATACCATGTTGTGCCAGCACTTCCGCTTCTTCTCCTCCGCGGCCGAAGACATAAGGGTCGCCACCTTTCAGACGGACAACCTGCTTTCCAGCCAGTGCATGTCTTACCAGAATCTGATTAATTTCTTCCTGTGGGATAGGATGATAATCATGTTCTTTTCCAACATTGATAATTTCACAGTGATCTGGTCTCAGGGCAATAAGTTCAGAATTGACGAGACGGTCATGAACAATGACATCCGCAGATTGAATACAGTGTAATCCTTTGACCGTGATTAAACCTGCATCACCTGGGCCTGCACCTACTAACCACACATAACCTTTATTCATTGGATTACCTCTATGAATTTAAAATCTAAATAATCAAAGAAAAAAATATATTTTTCATCAAAACAGTGAGGTTGTGCTTTATATTTTTAAAAAGGTTACTTTATTCTTACCTGTGTTTTTTGTTTATTATTTTATTGATGGTCTTTTCTTGTTCTTAAAAAGTTTGCTATGTCTGTTTTAATTTTTTCATCATTATTATATCAACAGGAGATAGGTAAATTTGATTTATATCAATATTCTTATTTTTAAGTATGAATAATTTTCAAGTTGAAATTGGTTATCTATTGAAAATATTTACCCATATAAAAATAATTTTATTATATTAATGAATTGTATTTTTTTGAATTTAAAATAAATATCATTAAATTCAATATATTATGATCTTTTGTTTGTCTTTTTACTTATTGTTATGTATTATTTTTTATTTTATCTGAACCAAAAATAGTTTTTAAAAACGAGTATTCATGAACAAGATCACAAAAGTAATAAAGAGTGTTTTTATAAAGGTAAAAAATGTGTATTTTGAAAATAAATTTATTTTCCTGTTGTATTGTTGCATGAAACTTGTTTTTTAATCATGGCGTTATTGCATGGCTTATTTATCCAGATTGGAATGAGTTGTTGATTTTCAGACTGTTCATAGAATATTAATTGTTCTGTCAAAAGTGAATTAAAAACCTTTTGTTTGATACATATCAATGATTGAGAATATTAATTGAGGATCCTAATACTCATGCGATTTTAAAACCAATACCAACTTAAAAGCTATACCGACATTAAAAACGATGCCGACTTAAAAATAAGTCCGGTTTTAACACCAATACAGGATTTAAATGTTTTGGGGTAAGCACATGCAACAGAAATATGCTTTTGTCATCGCCGGTACAGGTAGCGGATGTGGTAAAACAACCGTTACGTTGGGCATCATGCGCGCTTTGATGGACCGTTCACTGCGGGTACAGCCGTTCAAAATCGGGCCTGACTATCTGGACGGTGGCTGGCATCGCGCCGTGACAGGAATCATTTCGCGTAATCTTGATGCTTTTATGCTTCCCGAATCTATCCTGAATGGTTTGTTTAGCCAGGCTATGGCCGATAAAGATGTTGCGGTTATTGAAGGAGTCATGGGGTTATACGATGGCTATGGTACAGACCCCAATTATTGCAGTAGTGCGGCGATGGCAAAACAACTTAACTGTCCGGTGATTTTATTGGTGGATGGTAAAGCGGTTTCTACCTCAATTGCCGCTACAGTGATGGGGTTTCAGCAGTTCGACCCGACGGTCAATATTGTGGGAGTGCTGATCAACCGCGTCAATCGGGATAGCCACTTCCAGTTATTAAAACAGGCAATTGAAGGTTATTGCGGTATTCCTGTTTTGGGGCGGCTTCCTGTTATGCCAGAGATTACCCTTCCTTCCCGCCATCTTGGGCTGATCCCTGCACAAGAACAAGACGGTCAGTGTGATGACAAAAATCAGCACGAAGAATGCTGGTCTCGTCTTGCTCAGCAGATTGAAGCCTCGGTGGATTTGGATAAGTTGCTGGCATTAACCCGGCTGTCTTCCTTGCCGAAAGGAAATATCGATTCTCTGGTTGATCCCTCAATGGGACAAGGTTTGACGCTGGCTCTGGCAGAAGATGAGGCATTCAACTTCTATTATCCCGATAACCTGCTGTTATTGGAAAAAGCAGGCGTGACTATCAAACGCTTCAGCCCTCTGCATGATCACCAGTTACCTGAATGCCAGATGATCTATCTGGGTGGAGGATACCCTGAAATTTATGCCCGCACTTTATCTTCCAACTACGCCATGCATACCGCATTACGTCAGGCGCATCAAAAAGGCATTCCCATTTATGCGGAATGCGGTGGTCTGATGTATCTCGGTGATGCCCTGATTGATACAGACGGTGTACGGCATGACATGGTGGGTTTGATTGCCGGTGAAAGCCGGATGGGAGATCACCTGAAACGTTTTGGTTACTGCGAAGCCACCGCAATGTGTGATACGCCTTTAGTAGCAAAGAGAGAAACGCTGCGAGGGCATGAATTCCATTACTCGGATTTTATCACGACTCAGCCGCCTGTTTTTCAATGTATCAAAGGGACATCAAAAGCAGCGCAGAAAAGCTGGCAGGGCGGTTACCAGAACGGCAATACACTGGCGGGTTATCTGCATATCCATTTTGCCCAACGGCCTAATTTGCTCCATCGCTGGCTGATGATGGCACGGAGGCTGTTATGACAGTTTTATTGTGGTTTGCCGCTTTTATTCTGGATATGAAATTGGGTGATCCTCCTCACTGGCCGCATCCCGTGCGCTGGATAGGGCAACTTATCAATCAGACTGAGCAATTTATTCGCCGGTTTTGCCGGACAGAAACCGGCCTGAAATGGGGTGGCGTACTGTTATGGCTGTTAGTCGTGGGGAGCGTCTGGCTGGCGAGTTATTGGGTTTTGCAGTTGGCCTATAGTGTGACGTTTTGGCTAGGATGGTTAGCTGAAATTTGGCTGATTTATACCGTGTTGGCAGCACGCAGCCTGAGTGATGCAGCCAATGCCGTTTATCGGGCCTTGTGTCAGGGGAATTTGAGTGCCAGCCGTGAACAGCTCGCAAAAATTGTCGGCCGGGACACTTCCCAATTGCAACCGCCACAAATTAGCCGTGCTGCGATTGAAACTGTAGCAGAAAACAGCGTGGACGGTGTGATTGCACCATTGTTCTTCTTAATGCTCGGCGGAGCTCCACTTGCTATGGCCTATAAGGCTATCAATACCCTTGATTCAATGGTGGGCTATAAAACGCCCCGTTATCGGGCTCTGGGAATGTTTTCGGCACGTATGGATGATGTGGCGAATTGGCTGCCCGCCCGTTTGGGCTGGTTGCTGCTGGCGATGGCTGCGAAATGGCAGGGTTTAGATTTCCGGCAGGCACTGCATATCGGTTGGCGTGATCGTTATCAGCACAGTAGTCCCAATAGTGGCTGGCCGGAAGCAACTGTGGCAGGGGCATTAGGCATCCGTCTTGGCGGGCCGAGTGTTTACTTTAATCAGCTTGTCGAAAAGCCGTGGATTGGTGATGCAAGGCGCGAGGTCACTCCTGACGATATTCCACAGTCTGTTCAGATGATGATGGTGGCATCAGTAATGGCACTCCTGTTGTTTGCGCTGCTGCATAGTTTAGCCAGTGTGACGGTATAAGGAGAGAGCAACATGAACAATTACATCCGACAACCCCAACAGATTGAACGAAATAGCTTTGATATCATCAGCCGGCTTATTGTCGAGTCGCGTCCTGATTATCACTTTGTCGATGCAGATCAGGAAGCTGTAATCAAACGAGTAATCCATACCACTGCTGATTTTGACTGGCTGGATATTCTCTATTTTTCTCCCGATATTTTGCGTCTTATTCGTGACGGTATATTGCGTGGCTGTACGTTATATACCGATACGACAATGGCGTTATCTGGCATCAATAAAGCCCGGCTGGCTCAGTACGGTAGTGAATGCCGTTGTTATGTCAGTGATCCCCGCACCATTCAAATGGCAAAAGAACAGCAAATCACCCGTTCAATGGCGGCAGTTGATCTGGCCCTGCAAGAACCGGGGGAGAAAATTTTTGTCTTTGGCAACGCCCCGACGGCACTGTTTCGGTTGATGGAACATCGAGTTACGCCCATTGCTGTTGTTGGTGTGCCCGTTGGGTTTGTTGGCGCGGAAGAATCAAAAAATGCCCTTATCAATAGCGGATTAAATTGCATCGCTGCAAAAGGTCGCAAGGGAGGCAGTAATATTGCCGCCGCCATTATCAACGCCATTCTGTACCGGATGCCGGAGGTAAGGCATGAATGAAGTCAGCGATAAATCGAACGATGATAAACCTGCCGATAACCTCGGAACGGTTTGGCACAGAGGAAAACAGTATCGCAAGGGCTACACCACGGGATCTTGTGCCACAGCCGCCGCACGAGTCGCTGCGTTAATGATTTTGCGTCAGCAGATTATTCATCAGATTTCGATTGTCACGCCTTCTGGTGTCACATTGGCCTTGAATGTCGAGCAGCCTTTGATTGAAGGACAGCAGGCGGTTGCCGCTATCCGCAAAGATGGTGGCGATGATGTGGATGCAACCCACGGCATGTTGATTTTTGCCCGTGTTTCCCTGAATGACAGTGGCGTGATCACGCTGGATGGGGGTGAAGGTATCGGCAGAGTAACACGGGCAGGAGTGGGTTTGCCTATTGGTTGGGCGGCTATCAATAAAACGCCACGACATACCATTGAAGAGGGGGTGCGGGAGGCGATCGGGCCGAACCGCGGGGCGGATATCGTCATCTTTGCCCCTGAGGGTGAGGAACGGGCAAAGCAAACCTATAACGACAGATTAGGCATTAAGGGCGGAATCTCGATTATCGGCACAACCGGCATTGTGATGCCGATGTCGGAAGAGAGCTGGAAACGTTCTCTGGCGCTGGAATTAGAGACCAAACGTGCCAGTGGGCTGGATCGCATTATTTTTGTGCCGGGAAATCACGGTGAACGTTTTGTCAGCCAGCAGTTGGGCATTGATGCGAATTATGTCGTCACGATGAGCAATTTTGTCGGTTATATGCTGCAAGAAGCGGTGCGCCTGGAGTTTCGCCATGTGATGCTGGCAGGGCATGTCGGCAAGTTGGTGAAAATTGCCGCCGGTATTTTTCATACCCACAGCCATATTGCAGATGGCCGTATGGAAACGCTGATCGCTAATCTGGCCTTGATGGGAGCACCATTCGAACTGATTCAGGCAGTAGATCAATGTGATACCACCGAAGCAGCTATTGAGCTGATTGCAGAGCAGGGCTGGCAGGCTGTGCATCAACAAATTGCCCGGAAAATCTGCGGGCGTATCGACCAAATGTTGCGTTTCGCCAAAGGCAAGCCGCAGTGCGACGCCATTCTGTTCTCGTTTGATAACCAGGTGTTGGGCTGCAACAGGCCTGTAGCTGAGATAGTGAAAGATTTTATGGAGGGTTGCTGATGATTACTGTTGTGGGTATTGGTCCAGGTGCCACTGCAAACCAAACGTTAGCTGCGTTAGATGCCATCAGGCAGGCAGAAATCCTGGTCGGAGGAAAACGCCATCTTGATGAATTTCCATATTTTGATGGGGAAACCCGCCGTGTGAATGCTGATGTGGATGGATTAATGCAGTGGCTTGAACGGAATCAGCATCGGCAAATTGTTGTGCTGGCTTCGGGCGATCCGCTCTTTTATGGCATTGGTAAGCGAATTACCGAACATTTCTCTGGGTCACGTACCGGCGAGCAAAATGCGGGCAGACAAAATATCCGCATTATCTCTGGTATCAGCTCAATCCAATATTTGTGCGCCCGGATTTTATTAGATATGAACGACATTTATCTCACCAGTAGCCACGGGCGCAAACCGGACTTTGACTGGCTGCTGCAACACGAAAAAATCGCCATGGTAACGGATGACATTATTGGTCCCTGCCAGATTGCACAAGAAATTCTGGCGCGAGGACAACAACGTCGCATGGTGATTGGTAAAAATTTATCCCATGAACATGAGCAAATTATTTGTCTGGCCGCAGAAGAAGTCGTGCAACGCGGCGACATTAATTATGGTCTGAATGTCGTGGTGATTCTGAATGGTGATCCTGATGAAAGATGAACTGTTTTTGCGCGGTCATCGTATCCCAATGACCAAAGAAGTCGTTAGAACGCTGGCGTTAGAACGACTGGAGCTGGAAAAAGCCTTCCGTTTTATCGATGTTGGTGCGGGTACTGGCAGTGTCAGTATTGAAGCGGCACTGCGTTATCCCGCATTGGATATCCTCGCCATTGAGCGCAAAGAAGATGCACTGTCACTCCTTGCTGAAAATATTCAGCATTTTGGCTGCCATAGGATCCGCATCCAGTCTGGGGTTGCTCCTGTGCCATTGGAAAACACTGCGGATGCTATCTTCATCGGCGGAACGGGCGGTCATCTGACCGAAATCATTGATTGGGCGTTATTGCACCTGAATTCCGGTGGACGTTTGGTAATGACTTTTATCCTGCTGGAAAACTTCACGCAAGCATTGTCGCATCTGAAATCTTGTCGGGTAACAGCGCTAGATGGACGTGAAATTCAGGTGGGAGAACTGACGGCATTAGGGCAAGGACATTATTTCAAACCTAACAATCCCACTTATTTGTTGTCCTGTCAGAAAGATTTTGTGCAAGAGGAGCAGGACGATGCCTGAATACATTAATTCTGAATGCCTCAATCCTGAAAATATGGATAGCGTCAGTTTTGATACTGAAAAAGTCTGGTTTGTTGGTGCAGGGCCGGGAGATAAGAGTCTGATTACTTTAAAAGGCTATCAATTATTACGTCAGGCTCACGTAGTGATTTATGCCGGTTCGCTGATCAATCGGGAATTACTGGAGTATTGCCGGGCAGATGCCGAATGTCATGACAGCGCAAAACTGACGTTACCGGAAATCACGGAATTAATGGTGAATGGTGTGAAAGCGGGCAAATTAGTGGTTCGCCTGCAAACGGGAGATTTGTCGCTGTTTGGTTCCATCCGTGAACAGGCTGAAGAACTGGCAAATCACGCTATTGGTTTTGTCTCTGTGCCTGGCGTGAGTTCATTTCTTGGCGCTGCTGCCCAATTGGGAGTGGAATACACCGTGCCCGAAGTCGCACAAAGTTTGATTATTACCCGGATGGAAGGCAGAACCCCGATGCCGCCACGGGAAACGCTGGAATCCTTTGCTGCTCATCAGACTTCAATGGCGATCTTCCTTTCGGTACAGAACATTACCAGGGTTGTTGCGCGATTGATTCAGGGGGGATATGGGCAGGAAACCCCGGTTGCCGTGGTTTACAAAGCAACCTGGCCAGACTGTCAGATTGTGCGTGGGACATTGGAGACAATAGCTGAACAGGTACGCAGCGCCGGCATTCGTAAAACGGCCTTGATTCTGGTGGGGGCTTTTCTTGGAGAAGAGTATCACTATTCGAAACTGTACGATGCGAGGTTCAGCCATGAATACCGTAGCGCCTGACACAATGACAGATAATGCAATAGCATTTGACGCAGACGTAATAGCGCCTAATAAGATGACAATTAACTCCGGGTCATCTGACAAAGAATATGCCTTGTTTTGCCTGACAGAAGGTGGCATCGCGTTAGCTCGTCGTCTGCAATCCTATTTAGCAATGGATTGTTTCACTTCCCCTGAACTGGTAAATACAGATGGCAGATTCATGGCGTTTGACGGCGGTTTTGCCAATACGGTACGCAAAGTCTTCACTCAATATGAAGCGTTGATCATGATTGGTGCGACGGGGATCGCTATTCGGGTTATCGCTCCCTTACTCAAGGATAAAATGACCGATCCGGCAGTTGTCGTGCTGGATGAAAAAGGGCAGTTTGCCATCAGTTTATTATCGGGGCATATGGGAGGCGCGAATAAACTGGCGCAACAGATTGCAGATATTCTTGATGGTCAGGCGGTGATTACCACTGCAACAGATGTCAATCAGGTCGCGGCACTGGATCTGTTATCGCAACAAATTGATGGAAAAATGGAGAATTTCCGTGCCAACGTCAAAACCGTTAATCAAATGCTGGTCAATGGTAAACGGGTAGGAATTTGGTGGCATCCGAATTTGCAGAATGAAAAAAAACGCTATGACACACGCGGGTTCATTCCGGTTGACACTCTGGAAGATCGGCCGGAACTGGATGCTCTGGTATACGTCAGTTATGAACGGACAAATCTGGCGCTGGCAATCCCCACTTTTAAATTAATCCCCCGCCGTATCGTTGCAGGAATGGGTTGCCGGCGGGGAGTTGAAGCTGAACGGCTCACCGAATTATTGGAACGCCATCTGCTGGAACATAACCTTGAACCTTTGGCGTTAAAAGCCGTCGGCAGTATCGAACTGAAAAAAAACGAACCTGCGCTCATCCAATTGACCCAGGAGCGTCAAATTCCATTCCAGACCTTCTCTGTTAATCAGCTTGCCGAGTGTGAACAAGCATTCCCGGTTTCTGAGTTTGTCCGCAAAACGGTGGGCATAGGCTGTGTCTCCCAACCTGTGGCCTGGTTAATGAGCCAGGGGCATCTGGTTGGTCATACCCTGCGTGAGCAGGGCGTCACCATCACATTAGGAGTATTGCATCTATGTTAACTGTCATTGGAATTGGTCCCGGCAGCGAAGCCATGATGACGCAGGAAGCAATTGCTGCATTGAAAGCGGCTGATATCGTGGTCGGTTACAAAACCTACACCCATTTGGTGAAGCCACTGGTAGGCGATAAAGAAATTATCAAAACTGGCATGTGCAAAGAGATTGAACGCTGTCAGACAGCCATTGAGCTGGCCGAACAGGGCAAAAATGTGGCGGTGGTTTGTAGCGGTGATGCGGGTATTTATGGCATGGCTGGTTTGATTCTGGAGTTGGTCAGCCAGCAAAAGCGCAATGTCGAAGTCAGACTGGTAGCAGGCGTGACGGCAAGTACAGCTTGCGCTGCTTTGCTCGGCGCGCCGCTGATGCATGACTTTTGTCATATCAGCCTGAGCGATCTGCTGACACCGTGGGAATTGATTGAGAAACGGGTAAGGGCTGCGGCAGAAGCTGATTTTGTAGTCTGTTTTTATAATCCGCGCAGCCGTGGGCGGGAAGAACATCTGGCACGGGCATTTTCTATGATGGCTCCGTGGAAATCGGCGGAAACCCCCGTGGGTGTGGTGAAAGCGGCAGGACGCAAACATGAAGATAAGTGGCTGACAACTTTTGGTTCAATGGATTTTACCCGTGTTGATATGCGCAGTCTGGTGATAGTGGGCAATCAGTCAACTTATATACGTGATGGGCTGATGATCACGCCGAGAGGGTACAAGTTATGAAACGGCCACTGATCCAAATTTTTGGCGGCACAAGCGATGCCCGCCAGATTTGCCTGATGATGGATACTGCCGGCATAGATTATTGCCTGTCGGTGGCCACACCCGCCGGGGCACAGCAGGCGACGGGGATTAGTGGTGAAATTGTTACCGGCAGGATGGAAACCGAAGTTATGGCTGAGTATCTGCAACAGCGCGGGATAAAAATGGTCATTGATGCGTCCCATCCTTACGCCGAACGATTAAGTCAAAACATTGTCAGCGCCTGCCAAAAATTGGAGCTCCCTCTTATTCGTTATATCCGCCCTAGTGATATTGATGCTGTTGAACATCCTCTCATCTATAAAGTGGCAACTATTGAGCAGGCATGTGAAGTAGCAGTCAATTTGGGAACGCGTATTTTGCTGACAACGGGCAGTAAACAATTGGCTGATTATTTGTCTCACCTGAAAGGAAAAACGGTGCTGGCCCGTGTCTTGCCGACAGCAGACGTTTTGGCAATGTGCGAATCTTGTGGCTTATCGGTTGATCAGATCTTTGCCCTGAAAGGCCCATTCAGTGCTGATTTTAACCGGTCATTTTACCAATTTTGTCAGGCGGAGGTTGTGATAACCAAAGAGTCTGGTGATCAGGGTGGTTTCATGGAGAAAGTGGAGCCATGTCTTTCTCTTGGGCTGCCCTGCATTGTGCTCTGTCGTCCAAAGCAGCAATTTGCAGGTGAGGGGATCACGCAGGTCAATGGATTGGAAGAGATGGGGCAATTATTGGCGAATTTTCCCATGTAAGTAGACCTATGTGTAAATAAACCAATAAGGAAAAGCGAAATGAAAAAGGCATTATTGGTGATAAGTTTCGGAACCAGTTATCCCGAAACATTGAAAAACAACATTGAAGCCTGTGAGCAACAGTTGGCATCAGTGTTTCCAGACAGGGATCTATTTCGGGCATTTACTTCTGGCATGATCATTCGAAAATTGCGCCAGCGCGATAGCATTTATATTGATACTCCCCATGATGCGCTGACCAGATTGCATCACGCAGGTTATAACGATGTTGCCGTTCAATGCCTGCATATCATTAATGGCGATGAGTATGAAAAAGTACTGCGTGAAGTTGAAAAATTTCGCCCTCGTTTTAAGCGCCTGGTGTTGGGTACACCGTTACTCAGCCATTTTGATGACTACCTGCAATTAATGCAGGCACTGCGCCATCAGCTTCCTTTACTGGCAACGAATGAATGTGTCGTCTTTATGGGACACGGTACAGCGCACCACGCTTTTTCTGCCTATGCCTGTCTTGATCACCTGATGAACCATTACCATTTTCCGGCGCGGGTAGGCGCGGTTGAAAGCTATCCCGAACTTCCTTTGGTCATAAAAGGATTAAAAGCGCAAAAAATCCGTAAGGTTTATTTGATGCCATTGATGCTGGTGGCAGGAGATCATGCCATCAATGATATGGCTTCAGATGAAGAAGATTCCTGGAAATCACAGTTAGAGCGGGCAGGAATAACCGCAATCCCCAAGCTACAGGGATTGGGAGAAAACCCGATGATTCGGCAGATGTTTGTCGAACACCTTGCTGATGCGTTGAATGATCGGGAGAAAATCTCATGAATGAACAAGCAAAGGATAAAAAGGATAAAAAAGCAGGAAAACTGTCTGTGATAGGTGTTGGTCCGGGAGCCAGTGATCTGATTACTGTACGGGCAGCACGTATTCTTTCTGAATTGGATGTGATTTATACCCCAACGGGAAAGAAAGGAGCCAAAAGCGTTGCTCATTCCATTATCGAAGAATACCTTTCGCCGAAAACCGAAATTTTCACTTACCACTTTCTAATGAAAGCCGATATGGCAGCAAAAAGAGCAGTGTGGGACGAAGTAGCACAAGCCTTAAAAGAGGAAGTGGCGAATGGCAGAAAAATCGGTTTTATCACTTTGGGCGATCCGATGCTGTTCAGTACATGGGTATTTCTTTTACAGCGGCTGGTATCGGAGCAAAAAAATCCTGCTTCGTGGCTGGAAATCGTGCCCGGGATCACTTCATTTTCTGCCATTGCCGCAGCCAGTATGATGCCTCTGGCAATGGAAGATCAAACATTAGCTGTTATTTCCTGTACCGCTTCTGAAGCAGTTCTGGAGCAAGCATTGCTCAATCACGATTGCCTTGTCCTGATGAAAGTCTATTCGCGTTTTCCCCTGATCCGTGATCTGTTACAACGTCACAATCTCTTAGAACATGCACTGATGATGGCTGACGCCACTTTGCCGACTGAGCAATGTTGGCGCGATCTCACCACATTGTCTCTCAGTGAAAAAGAATGCAGACAAGAATTATCTTATTTTTCAACGATTTTTGTTAATAAAAACTGGCAATTATCGAGGTGAGTTATGCAACAGAAACTGACGAGATTTTCGTTACTTGGTGCAATTATCGCACTGTTTTTGGTGATGGCACCGCAAGAAGTTTTTGCTATGCATGTCATGGAGGGTTTTTTACCTCCAATGTGGGCTGTGGCATGGTGGCTGGCTTTCCTGCCTTTTCTGGCGGCAGGGCTGGTAAGGTTACGCCAGATTGTACAGGAGGAGAGCAACCAGAAAGTCTTGCTGGCACTGTGTGGCGCATTTATTTTTGTTCTTTCTGCCTTAAAAATCCCTTCTGTCACCGGAAGCTGCTCACATCCAACCGGTGTGGCACTGGCAGTGATTTTGTTTGGCCCTTCCGTTGTGGCAGTACTTGGCGCGATTGTGCTGCTGTTTCAGGCTTTATTGCTGGCGCACGGTGGTATCACCACGTTAGGTGCTAACGGTATGTCAATGGCGGTAATTGGCCCATTAGCAGGATATTTGATATGGCGTTTCTCCGGCAAAATGGGAGTGCGCAAAGATGTCGGTGTCTTTTTCTGTGCCTTTGTCGCCGATATTGTCACTTATGCTGTCACTTCCATTCAGTTAGGTGTTGCTTTCCCTGATCCACAACTGGGCATGGGAGCGGCAATCCTTAAATTCATGGGCATTTTCTGTATGACCCAACTTCCTATCGCAGTGGCTGAAGGGTTACTGACGGTACTGATTTATGACCAACTCGTAAAAAGACAATTAATTCAGGCTCGCAGTTTCTAGACGCCGTCAATGAGCAGGAGTGTGAAAAATGAAAAAAACATTGATATTACTGGCCCTTGTTGCGGCATTGTGCATCATCCCATTTTTTATTGAACATGGTGGCGAGTTCGGAGGGGCAGATGGTCAGGCAGAAGCCCAAATCATGGAAATAGCACCAGATTATACGCCGTGGTTTAAATCCTTATACAAACCTGCCAGTGGTGAAATTGAAAGCCTGCTGTTTACCTTACAGGGAAGTTTGGGTACAGCCGTGATTTTCTACATTTTTGGCTATTATCACCGTAAACGGAAAGAACATGATCGGAATAGATAAGCTCAGCTACCAGAGCCGTTGGTGTGATAAAGATCCCAGGGCGAAATTCGCCCTGTATCTCCTGTTTATGACCCTGGCAATGGTACTTTCTCCGCTATGGCAAGCTGTGTTGTTGATTGGTCTTGCCTTATTGACTTGCTATCTGCTGCGGATCAGTTTGCTGCGTTACCTGAAATGGCTGTTAATCCCCGTCGGATTTCTGGCATTCGGCTTGGTTGCCATTGTGTTGTCCGCAGGCACTCAGCCGGAGAGTCTGCTATGGGGATTCCAGGCTGGACAGTACTGGTTCGGCATTGATCCGCAAGGCGTCCAGATAGCTAACCAAACTCTCTGGCGTAGCCTTGCTGCATTATCTGCAACATTTTGGTTCATGATGAACATGCCCTTTGAGCAGATGATCAAGTTACTTAAATTTTGCCGCGTTCCTCATCTGCTGATTGAACAAATCCTTCTGACGTGGCGCTTTATTTTTATCTTTTTGGAGGAAGCAGTAGCGATTCATCATGCGCAATCACTGCGATTCGGTTATCGCTCTTTGCGAACAGGTTACCGATCACTGGCAATGTTAATCAGCATGTTGTTTGCGCGGGTGATGAGTCGTTATCAGCAAATGAGTGTGGCATTGGAACTTAAGTTATATCAGGGTGATTTTCATTTATGAATGATGAGCATGAATTATATGAATGATGGGCATGAATTGAAGATATAAGAGGTGAGAAACATAGGGTGGAAGTTGGAAAACATGGATTGAAAAAACAGGAGAGGACAATATGTTAGAAACTCGGTCACTGTATTTCAGTTATCAGGACGAACCCATCTTGAAAGGTTTGACGCTTGATTTTAATCGCCATCAAGTCACGGGAATTATCGGAGCGAATGGGTGTGGTAAATCAACCTTACTCATGAATCTTTCCGGTATCTTACGTCCACAAAAAGGGGCGGTCTGGTGGAATAACGCTCCTTTGGATTACAGCAAAAAAGGGTTGATGGATTTGCGCCAGCGGGTTGTCACCGTGTTTCAGGACCCTGACCAGCAAATCTTTTATACCGATATCGAAAGCGATCTTGCTTTTAGTTTACGTAATCTGGGTATTGATGAAACTGAGATACAGCGCAGGATTGAATATGCGCTGACACGAGTAGATGCGCATACTTTTCGCAATAAACCGATTCAATATCTAAGTTTTGGTCAGAAAAAACGAGTGGCCATTGCAGGGGCGCTGGTCATGGAGTTTGATTACTTATTGCTGGATGAACCAACAGCGGGACTTGATCCCGCTGGTCGTCAACAAATGTTAGACATTATCAATACGATTGCTGCTGAGGGAAAACGGATCATTATTTCCAGTCACGACATAGACTTAATCTACCAGATTTGTGATGGTTTATATGTGCTGGCAAATGGGAAGATGATAAGTTCCGGCAAGCCTGAGACGGTATTACTACAAAAAACACAGCTTGAACAAGCGGGATTGGCACAACCGTGGCTGGTGAAAGTACACACTGAAGGCGGATTGCCTCTGTGCAAGACCGAGCAGGAACTTTTCTCTATCATTGCGAAGCAAATTACCGCGAAACAAGTCACCGTAGAACAGTCACCTTAGAATAAGGGAGAAAACAGAATGACATTATCGCTGATGGTTCAGGGCACGGCATCGGATGTAGGCAAAAGTGTACTGGTAGCAGGATTTTGCCGGATATTTTCACAGGATGGTTATCGTTGTGCTCCCTTTAAATCCCAGAATATGGCGCTTAATTCCGGGATTACCGCAGATGGCAAAGAGATGGGACGAGCGCAGATATTTCAGGCGGAAGCAGCCGGAATTGCGCCGGATGTGCGTATGAATCCGGTATTGTTGAAACCTACCAGCGATCGCAAGGCTCAGGTGATTTTTATGGGGAAAGTCATGTGCAGCATGAACGCGGTGGAATATCACGAGCATAAGCCCCGATTGCTTCAGCAGATTTTGATGGCATATAACGGGTTAGCAGTGGAAACGGATATCATCGTGTTAGAAGGGGCGGGCAGTCCGGCAGAGATCAATCTGCGTGATCGCGATATCGTCAATATGGGCATGGCCGAATTAGTGGATGCCCCTGTCATTTTGGTGGCAGACATTGATCGTGGCGGTGTATTTGCATCCATCTACGGCACATTGGCTTTGCTTAAACCGGAGGAAAAAGTCCGCATCAAGGGTGTCATCATCAATAAATTTCGCGGTGATATATCTTTGTTGCAATCAGGAATTGAACAGATTGAAGCCTTAACACAAGTACCAATATTGGGAGTATTGCCGTGGCTGGAACTTGATCTGGAAGATGAAGACAGCGTCGCTTTGCAGGTGGGTAAATATGACCAACAGAAGCGAAAAACCGCAGATTGTCTGGATATTGTTGTCATCCAATACCCTCATATTGCTAATTTCACCGATTTCAATGCGCTGGCGGCTCAGCCGGATGTGCATTTGCGTTATGTCTCCGATCCTTCTGAACTTCAGGGCGCCGATCTCATTATTCTGCCCGGTAGCAAGAATACGTTAGGAGATTTGACCTGGTTGAAAACTCAGGGCTTTGAGCAGGCAATTATCACAGCACAGCAGAAAAACGTGCCGATTATCGGGATCTGTGGGGGCTATCAAATATTGGGTAAACAGATTGTGGATGGAGTGGAATCCGGCTTAACCCAAATGGCAGGTTTAGGTTTATTGGATACTGAAACAGAATTTAGTAGCGAAAAACAGACCGCACAGGTCAGGGGAGTTGTGTCACCTGTGTTATCAGGCATGCTGAAATTATGCAGCGAACAACCTATTGTGGGTTATGAGATCCATATGGGAACCACCCGGCTTGGTAAGCAGGCAATGCCTTTCGCCAAAATGCATTTACACAATGGTGAAGAAAAAACGTGGTTTGACGGAGCTGTTACACAGGATGGTCTGGTAATGGGAAGTTACCTGCATGGTTTATTTGATCAAAACACGTTTACCCGCCCGTTATTAAATCAACTGCGCATAAGAAAAGGTTACTCTCCACTAGAAAATATGGCTTTTAATTACCGCCAGCACAAAGAAAAACAATTTAATATATTGGCTGCCAGTATGCGTGAGCATCTGGATATCGCGCGGATTTACCAGTTAATGCATGGACACAAATCCAGTGAAGTCATGCCATGACGTTGACGGTAATAAACAAAGCCAACAAAGAGAGGATAATCAGATGCGATTGTTTCTTGTTCGACATGGGCAGACACAAGCCAATATTGATGGTGTCTTTTGTGGCAAAACCGACTTACCTTTAACTGAAATTGGGATACAGCAGGGACAGCAAGTCGCTGATGCACTGAAAAACATCACTTTTCAATCTATGCACTGTAGTGAAATGCAAAGGGCACAACAAACAGCCCAAATTATTGCGCAATCAAATACATCTGAATTAACCATACAAAGTGAGTACCGTCTCAATGAGTTGGATTTTGGAGCATGGGAACTGCGTCATCACACAGATATTGCCGAAGAAGATCCACAGGCCTGGTTACATTGGTTGGCAGATTGGCAAAATGGTTGTCCAACCGGGGGAGAGCCATTCCGGCATTTTTCAGCGCGGGTAGAGGAATACACTGAGGAGCTGCATTCTGCTATTTCTTGTTCTGATACTGCCCGGAAAAATCAACTAATAATTGCCCATCAAGGGGTTTTAGGCGTGATGATAACCAAATTACTAAAACTACCTGTCACTGCTATGTGGTCTTTTCCCTTCCAGCAGGGAGCTTACAGTGTTGTCAATAACTATGCAGGATTTGCTACTTTGCAAGCGTTTAATGCCCGGACAGAATGCTGGCTGGATAAGCATAACACGACAAACATTGATTGAACTTGAGCGTTGAATTGTGCCGGGAGGTTTGATTGCAGATTAGCTCCTGTTTATGCCCAACAATTATTAACCAATAATTAACAAAATATCACTTTTTATTCACATCGATATTTTCTGAGTGTAATTTATTCAGAGCGGAAAACTAAAAATACCATGTATGAATAGATAGCAGCGTATTCTGTACACTCAGTGAGGTTATTAATGAAAAAGGTCAATATATTAATCGCAATATTAGGCGTTTTGGGATTGATAACACAAGCCCAAGCAAAAGTTGGGTATGGTATAAGCCAAACAGAAACTACACCACATCTTATACTCGGAGAGAAAGATAATGAGCCGGCTATTGGTATCTCTCTCCCCATCGTAAAAAATAAACTCTTTACTGCATCTAAACTGAAAAGACTGGCTAAACGCGACAATAATGGCATCTATGATTTCAAACTGGAGAACCTTCCCGGTATTGAGAATCAGTATATTGATGTTGCTCAAGTCCCCAATGAGGAGGTTTACTTCGGTGAATGGGCACAAAAAACGCCAGATAAATCAGATAAGACCCACACTGTTTTTTATACAGGCAAAGATGTTACAACCAATATGCCAAAAGGCGGTACTGCAATCTATAATGTGAAAGGCCTGAACCAATATAATGGCCATAACCTCCTCTCCGGTCGGCTAGTCGCTGATTTTGATGCCCAAAAACTAAATGGTTCACTCAGCAATAATTCTCTCAATATAGGTATTGATGCCAATATCAATCAGGATGCCGGGTTTTCAGGCAAAGCCACAGCCAATGGAAATATTAATGGTGTCACTGATGGGAAATTCTACGGTGATTCTGCCTCCGCTTTAGCGGGATATGCCAAATTTGATAGCGACAGAAGCAAAGATACTGCTTTTGGCGGTAACAGACAGTAGCTGCTAATTTCACAAAGATAACAGTGCCATTTTGACACTGTTATCTTCTTCTCTTCCTCATCTTCTGCCTTATTTATTACGGCCTTCTATCGCCAATTCTGCTCAGAAGATGGATTTTGCAAGCGGGTTTCCCCTATGACTGGCAAGAGAAACGTGGCTGTATTACTTGCGTCACTACTGACATCACTCCTTTTTTCAACAGGCTACGCCAATGATATATCAAATGAGATTTCACCAAAGATTCATGGGCAAGAATTTAAGGTTAAAAACAATCTTAAGGATATCGGTCAAGCACTGTACCTTGCCATTAATTATCAGCAATGGTCAGATGTAAGACGCTTTTTGTCGGTTTATCAAAAATTGCCGGGGCATGATGTTATGCTGGTCAATTTTGCCCTGGGTGGGCTGGCACGTCGTGAGGGGAATTTAACTCTCGCAGCTTCCCTCTATCAAAAAATCCTGCGTCAAAAACCGAATTTCACCCGCATCAAATTGGAATTGGCTCGTGTCTATTTTGAAGATCATAAAAATCGGGAAGCCAAACAGTTAATGGATGAATTAAGTAAACAGCATCAATTACCCGCAATCGTTTTGAAGAACATCGACGGTTATATAAAAGCAATCACCCAAAGAAACCGCTGGCACAGTTCGTTTTCACTCAGTTATATCTATAACGATAATATAAATATGTCTCCAAATATGAAACCGGACTGTCTGCTTATTTTAAAAGGAGAATGTAAAATTGAACGGGAAATACCAAAAGCGATCAAAGAATGGGGAAGCGCTTATCATGTTACATTAAGCCGGCGTTACCAGCTTGTTGGCCACCACGGCATTTTTGGTCGCGGAATGATTGATGGTGAAATCTATCCTCATTTCCATAACGGAAACGAAAACACGTTTTTGCTGATCAGTGGCTACAATTTTAAAAGCAGGAATAATGACCTATCCTTTGCTCCTTTGTTTGAATATAAACAACAAGCCGGAATAACCGAATACCATGCTGTCGCTGCCAAAATAGAATGGCAATGGGCTATCTCTGATCAAACCTTCCTCAGCGCTGAATTTGAACATAAGCGATTCAGTTATCAGCCTCTTTATCATTGGAAAAATGGCGAACTTTCCTCATCTTATTTCAATCTCTCCCATGCTATCGGCAACGATTTTATTCTGTTTGGCGGCACTGGCTGGAGCTATCGAAACAATCAACAACCGGCAGCTCGCTATCAACAATGGGGAGTTACTGCGGGGATAGCCGGGCCACTTTATTCCGGCATTGATGGTTCGCTGTTTGCCACACTGAAAACGCAACGTTTTGGCGCCTACAGCGCATTATTGGGTGCCAAACGTCAAGATAATGAACAGATCTATACCGCTTCCGTTAAATTTCCTGCCAGCAAAATCTGGGGGATGACACCTTCTGTCACTTTCCGCCACTTGCACAATCGTAGCAATGTAAGCTGGCAATACAGTTACGATAAAAACGAAATACAAATACAGCTAGAAAAATATTTTTAGTCGAAGCTATGGACTTAACCTTTAAGCTCTCTGGCACATTGCTGGAGACATTGAAATGATGCAAAACGGATGTTATGGCGTTCGCGATAGCGCTCATTTGGCTGGTATGTGCGGTCAATGGCAGAAAAATGCGCCATCGCCTGTCCGACACCCGCAAAAATGCCACCGGCAACTGCACCCAGAATAGCGGAACCGAGCAGAACAGGTTCACTGGCTCGGGTTGCAACCACCGTCACACCGCAGGTATCTGCAAGTAACTGGCGGATGAAAGGATGCTGACCGGCTCCTCCACTGATGACAATATTTTCAATTATTACCCCAGATTTCGCCTGTGCTTCGATAATCTGACGTAGCCCGTAACCGATACCGCACACACCAGCGATATATAGAGAAAGCAGATTATTGAGGCTGTTTTCCATACCCAATCCGGCAATGACCGCCCGAGCATGAGGATCGGCAAAAGGAGCGCGGTTCCCCAGAAACTCAGGAACGACATGAATACCTTCTGCCAGTTCGACAGCCTGGGAAGCGGATTGCGTTTTTCTCATAGCCATATCAGCTAAAAAAACCGGCAGAGATATACTTTTCTCTTTTGCCATTGCTTTAGCTGCCACGGTAGCAGGGTGCAAAGACAACAGTTGGTCGATTGCCGCTCCCGCTGTGCTTTGCCCACCTTCATTCAGCCACATACCGGGGATCATCGCAGAGAAGTAGGGGCCCCAGACACCGGGTATAAATACCGGTTCCTGAGTTGTTGTCATCGTACAGGAAGAGGTGCCGAACACATAAGCCATGTTATGGGTTGCATCACCGTTGACACCGACAGTACCGATACCACCTGCGTGGGCATCAATCATTCCAGCGGCGACTGGGGTGCCTGCTAATAAACCCATCTGTTGTGCTGCGTCTTCTGTCAGTCCCTGACCACAAGGTGTTCCCGGTTCGACAATGCTCTGTCCGATACGGGCAAAGTTTTCATCTGCAAGTTCAGACAGACCGATCTGACGGAAGTAATCCGCATCCCAACGTTTTTCATGCGCAAGGTAGGTCCATTTACAGGTCACGGTACAGGTAGAGCGGGAAAGAGATCCGGTGGATTTCCAGGTCAGAAAATCGGCCAGATCAAAGAATTGCCATGCATCATCAAAAGCTTTGCGGCGATTTTCTTTCAGCCAGAGAATTTTCGGTGTTTCCATTTCAGGGGAAATTTTACCGCCGACATAGTTAAGCACTGAATGACCTGATGCGTTGATGCGTTCTGCCTGTGCTGTCGCCCGGTGATCCATCCAGACGATAATATTGCGGTTCGGATCTTCACTCAGGCTGACAGAAATCGGTTCCATATCTTTACCTAACACAACCAATGAACAGGTGGCATCAAAACCGATACCGGCAACTTGTTGCGGTGTGCTTTCAGAACGCGACATCACCTCTCTGACGCAATAACAGACCGCATCCCAGATTTCACGACTGGATTGCTCGACAAAACCAGCACCATTATTAGTACCATTACGATAAAGTGTTATATCGTGTTTGGCTGATGCCAGCATTTTACCGTTCATATCAAAAATACCGGCACGGGCACTGCCTGTACCGACATCAACACCAATGACGACTTGGTCATTGTCCGGTCTGCTTTGTACGTTATTGTTCATAGTTCCTCCTTCAATGCCTATCCCCAGTGTGACCAGAGTTTCTGCCACTTCAATAGGTTGTGCATCAGATTAGCCGGATGCGGGTATAATAGACGGTCCATTGATTGCCGATTTTCCAGAGAAAATATAGCATTGGCAATAAACAACCGACAAAACAGAGAGACGGAGTGTGGCAAAGAAAAAGAAAGTAAAGAAGCCTCATCATGACGCGTTATTCAAACATTTCTTAACGCAGCCTGACACCGCCAGAGAGTTTTTATCCCTTTATTTGCCCGAAGAGATCCGGTCATTGTGTGATTTAACCACCCTGAAACTGGAGCCCGGGAGTTTTGTTGACCGGCAGTTACGTCAGTTGCACAGTGATGTATTGTACTCGGTTGGGACAACCCAAGGAGACGCTTACATTTATTGTTTGATTGAACATCAGTCCACGCCGGATCCGTTGATGGCTTGGAGGCTAATGTACTAATGATATCTAAATTATCATGGGTTAAAACTCTGCAAACTTGCCTGTTTTTTTCATTTTGAACTACCTGAAAATCCTCGGTAGTGTTAATTGATTTCAATAGAACATAGCGACAAATATATTACCATTCCTGCTAATATTTTGATCAGAAATTCCCTAATCAGTGAGATAACAGCGTAACGAATTCACACAGGATGCAATAAAAAATGTCATTACGAATTAAAACGGTATTTATGGGTTATTATTAATGGAAATGATAAACCCGCAGAAAGTTGCGGGTTAGGTATAGAGATTATTTATTTTATTTCCTGGAGAGGAGAATAACGTGACTCTACTTTAACGTTAACATAAAAGTCACCGGAATTATCTTCATAATGGGTATCCTTCTACGGCGGGACTTTCACCCGCAAGAATAGTGCAGCTTTTCCCCAGCGCACTGCCCATTCCCTCGGGAAGTTCACTGTGCAAAATTAAATCATTTCTTTCAGCCTAAAGTAGGTCGCTCTGGATATCCCCGTCTTTTTCATGACTTCTTTCATCGAAATTTTCTGGGCTATCATTTTATTGGCTTCGGCTGTGCTTTTGTGCGGTTTACGGCCAAACTTGACGCCTGCCTCTTTCGCAAATTGGTGGCCTTCATGGGTACGTTCAAGAATACGCTCACGCTCTGCTTCAGCAACTGCGGCCAAAATCTGGATCACCATTAACCAAATCACCTTTTCAACAACATTCAAAATAACAAAACAATCAGCACTATAATTTACACTCAGTCAGATAAATAGCAGGAATAAAGTAAAATAACTTAACTATTATAATAAATGTTAACAATATGTTTATATTTGTTGTTTTATTGATCTTTAATGCTATGTAACTTCATATACTCCTTTAAAATAAAAGAATAATTTATCTTATTATAGTGATTATATTTAAATAATAAATATAAAAATCTTATTAGTAATAAAATAACTTGAAATTTAAGCATAATATTCCGTCTAGTGTGGGCTTATTGGAGGGAAGTATGGATTTTTTTCAATATTATTATCAGTGGGAATTGGACTACCTGAAGCAACTTGGAAAATTATCTGGTGAAGAAAAACCTCATTTAGCCAAAATCTTAGGGGAATATGATCCTGATATCGAAAGAGTCAATCAGGGCTTTTCAGCATTAATGGCTCGCGTGCATCAAAAAGTGGATGATGCCTTTCCTGAGCTGACTCTGCCTTTACTGCAACGATTGAATGCGCTGCCTGTCAAAGGTATTCCTGCAACAAGTATCGTTCAATTTAATGCAGCGGAAGGGGATGATATTACTGTTACTTTGCCTAAGTATTCAGAAGTCTCATCAAGTAGTACGGGCACAAAATTTTTGACAAGCCGGGCGTGTGATATTGAGCCTCTGATATTGGTTGCACGGAATATCACTTATCAGGCAGAAACCAGTTGTATTACCCTGACTTTTCAATATACCGGCCGGGATGATCACTGGCTTATACGTCCTATCAGTCTGTTTCTCAGCTCTGACGCAGCCATTGCGGATAATTTGATGCAGGCATTGTGCCAGACTCTGATCGGTGCGGAGTTACATCAAAACGGGCTGACTTACCCTGCCGAACCGCTCTGGTTTGAACCCATGTCAGGCACGTCACGTTTAATCTCACCATCACCCACTTCAGCAGAAGGTAACTGGGCACCCCAAATATTGATGGAATCGCTTTATTTGCCTCATGTACACCATTTCCTGACGCTGAATTTACCAACCGTCATGTGTCACCGTTTATCCATGACGGAAAGCCGGCAGTTCAGCGTTATATTGAAATTGAATCACGTGCTTTCTTTGTCTGAAGCACAATTATCCGATGCTTTCCATCTCCATTGTGTTCCTGCGGTGAATCTTGAACCTGAGTCACAACTGACACTCGCTTTTGCGCCAGATACAGCCCGTTACCCGCTGCCTTTGCCACCACAGCAAGGAATACTGCATATCACTGACCTTGCATTAAAAGATGAGCCGGGTAAAGAACGTGGTAAACGATGTCAGTTTTATCCTATGAGTGAATTCACGCATTTTTTTCGTCATGCTGATGAAGAAATCTGGTTTTATGCGTTGGATATCACCCGCGATTTACTGGAGCGTTTGGAATATGCCCTGATTTTTTATGATCGTTATGCCCGACCGATGGAAAAAGCGCCGGAACAGGAATTTACCTGCCATTTTGTCGCATTTGCAACAGAACTGCCGACATTGGCGAAAGGTGACATCTGTTATACCAGTGAGGATATTCCTGATAGTTTGCAAGCCAGAAATCTTACGCCTACTGCCCCCAGTTACCCACCCGTGACCGATTCTTCACGATATTGGCAATTATTGTCTCATTATGGTGCAAATGGTTTCTGGTTGAATTCAGTCTCTTCACTAAAGCAGCTATTACTCGATTACGATTTTTACGCTGACCTTGACCGCCATATCCACCGTGATATCAAGCGAATGGCTGCGGGTATTTTAGCCATTCAATCTGAGCCGGGTGATTGGCTTATCCGTGGCATTCCTCACCGTTGTGTACATATTGAACTGACACTGGATGAATCTGTTTATACCGGTCAGGGCGAACTGTTCCGGTTTGCCAATGCCTTGTACCAGTTTTTGCCGTTCTGTCTTACCGAAGATATGCGTATGCGAATGACCGTCATCGGGAATACTTCCAATCTCCGCTGGCGTTTATCGCCTTGTCCGCTTCAAGGGTATCGTCCCATTATGTGAGGAGCTGCAAAATGGATGGATTAGTCTTTACGTGTCAAATCGGTGCGTTATCGAGCACAACTTTTCAGGTAGTCAATTTCAACTTACAGGAAGGATTATCACAGCTTTATCATTTGTCTCTGACGGTAGTCAGTCAGCTTGATAATGTGGTACTCAACGATCAACTTGGCACCTATGCCTCTCTGACGGTAACCCGTAACGGTAAGGCAGAACGTACCGTTAAAGGTATCGTGGCAGGGGCTTCGCAGGGTAATACCGACGGAAGGCAAACTTACTATTCTTTTACTATCCGGCCTGAAATGTGGCGAATGACGCTTCATCAGGATAGCCGCCTGTTTCAGCGCCAATCTGTGCCGGATATTCTTAAACAGTTATTAAAAGAGCACCGTGTTAAATCGGATAACAAATTTTATGAAGACAGTCAGCTTCATCCGGTACGGGAATACACGACGCAAAAACGCGAATCTGCCTATGACTTCTGGTGTCGGCTGGCGGCAGAAGAGGGGATTGCTTTCTGGTTTGAAGAAGAACAACTGTTTTTCAGTGATTCCCATTTGGGGATGACGGCGGATCTTAATCTGACTTACAACGTCCAGCCCAGTACCGATGACAAAGATACCACCGCCTGGCAGTGGCAGTACGCAGAATACCTCTGTCCGGATGAGTATATTCACAAAGACTACAATTACCTGCGGCCTTCCCTGCCGTTGCAGACACAGGCCACGTTACCGCAGGGCGGGCGTCATGCGGTATTTGAAAGTTATGGCCGTTTTCCGTGGAGCAAAGAAGGCAAACCCTTGGGCGATGTGCGCCTTAATCAACTGAATAACGAAAGTAAATCGGGTTCGGCACAAACCAATTGTATCCAGTTACGTCCCGGTAAAATTTTTACCCTGCAATCCCATCCCATTGCGACCATGAATAATCGTTGGCAGATTGTCACGGTGAATCATTATGGTTCTCAGCCACAAGCCGCAGGCATTGCCGGTGAAGGGACAACATTAACGAATAATATTACGTTTATTCCGGGGAAAAATGACTGGCGCCCGCCGTACCGTTATAAGCCGCTGGCGGATGGTGATGAACTGGCGACGGTTGTTGGACCACCTGGTGAAGAAATTTTTGTCAATAAACATGGTGCCATTAAAGTGCATTTTCACTGGAATCGTCATGATCCAGCGGGAGATGGCTCATCATGCTGGGTACGTGTAGCACAGGGCTGGAACGGTAATGGATTTGGCTTTATGGCGATCCCCCGCATTGGTCAGGAGGTAATTGTCTCTTATCTTAATGGCGATATTGATCGTCCCATCGTGACGGGCGGTACTTATAACGGCCGTAACCGACCGCCTCTTAATTTACCTGCCGAGAAAACCCGCACCACGTTCAAAACGCATACCCACAAAGGTGAAGGGTTCAACGAACTGCGGTTTGAAGATGCCAAAGGCAGTGAAGAAGTCTTCATTCATGCCCAGAAGGATATGAATACCAAAGTGTTGAATAACCGTACCACCCAAGTGCTGGGTAATCACACTGAAACGGTTGATGATAATCAGGCCGTCATTGTGAAAAAAAACAAACAGGAAGTTGTGCAACAGACCAGCACCAAAGTGGTCGGGCTGGCCAAGACTCTGACAGTGGGACAGGCTTATACCATTAACGTTGGCGCCAGTATGAATACCACGGTTTCCATAAGTCAAAATGAATCGGTCGGTATGCAGAAAAAAGTATCTGTGGGACAAACCCTGTTTATTTCGGCAGGTAAGGTGATTGAATTGAAATGCGGTAACAGCACATTGCGTATGGACAAAGACGGCAAAATTACCATCAAAGGGGAAGAGTTCCTGTTCGAAGCCAGCGGCCCTGTGCAAATCCACGGCAAAGACATTGATTTGAATTAAGGAGACAGGGCGATGGAATTCAGGAATCACACCCCCTTTTCGGTGATGAACTACCGGATGCTGGATACAGAAGATCAGGAATACGATGTGATTGCCATGAAAGTGGGTTATCAGCTATTGCCCGCAGGGAAGGGTGAATATCTGGCTGAACTGCTGCCGGTTATGTCCTTATGTGTACAGGATCAATACCGGGGCGCATTGAACATCTCACAGGTATTGCAGGAAAGTGATCTGGCGCCGTTTAAGCCCAAGTGTGACGTAATTGTCAATGGCACTGCCTATGCACCGGAAGGTAAGCCCTGCTCATCTTTTCCTGTTCGTTTGTCAGTCATGGATGCCAATGGCGACATGTTGCTGGATAAGACACTGCATATTACAGGTGAACGGGAATTTTTCCGCACCGATAACGGGCAATGGCAGCTTTCTGATCCCAAACCATTTAACCATTTACCTCTTGATTATTGTGATGCCTTTGGCGGGGGATGCCGGATTGAAGCCGAGGATGATAAAGCGGCGAAGGCATTAACAGAGGAAGACAAGCTCTCTCCTGAACAACGCCGCCAGCACCCTGATGGCGCAAAGGCTCCCATAGCTCATGCAGTTTATGAATACAATCCCATTGGTACGGGGTTTGTTTTGCCGTGGTATGCGAAGGCGAAAGATCTGCTTCGTTATCCGGCACCGCGCATTATCCATCCGAATGCACCGATAACTGCACACCATTTTATTGATATGCTGGCAGGCCGTTTCTCAGCCATGGAGCCAGCCTGTCAACCGCAGGGTATGGGCGTTATCGGGCGGGCGTGGCTGCCACGGCGAACACTGGCCGGCACTTATGACCAGACGTGGCTGGACGAGCGCCATCCTTACCTGCCACAGGATTTTGATTTCGGTTACTGGAATAGCGCCCCGCAGGATCAGCAGATTGACTGGCCGTCCACCGATATCACGCTGCAACTGACTAATCTGACACCGGATGGCTCCTTACAAACCGAACTGCCGGGACATCGTCCTTTTATCCTGTTCCGCATGGAGGATGGCGTTCTATTCCCGGTTCTGATGAACCTTGACACACTGATCGTTGATACCGATGCAATGACATTGGAGCTGACTTTTCGTCTGCATTTCAGCATTGACTTCCCCATCAGAGTGACCGAAGCACGGTTTGAAATAAACCCCAAAGCCCCCTTAATCACATTTGCACCTGAACAGGAGCCGGATCATGGCGGATAACTATGTTGCCCGTAAAGATACTCAATGGTTGATTATCAGTCTGGTTCCCGATGTCTGCAAAACTCCGATAGGACCGGCCACTCCTCCGATTCCTTATCCCGTAATAGCAAAGCTGGAAGATGCCTCTGCACCAGTCACATCGGTACGGGCAAACGGGCAGCCGGTGGTGGTATTCGGGCAAAGTTTTGTCCCGCAGACATTGGGGGATGAGGCGGGGACAGCTACAGGGGTGAAAAGTGGCACAGTAGGGGGAAAGTGTCACCCGGAAGAACATACGCAAACCGTGAGGGCTGATGGCAAATTGATATTGCGCCATACAGATAAATTCTGGATGAATGGGGCATAAGGGAGGATATATGGCAAAAGGCACAAAAAATGATAGCCCAACGGGAACAGGGAATACGGTGGGGACTATTGTGGGGCAGGCACCACAGGCAAAAAGAAGTCCGAAAGAAGCCAATCCGCCTGTTAAGTCGGAATCACTACAAGATAGATTCGGTAGATGGCGCCAATTAGGTGAATGGTTCAGAACTGTTGCTACACCATTTGCTTCTATTATACCATTTACGAGAGGTCGTTCTAAAGAAGTAGAGGAAAAAGAAATTAAAGAAGTAGAGGAAAAAGAAATTAAAGAAGTAGAGGAAAAAGAAATTAAAGAAGTAGGGGAAGAAGAAATTAAAGAAGTAGGGGAAAAAATAATTAAATCAGTAGGGAAAAAAGTAATTAAAAAAGTAATTAAAAAAGTAGAGAAAAAGATATTTTCATCAGACAAAAAACCTAAACAGCACCCACAGAAAAAAGAAGGAGGTTGTAAAGTTAATAATCAGGCAAAAAAACCTACTTCCAATAAACCAAATAAAAAAAACAATAAAGAAGATCCTGCTCACCAATCTGATCAAGAACATCCTAACTGTACAGGGGGTTGCTGTGGAAAAGGCGAACCTGTCGATATCACCTCAGGCGATTACCTACAAACATTCTCAATTATTGCCATTCCCGGTCTGTTGCCGATTACTTTAAACCGAACCTATCGCTCTACCGCTTCCCTAAATGGATTATTGGGACCTAAATGGGCCGATGACTGGTCACGTCAATTAGTAGTAAATGGCAAAGAAATCCATTTTACCGATGCTGACGGGCAGGTTTATGCTTTTTCGACACCGGAAAATCAGGTGCTGGCACGTAATCGCCATCTGCGTCATTGTTTGCTGACAGGTGAACTCAATGGTGAATTGCGTTTGGTGAATAAACAAAACCAGCAAACTCTCCATTTTAACCAGATTGAGGGTAACCGGCGTCGGCTGTCTGCCATCACAGATCGCCATCAGAATCATATTCAGTTTATCTATAACGATCAGCATCAGTTGATTGAAGTGGTGCGCAATGATGGTTTCCGCTTAGCCCTTCACTATCAGGATCATCAGCTCCGGACAATGGATTACCATTTCCAGCAGATCCAGCAACGGTTACTCACCTGCCATTATGACCAATACGGCTATCTGGCCGAATGTGATGCCTTTCAGCAAAATCATCTGTGGCATGAATACACTGCACAAGGGTTTATGACCCGCTGGCACGATACGGATAAGACCGATTTTTATATTCACTATGATGAACGTGGACGGGTCGTTTCCACCCATTCCTCCGAAGGTTATTGGGCAGATCGTTTTATCTATGACGATGAGGCCCGTGTAACCACTTATCTGGATGCCGAAGGCGGAAAAACCCTTTCCTATTACAACCAGAATAATCAGGTGATCCGTGAGGTTGATCCGTTAGGGCGCGAAACCCGGACGCAGTGGCGTTATAACCAGAAAGTGTGGGAAATTGATCCGCTGGGCGGTTACACCACGTTTGATTACAACCATGACGGGGCACTGACCGAAATTATACTGCCCACGGGGGACGCTTTTTATTATGACTATAATGAACACGGTCAGCTTATTGAAGCGATTTTACCCCCGGGGGATATCTGGCGCTTCCAGCATGATGAGCAAGGCAATCTGACCGCAGTCACTGACCCACAAGGGCATACAGAAGCATATCAGTACGGTATTCATGGCGAGTTGCGGCAACGGCTTTTGCCGGATGGCCGGCAGTGGCACTACGCCTATGATGAGCATCAGCGGCTGGCCGCGATGATGACACCGGATGGTCAGACAACCGGTCTGGAACTGGATGAACTGGGGCGTCTGCGCCGTACTACCGATGCGCTTAAGCAGGAAACCCGCTATCGCTACAGTGCTGTTCATGCCAGTCTCGATAATGGCAGCCTGACTGAAATTGAATGGCCGGATGGGGTGACTCAACAGCTTGAATATGACAGCGAACGGCGTGTGGTCGCGGTAACTGACGGGGAAGGCCGCACGACGCGTTACCGCTATGGGGCGTTTGACCTGCTGACCCACATGACCCGTCCGGATGGCACGACATTGCATTTTGGTTATGACCGCCTTACGCGCTTTTGTTCCGTCACCGCCTCGACAGGGGAAACGTATCGCTATGAACGGGATGCCGCGGGTCAGGTTATCCGTGAAATCGACTTTACCGGCCGTACCATCGACTATCAGTATGATGCGCTGGGGCGTCGTATTCAGGCCCGCTATCCGGATAACCACGTCTTGCGTTGGCATTACTCGTCGGCAGGATTATTGACCCGACAGGAAAGCGGGCATCAGCAGGAAGACAGGTACGAACTGAAATCCACCACCACTTACGAATATAACGTGCGTCGCCAGCTTATCAGGGCAACCAATGACGATGCTGTAGTGGAATACGAATATGATGCGGTTGGTTTACCTGTTTGTGAACGCATTAATGGGCGTGAAATCACCCGTGAGTGGAACAGCCTGACCGGGCAATTAACGGCGGAAACCCGCGGTGAGCATACCCTGAACTGGGGTTATAACATCATGGGGGCTGTGAACCATTTTCAGTTTAACCAGCATACGCCGTTGAGCTTTACCCATGATACGTTAGGGCGGGAAACGGTCAGGGAAAGCGCGGAAGGGTTTATTCTGGCCAGCCGGTATACTGCTACCGGGTTATTGGCACACCAGTCCGCCGGGCGGGCTACCGTGTTGTTCCGTGAAACGTTGGCGCAGAACGATCCCCATTTTCCACCGCAAGCCACCGCGGTTAACCGTAGCTGGCAGTATGACCGCGCATACAGTGTCAGAATGATCGATGACGGTATTTGGGGGCAGACCCGTTACCGCTATAACCAGAATGACCAGATTGTTAGCGCCGAATTCAATGGCCGATTGCCCTATGAAGAGCAGTTTCGTTATGACCCCAATGGCAATGTGAACTTGCATGTGTTGGTGGATGCAAAAGGGGCGATTGAGCAGATTGAACAGCATCAGCAGGCAGGTCGGGTTATTAAACGCGGCAACGTGACTTACCACTATGATGACAATGGCCGGCAGGTGGAAAAAACCGAACACCGTGACGGTTTTCGCCCACAAATATGGCGTTATCGTTGGGATACGCAAAATCAGCTAACCCACTGCGAAACACCGGATGGTTCCCGCTGGCACTATCGCTATGATGCCTTTGGCCGGCGTATCCGCAAGCTGAAAGTGCACGATGGCAAACTGGCTGCGGCAAATTTACAACGCTGGCTGGAAGGTAAACCGGATTTAACCGCAAAACCCGGTGCCATTATGGGGTATGACTACCTGTGGAGTGGTAACCAGTTGGTGGAAGAAACCCCGCTGTATGCAGATGGCACCCCGGCCTATGACCACAGTATTTGCTGGCTGTATCAGCCGGGCGCATTAGTCCCGTCAGCGCGTTATGAAAAAGGCAAACTGCATTATATTGTCAGTGATCATCATGGCACACCGCGGGAAATACTGAGTGAATCCGGTAAGCTGGTCTGGGCAAGTCGGCTGACCACGTGGGGTAAATCTGAACGGATGCCGCTATTGGCGGCAAATGATGAAGATTACCATGTGAGCTGCAACCTGCGGTTTGCCGGGCAGTATGAAGACGAGGAAAGTGGGTTATATTATAATCGGTTTCGGTATTATGATTGTGGCACAGGGCAGTATATTACGCCTGACCCGATAGGGCTGTTGGGGGGACTGAATCTTTATCAGTATGCACCTAATCCATTAAGCTGGATCGATCCACTGGGTCTAACATGTAGAAGGCCAGACGCAGACGGGGAAATTAATCCAAGAAAAGTTCGATATATGCAAAGTTCTATAAGCAATAGCACAGGAAGAGGAAGATATTATACTGTTTTAAATAATGCAAGAGATTTGCGTGATGGTACTTTGAGGCCTTCTGATTTACGACCAATTAGGATATGGAAAGATACAGAGGGTAACAGATGGACTCTAGATCATCGTAGATTAGCCGCATTCAAGTTAGCGGGGCTTCGTCGTGTTCCGTTTAGATGGGCGACAGTGGATGATATGAATTGGAATTATTGGAAAATGACAACAAGATTATCTGGTAAAAGAATCACACTTTTGGGCGCTGGGAGACCGAGAACATTGGAGTGATATTTTATGAATACTAAAGAAATAAAGACCAGAGAAGATCTCATTGAACTTCTTGAGTTTTTGTCTTCAAACGCCAGAAATAATTTGAATGAGTGGAGAAATAAAGATCGGCCCTCATATCTTGAAGCTATGTCATTTTGGATAGAGGATATGGATGGATATTATTTAAATCAAAAATTACCTGTTCCAGAAAATATTAATTGGGCATTTATTGCTGATATTTTAATGGCTGCAAGAGCTTATGAGTAAAATCTGTAGTGGTATAACAATTCCCGACACCTCACAAGCCTGCTAATATTTTATTAACGTGAAAGTGAGGTATCAGTATAAAACTGGAATCATCTAGACGGCAATATTCCACTGAATTTAAACTTGAAGCTATTCAGCAAGTGGTTCTTCATCTGGTTCTTCATCAGCAGCGGGTTGTCGATGTGGCGCGTTTCACTGGGCATTGATACCGGCATTCTGGATAATATTACCCCGTCTTATCCCCAAACTCACACAGATCTTCAATAATACAAGATCCACAACGCGGTTTACGGGCAATACAGGTATAACGCCCGTGCAGGATCAGCCAATGGTGGCAATCAACCTTTAACCAAATCATCTTCTCAACAACACTAAAAATAACACTAAAAATAACAAAATAATCAATACCATAACTTATATCCCGTTAGATAGTTAGCAGGGATAAAGTAAAATAACTTAACGATTACAATGATTGTTAATAATATGTTTCTATTTGTTATTTTACTGGTCTTTAATGTTATGTAACTTCATAACAAATACAATTGAAAATCATAATGCAGATTCTTGCCTTTACTCCTTTAAAGTAAAGAAGCATTCCTTTTACTATGGATTTTATTTTTAAATTATTAATATAAAAATCTTTCAAATAAAAAATAACTTGAAATTTAAGCATAATATTCCGTCTGATGTGAGCTTATTGGAGGGAAGTGAAGATATCAGTCTGTTAAACCCAATTACCGGGGCATCGTCAAAGCGGCGGAAGCCCGGTTTGAAATAAACCCCAAAGCCCCTTAATCACATTTGCACCTGAACAAGAGCAGGATCATGGCGGATAACTATGTTGCCCGTAAAGATACTCAATGGTTGATTATCAGTCTGGTTCCCGATGTTTGCAAAACCCCACTGGGACCGGCCACTCCTCCGATTCCTTATCCCGTAATCGCTAAACTGGAAGATTCCTCTGCACCGGTCTCATCAGTACGGGCAGGGCAGCCAGTGGTGGTATTCGGGCAAAGTTTTGTCCCGCAGACATTGGGAGATGAGGCGGGAACGGCGATGGGGGTGAAAAGTGGCACGGTGGTATGTGCGTATTACCATGAAAGAGATCAGGTAATTATTGGGTGATCTACTTGGATGGTAATACGCACAGATAACGGTGTCTGGCAGATCCGCAGCTGGCAGGCGGGCGTGGAGAATGTTGTTAATCAGCAGCGATACTGAGTCAGTATGATATTAATATAACTTGAATGCTGTTTATGCCGTCACTAATTCATTTTCTTCCAACCAGAAAAATTTAGTGACGGTTTCTTCTTTTTCAAACAATAAACGTCACTGAATGTCAGACTCCGTATCAATAGGTTATGCATCAGTAGCTATCCCTTATGTACAAACTTTATTGTCTATATTCAACAACTAAACACTACGGGCTTCCTACCATATTTTCTCTACTTATTAAAATATACATTTGAAAAAGTAAGATTTTCACAATAATATCGTGTGAGTCATAAGTCCCAATTTTTACGTAGCGCAATCAATAGACATTAGAGTCAGAGGGCAGTTATGCACTATAAAGATGAGAAGAACGATAAAAATAAAGAGGAGAAAAACTCACTGATTGTGCCTTCTGATGAGCAACATAATTCTAGCGACTATCAAAATCAGGGCATGGTTATGCCATTGTCGGCACTTGGTCATCAAGTATATGACAATCCTGCCATTGCATATCTTGTCAGTCTTGGTTCAAAGCGAAGTCGCCAAACTATGAAGTCATTTCTTAATATTGTGGCAAAAATGCTGAGTTACCAAAATGTTCAGGACTGTTTATGGAGTAATCTACGACGCCATCATATTCAGGCTATTATGGAATTGCTCTCTGATTCAGGCAAAGCACCTGCAACGATCAATACTTATCTTTCTGCATTGAAGGGAGTTGCATTAGAAGCCTGGACAATGAAACAGCTTGACACAGATAGTTTTCAACACATTAAACAAGTACGTTCTGTCAGAGGAAGTCGCTTACCCAAAGGGCGGGCGCTTGAGCGTTATGAAATTAAGACTTTATTTTATACTTGTGAAAACGATCTCAGTACAAAAGGCTTACGCGATGCAGCCATTATTGGCATTTTGGTAGGTTGTGGTCTGCGCCGTTCAGAAATTGTCTCATTAGATCTGAAACATATCATTTATCGTGAACAAGCATTAAGAGTGATGGGGAAAGGAAACAAAGAACGTTTGTCATATATGCCGGAAGGAACATGGAGGCGATTGAATCGTTGGGTCGATGAAGTTCGGGGAGATCATGCCGGGCCATTATTTACTCGTATCCGACGGCATGATGATGTAACAGAAAACCGCCTTTCCGATCAGGCTATTTATCACATATTGGAAACTCGCAGGATTGAAAGCGGAATAGAAAAATTTGCTCCTCACGATCTGCGTAGAACCTTTGCCTCAGCTATGTTGGATAATGGCGAAGATATTGTGACTGTTAAAGATGCAATGGGACACTCAAGTATTACGACAACCCAAAAATATGATCGGCGTGGAGATGAACGTCTGAGAAATGCGGCCAGAAATTTGAATTTTTGATTTGGTAATCATAGTTTGCCTGAAATAGGATTTATTCAAGTTTCAGGCAAACTATTGAATCATTGTCGATTATTATTCATCCACATCAATCGGACAAACGAAACCATCAGGTTTAATTGCCAGTAGATCGCATTTTAACCGATCGATAACATGTTCTGCAGTATTACCAAGAAATGCAGCAGATAAACCAGTACGTCCAAGAATGCCTAAAACAACCACACCAGCATTAATCTCCTCGCAAATTTCAGGAATGACTTTTTCCGGCAAACCTTCCTGAACATGCGTTTGCTCTTCACTGATACAAAATTTTTGTCGTAGTTCTTTCATTGCGACCAAGTGCTGACCGCGTAATGCCTGATTATATACATTGGGATCAAAATCAGGCAGTTCTGTTGCAATGTTTAAAGGAGCAGCGGGGTAGGCACTGACAAGGTGAATAAGAGGTTCTTTTACAATTCTGTTAGCAAGTTCTTGTGTTTCACGCACTAATTTTAGATTGAGTTCATTATGATAGGATTCTTCGTTTGATAAATTCACCGCAACAACTGCCGATCCTTTTTCTGGCCATATCTGGTCTTTTACCATCCAGACAGGACAAGGGCATTTACGCAATAAGTGCCAGTCGAGCGGTGTAAAAATCATAGACTCCAATAGAGAATGCTGATGTGCCATCTTCAATAGCAAATCATGTTCTCCAGAAATAACCTCCTGAATGATCGCTTCATAAAAACGATTATGCCAAACCACTTTGATTTCAATATCAATTCCTGATTCAAGGTAGTAGTGTGCTTGTTGTTTTATCCAAGCGACCCGTTGACCAATAACACCTTTACGCATAGCGTTTCTTTCTTCGGGAGAAAGTAACGTAGTCATATCATATGAAAGATCATAAATGGGCAAGAAAGCCTTAATCCGGCCACCATTACGTTGCACGATATATACCGCACGTCTTAATGCTGGCTGATCATCCTGATCCGGATCAATTGCAACTAAGAGGTTTTGGTAGTTTGCCATATATTAATACCTCGCAGAGGCTGGATGTGCCTTTCAGGCAGAAAGATAAACTAATATAGACAACTATAACAGGGTAGGAGAGTACCAGATCAGCAAAATATAGTGATCTGGCTTAAATTTTGGAATAACTTTATGTCACATTTACGTGGGCTTTACCTGCCAGTTCAGTTAATTTTTCCATGTTTTCTACAGTGATATACTTTCCTTTAACACTTAAAATTCCATTTTTCTGAAAACGTCCAAGCAGACGGCTGATGGTTTCAACTGTCAAACCGAGATAATTACCGATATCACCACGTGTCATAGTCAGACGGAATTCACGGGGGGAAAAACCGCGTTGCGAAAAACGGCGGGACAAATTATAAACAAATGCCGCCAGCCTTTCTTCTGCATTCTTTTTGGATAATAAGAGGATCATTTCCTGATCACCTTTAATTTCACCACTCATCAAACGCATCATCTGCTGGCGGAGATTTGGCATTTTTCCGGAAAGATCATCCAATGTTTCAAATGGAATTTCGCATACCATTGAAGTTTCCAATGCCTGAGCAAAACTAGGATGCTCTGTGTTGATTATGGCATCAAACCCGACTAAATCTCCGGCAAGATGGAAGCCTGTGATTTGCTCATCACCTTCTTCGGTGATTGTATAGCTTTTGATAGTTCCAGAACGGATAGCATAAAGCGATTTTAATACATCACCAGCTTTAAAAAGAGTTTGCCCTTTTTGGATGGGTTTCTTACGCTCAATGATATTATCAAGCTGATCGAGTTCATGTTCGTTTAAAGTGAAAGGAATGCATAGTTGGTTAATGCTGCAATCCTGACAGTGGATTGCACAACCACCTGATTGAATCCGTCTAATAATGCGTTTTTTCCGGAACCATAGGAAGTGCTCGTTAGAAATGATTGATGTTCGTCAATTTAACATATTTAGGTGGCTCTGATAAGAGCCTGATTTTTTATTAGTCATTATCTTTGTTATTGACGAAGAAAAAAATGAAATTTTGCTGTGATTAAGGCTTAACTTGCGTAAAATTCTGCACACTCGATATAACACACCAATAAAACTGAAATTATGTTAATAATATAATGTTATGTTGCTGGTAGTGTATTGACGATAGAGGTGGGTTTACAGATAAATGGATGGATTAGCATGAGTGAATGGCTGTTAAGTACTCAAGAAAAGTTAATTGCAAATTGGTCGCCATAACCTTTCAATAAAGTATTTAATTCATGCTCCATTGTATTCTGAGTCCAAGTGATAAAACGTCGCCAATGGTATTTGGCCTGTTTCCAGACGATCTCAATCAAATTCAGCTCTGGGCTGTAAGCGGGAAGATAGAATAAAAACATGTTGTGTTCTCGTAACCAGCCATTTCTGATTTGTTCTTCGATCCCGTGATGGATACGCGCATTATCCAACACTAAAAATGTCAGGCGGTTGTCCCCTTGTTTGGCGACCTGCTCTAAAAAATCAATCACGTCATCGCGCGTGATACTGCCTGACGTTGTCTGGTAAAACAGCGTGTTATCCGTGTAATTTAACGCCCCCAGAACTGACCGTCTGTCATGCTCTCGAGGCTCAGTTTTATGGGGCTTACCCCGTGGACTCCATCCATATTGCACCGGAGGAGACGCGGCAAAACCCGCCTCATCGAAATAGAGCAGACGGTAATGGCCTAACTGTGCTCCAGCCTTAATTTTATTCAGCAAGGCGGATTTTTTAGCAAACTCCGTTTCGTTACGCTTTTTTTAAGCGACAGTCGGGTTCGTTTATAGGTGAGCCCCTGCTTTTTCAGGGTATTTGCCAGCGTTTCAAGCGTACAAGGCAGGGCACCATGCTTTGCCTCAACGCACTGAGCTATCCGGGCGAGTGTCAGGGACTCTGCGCTGGCCGCTTCGACCGCAGTGGCAATCATGTCAGGCGTCATGGCGAGATACCGGCCTCCGGCATGACCACCTAATAATCCCGCTATCCCTGAATTGTGCCACATGTGAACCCAATTATAGATAACCCGGAGACTGCATCCGATTTCAGCGGTGATCTGGGACGGCTTGATCCCTCTGGCAAGCATGAGCAAACCCGTTCCTCGCGTACGAATGTCCCGATGTGGATGATTCAAAGCAAGTTGTTGCAATGTGATTCGTTCAGGCTCAGAAAGTATTATCTTCGATTTCATAAGAACAGGCAGAGAATCAGGTTATCGTGTTATCGATTGTAACAGTAATGCAGATAATTTATCTGATTAACTTAATTGCATTTACAATGATAGTGCAAAGTTCTATTGGCCTGGTACTGATGAGTGCACTTTATATTTATTGTTTTAATCAGAAAACAAACACAGGGCAACAATCAACGGTTGTCCCTGTCCGCATAGCTTTAGTAATCAGTAGCATACTGTCTGGAATAGGGTTGCTATCTTCTTTAGATATTATGGGATATCCATTCGGTGTGTATCATTTATTACAATTGCATAACATAATACACCGGCGGGAGTGGATAAATATAGAAACAACATTCGCTGCCATCTACTTTGGTACGTTGAGTTTATATACACTTTTTGTTTTGGTCACCAAACGGGGACATGTATATGTTATGGCGGGGATCGGTATTATTGGCTTAGCTGATATTCACTATATGGTCAGTATTTATTTGCACAGTGCCATGCTCACCTGGACAAACATTAATACTTATTTTTTGTTCTATGGTGCAGTATTTACGTTGGGGCCAGCACTGGCTTTGTCATTTATTAGTCAGTCGGGCAGAAAACTTATGCGAGAAAAAATTCCTACCAAACTTATTATGTCAGCGCTGATTATTGTTTTTATTAGTGTGACAATGCGATTGATTGAACAACCAGCATACATGGGATGGTTAGTAGAGACAGCACCGGAAAGTGAAGGAAAAAACACCATTTTTCCCCATCAACCAGAACTTAACTTCAAAAGTGCATTCGGTTTCAGAATGATAACATGGTGTTTATACATTATTGCTATGGCTATCTGGGCATATACATTATGGAAAGGGCGAAACAGAACACGCATTCGAACAGGTTATCCTATTCTGTCGGGTACAATTATTATGTTTATTGCTGAAATCATTAATCAGTATATTTTCTTTATCATGTGCAACATTTAATTATTAATATCATCATAAATATATATACTCCATTTATTTGAATCTGCACAATAAAAAATGTGGTACCGTCACTGATTTTATGTGCAGAAAACCACAATATATTCATGGTCTTGAATTTATAAATCATCCTTAAAACACTACTGGATCACATCTTTTTTTACCATTTTTTTGTTCTGGCGCACAAATTTAAAGTATTTATTAACTTGTTATTAATATTTCAAATCATATGTTTTATATCTGTGTTCATAGCTTGACTTAGTTAATGAATAAATAGCTAACAAAGAATAATGAACAATTGAGGATATTGCGCTTATGACTAAGCCACTTAATTCTAACTTAAATGTAGATGCCCTATTTTTAGGTCCAAAGTCAGAAAATGCTGTGTTTTTCAGGGAAATGATGGATTATGCGGTCAGTGAACATATGTATTGGCGTTCAGGTTTTCATCCTGAAGATTCCGCTCTGGTTACGTCAATTGATCGCTATGAGCAAAACTACAGAGAAACATTGTATCGGACAGAAGGAATATTAAATCAGTTATCGGCAAAACTAAAAGACACCTCCATTCCTTTCTTTTCTCCCCGTTATCTTGGACACATCAATGGTGACACTTTAATGGTGTCTAATCTCGCCTATGTCATGGCAATGATGTACAACCCGAATAACTGTTCTTATGAAGCATCACCAACCACAACAGATCTTGAGCTTGAATCCGGGTTGGATCTCTGCCGAATGTTTGGCTATGACCCACAACAAGCCTGGGGACATATTACCTCAGGAGGAACAGTGGCTAACTATGAGGGCCTTTGGGTTGCCAGAAACTTAAAAACACTACCTTTAGCCATCTCCCAGCATCCCGAAACTAAAAACCTGCTCAGTCACAAGTCTCAAAAACAATTAATGAATATTTCAACAACAGAAGCCGTTGATTTAATTAGTGAGTTAAAAAAGCAGGGAGTATTTAATGAAATACGCGATATGACATGTCGTGGCATAGGCGTTAAACCGGAATTTTTAGGCAAGCTACTTGTACCACAGTCTAAGCATTACTCTTGGATAAAAGCGGCCGATATTTTTGGTATTGGACAAGAAAATATTATTCCATTGCCCGTTAATGAACATTATCAGACTGATATTGCTAAGATGCGTGAAATCACTCTTTCTCTTATTGAGAAAGGAGAAGCTATTTTGGCAATGATTGCTGTAGTGGGTACAACGGAAGTAGGTGCAATTGATCGCATTGATGAAGTGATAAAGCTAAGGCAGGAATGTGAAGAACGTTATGGAGCATCATTTTACATTCATGCTGATGCTGCCTATGCAGGTTATGCCTGTTCTTTACTCCTGAATGAGCAGGGAAAATTTATGGAATATGATGAATTAGTTAAGCATCATCATGAACTTGGTCTGATCCCTGAAAATATTAACTGGCCTAAACCGGAAATCTATCAGAGTTTCAAGGCACTGAAACACGTCGATTCGATTACTGTTGATCCCCATAAGATGGGATTCATTCAATATTCGGCTGGTGCTATCTGTATAAAGGATAAGCGAATTCTAGATTTAATTTCTTCCCATGCTGCTTATATCTTTGAAAGTAGTGGTGTTCACAGTGATTCACCAACCAGTAATCGAGGAATATTGGGTGCCTCTATAATGGAAGGTTCAAAGGCAGGAGCAACTGCCGCAGCTTTGTGGGCAGCGCATAGATTATTACCTCTGAACATTAATGGGTATGGCAAAGTGATCGCTGCCGGGATCGTCACTGCCAATCGATTATTGGATAAAATAACCAATATGCAGCCAATAAAGGTTGAAAAATATCAATTTGAAATGCATATCATGCCAACACCTGACTTTCATATGATTAATTTTTCTTTCAAAGAAGTCGGAAATACCAGCCTGCTGAACCACAACGCTCTCAACAAACGGATCTATGAACTATGTTCATATTCCACCGGACGTGCTTATGTCAACGATCTTCTCACATCATCAACAATACTGGATTACAAAGAGTATGGTGATATCCCTGGGTATTACGCTGAACAATGTGGTTTTAGTTATAGTGAATGGAAAGAAGTGCATCATATATATGTATTGCGGGCAGCCGTAATGACACATTGTCTGCGTAATGAAGAACACTTCGAAGAATATTGGGAGCAATTAAAATCTATTTTTGTTAGAAAACTGACTCAAATTGTTGATGAAAAAGAAAAGAAATTACATCAAAGATTAGATTTTGATACTTCATTTCTCAGTTGATACTAAAGGGATATAGATATGAAAAATCGTACCCTGGGAAGTATTTTTATTGTCGCTGGGACAACGATCGGAGCAGGTATGCTGGCAATGCCACTTGCTGCATCTGGTATAGGTTTTAGTGTTAGTTTTATTATGCTGGTTGGGATATGGATTTTGATGAGTTATACCGCATTATTGCTGGTTGAAGCTTATCAGTATGAATCATTCGATACCGGTTTAGGGACACTGGCTTATCGTTATCTTGGAAAATATGGAAAAGTCATTACTGGTTTCAGCATGATGTTTCTGTTGTACGCCTTAACTGCGGCTTATATCAGTGGGGCAGGTGATTTGCTTACTGCCAGCATTAATAAATGGTCAGGTGCTTCATTTCATGGTGCTGTAGGCGTACTTCTATTCACCTTGATTGGTGGTGGGATTGTCTGTATTGGCACTAGTTCTGTCGATTTTATAAACAGGATGTTGTTTAGCGCCAAGATTATCTTTCTGGTATTGATGCTCGGTTTGATGCTTCCGTACGTTCAGCATGTAAATTTATTATCTATGCCTATTGAACAAGGTCTTATTTTATCTGCTATTCCTGTTGTTTTCACTTCATTTGGTTTTCATGGCAGCATACCGAGCATTGTACGATATATGAAAGGTGATATCCGCAAATTACGATGGATATTTATTATCGGCAGTGCAATTCCTCTGATGGCTTATATCCTTTGGCAGTTAGCTACATTAGGAAGTCTTGATTCAACAACATTATTGGGAATTCTGGCTGAAAAATCTGGATTAGATGGATTGCTCCACTCGATTCGTGATGTAGTTGCATCACCAAAAACAGAATTTTCAGTGCAAATATTCGCCAATCTGGCATTGGCAACTTCTTTTTTGGGTGTCACTCTTGGGTTATTTGATTTTCTGGCAGATCTTTTCAAACGTCAGGATAATGTAGCAGGGCGCTTACAAACCGGATTGCTGACATTTGCACCTCCATTAGTGTTTGCTCTGTTTTATCCAAAAGGATTCGTCATGGCGTTGGGATATGCTGCTATTGCGTTATCAATCCTTGCTCTGTTATTACCTGGTATTTTGATTTTTAAGGTTCGCCAAAAAAATATATGCCAATATCGTGTCTTCGGCGGAACGCCTGCATTGATTTTGGTATTTCTTTGTGGGATCGCAGTAATTTCTATTCAAATAGGCATTGTGACCGGAATATTACCTGAAGTTGGATAAGTTCATTAACTCCTTATCATTGTCAAAAGGCTTTGGTGAATTCCAAAGCCTTCTAATGAATTATTTGATACCTGTCCAAATTGTCCAGTAATCTTTTTCGATGATATTTGTCAGAGAGGGAAGAGATTTTCCTACATTTCACACAATATAGTCTGTTTGGCTAACTGACAGAAGGCCATATCAATATATTTTGTTACGTTTATTGGCCTTTATTTAGTGACAGTGTCACTAAATAATCTCTCAATATCAGCCCAATAGCTATTATCAAGCAGCTTCCCAGTATTATCATTGCGGTCTCGATACCGTGCTGAGTGAGTTGCCTGGTCGTAATAGGGAGTAAAAATAGAATCGCCAGATTATTCAGGCTTTCAGATACTGCCAATATTTGGCCTTTATTCTGTTTTGCTCGATTTGCCAGAACAGAAGTGCTGACAGGGGCTGCAAGGCCGAGTGCACAACCCCATAACATCAGGCTGCCAAGACTAAAGAACAAGGACAACGGCAATAGCATAAATACAGAACTGGTTGCGAAAAGTGTTATTAAAGCCAACAGTAGTATGCCTTCATCCCGGATATGTAAACGCCTCACAAAATTTACAGATAGATTCCCCAAACCAAGCCCGATGCCAAATGCAGAAACGGAGATACCAACTGCGTCTGTTTCTAAATCATAATGTCGTCTTAATACTTCTCCGGTCAATATAAAAGCAGATACTGCCGCACCATTCCAAAACCCTTTTGCGATAAGAGGGCGGATTAAATGCCCCTGGTATATCCATTGAAATGTGATTTCTGTTTTTCCTATTCGATGATTTTGGGAGAAATTTCTTTTCAGGTTTAAAGGCAGTTTTCGGCTTAAAACATTTCTGCTTAAAATAAAAAGCAAAATACATCCGATTGCACTTATTAAAAATGGTATCCGCCAGTTAAAAACTGCTGTTAACACGCCTGCGAAAACAGGGCCGGCTGCAATACCCACAGTCATGCCAAGCATAACGATTCCCATTGCTGAGGTTTGTTTATCGGGAGGGAAAATATCTGCAACCAATGCAAAAATAGTTGGGATCAGAGCTGCCGAAGCAATACCTCCGAAAATACGCAATCCGATGGCAATTTCTAAATTGGGGGCTATGGCCAATGCCAACCCATCAAGTGAAAGAAACAGCAAAGATGCCAGTAACAATTTATATCGACTTATCCGATCAGATAACCAACCAAAAATCGGTGCTGCAAGTGCGTAAGCGAGGGCATAACTGGATACCAGCCAGGTCGCTTTATCTGTTGTTGTTTCAAATGCTTCAGCCAATGGTTTGAGCATGGGAGATAGCATAAACTCTGTTGCACCGATGAAAAATACAGCAAATGAGAATATCGGTAAAATTAGTGGTGAAACTATAGGCAAAATAATACGTGATGGCATATTCAAGCCTCCTCAGATGAAAATATAGGATTGGGTAGAAATAAACAAAATTGATGAAATTTTTAGCTGTCTTTAGCTACTACATCGTGTGTTGGGTTAAAAATAGGGGAGTGAAGGTAATAGTGGTACGGGGAAAAATTCTTAGTAGTGTATTAGCCTAATTTTGCGGTTTCGATAACGAAATTCACTGCCAGCGATTACTGGCAGTGAGGTTGTTTATTTATTTAGCAGCAGTTGCTTCAATATCAAGTACACTAATTTGGCTATCATTTTTTGCCATATCTTGACCATATGCACATACACGCCATGGAGATTCAGATTTCGCCAGAACTATAGGTCTCCAGGCAAAACCGTAACCTGATTTATCGTCACAGTTAGTTGTTGTTTTAGGCCCATATTTTACTTGTACACCCATGAGTTCATATTGTTGAGCTTTAACAGTTATATACCAGTTGTCACTTCCATGGTCATTTTTATGGATAATTGGTTTGATTGATGGTGGAACATTATCAATTTCTCGCAACATCACAGAGGCATCTTTTGTTTTTTGCCATTGACCATCATTGTTCTGATGGATAACACAGAGTTTATAGATGCCGTCTTTTTCAGGCAGTAATATGTTTTCCAATGGCTTATTGCTGGCAGAAACTGGAGCGCTATATCCTGCTTCATTTGTACAATCCACTTCGCTGATCAACCCTGCTTTATAGCGGATATTTTTGACATCAGCACCTTCTTTGATAATGACATCCCATTTCGCTTTCTCTCCGTCAACAACACTTTGAGTAACCCAGGGGGACCACAGCTTACTTCTTTCTAAAATGTTACCGCTATTATTTTCCAGTTTAGATAGATCCAGTTTGTTGTCCTTAGTTATTGCATTAGCAATGGTATCTACAGGAATGAAATAACTGGCTCCTTCTTCTGAAACACCTTTATTGTTTTCGACAGTACAAGGTCTGCCGAACCCACAACCTGTCATGCCTGGTGTTGTGGTTGTATTAAGAACACCAATAACGTCTGTTTTACCTTTTTCAAAAACAGGGGAGCCAGATGTTCCGCCGGCTACACCAGCACAATTCACAGAGAAGACAGGAGACCAAATCCATGGCGCGGAACCTTCATACAATAATGGTGATTTTCCGGTAATATCACATTCAGACTTTCTGAGGTAAGCAAAATCGTAATCAACATTATCAACAGGAATATGAGTCAACACGATAGGCTGATGTTTCATTTCTAAGTTTTTCTTCAGCTTCAAAGGATGATAGCCTTTTTTAGCCAGATCACCATAAGTGGTCTTCAATTGTAAGACTGCGATATCTTGGTGTTTCATCGTTGAATACAGAATACGATCAATTTTTATTGGTGAAAGATTGTCTTTTTTGTCAATAAAATAATTCGGAGTATATTGCCAATACTCCATTTTTACTGGCCGATCAACAATCACTTCATTTGTTCCTACATTGCTATTAACACAGTGTCCTGCTGTTAGTATCAAGGCCGGAGTCTCTGGGCTTGGTTCATTTTCACCAGCAATCAGGGTTGCAGTACAGCTTGCTCCCCCAAAAAATTTACCGACAGTTCTGAATTTATCGGCACCAGGATCGGTTGATTTCATTAATGGAGCACCATTATCATTAGATTCAGCAAAATCAATAGATGTATTACTTAAAGCTAAAACATTTGAACTTGCTGTGATAGAAAACAAACTGACTAACAGAGCCTTACGATAAGTCATAATGTTCCTCCTTTAGGTTATGTAGATGACTCGATAGTTATTATCCGGCTCATAATGCATAAGCTCTATTTAACTGTTTTGTGTTGCCGTGGATACAAAGCCATCAAATGGAGAAGAAAATAAAAACTCACTGCCAGCTATTGCCAGCAATGAGTTTGTTTTTTTATAGGGTTTTTATTGTTCAGAATTTCCAGTTGGCATTGAAGAATACACCGTTATCTTTGTGATTGCCCGATAAGACACCGTTATATCCCAGAGATAATTTAGCATTTTCATTAATGCTCAATGCCGTACCTGCTTTGATGACAGCGGCGTCACGCGCGGCTGAGACACTGCTGACAGTAAATGCTGCATTGCTGTTGCTGAAACTTAATTTACTGCCACGATCAACATTGCCAAATTGATGTTGCCAACCCAATTCACCATACATACCTACAGTAATTTGATTCTGCGTCTGCCATTTTTGGTCAACGCGTAAACCTAATATAGAGAGAGTTGCATTTTTTGATTGTTTTTCGCCAGTTAATGCTGCACCACCACCTTGCTCATTAATACCACCATTACGGAAATTAACGTGAGACAAGTTGGCAAATGGTTCCAGATTCAACCAGGGAGCATTAATACGATAAGCTGCTTCCGTAAATATCTGCCCGGTTTGTGCACCATATTTGGCTTTCAGATTGTCGGACTGACTGCCAAAAGCAACTGAACGTTTTGTATCAAAACGATGCCAGCTATAGGCCATACCAGTACGTAATGCCAGAGCATTAAACTGTTTGCTACCATATAATGCCAGATGGAAATTGTTACTATCGGCTGAAGTATTATAGCCACCACGCAGAGAAGAGCGAGTATAACCAGTAGCCATACCGATACGCCAATCATTGGTCAGCTCTTTGTCTGCGCCCAGTAACACACCATAATTAGACATACGATAGCCGTTGACTTCACTGGTATTATCGGCACGTTGCCAGTTACTGGTGATTTGCGCCCAAACACCATTTTTATCTGCTTTGATATCCTGATTAATGGTTCCACCATCTGCCTGACGTAAGCGTGTATTCAATGTGTCGCGCAGATAACGGCTGCTATTGATTTGTGCCGCAGCGATATCAGCATGGATCTGTCCAGAAGACAACTGTTGGAATGCCTGGCGAGCCTGAGCCGGCGTATCAGACATTAAGATACTCTCATAAACCGGATGACCGAGATTCAGCTTATCAGCAGCATCGGCTATTGCACGTTCATTAGCGGTTTTACCCATGCTGGCGAATGTAGTGGAATTACGTTTTATATCTAACATCACCCTATTAGGTTGATAGTCAAGATGAGTACCAACGAACAAATAGTTAGGCGCTACGGTAGTGAATTGACCATTGATACCACGGTTTGCCTGTAAAATATTGTATTGCTGACCAAGCAGGCTACGAACCTCATGCTTTGAGAGTAAGTTGCTGTTGTTTTCTAACGTGACCTGTACAGCTCCACCTTTCAATATCGCTGAACCATTGCTGGAAATGCGATCACTACGTCCTTGAGTATTTGGTGCAACTTCAACCAGATAGCGTGAACCTTCCTGGAAAGTAACATTACGATCAACATTCAGTATTCCGATTGAATTTAAATTGCCTGGTGCAATATTGGCATTGGTATTGACCATAAGTGAGCCAACAGTACCGCTTCCACTCAGTGTTGCATCATTTTGCACAGTGACATCAGAAGTTATAGAGCCACTAATTTGCAGCTGGCCTTGTTCTACCCAGGTTGGCCCTTTATAAGTGCTATTTTTACCAGCAAGTTCAAGCGTTCCTTTACCGGTTTTAGTCAATCCACCATGACCTGCGATATCATTACTCCAATAGTCATAAGCACACTCAATGCTATCGCATACCCGTTCTACAGTAGTACCTTTTTCTACTATTTCCCCCATTCCGGGGATATTTGCGACAAACTGAGTTTCCGTATATGAACCGGGAATATAGAATTCAGCAGGAATATCTTTCTTAGTGATAAACATCTTAGGACCATCAATGGCATCTTTCAGGTTCAGCATTCCCCAACCATAAAGCCGGTCAATACCTTTTTCCCCCAGATCAGTAGCAGTTGTTTTGAGAACATCAGAGATTTGCTCCGCTGTCATATAAGGAAAACGCTGCATCAAGACAGCCGCAGCTCCAACTACATGCGGGGATGCCATAGATGTGCCAGTGTAAGCCTCATAAGTAGGATTAATCTCCAGTTCATCTTTACTTAAAGCTTCTTCGTCTATTTTTCCATTATTTTTCGAGACAAAATCACCCGTGCTACTGTAAATTCTAGTGCCTGGTGCGGACAAACAGTAGCTAGCGGTATATCCGCAACTGGTTGATGAGACGTTAATTTGATTGTCTCTGGCCAGGTTGGCTACGCTGAGGTAATTTTTTAATACATCAGGGAAGAAAAACGGCATTCCTGCATGTAACCAGGTAACGTTATAGTTGTTGGCATTTCCCGCAGCAAAAACAACTAATTTGTCTTGACGTGCTGCACGTAATAAGGATGCTGATCTGATTGTTCCAAATAATGGATAGAAATCATCCTCCGGGATTGGAGATTTACTTAACTTATCCAACATTTCTTTAATCGGGGTAGCATATTTAATCACATCGTCTAATGTAACTTTATCATATTTTACTGTTCCATTTGGAAATCTTATAGGATTACCATTGCTATCAGTAGCATACCTGGGGCGAACACCCCAACTATTATTGATAACCCGAACATTACTCTGAATCATGGCTTCTGTACGATTGAACTCATTTTGCAAATATTTTGCAGTAATTAAGCCAGAATCAAATGCTACGCCGTGCATTCCTTTACCGTCTCTGTTTGCGGCAATAGTTCCTGACACATGGTTACCGTGAGCACCGAAGATGATCGTTCCATTTTTCTTTTCACCATAGTTCCAAGTATCCTCAGGACTTAATATCTTAAGTTTTCCTGCAAATTCAGAATGCTGAGTAACAGCCTCATCCAGCACACCGACATTAACCCCTTTTCCGGTATAACCACGTGCATAAGCATAGTGCGCACCAATTGCGGTTAATCCCCATTGACGCTTGAATTCCTCTGATAGCCAACTATCAGGTAAGTTTTTTTGCCCCTGTTCCTGATATCCAGTATCGGCCACTGAAGCATTAATAGGTAATAGTCCACAAAATAATGTCACCCACAAAAATATAGGTTTTACTGTATTGTTTTTTTTCATAAGAGTAGGTCCATTCTTTTATATAATGAAGTCTTCCGATTCGCTATTTAATAAATAACTCTTCAGAAAATATTTATAATTAACAGGTCAATTGAGTTTATATAACTGGCAGCATTAAGTTATTCCCAAAACAGATGGATGTTGCAGAATAATCTTTAAATAATTAATTAAGATATCGAAAAAAATATCTATAACTCGCCAGCAAGTTTCTATGAAATGATAACTAAACATCAAATGCAAGAATTTATTTAACCCACTGATAACATTTGATTTACAATAATTTAATTTTATTTTTCATTTGAATTCATGTAGATAAATTTAAATTTTAGTTATTTTACACTGATATACAGTTATTTATTGTTAAGTAAAAAATAAAAAAAATACTTCTCTGCGCTTTAATTAAGCAATCTTTTATTTATTAAATGCGTATTTATCAGGGTAATAAAATAAGTATGGTTAATATAAAAAATAAAGGAGATGACAAGATTTTTATAAACTATTATTCGTATAATAATTTATACTATATATAAAATTTATAAAATAGCTTTATTCTTTAAACGGATTAAAATTATGAATTCTCAACAAAATGGATCATTAAAGAAATTATAATATTAAATTAACCTGATTATTAATTTCTTTTACGGCTTTATAAAAACAATAAGAGGTGAATATATGAGTAAATGGGAAGAGAAAGAACTTTCTGAACTTTTTTCACAATACAATGATATTCTTGAAAAGAAATATGCTTTCACAACTATTTGTGATTTTATTAAGCAACATAATTCCATAAAAAAAGCTCTTGATCTTGGTTGTGGCTCAGGAGCATTAATTCCTTTTCTTACGTCGATTATTCCTCAAGTAATCGGGGCGGATATTTCAAAATATGCTATTGAATTAGCAAAAGAAAAATATCAAGATAGTGGGGCTATATTCATTTATCCAACTGAGCTTCATCACTATACGAATGACATCCCTTTTGATACGGTAGTCAGCTCTTTTGTGCTCTGCACACTAAAAACAGAAGATTCGTTCAGAGCTATTTTTCGACAGGTAAATAGCCATTTAGTTAAACATGGTTACTACATAACTCTTGATCTTAATTTGGATGCTTTCGGCATAGATTTTGGCCCATTCAAAACAGGAGAAGCAGGAAAAACTTATCGTGACGGAGATACATTGTTAACGACTTTGTGGACTAAAACGGGTAAGCCGTTCTCTTTTAATGATACGTACTGGTCATTGGAAAAGCAGATAGAATGTGCAGAAGAAGCAGGGTTTTCCCTTCACCAGAGATTAATTCCTCATGTTCCAAATTTTAAGCCTCCATTTATAATATCTGTCTTCAAAAAAGAGGAAGAATTATCAGGCCCACAGAAATGATCAGGAAATTCACAGAAGCAGATATGGACGACGTTCTGACAATTTGGCTGGAGGCATCTATTAAAACTCACCATTTTGTCGCTGCTGATTTTTGGAAGTCTCAGGTCGAAAATATGAGAAACCTCTATATTCCGGCTTCTGAAGTATATGTTTATGTCCAAAACGGAAAAATCATCGGTTTTTACGCACTACATGACGATGTATTGGCAGCAATTTTTGTATTACCGAATAGCCAGGGGCAGGGAGTTGGTAGCGAATTGATTGCCGATGCCAAAAATCGTAGAACGGAGCTTACCTTGGCAGTCTACCAAGAAAACAAAAGAAGTTATAATTTCTACTTATCACAAGGATTTTATGTTACTAAAGAAGGGAAAGACGAGGTAACAGGGCATCTGGAGTATGTTATGCGTTTTCATCACTGAATAAGTAATGTCAAATAAAACCGCGTTGTTCTATGACTAACTCAATATCATCATAGAACATGTCAGACTACGAATTGATTATGAAGGAGAAATCTCATAATGGATAACGTTGTAACTGATATCACCACACTTGAGCAAATTTACGGAAAACCCGCGGCACCCTCTGTGTTTAAGGAAACGGATCATATTCATCCTATTTATCGTCCTTTTATCGAATCAGCACCATTTGCAGCATTGGCAACAACGGGTAAAGAAGGGATGGATGTTTCTCCACGTGGAGACCAACCTGGCTTTATTCATATCGAAGATGAAAAAACGTTGATTTTGCCAGACAGAAGAGGGAATAACCGAATCGATAGTCTGCGTAATATTCTGCACGATAACCGTGTTGCTCTGTTACTACTTATTCCTGGTATTGGTGAAACATTACGCATCAACGGTCGGGCAGAAATATTAATTACTCCGGAAATACTGGAGCGTTTTGCGTACCGTAACGTTTTGCCAAACTCTGTATTACGGATCACCGTAGATGCTGTTTTCTTCCAATGTAGTCGTGCCATTATACGTTCAGGTTTATGGGATGCTTCAACCCAGATTGAACGCAGTGCTTTACCCAGCCCAGGGCGTATTCTCAAAGAACTCAGTAAAAATGAGTTTGATGATGTTGGCTACGATGCTGAATTACCTCAGCGCCTTAAGGACAACCTGTATTAATTCATATAAAAGATCGGATTACCGATCTTTTATACTCGACTCATATCATTGAGCCGAGCTTAGGTTTTTAATGCTTTGATTGATACTTTTTATTTTCTTCTCCAATAACTTCACGTACATGTTTCAGAGCTTCTGCATAAGATTTTAGAAGTTTCAGTGTATAACTTTGCTGATATGTCTGTGGTATAGCCGTCATGCAGAGGAAGTTCTGCATTGCACAATTCAAGGTAATTAGTATCAGTAAATCCATATTCATTACTGAGTTTTTGCAAATAGCGGGCTGCTGGAATTTTGACGTTGGCTGCCAGATATCAAAGTCAATTTTATCTGTAATGCTCCTGGGTTATATAAGATTATATGACTGTTTGGCATCCGATTTCGAAGAATAGAAAGCCAAACAGCAATAATAATGATGCAGGCTCTGATAAATTGGAACAGAAAAAATAATCCCTTGCCAATTTAAACCCCATCACAAGTAACGTAATTCCGATAATACCCAGAATAACTGATGTAAAATTCATTATAGAATGTATCTTTATGTAAAGATAAATTAAAATAATAGCCTATATAAATTTTATCAAGTATCTTTTCTCAAAAATAAATGAATAGGGAAAAAGACATGAAGTACGATCACATTGACCGTTTAATCATACAATGGGAGCAGCAACGTCCAGATCTTGATCCTTCACCAATGGGTGTGATCGGGCGTTTATACCGTGCAAATAAAATTATCGAACAGCGATTACAGCCTATCTTCAAGGCATACGACTTGAGCGCGATTGAGTTTGATATTCTTGCGACACTACGCCGTTATGGCACACCAATTACACCAACTGAGATGTATCAGTCCGTTATGCTGACTTCGGGGGCAATGAGTACCCGCATTGAGCATATGGTACAAAGAGGGCTGGTTGAGCGTGTTGCAAATGCTAAAGATCGGCGCAGTTGCAAAGTCTCTTTGACTGCGGAGGGAAGAGAACTCATAGATAAAGTGGTTGAAAGTCACCTGGAAAATGAGAGAGAAATTCTTGGAGCATTATCCAGTGAACAACAAGAACAACTTGCTATGTTATTGCGTCATTGGCTGTTGACGAATGAGTCCGATAATTAGGATTCCTCTGATAATTACCGTTACATGAAAGTATCTTTTCAAGAAGATATTTCTTAATGCTATGTAAAAATAACTTTAATAAAAAAGTTCATTAAGAAATGGTGAAGACTTTGCCCCGATATGATTCAGGGCAAAGTCTCGGAGGCTAATGTGTTAGAATTTCACGTTAAATCTGGCCCAATAAGTACGACCAGGTTCATTTACTGACGTATTGGCCGAATAACCAAAGCCACTATTTCCTGCCAGATTGAGATGTTCGCTGTAAGTTCTGTTAAAGATATTGTCAACACCGGCACTAATCTGGATATTTTTAGTCACCTTATAAGCAGTATTCGCAGAGAAAACGGCAAAACCAGCACTACGGTTAAAATCTTTCCCGACAACGTTACCTTCATTGATTGCAACCCGGTTCTGACTGCTGACTAAACGCAGCAAACCGCTGCTTGTCCAGTCACCGTGTTCCCAGGTCAAACCCAAGCGTGCTTCCAATGGCGGAGTTTGGGGCAATGGACGATGATTGGAAGTATTTTGTGCCCAGGAATAAGCCAGACTTGCATCTGTTTTCCAGTCATCATTCAGATGGTAAGCAACCCCCATTTCTCCACCCCAAATAGTGGCATCCACGTTACTTACCTTACTGACTTTATTGTCCGCATAGTGAAATAGAATAAAGTCATCAATCTTACCAACATAAGCTGAAATCCAGCCTTTCAGGTTATGATCGTTATAATGTGCACCAATATCTAACTGCGTTGTTTTTTCTGTTTGCAGTTTCTTGAACGCATTACCTTTAGAACGGAATAGTTCCCAATAATCAGGGAAACGTTCGGTATAACCTACGCCGGCATAAAACATAACCGGGATCGCTTTCAGGTTATGTTCAAATCGGACAAAACCTGCTGGTAAAGTATCTGTTCGTGCTTCCTGAGTGTCTTGAGTGTATTTATCGACTAAAACCCTATCCAAACGTGCACCACCGATGACTTTACTTTGTTCAGTTGCATCCCAGGTTAGCTCGCCGAAAACACCATAATCACGGAATCGTGCATCTTTTTGTGATTGGTTGCGGTGGGTATTAGTCTGCATGTCCGCACCACTCTGTAATTTGAAATCTTCCCAGAGCCATGTTCCCATCATACGGCCGCCGAAAGTACGGCGATCCAGTTGATGGGCCATTTTCATATTCATACCATGACCACCACCATGTCCTCCATGTGCCATATGGTGATTACCATGTTTCATATGACTATCACCGTGCCCCATATCCATTGCTGGAAGAGAAGGTCGGGATAAATTATCCATCACATGGCGGGTAGAGTTGTAATAAAAGTTGGTTTCAAACTTATCAAACACATCGCCGATATTGGATTTTTCAAAGCGTACTCCCAAACTTTCACGTTTAAATTTGGAACCATCCATCATGCGTCCGGCATAACGTGCTTTTCCATCACCTTGTCCCGCGCTTAATTCCAGCAACGTGTCTTCATCAGGCGTCCATCCCAATGCGACATCGGTATTCCATTTATTCCAGTGGGAAGGAACACGGTATCCGTCACCATCTTTATAATCATTAGAGCGAGATTTATTACCAATAAAACGCATATAACCATGCTGATTACCGAAACTCAGATCTGCGTTACCGTCCCAGCGCCCATTAGAACCAACAACTGTGCTGGCATTGCCTTTAGCACCTGGCTCTTCAAATTGCGGGCGGGAGCGTTCGAAGCGGATAGTTCCCGCTGAATTTCCCGGTCCCCAAAGAACAGTTTGTGGCCCTTTGACCAGACTCAGTACATCATAACTTTCCGGTGAAATGTAAGAACTTGGAGCATCCATTCTTGATGGACAAGAGCCCAGGACTTCACCATCGTCAATCAGCATGCGCAGGCGGGAACCAAACATGCCGCGAAATACAGGGTCACCATTAGTTCCACCGTTACGGATCTGGGAAAATCCGGGGATAGTTTTCAGGTAATCCGAACCGTCGCTGGCAGGCACAGGCTGACGAGGTGTTTTAAGTGAGGAGAAAACACTAAGTGGTGAAACAGCCGGAGCGGTTACGGTTATTACTGATTCATTCTCATGAATGGTGTGTGAGTCTTTCGTCTCTTCAATCTGATCTTTCGTGACAGCTAAGCTGCTGGTCGGCATAAAGAATGCAATTGCTAAAGCTGTGGCCAGTGGAGAGATGCGAAATAATTGTGTACTAGACATAAAAAATATCCCTTAATTAATAAGTAACAAATCCTGTTTTTGAATTTGTTTAAAGCAATACCAATCTGCCTTATGAAAAATGACTAAAGGCAAGGAAAATAAATGAATTATTTCAAGTAAGCAGATTAATTAAGGGGTGGAGCACGTGGTTGTGACTCGCCGTAGAACAACCGGATCGCTGGGCCAGAAAAACATGGTGCTGGTGGTGCACGGGAAATCGTCAATGTCAGCAGGAGAAAAGGAGCGAATGTTCCCGACAATAACGGCAGATTAATCAGTAGCTGGCAATAACCACAGGCAATATCGTCCATCAATCCCATATGGATATGATCGACGCCATGATGATTCATGCTATCTGATAAAAAGGATGCCTGATGATGATTACTGTTTTGCATATCAGGCATTGACATACCATGACATGCTCCACTTTTTATACCACGGCTGTGCTCCAGTGTTTTTGATACCACCGGAGCGATGAACAACATCATAATCGCCAATAGGGCAATTAACGCTGGTGTTCTGCGTTGTGATAGATGAAAAAGTGATAACAAACTAATGATCCAGCTCAATACTGAAGATTTGACGCCAATCTTACTGCATTTTTACCGGTTTTGTTAAAAAATTTTGGGACTTTTGATAGTACGCCAGTATCAGTATATTTAGAAATTATAACTCCAACGTAATAATCGATTGCGTTGGAGTTATAGGCTGAAAATTATTCGGAATGGATCATACCTAAAAATTTTATATTCTATGGTAAACCATATGGAAGAGTTCCTCCGGCTCCTTCCCCAAGCCATATTCCATTAATCCAACTTCCATTGCACCACATATCTACTTTTTGACCGGTAAGCATAGCTGTTTGTGCCAGAGAGAAGAAAGCAGGGCCAGCAGCCTCAGAATATCTTACATCCATAAGAACAATCCTTCCTTTCGAATTTTTTGCATTTTCTGGCCTAAACACCAATGCAATATGATCATCCTTGTCAGTATCATGATAGTAACCTATAGATACTCCAGTGATATATCCCGTGTAAGTGCCAGCAGTTTTGCATTTAAGATCGTCCCGCGTCCATGCATGTACTGTTGGATTAATAAACAGAAACACTAACAACATTAAGTAAATTATAGTTATTGTGCGTGAGCTTTTTATCATTTCATAACTCCTTATGGGGTACTATTTTTATAATTAAATTAATTGTTTTTGTATAAATAGGTTTTCATAATAGTGATACACTCAAATTTTGAAGATTCTTTACTCCTCGCGGCGCGAGGAGTAAAGAATTAATCTGCCGTGTTGAAATGTTATTTTTTATTGATGGTTAAAATCATTCTTGCAATTAATGGATATGTCATTATTCTTGTATTACATAACTGATATAATTTGCTATCCTTTTCAGATTTTTCTGCAAGCTCACCAGTATACAGGCACATTCTAGCCACTATTTCCTCTTGAGGCGAAATACGTATATCATTTATAGTAAATGCATCTTCTTCACTATTAAATCTCACCAAATCTTCAATATAATCAAATGTATTATTTCTATACATAAGACGAGGTGTTGCACTATCATTTAATGATATATAATAAATTTCCGGGGAGTACCAAGGTATGATATTACCAAATAAACTAATATTTGAATCATTAGGAACAAAACCAAGTGCATATCCCAAATGCCTAACTAACAGGATATACATATATCTTTTCACTGCCTCTCCGCGGTTATGAACATCACTAAATGTTCTCATTATAAACTCCATTCTGTTTTCATTCATTTCCACGATAAAATTATCAATATATATACCGTATCGATTAACAAGGTTATTACTACGTAACGCTATGGTATTTAAATAATTAGTTTGTGGAATATAGGATATTGCAGGTTCAATACCCGCTCTCCCGGCTATCATATTTAAGGATGAAGAATGTCCAATAAAAAAGTTTGCTTGTTCTCCTAAACGGACACGCCTGATGCTTAACTGAGGATATACATTACGGATAAATGCTCTCCAAAAATCTACAGCTGAATCAATTTGGTCTGTATAATCAATTCTATGAGTTGCCTGATCAAACTCAACATGAGCTATCGCTCCTCCAGGCGGAATCGCGTAAATAATGCTTCCTCCATAAGCTTCTACAGGATTATAATTACGATCTTCACCTAGTTGTGTTGTTTTGGCTCTGTGTTTAATTTCTTCACTAGCAAAAATATAAGGACTTTTAGAAAAAAATAAAAACAAACCAATAAATAACATTAAGGATAAGTATTTTAAGTAAATTTTTTCGTTCATAATGTTTAATCCGTTTAATTTAAATTAATTCAATTCTGATATCTCCAGATGTGTTTATTTTTATTATTTAATACATTTTATCTTAATGAGTCTTGCATAAATAATAATATTCAAAATTGCAGAGCATTTCCTGACACCTTGTATCGTCAGGTGTCAGGAATCGTAATGGGTTAATTGTCTCATTATTATGAAAAGGAATTTATTACCCTATCATACTTATATATTTTTTTGTGGTATATATTATTAATTATCTTCGATCCCTGAAAAACATTATCGCATTAATCCGTTTTCCTTTACGAGTCACTATTGAGATTTTAGAATCATGAAGACACCGTTGCCGGACTGTTCAGCAGTTTATGGTGATTCATGGTTTCTGGAATTATACGGTAGCTGGGAACAATTTCTTCCATACCACAATAGTTTCAAATCAAAATCAGTTAATTGTCTAAAATTTATTATTTTCATTTGCGTGAGTAAATTCATAACTAATGATTCGATAAATGAGATTTAACTTGAATATCATTTTGTTGCAAACTTGTCGTTACAACTTTTTGTTACATTTCTAGTACGAGGAGTTAAAAAATGTCAGATAGCAATACCATTCAAACTCATTCCTTTCATGCTGAACCTTTCCAAGACCTGAACCTGAAAGCACATTGGATGCCGTTTAGTGCTAATCGTCAATTTCAACAAGATCCACGGCTGATTGTCTCTGCGGATGGGCAGTGGCTAATGGATGATAAAGGTCGTCGCATTTATGACAGTTTATCAGCATTATGGACTTGTGGAGCGGGTCACTCACGTTCGGAAATCCGTCAGGCTGCTTCAGAACAACTCGGCACGTTAGATTATTCTCCAGGTTTCCAATATGCCCATCCTCTGTCATTCAGATTGGCAGATAAAATCGCTCAACGGATGCCCGGTAATTTAAACCATGTCTTTTTTACCAATTCAGGTTCAGAGACTGCTGATACAGCGTTAAAGATAGCGTGTGCCTACTGGCGTATAAAAGGACAAGCAACAAAAACCAAATTGATTGGCAGGATGCGTAGCTATCATGGTGTTAACGTCGGTGGAACAAGTCTTGGCGGTATTGGTGGGAATCGCAAAATGTTTGGCCAAATGATGGATGTTGATCATCTGCCACACACTTTGCAGAGTGATATGGCATTCACCAGAGGGATTCCATCAACGGGTGGTCCTGAATTGGCCGATGAGTTATTGAATCTTATAGAACTACATGATGCCAGTAATATCGCGGCCGTTATCGTTGAGCCTGTTGCCGGCTCTGCTGGTGCGATTATCCCGCCACAAGGTTATTTACAGCGTTTGCGGGAAATATGTACCCAACACAATATCTTGTTAATCTTTGATGAAGTTATTACTGGTTTTGGTCGTATGGGATGTTGGACGGCCGCAGATTATTTCGGTGTCACACCGGATATCCTCAATTTCGCCAAACAGGTTACTAACGGGGCTATCCCTCTTGGCGGAGTCACTGTTTCCAGTGACATCTATGATGTTTTCATGTCACAACCACTTCCTGAACACATGATCGAATTCAACCACGGCTATACTTATTCAGCTCATCCCGTTGCCTGTGCTGCTGGTTTGGCTACTTTAGAAATATTGGAAAAAGAAAACCTGATCCAACAAGCCGCTGCATTAGTCCCTCATTTTGAACAAGCACTACACGGACTCGAACATTGTCCAAATGTTGTTGATATTCGTAACTGTGGTTTGATTGGGGCAATTCAAGTCGCGCCACGTGACGATGATAGCAATGTTCGTCCTTTTGAAGCGGGTATTGCGCTATGGAAAGCAGGTTTTTATGTCCGCTTTAGTGGTGATACTCTGCAATTTGGTCCGATGTTTAATGCTAAACCCGATGACCTTGACCGCTTGTTCAATGCAGTGGGTGATGTTTTACATCGGATTAAGTAAAGGAAGTCGACAATTACGCATCTCATTAATGGTGAAATGACCATTGCTGGTGGCAGAACTTCAGCGGTATTTAATCCTGCAACGGGTGCTGTGATGCGGCTCAGTTCTCCTTCCCAGGTATTCATCCAATCTGAGCAGTAAGATACTGCTCAGATTCCGCCCATATCTTTCCCTGAGATGGAAAAATGAACGTTGGTAATCTATTTTTGTATTTGTGAATCCCTGCATAAAGCCTGATGAAGATCTCAAACTTAAAATAAATTTTAACTATTATTATCTTTCGTGCGTATATGTAGTTCATTGAATGTATTCTCCATTTTAAACCTGGAAAATTAACTGAGGCGAAAATGAAATTACGTAAGAAGATCGAAGCCCTGATTGAGCTGAATGAAGATTCCAAAATAGCAGCAGACAAGATATGTAAGCTTTTTGAAAAAGAAATGACTGGAAGTATGAGCGGGAATGGTTGGTTAGATGAAGACGAATTATTAGAAATATTAGAGGAAATATTCGGTGATGAAGAGGATGAGGACGAAGGCCTATTCTCATAAACCGAAAAAGTTTTTTTCTTCTCTCTTTCCTGACATGAGTCCACTTCCTGCTGTAAAAATCTTAGAAATATAGTTTCCTTATGGAAACTATAATCATTAGTTTATTTTTATATTCCCCGTAAATTTTCTAACAAACACAAAATATGATTTCCATTTGGAAATCATGTATTGCAGTGCTATAGTCAGCCACCTGACAGAATAAATGTGTGTTTTCTCCCCCGGTGTTGGTATGAGTCACGCGTGAAAGGTGAATTAAATGAGAAATCATGAACAAAACACAATTGAAATTCGCGGTGCGAGACAAAATAACCTTAAAGGAATTGATCTGCACATTCCTAAAAACGTTATCACTGTATTCACAGGTGTTTCAGGTTCAGGTAAAAGCTCCCTTGTGTTCGGTACAATTGCTGCGGAATCTCAAAGACAGCTTAATGATACTTTCCCGCCTTATATCCGGCATCGGTTGCCATACTATGGTCAGCCGGATGTGGATGAGATAAATAACCTCACTACTGCGATTATCATTAACCAAAAACGTATTGGTGAAAATGTACGTTCTACGGTTGGTACAGCGTCAGATATTTATACTTTGCTGCGACTTTTGTTTTCCAGGATCGGTAAACCCTTTGTTGGTTATTCCAATATCTTCTCGTTCAATCACCCATCAGGTATGTGTCCAAACTGTGAAGGACTGGGTATTGCCAGCACCATAGATATTGAAAGACTGGTAAATGAAAATAAGTCATTAAATGAAGGGGCAATTCAATATCCCACATTCGCGCCGGGTACTTGGCGGTGGCGCCGATATGTTCATTCTGGTTTGTTTGATAATGACAAGAAAATTGCTGATTACACGACAGAAGAACGCCGACTTTTACTTTATGCAGATAACGTCGTACCGGTAGCGCCTTCCCCTGACTGGCCTAAATCTGCCCGATTTGAAGGCGTTATTACCCGATTTACGCGCAGTTATCTGGTTAAGGATAGCAAAGAGCACAAAAGCGAAGAATTTCAGGACATTGTTTCAATGAAACAGTGTCCTGTCTGCCACGGGCAGCGACTCAATAAACGTATCCGTTCATGTTTAATTCAGGGTAAGAGTATCGGTGATTGTGTAAATATGCCGATTGTAGAGCTGAGGCAATTTATAGCAACATTAAATGATCCTTCAGTAAATACACTGCTCAATGCGTTAAAAGTACGTTTGGCGTCAATGTACTCTGTTGGCCTTGGCTATTTAAATCTTAATCGCTCAACAACGACATTATCAGGAGGAGAATCTCAGCGTTTAAAGATGGTGCGTCATTTAGGCAGTAGTCTCACCGGAATGACTTATATCATTGACGAACCCAGTACTGGTTTGCATCCGGCTGATATTACAAAGCTTAATGTACTGATTCAGCAACTACGTGATAAAGGTAATACTATTTTAATGGTCGAGCATGATCCCGATGTCATTAAAATTGCAGATCATGTGATTGACTTAGGTCCCGGCGCAGGGGACAACGGTGGAGCCGTTACTTACCAAGGTGATCTTAATGGCTTACGTATCTCCGGGACATTAACCGGAAAATATTTGTCCCAAATAACCCATCTTAACCGAACCCCAAAAGAACCCGTTAGCTATCTCCCCATCAGAAATGCAACATTGCATAATCTAAAGGAAATTTCTATTGATATACCGATGGGGGTCATGCTTGCCGTCAGTGGTGTGGCTGGCTCAGGTAAAAGTTCCCTGATTATGGGGGAGGTTGTTCCTGAATGTATAAATGCTGTTGTTATTGACCAAAAACCTCTCCATACCTCTAAGCGCTCTCATATTGCGTCATGGAGCGGAATTTTTGATCACATTCGGGAGCACTTTGCGCTGGCTAATAATGTGACCAAATCATGGTTTTCACCCAATGCCAGAGGTGCATGTCTGGAATGTAACGGATTAGGCGTAATTGAAACTGATTTGGCTTTTATGGATTCTGTTATTTTGCCTTGTGAGGCTTGTCAGGGGCAGAAATACAATAAAAAATCCTTAAATTATAAGTATAAAGGTAAAACGATAGTTGATCTGATGAATATGAGTATTGCTCAGGCAACAAGCTTTTTTGAGGGCGATAGTCAGATCCAACCAACATTAGTACATATTCAGGATGTTGGATTAGGTTATATGCGGCTTGGGGAGTCTCTTGATCATTTATCCGGTGGCGAATGCCAAAGATTGAAACTTGCATCTTACCTTAATAATAAAGGTGATATGTATGTCTTTGATGAACCAACAACCGGGCTTCATCCTTCAGATGTGGCGGTTCTTATTAAGTTATTTCGCCGTCTTGTAGAGCAGGGAAACTCTGTCCTGATCATTGAACACAACATAGACATTATCGCGGAAGCAGATTGGATCATTGATTTAGGTGAAGGTGCGGGAACTGATGGTGGACAAGTGATGTTCAGCGGCACACCACAGGAGATGTTTGAACAGGGTAACTCATTGACAGCCGAATATTTACGCCAGCACTGCCATAAAAAATAGTCTTATCTTAAATATTGTATTTAAACTCTTCCTGATTGTTTAACTCCATTTCTCATAATACTGGAGTTAAACATTTTATATTAATAGATTAATTTACCCTGCCTGAATAATATAAATGGTCTTTTATTTATCCACACATTGTTAATTTTTAAAGTCATTTGACTGATTTCAGAGTTGCGTTGTAGACTTTGTTCTATCAAAATTTTTAGACAATTAAAATCAATATCTTATTGAGAATATATATCTGACAGGATTATTTCTCTTTGAGCCCATTATTTAGTATATCTGAATTAATTTACATTATACCCAATGGATTTCAGGCTGAACAGCCAACAAAGAAAGATGAAGGGTATAAATATGCGGAGGTTTTCTGCATGAATACAAAAAATATCGAGCAGTCATATGCTATACCGGATCTCCTATTTAAGATAGTGAATCAATATCCAAATAAAACAGCATTGATATTTAATTCTGAGGTACTGTCATATCGTGAACTTTGGCATCAATCAACCCAGATAGCCTCTGTTTTGCAGAGAATGGGGGTTAGAAAGGGCGATAAAATTGCTGTCAAGTTAACTCGTTGCCTTGAGTTATATTTGGTGTTGGTGGCGTTGATCCGGCTTGGTGCTGTTGTCGTGCCACTTAGCCAGAGTAATCCTGCACAATATCAGGCAGATTGCATCAGGACCGCCGATGTTAGTTTACTGATCTCAGATACTGATGAGATGCTCAAATCAAAAGAAAATAGCTCACTCATAAATTGCCCGTTTATCTCTGTAGAAAATCTGTTTTTGGAAACTCGTGATTTAGGTTATATACCAGTAGTGTTTGAGACACTCATTGCGACAGATCCAGTGATGATATTGTTGACATCAGGTTCAACGGGTAAACCCAAGAGTGTGATTATCCGTCATTGTGGTTTAGCCCGCCTTGCGATTCCTGCCAGCCAATTAGGTAATACAGATAACGACCGTTATTTACAGCTTACGGAACCCGCATTCGCAGCGAGTACCAGTGAAATTTGGATGAGCCTTCTTACTGGAGCTACGCTTGTTATTTATCCGTCAAATATTCCTGATTTAGTAGAAATTAATAACATTATTGAACACCGGAATATCTCCATTCTTTTTCTATCCGGCGGGCTCTTCCGGTTATTTGTAGAAGTTTCCCCTGGTACTTTACATAAGCCTAATTGTGTGATTGTTTCAGGAGATTTTGTTAATCCCAGACTATTTTCATTTGCAGCCAAAGCAGGCAAAGGACGTATATTCAATGGCATGGGATGTACTGAAAATTCATCTATTTCCGCTATTTATGAGGTATTACCAACTGAAATACTCGATCCTGATACCCCTGTTCCTATTGGCTGTCCATTTCCTCTTGTCAAGATGGTCGTACTTGATGATAACTTAGAAATTTGTGGGCCGGATATTCCGGGAGAACTTTGTATTAGCGGTGCAGGGCTTGCCGAAGGATATTCAGATCCTGTGTTAACCAAAGAGCGTTTTGTCTGGTTAGATCTTAATGGCAGTTATGAACGCTATTACCGCACTGACGATCGGGCCAGAAGAGATAAATTCGGCAATATTACACTACTGGGGCGTGGCAACCACATATGTAAAATTCGTGGGTTTAGAACCGAAATTACGGGCGTGGAACATATACTACGTTCACATCCTCAAATAGAAGATGTCATTGTAACTATAGAGCAAACATCTAATGAACCGCTGTTACATGCCTGTTATCTGAGTAAATCAGGCCCGCTACCCGATATTCAGCTGCGCGAGTTTATGAATGCAAAATTACCGTCTTATATGGTTCCAGAACGAATTACCCATGTTAACTCTTTACCGATGAATAAAAATGGTAAACGTGACCGGCTCAAGATGGCTCAGCTTATCGCTGATGGAATGCACAAGCAAAATGACTTTGAACGTGACTCTGTACAAACAAAGATTCTCTTAATCTGGGAAGAGATTACGGGTTACAAAGATCTTGATCCAGCAACTTTATTTTGGGAACAAGGTGTGAACTCCCTTCATCTAATCAAGTTAGCCTCTCTTGTCAGCAAAACACTTGGGGTCCATGTTTCGCCTGCTGATGTTTTTTCAGCGGGTAGTGTCGAAAAATTAGCAACTCAATTAAGGAAAAATTGGCTGGAGAGAAAAGATGGAAAATGAAACTTTATACAAAGCAGTTAAGGATACATTGGATAACTATTTACAACAGCATTTACAACGAAATAGTGAAAACAAATGGCATTGTCGTGAATACGACCTGAGTACTCTTTCTGCTAATGATGCCAGCCGATGTGCAGATTTACTCTCTGAATTCTTGGATCTGTCGGTGAATACACAAATTATCCTTTCTTCTTCCTCACTAGATAATTTGGTTGATAACTTAATCGATTATGCACCTGAATTGAGTAGCAGGACATATGTACCCAGTACTCAAGGACAAAAAGGATTATGGTTACTTGACCAGGTACTGATCCAGCCTGAATGTTACAATGTCCCACTACTTGTAGAAATAGGAGCGTATTTAGACCACCATTTGCTGGAAAAGGCCGTCACTAAATTTGTTGAAATCACGCCGGTTTTACGCACACGCTTTGCATTTAACCAAAATCAGCTTTATCAAGTCATAGAACAACCCGGTAATATTCAAATTGTCCATAAAACGCTTACTGAGGTCATTCATCCGGAAACAGTTATTCAACAGATGGCGTCTAAACAATATGATTTGGCAAAAGGACAGTTATTCGATATCTGTTTGATAACCGATGAGTCAAAACAGTGTTGGCTGATATGTTGCTTCCATCATATTATCGTCGATGCACCTTCAGTACGCATTATTGTAAAAAATATTCTCAAATATTATTGTCATTTACTTGAAAGCGAATTGTTTGAGAACAAATTGCCTGAAAACAGTTATCAAACCAAACCGATTAGAGACAGAGAATGCCATTACCTGAAAATCGGTGCCGACTATCTGGAATTTACTCAATGGCAACAAGAACTATTAGCCAGACCTGAAACTTCCATCATGAAAAACTATTGGAAGGAGGTGCTTACTCCTTATCCTCCTATGATAGATCTTCCGACTGATTATCCCAGAAAAGAAAGCAAAGGAACTAAGGCGGGTTATCTTAACCTGCAACTTAGCCATGATGACGTACTGAAAATATCTCAGCAGGCACTAAACCTTGCAATGACTCCCTTTATGTATATGGCCATGTGTTGGCAGATTTTGCTGTATAACCTGTCTGGTCAGAAAGATATCACTATCGGAATTCCCTTTACGTTGCGTGATAACTCTGATTTTGAGGAGACGGTGGGATATTTGGTCAACACACTACCATTCCGCTCGTATTTAGATGCAGATATGACAGTGAATCAATTTGCAGCATCAGTTAGTAAACGTTTTATTCAGGCTCATTTAAACAAACAATTACCCTTTGCTGACATGGTTGCTGATACGGGGCAGAACTTTGGTTTAGCTAACCCTGTGTTTCAGACACTGCTTGTCATGATCGACACTACCAATGATGCACTCCGGGATTTTCCTTTTCCAGTAAAACTCTCCGAACAATATATTCAGGCAGCTAAATATGATTTAACCCTCTTTATTAAAACAGAAACATCCAATCAGTTAGTGATGGAATTTAATGCCGAACTATTTGAAGGCAACACGATACAATATTGGCTGAAACTATACAGGCAAATCACTTTATCTATCGGGGAATGGGGGGAAAAGACTCTGGGTGAAATTGAGATACTGACACAAGATGAACAATTTTACATAGCTAATCGTTCAAGTACGCCACTTTCTGACACAGGTAATCAATGTGTTATCAGGGAGATTGAAGTGTATGCGAAAAATCATCCGAATAATATTGCGTTAATGACACGCTACAACCATTGGTCTTATGGATGGTTAGATCATCGGGCCAATCAGCTGGCTGAATTCATCTGTACAAATTACACCATCGGTGTAGGTTCACGGGTCGGATTATTGTTAAATCGAAATGAAGATTCTATCGTTGCTTTACTGGCCGTTTTAAAAACCGGTGCATCCTATGTTCCGATTGATCCCGGTTATCCTTCGGAACGTATTGAATACATGCTTCGGGATGCAGCGGTGGATTGTATCGTCACCACAAGGGAACTTGTTGCAGTAACATCTGCATCCATCGCCAAAATTATATTAGATGAAATGGTATTCGCCCAGAATGTTAATTGGCAATCAGTACAACGTAAACCGGATGATGAGTTATATGTCATTTATACATCTGGCTCAACAGGTCAGCCTAAAGGAGTACGTTTACTGAATAAGACACTGTCTAATCTGCTGGAATGGCAAAAAGGGATCTCCGACTGTAGTGAAGGTGATTGCACTCTGCATTACATGTCTCTGTCTTTTGATGTTTCCGTGCAGGAAATATTTGGTACGTTGTGCACCGGAGGCAGGTTATATATTGCAGATGAAGAGGAGCGTAAAGATCTGCATTATCTTCAAAATGTCATTGAGTTAAATGGAATTCGCCGCGCATATTTTCCCTATATTGCGCTGCAACATTTGGCTCAATTAACAGTCATGAACAAAGCCCAATTACCGACACTTAAAGAGGTCTATTCAACTGGTGAACAACTGGTTCTTACTTCTGACATTAAGCATATGTTTAATGCTGACCGAAGACTGATTAACCTCTATGGCCCGTCAGAAAGTCATGTCTGTTCTGCTTATAGCATGCCCAAAGATGTATCTTTATGGGGAGATAGCGCATCAATCGGATATCCACTACCCGGATTTACCATGCTCGCGCTTGATGAACACAAACGCATGGTTCCTGCGGGTGTAGCGGGCGAACTTTGGATTATCAGTGACTTTCTCTCTCCCGGTTATCATAACAAAGAGCATGAAACCCAAACGCGGTTTCTAACCGGAAACTGGCCAGGTATACTTAGCCAGCATGCTTATAAATCGGGTGATCTGGTAAGGCTAAAATCTGATGATACATTTACGTATCTTGGGCGTCTGGATAATCAGTTAAAAATTCGTGGATTCAGGATTGAACCATCGGAAATAGAAGCGGTACTCAATTCATTAGATGGTGTGACAGTGTCTGCTGTTATTGGCAAGGAAGTCTCCGCAGGTAACAAAATGCTGGTGGCTTTCATAGCGAAAACCGTAGCTACAACAACCATGACCACAACTACGACATTAGAACACGCTGAGCTATTAACTGAATTACGTACTCATCTGCCAGATTATATGATCCCAAATGAGTTTGTATTTTTGTCTGAGCTTCCAACAACCCCAAGTGGAAAAATTGACCGTAAGGCATTACATGGTATTGAAATAAACCAATTATCAGATTTTTCAGCAGATAAGCTTGAAAATAGTATCTTTGAAGAATATCTGACTCCAATCGAGCAAAAAGTAAAATCACTATGGCAAAAAATTCTGCCAAATCGACAAATTAAAGCAGGAGATAACTTCTTCAATATTGGAGGGCATTCACTGTCAGCAACACAATTGGTGTATTTATTACGCAAACAATTTAATGTCGATTTTCCACTTAAGTTACTGTTCAGCACTCCCACTTTACGTGATATGGCCGCTTCTGTTGATATCTATATGAATAGTGACCAAAAAAACAATAACGAAGTGAATAACAAATTCATTAACGACGCATCCATACAGCACGATTGGACTTCTGTTCAGCAACTAAGCTCATCGGAAAATGATGGTGTATTACTCACCGGAGCAACGGGCTTTTTAGGTATTTATCTTCTTCGTTCGTTACTTCAGCGACTGGCTGGTAAAGTATTTTGTTTAGTCAGGGCAACAGATAACAGTGCAGGCTTAAACCGTATAATAAAAAATGCTCATCGTTATGGTATCGATCATGACATCGATTTTTCACGTGTTGAAATTGTGGCAGGGGATATTGCTGAAACCAGATTTGGCTTAAATGAGGAAGAATATCAGTTATTGTCAGAGCAGGTATCTAAAATCTATCATGCAGCCGCTCATATTAATTTTGTTCTCCCATACAGTTCTGTTAAAGGGACAAATGTAGATGGTATTGTAGAAATCATTAACTTCTGTTGTCATCACCAGCGCAAGAAACTTGAATACATTTCTACTATCGCTGTATTTGCATCAGACTATCCTAAGCAACCCATTACAGAGGATTGTTTTCCGGATCACCCGGATTCACTATCTATTGGTTATACCCAAAGTAAATGGGTAGCTGAACAATATATACAACAAGCCAGAACTCAAGGTGTCGATATCAATGTTTACCGAATAGGGCGAATATCCGGTGACAGTGTCACTGGTGCATGTCAGGAAGATGACTTTCTGTGGCGTCAGATTAAAAGTTTTATCCAAATGGGAATTGCTCTATGCCCAGAATTATTAAATACAGATCTATTGCCTGTTGATTTTGTCAGCCAAGTCATTGTTACATTGTCAGTTTCTGATAGCATATCCGGTCACCATAACTTCCATTTATTTCACCCTAAAGGCACTGACTTTACCCCTGTGTATCTGGCACTTAAATACAGAGGGTATAACATCAAAACTGTTTCTCAGTCAGTCTGGTTGGAAAAACTCGAAAAGATGGTCGTCAATGGCGATGAGGTAGCATTAGGTTCATTGATTCATCTTTTTAAAGAACAGACTTTGAATATTAGTAACAATACCTATAACAACCAAATTACACGTCAGATGATTAAAAATTGTGGATTTGATTTTCCGGATATCACTGTAAGAACTTTTACGAAATTGATTGCTTATTTTATGGATAAAAAACACGAACCGGAATATAAGTAAGTGGCTGTGAAATAATTTTCCTCCTTGATTTTTACTGTTTTTTAGCCGTATATATACCCGGTGGATTTCAAGTTGTATCCAAAGTAAGAAGGTCATATGGAAACGGATAATCAGAATACTCATGATGCGGCAATAACACCCTTTGAAGAGGCATTAAGCAGACTCCAGTGCGTTCTTGTCGCAAGAAGAACCATTACAAATCCGGAAGGTGTCTCCTGGGCACAATATGATACCTTATATTTACTTCGACAGTATCAACCCATAAAACCCAGTATTATTGGCGAAAAGCTAGGTTTTACCCGTTCAAAAACATCTAAGATCCTGCGATCACTGAAAGATAAAGAACTCATTGAACAGGAAGCAGGGGAGAGCGATAAGCGTGAATTGGTGACTAAATTAAGCCAGAAGGGATTAATGTTTTTACAGCGAGCCGAATCCAGCAACCACAATATGGCTGATATTGTGGCTGCTAATATGTCTCAAGGCGAAATTGCTATATTTACAGAGCTGTGTAATCGTGCAACAGACCTCTTATATGCGCAAACACCGATTTGAGATTAATCCAGCTCAGCTAACTTATGTGTATTTTTGTGCAGCGATTCTTCTATCTTTGCGATCTCTGATTCGAAAACTAAAAATCTGGATCGTAGATCTTCCAACTCTGCCGATTTTTCCTCAGGGGTCAGAAAAGAGTATTGAATGCTGTTAAACACAGTTTTCTTGATATCTGCATATGATGGCTTGTAGTTTATGGCAAAAGTTACAAATTCCTGAGTTAAGTCACTACGGAGAACCCCAGGGTCATCAGTTGATATCACGAAAGGAACGCCATAACGTTGATAAAGTTTTATCGGGTGCTTGTTTTCTTTTACTCCAAGAATAAAGCCATTACTTGTCAGATTTATTTCGATAGGTATTTTCTTTTCTTTCAGTATGCTGAGTAATTTCAATGCGTTCTCCTCCCTGGCGATAGCAACGCCGTGACCGATCCTATCAGCTCCTGCTATATCTACAGCATATTGAATATGATTTGCCAGCTCCTCTGGTGGAACCATTCCATTAACCAGTTCCCCCGCATGCAGAGATAAATGAACATCAGGGAAAAGCGTTTTTAAATGCCGAAACATCAACATGTGCAACTTATAGTCACGCATTGAGATATAATCATTTTCCGCTCCAACAATATTCACACCAACAATCTTTTTGCTGGCATTCGCCGCTGAAAATGCCGAATATAAACTTGAGAATACAATAGCACGTGGCTCATCACGATAAACATAGGCTTGAATTCGAACACGAAATTTATCATCGTCCATCCCAGAAATCGCAGCTTCTCCTGTTTGGATGTAGTCAGATATGCTTTGCGCAAAATTTGGATCCTTAGCCATAAACTCCACATAGGGAGCCAGAGCTGCGAAAACGACGTTTTCATCAGCATTCGGATCTAACGCATCAAGCGCTTTCGCAAGATCTGGATATTCAACAGAAGGCGCCTCTTGCAAGATGACTTCTAAATACTGAACGTTTTCATATTTAGCCCGATTTTTTAATTTAGTAAATCCAGCTATTAAATTTTGATTTGCTAACGGGCCGAAATAATTAAAGGTGTCAAAAAGGTGTTGGTCCGGAGCTTTCTGTATATCATAATGGTTATAGAAATCTTTAGTTGACCATACTTCTAACAATTTTCGGTAGAAGGGATAATTTGCGATGATCTCATCCTTATTGAGGCAAAATTGCTGACTTCCTTCCGGGAGTTGATTTTTCGGACGTGTTTCTACCCGATAAATTTCTATTTTAAGTTTCGGCTCAGTCCTGTCATAAATGCAATATCCTTTATCACCTAACAAGTCAAGATAACTCTCTGCAAATATTGCACCAGAGTAATGAAGATGAATATCTGCACCCTTAGGCATCATTCTTATTGCCATAGTTAGCTCTGCAATATTCGGATCATTAGTCTCAATCAGATTACTGAAGAAACGCGCAGTTGCTGCTTCGTTTTTCTCCACTAAATCTGTGTTTACTTTATCAGCATTAACCAAACAAGAAAATAACATCAATAAAATGGCTACAATAGGTAAAGCATTCATGACCTTTTTCCTAGTTTCGATGTTTGTTGAGTGAATTACAGGTGTACCAGGAGAGAAGTAGTACTACCTATTCTGCTTTTTAATAAGGAAAATATTTCAATATCAACACCATCCATAATGTCTTTGTCAGAAATTTACTCAACACCAAAATTTATAATTCTTAATTAAGAATTAAGTTACTAAAAATAGAAACCTACATTATCAGGTACATCAATACCATATTAACGTATGTGGAGTCATTTTTTAGTGGCATAGGCTCAGTGCCATATATTTCGAAACCAAATTTTTTATATAAATTTATAGCTGATACATTTTCTTCGATAACAGCTAATGATACTTGTTTAACATTTCCTTCCAAAAGAACTACCAGTTTTTCAATAAGTTTTTCTCCTATTTTCAAACCTCGACAGTCAGGTTTAACATAAAAACCCCAAATAGTTCCTTTATGTAAATTTTTATACTCAGTACCTCGTTGAAACCTGATCATGCCAACTAATTCATTATTTAAATAGGCTCCTAACACCAGTGAATCAGTCAATATGGTTATAAATTCCTGTTCACTTTTGGTATGTTCTTCTTCATATGTTAAACCAAAAGCATCAGGATCAGAACGTAGAGCTTCGAATCTAAGTTGTTGATATTCTGCAACATCGTTTGCTGACAATACTCTGATAAGTGGTGAAAATCCCATACTGTTTCCTGGTTATGTTCTAACTAAGAGATGTTATAAACAAATTTTGTCAAAATGGCATCAATATTAATGATCATGTGTTATATATTGCTTTTCTTTCAAAAGCCAAGGGAAAAATTCTGAATTCAAACCTTAAAAAAGGAAACCTTATGTCTGACAATAGCATTCGCACCGATCTTTTTTCACCAACTAAACTAGGAGAAATTGAACTCGCTAACCGTATAGTTATGGCACCGTTAACACGCAGTCGTGTGAATAGGGAAGGTGTCCCGAACGAACTCAACGTAACATACTATGTTCAGCGGGCCAGTGCAGGTCTGATTATTTCAGAAGCAACCAATATTTCAGCACAGGGACGCGGCTATGCGATGACTCCCGGTATCTGGACAGAAGAGCAGGTAGCTGCGTGGAAAAAAGTCACCGACGCTGTTCACATTGCTGGTGGCACAATGGTGATGCAATTGTGGCATGTCGGGCGTTGTTCACATGTCGATTTGCAACCTAACAGAGAGCCGCCGGTAGCACCGTCTGCCATTAAAGCTGATGGTAATATTTACACTGAAAACGGCATGCAGGAAGTTTCCATGCCACGTGCACTGGAAACCGATGAGATCCCCGATATTATCGAGCAATACAGACATGCTGCTGAATATGCCAAACGGGCAGGATTCGACGGTGTAGAAATCCATTCAGCCAACAACTATCTGCTGGAACAATTCATACGTGATTCAACTAACCACCGTACTGATCAATATGGCGGTTCTATTGAAAACCGAGTCCGCCTGGTTCTGGAAGTTGTTGAGGCTGTCACCGGAGTTTGGGGTGATGGTCGGGTTGGTATCCGGCTGTCTCCGGTAACAACTGAAGTAGGAAACACACCGCTTGATAGCGATGTAATGGCAACATATGGCTATCTGATTCAACAACTCAACCAGTTCAAACTGGCTTATCTGCACTTTGTTGAAGGGACGACACGAAAAGACCGAGTGATTCCTGAAGGCATTGATTTAGACAAATTAAGGTCATTGTTTGAAGGCGCTTACATCGGCAATAACGACTACAATCTGGAAATGGCCATTTCCCGTCGGGCAAAAGGAAAAATTGACGCGGTTGCATTTGGACGTCCTTTTATTTCCAACCCTGATTTGGTCGACCGTTTGCGTTATAACATTGAACTGACCAGTGTCAATAATGACGCTTATTACGGTAATGGGGCAAAAGGTTATACCGACTGGCCGAAAGCGAATTCCTAATCTGATGCTGACAGGCGGCTTAACTGAGTTGTTTCAGTGCGGCCGCCATATTTTTCTTATAGAAAATTGCTTATTTTTCTGTGAATACCAAGTGATTTTTAACACTTCAAATTCGATAAATATCAAAAATAATTAACTTCGTGATTTTTTATAAAACGGTTCATTTACGTGAAACTGTTTACCGTTGCAGACAAATTATTTAGTTTACTCGTGGTGAAAATAAACTTAATAAACAAAGTTCATTATGATCTTATTTTAATAAAGTATTTTTTTGATTCATAATGATTATGAAATTTAATATTAAGGTTGATTTATTATAACAAAGAGTACTTATGAACAGCATGAAGATATTGAATATACTAATCTTATCTATCTCGATAATGATATCATCAAATTCTCTAGCCAATGAAGTTAGAGCCAGAGATTTCGGCATTCCTTTCTCTGGAACAACCGGGAAATATAATGCAATTACCGATGTGAATGGTGTAAAAGTTGGCTATTCAACTATCATTGAGGGAAATGGAAAACTAGAAGTTGGCAAAGGCCCGATAAGAACAGGCGTAACAGCGATATTACCCAGAGGAAAAAATTTTAACCCGGTATTTTCCGGCATATTCTCTTTAAATGGAAATGGGGAGATGACAGGCAGTCAATGGGTTCAGGAGAGTGGTTTTCTGGAAACTCCGATATTAATAACCAACACTCACAGTGTCGGTGTTGTCAGAGACTCAACAATTAGCTGGATGATTGATAACAATCTAATATCACCACTAAAAGATGATTTATTTTGGTTACTACCCGTGGTTACAGAAACATGGGATGGAATATTAAATGATATAAATGGTATGCATGTAAAAAAAGAACATGTATATCATGCGTTAAATAGTGCTAAATCAGGAGTTATAAAAGAAGGTAATGTCGGTGGCGGAACCGGGATGAACCTCTTTAATTTTAAGGGCGGGACGGGTACTTCATCAAGAATTTTAGATAAAAAAGACGGAGGATATACTGTCGGTGTACTTGTTCAGGGGAATTTTGGATTTAGAGATGATCTTATTATCTCAGGGATTCAGATTGGTAAAGAAATCCAAGATATTACCCCGATATACTATGGGGATAAGAAAAAAATAAAAGATGCTGGATCTATAATAGCTGTGGTAGCTACAGACGCGCCATTAGCGCCTCACCAATTAGAAAAAATAGCTAAAAGAGTATCTCTTGGACTTGCAAAAGTAGGGGGAGTAGCCCGAAATACCAGCGGTGAAATATTTATTGCATTTTCCACTGCCAATAATAGTACTTTTTCCAGAGAGGATATAAAAACAGTAGAAATATTGCCAAATGACAAACTGGACCCGTTATATGAAGCAACCATAAATGCAACGGAAGAAGCCATAATTAATGCGATGTTTGCAGCTAAAACAATGGTTGGTAGAAATGGTAATACTTCTTATGCTATTCCTAAAGACAGAGTTAGAGAAATATTAAAAAAATATAACCTGCTCAGTAGAATCTGAAATATTTTAGCTCAAAATAAACTTTGAAATTTCGACTTTAAAATAAACGAGTTACCAACTTTTATTAAATATTATAAATTTAAAAGTGAAGTTGGTAACTCTCATGCTTCATTATTGGTCTTGTGTGTCTATACTATTTTTCATTTTGAGGGAAAAATGACCGAGTACAACATAAAACCTGCTACAAGAATCGGCAACTTATCTCTTCCTGATACCCGTACTCTTCACTGTTACCCTATATTCGCGATCTCGATTGATGAATTTTTATGGAGAACAATGCTTATTATTACTGTTTTGCAACAGTACCCTTGTTTTGTAGCTGATACCAGCTTTTAATATCTTTAATAATCGTTGCAGCATGATAATTTCCGCCACTATCCTTGAAAAAATGATCTAACCCATCATAGGTCTTAAAATAAACTCTTGGGTTATCAATAGCTTCCATCACCTTTAGTATTCCAGCCGCATCAACATTATTATCACTCATACATTGGATAACCAATAGTGGGGTTTTACTGGATTGGATCAATTTCTGATTATCAATGGATAACGACTCATACCACCATTTTGCACCATGTCCACTAACTACCATGCCAGCAGGTAAGTTATTTTTCTTTGCTGCTTCCGCAAAAGTTTTAAAACTGTTAACTGTTTCATTGGATATTTCTTCCGGAGTTTCACGCCTGATACTATGGATGACATTATCAATAAAGAAACGCCCACCACCATTAATCGAAATCGCAGCAGTAATAAAATCCGCATCAGACACTATCATATTGGTAACCAGTGCGCCTTCACTTCCTCCAATAAGGATAATATGGCGATATTTGTTTTTTAATTGATTTAATACGGTAAGGTAATCCTTAACGCGTTTTAATGGAGAATCATTCTGAATATATACCTGTGGACATGCCAAATCATCAACTTCAACCCCATCTTTGCCAATACTGCTATCAAGCCCTGCTTTTTCTACTAAAAGAATATCATTCTCAGGAAAAGTAGCGCCAAAATTTTCTATCATTTTCCGGTTATTGATAACACTGTTACAATCAGAACCCTGAATCAGAACAAGAAGATCTTCAGAAGGTGTGCTATTTCTTTTTATCAAATAATAAGTAATTTCTTTGCCATCATTTCCCCGTAGACCATATCTGGTCTCTTCAGCCATAGACTGTATAGAGGTTAAAGCAAATACGATGTAAATAAGCATTTTTTTCATAATATCCTGACCATTCTAATTAAGATAAAGTTATGCGAGATAGCCGCAATACACAAATTAACGGATAAAGCAGCAATCTTATGACAACATTTCAAAGTAACCAGGTTCACTCTGTATTTGATAGTATGCAGATATCGACCTGGATGACATTACATTAGCAAAGGCTGTAATAGATCCCACTGGTCACTATTCACGACCTGATATTACAATGTCACAACCGATTAAGGCTTGAACTATAGCTTTTAATAAAATCGATAAAGCAACGTAAGCGCGGAGAAAGTGTTTGGTTACGATAATAAACTGCATTGATCGGTTGTTTTTGCTCGAAAGTGATGTGAGGCAATATCTGTTTCAACTCTCCTGTTTCTCTCATCTCATGAGTCATGAAATCAGACAAACACACTATGCCCACACCTTTCCGAGCCAAATTACACAAAATTTCTCCGCTGTTTGCAGCGATCGTCGGCGTAATTTTAAAAACCCTTTTTATCACCATAGTACAGTGGCCATTTATTGAGACTTTCTGGTGCAGTAAATCCGAGTAAACAATGTTGTTGTAGTTCTTCAACCGTTTTAGGCTCCCCATAGCGCTGTAAATAGAGGGGGCTTGCCAGAATACGTAACTGACTATGACCTAACAATGTGGCATGCAGGGAAGAATCTGTCAGTGTCCCAATACGAAAGGCAATGTCTGTATGCTTTTCCAGCAGGTTGGTCACACCTTCATAATTGGTCAGTTCCAGTGTTATTTGCGGATAGATTTCATGAAATTGAGCAACCAGAGGCGTAACGACGTGGAGTAGAAAGGGAGTAGATGCATCCACCCGCAGAGTACCGGAAGGAATATTTTTGTGACTTATCAACACTTCTTCCGCTTCTTGCGCAAGCTTCACCACTTCACGCGCTTTTTGTAAAAATGCAGCGCCTTCTTCACTGAGTTTTATCCGTCGGGTAGTACGGTATAACAAAGTGCTATCCATTTTCTCTTCAAGGCGTAACAAAGCCCGGCTGGTAGCGGAAATAGTGAGATTCAGTCGTTCGGCAGCAGCGGTTATTGATCCGCTGTCTACCACAGAAATAAACACCTGCATTTCTTCCAGAGTAATTTTCATTTTTGCACTATATTTAATTGTTTTTATCAGATTACTAACCATTTCTGCAAAGATCAACTTAGCTCAATCACTCCTCCTTCCAGTAATGTTATTGATAATAAAAGTACTTACGGAGCCACATTATATCGGCACGCTATTCCTAATCTATTTAGTGCATTCATCATAATAGCTAACCACTCAATTGCAGCGACCTGCGTATCACTCCATAATTCCGCTGCTTTTTGATAAATATCATCTGGGATATGATCATTTTGTATTTCTGTTACCACCTCGACTAACATCAGCGCTGCCCGTTCTTTTTCTGTGAAATATTCTGTTTCTTGCCATGCCGTAAGCAGGGCAACTTTATCAATAGATTCATCCTGCTGTAGGGCATCTCTGGTATGTAACCTGATACAATATGCACACCCGTTAATCTGCGAGATACGCAATTTTAATAGATGGCAGAACCCTTCAGTAATTCCGGCAGATAAAGCCGCTTTATCTGTTTCAGCACTTACTGATAGCAGTTGCTGATAAATATCAGGGAACGTTTTTGCTAAAGAAATACGTGTCATAATGCTTTCCTTTTAACTTTTCATTAGGTAATGAATTATCATAAAACAGATAGGTTTCACTTTCTGACACCTTTTTTAAGGATTTACGATGAAAAAAACTGTGTTATTGCAACAGATGCAACTTTTCTTACAGGGCAGGCAGAAAGTGACCTTAAATGAACTTATGCAGGAATTTAATTTATCCCGCAGTAGTGTCTTACGCTATATATCCGCCTTAGAAGAACTGGGTGTTCCTTTATACTCTGAGCGGGGAAGGAACGGAGGATATGTTATTGCCCCGACATACCGGTTAACTCCGGTCAGGTTTAGTGCGGATGAAATTCATGCAATGTTATTTGCTATTTCAGGTATGCATGTTTTGCAATCCACGCCTTTCAATCTGCAATTTCGCAGTATTTCGGAAAAGCTAAAGCAGGTTCTGCCCCATGATGAAAAATTGAGGGAAGATAAATTGCGTAAGCACTTAGGTATACGTACTGTAAAGCAGATCAATCCGATCAGAAAACTGGATATACTGCTAAACCATATTCTGCAACAGGAAAATCTGGAGATAACTTATCATAACGAAACGATTTTTATTTATCCTATTGCAATGTGGTTTGAAACCGGAAAATGGTTTTTGGCTGTATTTGATTATGAAGAACAAGATTTACGGGTGTTACGTTGTAACGTAATCCAGTCATTTCATCCGACGACAAAGTCATTAATCGTTCCTGAAAATGTTCGATTTACAGATTTTAATCTGTTTAATTTCGATCAGCTAAGGCAGAAAGAACAGCAACATTATTTTCAGATAAAAATAAAAAGATCAGGCATTGAGCATTATCATGGAAAGCCATTCTCACATATTGTTTTGCAATTAACTGATGATGATAGTGCGTTAATATCTGGTCATTATCATAAGGAAGAGCTTGGTTATCTATTGGATTATATCAATGGCTTTTCTCAGCATTTGATTGATATTAATCCAGAAAAATTAAAGCGAATGTATATTGATGAAATTAGAGTACGTTTGCATCAGTTGGAGTAAGTGCTTTGCTGAGAAAAAAGCCTCTCATTAGAGGCTTTTTTGAGAATCTTATATTTTCTTACCTTCATACTTACCAACATAAACATTCATGCCACAGACATATAGCTTTTTGAAACCTTTTAAATACCATTTGATTCCATTTTCATTACGTATATCAAGAAAGACAATACCTTCTTTAACAAGATATTTAGTATATACACCATTGTTATAAAGTTCAGGAGAAGAATAACAATTATTCCAGGGAATATCTGTGTTTGCTGATGCAGTTCCAATGCCGCTAGTTAATGTAATAACTGCTGATAATACTCCACCTACAAATAATTTCCTAAACATAAAAACCTTTCATTAACAGTTTATTATGGTTTGAACTTATCAAATCATATTTGATAATACACGATAAATATAATCATCACAAAATTATTTTACCATTTCAAAATTTAGAAACTATATATATTTTTATTTTATATTGGAAGTTTAGATGGTGTTGTAAAAGACCGTTAAAACCAGCTAATAAGGGAATATATTGTTCATTATACGTGCCAAAACCCCGTCGTTTTAAACGGGGTTTATCTGCATCATAAACTTACCATGATAATAATTTTCTCTGGCGAATTAGTATTTTCTTCCTTGATAATAAGCTTGATAGGCTTTCCTTCCAGTATTATATTTACACTCTCCATTTCCAATCTTTCCTTTAAAATACCATGTAATACCATACCTTTCAAAGGTATTTGCAAAATTATTTGTAGGGTTAACAACATACATTTCATAAAGGTTGCCGGTAAGATGTTTTGGTACGTTCTCAACCTGACAATTATTTAGTGCCATTGCATTACTACTCAATAAAAAACCCGCAGCAAATGCCCCTACCATTAATAATTTCTTAAACATAAACATTCTCCTGTAATAGTCTTAAAATTTGTAACTTAAATACATCAATTATCAAATTGTTTTTGATAACGCGCGTTAAATCTAAATCATCATCTGACGATGTTACCATTTCAAAATTTAATAACAATCTATACATTTCATTCTAAATTATAAATCTAATTTCTATTATCATAATTTATGATAAATTATCATGTTATTATTAGTTATATAAGATAATTATTTATAATTGAGATTTAATGGGATGAAATGTTTTTGAATTGTTAATGAAGAGAATGTTATATAAACTCAGTAAATGACTTTTTAAAAGACAGTTAAAACAGGTTCATAAGAAAAATAGGAGATGTTTTTTTCTTAAAAAGAAAAAACCCCGTCATTTTTAACGAGGTTTATTATATTTATTAAGAGATTATGCAGAAAAAATTTGGAATAGAATTCCAGACTACTCTACCAGATTACTCTACCTAAATAGTAAGCACCAAAGCCTTTGTGTGGTCCTTTAAATAAACACTGACCAGTTTTACGTTGTAATTCCCATTTGATTTTTTTTCCAACATCTTCTTCATACTTGTTATATGTCACAGCAAAATTATTATAAGGATTAATAACATGTTTCTCATACAACGGACCTTTGTCGTCATGTCTTACTAAGGTTACTCTCTGGCTAGGGCAGGGTTTTAGTTTTGCCGATTCAGGCCCAATTTCCGCGATTAATTCTGTTGCCGAAGCAGTCCCAATTCCTGCTATTAATGCTGTTGCCAATGCTCCACCAACTAATAATTTTTTGAACATAAAAGTTCTCCTGTCATAGTTTTATAATTTTCAGATTAAATGTGTCTTTTATAAAAAAATATTATAACGCAGGCCAAATCTAAATCATTATATAATGAAGTTGCAATTTTAAAATTTGAAACAACCAATATATTAAATTTCATATTATAAACTTGCCTCTCATTATCATAATTTATGATAAGTAATTACGACAGCATTAGTTATACAAATGGAGTGTTTTATTTGTAATTGCAACGCATTAAATCAAAACTATATTTATTTAAATAAATCAAATTATTATTTGGTTATTATTCTATCTTCGTTAACATAGGCATATCATTTTAATAATGATGATGTTATTTTTTATAAGAGTAAATAAATACAAAAAACAATAAACTTACAGTCAGGCTGACTTTTATTTAGGGAATTCAGACAAAGGCAATTATAAATATTCAAGTGGGGAAGTTATAAAAACAATGGATCGTATAAATACCACTCAGTCTACAGCACCGATATCATCGGTTATCAATATGCAAGGACTAACCCGTGTTTATCAGCAAGGTGAAAAGGATGAAACGCCAGTTCTGAAAAATATCACAGCACAAATTTTTGCCGGTCAGAGTTGCGCTATTGTTGGAACATCGGGTTCAGGTAAAAGCACATTACTGAATATTCTCGGCCTGCTGGATAAACCCACCGCCGGGAAATATTTTCTTTGCGGCGTTGATATGTCAACGGCAGATGATGATCTTCGCGCCAGAATGCGCAATAAAGAAATTGGTTTTGTTTTCCAAAGCTTCCATTTACTGCCCAGAATGACAGCGACAGAAAATGTCGCTCTGCCGCTTCTTTATCGTGGTATTTCTGCCTCACAGGCTCATAAAATTGCCAGAGATAAACTGCATTTGGTGGGGCTTTCTCACCGTGCCGGACATTACCCGGCAGATTTATCCGGCGGGCAGCGTCAGCGAGTGGCACTCGCCAGAGCATTAGTCGGAGAACCTTCATTACTGTTGGCTGATGAACCCACCGGCAATCTGGATCAACAAACAGCGGAAGAAATTTTATTGCTGCTTTCTTCTCTTCACACAGACAACGCGATGACGCTGGTCGTAATAACCCATGATGCTATGGTCGCAAACCATATGCAGCGTGAATTACGCATGATTGATGGGCAATTACATGAAATCAGAGGAATGACAATGCATGCATGATAAAAGCCAGTTCAGCAATTATTCCCGCAGAAACTACGGCATGTCGGCATTAATGATGTGGAGAGAAGCCTGGCGTAATTTAATGGCAACAGGGAGAAGCACGTTGCTTGCTTTATCGGGGATTGCTATTGGCTGTGCGTCTGTGGTGGCATTTGTGAATACCGGACATAACGCCACTCTTTCTGCATTGAAGATGTTCAGCGGGCTTGATATCAACGTCATTACAACAAATCTATATTCCTACCATGGTGGTATCGATAGTGATTCAATTAAAATATCTGACCTGAAAACAGCTATTCCCAGTTTATCTTCAGTTGCACCGTGGATTTATTATCCTTCCCCTGTACGCTATAACGGAAAAACAGAAAATCTTATTCTGATAGGCTCCACGGCAGAACTTGAAGAAGTTATGCAACTGCAACTTCGTTATGGCCGATTTATCTCTGATTATGATCAGCACTCGACTTATCTGGTCATTGGTAATGAAGTCGCCGTTACTCTCGGTGAAGGGGACGCATCACGGATACTTGGAAAACAAATTCAGATTGGTGATTATTTATATACAGTCATTGGTATTTTCGATGTAAAAGGGCAAAACCCTATTTTTCCTTTTTCACTGGACTCGGTCGTTGTAGTTCCTCTTAATGCCATGCGTAAAATATCACCCAGTGCAGATCTGAATGGCATTATTTCCCGCACTGTAACAAGTGCCACCACAGAAGCCGATGCAAATAACTTATTAACGTTCTTTAAGCATAAGTTTCCCACAGTTGACATTGATGTTCGGGTTGCTCAACAACTACTGAAAGGGCAGACAGAACAAAGTAAAACCTTTGCTTTTATGTTGATCGGGTTGGCGGGGATTTCGCTGCTCACCGGCGGTATTGCAATTTCAAATGTGATGCTGATGAATGTTTCGGCCCGGCGAAAAGAGATTGGGTTGCGGATGGCTTTAGGGGCAAGAACTCAGGATATCCGGCGTCTTTTTTTGTATGAAGCTGCGGCACTGACGTTTGCCGGCGCAATCCTTGGTGCACTAGTCGGTGTCATCGTCGCCTTTCTTTTTGTTGTTTATTCTGGCTGGTCATTTTCTCTGGCTCCTTTATCTATTCCGTTAGGAATAGGGAGCTCAATCTTGGCAGGACTTATCTCCGGCTTTTATCCCGCGCATAAAGCCTCTCAAATGGAACCGGTACAGGCATTACGTGATGATTAAAAAATATTTCCTTTATAGCTCTCTGACTTTGTTCTCCTGTTTTTCTCAAACAGGAATCTCTGCATCTGAACAGGGACGATTAGCTTTAGCAAAACCTGATTACAGTCTGAGCCGGGAAACTTCTGAAGAAGTGATCGGCCTGTCGTTGAGTGACGCGATATCGCTTGGCTTAAGGAATAACTACGCAATCCGCAGTATTTATCTGGATCGCATCGCCCAGAAATTTGATTTACGGGTGGCAGAGGACCGATTCACACCAAAGTTACAGCTAAGCGGACGTTATATTGCGGGTAAAAACCAGGATGCAAGTTTCAGGAAAGTTAACCTTTCTCCCAATGCCACGTTGCTCACTCCTTTGGGGACGCGTTTCACACTTTCCTGGACGCGTGAGAACAATAACTCGGAGATAAACAAACTTCACAATGATGGTGCAAGTATTACTGTAATACAGCCTCTTTTACGGGGGGCAGGAACCGATATTAATAATGCCCCGATCTTACTGGCAAAACTCCGGGAACAAACCAACCGGTTGAATTTAAAAGCCACTATTTCCGATTCCATCACACAAATTATTCTGGCCTACCATGCATTACTCCGTGCTCAGGAGCAACAAGCATTATCTGTCGCTTCCCTTAAACGTATGCAGAAATTAGTGGAGACGAACAAAGAGTTAATTGATGCCGGCAGAATGGCTCAGACAGATATCATCCAGACGCAGGCTGATCTGGCCATGCAGGAACTGTCGGCAAAAGAGGCTGAAAATAATGTGCATACCGCAAAGCTGGCATTACTTAAATTACTTGCCCTGAGCCTTAAAACTCCCATCCAGGCGACCGATACGCTGGAAGGAACTCACGTCAGTCTGAATGTTGAACAATCCATTAAAAAAGCGCAGGCTCAGCAGCCGGGTTATCTTATCCATTTACTTTCCGCAAAAGCGGCAGATATTCAATTATTGCAGGCCAGAGATAACCGGCTCTGGGATTTATCATTAGTTGGAGGAACATCCCAGTATCGTTCATCCTCTTCTGAAACCCGCAACTGGGAAAATTATGTGGGTATACAACTGGATATTCCAATCGGTGATATGACCCGGAAACAAGCAGAAGTTCAGGCCAAGGTTGATGTCCAGAAGCAGGCATTACATCTGGAAGAAGCCAAAATAAATCTGGAACAAAGAGTCATCAATGCTATCCGGGATACAGAATCACGCTGGCAGGAATATCAGTTAGCAATAAAAGCCAGTTCACTTTCTCAAAAGAAACTCGAAATTGAACAGGAAAAATTACAGGCAGGGCGATCCAGTAACTTTCAGGTTCTGAGTTTTGAAACCGACTTGAGAAATGCCGAAAATGCACGCCTGAATACACTTATCCAGTATCTTAATGCTCAGGCTGAACTGGATCAAATTCTTGGCACGACACTGGAAAGCTGGGAGATCGTTCTCAATGACTAAACGTTATCAGTGGGCCATCGCTGGCGTATTTGTAGTAGTGATCTGTTTTTTTGCTTTGTTATTTTCAGGGTATTTGTCCTCAAAAGAACCGCCAGATCAGGGATCAGTGCAGTGGATTGAAGTAAAACACAGACTTATAGAAAAACAATTAGGTCTGGTAGGCAAGCTGCAATCCGGGCGTCTTGAAACCATCCCCGCGCCATTTGATGCCATTATCAAACAAGTTTTAGTCAAAGAAGGGCAACAAGTGAAAGCTGGCCAGACATTAGTGATACTTGATACCCGCAAGCTGGATATTGAACTTCGGCAGGCGCAGGTTGAAATGATCAAAGCCTCATCTGCCGTTGAGCAATTGCATGATTGGGAAAATAGTCAGGAAGTTATCCGGGCCAGAAGAAATGTCGAAAATGCGAATCATATGGTGATGGAATTAAAAAATAATCTGGCAAAAACACAGGCACTTTTTTCACGGGGCATCGTTCCACGAATGGAAGTGGAAAACCTTGAGCAGCAACTTCGCCGCCAGTCAACGGAACTCGCTTCAGTACGGGATGATCTGGAATCCACCCGACAAAAAGGAAACGCCAATAATGTGCATGTTGCCAAGATGGAATTACAGAATGCAACAAGCCGCTATCAGGCGCTACAGGAGCAGTCCACTCAGAAAGAAATTAAAGCACCCTTTTCTGGCGTCATGCTCAAGGCGGCTCAGGGAGAAAACGGAAAAAATTTAACGATTCAGACTGGCGTCCGGGTTACCGAAGGAATGCCTTTACTGGAAATTATGGATACAACTCAGTACCAGGTATTGGCAAAAGTTGAAGAGGGAGATCTCGCCAAAATTAAAGAAGGGCAGGCAGTAAAAATTAGCGGAGAAGGGTTTTCTGATCATCTTCTGGATGGCGAAATTGAAACTATTGCCATGCAAAGCGCGAATAACGATAAATCAGGCTCGGCAATTTATTACGATGTTGTGATTAAAGTGACTTCACCCATGAGCCAGAATTACCCCATCAGACCCGGAATGAGTGCCAAGGTAAATATTGTTATTTATCGCAATGAACAGGGCATTGTTGTGCCAGAAAAAGCATTAACTCACAGTAGCGATGGACAAGTAACCGTAACCTGGCGCCCGGATTTAAAAAGCCCGACGGTATCTCGTCGGGTAACTGTCGGGGAAGCTATGCCGGAAGGTATGGAAGTTCACGGGCTGGAAAAGGGATTTATCGCGTTACCTCGTTGAAAAGCTACCGAGAGGCAACTTGAAAAACGAAAGGTATATATTTCTGTTAGCTTATCGCCAGATAATCGGTATAACCTTCCTGATTGCCCCCGAAAAATTTCTCTCTTATCGGCTGGTTTAGTTCCAGCCCATTGGCAAGACGGTAGGGTAGATCTGGGTTAGCAATAAAAGAACGGCCAAACCCGATCAGATCCGCCCAGTCTTTAGTCAGAGCTTCTTCAGCGCGTTCCAATGTGTATTTTCCAGAATATATCAGCGTACCGTGATAAATCATGCGGAACGCTTCTTTGAAGGCGACTGGCATAACAGGAGCATCTTCCCAATCCGCTTCAGCAATATGAACATAGGCCACTCCGATATCATTAAGCACACTCGCGGCAGCCAGATAAGTTGCTTCGGGGGTATCGTCTTTTGAGCCCATCAGGGTTGTGAGTGGTGCCAGGCGAACACCTAGCTTATCTTTACCTATTGCGGCAGCTACTGACATAGCGACTTCTTTCAAAAAACGTAACCGTTTTTGTAAAGTTCCGCCATACTCGTCATCCCGTAAGTTAGACTGGGAGTCAATAAACTGATTAATCAGATAACCATTCGCTGCATGAAGCTCTGCGCCATCAAAACCTGCTGCAATAGCATTTTTTGCTGCTTGAACATAATCAGCTACGATATCAGGAATTTCATCAAGTGCCAGTGCTCGTGGCTGCGAGTGTTGTACCATTTCACCGAAACCATGTTCAGGTCCACGGCCTTCAACATCCACAAAAACTTTTACGCCTTCTGCTTGAAGGGCAGAGGGAGAAACAGGCGCAGCATTATTAGGTTGCAGAATAGTGTGTGAAACTCGTCCTACATGCCATAATTGAGCAAAAATTTTGCCACCTGCCTTATGTACTGCATCTGTTACTTTTTTCCATCCTATTACGTGCTCAGGTTTATAAATACCCGGTGTCCATGCATATCCTTGTCCCTGCTGACTGATTTGTGTCCCTTCGCTGATAATAAGCCCTGCACTGGCACGTTGTGCATAATATTGAGCCATCAAATCAGTAGCTACACCGTCTGCTCCTGCCCGCGAACGAGTCATCGGTGGCATAACAATACGATTAGATAACAACAAGCCATTCAGAGAATAGTGTTCAAAAAGCATAATAAATCTCATATAGGTAATATTTGATTAAGAAGGGTTTTATTATCATGAGATAAATTACTCTAAAAAAGAGCAATAAACGCAGAAGTCTTTTACTGATATTGCAAAAATACAATGATAGGAAAGGGAGCGGAACATGCTAATCACCCGGTAATCCACTGAAAACCAATCAGACTGTGCGATTAGCGAAAATCACGCAAAGGGTGATCATAAGCCTTCAGCACTAAAGCGTGTTAGTCTGTATGGATTTAACGCAGCCTGTTCTGTGTCATTTATTATTTCTTCCTGCGCCAATCGACATATCAGTGGTGCAAGTGTAATTGCTGAATGCATGCTGATCATATATAAGCCACGATAATCAGCAACTTTTCCAACAATGGGCATTTCATCTTTAGGAATTGGGCGCATGCCAACAGAAGCCTTTCCTAAGCATAGACTATCACTGCCTATAAAGGCTTTTTTTATGACAGGTAAGGCATTCAGTGCGATACATGTAGCGCTGTTTTCAGGACAATCATTTAAATAATCTTCTGCTGCAAGCAAAGTTGTTCCTGATATCGGACGTACTTCCATATCAGGAGTTGAGATAATGTGGCGTACAAAAGGAGTTTCAGCCTGATGTTGATATTGCACGATGATAGAAGGAGATGCAGATAAGGGAAGTTGTTCCCCCAATTTTTCCATCAGAGAAATTATACCGACACCGGCAGTTAGTATAACCTGATCAGCACAGATAACTCCCTGTGATGTAGCAATTCCGAGAATTTGTTTGCCATCATAGTTAATGGCAGTCACTTCCGTTTCCGGTAGATAGGTGACACCGTTGTTTAGGGCTTCCTGTAAAAGTACTTGTGTTGCGTGAAGAGGATCAACAGCACCTTCTTCTGTTGCAAAGGCAGCAAGCTCCGGGAGGGTTGCAAGCTGTGGTTCCAGTGTCTGAAGTTCAGTTTTCGTCAATGCTTTAACATTAAAGTCCGATTCACTATAAGCATCGATAAATTCACGGGTTGCAGATTCAGTTTCCTGCCAACTGATAGCACCTGACCAATTTATATTTAACTTTCCGTTTGTCTGTCTGTCGAGATAATGCCACTCATTGATTGCCTGCTGCCTGAGTTTGCTGTAAGCATCCGGTCTACCATAAGAAACATTGAGCCATGCAAAGGCCTGTTTAGTCACTCCGTTACCCGCCTGTCCTTTATCAATCAGGATAATTTCGCCATTATAGTGGCAAGATAAACACCATGCCAGCGTTGTGCCTACAAAACCGGCACCAACAATAACAATTTTATTATTTTTCGTCGTATTCATGGTTCATAATCTGTCTATTATTATGCACTTAAAAAATAGATTATAAGCATAATGTTCAGCAAGAGAAAATATGCTGTAGTTTGTCAATTCCTTTATCTGTCCTTTTCCCAATATACTTTACTCATTATGAAAAAAGGCCATAAGGACAAAGTTGTTTTTGTGTTGTCGTTATTTATAGGAACTGTAACCCATATCGGCCAGGATACATTTACATACGATACAGTTTTTTGGTCGAACTAATTTCTCTACTACAGTTCCGTGTTTTTCATTCCATTACCAATGAGCAGGGGATAGGTATATCTGTTCAATCAAAATCTATTAGCATTTAGAAAGACAAGTAACTTTATGATTATTCTGAAGTGGAAAAAAGATAATGATGAACTCAATGGCCTATCAATTAAATTTAACATAATATACATTAGGCGAACCAATGATGTAATAGCAAAGTTGTAATGTCCTCTCTGGGCTAAGTTTTGGGTCGCACCTTAGAGTTTGTTAAATTAGTTCAAGATAAACTCGATAATAGTCGCTCACAAAGCATACCTGCTGGTGATGATCCACCTAGCAAGAGCCGTAAACAGTCGACAGAAAAGAAATCTCAACGTGCTTTAAATTATGACGATATGCTCAACGCTCTGGTAAAACTTCAGTCACGATCATCAGAGGAAATATTTGGAGCGAAAGCAACCAATCATACTGGGTAATATCTGGATGCCATTAATTTAGCAGTAAAGCCTGAATAATCAGGTCTACACAAAAACCATTCCCTGTTATTCTTGATACTGGCTGAAACGCAGAAGATAACCATCTGGATCTTGAACTAAGAATTCTCTTTGACAAGAATCGTCATCTCCTGTGATGTAATGATTCAACTTAACATTTTGATATAATTTAATATTGTTCTCATTGAGCCGGGAGAGAATGGGATCTATATCATCAACTTCAATTTGGAAATTAACCCCGCGTCCTAGTGGTCTAATAAGTTCAGCTGTATTCCAGCCTTCAGTGTGCTGTTGCTCAAGCATTAATTGAGCTTCCCCAAAATTAATGTAAGCAAATTCAGGTTCATTTCGCTTGAACATTATAGTAAAGCCAAGAATATCAACGTAAAAATATAGGGATATTTGGAAATCGGTGACGGTTAGTTCGGGAACCATGCGGTTCCAATAGCGCTCTTTCATCTTTGTCATTATTGAGGTTTTTCTCTGCGTTCACATTTAACTTAAATTGAGATATTTATTTATAATACACGCATAAATCAGGACATTTCAACTTTGCTGAAAGGCGGACATTTCTACTTAGCCTTGACAATTCAAGCTAAAAATAAAAGCTCTATGATTAGCATTTCCATCTCTAGCAAAGAAATCACCTTCCTAACGATCTCTTACTATCCTATCCAATAAAAAAACGCTCTCAATTGGCGTTGTATACAAATTGCAAATAACATTACTGTAGCTGTCAACATGTCGTAGGCAACTTGCAAACAAATTTTATAGAATAAGAAATTATGGTGAACGGAAGCTGCTAATGAGCAACGAATCTACATTGAAAACTACCCTGAAGACTTGTATTGGATTAACAAAAAATATGTTGACATATGCTTGACTTAGCATATACCATACATATGCCTAATTATTCAGTGAGTAGGGAGGGTGTATTATGAAAACAAGAACAGTTTCTGTGTTTAAAAAATGGTAATAACCGAGCCATTCGCTTACCGAAAGATTTTGACTTTGATGGAGTGAACGAATTAGAGATTGTCCGTGATGGTGATAGCATCATCCTACGCCCAGCAAAACTTAATTGGCTTTCATTTAAAGAAGAAGAAAAAGCAGATAATGATTTCCTGACTGAACGTAATGATGTTATCGAAGATGGGCGGGTTATTCTGTGAAAAAGGTCTACATGCTTGATACAAACATTTGCTCTTTCATTATGAGAGAACGACCCGTATATCTGCTTGAAAAATTGCAAGAGTGTGTGATGAAACGCCATACTATTGTGGTTTCAGCAATCACCTATTCAGAAATGCGTTTTGGCGCAATAGGAAAAAAAGCATCACCTAAACATAATGTTTTAGTTGACGCATTTTGTGAACGTCTTGATGCTATTCTGGCTTGGGATAAGAAAGCAATAGACGCAACAGTTTTGATAAAAAAATGTTTATCTGATGCTGGAATGTCAATAGGCAATAATGATACAGCAATAGCCGGTCATGCAATCGCGGTTAATGCAATATTGATAACAAATAATACCCGTGAATTTTCTCGAGTCGAAGGGCTTAAACTCGAAGATTGGACAAAACCTTAAAACCAGCGATGATAGGAACAAGCACAAAGCCCAATACTTACAGATCAATCAATGGATAACTGCTGATGGTCTCTGATTAGGGGATTATTCCATATCAAAATCTTCACGGATAACGTTAACATTCGGGATGGCATAACAATGAACTTGCTCTGGTTTAGGTTGAATTTTTCATTTCAATAATGTAGTAGCTGCCATTTTCTGTGGAAAAATTCAAGTTGTAGATATTTGTAATAGATAATCCAGACTGTTTTGCCATAAATTCAAATTCTGATTGATACCTTCTCCGGCCTAACAAAATGGTATCTATGTATAAATCAAATGACACTGCATCATTGGGTCCTTTAATTATATCTATAACATATAAAACGGAATCCGCCCGCATTGCTTTATGGCAATTTTTTAGAATATCAATAGCTTGATTATCTGGCCAATCATCCAAAACATTTTTTATGCTGTAAGCATCATATCCTGATGGAATAGCAGAAAAGAAATTGCCATTAATGAAAGTAACCCCTTCTGATTCTAGCCTGGTAAAATCATATTGATCGAAGACGTGACATTGGACATGTGGATAATTCATTTTTATCTTTTTTGAAAAAAGAGCCTACCCCACCCCCAATGTCAATAAATGAGGAAATACCATTTAGAGGGATATGTTCAATAATATGTTTATCCATCTCATTGGCCATTTTCGCCAAAAAATTATCAAAAATCGTTTTGATAGTTTTATTATGTTCATGACTGAGATAATCAAAAAATGGCTCATGATGGGTAAGTTCAAAAGCAGATTTTTCATTTGTTTTACTTAAGGACGTACTGTATTGTGACCAAGCACTCCAAAAGGCAGGATCTAATTCGAACTTTATATAAATAAGTTTTCATAATAGTGATACACCCATTTTTCTCATTCCCGGTTGTTGCCCTGATGAAAATGCGTTAATAAACGCTTCAACGCATTTCAAGAGTTGCCACATATACTGACAACAATGATTCCGTGTGACGGTTTCATGCAATGATTGCCATAGGCGTTCAATCTTATTTATCCATGGCGAATAGACCGGTAAAAACAACAAATTAAATTTAGGATTTTGTTTTAGCCATGCCCTGACTTTCCGGCTTTTATGAATGCCATAGTTATCTAAAATCAACGTGATGTTTTTTGCATGGCGATATTGGCCATTCAGTTCCTTTAACATGTTGATAAATAAATCAGAATTTTTCTTTATACCGCTGACATAAGTCACTTGGCCTGTTTGGGCGTCAAGGCAGCCCGCGAGGTAGTGTTTTTGATTTTTTCCCGGCGTCATGACCCGTTTTTGTTGCCCTTTCAGACACCAGTCCGCCCCGATTTTTGGGTTAAGGTCAATATCGACTTCATCTTCGTAAAAAACAGGATGTGGTTCTGACACGTTGGATAAAGCTTCAGTGATTTTTGCCATTTTTTCGTCATACTCAGGATCAGGCTTTTTTACGGTAGGTGCTGCCCTTCGCCAGACAATACCGACCTGACAGAAATAACGATAGAACGTACTTTGCGAAAGCGACAAACAGAATAATTCATTGATTATTCGAGTAATCAGCTCAATGCTCCAACGTGAACGCAGACAGCCAAAATCCTGTGGGGAGTGCTGTAATAAGAACGACAGCAAACTAAAAAGTGGTGCTAAATTCCAGATAGCAGGTCTTCCTGACGGTAAACTTTTTAATCCTTCCAGCCCATATAATGTAAACCAATTTATCCAACGATTAACCGAAGAACGTGAACAATGAAGGGTTCTGGAGATGGCAGAAACGGTCTTGCCTTCATGTAACATTAAGAGTGCCATGAGTCGGCGTGCATAATCTTTATCCCGGGTTTTATGAATAAATTTTTTCATCTGACGTCGTTCACTTCGGGGTATGGGTGCTATGATTGGCATTACTCAGTCCATTTTGGGATTTTTTTGATTTGGCGATTAATCAGATCGCAAAAACCGGGCTGAGTTCCCTTCAAGTGATCTACTATTTTGAAAGCTTATTTATAACGTTTCAAAGCTGTTTGGATCACTGAGTGATGCCCATTGTTCAGTAAGGTAAAATTTATCCTCTTTTTTTGTTAACACATTGAGTGTTTGCATATAATCCAATAGTCTATGGAATCTATCTTGATAAACATTGCATAACTGAGAAATTTGTTCCACTGTTTTGCCATCTTGGGTACTTAAATATAATGGTGCGTTGCTGTCTACAAAAGCAAATAGTGCATTTGATTTACGATAGGCAGTCACTATTTCCAATGACATTATTATTCTCCTGATTCAGATTTTTAAATAGATTGATTTGCCTAATTTTGAAATCTGTTAGGTTTAAATAAACGTATTCATTTTTATTTCTTCTGGTTAATGGACATACCCTAAAACCTCAAGCTAACTTGAGGTCAAGTCATATTTATCTAATATTTATCTAATTACATCTAATATTTTTTACCTTAATTCTATTTGGGAAAAAATGTCCGGCCATTATAAACATCTTTAACCGGACAATATCTTCGTCAATAATCGCTTGCTATTCCTGCAATATCACTGACATTACACCGCCTCCGCTTCACAATTCATTGCCAACGCCATACTTAAGGTTTTAGCCAGAATGGTTTTATTTTCACTATCCTCCATCAGGCTAAAGTGGTCACCCGGTACAGATGTTAGCTGGAGCGAAGAATCAGGCACGACCTGCTTCCAGCCTAATGATGGTTCCATACTCAAGGAAGGTAATGTGGCTTCTGTCACGAAAGGGATCCGCGGATAAGATTCTGTCGCATAGAACTGGTGGAGCGTTATCGTCAACGCTTGTGGTTCATATTCTTTGACCATTTGTACATAATTTCCCATCTGTTCCCAACGTCTTGCGATTAAGTCAGGACTCAGGTTTGCCGGGTATAGTTCCAGTTCTTGCGCTGCGGCAATAAATTGCACCAAATTCAGTTTATCGATTCTCTGATGCAATACCGCAATCTCCTCTTTATGCTCCCTACCCGACTGTTTTGCCAGTTCAGCAAGAAACTGAAGTTTTGGTTGAATGACCTGCTGCTTGAAGCAGTGAGGAGCAGGCGTATCAATCAAACCCAGGAAATCGACGGTCTCACCGGCGTCCAAAAGTTGCTGAGCAATGGCATAAGCCAGTACACCACCAGAAGAGTAACCGTAGATCCGGTATCGGCCTTCCGGTTGAACCGCCTTCATAAAGGTGATCATTTTGGCGGCCAATGCTTCAATAGTCGATACCTGCTCTTCATTGATGGATGGCCAGGGCAATGCATAAATCGGATAGTCTGACTGAATATGTTGAGCTAATCCAAACACATAGGAGTAGTCATCCATGCCGCTGGGCACAAAGAATAGCGGCGGTTCCATTCCGAATGGCCGCACAGGTATCGCACTGCTTTGCGGCTGAGACAGTGGATCTAATGTGATTTTTGATACCAGTTCAGCCAGTACAGGGAATTGGAATAGGTTATTCAATGTACACATCAAACCACGACCTGCGGCAAGGTTTATCATTCGCATAGCGAGCAGTGAGTGTCCACCCAACGCAAAGAAATTGTCATACCGGCCTATTTGCTCAACCTCCAGCAATTCACGCCAGATAGCCGCCAATGTGATCTCAACCTCCCCCTGCGGCGCTTCATAGGCTTGATGAGCAAAGGCATTCTGATCAGGCTCCGGCAGTGCCCGGCGATCCAGCTTACCGTTAGGGGTCAGCGGAAATGCGTTCAGACGTACAAAAGCCGCCGGTATCATGTAGTCAGGCAACAGTGCTCTCAGATGGTTATACAAACAGCTAACCAATCCCTCATCCGCTGGTGCCACCACATAAGCCACCAGACGTTTATCCTGTCCATCACCCAGAGCCAGTACGATAGCTTCACGCACCGCCGGATACTCCGTCAGCCGGGCTTCAATCTCACCCGGTTCAATACGGAATCCCCGGATTTTAACTTGCTGGTCGTTACGGCCAACAAATATCAGGTTCCCATCCGGTAAATAACGGGCTAAATCCCCGGTTCGGTACATCCGTGTATTCGGTATCTGACTAAACGGGTCAGCCAGGAAACGTTCAGCGGTCAGATCAGGACGATTGAGATAGCCGCGCGCTACACCGTCACCACTAATATACAATTCCCCTACCGCCCCCAACGGAACCGGCTGGCCACAGGCATCCAGCAGATAAACACTGGTGTTGGCCGTCGGACGTCCGATAGGCGTTAATGCATCAATATAATCTGCCGGACAACGCCAGGTGGTGGCACATACTGTGATTTCTGTCGGGCCATAAGCATTGAACAGCGTGGCCCGGCCACGCAGTGCCTGGAGCAGCGCCGCACTGGGAGCTTCTCCGCCCAGTATCAAGGTTGGTCTTATGTTTATCTCCGGTAAATCCGCACCATCCCGCAACAGAGCAGGTGTCAGGCAGGCATGAGTCACTGCCTGTTCTTCCAGATAATGCCAGAGGTGGCGCGGATCCTGACGAACAGCATCGTCAGGAATAACCAGGCTGGCGCCACCACATAATGCCATCATGATTTCCCAGACGCTGGCATCGAAACCAAATGAAGCGAATTGCAACATCCGGCTATGGGAATGAATACCAAACTGGCTGATTTTATCCCGGATAAGGTTAACCAACCCACGATGTTCAACCATCACCCCTTTCGGCATACCGGTCGAGCCGGAAGTATAAATCACGTAGGCCAGATGCCGTGAAGTTAACGCTGGAACCTGCGGGTTGTTGTCCGGCTGATCAAGCAGGAAATTCGGGTCAAGTACGGTTAATTTCGCCAGTGCTTCTTCACCCAGTGCGGCACGCCCGGTATTATCCGCCAGTACCACCAACGGGGCGGCATCATTCAGCATATAAGCCAGACGATCACCCGGATAGGCGGGATCCAGTGGTACGTAGGCGCCACCCGCTTTCAGTACTGCCAATAGCCCCGCTATCCTTGATGATGAACGCTCCACACAAATCGCCACCCGTTGATCAGGCTGCACACCCAGTTCAATTAATTGATGAGCCAGCCGGTTAGCACAACCGTTCAGCTCCGCATAACTGAAAGCTTGCTCTTCATAGATCAACGCCGTGGCGTCAGGATTTTTCGCCACTTGTTGTTCAAACAGTTGATGAATGCACAGTTGGTCAGGATACGCTGTTTCAGTTGCGTTCCAGGTTTTCAGCTGCAAATCTCTCTCTGTCTCAGGCAGGATTTCCAGCATCCGCACCGGCATTTCCGGGGTCTGTTCAAGTGCTTCCACCAAACTTTCCAGCGCCTGTTGCATATAACCACATACCCGCTCCGGTTCAAATGGCTGGACAATTTGCGCGGTTAAACCCAGTGCTTCACCAAAATCTTCCACGGACAGCGTAAACGGATAGTTGGTCCGCTCCTGTGCGCCAAGGAATTCAACACCATCCATGATTTCATTCGAAGCCGTCGGTAATGCGTTGTGCCGATAGTTCAGCAAGGTACTGAACAGTGGTGTTCCGCCTCGCACCCCACTGCAACGTTGAGCCAGCGCCAGTGATGCATGTTCATGTGTCAACAATCCCGCCAGCCAGCGATGTGCCACCTGTACACTGTCCTGTACCGGGGTATTATCCATATCCAGCCGTAGCGGTAAGGTATTGATAAACAGTCCCATGCCATTGTCTGCACCTTCACCGGCTGCCATACGTCCGAACAATACCGTGCCGAATACCACTTGTTCCTGTCCGCTGGTACGCGACAACACCTGCGCCCAGGCCAGATGACACAAGGCGGCCAAGCTAACGCCCAGACGCCGGGCCTGGCGGCGTAAGCGGTCATTCAGCTCTGCGGTCAACATCCGGTGCGATTCTGTAATTTGCGAGCCATCATGATGAACCTCTGTCAATCCGAACGGCAACGTAGGCTCATCCACCTCAGCCAACATGTCGGTAAAGAAGCGAACATGTTGCTCCTGACTTCCCCCCAGCCGGGCCTGCGCCACCAGATTGCGGAAAGGTGTTGGCGCAGGCAGATTGTTTTCCTGTCCATCAAGATAGGCCTGAACTTCATTGCTCATCACATCTAACGCGGTATGATCACCAATCAGATGATGCATCAGTTGGAGTACAATCCAGCGGCCATCGGTATCCGGTGCCACAACAAAGCGCAGCAACGGCGCCTGTCCCAAATCAATACGATACCGGCGCGGATCAAAATGTTGAGCTAACTGGTCACTGACTGGCCCGTTAGCTGGATCCAGTGTTAATTCTGTCACTGACAATCGCACTTGACGGCAAACCACCTGAGCAGGAACAGATAATCCTTCCCAGATAAAAGCGGTACGCAGGATATCATGGCGATCAATTACCTGTTGAACCGCTGCCAGATAACGGTCCAACAGAGGCCGATCCGCAAAAGCCATCTGACCAGCCAGTAAATACGGGTCACCTTCGTTTGCCAATAGATGGTGGAACAGAATGCCGTCCTGTAGCGGTGACAGGGCATAGATATCCTGAATATTGGTAATCCCGCCCGGTATTTGTTCAACGATGTGATCAATCTCAGACTGAGTGAGATCGATTAACGGTAACATTTCCGGTGTTAACTCCGTCGTTGCCAGTGTAATAACGTTGGCAGGCACGCCTTCGCCCTGATTCAGTTTCAAAGTTTGAGCAAGTTCAGACAGTACAGGAGATTGGAACAGGTCACGTACTGCCAGCGTTAAACCCAGGTTACGCAAACGTTCGACCATGCGTACCGCGAGCAATGAATGACCACCCAATGCAAAGAAACTGTCATACCGGCTTATCTGCTCAACGCCCAGTAGGTCATGCCAAATAGCGGCGAGTGTGGTTTCCGTTTCCCCTTGTGGCGCCGCGTAAATCTGACGCGCAAAAGCTTCCTTCCCCGGCACCGGTAGCGCCCGGCGATCCAGTTTACCGTTAGGGGTCAGCGGGAAGGCGTCCAGACATACAAAGGCCGCCGGTAACATGTAATCAGGCAATGACGCGCTCAGATGTTCACGCAGACGGTTAACCAGTCCCTTATCCGCTTCTGCCACCACATAGGCAACCAGACGCTTGTCTTGCCCATCACCCAGTGCCAATACCTGCGCTTCACGTACCGCGGAATGTTCTGTCAACCGAACTTCAATTTCCCCCGGTTCAATGCGGAAACCACGGATTTTAATCTGCTGGTCATTACGACCAACAAAAACCAGATTGCCGTCCGGCAGGTAGCGAACCAAATCTCCGGTGCGATACATTCTCGCATCAATTGCATCACTAAACGGGTCAGCCAGAAAACGTTCGTCAGTCAGTTCAGGACGATTGAGATAGCCACGGGCAACACCGACACCACCAATATACAACTCCCCCACTGCCCCCAATGGCACCGGCTGACTGAGTGCATCCAGCAGATAAATACAGGTATTAGATGTCGGACGTCCAATAGGAATGAATCCCCCCTGATAGTCTGATGGACAACACCAGGTGGTGGCACAAACGGTTATTTCTGTCGGGCCATAAGCATTGAATACCGTTGCCCGGTCACGCAGTGCCTGGAGCAAAGCCACACCAGGAGCCTCACCGCCCAGTATTAATGTTGGTCTGATGGTCATCGCCGGTAAATCCGCACCATCCCGCAGCAGAGCAGGTGTCAGGCAGGCATGAGTCACTGCCTGTTCTTCCAGATAATGCCAGAGGCGGCGCGGATCCTGACGAACAGCATCGTCAGGAATAACCAGGCTGGCGCCACTGCCTAATGCCATCATAATTTCCCAGACACTGGCATCGAAACCAAATGAAGCAAATTGCAACATCCGGCTATGGGAGTGAATGGCAAACTGGCTGATTTTATCCCGGATAAGGTTGACCAGCCCGCGGTGTTCAACCATCACCCCTTTCGGCGTCCCCGTCGAGCCGGAAGTATAAATCACATAGGCCAGATGACGGGAGGTCAATGCAGCGACTTGTGGGTTGTTGTCCGGCTGATCAGGCAGGGTATTCGGGTCAAATACGGTTAATTTCGCCAGTGCTTCTTCACCCAGTGCGGCACGCCCGGTATTATCTGCCAACAAAATAGCCGGTGCAGCATCGGTCAAAATATGAATCAGACGTTCACCCGGATAAGCGGGATCCAGCGGTACGTAGGCACCACCCGCTTTCAATATTGCCAACAGCCCCACTATCCGCGCTGGTGAACTTGCCACGCAAATCGCCACCGGTTGATCCGGCGCGACACCTAGCGCAATAAGCTGATGCGCCAGCCGGTTAGTGCGGAGATTCAATTCCGCATAGCTAATGGATTGGTTTTCATATACCAACGCTGTGGCGTCCGGGGCATTCTCTGCCTGTTGTTCAAACAGTTGATGAATACACAGTTGGTCAGGATACGCTGTTTCGGTCGCATTCCAGGTTTTCAGCAACAATGTGCGCTCCGTTTCCGGCAGGATTTCCAACATCTGTACCGGCGTTTCCGGTGCCTGCTCAAGCGCCTCTGCCAGGCTCTCCAGAGCCTGCTGCATATAACCGCATATTCTTTTTGGATCAAATGGCTGTACTACCTGGGCAGTCAGCCCCAAATCGGAACCCCCATCTTCTACCGACAACACAAACGGATAGTTGGTCCGCTCCTGTGCGCCAAGGAATTCAATTCCGCTGATGATTTCATCCGGCGTGACCGGCTGTGTATTATGTCGGTAATTCAACAACGCATTGAACAGTGGTGTCCCACTGGCTACCCCACTGCAACGTTGAGCCAGTGCCAGTGATGCATGTTCATGTGCTAATAACCCCGCCAATCGGGTATGGGCGGCCTGTACACTCTCCCGTACCGGGGTTTCATCCATATCCAACCGTAACGGCAGGGTATTAATAAACAGTCCCATGCCATTGTCGGTGCCTTCACCAGCCTGCATACGTCCAAACAGCACCGTGCCAAACACCACTTGCTTCTGGCCACTGGTACGCGACAACACCTGCGCCCAGGCCAAATGACACAGCGACGCCACACTGACGCCCAAAAGCCGGGCCTGATTACGCAGACGGTTATTCAGTGCAGGCGTCAGCATTCTGTGTGATTCCGTCACCTGCGAGCCGTCATGATGTACTTCCGTCAATCCGAACGGCAGCGTCGGCTCATCCACCGCCGCCAGCATATCGGTAAAGAAACGGGTATGCTCCGGCTGACTGGTGCCCAACCGGGACTGCGCTACCAGATAACGGAAAGGTGTCGAAACCGGCAAGCTGTCTCCCCGTCCGGTAAGATACGCTTGTACTTCGCTGTTCATCACTTCCAGCGTGGTATGGTCGCCAATCAGGTGATGCAACAGTTGGAGTACAATCCAGCGGCCATCAGTATCCTGAGCCATGACAAAGCGCAACAACGGAGCCTGACTCAGGTCAATACGATGCTGTCGCGGATCAAAGCGTTGAGCCAGTTGGTCACTGATTGATCCGTCAGCCGGATTGAGTGTCAATTCTGTGATAAATAAGGGAACCTGACGGCAAACTACCTGAGCCGGAGCTGATAATCCCTCCCAGATAAAAGCGGTACGCAGAATATCATGACGATCGACCACCTGTTGAACCGCGGCCAGATAACGGTCCAGCAAAGGCCGATCCGCAAAAGCCTGTTGGGTTATCAGAAGATAAGGATCGCCTTCGTTTGCCAGCAAATGGTGGAATAAAATGCCATCCTGTAGCGGTGACAGGGCATAGATATCCTGAATGTTGGCAATCCCGCCCGGAATTTGTTCAACGATGTGGTCAATCTCAGGCTGAGTCAGATCAATTAACGGTAACATTTCTGGCGTCAGCGTAATAATATCCGGTGTAATGCAGTTGTCAGGCACCCTGATTTCACAATGTTGAGCCAGAGACTGGGCCAAGACACTGAGTACCGGATGCTCAAATAGCGTTTGGATCGATACGCCCAGTCCCATACGACGCAAACGTTCAATCATTCGCACAGCAAGCAGCGAATGACCACCCAACGCAAAGAAACTATCGTGCCGGCTAATCTGTTCAACCTCCAGCAATTCACTCCAGATAGTGGCGAGCGCGCGTTCAATTTCCCCTTGCGGCGCTTCGTAAACCTGGCGGGCAAAGGCATGTTGATCAGGCTCCGGCAACGCCCGGCGATCCAATTTACCGTTCGGAGTCAACGGAAAGGTATCCAGACGCACAAAAGCTGCCGGTATCATATAGTCAGACAAAATATTACTCAGATGTTCACGCAGACTGGCGGCCAGTCCGTTATCCGCTTCTGCCACTACATTATTTGCTACCACATAGGCAACTAAACGCTTATCCTGACCGTCACCCAGTGCCAGTACCAACGCTTCACTCACCGCCGGATGTTCGGTCAGGTGCGCTTCGATTTCCCCCGGCTCAATACGGAAACCACGGATTTTAACCTGCTGATCATTACGACCGACAAACACCAGATTGCCATCCGGCAGGTAACGGGCTAAGTCCCCGGTACGATACATCCGGGCATCAGCGTCATCACTAAACGGATCTGTCAGGAAACGTTCGGCAGTGAGTTCAGGACGATTGAGATAGCCACGGGCCACACCCACACCACCAATATATAACTCACCTACTGCGCCCAGCGGCACTGGCTGACTGTGTTTGTCCAACAGATAGATACGTTTGTTAACGGTCGGTCTACCGATGGGAATTAATCCCCCCGTATAGTCTGACGGGCAATTCCAGGTGGTGGCGCAAACGGTGATTTCCGTCGGGCCATAAGCGTTGAACAAATCCGCCCGGCCACACAATGTCTGAAACAAGGCGGTAGCCGGCGCTTCTCCTGCGAAAATTAATCTAGGTTTTATGGCTATCTCTGGCAAACCAGCGCTATCTTGGAGTATGGCGGGTGTCAAACAAGCGTGCGTCACCGATTGCTCTTCCAGATAATGCCAAAGACGGCGCGGATCTTGCCGGATTGTTTCCGTTGGAATAACCAGCATAGCCCCGCTGCTCAACGCCCCCATGATTTCCCAGACGCTGGCATCGAAGCCAAATGAGGCAAACTGCAACATCCGGCTGGTTACACCAACATCAAACTGGGCAATCTGTTCCAGCGTCAGGTTAACCACACTCTGATGTTCAATCATCACTCCCTTCGGTTTGCCCGTGGAGCCGGAAGTGTAGATCACATAAGCCAGATGCCGTGAGGTGAGATCAGGGACCTGCGGGTTACTGTCCGGTTGATCTGGCAGGGTATTTGGATCGAGTACAGTTAGCGTTTTCAGTGTTTCTTCACCTAATGCCGCCCGCCCAATATTATCTGCCAGCAAAATAGTTGGCTCAGCATCAGTGAGCAGATAAGCCAGACGTTCACCCGGATAAGCAGGGTCCAGCGGCACATAGGCCCCGCCCGCTTTCAACACCGCCAGCAATCCCACTATTCTCTCCAGTGATCGCGTCACACAAATGGCTACCGGCTGGTCTGGTATTACACCTAATGCAATCAGTTGATGCGCTAATCGGTTGGCGCGGGCATTCAATTCAGCATAGCTGAGCGTCTGGTTTTCATACCTTACTGCTATGGCGTCTGGGGAATTTTCTGCCTGTTGTTCAAACAGTTGATGAATACACAGTTGGTCAGGATACGGCGCTACGGTCGCATTCCAGGTTTCCAGCAATAATGTCCGCTCAGTGGATGACAAAATATCCACGGTTGTGACTGATTGTTGAGGACGGTTCACCATTGCCCGCAATAGGCGCTGTAAATAGCCGACCTGTCTTGCAATCGTTTCAGGGTCGAACAGGGCAGAAGAATAATTCAGTTCCCCAACAACCTCACCCGCCTTCTCCGTCAATTCCAGTTGCAGATCGAATTTAGCAATATCGTATCCCTGTACTGCTGGCGTCACCGCTAATCCCGGCAGTTGCCACTCTTCTGTGTCACTCTCCTGCCAGGCAAACATCACCTGGAATAACGGGGTATGTTCCGGTCTGCGGGGCGGTTGTACGATCTCAACCACCTGCTCGAAAGGCAGATCCTGATGCTCTTGCGCGCCCAGTATCGTCTGCCGCACACGCTGGAGCAGTGTGACCATATCCGGTGTACCGGACAAATCAACGCGCAATGCCAGAGTATTGACAAAGAATCCGATCAACGGCTCGATCTCCCGCCGATTGCGATTGGCGCTCGGTATGCCGATTACCAGATCATCCTGCCCGGACAAACGCGACAATAATGCCGCCCAGGCGGTCAGCAAAGTCATAAATAATGTGGTGCCGTGTTGCTGTCCCAACTGTTTCAGGGCCTGTACCAACGTGGCATCAATCTGCACAGGTATCCGGCCACCGGTAAATGATTGCCGGGATGGACGGGGCCGATCTGTTGGCAATTCCAGCAATACCGGGGCATCGGCCAGCGTGCGGCGCCAGTAATCACTCTGCGCCCGCAACCCTTCACCAGAGAATACTTTACGCTGCCAGGCAGCATAATCAGGATATTGAATAACCAGCGAGGGTAATGGATCAGGCTGTTCATTCAAGTAAGCCGAATAAAGGGCGCTCAGCTCTGATTTCAATATCCCTAAAGACCAACCATCAGACACAATATGATGCTGAGTCAGCAAGAAGACGTAATCCTCATCAGTCCGTTGTATCAGTGCGCAACGGATTAAGGGACCACGGGCAAGATCAAACGGTGTTTCTGCTTCCTGTACACACAGAAGCTTAAGTTGTTCATCCACTTCAGGTGTATTACGCAGATCGTATTGTTTTACTTGCAGACCAAACTCCGCCGGCAACAGTTCAACCTGAGGCTGACCATCAGCCATGATAAAGACGGAACGCAACGCTTCATGGCGGGCAAACAGACGATTCAGCGCCTGCTGCCAGGCGGTAATATTAAGCTGACCATGCAAGTGCAGTGCCAGCGGAATATGATAGGTATCACTGACACCATCAAACTGTGCCAGGAACCACAAACGCTGTTGAGCGAATGACAGCGGTAAAGCACTATCACGGGGTACAGGAATAATCTCAGACAATCTATCCCTTCCCTCATTGCGCTTGGCGCTGATCTTCTCCGCAAAGGCCGCGAGTGACGGTGACGTAAATAAGGCAACCAGTGGCAGTTTGACGCCGAAAGCGGCGATACGATTCATGATCCGTACCGCCAACAGTGAATGACCACCCAACGCAAAGAAGTTGTCATACCGGCTGATCTGTTCAATGCCTAATAATTCACTCCAGATAGCCGCCAATGCAGTTTCTGTCTTCCCTTGTGGCGCTGTATAAACCTGACAGGCAAAGGCATTCTGCTCCGGCATCGGCAACGCCCGCCGATCCAGTTTGCCGTTTGGCGTCAGCGGGAAAGCATCCAGACGCACAAAAGCTGCCGGCACCATATAATCAGGCAAAATAGCACTCAGATGTTCACGCAAACGGGCTGCCAATCCGTTATCTTCTTTCGCCACAACATAGGCGATCAGACGTTTATCCTGCCCGTCATCTGACGCTAACACCCACGCCTCGCGCACCGCAGGATATTCTGTCAACCGCGTTTCGATTTCACCCGGTTCAATCCGGAATCCACGGATTTTAATCTGCTGGTCATTACGGCCAACAAACACCAGATTGCCATCCGGCAAATAACGGGCCAAATCTCCGGTGCGATACATTCTCGCATCAATGGCATCATTAAACGGATCAGCCAGGAAACGTTCGTCAGTCAGGTCAGGGAGATTAAGATAGCCACGTGTCACACCGGCACCACCAATATACAGCTCCCCCACTGCCCCCAATGGCACTGGCTGACCGTAGTCATCCAGCAGATAAACCCGGGTATTCGCCGTCGGACGCCCAATAGGCACCAACTCATCGGTATAGTTTGACGGACAACGCCAGTGGGTGGCACATACGGTAATTTCTGTCGGGCCATAGGCATTGAACAGCGTGGTCTGACGGCTCAATGTCTGGAGTAACGCCGGGCCGGGCGCTTCACCGCCCAGTATCACGGTCGGCTTTATTGCCAGCGCCGGTAAATCCGCGCCATCCCGTAGCAGAGCCGGAGTCAAACATGCGTGCGTCACCGCCTGCTCTTCCAGATAATGCCAGAGGCGGTGTGGATCCTGACGAACCGTGTCGGCCGGAATAGCCAAACTGGCTCCACCGGTCAGCGCCATCATGGTTTCCCAGACGCTGGCATCGAAACCAAATGAAGCAAATTGCAACATCTGGCTATGGGAATGAATATCAAACTGGACAATTTTATCCCGGATAAGATTGACCAGCCCACGATGCTCAACCATCACCCCTTTGGGTACGCCGGTAGAGCCGGAGGTGTAAATCACATAGGCCAGATGACGGGAAGTCAGCGTCGGTATCTGCGGGTTGCTGTCCGGTTGATCAGGCAAGGTATTCGGATCAAGCAGAGTCAGCCCGACAAGCATCTCCTCACTCAACGCTGCCCGTCCGGTCTCATCAGCCAATATTATTGAGGGAGCAGCATTATTCAGAATATGCGTCAGACGTTTTCCCGGATAAGCCGGGTCCAGCGGCACGTAAGCACCACCGGCTTTCAGCACCGCTAACAATCCCACTACCCGCGCCGGTGAGCTTACCATGCAGATCGCTACCCGCTGATCCGGCGCGATTCCCAGTGCAATCAGTTGATGGGCCAGCCGGTTGGCATCGGCATTTAATTCGGCATAGCTGAGGGTCTGTCCTTCATACAATAGTGCTGTAGCGTCAGGCGTTTTCTCTACCTGCTGTTCAATCAACTGATGAATGCATAACTGCTCAGGATACGGTGTTTCAGTTGCGTTCCAGGTTTCCAGCAATAATTTACGTTCCGTTTCAGGCAAAATGTTCAGGGCCCGTACCGGTGTTTCCGGTGCCCGCTCCAGTGCTTCTGCCAGACTTGCCAGCGCCTGTTGCATATAACCACATACCCGCTCCGGTTCAAACGGTTGTACTACCTGCGCAGTCAGCCCCAGAGTAGCACCCCCGTCCTCTACCGACAGCACAAACGGATAGTTGGTCCGTTCCTGTTCACCCAGGAATTCGATACCCGGTACAACCTCATGTGGGATCAGCGGTTGCTCATTATGCCGATAGTTCAACAGGGCACTAAACAGTGGCATGCCGCCTGCTACCCCGCTACAACGCTGAGCCAGCGCCAGTGAAGCATGTTCATAATCCAACAATTCGGCCAGCCGGGACTGTGCCAGCCGTACACTGTCGTGCACCGGGGTGTCATTCATATCCAGCCGCAGCGGTAAGGTATTGATAAACAGCCCCATGCCGCTGTCAGCTCCTTCCCCTGCCGCCATGCGCCCGAACAGCACCGTGCCAAACACCACTTTATTCTGACCGCTGATCCGTGACAGTACCTGCGCCCAGGCCAGATGACACAAGGTTGCCACACTGACGCCCAGACGTTTTGCCTGCTGACGAAGGCGGTCGTTTAACTCCGGCGATAACATCCGGTGCGATTGTGTGACCTGCGAACCGTCACGATGCACTTCGGTCAGACCAAACGGCAACGTCGGTTCTTCCACGTCAGCCAGCATGTCGGTAAAGAAGCGGGTATGTTCTGCCTGATTGACATTCAACCTGGCCTGCGCCACCAGATTGCGGAAAGGCACCGGTATCGGCAAGTTGTCAGCCTGTCCGGCAAGGCAGAGCTGCACTTCGCGGTGCATCACTTCCATTGTCGTGTGGTCGCCAATCAGGTGATGCTGCAATTGCAGCACATACCAGCGGCCATCGGTTTCCTGCGCCACCACAAAGCGCAACAATGGGGCCTGACTCAGATCAAAACGATAGTGACGTGGGTCAAAACGGTGAGCCAATTGCTCACCCACTGACCCGTCAGCCGGGTCCAGAGTCAGTTCAGTGACTGATAAAGGCACTTGACGCCAGACCACCTGCGCCGGTGCAGATAATCCCTGCCAGATAAATGCAGTCCGCAGGATGTCATGGCGATCAACCACCTGTTGTACTGCTGCCAGATAACGATCCAGCAGCACCCGGTTAGCAAAAATCATCGGATAGGCCAGCAGATAGGGGTCACCTTCCTTCGCCAGCAGATGATGGAACAAGATGCCGTCCTGCAACGGTGACAGAGCATAGATATCCTGAATATTGGTAATCCCGCCCGGCACCTGTTCAACAATGTGATCAATCTCAGACTGGGTCAGATCAATCAGCGGCAACATTGCCGGCGTCAGCGCGGTGATAGCTGGCGTAATAACATTCGGCGGTATCACTACAGTCTGATGTTGCACTAATGTCTGGGCCAGTTCTGACAGCACCGGGCACTGAAACAGGTTACGGGCGGCCAGTGTCAATCCCAGATTGCGCAGGCGTTCAATCAGCCGTACACCAAGCAAAGAATGACCGCCCAACGCAAAGAAACTGTCATGTCGGCTGATACGCTCAATACCCAGTAATTCGCGCCAAAGGGTCGCCAGAACAATCTCCATCTCTCCTAGCGGCGCTTCATAAACCTGACGGGCGAAGGCATCCTCCCCCGGAGCTGGCAACGCCCGGCGATCTAATTTCCCATTCGGCGTCAGTGGGAATTCATCCAGACGCACAAAGGCTACCGGCACCATATAATCCGGCAACCGCGCACTCAGGTGTTCACGCAGGCGGGCGGCCAATCCCTCATTCTCTTGGGTCAGCACATAGGCAACCAGTTGTTTGTCCTGTCCCTCCCCTAACGCCAGCACCACCGCTTCACGTATCGCCGGATATTCCACCAGCCTGGCTTCAATTTCCCCCGGTTCAATGCGGAAGCCACGGATTTTCACTTGCTGATCATTACGCCCCAGGAATTCCAGATTACCGTCCGGCAGATAGCGGGCCAAATCTCCGGTTCGGTACATACGCGCATTCGGTTTATCGCTAAATGGATCTGTGAGAAAGCGTTCAGCGGTCAGTTCAGGGCGATTGAGATAACCGCAGGCCACTCCATCACCCCCGATATAAATCTCACCGGTCATCCCCAATGGCACCGGCTGACTATCAGTATCCAGCAAATAAATCCGGGTGTTGGCAATGGGTCGACCAATAGGAATAGAAGTCGTACCCGATGTTACCGCGTGAATGAGGTAGGTCGCGGTAAACGTGGTTCCCTCACTCGGACCGTAGGCATTTAATAACTTTTGTGGCGGATTCTTACGTAGCACTTGAGCAATGACATGCGGATCGAGGACATCTCCCCCGACCAGCAATATTTTAAGTTGAGGCTGCACCGGGGATAGCTCCTCCGCCAGCCGGTTAAAAAGCCCGACACTCATCCACAGGACCGTGATACGATGCGCTTGTAATGTCTGGATAAAATCCCGCGGCGTCAGTAACGTGGTATGATCAATAACCACCAGCGCAGCACCGTTGAGCAACGGTGCCCAAACTTCAAAGGTGCTGGCATCGAAAGCCGGATTAGCGGCGAAAGCTATCCGGTCATTGGGTTCGATGTCAGCATAGCCATTATTGATAACCAACCGGACGACAGCCCGGTGAGGCACAATGACCCCTTTAGGTATACCAGTAGAACCGGAGGTGTACATGATATACGCTGGCCCGGTACTGGCACCCAATAAATCAAGATTGCGGTGCTCTTCCTCACGGATCGGTTCTGTCTTGCTGGTAAGAAGAAGCCGTGGGACAACTAATGCAGCCGGGATTTCCGACTGCATATCCGTCAGCAGTAATTTGGCGGCACAATCGTTTATCAGCCAATTTTTCCGTTCATCCGGTATGTTGGGATCGACAGGGACATAAACCGCACCAGCCTTAAGGATGGCTAACTGAGCCACCACCAGTTCGATTGAGCGTTCTAACAGGATCGCTACATGGTCACCCAGGCAAATCCCCTGTTCAATCAGTTGACAAGCCAGCCAGTTGGCCCGGGCGTTCAGTTCCGCATAGCTCAGGGTTTGATCCCCGGCGATTAACGCTGCGGCAGCCGGAGTTTTCTCTACTTGTTGTTCAAACAATTGATGAATACATACATGGTCAGGATATGGGGTTTCTGTGGCGTTCCAGGTTTCCAGCAACAGGATACGTTCAGCCTCAGATAACCCATTAAACTTTCCCGCAAATATGTCATCACTCACCTTTTCTGACGACACATTCACTAACCCCGCTTCAAGGGTATTTTCCTTGCTGGTAATACTGTCTTTCATCTATTTACTACCTCAACGAATATATTGGATATTTGAAAATTGTTATTCCCAGAAACCATTACAAATGTTTTTCTTTTATTTTTAGGAGGAATAACAACGGGCACGCCAAGCATCGGAAGATACTCAGGCAATACTTTCTCTCAGGTGCTGGATGTCATGGTCTGGTTAATAACTGCACAACCCCAAATTATGTGACAATAATTTTCCAGACAGAAGAATAAATGGTTAATTTGATGAACAGGGAGAGGGTATTCCATTTTTTTCCTTTTTTTAGATAAGCGTCCTTGGTCTGCCGCGATTTTTGATTAATAGACGCTGAATTCCACAACTAAATAAAAATGGATCTATTGAATATATCTACTGGCATGAACGCTAAGTCCTTGCTGTATTTTTTCCATTTAGCATTAATTTCTTACTGAAATTATTTCAGATAAAATCAGGCGATTATAAATATCAATAGCTTCTAACAATCAAGGAGAAAACCAAATAAAAATGTTATTTATCACAATATTATTATGAGTTCATGTATATTTTCCCATATAAAAAATAAACTAACTTCACTACATATTATTTTATAATAATCAAATTACACAACTAATGTAAATGTAAACGACAATTATATTTAATGCCGAAATGGAATAATTTTTAATTAAATAATAATTTTTGTATGTATCATTTTTTAATAATGGTAAAACATTATGAATATGAAAATTCATTGAATTTAATACCTGAAATAAACAATAACATAAATAATTACTTACCACTTAACTGACCAACAGCATCAGATCTGTTGGCATTTAGTGTGAATATGTCCTAATTATTTCAAATTTGTCTGAAATATTGAGGCAGGTTTTTTATCGTGTTAAAAAACGGATAATCATATTAATCCGCTTACCATAGGGAGGACGTAGCTGATCTGTCAGTGCCAGATTGTATTTGCGCAAAACAGGCATGGCTTTGGAAAAGGTTTTAAAGCCTTCATAGCCATGATACTGCCCCATACCGCTCGGACCTACGCCACCAAAAGGTAAACCTGTACATGCAAATTGATACAGCGTGTCATTGATGCAAATGCTACCTGCAACAATGTGCAATAAAGCAGCCTCAATTTGCTTGTTATTTTTGCTGAAACAATAAAAGGCCAATGGGCGATCACGGCTTGCAATATAATGGATTGCTTCATCATAAGAGCGGTAGGTTTTAATCGGTATCAGTGGACCAAAAATTTCTTCCTGCATGATAGCACTGTCATCATTAGGGTTTAGAACTAGCGTAGGAACAAGAATACGTTGCTCAAGCGCTTGCTTCGGATCAATAAGAGGCATAAGCGGAATAATCTGATGACCGCGTATGCTTGCATCTTCAAGCAATTTGATAAGACGTTGATACTGGTTGTTATTGATAATGCTTGTATAGTCTGGAAAGTTGTTTGGTTGGGGATAGCGTTGTGAAATCTGTTTCTTAACCTCTGCAATAAACGACTCAATTTCGCTTTCCGGCAATAATACATAATCTGGTGCTATGCAGGTTTGTCCAGAATTGAAAAGCTTTCCGGTTATAATGCGGGCAGCCGCTTTTTTCAGATCGGCATCGGGGGCAATGAGTGCTGGAGACTTACCTCCAAGTTCCAGCGTAACAGGAGTGAGATTTTGTGCGGCAGCAGCCATTACTTTTTTACCGATCGCCCTGGAGCCAGTGAAAAACAGGTGATCAAAGGGTAAGGCAGAAAAAGCGGCTGCAATATCTGCTCCGCCTTGTGCAATACTGACACGGTTTTCAGGAAAAATTTTGCTTAGAAGTTTTTCTAAATAGGCATTGGTATGCGGCGTATGTTCCGAAGGTTTGATAAATGCATGATTACCCGCAGCAAGAGCTGCTATTAATGGTGTGAGAGTCAGATTAACCGGATAGTTCCACGGTGCCATAATGCCAACAACTCCAAGCGGTACATAACGTATTTCAGCCTTTGCCGGCCACAATTGCCATCCGGCCTTACGTCTTTGCGGTTTTATCCATTTTTTAAGATACCGCAGACAAAGATCAATTTCTTTCAACACAATTATCGCTTCTGCCATTATGCTCTCGTGGCTGGAACGGTGGCCGAAATCGTAGGAAACCGCTTCCACCATTTCATTCAGGCTGGCTTTAAAATTTGCTCGCAAACACAGCAGATCATCTCGGCGTTGGTATTCATCAGGTCGGTTCTGTTCCCATGCTTGGCGCAGTGCTTCAAATTTGGTGTTGATTAATTCTGTCATTGATCACTCCTCAGCACAGATCTGGCAAAACACCATTGAGCTATATAATAAGTGCCGAGTACCAAGAGCGGACTTAACGGAGTTTCAAAGTAAAAACGTCCATAAGCGAGCATGCTATCGCTGATAGCAAAAAAGACACCGCCAAGAGCTGCAATATTCGCTGCATGTTGTGCCGGAGGTGTCGGGCTTTTAAATGGATAAATAATTGCTCTATTAACCGCTAACCCGGCCATAAAAGCCAGAATCGCAGCATAGATGGCAACCGGCATTTTCATGCTGTTAGGTAGATTATTCCACAGTCCGATGAATGCTAATAATGCGATTACTACAAATATGATAAAAACTGCAAATATAATGAAAACCGTACGAAGAATTATAAATTTTGAAATTAACTGATTGTTTTTAATATCAGAAATATAAACACTGTCGCAACATAGAGCATAAATGTAAGCGCAATGTGTGAGCAGGAAGCAAAATAGTCCGGCCAAAAAATAGTCTTTCGGTAACATCAAAAAGAAATCACCACCTACAGCAAATGCAAGTCCCAAAGCAATGGCGTTGCGATAACGCATTGAGACAGGTGCACGGATCAACAGAATCCAAAGCACTAATAGGGCTGTGGCGGTGGGCTTAGTCAGATAGTGGAGCCAAATCCATGCTGGATTTACAGAAGTACTGAGTGAAGCGCCTGCTATGGCGCTAACTGAAAGGAATGTATAAAGCAATCCGATTTTGTTATGCAATCCATGCCGAGAAGTGCAATTATTTGATGACATATGCCTCGCCCCACGGTTTCTTTCTTATTTACAGTAACAGAATTTTTTTTACCTGCAACTAACAACCAAGTGGGACCCAGTAATCCAGGATGCGCATTTTTCCAGTCACCATAATAGTTATAAATGAATAACTATGTTGAATACACCTGTTCCGTGATTGCACTTTTTATACGAAACCACGCATTATTAATGAAAATGGCTTTATCTCTCTGGAAGAAATCTATCATGGCCGTAACGACCTGAATGTCCGCTCCGGCCTTGGTACTGCTACACTACAGGTTTATGCTCTAAGATCTTCTACAGGAAAATTTAATGAGTTTTCGAGACTTTTTTTGAGATTTTTCGTTGGCACAAACCGTAAGGACAGATCTCTTTTCAAACAATGAAACATACGATCCTCTTGCTCAGTTTCACTCAGCATTCTTGATGTATTAACTAACATTTCAGCCCTTGGAATACGAATTCTTTCATATTGACGCAGAGCAGAAATTGGATCTGACTGCTGCCTGAATACATGCCCTAAAACAGCAGCGTCTTCGATAGCCATACCCGCACCTTGACCAAGGCTTGTCAACATAGGATGAGCCGCATCTCCTAAAAGCGTAATTCTGCCTTTTCCCCATAAGGGTGAAAAAGGCCTGTCTTGTGCAGAGACAGAAATGATATTTTCGGATGGAGTTTGTAAGATAATATCAGAAACAATAGACGGCCATCCCTCATAATATGTCAGGATGTCTTGATTATTTCCTTGCCATTTGCTGGCCTGCTCAGTATGCATGTTTGCAGTTCCCCACCAGTATACTTCACCTCCATCTATATCAATCAAACCTATTCGTTTTCCTGCTCCCCAATAATGACCAACGTAACCAGGTGTTATCTGCGGATGTTGATAACGGGTAATAGCCAGCCAACAGATATAATCGGCTGGACGAACTGGCTTATTCCCCTGGATATAATCGCGAACAAAAGAGTAGATCCCATCAGCACCAATGAGTAAATCTCCATGTGCTTCTCTGCCATCAGCAAAACGGACAGAAATACCATCATCCCTCTCGGAAATTTCGGTGACTTTAGCGCCGACATGTATAATATTCTGATCAAGTTGCTGTAGCAGAGCTTCCTGCAATGCTTTACGTGATATACAAACACTATCGAATCCATTAGAAGACGAAATTTCAGGTATTGGTAATTTGCGTATCAGACGATCCCGGTTATTCCTGATTTCAAAACACTTAATGGGAGCACCAAAGCGCTCCAATTTCAGATTAATACCAATAGAGGATAAAGCAGCAACAGCATTAGACATCACAGACAAACCTGAACCTGCTGTACGTAAAGTTGGCGCCTGTTCATAAACTTCAACAACACAGCCAATTCGCCGTAACACTATAGCAGCCGTTAATCCACCAATTCCTGCCCCAATGACAATCACTTTTAACTGACGATTCATACTTCCTCCGAAACCAATAAGGCTTGTTTTATAGGGGAGGACGCCTTCATTTCCCGAAGGATTGCTTTTGCAACTTCTTCCACATAAGGCTCTTCCATAATTTCCAAATGATCACCCGACACATCAATGACATTGATACTGCCCGTTGTCTTACTCTCCCAGCCATTTTTAGGATCGCGATACTTACTTCTTACTGCATCATGCATAGAACGTAATACTTCAGGTAATGGACGCGTTGCATGTAATAACGTCATATTGATCTCTGCCTTATAAGCAGCATAATCTGTAGCCGCTTTCCAATTGGTCTGATACACGTCAAATAATCTTTGTACTACGGCCCGAGAACTGCCTTGTGGAATAACTCCTGTGGCAATTGCATGCTCTGTGATGTATTCGAATCGTTCCTGCAAAGAAGTTATATGCTCCGGTACAATCTGCTCAGGGAGAGTCGCTCCTTCATTAATCCATAATAATTCCCAGAAAAACCATCGCAACAGTGCTTCCTCATTCACTTTTTCCTGAGACTCCATGTTTAGAGCAACTGTATCTAAGACGAAAAGATTTGCGACTTCTTCTCCATTTTCTTTCAATTGGCGCGCCATCTCGAATGCAACAAATCCGCCATAAGACCAACCTCCGATTGAATATGGGCCATGTGGCTGGATTTGACGTATGGCTTCCAGATAATTTGCCGCTTGTTCTTGTATACTGGTCAATGGCTTAGATCCTGCGTCCACGCCGTAAGCCTGCAACGCATAGAAAGGTTGATCCTTGGGTAAATACTTCACTAACCGTAAGTAGGACAATACATTGCCCCCCATTGGGTGGACAAAAAACAGTGGCCGTTTATGACCCTCAGTACGCATGGGAACAAGAGGGCTGAATTTTGGATAGCCTCCTTTTTCTCTGATATATACAGCTAACTGTGCGACAGTTGGGTTACTGATAAAAAGGGACAAAGGAATGCTGACACCGAAATGTTTATCTACCAAAACGACCATTCTCATGGCTGTCAATGATGTACCACCGTTATCAAACAAGTTTTGATGGATAGATAAACTGGGTATTTTCAATAAGTCTGCCGCCAGATCACACAATACTTGCTCATAGTTGTCTCGCGGAGCAATATCTTCTACATCATTATTCCTATGTATGATCCGCATGTTACGCAATGCCGCATCATCACGTTTCCCACCAGGCGTCTTAGGCAATGATTCTAACCATTCTATTTGGGAGGGGAGCATGTGCCTGGGAAGCATTTCAGACAAATGTTGTTGTACACGTCCTGCAAATGCTTCGTTTTTTTCTCCAATCAGGAATGCGACCAGAAAACTATCATTTTCACCGTGCTGTTGAACGACAACAGCAACGTCTTTCAGTACTTTATCAGCATCAGGTGTACCCGATACCGCTAATTCTATTTCCGCCAGCTCAATACGGTAACCACGAACTTTAACCTGAGTATCCTTACGGCCTAAACAGAGAATATTGCCGTCTTTAAGCTTCACACCCAGATCACCGGTACGATACAGTGGCTCATCACCGTCTTTGAGCATAATAAAGCGTTCTGCGGTTAGTTCTGGCTGACGGTAATAACCTGGCGCGACCGGTAAACCACGTGCGTAAATTTCACCTTGCTCACCCAAAGCGACTTCTTCTAATTGACTGTTAAGGAGTACGACATCTGAATTGGTGATACTTTTACCAATAGGGGGAAGCGCAGGGAAGGATTTTGGATCGCCCGCCATCGTAAATGCAGTGATGACATGCGTTTCCGTTGGGCCATATTGGTTCTCAAGAATACCGTTATTTATTTGACCAACAAACAGACGAATATCTTCTGTAACCCGAAGTTGTTCACCGGATGAAATAACCACTTTCAGGTTTTTTGGGTAAGTGTCCAGTGCGACTGCTGTTTCAGCCAATTGTTGCAGTGCAATGTAAGGCAGGTAAATTCTTTCTGTCCGGTAGTTATTGATAATATGCAGTAACTGCAAAGGATCACGCCGTTCATCTTCACTAATAAGGTGTAACTCGCCACCAGAAGTCAGTGCAGAGAAGATTTCCTGAAATGAAACATCAAAACTCAACGGTGCATACTGTAAGGTAGAACGAATATTCTTACCCGTATGTGTTTCATTCTGCCAGCCAATCAAATTTGACAGACTGCGATGTGGCATTGCCACGCCTTTGGGTTTACCCGTTGAACCGGAGGTAAACAGTAAATAAGCCAGCTGCTCAGGGGCTATTTCTCTATCCGGTACATGTGTATTACCGTTTATCAACTTATCTACCCTCATGGCCGGGACTGTCACTATATTGAGTAATGTAGCGGATTTATCATCAACAATAGCCAGTGTCGGCTGAGCCTGTTCCACCATTGCTTCAATACGCTGAGCTGGATAACTCAGATCCAATGGTAAGCAGACTCCGCCTGCTCTCATTACACCAATCAGTGATGCAACAAGTGTCGGAGAACGTTCAAGAATAATAGCAATCGGTATATTTTGAACAACTCCTTTAGAAATCAGTTCAGAAGCAATTTTACCGGACTCTGACCAGAGTTTTTCATAACTCCATTGCATGTCATGATAACGAATCGCTATTGCATCAGGTTGCTCCCGTACATTCTTCGCAATCATGTCCAACGTTGATATGAATTTTGAGGATGGTATTTTGCTTCTTTGCGTAATTGGCTGGCTCAGGGTTGCCGGCTGATCACCATGACTGACCATTCTGTTCAATATGGTCATATAAGTGTCCATATAAGTGTCAGCCTGCACTTGTGAGAAAACATTGCCGTCAAAATCACATCGTAAATAATGTTGGCCTGTGATGAAGTCAGTCATAACATTGAACAGTATTTCAAAATTAGTTTCTTCCCACGGATCAAACCCGATAAGGGATAAATCAGGACCACCAAATATTTCCGTTAATATGTGGAACCGAATGTAATTAAACGCGGAACTTATTTTCGCACCTTCACCTGCGACTTGCTGGATAGCATTCAGCGGGTATTTACGGTATGGAGCATGACGCTGTTCAGCGCTAAATACTGAGTGGATACACTCTTTCCATGTTTTGTTTGATACAGAGAAACGCACAGGGAGTGTATTAAGAAACAAGCCCAGTGTTTGCTCTGAATTCTGTGCATCCGGTCTTCCATGAGTGACTAACCCAGTCGCAATTTCATCCTGAGCAGTAACCTTAGCCACAGTTAAACAATGTGCAGCAAAGAATACCGATTTAATTGAAACATGTTCATGCTGTACTAAGATATCCAGCTTTTTTTCAATTTCTTTTGGAATAATTGCCTTTTTTGAGAAAATCCGATTTACTGGCAAACTTTCATACAATCGGTAGCTGGAAAATTGGGTTCGGGGAAGTTGATTAAACATGTTTTTCCAAAACACCCGATGTTCCTGATCTTGTAATGCATGGAGTTCATCTTGTACATACAAAGCCGGTGATGGAATTACATCAGTTTCAGAAAAATATATGCCCTCATTCAAGTAACGAAAAAAGAGTTCACGTATTAAATTTGCCACACTGCCACCATCCAGAAGGGCATGATGGAAACTGAACACCATCTCTATAGTGTCTGCGGTCTTGAATAAGCTGATGTGATATAATGGCGCACGATCAAATTGGTAGTCTTGGCGACTGCTTTTCTCCATGCATTCTTTGATAAGTTGTTCAGACTCAGCCAATGTCAATAAGCTGAGATCCTGAATATCTATAGCATCATCAGGATTGATGCTGTGATTGATGATTTGCAAAGGTTCGCTGAAATCGGCCAGGTTAAAGTATGAACGAAGAGCAGGATGACGTTGGATGGTCGCTGCTGCACTTTTACGAAAGATTTCAGGTTCCCACTTTCCTTTCAGGGTATAGCGGAAAACATCTTTATAAGTGGCAAGGCTTTTACTCTGCTGGCTATGATATATCAGGCCAAGTTGGAGTTGGGTGACAGGGAATGCATCCTCATATTGAGAAAGTGCTGCACGCTCTTTTTCTTTGATCAGTGCGAAAGGAGATAATTCAGCGGTTCTTTTAATTTTACGATCGGAGTCAATTTGTTGGCTTAACTCAGCTATCGTCAAATACTGTGATAATTCAGAAAGAGTGACATTTATTCCCACCTTTTCAGCATCAGAACGCACTTTCAACATTAAGATTGAGTCACCGCCTAATGTATAAAAATTATCCTGCACACTGAGATTTTCAATCTTTAATACTCGTTTCCAGATCTCTGCTAGTTGATATTCTGTTTCTGTCTGAACATCATCATAGTTACCCGAAACTTCTGTTTCCGCCAATGCGCCAAGCGCTCCACGATCGACTTTACCGTTTGGTGTAAGAGGAATGTAAGGAACCCGGAAAAATTTCAGAGGAACCATGAAATCAGGTAAAAATTCCAGTAAGGTTTTACGCAGTTTTTCAGAAGTAAAATTCGGGTTATTTGCTACATCATGATTAGTTATTACATAGTATGCGCAAAGGTAAGCATCACCATTATTGTTTTTTTGTGGTAAAACTTCCGCCTGACTAATTCCCTGAATATGCTCAAGCGTGTTTTGTACCTCTCCCAATTCAATACGATTACCTCTGATTTTTACCTGATTATCAATTCTTCCCAAATATTCGATGCTACCGTCAGATAACCATCTTGCTAAATCCCCTGTACGATACCAGCGCTCACCTCCATCCAAAATGAATTTTTCGTCAGTTAATTCTGGTTTACTGTGATAACCACGAGCTAATCCAACACCACTAATCTGCAACTCACCAGCGAGACCTATTGATTGCCGAGTACCATGCTGAGACATAATTCTCAGTGAAATGTTGTTGATTGGAAAACCAATAGGTACTCGCTTGATCACTTCATTATTTTCAGGAATAAACTCGAAATACGATACATCAATGGTTGCCTCTGTTGGGCCATAGAGGTTGATCAACACGGGTGCATTTAATCCAAAAGAGGAAAAAATCTTACGGAACTGATTAACCCGTGCAGAAGGTAACGCTTCACCGCTGGTAAATACACGGCGCAGACTGGTTAATTTCTCCACTAACTCAGGTTTGGCTTCCAAAATATCTAAGAAAGGCTGGAGCATAGAGGGGACAAAGTGCAATGTCGTCACATTATGTGTACTGATCGCTTTTATGATCTCTAAAGGATCTTTGTGGGCACCCGGTGGTAATAAGTGAACAGATGCCCCAGAAATCGACCACCAGAATAACTCCCAAACGGATACGTCGAATGAAATCGGTGTTTTTTGTAGTATCACATCTGTATTATCCAGTGGATAACGTTCCTGCATCCATTCAATCCGGTTTACCACTGAATAATGATTAATCATCACGCCTTTCGGCTGACCGGTGGAACCTGATGTATAAATCATATATGCCAGAGAATCCGCTTTAGATAAGTTGAGCTGCTTTATATTCTCTTGCGCTGAAATGTTACCTCCATCAATGATGATATAAGATGGATCAATTAAAGACTGACTCATTTTGTCGGAGATGATGACCGTGGCACCACTGTCCTTCAACATATAATCAATCCGCTCCTGCGGATAATTGGGATCTACGGGTAAATAGGCAGCACCTGCTTTTAATACCGCAAAGATAGCGGTCAACATATCCGTGCTGCGATCCATTAAGATGGCAACGATGTCTCCTTTCCTCACCCCCTCTTTCAGTAAAACCGTCACCATATTGTCGATACGGATCTGGAACTGAGTATAAGTAAGTGCAGGCTGCCCGCCAGAATTTGTGATAGCGACGGTTTCCCCGTGTAATGAAACCTGATTATCAAATAACGTTGATAAAGTCTCTTGCTGCGAGAATTCTGCGATAGGCCCTTGCTCAAAAAGCGCCAATTGAGCCATTTCTTCTGCCGAAGAGAGATTTAGTTGTGAAACAGTTTGTGTGGGTGATGCAATCAATTGTTGGGTAATACGCTCTAAAGAAGCTGTAAATGTTTCGAATGGATAATCGTCATCGAAAATATCTGTCGCGCCGGTGATATCAACAGCGACCTCACTATTATCCCCGTAGGTATGTATGTGGATCGCAAGAGCGTCATTTTCATGAGCTGTTGCCGCCGCATAGATATCTTCGTTTTTATAGGTATCACGGGAAGTCGCTGTTACAGATGAATGGTTATAAGATACAGTGACATCAAACCCTTGACGCTTTGTCGTCCCCATAGACTTAAGCAAACGCCCAAGAGGAATATGCTCAAACGTTTTTAGTTTTTTGATTTCTGTTTTAATACGAGCCGCCAACTCAATAAGGGTATCCTCTGCGTTGACCTCAATAGCCAATGGCAGTGTATTAGCCCATTGACCTGCAATATTAAGTTGATTAATACGGCGGTTGAGCAACGGGATACCTATTGTTAGCCCGGTGTTATTGTGTATTCGTGATAATAAAATAGTAACCGCAGACATAATGACTTGGTAGGGATTCATTCCTTGAGAAATAAATTTCTCAACATCCGCCTTAGCCAGTATATATCGATGCTGTATGAAACGAGATAAATGAGTTTTCTTTCTCCGATTAAAAAAAACGGGTTCGTGGCGTTGTGTAAGCATAACCAATTCTGTTATTTGCTGTCCTATTTCTGGTTTTGACAGAATTGTTTCTTGTTCAATGATTGCTGAGATATATTTCTCAGAGTTGTGAGAAAAACCTCTTGGATTAATTTCATTATTCTGATAATAATCAGCAATTTTTTTTGCTAAGTGGTTTATTCCCCAACCATCACAAACAATATGATGGGCACGAAAAAAAATAGCTATGCCGCCATTTTTCAGGTTTCGTAACAGGGCGATCTCAAGGAGTGATTTATCATCCAGATTAAAAACGCGTTCTGACCATTTTTTAAAGAGGACAGCAACATCCTCACCTTCTGCATCAATTATCTCTGCTTGGTTATCGGTAATATTTTGTATCTGCTGACTTAACACACCCTCTTGTTCAATAATGCGCAACCGGCATGTCACATCATGGCTAAGAACGTTATTAACTGAATAAAAAAGTTTTTCAAGGTTAATATCTTCTTTTAATATTTTTGCGATGGATATTGTGAATTGACGACTTTCTGGATTACGTTGAGATTCATAGTAAATTTCTTTTTGATACGGAGTAAGAGGTACAACTGGTAATGTGTTCATAGCTACTGACATCATATTTTAGAAAGCTATATTTTATTAATTACACTCTCCTCGACACAATGCCTATTAGTTTATATTGCATTATATTTTCTCTTAATGGTTTAATAAAACTCGGTTGATAGATTGTGCATCGTGCAGAAGTACTTTTCCTGAAGTGCTGATATCTGTTGTAGCCCAGTTACTGCTTTATCTCCATCCAGAGCTGTCATTAACAGCTCTGGATTTTAATAATATCTATTCTCCACTCAATAAAAATACTATTCACTGATCAACTAGGCCAATTCATCGCCCTACACAGTTTCAGGCAAAACTTTCCTGATTCTGATTTCTGGACCAGCTAAACCATCCCCATACATTTTCCAGAGCTCCACTTAACCATCCTGCATCACCATCAGCAGGTAGGGTTTCCTCTATATTTCGAAATGCTTCAAAGTTATTAGTGTCTTCTGTTCTCACATGCAGGAAGGTTTTTCCATGGGCATAAATGGCGGTACTGGAATTTTCGATTAAAGACGCAGGCGAAATATCTACATTAGTTGCAACTTCAGCTACAGTTTCAACTGCACGCGCAGTCAGGCTGCGAAGACCAAACGCTTTAGCTAATTTGCGCCCTGCTGATGCACCTTCTATCGCTGCTGTCGCAGCTACGTCTCCAACCCCTTCCAGTGTTTTCTGAGACTCAGACACCTGAGAACCCATTGCAGCCGCACTTGCGGCAATACCTGATTTAACCAGATCGTCATTTAAAACAGCGGAAACTGTGCCGGATGCAATGCCTACCTCAGCACCAGCTAAGCTTCTGTATTCACCCGTCCGTCCCTGCCGTTTTAAAACAGGATCATTCACGCTTGTCACACCATGAGCAACCGCCGCGCTGCCAGCACTTCCACCAGCCATAAAATTACCTGTCGCAGTAGACAAATGCGCGGCTGTGCGCCCGCGGAATAATTTGGCGTAAGCCTTAGATAAAGAGCGTGAAATAGGGCCAGCAAAAACACCAACAGCTCCGGCAATAGCCCCGCCTGCGGCAACCACACCAACAGCAACAGGTATCGCCAGCCCTGCGCTTGACACAACCCCCGCAATGGCAACCGCGACACCGACACCAACACTTACGCCCCTGAATCCACGAATAATATTTCTCTTCTGCTGCTCTGTTTTTGCTTTACTAAGCGCATAATTAAGCAACTTTTTATATGCTTTTTTATATACGAACTTTATGGCAGGCCCTGCAATTTTCTTAACTACACCTACTGGGCTGAAATCAAAAGAAAAATCAAAATCAAACGAGAACGATGGTCTGGAGAACGAAGGTAGAGAAAATGATGGCCAGGAAAACGACGGTCTGGAGAAGCTTGGCAAAGAAAATCCATTGTTGAATATTCCACCGATCAACGTAATGACGTTGCTCATCAATGATGCTCCTCCATCACTATCAACGCCGTTGACGGGGTTATTATGCACCATACTGAACATATTTAATCCATCAATAATGCCACCGGGATCTGCACTAAGCCAACGTCCCGCCCATGGCTGATAATATCGCAGGCCGTAATAATAGAGCCCGGTTGCATCTCTTTCTTTTCCTGAATATCTGTGAAACTTATAAGCTGCTTCAGTCTGATTTCGAACAGTCCAGATTGACGTTCCACCATAAGGATAATATTCCTCTTGGCTGATAACTTTCCCGGCTTCATCAACTTCCATCGCACTACTGCCGGTAAAGTTACTGTAGGAATAACGTAACTGGTCACCTTCAATTTCGGCTGGCTGACCTGACACCCAGTGAAGTAGCCTGACGTGGCCCGCGGTTATAATATGTAGCTCTTCATTGAGTGTATTTCCCCTGAACATCGTTCTTAATTCCAGTCCGGGAAGATAGACTGTTCGCGCTTTACGTTGAGTATTGCCATTCAGATATTGACTGACTTTAACCAGCCGCTGACTGTCTTCATTATAGCGATACCATTCTTCATCCATCTCAGTGTCGCGACTAACCGGAGTTACTTGAGATAATTCTCCGCGTTGGTTATACGTAAGCTTCTGACCCGGCAATAATGAAGTTTGATGTCCACCAGCATCAAACCAAGTATCTACTTGCTCCGGATCAGTGGTAAACGCGCTCAGTACCGCACGATTGTTGCGAGAAGAAACTGTCAGAGATGTTGCATGGTTATTGCGACTACCCGGCGCATTATGTTGGATTTGTGTAAGATTGTTTCCACGATCATAAGTGTAGCGACGAATGTAATTGGTATGCACGTCATCACCATTGGATACCGGAATCAGTGGTGATGGAAGAGAACTGATTGAGCCAGAAAGAGTTGACATTTCCCGGCCAGTGGCACTAACCAGTTGGTAAAACGAGTCATAGGTATATTGATTTTCGGGGGAAATTTTCTGGTTACGCCAGTACCGCACAGCCTGTGCATGATCGTAAACACTGACAACATTTCCTACCGGATCATATTTATAATGAAAATTCTGCAAAATTGTGGCCCCGGATGGATGATCGGATGGCCGTTCAACCCGGCTCTCAGACAACCTCTGGGTTTTTTGTTCATACAGATTTGTTGTCAAGATCCCATTACCATCTTTTTGGGTTAGTGTCTGCCCTGCGGCAGAATAGGTCAGAGATGCAATGATATTTTTTTCTTTTCCCTGTGCAGGGGTTAACCAATGACTTTTTAACTGGCCTGCCCGGTCATATTCGTAACGCAGCTGATTACCCATAGCATCAGTTTGTATCAGTAGCGCGCCAGTGACATCCGCCGTCATACACGTAGTAAAACTATTCCCGGAAACATTCCCGGAAAATAAGGTATTCCAATCATTAGGTGTATTTCCCTGCCAATCAGCTTCTATATCATCTGGCAATAGCTGACGGGTTATTCTTAGGGGACTTCCTAATAAAGATACGCTCTGACATTCTTCACGGCCTGCCGTATCGTAGCGCGATACACAGGTTCCAACCAGGTTATATGCCTTTTCTTGTTCACCATTTCCCGACCAAACAAAACGTTCAACAACACTGAATTCTTGATCTGGTGCTTGTTCAGTAATACTCAGCAAGCGCCCTGCCAGATGGTTTTCCTCATATAAATATCGCCGTTTCACTCCCATTGCATCAACACTGATAACTGGCCGTCCTGCAATATCATTTAATGCCGCCGCAACGCCATCATCGGTACCTTCTGTTTGGAGAGCCATACCGCTCAAACTTTGGATACTGGCCCTGTCTGGTTTTATGCTGTTATCTCTTTTCCACAAATCATATTGACGTGGTGAAAAAATCCGCTCCGGAAAGCCAGCCAGCGTATATTGACTAAAAGAAATGCGTTCATCAGTAAAATCCACAGTATCCGGATGGCGGTAATACTGAACCGTTCTGACGTTTAAACCACGGTTATCCATAACTACAACGGACGGGGTTTTTGAATATAGTGTCTGTGCCATTCGATGACTCCTGAAAAATGTTTCCCGATATGTCGGTGGCTAGAACATTTGTTATTGATTTACTTCCGCTGCTGTGTCGTTTTCATCCTCACTGACAACAAACCAGGGAGTCATTAACGTCCGTCGCAAATAACCTGCCGCAGTCACTACTTGCCAGACACGCCCTAACGGGTCATAACAGTTTGTGTCAGCGAATAAATCGCGGCGTGCACTATCATCTTTTACGTAGTGCCAGTCATTGAGAAAGTAAGGCAGGTATGTACGCAGAGGCTGACCTTTTCCGTCATATTCTGTCCTGCCGGATACCGCCCATCTGAAATCAGTTTGTTCATTTATAGGGGCTCCAGTTTCATCAGAAATAATCGTCCCATCATCATTTAACAGCCACGCGTCCCCTGCCTCATGCCTGACTGCGGTTTGTAACGTTCTTCCGAAGCCATCACTGAAAGAGATACTTTGATGCAATTGTTGTTCTGGATCGCGGTCATATCTGTCCGTCGAAATACTCAGCATATGAGGCGGGAGATGAGGATCTGTTTTTAAACTTACGGTGGGGTTTCGTAGCAGATAACGTTTAAGAGCGAGCCGACCAATGTAATTATCTTCGGTGAGTAAGTCTTTAGAGTCAGTAAATTCCGTTGTTGCCCGCAGCATCCAGCTCAGTGGATCGTACACTGCAAGCCCGGCCACAGGGATCCCCGGTTTCAGTTCAAGAGCTTTATCGACAAGAGAAGGCACAATAAAAGGTGTAACTTCATTTTCTGGTTGGGTGTACCCCTGCATCAACCCTTCTTCCAGTCCCCAAAATCTTACGCTTGTCACTCTTCCAAGCGCATCATAAGTGGTAGTAGAAATATTGTCATTTGCGTCAGTTACCATATTGACAACGTTAAAACGGTAATCATATTGAGCAGATGCAACCGAGCCTGTGGGGCTTTTTTCCTGAATTACAGCACAGAAATGCGTATCCCAACCAATAAGGTTTCTGCCAGTCATTAAGGTCTGACGTTGCGCCAGTGGTCGATAAAATCCTTCTGCCCCCGCAAAATCGGTGTAGCTATGGCGCCCAACCCAAACGTTGAATACATTATTATCTTGTAAAGGTGCCGGAACAGACTGCCAACCCGCACCTTCAAGCTCTTTCTTAAGTTCATCCGAGCTCATTATTCCAGCAAAAGCTTTTAACGAAGTCTTATTAAATTCAGCAACTTCTGTGTAGGCAACAAGGGGCGGAAAATCCGGTTTTCCTCCGGCACCTGTATAATTCACCACAGAATGCCCCAAATAATCATTTTCCGTTCCAGGCAGTACTCCGGCATTATCAGTAGCATCGAACCATTCCAGCGATAATCCTCTGTCAGGCACGATATCCTGAGATAGTTCCTTCGCATCACTGCGTGAGATCGCTGGCAATCCCGGTATCCATGATGTTTCGTCAAGTAAATGGTGATATTCGTAGCGCTGACGAGTCAGACGTAACAACATTTGTTGATCGTCATAACTGCTGTCAAACAAGGTTTCTGGCAAGGTATCCGGGTATGGCGATGCTGTAGGTTTATGCCGTCGGGGATAAGCAATGCTCAAAGTATCTGTCGGAAATCCCAACACATCACTTTTCAAAATAATCTGTTGGCTGCACTGTGGATCAACGGTAATACGCTCATATTGGTAACTCCGTGACTCCAGAATGGATGGCCAGGCTGAAGGTTCATTTACTGATACTCCCGCAATTATCCGGATTTGAGGGCGTGACTCACTGACAGCATACGGTATTCCTGCCAGCTCTGTACCGTCAACTCCGTACACTTCACTGCGTAATGGCATCCCTTTCATTGCCCGGTTTAACCAGTACATTTCCTCTTGACCGGGAGTGATTGTGATTTCACGGTTGGTTGTAGCATCATAGCGGGTAAAACGAGGAGTAAAATGCGTAAAAGCCTGTTTATCTCCTTGCCAGTATTCGTGTGGTAACAGACAATCCAGCTCTGGTATTCCCGTTGCAAACCAGCTAATAGTGCGGGAGGGGGCTGGTGTTTCAGCGACTGTTCCATGAGTAGCCCCTGCCTGTTCATCGGTATCCGTTTGCGTGACTCGCCCAAAACCACGGTATTCCCGCTCCCGCCCGTCCCATGCCCCATGAGCATAATCACAACGGCTTGATAGTCGGTTTCTTGTAATCTCATCTAATACTTCTGTACGCCACAAGAGATGGACCGGGAATGGCAGGTAACTGGCTATCGTACGCCCTTCCTCGGCCGCCTGCTGTTTTTCATCCAGCCAGAATTGAGCAGAACTGCGATAAGTTAATACAGTATCACTCCCCATATTGTTGTTTATCGCATTCAACAGCCAGGGTTTCTGTGTTGTTATTTCCAGACGCCAGTGCTGTACGGAGAGGTGTGGCACAGTCAGAATAATGCTGGTAACCCCAAGCCCTCTCGTGTCTGCCATCTGGAGTTGACAGGTGTCATCAAAATGCACTCCAGATGGCAGATCAATTTTCAACGGCGCTGCGAATTGATTGCCGCTTTCATTGATATAGAGCTCCATATAAGTATCACGGACATAAATCAGATCAGTGGTGCCGGAACCGTCTATATCCGCCATATACAACCGATTGGGGTTAAAGGTTTCCCCGATGATTTGGAAACCCGGCAGGGTCAACGGTTCACCAAAACGTCCCCATCCCAGATTTGGCCAACAGCGAACACCTTCGGCAGAAACTTCTACGAGATGTTGCTGCCCAGATCCCGTCATATCACTGAATGCAACTAACTTGCGCTCATCTCTTCCGGGTATCGGTAAGGGAATAATTCCTCTGTGTTCGACATCTTGAGCTTTATCCCATCCTGTTTGGCTGTCAGCCCAGAACCGAACACTCTTGGGGCCAATAAGTGCGATATCGGGTAATCCTGTGCCAGTGATATCAGTCAGTTGAGCTTGTGGATGAAAATATTCCACCGGAATAGAAGACAAAGGGATAAATGGCGTCCATTCTCTCTCCGGCGTCATAGCGTGGTAACCTCTGAGCCCGGCGGCTGTGATCAACCAATCCAGCCGTCCGTCACCATTGAAATCGATCAGCATGGCACTGTCCTGCTGAACCGGAATATGGGGCAACGGTTTTGCCGTATCATAGGTGACAACATCGGCTTCATCTGCTGCCATATCTCTCACTGGTGCGCGATACCACCAGGTGCCGGGAATATCCTGATAAAGCACACCGGGAATTCCCTCACCATATAAATCGACTAATTGATAAGGCTGGAACGCATTAAAATTTTCCAACTCAGGCATCTTCTGCCAGTTCAGGTTGAAATCATTTTCAAAGCGCTGATAATCGACTTCCAGCGGAGCCAGAGTAACCGGTGTACCATCTGCTTCATGTGCCAGACGACGCGCACTCAGTAGCAGAGAAACATTGTTGTTCAGGTCATAATCCAGGATCAGACGGGATACCAGTGCCGGAATTTCATTCGTGACGTTTTCCCCTGCCAGCATCTGCAAACGGTGAAACATCAGAAACCTGCCGACACAAACGGCGTGTGCGCACTTCAAAACCAAACTGATAGCGGGAAAAACAGTCCGGCCGGCACAACCACTCGCCGGAAGTATGATATTCCGGCACCGTATAAAGGGAGGAGGAACGCTCGCCATAATCAAACACCAGATGAAACAACCAGGCATCATCCGCCGGAATACCGGATTTCAGCGCGATAAATGCCGCTTCCGGGAGAATATTGCCGTAACAGACTTTCACCAGATAACGCTGAGCATACATACCGGGGTGCTGACGAAGTTCATCGGCATTGCCGCCTGCATCATCTTCTGCACGATAATGATAATAAATATGTTCCCCCGTTGGCGTTACCGTCTCTTCCAATAACCAACAGGCAATTTTTGTTGCATCTTTCGGATCAGAAATCTGAGCGTGGTTGTGTTTTCCTAACAGATGTACCTGCCCATCTGTCGCAAACATGACCCAAAAAGGCTTATCCTGACCGCTTTGCTGCGGCTGCCAATACTCCAGCTTGCTGAAATCATTGACAATACGTGGCTGATAACGGGTGACGATATGCGGTTGCTTCAACGCAGTTCCCAGTAATGAAGTGGCAGTACGTCGATCTGGCTGCCCTTTTGCGTCGGGAACAACAGACAACACTTCGCCGGAAGGACCGAGAAACGTATCCTCTCCTCTATATTGAGGCACACCATGAGATGTCCGCAGGCTGATTAAACCTGTTCCACACTGCCATCCCATACCAAATGCCCCATTGCCCGCTGCACTGCTGTAACTTAATGCCAATGCCGGAGCAACTCCCCGACCTCCAGACACGGGTAATGGCAGTGAGAAAGACGCCAGTCCATCCGGCCCAATTGCCCCCAACGATTCCCCCATTCCGTAGAGTGCCCCTCCTCCTTTCGGTAACGATGGCATCTCCAGTTTCAGATCTTTTGAACTCTGCATATAACTCTCCCTCAACAGGCTCTTGAAAGAGTCTGTATTTCTGTAGTCAATTATCAGGAACGGATGGTGTTGCGAATGATTACTCTATTTTTGAACAAATCCCTTGCCTGATCTGATATTAAAAAAGTTAAACAAAGTATTATTTTAAATAGCAGAATAAAATGGGTGATTTTACTAAACCTTTACTTTAATCACTTAATTAGACCTGTTTTTCTGATTGGTGAGTTAAAATTCACTATGGAATTTTGTCAAGGTTTTATTTTTATCATGTCATATTCATTATTTAATGCTGGGCATTATAGAAGAACAATTTCTTTTTTTGTTGGAAGAATAGAATGATAAAGGCAGTATTAATTTAGCAAACATTGTTGTTAATTTATGTGGCAGTGATTTAAATGTGTGGAGGTGGGGATGATAAAAATGGGGGGTATCACTAATGAAAGCTTATTCAGTCCAAATTACTGAGACAGCATCTCAACTGACACATATTAATCTATATAAGATGGCCAGTTGAGGTATAAGAATTAATATTATCATTCAGTAAAACAACTTCTATTTTACTTTCAGGCTCAGCATACCTTTGTTTCACTGCTCCACTACGTAACACAAGTACCTCATGACCAGGACTGACAACTGCATAAACAGAGACAACTTGATATTCTCTTTTATCCCAAGAACCGACTATAATAATAGGCTCATCGCCATTCTTTTTATTAATAGTGCTTTTCCAGCCAGAAGCAGGCCCAACATTCACAGCAGTAAGCTGACCTCTAGAGTTTCTTAGTCCCCTACTTCTATCTAATTGCATATCTTGTGATGTATCATTGATTTGTTCTATAGACATTTTCATTTTCCCTACACCATTTTAAGATTAATTGAATATTTTTCCTGCCCATTTATATCAATTCTTCCAACAAGAATTGATAATGAACAACCCCGCCGCAAGCAGCGGGGTTGTTCATTTCTGAAGTTAGCCAAAACTACATTGAATAACCGCGGAAATAGATGCATATGAATTAATATGAACTGTGCTACCACTTATATTACTCCACTGCGCCTTTATAATAGAAATGTTAGACGCAAGAGAACAACTGGTAACTAGTGTGAATGGCATACGTCCATAGGCTTCTGGACTCTTGTTACTGTAAGTAAACCCACCAAAAGCTAATCGTTCACCTTGATCAGTTATAATAATAAAACGCCCTCCAGGAAAATTGTTGCCTGAAGCATAGGGAGTTGGCACATTTAAGGTGATTAATGCTGTTAAACCTGGTGAGTCAGAATACCTTGAAACATCAATTTCCAAACCTGGTATATCAACATAATTTGAACTTGATGTTTGTATGGGATTGTTATACGGATTTATTGATGCAAATACAATTGCCATAGTTAATACTCCCGAGTTAGTTATTTTCACTTTTTATTATTTAAGTCCATCAATAATGCTTATCCTGATTTTTAACTTATATAAATCACTACTATAATGATAATACATCATATAATTCAGGCTACATTATCATAAACCCCTATTATTTACCCATTTGAAAATTGAAAAAAGAATTGCTATTTATTAACAATGCTTGCTATTAACAATGCTTGCCTCTGCGCTACATCATCAAATGCACCCGTTTTTAACTCAAACTGATAAGATGGATACCCACATGGTGTCCATCTTTTATTATGCTACATACTCTAATAATTTTTACATCAATCATGACTTTCCCTGCTAATGATTACGTTAATTCCCTTCTCTCTGAGAGCTGTAACGTATTCAGGTGAAATACTTTCATCAGTAATGATGATATCTACTAAATCACCTAAGTTAATGAGTTAATGAGTTAATGAACGCAAGGATATCGTATTTCCTTGTGTTCTTAATAGCGGCCTATCGGCTAATGGAAGCCAGCCACTCAGAACGAAACTATATCTGCCGGATTAAATATGCTTTTCATGCCCAGAGCACCTTTAATCAATGGGATAACCATCGGAGAGAAGTAGGAACCCAACGGGATACTCAAGTGGTCGATGCGGGTAAGCATGGTAAAGTCGTGGTTGCGTCCGGTGAGATCATCGCTGATGGCTTTGCCAATGCGCACCGTTTGCGCCACTCCATGACCGCTCCAACCATGCACTATATATACAGGGACACTGTCACCACTTTTGCGGGCATCGGTAGCACCATTCAGGGTCAGATCGCTGATCCCACCCCAGGAGTATTCCAGTTCGGGGTTTTCCAGATACGGGAACACGGCTTTGATACGATTTAATAAATAATTATTCACATCACGCGGAGACCAGGAGTTTCCAGTGCCTTGTCCACCAAACAGCAGGCGGTTGTCGCGCACCGCGCGATAATAGTCTATCTGTAACTGTGTATCGTAGACTGGCAGATCTGACGGGATTAACTTTTTGATATCCATTGACAAAGGTGGAGTTACCGCTATATAGGTGAAAAAAGGCACTGTAGTGGAAGGGCCGGAGATAAATTCATCGCTGGAACCATGCACTCCCAGTACTACCGCTTTACTTGCCCTGATAACTCCCCGCTCAGTTTCTATAACCTTACGGTTGGCATCCTGCCTGATACTCTTCACTTTCGTACCGTCATAAACTCGTCCCCCCAGTCTGGCAAAACCATAAACCAGGCCTCGCAGCAGCGCCAGAGGCTGAACCTGTCCACCAATGCTGTCAATATTAGCACCATGATAGATATCTGAACGTACATACTCTTCCTGCAATTCGTGTGGCCCAATAATCTTTGCTGCCGTATCTCCCAGCTGATACCGGGCATCGGCATTAGCCACCAATGACCCCATATGGCCTGGGTGTATCGCTGCGGTAATATGACCGTATTTGCGGTCGCATTCAAAACCGTAACGCTCGCAGAGCTCATCCACAAGATCCATTGCTTCAACTGATGCAAAATGCCATAAACGTTTGGCTTCATCGGGTGAGAATTTCTCCAGTATGGTTTCAGCCCCCCAACGGGCAATACCGGGTGTCATTTGCCCGCCATTACGGCCAGAAGCTCCCGAACCGATGCTATCCTTTTCGACCAGAATCACATCCACCCCCGCTTCAGCAAGATGCAGTGCTGTGGAAGCTCCCAGCAACCCGCCGCCAATAACTACAACTTCACAACTCTGGTCTTTAGAAAAGCCACCAAAAGCCGGCCAATCAGCCAGAGCGGCTTCATAGTAGTTGGCTGGCATAGCCTTGACAGCTGCATCTCTATGCCAGTTCCAGATCCGCGGATCCAACCCCAGCCGACTGGTTCTATGCTGTGCATCCTGCAACAGCGTCGGACGGAATCGGTCAATATTATTGACGGACGGAACATCGACCGTAGTTAAGATCTGGGCGAGCAGAGATGTTGTGGGAAGTACAGATGAAAGCACTCCCACCCCTGCGAGCGTCGCAGCAATAGAGATAAAATCTCTTCTATTTATTGTCATTTCAGCACCCCTTTAGTGACCCGGAATCACCCATTAGCCTGACCCGGGATATTTTCCTGTGAGTGAATTTGGTTTTCTGAACTGTATTTATTGCTGCCCACCTGCCCTTTCAGAGTCGCAAGAGCCAGTAGGATAACAGTGCCGGCAAACGGGATAAGATGTAACAGTAACCACCAGGCGCTACAGTTAATATCGTGCAAGCGGCGGGCATTTACCGCCAGCGCTGGCAAAAATGTGAGCAGCAGATAGATAGCGCTGAACCACCCCATATAAATTTCGGGATTGGCAACAGCAAACAGCCTTTCCAGGAAAGAAATGATGAGAACAGCCAAGATCTGGAACAGAATGAAATACCAAAACTCCTTACGCCGGGCTCGCCCACTGAAACAAGCATAATTCTTTAAGACATTTAAATACCAGTGCATTATTGTCTTCTCCTGTAAACCAGCGAGTTCCCCGGCTACCACGCGCATTAACTTTCCTTCTGGGGAAAACACTGGCTCACTCAGTATTACTCTTACGCCAACGCAGCGTTATCTGTTAACGAAGCATAATTTAGTTAAACCATCACTTTCCCTCTTTACAATTCAGATCAAGCAGCACAGATTTCAGAATGTTGAGCGCCTCGTCAAAAACATCATTTTGTATGGTCAGTGGCGGAAGGAAACGGATCACATTGCTGTGTACACCGCATGTCAATAAAATCAGACCGCGTTCCAGTGCTTTTTGACGTACCGCGTTGGTAAAACCAGCGTCGGGTTCCTGACTGCCCTCACGGTTAAACTCCACCGCAATCATCAGCCCAAGCCCACGCACGTCGGCGATCTGTGGGACACTCGGCCGCAGTTCATGCAAACATTGTTTCAGCCGCTCCCCCAGTTGTATCGCACGTTCTGCCAGTTTTTCTTCTTCGATCACATCCAATACCGCATGACCAGCCGCAATCGCCACCGGATTACCTCCATAGGTTCCCCCCAGACCACCCGGCACCACAGCATCCATTAGCTCTGCCCGTCCCGTTACAGCCGCCAGCGGCAATCCTCCTGCCAGACCTTTTGCCATCGTGGTCAGATCAGCCGTAACATCATGATGTTCCATGGCAAACAGTTTGCCCGTACGCGCGAAACCAGTCTGGATCTCATCGGCAATGAGTACAATACCGTAACGATCGGCAATTTCGCGTAGGGATTTGAGTAATTCGGGAGGCGCAGAGTAGAAACCGCCCTCTCCCTGTATCGGTTCGATGATGATGGCAGCGACGCGCGTGGGGGCAATATCGGTTTTGAAGAGATTATCCAGCGCGTTCAGCGTCTGTTCCACGCTGATCCCGTGCAGCCCTACAGGAAACGGAACACGATAAACATCGCTGACCAGCGGGCCGAACCCCATTTTGTACGGCACTACTTTGCCTGTTAATGACATACCGAGGAAGGTACGACCATGAAAAGCGCCGCTGAAAGCCACCACGCCACTCCGCCCGGTGGCAGCTCGCGCGATCTTCACGGCATTTTCTACTGCCTCAGCCCCAGTAGTAACAAAGACGGTCTTCTTCACAAAATTACCCGGCACCAGACGGTTCAGTCGTTCGGCTAGCGCTACATAATTTTCGTAAGGCACAACCTGATGACAGGTATGGGTAAACTGTTCCAACTGCTCTCTGGCTGCGGCAATGACGCGCGGGTGGCAGTGACCGGTATTCACTACGGCGATACCAGCGGCAAAATCAATATAGCGTTGTCCATCAACATCCCAGATTTCGGCATTTTCCGCGCGTTCAGCATAGACTTGTGTGGTCACGCCAACGCCTTTGGCGATAGCCGCGCTGCGCCTTTTAGCTAACATAGATTCAGTCATAAGTAAAAACTCCTGAACAATCTGAATAAGTGGGCTTCAGCAGACAAACGCCTTGTGCGATTCAGTGTGTGATGACGGCAAGATCACCAGACGCAGTGAAGGTACTTCACCTTCGGCCGATCGGTTAACACTTTGGCTCTTCAATAATGAACCTGAACGTACTCCCGGCACAGTCGAAGTCACGACACGCGCATCGTCATTAATAATCAATGCTGGCTTACCGATAGCGCCCAAAACCGGCAGAAGTAACCTATCCAGCGTTGACACCAGCATATCCATCGCCGCAACACCGACAAACTCCTCACCGATCAGCACTGGATGGGCTATCGTAATCGTGTAGGCACCATTGCAGACATAATCGACATAGGGGCCGTCAATGACGGGAAGATGACAACTGGCCGGCTGACGGAACCATTCAAATAATCGGAAATCCAGACGTCTACGCTGCTCCTGATTGTGTTCCAATTGCGCATATTGAATGGTATTTCCTTCCTGACGCCACCATTCCAGCGTCCAGTACCCTTTCTCTTCCCCAATGGCCTCCGTTACCGCATAGCTGGCAAATCCTGCTCCGTTACACCAAGTGTTGTTACGCAATACCTCGTGGATATGTTTTTGCAATGCGCTGCGCTGCTCCTGCGTTAATCGGATACCTTCCGTATGATATAACGGCAATTCCAATAAAATACGCGCTGTCTTATCCGCCAAAGCTGCGGTGGCCTGCTGCGCCGCGACCAAGATATCGTCCAGGATGCTCCTGGCTCGTTCTATGTGTATGTCGTTGTACATATGCCTCCCTCTTTCCCGGAATGAATGTAGCCGCGTTACTCGCGATCAGATTTCTACAGGAACGACACATCAGTATCCATACGAAATTTGCATTCAAGCAGGTGGTCGGTAATTCGGGTAATCATCTCCTGTGCCAGCTGGTAACAAGCGAGGTCATCCCCCTTATACAGGGCCGCCAAGAGAGTACGCCAGGCGGCAATAACTTCGCTGTGAACGGCTGCCTCTCGGTACAGAAGATCCATCAAAGGTGCCCATTCGGCCTGAATCTCCAGCTCCTGATTGGCAAGCCTGGCCGACTGTGCCTGGGATGCCAGAGTTAACAGACAACGCATATCTGCCTGTATACGGGCATCCGGTTGCATCGCGGCCGCAAAGCTGTCGATCAATTGCTCAAGCTTTCTTAGTTCACCCGATGTTGAACGTTGAGCCGCAAGCCTCGCGCTGTGGCCGATCACAGCACAGTGAAACTCGCTGAAATCCGCCAGTTCACCCGAAGCGATCAGCCGCAACGGGTGATATTTCCGCATTATCTCAACGGAAACCTGGCACACAAAACTACCACCATGACGTCCGCGCCGTGTCTCAATCAACTGCCTGGCACGCAGTGTGTTCAGGGCGTCACGAACTGTGACCGGTGACACACCTAACAACCGCGACAGCTCGTTTTCATTAGGCAGCTGTTCATCGGTCTGTAATATCCCGGAGATGATCGCGTTGCTTAAACGTTCCACAACCTGTTCGGTCCGGGTAGCCTGATCGAGTGGTGCATAGACGATGGAATATGCTGTCATTCTCTAATTCCTGGTCAAAATATCACGGGATTTCAGCATGTCTGCAAACAACACTAAAAAATACCGTGGGGATGCAACGCTTGCGTATCTTCTGGTACTGGGGTGATCGCATCCCAAAGCTCAGCAACTTGGCCGTTCTCAACACGCCATAGCTCAAAGTAACTGTGACGTGCTCCGGCAATACTTCCCTCCGAATGAGTCAGAACAAACTGCCCGTCGGCTACGGTATGGTGGATTTTTACATAATGCAGGCCCCTTCCTTCATCTCTGAGTTGCTTAAGAAATGCAATGACCGCAGCCGTACCATCGGGAATATCGGGGCTGTGCTGGCGAAACTTTTCACCATTGGTGTAGTTTCCAAACTCATCATAGTGTCCTTCGATCAGGGCGCGCGTGAAAAAGTTAACCACCAGTTCACGGTTTTTCTCTCTGTCATGGCTATGGCCCGTTTCAGTCGGGCCATCCAACTGGGTTCGGCCACTCGCGTTAGGCGCGGACTGCGGCACTAAGCCGTCCCAATGCTCCACAATTAATCCATCGGCCACCCGGTACAAATCAAAACCGACCAACGGCTGATCGTCTAATCCCGTAAAACGCCCGTGGATAGCGACCAGGTCACCGTCCTGTAATACGCGATAGGTTTCATGGTGTAGTTCAGGATGTACCTGAACCAGCTCCCGCAACCCGGCAAAACCATCTTTGACTAACGGAGAATGCTCAATGAAATTCGGCGCAAAATAACGCTCAAGTGCCCCCACATCACGGTTAGTAAACAACTCGTGGTGCGCGCGTGACACCAAGTCGCGCGGAGATCTATTTTGATTATTCATTATGGGTGTCCTGTATCAGTCGTTGGAACTCATCACGTGTTTAATACGCGTATATTCATCGAAACCATAAGCCGACAGATCCTTACCGTATCCAGAGTTTTTAAAACCACCGTGCGGTGCCTCTGCCGTAAGAGGAATATGGGTGTTAATCCAGACTGTTCCAAAATCAAGCTCACGAGACAAGCGCAACGCGCGACCATGGTCGCGGGTCCAGACACTGGAGGCTAGCCCATATTTCACATCGTTAGCTTTCTCTATGGCATCCTGTTCTGTCAGGAACTTCTGTACAGTGATAACGGGGCCAAAAATCTCAGTCTGAATCATTTCATCGTGCTGCTCCAGACCAGTAATCACCGTAGGTTCAAAGTAATATCCCGAACGATCGGCCTGACAACCTCCTGTTTCGATACGGGCATGAGCGGGTAAACGTGCAATGAACCCTTTGACCTGCTCCAACTGACGAATATTATTAAGCGGCCCATACAACGCCTCTTTATCTTCTGGATCACCAAAACGGATGGCCTTAGCTGCTGCTACCAGTTTAGTAATGAAGATATCGTAAACAGATTCATGCACCAGCACACGTGAAGCTGCCGTACAATCCTGACCAGCGTTGAGGTATCCCGCAGTAGCAATGGTTTCCACCGCTTTATCTATATCCGCATCGGCGAAAACAACCACTGGCGCTTTACCTCCCAGCTCCAGATGTGCTCTGGTGAGATTAGTCGCCGCCGAAGAGGCAACCTGCAAACCTGCACGTACAGAACCAGTGATGGAAACCATAGCCGGAGTTTTATGTGAAACTACCAAAGCACCCGCGCTGGCATTTCCCAACACCACGTTGAAAGTACCTGTCGGGAAGAGCGGAGCGGACAATTCAGCCAGCAACAAAGTACTCTCCGGTGTAGTATCACTCGGCTTAAGCACCACAGCATTACCTGCTGCCAGAGCAGGTGCTATCTTCCACACCGCCATCATCAACGGATAGTTCCATGGGGTAACCTGCCCCACTACGCCCAGCGGTTCACGCCGGATACTGGTGGTCATACCAGAAAGATATTCAGCAGTAGCCTTGCCTTCCAAAAAACGAGCTGCACCGGCGAAGAAGCGGATATGATCCACCGACGTCGCAATTTCCTCAGAGGCAATCAAGTGCTTGAGCTGCCCGGTATTACGGCTTTGCACCTCAATCAGACGTTCAGCGTTTTTTTCTACCACATCAGCCAGTGCTAGCAACGCCTGCTGACGTTCCGAGGGTGTGCTGCGCCCCCATATTTTAAATGCTGCTTTAGCCGATGCATAAGCATCATCAACATCCGCGGCACTCGCGTTAGGAGAACGCGCGTAAGATTTACCAGTGACCGGACTTACTAAATCAAAATATTCGGAACCTTTAGATTCAATATACTGACCATTAATAAAATGCCTGAGAGTTGGTATCGGCATTGCTACCTCCTGGTGGATTGAAAATAAGATATAACCTATGATTTAATATATTTAATGGTTGTATTATCGTCAAATTTGTATAAAAAATGTAAAATCAAGATAATTTAGATACATACATGTAACTTTCAGCATTTCCACCAGGAAAAATATGTAAATCTGTGAGTAAGATCGTGGATTTCATATACCGATGAAAAACAGGTCAAACCAACGCCCCTGAAAATCTGTTTGATTTTTAGTCGATGGAAACTACCTTCCTCCAATTATAAAAACCTTCAATGATTTTGAAGACTGCCACACTTGTGATATGGCTCCCAATTTTGGTCACCGTCATGGAGGTGAGATAGATTCACGCATTATTACAACGAGGAACATCGCCACAGCGAGATACTTTATGTCACGCCGTCACAACGGCACGGGGGGAAGAATTACACCTCCTGCAAAAGCTGAATTAGTAGAAAACAATAAATATGCAAGAGAAAATGAAGTTAGCTTTACAAAAGAGATAGAGTTTTTAAATATAATCATAATTTAACTTTCTTTTAGTTGATTTAAATTGATATTAATTTCATTTTAAAAAATACTGGATTGTCTAATAATATATAAATTTAACTTGACTTCATTTGAAAGATAAAATGATATTTATCTTTCAAAATCACTTCATTACATTCGCAGTTTTAATTCATTCCTTATTGATTCCTTATCAATTAATAATGCTCTAACTAGAACTAGTTTATAATTAGATAATAAAACCAGAAGACTGAAAGAGTTTTTCAGTTTTATTCTTCCAAATAAAAGTTAAAACCACCGACTAAAGTCGGTGGTAGTTAAGTTTTAAACAAACTTACCATTATTTAATTTCTTCAATATAATAAGTTTCTGAACTAGCCCAAGATATAACTTTGTATTTTTCTGATATAATTTTCTTATCTTTTTTGTAATAATCCATTACTTCTGCGGGAGACCAACTACGCCCATATGAAAAAAGAGCACCTTCACTAATTAGACTTTTAATTATTTTTAACTTACTATCTTCATTATCTACGGATAGTTTCATAAAATCTACAAATGGATCTACAGATAAATCTACACCTGCATATAAATCTCTAAGTTCATTAGTTACTAGAGAAAAGCTTAATAATTTCATTTTGTTAACCAACTCATTTTCATTCTTTGTAATCATAAGTTCCAAAGTATTGCTTACTATATCTCTAACAATAATTGAGTTATCTGGAAGTTTATTCATTTTACGTTTACCTTTAACATAACTGGGGTGAAAGTAGGAATAGAGTTATAATCAGTTCAGTAGATCTTCAATAAATCAAGAAAGGTCTCAGTTCTATAAATTTCTTATTTAAAGATACTTGAAATTTTTATTTAAACTGAGATCTTTTAAATATTTAACTAATCAGTTGAACAGGAAAAATAACTTCTCTACCCTCAATATAATCCCAAGTTACTTTATTCAATTTTTTAATAACAGTAGTGTCTATAGGCATCAAGAACATTAGAAATGCCTCTAATTCTTGATAACAGCTATCATCTCTCCGGCTTCCTCATCTATACCAACTTCAACGAAACCAAAACTGGCATAAAGATTTTTTGCAACGAGATTATTCGGATCATAACTGATTGCTATTGTTTCCAGCTGATCTGTGCGTCTGATTTCATCAAGCGCCAGCGATAGTGCTTTACGCCCAATGCCCTTGTTTTGATGGTTTTTATCCACCATAAACCGCCAAATCATTATTCTTTGGTTGTCATCCGGTACCCACATGAAAAAACCAACAGGCTCCCCATCCAGACAAACTGCGCGCGTTTGGTATGAAGGGTAAAATTTGGATTCAGCAAGGGAAAATGCATTTTCCGCAATATAGTCAAGTTGGTCATCAGTTACTGATAGGTCACAGACAGCTTCATAATTGTTCTTGTTTACGTCAGTTAAGGTAATCAACATACACCACTCCAATATGGGATTGTAAGTCAAAATTTTATTGTATTAATTTTAGTCTGTTTTTTTGAGCATTAACCCAAATAATGGGTTCTCAACGACCGGGATAACGGCAATATCGAATTTGTCTGGCTCCGGCAAAAAATCAATCTCCATTAATGCAGCAAATCGTGACGTCGCCAAATAGGCTTCTTCAATATCATCCGCATATATCACCATCCCAAATTCATTTTCATCCAGCGTTGCGAATCGACAGTTACGCGTGTTAAACAGCACATAACCGACTACATCAGGATCTTTTTCAATTAGCCCTAATGTATCGAGTTCTTTTTGAAGTTTTTTGAGTTGCTTATTTTTCATCATAAATTTCCGCTAATTATCCTGAGTAAAGAATCCGCAATGTCCCGTGCATCAGCCTGCACTATCTCCAGAATAAAATCTTTAATTTTTAATAGAGTAAAATCAAATTTTTCCAGACGGATACTTTCTGCTTCTGGGAATGCGCGTTTATACCACTCAAGTCCTAAGTTAACATCAGATACAGGAATTAAAAGTGTGGCTGGTTTCATCATGATTACCTATGTCATAGCAACCAATTAACTCTACCGTTTCGAAAGAATTTATCAAATTCTTTCTTGACTAAAGATAAAGAACTTTCTCTAATCAATAGCTAAATGAAAAAATCAGTGAATTATCTACAAAAAGAGGGCAACCATGATTGTTTTTGTGACAGGGGCAACCGCTGGTTTTGGTGAAGCGATTACACGAAAATTCATTAAACATGGCTCTGTGGTCATTGCTACAGGACGCCGTAAAGAGCGTCTGGATAGGTTAAGAGAAGAATTAGGTGAAAATATTTATCCTATTCAGTTAGATGTAAGAAATCGGGATGCAATCGAGCAAGCTATACGGGAATTACCCGATAACTTACGTAATATTGATGTTCTTGTGAACAATGCTGGTCTCGCATTAGGGCTGGAGCCAGCACATCAGGCCAACCCTGATGATTGGGAAACCATGATTGATACCAATACAAAAGGTCTGGTGAACATGACCCGAAGTTTATTACCTAAGATGGTAGAGATTAATCACGGTCATATTATTAATATTGGTTCAATAGCAGCAAGTTGGCCATATGCGGGTGGTAACGTATACGGGGCGACAAAAGCATTTGTGAAACAGTTTAGTTTAGGACTTCGTGCTGATTTGCTCGGAAAAAATATTCGGGTAACAGATATTGAACCAGGGTTGGTTGGAGGAACAGAGTTTTCTCAGGTTCGCTTTAAAGGTGATAATGAAAAAGTGAATAAAACTTATGAAGGTGCTGATGCCCTGACCGCTGATGATGTTGCAGAAGCCGTATTTTGGGTTGCGAATCTACCTGCCCACGTCAATATCAATACATTAGAAATGATGCCGGTTTGCCAAACATTTGCAGGTATGAATGTACACAGGAATTAATATCCCATTTTTTGATGAATCGTTAGTGCTATAGGTGTTATTTTATGCCCGATATAACGTAGTTTTCTAATATTGATATATTTTATTCTGGGTATCACTCAATGAATACTTTATGAAAGAGGTTAAAACATGAATATTCATCGTTCCTTAATAGCCAAGATTATCCCTGTAATTTCTCTTCTCTTGCCATTATTTTGGCAGACACCTGCTTTTTCCAATCCTTGTACATCAAGTAATTGCATCACTATCAATGGTGGTGGTGAAAACTCAATGACTAAAGAAGATGCTCGACAGAGCAAAGAGGAATGGAACGATCAACGGTCTCTACGTAATAAGGTTAATAAACGCAGGGAAAAAGATTTTGATAAACATGAAATCGATGTTGACAATCGTGATGCTTGTTTGAAAAACTCTAACCTGAATGCTTATTGGGAACCGAACACAAAACGCTGTCTGGATATCAATACAGGTCGCCCTATTGACCCCGAATAAGCCACACCTGCATCAATAAAATTAAGGAGATAAGGTGAAAAAACTCTTGCTAACCGGGGCTATGTTTATTGCTGCTTCTGTATCTTCTGTTACACAAGCCTCGCAAGATCCACAAAATCAAAATTCACAAAATATAGTGAGTTCACAAAATCAAAATATAGTGACGTGCGAAAGTCTGAAAGAGCAAATTGCACAAAAAATCATTAATAATGGTATTAAAGAAACAGACTTCAAACTTGAAGTTGTTGCGAGTGCTCAGATGGATTACGGTAGTGGGAAAGTTGTCGGAAGCTGTAATCATGGTAAACAAAAAATTATTTATACCCGATTCACTCACTCCGCTGACGAGAAAAAGGCCGATAATTAACACAGTTAAAAAGACAAAAAGGGAGTTAGCATATACTCCCTTTTTTGTTTCCATTTTTTCTCAATTATCAAATGCCGATATAACTGAGATATCCAGATAATGAGACAAATCCCGTTCTTCTGGCCTCAAAAGATAGGGAATTTCACCTAGTTGAGGTGCTGGTATGTGACAACGTAACTTATCTAATACTATTGCGTAATGTGCTAATCCAGGATTAATACGATTGGGTATCCAACCAATCAGTGGTAACCCATCATTAATAATCGATTGGGCAGTCAGAATGGCATGGTTGACACATCCGGCTTGGATCCCAACGACTAAAATAACAGGCAGTTTTTCCTTCACTACCCAATCAGAATAGAACGCATTATTTTGCGATAATGCACGCCAGCCACCTTTTCCATCAACGATTACGCGATCTGCTTTATGACTCAATTTGTTAAGACAGTTTGTCATTTGAATAAAATCAATTTGACTTTCTTCCTTTGCAAGAAGTTCATATCCTACTGCGATTGTCCCTTCACGATTAAAGACTTGCAGTAATGCGCGGGTAACAACTGTTTTACCGATGTTGGTATCCGTGCCTGTAACAAATAAGCGCGTTAACATAAATTTATTTTTCCGTGGTAACAGATAAACTGGCTACTCTTTATAACGTCTGTTGATAAAGTTTATAGCGAGCAGACTTGGAGTGTAGGGGATGTGTTTGAGACAGGGATTGAGTTAGCTCAATGTTTTATCAAATGTGTTCTATCCTTGCATGATTTCGAGCAGCAACTGGCCATTGTATAGTGATTGCTTAATTAATGATGCTGCTGGCAGAGTTCCTGAATTAGTAAATTCAGTAGCAACAATATCAACTTTTTGACTATATCCCGGAAGTGAAAGCTGAGTGATTTTCTTTTGAATGACAGGATAAAGAATATGTTGTGCTGCGTTCAGTGGCGAACCAATCAATATTTTGTCAGGATTGAAGATGTTGACCATAACCGCGATGATGTTGCCGATTCTTCTCCCAACGTCACGGATAATTTCTACTGCAAGAAGATCACCTTGCTGTGCAGCCTGACAAAGCAACTGAATTGTCAACGGTATTTTTGTGGACATTAACGAATCAGGCTGTTTTTCAGCTAGCTGACGTGCTTTTATCAAAATATTTTTGATGCCAACAACAGTTTCCAGGCAACCAGTATTACCGCAATAACAATGTTCACCATCAGGCTCAACTTGCGTATGCCCTATTTCGACAACACTTTGATTTCCTGCATGAAGTATTCGCCCGGCTGTCATAATACCGACACCGACATTATCATCAATGACAACCTGGATAATATTCTGACAATTCTTCCCTGCCCCGTATAAAGATTCTGCAATTGTCCACGCAGTAATACCATGTTGCAAAAAAACAGGCACTCCGATACACCGATATAAGAAAGACCCAAGAGGAAGGTTCTGGATATTGTAATACGGTGAGCTATGAACAATTCCATTAATCGGGTCAACAATCGCATTAGTGGTAATACTGATAGCAGTCAAACGCTCAAGACGAGATTGATACCGAAAGAAAAAACCGTCAATCAGGGCAGCAAGATCGTCCAGAAAACCTTGGTTTTCGGATGCAAGAAAGGGTAATTCTTGTTCAGCAACCAGGTTATTACTTAAATCCCGAAGCCCAAATACGACACTACCATTATCAATACGTATACACAGAAATTGCCACCCTTGACTATCAACTTTCAATCCGGTCGCTGGACGTCCACGAAACCCTAAATCAGGGAACTCGACTTCTTTCACTAAGTGAGCATCAAGTAGCTCTCGTGTGATCTTTGTAATACTGGCAGGAGCCAACTGCGCTTTTTTAGAGAGTGCAATACGTGAAATAGGCCCATATTGATCAATCAGACGATAGACCAAACCGATATTAATTTGCTTAATCTGGTCAACATGGCTTGGCTGTACGTCCACACTCACTGCGCCTCCCGCTATTTAATTTGCGCCTCTAAATAATTAGTAACGATTATGTCGCGGTTTAAAGCAGAAGATATTCGTTTGAAACAGAAATGTGATCTTTCACACGAACTTCTTGTGATTGTTACTTTTGATTAACAATTCACATCAATAATATTTAGGTGTTTCTCATTAATATATAATTAATTTAAAGGAAGTCATGTGGGTATTTGTAGAAATTCAACCATCTCTGATGCTGAAATGGATATTGAAAAAGAAATCTGTTACAGGAAACGAAATCATTATCATCTGAGTCAGACTATCGTTGGTTTATTATCTGCCGTTTATCTGACAGGAACTTACAGCGCAACAAAAGCCGGTTCATTAACCAATAAACATGGACGAGGCAAAGTATTACTGGGCCGCTCATGCGATTGCCAGTGGATGGGTAGGAGCACGAGCTAAACGAGCAAAAGCTCAGGCATCTTCACTCTACCTATTTTGTTATTATGCAGGCTCAAGTATATCAGGAACATTAGGCGGAATGTTTTGGTCATTTTATCAATGGAATGGTGTTGCCATTTTTATTTCATTATTAACAATACTTGCTTTTTATTTAGGGATGAAGCTCAATAAATTAACAGCATAAAGTTTAATGATTAATAATGTGATTCTGTTGGCAATGAATTAACATTGCTTAAATAACCATCAATTATTTCGATGTGTTTGTCTTTTTTCAGAGAAAATAATATACGCTGTATACAACTACGTGAAAGTGTGCACCTCTGTTCTATATATCTGATAACAGATATATTTTCTCTGAAATCATCTGGCAAAGTAATAAGGCGGGATAATAAGCTGCATACAGTCTCTTTAGCGCCATGACGAAATATACTGATATCCCTGGCATACAAAAAAGCCATTTTATAAGAAACTACTCTCATCCACTCCCTGTAAAGATCGTGTTTCTTTATAGCACCTAAAGCACTAATACGAGGTAATTGATATATCTTACAGTCAGGGCCAAGTTCGATAGAGTAATAAGCTTCTGCGCCAGAATAGAAAGATAACCCCAGAACATACGGTGAAAACACTGTTGCAATGATTAAATCATCACCTAGCCTGCGAATATTTACATATCCCTTCTCAAGTAAAAAAAACTTAGCAAATTCACGTTCAATTTTAATCAACGTACCTTGTGTTGATTGTTCAGATGAGACTGACTCAGAATATGGCAATAATGTATCAACAATTTTAGTAAAAGAATTTACTGGCTTAATTAATTTATTCATATTAAACCACCTCTGCATATAATTTTTATAAATAAAATTTTTAAAATTGAAAGAATTTCTTATAAGTTTGCTAACTAATTAGTTATTCACGATCACTAAATTTTAAAAATTAATGTTTCTAGTTTTTAACACAATCTATAAATGTTTATCAATAACCCATTTCAAAGATTAATTCTCTTTAACTACCCTACTTGGCTTTATTTTCTTCTTTTTGTGAGTTTTTGTGTTTTTTTTGCTTATGTTTTAAAGTATGTTGTAACTAAATAGGTAAGAAAAACCGTTGGTTTGCGAAACAGAGTAATAGGATATGAATAAATACCTTTCAACAGAATCACTTACGTCCTGCTTTAAAAAACAGGAAGAAAAATTGGCTGAGCTGATTAAGTTATTGCTGAAATATCCGCTTATTGATGCCCGGTTATTTCAATTACCACAAATTGAAAAAGGTGAAGAACATGAGCAAATTACCGAAATTAATGTCAATCCATTACAAGGAAATGAAGCACTTAACTTAGGTTTAAGCTTCTATCAGAAGCTATTCATACATCATAACCACCCTAATATCAGCAGCAAAGCAGCAAGCCGATTGCCAGGCGCACTATGTTTTTCTGTAAGCCACCAGCAATATAAAACCGCAATGAATGTTATAGAGGAAGTTAATCAACTCAAAGCCGAGCTGGAAAACATAGTAACTAAAGAATCAGGAGTCAGCAAAGAGCAACGGTTTGAATTTGTCCACGATCATTTACGTGGTTTAATTACCTTAAATGCCTATCGCACGATAACTCCCCTCATAAACCCGGATACCATCAATTTTGGCTGGGCCAATAAGAACATCATTAATAAAGTGACCAAACAACAAGTTCTTGAACGGTTGGAAAAAAGTTATAATGCCGGAAAAGCAGTTCCTCCCTACTCCAGCGATCAATGGGCTGCATTGGTTGCATTAGAAATTACAGATATCAAAAAGCTACCTGATGATGTAGTTTTGAAAATTAAACGACCAGTAAAAGTGCAACCCATAGCTCGCGTTTGGTATTCAGAAATACAAAAACAGGTTCAATATGCCTGCCCTCTGCCAATCATTGCTTTTTATACTGAAGATAGCGAGATCAAACCCAAAGTGGGTACGCTATCGAACTATAATGCCAATGCAATCAAATACCGCCATAAACCTAAAGCAAAACCACTTGAGCTTGTGATACCGCGTTTACATCTTTATCGGGAAATATAAGGCGCACCAATATAAAAAAACCGGAGGTTTACCCTCCGGTTCTACATCAACCAATACCAAAATCAGCAAGAATTATTTCATGCTGCCAACCATATCTTCCGGGCGCACCCAAGCGTCAAATTCAGCTTCGGTCAGATAACCTAGCTGCATTGCTGACTGTTTTAAAGTCAGACCTTCTTTATGTGCTTTCTTAGCGATTTCTGCCGCTTTGTCATAACCGATATGGGTATTCAGCGCAGTTACCAGCATCAGAGATTCATTCAACAATTGGGTAATACGGTCACGATTAGGCTCAATACCGATAGCACAATGTTCATTGAAACTATGCATACCGTCCGCCAGCAAACGAACAGACTGCAAGAAATTATGAATAACCATTGGGCGGAAGACGTTCAGCTCAAAATTACCAGACGCGCCACCAATGTTAATAGCTACGTCGTTACCCATGACCTGCGCACATAGCATCGTCATAGCTTCACACTGAGTCGGATTAACCTTACCTGGCATAATAGAGCTGCCCGGCTCATTTTCAGGAATGGAGATTTCACCGATTCCACAACGAGGACCAGAAGCCAGCCAGCGAACATCATTGGCAATTTTCATCAATGACGCAGCCAGTCCTTTCAATGCACCATGGGAATGAACCAGGGCATCACAAGTACCCAGTGCTTCAAATTTATTTGGTGAAGTTACAAAAGGTTGCCCGGATAATTCGGCGATTTTTTTCGCAACACGAACTGCATATTCAGGATGGGTATTCAAGCCCGTTCCAACGGCTGTTCCACCTAGTGCCAATTCACATACATGAGGAATGCTATCTTCAATGTGCTTCAGATTATGAGCCAACATTGCGGCCCAGCCTGAAATTTCCTGACCTAACGTCAGAGGTGTCGCATCTTGCAGGTGAGTACGACCAATTTTTACGATGTCTTTAAATGCTTCTGCTTTATCTGCCAGTGTTTTTTGCAGTACCTTCAGCTCAGGCAGTAGATGCTCACTCAATGCGATAACGGCCGCAACATGCATTGCTGTTGGAAACACGTCATTCGAACTTTGACTCTTGTTAACATCATCATTAGGATGGATTAGGCGCTCATTACCTCTTTGACCGCCAAGGAGCTCACTACCACGGTTCGCCAGCACTTCATTCATGTTCATGTTGCTTTGAGTGCCCGACCCCGTCTGCCAGATAGCGAGAGGGAATTCTGTTGAGTGTTTGCCTTCTGATACCTCTTTCGCCGCAGCGATAATTGCCTCACCACGTTCCTTCGGTAAGAGGCCCAGATCCATATTGACACTGGCCGCAGCCTGTTTAGTCAATGCAAGAGCATGAATCAACGCAACCGGCATTTTCTCCTGAGAAATGCGGAAATGTTCCAGTGAACGTTGAGTCTGCGCTCCCCATAATTGGTCAGCAGGTACTTCAATTGGCCCCATTGAGTCTTTTTCAATGCGAGTGGCTGCCATTACTATCTCCTTAGCACACAGAATAATTGAATACGCCGGATCAAACTTTGCAGATAAATTAGTCGGCATTCCTTTATAATGCCATAAATTTATTATCGATAATGCGACCTAATCGTGTTTATTGTATTGTTATTATATAAATAGGTTTATTTTTTATTATAGGAAATCCAGCCATGCTGAAAATGACCAACCAGATCCAACATTATGATTGGGGAAGTAAAACCGCCCTGACAAATATTTATGGCATCGAAAATCCGGACAATCAGCCAATGGCAGAATTATGGATGGGAGCACATCCCAAATGCAGTTCTCTGGTTACTGATCCTGCAACAGGTGAGCCTGTCGCCTTAAATCAGCTTATCGCTCAAAATCCGGAAAAGTATCTGGGTAAAAAAGTAGCAGATCAGTTCCAGCGTCTGCCATTTTTGTTTAAAGTGTTATGCGCCGCTCAACCTCTTTCTATTCAGGTACATCCTGATAAACCATCGGCGGAAAAAGGGTTTGCTAAGGAGAATACCGCGGGTATTCCTTTGAATTCACCACAACGCAATTACAAGGATGATAACCATAAGCCAGAGCTAGTGTATGCACTAACGCCATTCAAAGCGATGAATGCTTTCCGGCCATTACCAGAAATTGCTGCTCTTCTTAATTATGTTTCTGGCGCACATTCCGATATCCAGACATTTATGCAGAACCCCACTGAGCAAAATTTATCATTTCTTTTTTCTCAGTTACTGACCATGCAGGGCAAACAGAAAAGTTTAGCCATCGCAGTATTAAAATCAGCATTAAATAGCCGCCGGGGAGAGCCTTGGGATACTATCAGAAAGATGACTGTGTTCTATCCTGATGATAATGGTCTGTTTACCCCTCTTCTGCTCAATATTGTTGAACTGCAACCAGGACAGGCAATGTTTCTCTATGCCCGCACCCCTCACGCTTACCTTGAAGGTGTTGCATTAGAAATTATGGCTAATTCAGATAATGTTCTGCGTGCTGGTTTAACCAGTAAACATATGGATATCCCTGAATTGATGGCTAATCTGGATTTCATCTCTAAACCAGCCGATACGTTGTTGACTATCCCAACTCAGGAAAAAGATGCTCTAAATTACCCTGTTCCCGTCAACGATTTTCATTTTTCAATTTATGCTGTTTCAGAGCAACCGATAGCATTAGAGAATGATTCTGCATCAGTTCTATTTTGTTTTGATGGTCAGTTGATTCTCAATTCTGGCGAGCAAGAATTGAGAATCGTCTCAGGTGAATCAGTCTTCTTATCTGCTATAGAGAAAACCGTGACTGTTCATGGCAATGGGAAACTTGCCAGGGTATCAAATAAATAAGTTAAATTCATAGAGTTATACTTTTATCCATTGGTTGTTAATCACACTTTTATTGAAAAGCGATTAAAAGTTCTTTAGTTAACCTGTACAATTAACAACTTTTTTACTCAAAGACATATCGCATATATACCAATGATATTGTATGCGCAAAATTAAGGATGGAATTGCCACATGAAAAAATCGTTAGTAGCTGTAAGCGTAATCGTTGCTTTAGGTGCAGCGTGGACAGGTGCGTCCTGGTACACAGGGAAGAAAGTTGAAGCTCGTTTGGATAAAACAGTCCAAAAGATGAACACAAAACTTACAGATGCATTCCCCTATAGCAGGCTTGAAGTACAGGTAAAAGATTTCCAGCGTGGTATTTTCAGCTCTGATGTCCGTTTTATCCTGAGTCTAAAAGAAGACGCAAAAAATGCAGGCATGAAGCCAAACGAAAAAATTGTCTTCAAATCTCATATCAATCACGGCCCATTCCCAACTTCCGCCCTGAAAAAATTCAATTTCGTCCCTAAAATGGCCTCTATCCATGCAGAAATTGAACAAAATGACGAACTCAAAGAACTGCTTGAAATTACTAATGGTAAACCTCTGTTTAACATTGATGCTAATGTGAGTTATGGCGGCAACTTATCTTCCGATATTGAGATTGTGCCGATCAAGCACACAAGTAAAGACGGCACTAAGATCACTTTTTCCGGTGCCAAAATCAACACAGATATCAATCGTGATTTAAGTGAGTACTCTTTTAGTCTCAAAAGCGATGAACTGACCGTAGATGAACCTTCAGAAAAAAGAGTTTTTACTCTCAAGGGTATTAATTTTAACGCTGATGACAACAAAAAAGGTAAATTCGATCTCTATCTGGGCGATCAAAACTATACTATTGGCGAAATGGCCTCGAAAAGTTCCAGTGAGAAGGATGATTTCCTTCTCACGAATTTAAAAATCTCGATCAAAACGAGTGAAAACAAGGAGAATGTGAATATCGGCGGTGCTTATGAAATCGGTGGAGTCAAAATTGGCAATCTGGATTTTGGTTCGGGTAAGCTAGTGTTTAACGCGGATAATCTGGATGGTCAGGCTGTTCATAAATTTGCACAACTATCTGATGCTATTATGGCAAAATCATTTTCTACCAAAGAATTAGAGCAATCATCTCAGGATGTTGCCACCGGGATTTACAGCCACTTGCCAATATTGCTTAAAAACAATCCACACTTCAGTATTGCGCCATTTAGCTGGAAAAACAGTAAAGGTGAAAGCACAATAGACTTTAAGATTGCACTGCAAAACATACCTGAAGATCTGAATAAAATCGCTCAAATGGGAACAGAAGAACAGCTTCGTACCCTGCTTCAGGAGTTGTCACTTAATGTTAAATTGTCTAAGCCCATGCTGATTGAGCAAATCACCAAATCAGGCGAATACTTAGGTGAAGATAAAAACAAAGCTGAAAAAACCGCTAATATGCAGGTTCAATTTATAGCGGCTCAAGGTGCTGCACTTAACATTATGACTAACACCGATGACGCTATTGACCTTAACCTCCACTACGCCAACGGCAAAGTGAAATTAAATGGTAAAGAATCCAGCTTACATCAATTCCTGCTTGATAATCACCTTATCGATTCCAATGATGATGCTGGTGAATCAAATCAGCATGATAGTGAAGCTGAACTTCCTGCTGCTGAGTAATAGTCGTCACAGCAAACAGAACCCGATTAGGGTTCCCTACAAGAAAGCACGCGCTGAAGGTTAAGACGATTAAAAAGACTGACGCAGCAAAAACATCGTAAAAAAATCGATAAATAGTGCTTTCATTGCCAGTCAATTCATTGACTGGCTTTTTTGTATATTTTTCTGATAAGAAGGATAAAAAATGATTGATACCCGGCTTCCACTCACTGACTTACACCGTCACCTTGATGGTAACATTCGCCCTGAAACCATTCTGAGTCTTGGTCGTCAACATAATATCGCTCTCCCTGCTTATGAACTGGAAACTCTGTGTCCCCATGTCCAGATCATTGAAAATGAGCCAAATCTTATTAGCTTTCTGCAAAAACTTGATTGGGGTGTTGCTGTACTGGCTGATTTGGATGCTTGCCGCCGGGTTGCGGTAGAAAACGTAGAAGATGCAGTCAATGCCGGACTGGACTATGCCGAACTCCGCTTTTCACCTTACTACATGGCAATGAACCACCAGCTTCCGGTTGAAGGTGTCGTGGAAGCTGTCATTGACGGTATCCACTCCGCCAGCAAACAACACAATATCCAAATTCGCCTGATTGGTATTCTGAGCAGAACATTCGGAGAAAAAGCCTGTTCTCAAGAATTAGCAGGCTTGCTTGCCCATAAACAACATATTACTGCGATGGATTTGGCAGGTGATGAACTTGGTTTCCCCGGGCATCTGTTTGAACAACATTTTATTCAGGCACGTGATGCGGGTTGGAATATCAGTGTACACGCAGGAGAAGCAGCAGGCGCCGAAAGCATCTGGCACGCGCTCCGTGAGTTGGGAGCAACCCGGATCGGCCACGGCGTTAAGGCTGTCACCGATCCTGCACTAATGGATTATCTGGCGGAAAACCGCATTGGTGTTGAATCCTGCCTGACATCAAACCTGCAAACCAGTACCGTCAGCTCCTTATCAGCTCACCCGCTGAAAAAATTCCTTGAGCATGGCATTCTGGCTTCAATCAATACCGATGACCCGGCCGTTGAAGGAATTGAAATTAGTAATGAGTACAATGTTGCTGCGCCTGCCGCTGGATTGTCTCCAGGACAGATCCGACAGGCACAGAGCAACGGGTTGGAAACAGCATTCCTGAGTGAAGCAGAGAAACAGGCATTAAGCGCTAAAGCTGCAAACCGCTAACAGGCGATAACAAATCATACTTTTAAAGGCAGAAAATTACTCTGCCTTTTTTGAGCGGGCAACATATCGGTTTGCAAGTACCGCACAGACCATCAATTGGATTTGATGAAAAATCATTAACGGCAACAACATAGTGCCAACCATTGCTGCCGGAAATAAAACATTCGCCATCGGCACTCCATTGGCGAGGCTTTTCTTAGAGCCACAAAAAACGATGGTAATTTCATCTTCTTTGCTGAATCCGAATAAGCGTGAACTATATACATTAATGGTTAATACCACTGCCAGCAGAACACAACAGACGATACCAATCATAATCAGTGAATAAGCATCAATTTTATGCCAAATGCCTTCTACAACCGCTTCGCTGAATGCAACATACACCACCAGCAAAATCGATGAACGATCCGTCACATTGACCAACTTTTTATGTCGTTCTACCCAATTGGCAATCAACGGGCGTGACAGATGACCAACAATAAAAGGCACCATCAATTGCAGGATAATATCTTTTATCGCTTTCCATGTGTCAGGATGAACTGCACTACTACCAGTACTATCACCCGCAACATCATGAAACTGGATCAGAAAACCAACAAGTAATGGAGAAAGAAATACTCCCAACAGACTGGATGCTGAAGCACTGCATATCGCAGCAGCTACATTCCCTCTGGCAACAGAAGTAAAAGCAATCGCTGATTGCACAGTGGCTGGTAAAGCACAAAGATACAGAAATCCCATATAGACCGTTGGCGACATCCATTCCGGTACAATGAAATGTAACCCCATACCTAATATAGGGAATAAAACAAAAGTGCTAAGAAAAATAACTAAATGCAGACGCCAATGCCCTATTCCTGCCAGAATCGCATCACGTGAAAGTTTGGCTCCATGCATAAAAAACAGCAATGCAATAGCTGCTGTAGTCAAATGTTGAAACCACTTTTTTACTTCTCCTTCACAGGGAAAGAATGACGCAATAATTACTACGGTAATCAGTGTTAACAGAAAAGGATCGATTTTTAACTTTTGCCACCAGCTCATTAATGCCGTTCCTCTTACTTTAAGGTTAATCAATTAAAGTTAATCAATCACCACAGTACGTTGCTCTTTCGCTGATTTTTCACCTGCCTCGATCAGCTTCATAATCAAAATAGCTTCATCTGCGGTCACAGGGTTAGGTTTTCCTGTCAGAATAGCATCACGAATAGCGGCATAATAAGCACTATAGTTCCCCGGTAAATTAGGAATGGTTTGTGTAATCAAGTTATCACCTTGTGACAACGTCACATATCCATCGCGCGCATCATATCCCCAACCTTCTTGTGATGGTTTTTCGCCTGCTTTCAAACACTCTTCCTGCGTATCTAAACCATATTTCACGTAACTCCCCGCCATTCCATGCAGGGTATAAATGGCAGATTCCGCTGCTACAAGCATTGATGCATGTAATACCACTTTTAACCCAGGATACTTGAGTTGTGCATGAAAATAATCTGGTGTTTCGGCATTTGGCCGTATCATACCTAGGTCTGTTGTAATAGCCTGGGGTTTCCCAAAAAGCTGGACTGCCTGATCCAATAAATGAGGACCCAGGTCATACCAGATCCCACTTCCCGCTCCTGCGGCTTCTCTCCAGCGTTGACGAACAACCGGACGATAGCGATCAAAACGGGATTCATAATACTTTAATTCTCCCAATACATTTTCTTTAATCAGTGATTGAACAGTCAAAAAACCTGCATCCCAACGACGATTATGGAATACAGACAACAATAAGTTAGCATCTTCCGCCTGTTTTTTTAGTGTCTCTGCCTCTTCCACCGTAATCGTAAAAGGTTTATCAACCACAACATGCTTACCGGCAGACAATGCTTTTTGCGCTAACAGGTAGTGGGTATCGTTGGGAGTCGGGATAACAATGAGGTCAATATCTGGATCATTGAATAACGCTTCCGGTGAAGATACAACATTAATAGCTGGCCAATCTTTTTTAACTTTTTCTATATCACTACTGGAAACAGCAAATAATTCAACATCTGGCGTCTCTGCAATCAATAGTGCATGAAACGTCTTACTGGCATAACCATATCCAACCAAGCCAACTTTCAGAGAATTACTCATAACTGCCTCTCAACATTTGTAAAACGGTTATAACAAGGCACCAGAAAATAGCACCAGCTCTTATTCATTAGCAAATAATCTTAATTCCTGTGTTACTATCTTTTGGTATCTGAATACCCATCATGGAGAGAATATTTTTTATGTATCAATCCAATGATTATTACCGTATAAACGGTTGGTTATTGGCTCCTGCCGCTTATTTGATCATGACACTTATTGCTGCCAGCTCAATGTTAGTGTTATATGCCATAACTTTTTTTCAGCAAAGCACTGTTATTCACCAAACAGGAGGTAATTTCACCATCCTGTGGTATATCTCCGTATTAACCACGGCTATTATGTGGTGTTTTACATTTTGGGTATTAAAGTTGCTTTTTATTCGTTCAAAACGATTCCCGCGTATTTTTATCATCTGGTTGACACTTTCTGTTCTTATTGCCGTTAAAACATTTGCTTTTTCTCCTATTCCTGACGAAATAGCTATTCGTTCCCTGCTTTGGCCCCTATTAGCCGCTGCTGTTTTTGTTCCTTATATCAAGCGCTCTTATCGGGTTAAAATGACTTTCACACAAGATCGATAACATCCCCTAAAATTGATTGTTATCATTGCCCCCGCTTGCCTCACCGCAAGGCGGGGGAGTTTCTGTCATTTTCACTAATATAAACAGTATATTGTTTTCATCAAATCTCTTATTTTCAGGTATAGCAATGACTGAATACCTTCTTTTATTTATTGGCACGGTCTTGGTCAATAACTTCGTTTTGGTAAAGTTTTTAGGCTTATGTCCATTTATGGGAGTATCCAAGAAACTCGAAACAGCCATTGGCATGGGGATGGCAACTACTTTTGTCCTGACTCTAGCTTCCATCAGTTCATGGCTGGTAAATACTTTCATTCTTGTTCCGCTGGATCTGGTTTATTTACGTACCTTAAGTTTTATTCTTGTGATTGCCGTTGTCGTCCAATTCACCGAATTGGTAGTTCGTAAAACCAGCCCTGCACTCTACCGCTTATTAGGCATTTTTCTGCCATTAATAACAACAAACTGTGCTGTGCTCGGTGTGGCTTTACTGAACGTCAATCAATCACATAATTTTTTACAGTCTGCTATATATGGTTTCGGGGCTGCCGCTGGATTTTCCCTTGTCATGGTGTTATTTGCCGCAATTCGTGAACGTTTGGCGGTTGCCAATATTCCGGCCCCTTTTCGTGGTTCATCAATAGGGCTTATTACTGCTGGGTTAATGTCCCTTGCATTTATGGGCTTTAGTGGTTTGGTGAAATTCTAATGATATCTTTATGGATTGCTATCAGCGTACTAAGCGTACTCGGATTAATCTTCGGGTTAATTCTGGGTTTTGCTGCTCGCCGTTTTAAAGTGGAAGAAGATCCGATTGTTGAAAAGGTCGATAATCTGCTGCCACAGAGCCAATGCGGGCAATGTGGCTATCCGGGTTGTCGCCCTTATGCAGAAGCTGTTGCCAACAATGGAGAGATGATCAACAAATGTGCCCCAGGCGGAGAGCAAGTGATGCTCAAGATGTCAGAATTACTGGGGGTTGATCCACAACCATTGGATGGCGATGAAAACATACAAAATCCGGTCAGGAAAGTTGCCTTTATTGATGAAGAAAACTGCATAGGTTGTACAAAGTGCATTCAGGCATGTCCTGTCGATGCCATTATCGGCGCAAATCGCGCAATGCACACTGTAGTTGAAGATCTCTGCACTGGCTGTGACTTATGTGTCGCACCTTGCCCGACCGACTGCATTACGATGATCCCCGTTACAACCACAACATCAAACTGGAAATGGGATTTAAACTCCATTCCGGTTAAAAATATTCCAATTGAGCCAGAACCCATGTTGATATCTTCTGCTAAGCCTGTTGAGGTTAAAGCCAATGTTTAATCTATTCAATTTGCTTAACAAGAACAAAATATGGGATTTTGATGGTGGTATTCATCCACCAGAGATGAAGCTGCAATCCAGCCGTACGCCACTACGCCATGCTCCGTTACCAGAAGAATTGATTATTCCCTTACAGCAACATATTGGCCCGGAAGGAGAGCTACTGGTTAAAGCCGGGGACAAAGTACTTAAAGGTCAACCGCTGACAATCGGGATTGGCAGAACTGTACCCGTTCATGCATCCACTTCCGGTACTATCACGGCGATTGAACCCTGTGTTACCGCCCATCCTTCTGGGTTGAAAGAACTCTGTGTCCGCCTGCGTCCAGATGGAGAAGATCAATGGTGTGAACGCATCCAAACCGCGGATTACACATCTCTTGAAGCTGATACTTTGCTGCAACGCATTCATGAAGCCGGTATTGCTGGCCTTGGTGGTGCAGGATTTCCAACAGCAGCAAAATTAAAAGGTGATGGAAGTCATATCAATACATTGATCATCAACGCAGCGGAATGTGAGCCTTATATCACGGCTGATGATCGCTTGATGCAGGAACATGCCGGTGAAATTATCGAAGGCATACGCATTTTGATACATTTGCTCAATCCGAAACAGGTTTTGATCGGGATTGAGGATAATAAACCTGAAGCAATTAATGCCCTGAAAAGTGCGCTGAAAAACGATAAATCAATTGCTTTGCGTGTTATCCCAACAAAATACCCATCTGGCGGTGCAAAACAGCTCACCAAGATCCTGACGGGCAAAGAAGTTCCTTCTGGCGGACGTTCTTCCGGTATTGGTGTTCTTATGCAAAATGTTGGTACAGTGATGGCCATCAAACGTGCCATTATTGACGGAGAACCCCTAATCGAACGCGTTGTCACTCTGACAGGAGAAGCCGTCAACTCACCCGGTAATTTCTGGGCTCGTTTAGGTACACCTGTTCAATTTCTGTTACAACAAGCCAAATTTAAACCTCAGTCAGAGCAAATGGTCATTATGGGTGGGCCATTAATGGGTTTTACCTTACCTGATCTGAATGTGCCTGTCGTCAAGATCAGCAACTGTATACTTGCTCCTTCCACCCATGAAATGGAGCCCAAAGCGATTGAAGAAGCCTGTATCCGTTGTGGGTTATGTGTTGAGGCCTGTCCGGCCGGGTTACTACCTCAGCAACTTTACTGGTTCAGTCGTGGTCAAGAACATGAAAAAGCCAAAAGCCACAACTTATTTGACTGCATTGAGTGTGGTGCTTGTGCTTATGTATGCCCGAGCAATATTCCTCTTGTTCAGTACTATCGGCAGGAAAAAGCCGAAATACGCACTATCGATGCCGAAGCTCGCCGATCATCTGAAGCTAAGCTCCGGTTTGAAGCCAAACAAGCCCGTATGGAACGCGAAAAACTGGCTCGTGAAAAGCGCCATAAAAAAGCCGCGGTTCAAATAGACAATCAGGATAAGAGTGCTGTACAGGCAGCTCTCGCTCGCGTGAAAGAAAAACAGTCCAACTCTGGAGAGACAATCACCGTACAAGCCGGACAATTACCTGATAATGCAGCAGCCATTGCAGCACGCAAAGCCAGAAAAGAGCAATTACGCGCTCGTCAGGCAGAAAAACAGGTATCGAATACTCAAACCACAGCGACAATAACATCCGCTGAAAGTGAAGATCCTCGCAAAGCTGCTCTTGCCGCAGCTATTGCCAGAGCAAAAGCGAAAAAGGCCACACAGCAAAAGCAAGAAGTGACAACGTCACAAGAAATTTCACAACAAAATAGCGTGGATGAAAAACAAGATTCGCGTAAAGCTGCCGTTGCTGCTGCCATTGCCCGTGCAAAAGCAAAAAAAGCTGCTCAAACTCAGCCTGAACCTGTTCCACAGCAAGAAACTCAAGCCGTGGTTACCGAAGAGGTTGATCCCCGTAAAGCTGCCGTTGCTGCTGCCATTGCCCGTGCAAAAGCAAAAAAAGCTGCTCAAACTCAGCCTGAACCTGCTCCACAGCAAGAAACTCAGGCCGTGGTTACCGAAGAGGTTGATCCGCGTAAAGCTGCCGTTGCTGCTGCTATTGCCCGCGTAAAAGCAAAGAAAGCCGCTCAAGAAAAACAAGAAACTCTAACAGAATAGTGACATTTATCGATGAAATTTAGGCCAGTCAAAACTGACAATAACCTGTTAAAAGTCGCCAGTTCGCCTTTTACACACAGTAAGAAAAATACCAGCCAGATTATGTTATGGGTGGCTTTAGCTGCTATACCGGGTGTCGCAGTGCAAACCTATTTCTTTGGCTATGGAACTCTGATCCAAATCCTGTTGGCAATCACTACCGCATTGATGGCTGAATCTGTAGCTATTGCATTAAAGAAACAACTGGTCATTCCCTGCCTTAAAGATAATTCGGCATTAGTGACCGGATTACTGCTTGGCGTTAGTCTGCCCCCGCTGGCACCGTGGTGGCTGATCATACTTGGTACTTTCTTTGCCATTATTATCGCTAAACATCTTTATGGCGGGCTTGGACAAAATCCATTTAATCCGGCTATGGTAGGTTATGTTGTCTTACTTATTTCATTTCCTGTACAAATGACAAGCTGGATGCCACCAGCCTCCTTACAAGCCGTGACGTTGACTCCGTGGGATTGCCTGATGGTGATCTTTGCAGGACACACACCTGATGGTTCGACTCTGATACAACTTCAACAAGGAATTGATGGATTAAGCCAGGCTACGCCACTGGATAGTTTCAAAACCGGCAGGCTGACCCACAACATTAATGAAGTATTACAGCAACCGATATTGCAAGGTACTCTGGCAGGAATTGGCTGGCAGTGGGTCAATGTGGCTTACTTGATTGGTGGATTAATCATGCTGAATCGCAAAGTGATTAGCTGGCAAATCCCGACCACATTTATCCTTGTACTGGGAAGCTGTGCTTTGATCAGCTGGCTTATCGATCCAAGCCGTTATTCACCTCCTTTATTGCAAATTTTTTCCGGCGCAACCATGTTAGGCGCATTTTTTATTGCAACCGATCCAGTCAGTGCATCAACTACACCGAAGGGTCGCCTGATTTATGGAGCCATAATTGGTTTACTGATTTGGGTTATTCGTGTCTATGGTGGCTATCCGGATGCCGTGGCTTTCGCTGTTTTATTGGCAAATATATGCGTACCACTTATCGACAATTACACACAACCCCGTGCTTACGGCCATAAATAAGGGAGCTGTCATGTTAGAAACTATGCGACGTCATGGTATTACCCTCGCAATTTTTGCCGCTTGTACCACCGGGTTAACGGCAATTGTTTATTCATTGACAAAAGACCGGATTGCAGAACAAGCAGCGTTACAGCATAAAGTATTATTGGATCAGGTTGTTCCTCCCACGCTGTATGACAACGACATGCTAAATGAATGTTATCTGGTAACAGCAGATGCTTTAGGTAATCAACAACCCCATCGTTTCTATCTGGCACGTAAAAATGGTACTCCGGTTGCTGCTGCAATAGAAAGCACTGCGCCTGATGGTTATTCAGGAGCCATTCAACTACTGGTCGGCACAGATTTTTCTGGCAAGGTACTTGGTGTGCGTGTCACTGAACACCATGAAACTCCGGGGTTGGGAGATAAAATTGATACCCGTATATCCGATTGGATCTATGCTTTTTCTGGAAAGAAAATCGCTTCCAATAATGATACGCATTGGGCGGTTAAAAAAGATGGCGGAGAATTTGACCAGTTTACGGGAGCAACCATCACTCCTCGTGCTGTTGTCAATGCCGTTAAACGGACAGCTCTCTATATGGAAACCATTCCGGCACAACTTTCTTCACTATCCACATGCGGAGCAAAATAAATGAGTGAAATCAAAAATCTATTTCTTCAGGGGTTATGGAAAAACAACTCCGCATTAGTACAGCTTTTGGGGCTTTGTCCCCTTTTGGCGGTCTCTTCTACTGCCACTAACGCACTGGGACTGGGATTGGCAACAACACTGGTTCTGTTGAGTACTAACATCGCCGTATCAGCTTTACGCCGTTGGGTTCCTCATGAAATCCGTATCCCTATTTATGTGATGATCATTGCATCTGTTGTCAGTGCCGTTCAGATGTTAATCAATGCTTTTGCATTCGGATTATATGAATCATTGGGGATCTTTATCCCGTTAATTGTGACTAACTGTATCGTTATCGGACGTGCGGAAGCCTACGCATCAAAAAACTCAATCCATCACTCCGCGCTTGATGGTATTGCAATGGGTCTTGGTGCAACATTTGCCCTGTTCGTGCTTGGCGCCATACGTGAAATTCTGGGCAATGGCACACTTTTCGATGGCGCAGATCTATTATTAGGGAGTTGGGCTAAATCATTACGTATTGAAATTGTGCATATGGATTCTCCATTCCTGCTGGCCATTTTACCACCAGGTGCATTTATTGGATTAGGTTTGATGCTGGCCGGAAAATATATCATTGATGAGCGAGTTAAAAGCCGTACAGATGCTAAAACACGCCGCTATGACAGCATAGAAAAAGGCTGCGGCAGCCATATCACAAGAGGATAAAGGCGTAATCAGATATGAATAAACAAAAACGGGTCGAAATTTTAACCCGCTTACGGGATAACAACCCTAATCCAACTACTGAACTGGTTTTCAATTCACCATTTGAACTGCTGATTTCAGTATTGCTGTCAGCACAAGCAACGGACGTCAGCGTCAATAAGGCAACTGCAAGACTTTATCCGGTTGCCAATACGCCACAGGCTATCCTTAATTTGGGCGTAGATGGCTTAAAAGAGTATATAAAGACTATCGGGTTATATAACACCAAAGCCGAGAACGTGATTAAAACCTGCCGGATCCTGCTGGAAAAGCATCAAGGCGAAGTGCCGGAAGATCGCACAGCGCTTGAAGCATTACCGGGCGTCGGTCGTAAAACGGCCAATGTTGTTCTGAACACTGCCTTTGGCTGGCCGACGATAGCTGTCGATACCCATATTTTTCGTGTCAGCAATCGGACTCAATTTGCTCCGGGAAAAAATGTTGATGAAGTCGAAAGGAAGCTATTGCAAGTTGTACCTGATGAATTCAAGGTAGATTGCCACCATTGGCTGATTTTACACGGTCGTTATACCTGTATTGCCCGTAAACCACGCTGTGGATCTTGTATTATTGAAGATCTGTGCGAATATGCGGATAAAACAGAGTAATACATATCTTCTATTAACTCCCGCCTGAACAGGCGGGAGTTAACCTTAAATTTCCCTGATCCGCTGTTGCGGGTTATCCACCATGGTTTGCAGCACAGTAAGCAAATAGTCAATGTGCCGTTCCATAGTCGATTGATCAAACAGGGCTGTGGCATAATTTATCGCTCCGGCAATTATGCCATTCTCCTCAAAAAACTCTATTTCGAGATCATAGTTGGTAATATTTAAATCATGATCAATTGATGACACTGTCAGCCCCGGCAGTGTCCAGTGAGGATCTTCATAATCCTGCCAGGCAAACATAGTCTGGCACAACGGTGTGTGGTCTAGCTGGCGTGATGGTTGCACAATTTCCACCATCTGTTCAAATGGCAAATCCTGATGCGCCTGTGCCGCTAACGTGGTTTGCCGGACTTGTGCCAGCAATTCCGCCACCGTCAGCTCACCCGAAACTTTCGTGCGCAACGCCAGTGTATTGACGAAGTATCCGATTAAAGGCTCCACTTCCTGACGATTACGGCCAGAACTGTGGGTGCCAACAATGATATCCTCCTGACCGGATAAACGCGATAAGACCACCGTCCAGGCAGACAATAGCGTCATAAATAACGTGACATTGTGCTGTGCACTCAGGCGCTTCAGGCCGGTTATTAATTCTTCATCCAAATTGATGGGTAAAACCTGCCCGACAGACGACTGCTCAGACGAGCGTGGCCGATCTGTCGGCAAATTCAGCAGAGCCGGTGCATCAGCCAGCGTCGTGCGCCAGTAGTCAGCTTGTGCCTGCATACGTTCAGTGGAAAACCACTGACGCTGCCAGGCTGCATAATCAGGATACTGGATTGCCAGCGCAGGTAAAGGATCCGGTTGTCCGGCCAGAAAAGCGGTATAGAGCGTGTTCAGTTCATCTATCAATATCTTCACTGACCAGCCATCGGAAATGAGATGATGCTGGGTCAGCAAAAACTGATAGTCGTCATCCGCCAGCCGGATAAGCATTGTTCGAACCAGCGGCCCCTGGCTGAGATCAAATGGCGTATAAACCTCCTCAGTACGAAGTCGTTTCAACGCGGTTTCGGCATTCGGGCACTCACGCAGGTCATGCTGAACCAACGGCAATCCGTAGTCTGCCGCCAGCAAGTGAACCTGAAGCTGACCGTCAACGGAAACAAAAACAGAGCGCAGCGCTTCATGACGGGCAAATAACACATTCAGGGCCTGCTGCCAGGCGGCGATATCCAGTTGCCCACGCAAATGCCACACGAGTGGCAGATTATAACGCTCATCGACTCCCTTAAGCTGAGCCAGGAGCCACAAACGTTCTTGAACGAATGACAGTGGCAGCATCCCCTCACGGGAGACAGGAAGGATGGGAGGCAATGTGCTTTGTTGATCAAACCGGGTATGGAGTCTTTCAGCCAGGGCCGCCAAAGAAGGGGAACTAAACAACTCACTCAGTGGCAATGCCGTCCCTAAAGCCGCTATTCGGTTCATGACCTGCATCGCCAGCAATGAATGGCCGCCCAACGCAAAGAAATTATCATGCCGGCTGATCGCTTCAATCCCCAAGACTTCCCGCCAAATTGCCGCCAATGCGATTTCTGTTTCCCCCTGCGGGGCTTCATAAGTTTGCCGGGCAAAAGCAGCTCCGTCCGGGGCCGGCAGGGCCCGGCGATCCAGTTTACCGTTCGGGGTCTGCGGTAAGTTGTCCAGACACACAAAAGCTGCCGGCACCATATAATCCGGTAACACCGCACTCAGGTGAGTACGCAGGTTGTTGACCAACTCGTCATCCGCTGCCGCCACGATATAAGCCACCAGCCGTTTACCCTGCCCGTCATCTAATGCCAGCACGACCGCCTCATGCACCGCCGGGTGTTCCAGCAAGCGGGTTTCAATTTCTCCCAATTCGACACGGAAACCGCGAATTTTCACTTGCTGGTCGTTACGGCCAAAAAATTCCAGAATGCCGTCCGGCCGGTAACGGGCCATATCCCCCGTGCGGTACATCCGGGCTCCCGATACGGGGCTAAAGGGGTCGGAGATAAAACGTTCTTCACTTAAAATTGGCTGGTTCAGATACCCCCGCGCTACCCCCACGCCACCAATATAGATTTCCCCCACACCGCCTAACGGCACGGGTTGCCTGTTGCTGTCCAGCAGGTAAATACGAGTATTGCTGAGCGGCCGGCCGATAGCACGGTCATCGTCAGGGGAGAAAACTGCCTGACAGGTGGCGGTAACGGTATTTTCCGTCGGGCCATAAGCATTTAATAACCGGGGGCGATGTCCCGTCTGTGCAAACCAGTCCTGCAGGGCTTTTTTCTGGACGGCCTCGCTGCCAATAATAATCAGTCTGAGCGCGTCAGGCAGCGCTAATCCCGGCTCTCTGGCTGCCAGTTCAGACCAGAATAACGTCGGCAGGAACAACACCGTGATACGGTTTTCGCGGGTTAAGGCAATAAATTCCAATATGGACGCCAGCCAGCTATCATCCCGGATCACCAGTGTGGCTCCGTTACAAAGTGACGAGAAACATTCCTCGACAGCGACATCAAAGGCAAATGCCGCAAACTGCAATACCCGATCCTGTGCCGTTACTCCATACCGTTCATTGACGCCCAACGTGCGCTGATAGATCGCCTGATGCTCTACCATCACCCCTTTTGGCTGCCCGGTAGAGCCGGAGGTATAAATCACATAGGCCAGATGCTGTGGCGTTAACGCTGAAACCCGTGGGTTACTGTCCGGCTGATCCGGCTGTATTGTCGGGTCCAGTACCATCAACCCGGCCAGCATCTCGTCATCCAACAGGGACTGCCCGACCCTATCCGCTAATATCACCGATGGCATACTGTCACTCAGGATATAGGCCAGCCGCTCTGCCGGATAGGTGATGTCCAGTGGCACATAGGCCCCGCCGGCTTTTAAGACGGCCAGCACCCCAACGACCATGGCCGGTGAACGTGCCACGCAAATGGCAACCCGTTGCTCCGGCTCCACCCCTGACTCAATCAGCTGATGCGCCAGCCGGTTAGCCCGGGCATTTAATTCCGCGTAACTGAGTATTTGTCCCTGAAACTCCAGTGCCGTGGCCTGCGGCGTTTTTGCCACCTGCTGTTCAAACCACTGGTGAATACACAACACATCAGGATAAGGGGTTTCCGTCCCGTTCCAGGTAGTTAACAATAAAGTACGCTCTGCTTCCGGCAGGATGTCCAACGCCCGCACTGGCATAGCCGGGGTGTGCTCCAGCGCCTCCACCAGACTTTCCAGTGCCTGCTGCATATAGCCCCATATCCGCTCCGGCTCAAATGGCGACACCACACTTGCCGTCAATCCCAACACGTCACCAAAATCTTCCACCGACAGCCCAAAAGGATAGTTGGTGCGTTCCTTTCCATCTAAAAATTCAATGCCTTCAAATGGTTCATCCGACGACTCGGAGAGACTATTGTGCCGGTAATTGAGCAGGGCGCTAAAGAGCGGAGTGCCACGTTCAACCCCGCTACACTGTTGCGCCAGCGCCAGTGACGCATGTTCATGGGTTAATAATCCCGCCAGCCGGCGATGGGCAGCCTGTAGGCTGTCCTGTACCGGCGTGTCATCTATGTCCAGCCGCAACGGCAGCGTATTAATAAACAGTCCCATGCCACCTTCTGCCCCTTCGCCGCCGGTCATACGCCCAAACAGCACGGTGCCGAAGACCACTTTTTCCTGTCCACTGGTGCGTGACAACACCTGTGCCCAGGCCAGATGACACAAAGCCGCCAGACTCACTCCCTGCTGCCGGGCCTGCTGGCGCAAACGGTCATTCAGTTCCGGCGTCAGCAACCGGTAAAATTCCCTTTCCTGCGATCCATCAAGATGGACATCCGCCAGCCCGAACGGCAGTGTTGGTTCTTCTACTTCTGCCAGCATGTCGGTAAAGAAACGGGTGTGGGCTGCCTGACTCACGCCCAACCGGACCTGCGCCACCAGATTACGGAATGGCACGGGCACAGCCAGATTTTCTTCTTTCCCTGCCAGATAAGCCCGCACTTCACGGTGCATCACCTCCAGCGTTTCATGGTCGCCAATCATATGATGATGCAATTCCAGCAAGAACCAGCGGCCATCGGTTTCCTGCGCCACGACAAAATGCAGTAACGGGGCCTGACCCAGGTCAAGACGATAATGGCGCGGATCAAAACGCTGACTTAACTGGTCAATGACCGGGCCGTCAGCCGGAGCCAGCGTCAGTTCTGTCACTGACAAAGGAGCATGACGCCAGACCACCTGCACCGGAACCGATATCCCTTGCCAGATAAAGGCGGTACGTAAAATATCGTGCCGATCGACTATCCGTTGCATTGCCGCCAGATAACGATCCAGCAACGCACGGTCAGCAAACGCCGTCTGGCCACTCAACAGGTACGTATCCCCTTCCTGTGCCAATAAATGGTGGAACAAAATACCGTCCTGCAACGGGGATAAAGCGTATATATCCTGAATATTCGCTATCCCGCCCGGTACTTGTCTGACAATGTGGTCAATATCCGCCTGGGTTAAATCCACCAGCGGCAACATCGCCGGGGTCAGTTGCTGCGTTTCGGCGGTAATCATATTCGGCGGGATTTCAAGGGCCTGATGCCGTCCCAGCGTTTGCGCCAGATCGGACAACACCGGCGACCGGAATAAATCCTGAGCTGTCAGTGCCAACCCCTGCTGACGCAGGAGTTCAATCATACGCACGGCAAGCAGGGAGTGACCGCCCAGTGCAAAGAAACTGTCATGGCGGCTGACCTGCGCAATGCCCAGTAATTCCCCCCAAATCGCTGCCAGCGTCATTTCGGTTGCCCCCTGTGGAACTTCATACGCCTGCCGGGCAAAGGCGTCTCCATCCGGTGCCGGCAGCGCCCGGCGATCCAGCTTACCGTTCGGCGTTAATGGAAACGCATCCAGACGCACAAAAGCGGCCGGCACCATATAATCCGGCAACCGGGCACTCAAGTAGACACGCAGGCTGTTCGCCAGCCCTTCATCCGCTTCCGCTGCTTTCGTTTCTGTTACAACATAGGCCACCAGCCGCTTATCCTGCCCTTCCCCCTGTGTCAACACCACCGATTCACGCACCATCGGATGTTCTGTCAGCCGGGCTTCAATTTCCCCCGGTTCAATGCGGAAACCGCGGATTTTCACCTGCTGGTCATTGCGGCCCAGAAATTCCAGATTGCCGTCCGGCAGATAGCGGGCCAAATCTCCGGTCCGGTACATCCGCGCATCCGGGTTATCACTGAACGGATCGATAAGGAAACGTTCAGCGGTTAATTCAGGCCGGTTCAGATATCCCCGCGCCACACCCACGCCACCAATATACAGCTCACCCATTGCCCCCAGCGGCACCGGCTGACCATGCGCATCCAGCAAATAAACCTGCGTATTCGCCGTCGGACGCCCGATTGGCACTGCGGTATCGGTATAGTCTGACGGACACGGCCAGACCGTGGCACACACGGTTATTTCGGTCGGCCCATAGGCATTGAACAGGGTGACCCGGCCACACAGCGCCCGGATTAACGCCGTACCGGGCGCTTCTCCCCCCAATATCAGAGTAGGTTTGACCGTTAACACCGGTATATCCGCCCTGTCATGAAGCAGAGCGGGGGGCAGACAAGCATGCGTTATCGCCTGCGCTTCCAGATAATGCCATAAAGCGGTCGGATTCTGACGCACATGGTCGGCGGGAATAGCCAGCGTGGCACCACTGCACAGGGCCATCATGATTTCCCAGACACTGGCGTCAAAACCTAATGAAGCAAACTGCAACACCCGACTCTCCGCCCCCATCGCGAATTGCGTGATTTTCTCCTGAATCAGGTTGACTAACCCACGGTGTTCGACCATTACCCCTTTCGGCCTGCCGGTTGAACCGGAGGTGTAAATCACGTACGCCAGATGTCGTGAAGTCAATACCGGTATCTGCGGATTACTATCCGGCTGGTCAAATGGGGTATTCGGATCGAGCACGTTTCGTTCTGCCAATGCGTGTTCACCCAATGCTGACCGGCCAAGACTATCTGCCAGCACCATCGCCGGTGCCGTATCTCTCAGATTGTCGGCCAGACGTTCTCCCGGATAAGCCGGGTCCAGCGGTACATAGGCTCCGCCGGCTTTTAAGACGGCCAGCACCCCAACGACCATGGCCGGGGAGCGTGCCACACAAATGGCGACCCGTTGCTCCGGTTCAATACCCAGTTCAATCAACTGATGGGCCAGCCGGTTAGCCCGGGCATTTAATTCCGCGTAACTGAACGTCTGGTTTTCACAGACCAGTGCCGTGGCCTGCGGCGTTCTTGCCACCTGCTGTTCAATCCACTGGTGAATACACAATGTCTCAGGATACGGGGTTTCTGTCGCGTTCCAGATTTCCAGTAATATTCGACGCTCTGTTGGTGTCAGGATATCAATTTCCCCGATCCGCTGTTGGGCGTTAGCCACCATGGCTTGCAATACCGTGTGCAAATAGTCAATGTGCCGTTCCATGGTTGTTTGATCAAACAGGGCTGTGGCATAACTTAACTCACCTGCAATCTTGCCGTCCTCTTCAAACAGCCCCAGTTCGAGATCAAATTTGACAATCTCCACATCTTGATCAGCCGGTGACACAGTCAGCCCCGGCAATGTCCAGTCGGTATGTTCATTGTTCTCCCAGGCAAACATCACCTGAAACAGTGGCGTATGGGCCAGCCGACGCAGTGGTTGTACGATTTCCACCACCTGCTCAAACGGCAAATCCTGATGCGCCTGTGCTCCTAACGCGGTTTGCCGGACCTGTGTCAGTAATTCCACTACTGTCAACTCACCCGAAACCCCCATGCGCAATGCCAGTGTGTTCACGAAGAATCCGATTAAAGGTTCCACTTCCTGACGGCTGCGACCGGCACTGGGGGTGCCAATCACGATATCCGTTTGGCCGGATAAACGCGATAAGACCACTGCCCAGGCGGACAATAGCGTCATAAACAAGGTGACACCATGCTGCTCACTCAGGCGTTTCAGTGCGGCCGTTAATTCCGCATCCAGACTGATGGGTAAAACCTGCCCGACAAATGACTGCTCAGACGGGCGTGGCCGGTCTGTAGGCAGATCCAGCAAAACAGGGGCGTCAGCCAATGTAGTACGCCAATAATCAGATTGCACCTGAATACGTTCAGCAGAAAGCCACTGACGCTGCCAGACTGCATAATCAGGGTACTGGATCGCCAGTGGCGGTAAAGGATCCGGTTGCCCGGCCAGAAAAGCGCTATAGAGCGTGTTCAATTCATGTATCAACACACTGACCGACCAGCCATCAGAAATAATATGATGCTGGGTCAGCAAAAACTGATAGTCGTTATCCGCCAGCCGGATAAGCATCGCCCGGATAAGCGGGCCATTGCTGAGTTCAAATGGCGCAGACATTTCTTCTGCACACAGTTGTTTCAGTGCCACTTCGGCATCCGGGTGTCCACGCAGATCATGCTGAACCAATGGCAACCCGTGCTCCGCCGCCAGTAAGCGGATCTTAGGCTGACCATCAGCGGAAACAAAGACAGAGCGCAATGCTTCATGGCGGGCAAATAATGTATTCAGTGCCTGCTGCCAGACCGCGATATCCAGTTCACCACACAAACGTAGCGCAATGGGGATATGATACGTCTCACTGACGCCTTCAAACTGAGCCAGAAACCACAAACGCTGTTGCGCAAATGACAGCGGCAACATCCTCTCACGGGAAACAGGCATAATGGGAGGCAATGTGCTGCCTTGTTTATCAAACCGGGTATGGAGTTTTTCAGCCAGAGCCGCCAAAGAAGGGGAATTAAACAACTCACTCAGCGGCAGTTCTCCCCTTAAAACTGCTATCCGGTTCATTACCCGCACCGCCAGCAATGAATGGCCGCCCAGGGCAAAGAAATTATCATGCCGGCTGATCGCTTCAATCCCCAAGACTTCCTGCCAAATTGCCGCTAACGCGATTTCTGTTTCTCCCCGCGGGGCTTCATAAGTTTGGCGGGCAAAAGCATCTCCGTCCGGGGCCGGCAGCGCCCGGCGATCCAGTTTGCCGTTCGGCGTCTGCGGGAAGCTGTCCAGACGGACAAAGGCCGCCGGCACCATATAATCCGGCAAAATCGCACTCAAATGGGCACGCAGGTTGTTAACCAGCATTTCATCTGTTTCCGCTACCACATAGGCCACCAGCCGTTTACCCTGCCCGTCATCTAATGCCAGCACGACCGCCTCATGCACCGCCGGGTGTTCCAGCAAGCGGGTTTCAATTTCTCCCAATTCGACACGGAAACCGCGAATTTTCACCTGCTGGTCGTTACGGCCCCGAAATTCCAGATTGCCGTCCGGCCGGTAGCGTGCCAAATCCCCGGTACGATACATCCGGGCTCCCGATACGGGGCTAAAAGGGTCGAAGATAAAACGTTCTCCCGTTAAGATTGACTGATTCAAATAGCCCCGTGCTACCCCTGCACCACTAATGTAGATCTCCCCTTCGCAGCCTAGCGGTACAGGTTGCCCGTGTTTGTCTAATAGGTAGATGTTAGTATTCTTAACTGGCCGGCCTATAAGATACGCATCTTCTACAGATAATACCGCCTGACAAGTCGCAATCACGGTATTCTCTGTTGGGCCGTAGGTATTTAACAATCGGGGGAGCGGTGCGGCCTGCGTAAACCATGCCTGAATGGCACTTTTCTGCACCTGCTCACCACCAATCACGATCAATCTGAGACAATCTGGGAGCAATAATTCTCTGTCTCTGGTGGCCAGCTCTGACCAGAATAATGTTGGCAGAGACATCATCGTAATTTGATGTTGTTGGATTAAAGTAATAAATGTTAATACCGAAGTCAGCCAGCTATCATCACGGATCACCAGCGTAGCGCCGTTACATAATGACGAGAAGATTTCTTCTACTGAGGCATCAAAGGCAAAAGCAGAAAATTGCAGTATCCGGTCTTGTGCGGTGACCTTATAAGTATCATTAAAACCCAGATAACGTTGATAAACTGCTTGATGCTCCACCATCACTCCTTTCGGGATGCCCGTCGAACCGGACGTGTAAATCACATAGGCCAGATGACGGGCAGTCAACGCCGGTATCTGTGGATTACTGTCCGGGTATTCAGGCAGGTTATTCGGGTCAAGTACCTGCCGGCCTACCAGAGTTTTCGCGCCCAGGGCTGTCTGCCCAGTCTCATCCGCCAGGATAATAACCGGGGCGGCATCGGTGAGCATATAAGCCAAGCGCTCACCGGGATAATCCACATCCAGCGGCACATACGCCCCGCCGGCTTTCAGGATGGCTAACATTCCCACCACCATGGCCGGTGAACGTGAGACACAAATTGCTACTAACTGGTCAGGCACAACCCCCAGCGTAATTAATTGGTGAGCCAGCCGGTTAGCCCGGGCATTGAGTTCAGCGTAACTGAGCGACTGATTTTCATACACCAGGGCAGTCGCGTCCGGGGTTTTCGCTACCTGCTGTTCAAACAGTTGATGAATACACAGCGCCGCAGGATAAGGGATCTCCATCCCGTTCCAGGTGGTTAACAATAAGGTACGCTCTGCTTCCGGCAGGATGTCCAACGCCCGCACTGGCATAGTTGGTGTGTGTTCCAGTGCCTCCACCAGACTTTCCAGTGCCTGCTGCATATAGCCCCATATCCGCTCCGGCTCAAATGGCGACACCACACTTGCCGTCAATCCCAACGCGTCACCAAAATCTTCCACCGACAGCCCAAAGGGGTAGTTGGTACGTTCCTTTCCATCTAAAAATTCAATGCCTTCAAATGGTTCATCCGACGACTCTGGGAGACTATTGTGCCGGTAATTGAGCAGGGCGCTAAAGAGCGGAGTGCCACGTTCAACCCCGCTACACTGTTGCGCCAGCGCCAGTGACGCATGTTCATGGGTTAATAATCCCGCCAGCCGGCGATGGGCGGCCTGTAGGCTGTCCTGTACCGGCGTGTCATCTATATCCAGCCGCAACGGCAGGGTATTAATAAACAGTCCCATGCCACCCTCTGCTCCTTCGCCTCCGGTCATACGCCCAAACAGCACGGTGCCGAAGACCACTTTTTCCTGTCCACTGGTGCGTGACAACACCTGTGCCCAGGCCAGATGACACAAAGCCGCCAGACTCACTCCCTGCTGCCGAGCCTGCTGGCGCAAACGATCATTCAGTTCCGGCGTCAGCAACCGGTAAAATTCCCTTTCCTGCGATCCATCAAGATGGACATCCGCCAGCCCGAACGGCAGCGTCGGCTCCTCCACTTCCGCCAGCATGTCGGTAAAGAAACGGGTGTGGGCTGCCTGACTCACGCCCAACCGGACCTGCGCCACCAGATTACGGAACGGCACAGGCACAGCCAGGTTTTCTTCTTTCCCTGCCAGATAAGCCCGCACTTCACGGTGCATCACTTCCACTGTTTCATGATCGCCAATCAGGTGATGATGCAATTCCAGCAAGAACCAGCGGCCATCGGTTTCCTGCGCCACCACAAAGCGCAACAATGGGGCCTGACTCAAGTCAAGACGATAATGGCGCGGATCAAAACGCTGACTTAACTGGTCAATGACCGGTCCGTCAGCCGGAGCCAGCGTCAGTTCTGTCACTGACAAAGGAGCATGACGCCAGACCACCTGTACCGGAACCGATATCCCTTGCCAGATAAAGGCGGTACGTAAAATATCGTGCCGATCGACTATCCGTTGCATTGCCGCCAGATAACGATCCAGCAACGCACGGTCAGCAAACGCCGTCTGGCCACTCAACAGGTACGTATCCCCTTCCTGTGCCAATAAATGGTGGAATAAAATACCGTCCTGCAATGGCGATAAGGCATAGATATCCTGAATATTTTCTACCCCACCCGGTACTTGTTCAACAATGTGGTCAATATCCGCCTGGGTTAAATCCACCAGCGGTAACATCGCCGGAGTCAGTTGTTGTGTCGCGGGGGTAATGACATTGGGTGGGACGTCAATCACTTGATGCTGTCCCAACATTTTCGCCAGATCGGACAACACCGGCGACCGGAATAACTCCCGCACCGTCAGTGCTACCCCCTGCTGACGCAGGCGTTCAACCATACGCACGGCGAGCAGGGAGTGACCGCCCAGTGCAAAGAAGCTGTCATGGCGGCTGACCTGCTCAATGCCCAGTAATTCACGCCAAATCTCCGCCAGTACCATTTCGGTTGCCCCCTGTGGGGCTTCATAGGTTTGGCGGGCAAAAGCATCTCCATCCGGGGCCGGCAGGGCCCGGCGATCCAGTTTGCCGTTTGGCGTCTGCGGGAAGCTGTCCAGACGGACAAAGGCCGCCGGCACCATATAATCCGGCAGAACTGCACTCAAATGGGCACGCAGGTTGTTAACCAGCGTTTCATCTGTTTCCGCTACCACATAGGCCACCAACCGTTTACCCTGCCCGTCATCTAATGCCAGCACGACCGCCTCATGCACCGCCGGGTGTTCCAGCAAGCGGGTTTCAATTTCCCCCGGTTCAATCCGGAAACCGCGAATTTTCACCTGTTGATCGTTACGACCAAAAAATTCCAGAATGCCGTCCGGCCGGTACCGGGCCATATCCCCGGTGCGGTACATCCGGGCACCCGATACGGGGCTAAAGGGATCGGGAATAAAACGTTCTTCACTTAAAGCTGGCTGGTTCAGATAACCTCGTGCCACCCCCACGCCACCAATATAGATTTCCCCCACACTGCCTAACGGCACCGGTTGGCCGTTGCTGTCCAGCAGGTAAATACGGGTATTGCGGAGCGGCCGGCCGATGGCACGGTCATCGTCGGGAGAGAAAACTGCCTGACAGGTGGCGGTAACGGTATTTTCTGTCGGGCCATAAGCATTTAATAACCGGGGGAGATGCCCCGTCTGTGCAAACCAGTCCTGAAGGGCTTTTTTCTGGACGGCCTCGCTGCCAATAATAACCAGTCTGAGCGCGTCAGGTAGCGATAATCCTTTATCTCTGCCCGCCAGTTCAGACCAGAATAACGTGGGCAGGAACAACACCGTGATACGGTTTTCGCGGGTTAAGGCAATAAATTCCGGCATGGATGCCAGCCAGCTATCATCACGGATCACCAGTGTGGCACCATAACATAATGCTGAGAAACACTCCTCGACGGCGACATCAAAGGCAAACGCCGTAAACTGCAATACCCGATCCTGTGCCGTCACACCATACCGTTCATTGACGCCCAACATGTGTTGATAAATCGCCTGATGTTCTACCATCACCCCTTTCGGCTGTCCGGTAGAGCCGGAGGTATAAATCACATAGGCCAGATGCTGTGGTGTTAACGCTGAAACCTGTGGGTTACTGTCCGGCTGATCCGGCTGTATTGCCGGGTCCAGTACCATCAACCCGGCCAGCATCTCGTCACCCAACAGGGACTGTCCGGCCCGGTCTGCCACAACCACGGACGGAGCACTGTCACTCAGAATGTAAGCCAACCGCTCTGCCGGATAGGTTGTGTCGAGAGGCACATAGGCCCCGCCGGCTTTTAAGACGGCCAGCATCCCAACGACCATGGCCGGTGAACGTGCCACGCAAATGGCAACCCGTTGCTCCGGCTCTACCCCTGACTCAATCAGCTGATGCGCCAGCCGGTTAACACAGGCATTTAATTCCGCGTAACTGAGTGTTTGTCCCTGATACTCCAGTGCCGTGGCCTGCGGGGTTTTCTCTGCCTGCTGTTCAAACCACTGATGAATACACAATGCGTCAGGATATGGGGGTTCAGTCGCGTTCCAGGTTTCCAGCAACAATCTGCGCTCTGCCGGTGACAGGATATCAATTTCCCCGATCCGCTGTTGAGCGTCAGTCACCATGGATTGTAATACCGTGTGCAAATAGTCAATGTGCCGTTCCATGGTCGTTTGATCAAACAGGGCTGTGGCATAACTTAACTCACCTGCAATCTTGCCGTCCTTTTCAAACAGCGCCAGTTCGAGATCAAATTTGACAATCTCCACATCTTGATCAGTCAGTGATACGGTCAGCCCCGGCAATGTCCAGTCGGTATGTTCATTGTTCTCCCAGGAAAACATGACCTGAAACAGTGGCGTATGATCCAGCCGGCGTGTCAGTTGCACGATTTCCACCACCTGCTCAAACGGCAAATCCTGATGGGCCTGTGCCGCTAACGCAGTTTCCCGGATCTGTGCCAGCAATTCCGCTACCATCAACTCCCCCGAGATTCCTATGCGCAACGCCAGTGTATTCACAAAAAAGCCAATCAGCGGTTCCACTTCCTGACGGTTACGGCCGGCGCTGGGGGTGCCAATCACGATATCCGTTTGGCCGGATAAACGCGATAAGACTATCGTCCAGGCGGATAACAGCGTCATAAATAAGGTGACACCGTGCTGCGCACTCAGGCGTTTCAGAGCCGTCGTTAATTCCTCATCCAGACTGATGGGCAAAACCTGCCCGGCAAACGACTGCTCAGACGGGCGAGGCCGGTCTGTAGGCAGATCCAGCAAAACAGGGGCATCAGCCAATGTGGTACGCCAATAATCAGATTGCACCTGAATACGTTCAGCGGAGAGCCACTGACGCTGCCAGACCGCATAATCAGGGTACTGGATTACCAGCGGTGGTAATGGATCTGGCTGCCCGGCCAGAAAAGCCGTATAGAGTGTGCTTAGTTCCTGTACCAGCACATTGACCGACCAGCCATCGAACACAATATGATGCTGGGTCAGCAAAAACTGATAGTCGTTATCCGCCAGCCGGATAAGCATCGCCCGGATAAGCGGGCCACAATTAAGTTCAAATGGCGCCGACATTTCTTCTGCACACAGTTGTTTCAGTGCCACTTCGGCATCCGGGTGTCCACGCAGATCATGCTGAACCCATGGCAACCCGTAGTCCGCCGCCAGCAGGCGGACCTGAGGCTCACCATCAACGGAAACAAAAACAGAACGCAGCGCTTCATGGCGGGCAAATAACGCATTCAGTGCCTGCTGCCAGACCACGATATCCAATTGACCGCACAAACGTAGCGCAATGGGGATATGATACGTTTCACTGACGCCTTCAAACTGAGCCAGGAACCACAAACGCTGTTGCGCGAATGACAATGGTAGTATTCCTTCACGGGAGGCGGGCATAATGGCCGGCACTACATTATCTTGTTTATCAATCCGGGCCTGCACCACCTCAGCCAGGGCCGCCAAAGAAGGCGTGCTAAACAGTACAGGCAGCGGCAATTCGACTCCTAACACCGCTATCCGGTTCATCATCCGCACTGCCAGCAGTGAATGGCCGCCCAGGGTAAAGAAATTATCATGCCGGCTGATCGATTCAATCCCTAAGATTTCCCGCCAAATCGCTGCTAACGCGTTTTCTGTTTCTCCCTGCGGGGCTTCATAGGCTTGCCGGGCAAAGGCTTTCTCGTCCGGTGACGGCAGTGCCCGGCGATCCAGCTTACCGTTCGGCGTTAATGGAAACGCATCCAGACGCACAAAAGCAGCCGGCACCATATAATCCGGCAAAATAGCACTCAGGTAAGTACGCAGATGATTAACTAATTTGCCATCCGGCTCCGCCACAATATAAGCCACCAGCCGCTTATCCTGTCCTTCTCTCTGCGCCAACACTACCGATTCACGCACCATTGGATGTTCTGTCAGCCGGGCTTCAATTTCCCCCGGTTCAATGCGGAAACCGCGGATTTTCACCTGCTGGTCATTGCGGCCCAGAAATTCCAGATTGCCGTCCGGCAGATAGCGGGCCAAATCTCCGGTCCGGTACATGCGTGCATCCGGGTTATCACTGAACGGATCGATAAGGAAACGTTCAGCGGTTAATTCAGGCCGGTTCAGGTAACCCCGCGCCACACCCACGCCGCCAATATACAGCTCACCCATTGCCCCCAGCGGCACCGGCTGACGATGCGCATCCAGCAAATAAACCTGCGTATTCGCCGTCGGACGCCCGATTAGCACTGCGGTATCGGTATAGTCTGACGGACACGGCCAGACCGTGGCACACACGGTTATTTCGGTCGGCCCATAGGCATTGAACAGGGTGACCCGGCCACACAGCGCCCGGATTAACGCCGTACCGGGCGCTTCTCCCCCCAATATCAGAGTAGGTTTGACCGTTAACACCGGTATATCCGCCCTGTCATGAAGCAGAGCGGGAGGCAGACAAGCATGCGTTATCGCCTGGGCTTCCAGATAATGCCATAAAGCGGCCGGGTTCTGACGCTCATGGTCGGCGGGAATAGCCAGCGTGGCACCACTGCACAGGGCCATCATGATTTCCCAGACACTGGCATCAAAGCTCAATGAAGCAAACTGCAACACCCGGCTCTCCGTACCAATCGAGAATTGCGTGATTTTCTCCTGAATCAGGTTGACTAACCCACGGTGTTCGACCATTACCCCTTTCGGCCTGCCGGTTGAACCGGAGGTGTAAATCACGTACGCCAGATGCCGTGAAGTCAATACCGGTATCTGCGGGTTACTATCCGGCTGGTCAAATGGGGTATTCGGATCGAGCACGTTTCGTTCTGCCAATGCGTGTTCACCCAATGCTGACCGGCCAAGACTATCTGCCAGCACCATCGCCGGCGCCGTATCTCTCAGATTGTCGGCCAGACGTTCTCCCGGATAAGCCGGGTCCAGCGGTACATAGGCTCCGCCGGCTTTTAAGACGGCCAGCACCCCAACGACCATGGCCGGGGAGCGTGCCACACAAATGGCAACCCGTTGTTCTGGTGCAATACCCAGTTCAATCAACTGATGGGCCAGCCGGTTAGCCCGGGCATTTAATTCTGCGTAACTGAGTGTTTGTCCCTGATACTCCAGTGCCGTGGCCTGCGGGGTTTTCTCTGCCTGCTGTTCAAACCACTGATGAATACACAACGCCTCAGGGTAGGCAGTTTTTGTTGTATTCCAGGTTCTTAATAACAGCGTGCGTTCTGTTTCCGGCAGGATGTCCAACTGCCGTACTGGTGTTTCCGGTGCCTGTTCCAGCGCCTCCACCAGACTTTCCAGTGCCCGCTGCATATAACCGCATATTCTCGCCGGCTCAAACGGCTGCACGACCTGCGCCGTCAAGCCCAGCGCGTCACCAAAATCTTCCACTGACAGGGCAAAAGGGTAGTTGGTCCGTTCCTGTTCCCCAACAAACTCAATCCCACTGACCAGTTCACCAGACATACCCAATAAAGCATTGTGGCGGTAATTCAACAAAGCACTAAAGAGGGGTGTACCACGGTCAACCCCGCCACACTGTTGGGCCAGCGCCAGAGAAGCATGTTCATGGGCTAATAATCCCGCCAGCCGGCGATGGGCGGCCTGTACGCTGTCCTGTACCGGGGTATCATCCATATCCAGCCGCAACGGCAGAGTATTAATAAACAGTCCCATTCCGCCCTCTGCCCCTTCGCCGCCGGTCATGCGCCCAAACAGCACGGTGCCGAACACCACTTTTTCCTGTCCACTGGTGCGCGACAATACTTGTGCCCAGGCCAGATGACACAAAGCCGCCAGACTGACTCCTGACTGCCGGGCCTGACTGCGCAAGCGATTATTCAGCTCAGGTGTTAACATTTGGTGAGATTCCGTCACCTGTGAACCATCGCGATGTACCTCTGTCAAGCCAAACGGCAGCGTCGGCTCTTCCACCCCGGCTAACATTTCAGTAAAGAAACGGGTGTCGGCTGCCTGACTCATCCCCAACCGGGACTGAGCCACCAGATTGCGGAACGGCACCGGTACAGGCAGGCTCTGCTCTTGCCCTGTCAGGTATAACTGGACTTCACGGTGCATCATTTCCAGCGCTTCATGGTCGCCAATCAGGTGATGGTGCAATTCCAGTAAGAACCAGCGGCCATCCGTTTCCTGCGCCACGACAAAATGCAGGAGCGGAGCCTGTCCCAGGTCAAGACGATAATGACGCGGATCAAAACGCTGGCTTAACTGGTCAATGACCGGGCCGTCAGCCGGAGCCAGCGTCAGTTCTGTCACTGATAAGGAGGCATGACGCCAGACAACCTGCACCGGAACCGATATCCCTTGCCAGATAAAGGCGGTGCGTAAAATATCGTGCCGATCGACTATCCGTTGCATCGCTGCCAGATAACGATCCAGCAAAGACCGGTCAGCAAAAATCATCTGGACGGTCAATAAATACGGGTCACCTTCCCGCGCCAATAAATGGTGGAACAAAATACCGTCCTGCAATGGCGATAAGGCATAGATATCCTGAATATTTTCTACCCCATCCGGTACTTGCTCAATAATGTAGTCAATATCTGCCTGCGTTAAATCCGCCAACGGTAACATCGCCGGGGTCAGTTGCTGTGTTGCGGGGGTAATGACATTGGGTGGGACTTCAATCACTCGGTGCTGCCCTAACGTTTTCGCCAGATCGGATAACACCGGCGACCGGAATAAATCACTCGCCGCCAGTGCCACCCCCTGTTGACGCAGGTGCTCAATCATGCGCATCGCGAACAGGGAGTGCCCACCCAATGCAAAGAAACTGTCATGACGGCTAATTTGCTTAATCCCCAATAACTCACCCCAGACTGTCGCCAGTATCGTTTCCTCTCTCCCTTGCGGGGCTTCATAAGCCTGCCGGACAAACGCTTCTTCATCGGGTGCCGGTAATGCCCGGCGATCCAGTTTGCCATTCGGGGTCTGCGGGAAGCTGTCCAGACGCATAAAGGCTGCCGGTATCATATAATCCGGTAAAACCGCACTCAGATGGGTACGCAAGGTGTTAACCAGCGTTTCATCTGCTTCCGCTACCACATAGGCCACCAGTTGCTTACTTTGACCGTCATCCCGTGTCAGCACTGCTGCCTGATTCACTGCTGGATGCTCCAGCAAGCGGGTTTCAATTTCCCCCAATTCAACACGGAAACCACGGATTTTCACCTGCTGGTCATTACGGCCCAGAAACTCCAGGTTACCGTCCGGCAGGTAACGGGCCAAATCTCCGGTACGATACATCCGGGCACCCGATACGGGGCTAAAGGGGTCGGTGATAAAACGTTCTTCACTTAAAATTGGCTGGTTCAGATACCCCCGCGCCACCCCCACGCCACCAATATAGATCTCCCCAGCGCAGCCTAGCGGTACGGGTTGCCCGTTGCTGTCCAGCAGGTAAATACGGGTATTGCTGAGTGGTCGGCCAATGGAACGATCATCGTCCGGGGAGAAGACCTCTTGGCAGGTGGTTGTGACAGTATTTTCCGTCGGGCCATAAGCATTTAATAACCGGGGGCGGTGCCCCGTCTGTGCAAACCAGTCCTGAAGGGCTTTTTTCTGGACGGCCTCGCTGCCAATAATAATCAGTCTGAGTGCATCAGGTAGTACTAATCCCGGCTCTCTGGCTGCCAGTTCAGACCAGAATAACGTGGGCAGTAACAGCACCGTGATGCGGTTTTCCCGGGCTAAGGCTATAAATTCTGTCATTGAATCCAGCCAGCTATCATCGCGAATAATCAGCGTGGCGCCATAACATAATGAGGAAAAACACTCCTCGACAGCGACATCAAAAGCAAACGCCGCAAACTGCAATACCCGATCCTGCGCCGTCACACCATAAAGTTCATTCACCCCTAGAGTACGTTGATAAATCGCCTGATGTTCCACCATCACCCCTTTTGGCTGACCGGTGGAGCCAGAGGTGTAAATCACATAGGCCAGATGCTGTGGCGTTAACATCGAAACCTGTGGGTTACTGTCCGGCTGATCAGGCTGCATCGTCGGGTCAAGAACGGTCAACTCGGCCAGTACTTCGTCACCTAATATGGATTGTCCGGCATCATCCGCCAATATTACGAACGGGGCACTGTCGTTGAGGATATACGCCAGACGCTCTGCCGGGTAGGTGATATCCAGCGGTACATAGGCTCCGCCCGCTTTCAGCACCGCCAGCAGTGACACCACCATGGCCGGTGAGCGTGCCACGCAAATGGCGACCCGTTGCTCTGGTGTAACTCCCTGCTCAATCAACTGATGGGCCAGTCGGTTAGCGTGGGCGTTTAATTCGGCATAACTCAGTGTTTGCCCCTGATACTCCAGAGCCGTAGCCTGTGGGGTCTTTTGTACCTGTTGCTCAAACAACTGATGAATACACCAGGCTTCAGGATAAAGGGTTTCAGTGGGGTTCCAGGTTTCCAATAGCAATGTCTGTTCCGCCTCCGGCAACAAATTAAGCTGCCCGATGGGGATATCATCACTTCTTCCTTTTGATAACAGCAACACCTGTAAATGATCATCCATACGCGCAATCACTTCCGCACTCAGGCGATTTTCATCATAAACCCACCTGAAACCGCCCTGCTCATTTATCTGAAATGTCAGCAATTCACCCGACGCTTTTTGATCACACTGTCTGTCATCCTGTATCACCGAAACCGCTATCGACCACGGATAGTGAGTACTTAATTCAGGGATGGCGTGCAATGAAGGTAAATGAGAAAGGCGGTCACGACTGAATGTCTGGTGTTGCGCCAGTCGGGCAAGTTCATCATCAACCGCGTCAGCGACTCCACACCACGACTGATCCCATGCCACTGCTATGCTCATGGGCACCACTGAGGCCAGATTTGCCCGGTTATCGTTTAATGCTACCTCCCAGCCAATTTGGCATGCCGGCTGCTGAGTCAGACGCGCAAGATAGATAACAAATGCCTGCAACACTATTCGCCATGGCTCTTCTTGACCACTTTGGGGAGACGGGGACTGCCAACGGCTGATTGCCCAACGGGGTTCAGCAATCTTATGGGGAACGTCGAAAGGTAACTGGAGGGGTTGCAACGCGGCAAGACGCTGATACCAAAATAGTTCACTGGGTGTGAGTGATTGAAGAGTATTTATTCCAGAAAGCGCTTCACCGTTAAAACTATTTCCCGCTGTAGCAATGTTATCTTTCATTTATTACCTCACCTCAACGAATCTGTTAGTTGTTTGAAAATGGTTAGTCTGTGGGATCATTAAAAATATTTTTCTTACTTTTTGTTCGTTTGACTGGAGAAAAATGCAATTCATGCATAAAACATGGATCAAGATATTTAGGCAGTAATTTTTATCAGGATTTAAATACAATAGCCGGATGAATAGTGATAAAGTTAACGTTATTGAGCAATACTTTTTGTTAACAATGGAATAAATAATTATCCAAACAAATTGAAATAAGATATTCTATTTTTTCCAACGCCATTTATCACCCTCATAAATAGAATTAAAAAATAATTAAACCCTAAGTTATTTTATAACCATTGAAGCCATTTGATTTTCCTACTTCAAGATACAGATTTAAAATTATTTTACTTATAATAAATCGAATTATTTAATTAGTTTACACTCTTGGGTATTAAAATATATATAATCGATGAAAATATTATTACACTCAACCATGCAATAATATATACCTGCTTAACCTGAAGATGAAAAACATAAGTGATAACTTAAAATAAACGGCCATTTTTTTGCTCAGATATAAGATATTAGCTTCAATGGTAAAGGTAACAAAAACAGTCGGATTTTCCGGTCATAATTTATTTAATACCAGTATTTCAAGTTAAATGGCTATATATAGAGTAGTAGTCATAATTTAAGGGGTATCATAATAATGATGATGGTAAAATTTATTGATTATAAATCGGAGAACATATCTAAATGGCCGTCTCGCTCCGAGCAACGGCACGGGTTATGGAGATAAGGTTTAATCCTGTGCTTCACCATTTAAAAAAGTTCTTCTGCACTAATATGAATGTTTATATTAATCCACGCACACACGATGACACTCCTCAAGCAAATACCAGCGATCAAAATATCAGTGCGGAAAATGTGACATACCGCAATCTGAAAAGCCGCTCCTGCCAGTCAAACATAAACAGTACAATTATTAGTCTTTACTAACAGTTTTTCGTGTTTTGATAAGATGTTACTTGCTCCATAACCTCGATTCGCGTAAAACTGTTACCCAAAATTACCGATAATAACTCTATAACTCTCCTGATTATTATGTTTCAAAACAATCCGCTGCTTGCTCAGCTAAAACAGCAACTTCACTCTCAAACCTTGCGTGTAGAAGGTTTAGTCAAAGGAACTGAAAAAGGCTTCGGCTTTCTGGAAGTCGATGGTCAAAAAAGTTACTTTATTCCACCACCTCATATGAAAAAAGTGATGCACGGTGACCGCATCACAGCCGCTATTCACACCGACAAAGAAAAAGAGATCGCTGAACCAGAAACGCTGATTGAACCATTCCTGACCCGTTTTGTAGGAAGGATCCAGAAAAAAGAAAACGATAACCGTCTATGGATTGTTCCTGATCACCCATTGTTAAAAGACGCTATTCCTTGCCGACCAGCCAATACAGTTACCCATAATTTCGAAAATGGGGATTGGGCTGTCGCTGAAATGAAGCGTCACCCATTGAAAGGTGATCGTGGATTTCATGCAGAGGTAACAGGCTATATCACCCGTGGTGATGACCACTTCGCTCCCTGGTGGGTTACTCTGACACGTCACAATCTGGAACGTGAAGCACCAGCTATGACGGATTGCCAATTGGATGATAATTCTTTTGAACGTATTGATCTAACCTCTCTTGATTTTGTGACCATTGACAGTGCAACAACTCAAGATATGGACGATGCACTACACATCGCCCAGAATAATGACGGAAGTTTGAAACTTTCCATCGCCATCGCTGATCCAACTGCTTATATCAAAGCTGACAGTGAACTGGATAAGATCGCTTACCAGCGTAGTTTCACTAACTATCTGCCGGGTTTCAATATTCCTATGCTGCCCCGCGAACTTTCTGATGATTTGTGTTCGCTGCGTCCAAATGCCCGCCGCCCTGCTCTGGTTTGTCAGGTTTCCATTCTGGAAGATGGACAACTGGGTGATGATATTCAATTTTTCACAGCCTGGGTCGAATCGAAGTTCAAATTAGTTTATGACGAAGTTTCTGACTGGCTGGAAGGTCAGGAAGGTTGGAAACCGGGCTCTGACGCTGTTGCTGAGCAAATCACACTGTTGAAAAAGATGTGCGAGCGCCGTAACAACTGGCGTCAACAGCACGCCCTTATGTTCAAGGAAAGACCAGATTACCGGTTTATTCTTGATGAAGGGGGGAATGTGACTGATATCGTTATCGAGCAGCGCCGTTCTGCAAATCGTATTGTTGAAGAAGCAATGATCGCGGCTAACTTGTGTGCGGCAAAAATCCTGCGCAATAAATTAGGTTTCGGTATTTATAACGTTCATACTGGATTTGAACCAGCACAAATTGAGCAAGTTGTTGAAGTACTCAAGGAACACAATATTGAAACCTGCCATGCAGCTCTGTTGGGATTAGAAGGTTTTTGCGAACTGCGTCGTGAACTGGATAAACAGCCGACGCAGTTCCTTGACAGCCGTATCCGCCGTTTCCAGACTTTTGCAGAAATTAAAACGGAACCCGGCCCACATTTTGGACTCGGTTTTGATGCTTACGCAACCTGGACATCTCCTATCCGTAAGTACAGCGATATTATCAACCATCGTTTGCTGAAAGCGATTATTCAACAAACAGAAGCAGAAAAGCCAGCCGAAGAAATTTGCCTGCAATTATCCGAGCGCCGACGGGCAAACCGTATGGCTGAACGTGATGTAGGCGATTGGCTCTATGCCCGTTTTCTTGCCCCTCACGCTGGTACGGATCAAACTTTTGCTGCTGAAATTATTGATATCACTCGTGGTGGCCTGCGCGTTCGCCTGGTTGACAATGGCGCAGTTGCTTTTGTCCCCGGCCCATTCCTGCATGCTGTTCGTGATGAGCTTCAATGCAGTCAGGAAACAGGTTCCATATTAATTAAAGGCGAAACAGTTCATCGCCTGAATGACATTATCAATGTGCGTATTGAAGAAGTCAGAATGGAAACCCGTAATATTGTGGCACGCCCTGTTAGTTAAACGTAACAGAGAAATACCCAATAAAACGGGGCTTCCAGAACAATAAACACACTGCCGCTATTATAAGCGGCATTTTTACAACAAATATTAAACAATTATTCAGATTTTCATATGAAACTTCTTACATCAAAATTCACACGCATCAGTGTAACGATTTTGCCTTTATTTGGTGCCTTAATGACTTCGCCTTCCCAGGCATCCACTACTCAGACTAATACGGCTCAACAAGAACAGATCATTAATCAACTTGTCGCTTTAGAAAAAAGTGCTAATGGGCATCTTGGTGTGTTCTTAATCAACACAGCAGATAATTCAACCATTGGTTACCGGGCAAACGAGCGTTTTCCGTTATGCAGTACCAGTAAATTTATGACAGCCTCGGCACTTTTGAAAAAAAGTGAAAAAGATGGAAAATTACTGAACCAGCGGATCAACTACAAACAGTCTGATGTTGTTGAATATAGTCCAATTACCGAAAAACATGTTGAAAGCGGTATGACGTTAGCTGAGCTGAGCGCAGCAACTTTGCAATATAGTGATAATACTGCCATGAACTTGCTACTTGACCAATTAGATGGCCCACGTGGTTTGACAAAATTTGCCCGCACTATCGGTGACAATGAATTCCGCTTAGATCGCAAAGAACCTGAATTGAACTTAGTCAAACCGGGTGATGAACGTGATACATCCACTCCTCAAGCCATGGCGAAAAGTTTATACAAGTTGACTTTAGGTAATGTGTTAGCAACCAATCAACGTGTGCAACTAGTAGAATGGCTGAAAGGAAATACGACTGGTGATGCCAGTATTCGTGCCGGAGTACCAAAAGATTGGGTTGTGGGAGATAAAACTGGTCTCTGTGACTACGGTTCAACCAATGACATTGCCGTGATCTGGCCGACGGAAAACAGAGCGCCATTAGTATTGGTCACTTATTTCACTCAGCCTGGCGATAAAAACGCTAAAGCCCGTCGTGATGTACTGGCAGAAGCAACCCGCATACTGACTCAAACTAAATAAAGATCCACCAAGCTACACGGTTAATTTACTGCGTAGCTTGTCAAGATTTATGAAAATACATACCTGCCATGAATTGAGTCAATTTATTCGCCAAATTACCTGTGGCCCGTCATCTTTGTATACCTTACTGATGTGAACGTATCGCGGCAGCATGATGTGAGTGTCATAGATTCATTAGCACACAATCGTGTAGTGAACTTACCGTGAGCTGCAATTCTTGCTGACGATTTCGCCAATCTTCTTCACCTCCTCTCAAATAGGTTTCGCGCGCATCGGCTAAAACTGCGGCCTGTATGGCAGGAAGGCGAGCAGCCGCCCAATCAGCAGCAACATCCTTAGAGACAAACTCTCCAGTCACTAATGTTCGCCACATGCGCGCCAGCGTTAGCAGAACATTGCGTTCATCTCCCTGTAGCGTTTCAATTAAATCCGGCAGGACATCTTTAATAGCTCGACGAATGTCCGAACCTGGAATAGCAGGCAGAAGACTGCTTGCGGGCGGGCCGACCAGAGGTATCGCTTCCTGTTGTGATTGAGCCAATACCAAGGTAAGTTCTGGATCACAAACAGACCTGGGAACTTCTCCTACCTCATATTCGTGACGCAGCCACTCACCGTAAATGAATTCGCTCCGGGCGGGATAAAGCGATGCAGTAAGATCGGCGCGCAAAAAAACCATCAGTTCAACAGGACGACGTCTATCAGGATCAGAAGGATACCGGCCCGATATCATCATTAAATCAGCAGCAAGACATCCCCGAACCTCAGATGTCATCGGCCGGTCAATGACTACGAGCAAATCTACATCGCTGCGGGGACGAAGACCACCAACCACAGCCGAACCATGAAGATAGACAGCTACCAGCGATTCCGCTAATTGCTTCTGAATGATCAACAACGCCTTATCTGCTTCGGAAGGTATAGTCACTAAACCGCTCCTCTTGGATATAGCTGGAGTAATATTCATGCGGCTCCATCAATCATATTTGACATTGTTCGTAAAAGGGAAAGTTGGCAGTTTTTTGCGTGTGATACATAAAACGAGGTTTAATTAAAGCCGTAAACCGACCCTGCCCGTCTTAAACATTTACTGACAGAAACAGGAGTCGGTTATCGGTTCATACCTGACTAATCAGCGTCAGATAAAATATTCGCTCAAGATACTCAAGGTTTCGTTATTTCTTACGAACAGGTAAACCTGTTCCACGCATTCCTTCTTGCGGTAAAACCAGTACAGCCGCCGACCATGCGGGCATTGTTACTTCGCCATCCTCAGTGATGCGTATCCCAGCAGCCAAAGAGGTCTTGCCCAATTCACGTTGAATATCATTTAACTTCAATCCGTTGACATGAAGATCTTTAACAGTCACAGACCAGGATGCAGCATTAATAACGACAACCAGGCCATCAAACCGCCAATCAAGATCACGTGGCGTCATATTGCCATCATCAATCGTCATGACCATTAAACCCATTTGCTGATGAGGGCCAACATTAACAAAATCGACACGTTGTCTGACAGCAGCGCCTTTACCAAGAGCCATCAATGGTGAAAACTGACGTAACTGCAATAACTCCTGATAAAACGCCATCATCTGTAATAATTCATTTTGGCCTGGGTTTTTCACCTGATTTTTCACACGATTAATCAGTGGGTAATTCTCACCATCATCACTTTGTGACGGCATCCCCACATCATAATTATTGTCCTTATAATCATAACTAACACGGTTAAACCAGTCGCCAGCGTTATAAGAATCACGGGTAAAGGATTTTGAACGCAATAATTCTGACCCATGTTGATCGAAAGCCAGACCTTGCCCCAGGAATACTGTAGCAAGGGAGATCGCCTGCATACGAACACGTGTCATCAAATCCGCTTCATAGGCAGCTTTATAGCTAATAATGTCCCACAATGTTTGATTATCGTGCTTAGATACATAATTCAGCACTTCAAACGGATCTGCTGCATAACCTGCAACAGCGCCCTTATAATCAATTTCGCTGCCTGTTTTCACTGCCCCGTCTTTATCGATCATGACAAAATCAGCCAGATTACCAGCCATGCCAAGCCGTACCAGATCCCATAAATGACGAGCGTTATCGGCATCTAACCTGGAGATTTCATTAGGCAGTATTTCAGCACCATTACCAACCCCCTGATGACTGCGAATACTGTCGGCAACATCAAATGGTCCGCCGCCACGCACCGCGTCACGCAACCTGTCAGAGAAAGTACCAATGCCAGTTCCTTTAAGATTGATTTGAGAAGCTGTTTCGAATCGATCATCCTGCCCAGAATTCCAGCCTTCGCCGAAAAAGTAGATCGATGGGTTAATAGCCCGTACTTTTTCTAACGCCGATATAATTTGTGCTTTGGGGTGATAACCCATTAAATCGAACCGAAACGCATCTATTTTGTAATCTTTAACCCATGTCACCAGCGAATCTTCGATCAATTTGGCAAACATGCGATGCTCCGGCGCAGTATCAGAACAACAAGTATTATTTTCAACCTTGCCTGTTATTTCATCCAAACGGTGGTAATACCAAGGTACAATCTTATCCAGCACCGATGTCCTGAATGTCGGGCCTGCGGCATTAGTATGGTTGTAAGCAACATCCATGATCACATTCATACCCAATTGCTGCTTGATGGCCTGCACCATGGCACGAAACTCTTTTATACGAACAGAACCTTCCGGCTCAGTAGCATAAGAGCCCTCTGGTACTGAATAGTGAAACGGATCGTAACCCCAGTTATAGGAATCTGTTTTTGCCACCATCGTATTCAATTCTTGCACTTGCGGATTATTGATATTGTCATCACGCCGCAACTGCTGCAAAACCTCCCGCACAGTTAATGAACTATGGCAAAATGCCGCAAAACGACTGTTCCTCACTATGGGATTGATTTGACACAGACGGCTAAAAGGCTGATCAAGATCAGCAACCTGATGGCTAAATTCATTGACGGAAGCAATATCAAACACAGGCAACAATTCCATATGAGTCATTCCCGCCTGGCTCAATGCCTTAAGATGCCTGAACATATCGCTGTTATTGTCAGTCAGTGCCAGATACTTACCACGCCAGGCTGCGGACACCGTACTGTCTGAAACGGAAAGATCACGGATATGCACTTCATAAATGGTCATACGTGCAATATCCGCTGGAGTATTTTGTGGCTGCGGTGCCAACAGGTTATCCCAGTTGTGAGGCTTTAACGCTTTATCATCCAGGTTGACGACCTGACTATATTCCGAATTAGTAGATAAGCTATAAGAATAGGGATCGGTAACTTCATAGCGTTCTATATTGCGAGATTGCGGGTGGTAAACCTGTAAGGCATAGCGGTAATAAGCACCGTTCAATTTCTTATCACCTTGCCATGACCAGGAACCACTGACTGTATCACGTTGCATTACGTGATTAGCGATAACCTGTTTATTTTGATCATAGACAATCAAATTTACCTTTTGTGCCGTAGGTGCCCACAACCTGAAAATCACCCCTTTATTATTGATCCTGGCCCCATATTCCAGTTTATCAGCCGCATCGGCGAAACGATCGTCCAGTACCCCCGCCGTTTGTACTTGGGTTGCTGATAGGAATAAGCCTTGCTCATTGGCCGACAAAACCACCAAATCTCCAGTCAGGAGTCGGTCAATATCCACATTTTCAGGCAAGCGGAAAGCCGGCCACTTTGCCAAATGCGGGAATTTTTTTTGCTGTTTCCTGACTTAAAACTGTTGGTGTGAGTGTCAGATAGTTATCAGTAAAATAGCCCTGGTCATTGGCCTCTACCTTATTACTTTGGTTGTGATATAGGCGAACGACAAATTTACTTTCACCTCCTGACCATAATAATGTCTGCCTGTCAACCCAATGTGCAGAAGCCTGAGAAATTTCTGGCACAAAATGAGAGGTGTTAGTACGACAACGATAGATTTGTTCACTGCCTGATATTTGCTTCACACGGTGTGCCATCAGTTTCTCCTGATTTTTGAACAAATAACACTTATCTTGCATGAAACTATTTTTAATAAAACTATTTTGGGCACAGCTTGTAAGTAATAAAATCAATAGGCTATTAAATACAACAAGGTAAACCTTCCTCCAGAAGTTAGATTTCACAGTCAAACCTTTTTAATCGAAAGATAGCATTAAACATTTATACCCTACCGATTTCAAGATGCAACACGACGGCAAGGGAGAAAATCCCCAAGAGCATACATAATAATGTGACTGGCATCATTTCTCGTTATGACTGTGTAATATTAGCCCGGTGTCTAAATATCTATTTTCATCATACCGCGAAACAGACACCAGATTAACATTATTCTTCTTTGTGAATCATATTATTGTAACAGATAAAGACTGCTTCAAGGATTTGAAATGCTTCGTTTATGGTTTTTATATCAATATTTAATGGAGGTAATAACCGAAGCACAGTATCATTACGGCCACCAAGCTCGGTAATAAGTCCACGTTGCAATGCCAGTTTCTGCATTTCCTTAGCACCTTTTTCATCAGCTTCTTTGAGTTCAGGATCTAATATTTCCACCCCTAGCATAAGACCTTTCCCACGAATTTCACCAAGGAATGGAAATTTAATTTTCAATGCATTCAATTTTTCAATGATTATTGAAGACATCTTTTTTACATTATCCAGAATGTTCTCTTGCTTAATTATTTGAATAGCCTTTACTCCCGCACTAAAAGCAAGCTGATTTCCTCTAAATGTACCTATGTGATTTCCTGACAACCAATTTTTATATGTTTTTTTATAAAACATTAATGATGAAGGAAGCCCTATTCCACTGGTTCCTTTTGATGTGACAAAAATATCAGGCTCTATATCATACTGTTCGAATGCATACCAAGTTCCGGTTCTACCACAACCTGTTTGAATTTCATCAATAATTAAAGGAATATTGAATTCTCTCGATAACTGATAAATTTTAGATACAAAAGATTTTTCGGCAACATAAAGACCACCTTCTCCTTGTACCAATTCAAGGATAATCGCAGCAATATTTCCAAGACCTGAGTTTGCATCCCTTAATGCAGATTCCAGAAACAAGCCGGCATCAAGTTGCTGTGAATTCATCACCCAACTGGTTTGAGAATGTGATTCTGAGCCAAACGGGAAAAAATGCACTCCCGGCATCAAGCCCAAAAAATCTTTCTTCATTTGGCGATTGCCAGTGACTGCTAAAGCTCCTGTAGTACATCCATGATATCCGCCTCTAAAACTGATAATTTCCTGATGACCTGTTGACACTTTAGCTAACTTAATTGCAGCTTCTACTGCATCAGCTCCTGTAGGCCCACAAAAATGCAGTTTGTAAAAATCCCGCAATTTTTCAGGTAACATACTAAAATGAGCTTCAGTAAATGTTTCTTTTATTGGTGTAGGAAAGTCTAAACCAAGACTTAGTTTTTTTGCCTGTTTACATACCTCATCAACTAATTCCGGGTGCGAATGCCCCAACGGTAATGACCCTGCTCCCAATAAAAAATCGATAAATACATTACCATCAACATCTTGCACGTAAGAACCACACGCTCTGTCTAAAGCTATTGGTAATCTTTTCGGATAAGATATTGCATCAGACTCCCATTGAGCTTGTTTTTGTAAAGCAATTTTTGATTTTGGTCCAGGAATTTCAGTTCTAATTATTGACCTTTCCATTATCCATTCTCTTTTTTAATTTAAACTTGAAATTGTTTATAACTGTATTGATAATCTGAAGTTATTTTAAATTAACAGATAAAGTTATTTTTACAAATTTAAGCATAAAATACATATGGTGAATTTTTAATCCTTGTTTTGTAAGGTACTCATTTAAGCAACCAACGAAATAATTTCAAATTATTGGCCATAACATCAATTTATTTTAATAATAATCCCCCATTGTAATAATTTCATCATATTATCCCACTCGATCATCTTATCTATTTTACCTCTTGATTTGAGAATAAAAATATTAATAATAAGTTCATAAAAGATAATTTCTTACTTGAAACATAATTAATTACTCTCATAACAAATATTATTTCAAATAATAATTATTATAAAATTTTTATTGTTTTTTATTTAATCTTCATCTGAGTATAAAGAGGGGGGGTAATAAAATGTATCTATACTCAAATAAATACCAAGCTCAGTAAAATGTTAAATACTTTTATTAGAGATCTCCACAACCATTTTATCTAAGTGTAAAGGTAATTTCTAATTTAACAGATCAATTATTATATTTTTTAATATGCATATAAAAAAGGGAGTTATATAAAGTGAACCACCCTGAAAATATGAAACTATTTGCCTTATCTGAAGCTCAGAATAGTCGTTGGTTTCAATATCAAATTAATCCAACCCAACGGGGAAAGAATAATAGTGCATTTTGTGCTCGGGTTAAGGGTTTAACTGTTGAACGTTTAGAAACTGCAATCAATTATCTGATAAAACGACATCCTATGTTACGGTCCAGCTTTGGACTATACGATGGCAAGTTGGGATACCGGATTGCAGAGCATGTTGAAATACAGATCCAACGACATAATGCTAAATATCTCGACGAAAATACTCTTCAACAGCGAATACGCAGTGATTGCTGGCATACTTTCGATTTGGAGTATCCATTGCGGGTTTATGCCAGTTGGTATCAATACCATCCCCAGGAAAGCATCATGGTACTAACTTTTGACCATCTGGCAGTTGATGGCTGGTCTTATTGGTTATTATTGGAGGAATTAGGCAGTATATTAGCCTCACAAGCCTTAGAGCCAATATCAGAGCATAGTTTTCAAAAACTATGTTACATGGCAGCAGCAATGGCTGAACAGTAAAAGTGCAAAAAAACAACAAAATTTCTGGCGTAATAATTTGGCCGGTCATCTGAATACACTACAGTGGCCAAACATAAAATGGTCAACAGAAAATAACTCTCTTAAAAACACACCAGCACCATTAACTGATAAGATCACAATTTCCCGCCTGATCCCAGATATGTTAGCGAATAAACTCCGCGCTATGGCTTCTGAATATGGGAACAGTCTGTTTGCTATTTTTCTGGCTGCATACCAAATTTTATTGAATCGCTACACAGAGCAGAACGATATTATTATAGGCTCAATGATGCCGGGGAGAAGCCGTGCACATTGGGGAAAATTAGTCGGTGAATTTGTTAATCCGGTCGCATTACGTGGTCAAATTAACGGTGATATGAGCGTTCGTGAACATATTCTACAAGCTCAGAAAAGTATCCGTCAGGCTATTGAAAATCAAAAATATCCCTTTGCTAAAGTACTGGAGCAACTCAAGTTACAACGCCATGCAGAAACTCATCCCGTTTTCCAGACTTTGATGACTTTTCAACAGCCTCGATATATTGGTGACCTATTATTGTTATGGATGGACGAAGATAATAGTACGACAGTACATTGGGGAGGTGCAGAATTACAGTCCTTCTCCTATCCCCTTTATGCTGATACCCCCGTCCCTTTGATGCTTAATATATTAGAGGTCAATACACAGATTCGGTGTTATTTCCATTACGATCCCCAGTTGTTCGATACTGAGTTAATCCATCAACTCATGAAAAATTTCTTCGTTTTGCTGACTTCAATGGCTGATAACGAACAACAAAAAATTGACCATTTGCCACTGATGGATGAGCAAGAACTTCAACAAATTCTCTGCAATTTCAATACAACAAATAAAGCCTTTCCTCAACAAACTTTGATTCACCAACTAGTGGAACAGCAAGTCACCCGCACGCCAAACGCAATAGCCCTGATTTATGATAACCATAAATTAAGTTATGCTGAATTAAACCGACAAGCCAATCAATTAGCCCATGCTTTGGTGGAATTTGGTGTTTGCCCAGATGACCGCATCGCCATTTGTATGGAACGCAGCCTGGATATGGTGGTTGGTTTGTTAGGAATACTCAAAGCAGGTGCCGCCTATGTGCCTCTCGATCCTGAATATCCCATAGATCGTCTGAATCATATACTATCAGATAGTCATCCAATACTCGTATTGACTCATCAAGATCTGAAAAGACATTTACCAGAAACAAGTATCCCTGTATGGCGATGGGGAAGCGAAGAACTTCAAACAAAAATGACTGTTCAGGAGGAAAATAATTTATCAGTCACCGACTTAGGACTGACATCCCGCCATTTGGCTTATGTACTCTATACTTCAGGTTCAACCGGTCTTCCCAAAGGGGTTATGAATGAGCATCGTGGCGTTGTAAATCGTCTGCTATGGGCTAAAGATGAATACCAGTTGAATCAACATGATCGTGTATTGCAAAAAACTCCGTTTAGTTTCGATGTTTCAGTATGGGAATTTTTCCTACCTCTGCTTTCTGGCGCGCAATTAGTCATAGCACGCCCTAATGGCCATAAAGACCCCGTCTATTTGCTGGAAGAAATTGAACTCCGTGGTATTACAACTATTCACTTTGTTCCTTCCATGCTGCACAGTTTCATTCATCATACTCCAGCAAAGCGCTGCCCTTCTTTGCGTCAAATTTTATGCAGCGGAGAAGCACTGTCATACTCTCTGCAACAGAAATGTTTTTCCCACTTACCCCACAGTGAACTGCATAATTTATATGGCCCAACTGAAGCCGCTATCGACGTCACATCCTGGCGTTGTAGATCAGAAAAACATTCCGCTTTAGTGCCAATTGGTTACCCTATTGCCAATACGAAAATCTATATTCTTGACAAATATGAGCAACCCGTACCCATCGGCATTACGGGAGAAATCTATATCGGTGGTATTGGTGTTGCCCGTGGCTATTTAAATCGTCCAGAGTTGACAACAGAACGTTTTATTCCCGATCCATTTAGCAACAACAAAGATGCAAGAATGTATAAGACAGGGGATTTAGGACGTTGGTTGCCTGATGGAAGTATCGATTATCTGGGCCGTAATGATTTTCAGGTCAAGATACGAGGAAACCGGATTGAATTAGGCGAAATTGAAACCTGCCTGACACAATGTGCCGGTGTTCAACATGCCATTGTCATCGTGCATGAATACGACGCTACAGATAAACGATTAGTTGCTTACCTTATACCTGAATCAGATATCACCTTAAGCATTCCCAAGCTGCGGGAACAACTGAGTATAAATCTACCTGATTATATGATCCCCAGTGCATTTGTCATGCTGGATGCTTTTCCGTTGACCCTGAATGGTAAGTTGGATCGCCAAGCGCTGCCAGTCCCCAATCATTCAGCAGTAATCACACAAGAATATGTCGCGCCACAAGGTGAAATTGAAGAACAATTAGCCAATATTTGGCAAATGTTGCTGAAAATTAAACGCATAGGACGCCATGACAATTTCTTCGAACTTGGCGGGAATTCACTATTAGTACTACAGCAACAGTCAAGAATATGGGAAATATTTGGTGTAGAGCTTTCTGTTCAGCAACTGTTTTCACATACCACCCTCAGCCAACTTAAAGAGTGTATTGTCGATGCTCAATTACTGCAATTTGACGCTGAATTACTAAAAAGTATTTACAAATCCATGAATTAAACTTCAACCTTAAATGGTACTTAAGTATGAATAATAATGAATTAAATTCTTTACCATTAGCGGAACGTGAAAAATTACTTGAATCAGCTAAAGCAGCGAAGCTAACTCGTCAATATACGCAAAGAACATCAATTACTGTACAGCCTCGTAAGGGTGATATCCCATTATCCTGGGCACAACAACGTCTTTGGTTTTTAACTCAACTCGATCCGGCGGCACAAACAGCCTACCATATGTCGACAGGGCTTCACCTACAGGGCCTCCTGAATCAGAATGCGCTTAAGGCTGCGTTGGATAGGATTGTTGCTCGCCATGAAATCCTGCGAACAACTTTTGAGTCGATTGAAGGTACTGCCCGGCAAGTTATCGGAGATGCCAACGGTGGTTTTGCTTTAACGACTGAAGATATCAGTCAGTTGCCTGAGTCAGAAAAACAAACTGCGGTAGAAAAATCTGCACAGCATGAGGCCATCACTCCTTTCGATTTTACCCAAGGGCCGTTGTTCAGAGGGCATTTGCTGCGTTTAGCAGAAGATGAGCATATCCTACTGTTAACACAGCACCATATTATCTCGGATGGCTGGTCAGTTAATGTATTGATATATGAGCTATCCACCCTTTATCACTCTTTCTGCCAGGGGCTAGTTGATCCATTACCTGAATTACCGCTCCAGTATACTGATTACACTCTTTGGCAACATCAGTGGTTACAAGGGAAAGTTCTGGAAAATTTATTGAATTACTGGCGCAATGAATTGCAAAGTGCGCCAATACTGCTGGAGTTACCTGCGGACAAACCACGCCCGATAAAGCAAAGTTATACGGGCAACCGGGTTAATGTCGCCTTTTCACCCATCTTAAGCTCTGCATTAAAAACACTTAGTCAACGTCACGGTACAACCTTATTTATGACCCTGCTGGCAGGATGGGCGGTGTTGCTTTCTCGCATCAGTGGTCAGTACGATCTCGTGATCGGCACTCCCGTTGCCAATCGACAACAGCACGAACTAGAACCATTAATCGGTTTCTTCGTTAATACGTTAGCTTTACGGATTCAATTAAATGACAACCCCAGTGTCAGTGAATTATTGAATCAGGTGAAACATAAGGCCTTGAGCGCTTATGCACATCAAGATTTGCCATTCGAACAGTTGGTGGAGGTGTTAAAACCGCCACGTAATCTAAGCCATAGCCCTATCTTTCAGGTCATGCTGGCCTTGGACAATACGCCAGGGCAGCAAAGTTTCGGGCTATCTGGGTTACACGTGAAGGAGCTGTCACGTATCAGAAATAGCACATATTTCGATCTAACCTTATCTCTGAATGACACAGATCAAGGTTTAGTCGGTGATTTGGAATATTCCAGCGATATTTTTGAACACGCCAGTATTGAACGCATGGTCGGTCACCTACAGACTCTATTAGAGGCGATGATCGCTGATGACAGCCAGCAAATAGAAACTCTCCCGTTGCTGACGTCACCGCAACGCTCTCAGCTACTGACCAATTTTAATCTCTCTGCGCAAGACTACCAGCAGGACAGGCTTATCCATCAATTAGTTGAACAGCAGGCTGCATCCAGGCCAGATGCCATTGCCCTGATCGGGGAAGAGAGACAACTCAGTTACGCCGAATTAAACCAACATGCCAATCAACTGGCGCATGCCATCAGAGCAGCGGGAGTGCGTCCAGATGAGCGGATAGCCATTTGTGTCGAGCGCAGCCTGGAAATGATCATCGGTCTGTTGGGAATTTTGAAGGCGGGAGCCAGCTATGTTCCGCTGGATCCAGAACATCCTACAGAACGGTTAGTCTATATGCTGTCAGACAGCCAGCCAGCACTCATTCTGACTCAGTGCCATCTTAGCGCGCGACTATCCAGTACCGGCCTGCCAATTTGGGCGCTGGACAGCACAGAACATCAAACTAATATCGCCAGTCAACCCCAGGACAATATCTCAATCACTCAGTCAGGGTTCACGCCCTCAAATCTGGCGTATGTGCTGTATACTTCCGGCTCCACGGGATTGCCTAAGGGAGTCATGATTGAGCACCGAAACGTAGTACACTTAATTCATGCTCATATACAAATGACAAAATTGACACAATATGACCGTGTACTGCAATTTGCTTCATTTGGGTTTGATAATTCAGTCGCGGAAATATTTCCAACCCTTGCTGTTGGCGCTACATTAATCTTACGTCCGGCTCACATCAAAGTACCGGATGCAGAATTTATCACCTTTCTGCAAGAAAATAATATTACCGTTGTTGATTTACCCACCGCTTTCTGGCATTTATGGGCTCAAGAAATCAGCAACGGTTATAGTTATCCTCCCAAACAATTACGTTCTGTCGCCGCCGGAGGCGAAAAGGCAGAATCTCGCCATCTGAAAGCCTGGTTAGCCAGTCCAGAGACACAAAAGTGCCGTTGGATTAATACCTATGGCCCGACCGAAACCACCGTCAACGCAACCTCATGTGTGTTTGATAAAGACAACCCCTGCCCTTTTGAAGATATCCCCATCGGCCGCCCCATTACCAATACCCGCATCTATATTCTGGACAAACAGGGTCAACCCGTTCCTATCGGAGTTACCGGAGAGATATATATCGGTGGGGATGGTGTTGCTCGTGGCTATCTGAACCGGCCTGAACTGACATCTGAACGGTTTCTTCGCGATCCATTCAGTAATAAGCCGGAAGCACGCATGTATCGCACGGGTGACTTAGGCCGTTGGCTGCCGGATGGCAATATCCATTATCTGGGGCGTAATGACTTTCAGGTCAAAATCCGCGGCTTCCGTATTGAACTAGGGGAAATTGAAACTCAGTTAGCTGCTTGCATGGGGGTTAAAGATGCCATCGTTATCGCAAGGGAGGATGATAATGGGGATAAACGGTTAGTTGCTTATTTAACCCCTCAACCCAATGCTATTCTGAATGTTACCAGTCTACGTGAACAACTCAGCAATAACCTAGCCAGCTATATGATCCCCAGTGCCTTCGTTACACTGGAGGCCTTCCCACTAAATCAGAGCGGTAAGGTAGACCGGGCAGCCCTGCCCGCCCCTGATCGCTCCGCCAGTGTTAACCGTGAATATGCCGCACCACAGGGAGAAATTGAGCAACAACTGGCAGAAATTTGGCAAAGTTTATTGGGCCTGGAGCAAGTCGGACGCCATGACAATTTCTTTGAGTTAGGCGGGCATTCTTTATTGACGGTACAGGTCGCGTCTCGCTTACGTCAGACCCTGAATATTAATGTCACGCTGCAAGATCTGTTTCTTCAACCAACATTAGCCGACTTAGCACAAACTTTGGTAGTAGAAACTCAATCAATTCAACCCGACATCGTGCCTGTCAGTCGCCAAGAGCCATTACCACTCTCCTGGGCGCAGCAGCGCTTATGGTTTTTAGCGCAACTCGACCCCGCAGCCCAAACCGCCTATCACGTATCAGGAGGTTTACATTTGCACGGCATCCTGGATCTGCCGGCCCTCAACGCCGCGTTGGATCGCCTGGTCGCCCGGCACGAAATCCTGCGCACCACCTTCCGGCTGATCGACGGGCAAGCCCGGCAAATCATCGGCCCCCCGGACAGCGGGTTTGCCCTGACGGTGCACGATCTCAGCCGGTTACCGGCCGCCGACCGGCACGCGGCCCTTGATGCTGCCACTGAGTGGGAAGCCACCCACCCCTTCGATTTTGGCACCGGTCCCCTGATACGCGCCCAATTACTGAAGCTTGCCGAGCACCAGCACCGCCTGCTGTTAACCCAGCACCACATTATTACCGATGGCTGGTCCCTGAATATCCTGCTGCATGAACTGGCCACCCTTTACCGGGCCTTTACCCAGGGGCAGCCCGATCCGCTGCCGCCGCTGCCCGTGCAGTATGCCGATTATGCGCTGTGGCAGCGGCAATGGTTACAGGGGACGGTGCTGGCAACCCAGCTGGACTTCTGGCGCCGGGCGTTACACGGTGCACCGGCGTTACTGGCCTTACCCACCGATCACGCCCGGCCTGCCGTGCAAAGCTACCGGGGCGATCAGGTGCCCGTGACCTTAGCCCCGCCCCTGGTGGCCGCCTTAAAAGCCGTCAGCCAGCAGCAGGGCACCACCCTGTTTATGACCCTGCTGACCGGCTGGGCGATTTTACTGGCCCGGTTAAGCGGCCAGCCGGATATCGTGATTGGCACCCCCGTGGCAAACCGGCAGCACAGTGCGTTAGAGCCGTTAATCGGCTTCTTTGTCAACACCCTGGCCTTAAGGGTCACGCTGGACGATAACCCCACCGTGCAGGCCTTACTGGCCCGGGTAAAAACCCACGCAGTGGCAGCGTATGCCCATCAGGATCTGCCGTTTGAACAGCTGGTCGAGGCCCTGCACCCCCCGCGCAGCCTGAGCCACAGCCCGATCTTTCAGGTGATGTTTGCCCTGGATAACACCCCCAAACATTCGCGGTTCGAATTACCCGGGTTAACCCTGACCGAGGTGCCCGCCGCCCGCAATAATGCCCAGTTTGACCTGACGTTATCCCTGAATGAAACCGCCGCGGGGATTTCGGGCGAGCTGGAATACGCCCGCGACCTGTTCGAGCGGGCCACCATCACCCGCCTCAGCGGCTATCTGACCCGGGTATTGACGGCGATGGCCGCCGATGCCAGCCAGCCCGTCGGATCACTCCCGCTGCTGACCCCGGCGCAGCGCCACCAGTTACTGACCCAGTTTAACGCCACCGCCCGGGCTTACCCGCGGGAGTCGCTTATCCACCAGCTGATTGAACAGCAGGCGGCCGCCACCCCCGCGGCCCCGGCCCTGGTGAGCGAAACCGGCCGGCTCAGTTATGCCGAATTAAACCGGCACGCCAATCAGCTGGCCCATGCCCTCCGGGCCACGGGCGTCCGCCCGGATGACCGTATTGCCCTGTGTGCCGAACGCAGCCCGGCGATGATCATCGGGATGCTGGCCATCTTAAAGGCCGGCGCCAGCTACGTGCCGCTCGATCCCGACTACCCCACCGACCGGTTAACCTATATGCTGGCGGACAGCCGGCCAGTGCTGATACTGACCCAGCGTCACCTGGAGGCCCGCCTGGCCAGCAGCGGCCGGCCCATTTGGGCCCTGGACGGCGCCGCCCATCACACGCAGCTCGCCGGTTACCCCCATGACAATATTTCCATCCCGGCCTCCGGCCTCACGCCCGCCAATCTGGCGTATGTGCTGTATACCTCCGGCTCCACCGGCCGGCCGAAAGGGGTGATGGTCGAGCACCGGCAGGTGGTGAATTTTATACAGGCGCAAATCCAGCTGACCGCCCTGACGCCGCATGACCGGGTGCTGCAGTTCGCTTCCTTTGGCTTTGATAATTCCGTGGCCGAAATCTTCCCCACCCTGGCGGCGGGCGCCACCCTGGTCTTGCGCCCGGCCCGCCTTAAAGTGCCGGACAGCGACTTTACGGCCTTTCTGCACACCCATCATATCACGGTGGTTGATTTGCCCACCGCGTTCTGGCATCTCTGGGCGCAGGAAGTCCGGGCCGGGCACAGCATGCCCCCGCCCGCCCTGCGTTCCGTGGCCGCCAGCGGCGAAAAAGCGGAAGTGCGCCACCTGCAGGCCTGGTCAGCCAGCCCGGCGACCCAGGCCTGCCGCTGGATTAATATTTATGGCCCGACCGAAACCACCGTCAATGCCACCGCCTGCCTGTATGAGCCCGGCCATCCCCCGCCCGCGGACGATATCCCCATCGGCCGGCCCATGGCCAATACCACCGTCTATATCCTCGACCCCCTGGGGCAGCCCGTGCCCGTCGGGGTTACCGGCGAGCTCTATATCGGCGGCGAGGGGGTGGCCCGCGGCTACCTGAACCGGCCTGACCTGACCGCGGACCGCTTTCTCCCCGATCCCTTCCGCGCCGAACCGGATGCCCGGATGTACCGCACCGGGGATCTGGGCCACTGGGGGCCGGCGGGCGATATCCACTACCTGGGGCGCAATGATTTTCAGGTCAAACTGCGCGGCTTCCGCATTGAACCGGGGGAAATCGAAACGCAGCTGGTGGCGTGTCCCGGCGTGAAGGACGCCCTGGTTCTCGTCCGGGAAGACGAGCGCGGGGATAAACAGCTGGTGGCGTATTTAGTCCCCGACGCCGGTAGTCCGCTGGAGGCCGCCCGGCTGCGTGACCAGCTCAGCCCGCACCTGGCCGGCTATATGATCCCCAGTGCCTTCGTGACCCTGGACGCCTTCCCGCTGACCCCGAGCGGCAAAATTGACCGCCCGGCTTTACCGGCCCCCGATCGCGCCGCCCGGGTCAGCCGGGACTATGCGGCCCCGCAGGGCGCGGCCGAGCAGCAGCTGGCGGCAATTTGGCAGGCCCTGCTCCGGCTGGCCCAGGTCGGCCGCCACGATAATTTCTTTGAACTGGGCGGGCATTCGTTGCTGGTGGTCACCCTGATCGAGCAGCTGCGCCAGCACCACTGGACCCTGCCGGTCAGCGCCGTGTTTGCCGCCCCGACCCTGGCCGCGATGGCCCGGCAACTGCGCCACGAACCGGCGGCCAGCCCCGTACCGGCCGGGGCCGCCAGCCTGATCCCGCCGGACTGCCCGGCCATCACCCCGGCGATGTTACCGCTGCTGTCACTGACCCCGGCACAGCTTGACCCGATTGTCGCCCGGGTCGCCGGCGGCGCACGCAATGTGCAAGATATATACCCGCTGGGGCCCCTGCAGGAAGGGATTTTATTCCATTATTTGCTGGAAACCCGCGGCGACACCTACCTGGACCGCCAGTTTATCCGCTTTGACAGCCGCCCGCGGCTGGAGGCGTTCTTACAGGCCCTGCAACAGGTGATCGACCGCCATGATATTTTGCGCAGTGCGGTCCACTGGCAGGGCCTGCCCGAACCCGTGCAGGTGGTGTACCGTCAGGCGCCCCTGCCCCGCACCGAAGCCGTGCTGGTCCCCGGCGAGGCGGCCGACCTGCAGTTACGCCGCCTGACGGCCCCCCGCCTGGATATCACCCGGGCCCCATTACTGGCTGCCACCTTCGCGCAAGAGCCGGGCCACGCACACTGGCTTCTGGCCCTGCAACACCATCACCTGGTGTGTGATCACCTGTCCCTGGACATCATCTTTCATGAAATGCAGGCGCTGCTCGCCGGCCAGGGTGACACGCTGCCGCCGTCCCTGCCTTACCGGCACTTTATTGCCCAGATCCGGGCGGTGCCGGCGGAAACCCACCGGGCTTACTTCCGCGCGCTGCTCGGGGATGTGACCGAGCCCACCCTGCCGTTCGGCCTGGCCGATACCCAAAACCTGCCGGCCGATATCGCCGAAGCCGCGATGCCGCTGGATAACGCGCTCAGCCAGCAGATAACCGCGTGTGCCCGCCAGCAGGGGGTCAGCGCCGCGGTCCTGTTCCATGTCGCCTGGGCCCAGGTGCTGGCCCTGTGCAGCGGGCGGGACGATATTGTGTTCGGCACGGTGTTACTCGGGCGCCTGCAGGGCGGGGCCGGGACAGCCCAGGTATTCGGCATGCTGATCAATACCCTGCCGGTCCGTATTCGGCTACAGGCTGACACGGTGCAACAGACCGTACAGGCCACCCATCAGCAGCTCAGTGCCCTGCTCGCGCACGAGCAAACGCCGCTGGCCCTGGCGCAGCGGTGCAGTGGCATTCCGGCCCCGCGGCCCCTGTTCAGCAGCTTACTCAATTTCCGCCACAGCCAGCGGGAGCCCGATCCCACGGCCTCACCGGCCTGGGCCGGGATCCAGATCCTCGACGGTGAAGAACACAGCAACTACCCGTTATCGCTGGATGTGGATGCCTTTGAGGACGGGTTTACGTTAACCGCCCAGTGCCCGCAGTCCCTGAACCCGGCCCGCATTAACCACTATATGGTGTCGGCGTTAAGCCAGCTGGTCAATGCCCTGCACACCGCGCCGGCCCGCGCTATCCGCAGCCTGACGGTCTTGCCGGACGAGGAGCGCACCCGGTTACTGGTGGCCTTTAATCCGGCCACGGTCACGGCCCCGCCGGCCGGCCTGCTTCACCAGACGGTTGAGCAGCAGGCGGCCCGCACGCCGGCCGCCCCTGCCCTGGTCTGGGGCGACACGTCACTCAGTTACGCCGCCCTCAACCGGCGCGCCAATCAGCTGGCCCACGCCCTGATAGCCGCCGGCGTGCGGCCCGATGACCGGGTGGCGATTTACGCCGGGCGCGGGCCCGCCCTGATTATCGGCCTGCTGGGGATCCTCAAAGCGGGGGCCGGTTATGTGCCGCTGGCCACCGACCACCCGCGCGAACGCCTGACGTATCTGCTGGCAGACTGTGCGCCGGCCCTGCTGCTGACCCAAACCCATTTACAGCCGCACCTGCCCGAGACCCCGGTTCCCATCTGGTGCCTGGATGCGGCCCATCAGCAGGCCACCCTCGACACGTATGCGGCTGAAAACCCGCAACCGGCCCGGCTGGGCTTGCAGCCGCACCATCTGGCCTACGTGATTTACACCTCCGGCTCGACCGGGTTACCGAAAGGGGTGATGATTGAACACCGCAATGTGACCAGCTTTGTCGCGGCACAGTTGCAGGTCAATCCCCTGACCGCCCGCGACCGGGTATTGCAGTTTACCGCCGTGGCGTTTGATACCGCGGTGTCGGAAATCTTCCCGACCTTCGCCGCCGGGGCCACCTTAATCCTGCGGCCGGCTGCCCTGCAAGTCCCCGACAGCGCATTTAGCGCGTTTCTGCATGCGCAGAAAATCACCGCCCTGGATGTGCCGGCCGCGTTCTGGCACCTGTGGGTTCAGGAGCTGGCGGCCGGCCGCTGCCCTTTCAGCCCGGATTTACGCACGGTGACGGTGGGCGGCGAAAAAGCAGCGGCCCGCCACTTACAGACGTGGCAGGCCCTGCCCGAAACGCAGCCGTGCCGCTGGCTTAACGCCTACGGCCCCACGGAAACCACCGTCACGGCCACTATCTGGGCCGCGGAGAACGCCGGACAGGCCCCACAGCTGCCGGCACTCACGGCCGCCGTCCCGATTGGCCGCCCGCTGTCCAACAGCAAAATCTATATCCTGGATACGCACGGCCAGCCGGTGCCTGTCGGGGTCACGGGGGAAATTTATGTGGGGGGCGCGGGGGTCGCCCGCGGTTACCTGAACCGCCCTGATCTGACCGCCGATCGGTTTATCCGTGATCCGTTCAGCGCCCAGCCGGGGGCCCGCATGTACCGCACCGGGGATCTGGGGCACTGGGGGCCGGAGGGGCATATCCACTATCTGGGGCGCAATGACTTTCAGGTCAAGATCCGCGGCTTCCGCATTGAACCGGGGGAAATTGAAACCCGGCTGGCCGCCTGCCCGGGGGTTAAAGAGGCTGTGGTCATTGCACGTGAAAATACAACAGGGGATCAATATCTAGTCGCTTATCTAATACCACAACCCAATATCTCTTTAGATCCCAATGAATTGCGTGAACAACTCAGCCGTCACTTAATGGAGTATATGCTTCCTCAGGCTTATATGATATTGGACACCTTGCCGCTCACCGCAAATGGAAAACTGGATCGTCAGGCACTGCCTGAGCCGGATCGTTCCTCTATTGCTGTCCATGCATATGAAATTCCTCAAGGCGAAATTGAGCAACAACTTGCCACAATTTGGCAGGATTTATTAGGGTTGGACCAAGCTGGACGCCATGATGATTTCTTTGTATTGGGAGGAAACTCGCTTTCTATCATGCAATTATCCAGACGCCTGCGTAATACATTTCATCTCGATATATCGGTTGCAGATATCTTCCGTCATTCAACTCTATCTCAACTTGCTGAACTTATTTCATCAATACAACAAGATATCAGTTCTATACAACAAGAGCTGGATGATCTGTCTGAGGATGAGTTACTTGCCATGTTACGTGAAGATTAATAGTGAACAAAATGGACAAAATAAACAAAATGAATAATAACGAACAGAGACTAAATCAGTTAAAGCAGGCAGTACTTCAGAAAAAACTGAAAGGACGGATTCCAGATAAGCAAATTGAAGAAAAATATCAGCTAGTCAGTAGAACTGATCCGAAACAGGAATTACCACTCTCCTGGGCGCAGCAGCGCTTATGGTTTTTAGCGCAACTCGACCCCGCAGCCCAAACCGCCTATCACGTATCAGATGGTTTACATTTGCACGGCGTTCTGGATCTGCCGGCCCTCAACGCCGCGTTGGATCGCCTGGTCGCCCGGCACGAAATCCTGCGCACCACCTTCCGGCTGATCGACGGACAAGCCCGGCAAATCATCGGCCCCCCGGACAGCGGGTTTGCCCTGACGGTGCACGATCTCAGCCGGTTACCGGCCGCCGACCGGCACGCGGCCCTTGATGCTGCCACTGAGTGGGAAGCCACCCACCCCTTTGATTTTGGCACCGGCCCCCTGATACGCGCCCAATTACTGAAGCTTGCCGACCACCAGTACCGCCTGCTGTTAACCCAGCACCACATTATTACCGATGGCTGGTCCCTGAATATCCTGCTGCATGAACTGGCCACCCTTTACCGGGCCTTTACCCAGGGGCAGCCCGATCCGCTGCCGCCGCTGCCCGTGCAGTATGCCGATTATGCGCTGTGGCAGCGGCAATGGTTACAGGGGACGGTGCTGGCAACCCAGCTGGACTTCTGGCGCCGGGCGTTACACGGTGCCCCGGCGTTACTGGCCTTACCCACCGATCACGCCCGGCCTGCCGTGCAAAGCTACCGGGGCGATCAGGTGCCCGTGACCTTAGCCCCGCCCCTGGTGGCCGCCTTAAAAAACCGTCAGCCAGCAGCAGGGCACCACCCTGTTTATGACCCTGCTGACCGGCTGGGCGATTTTACTGGCCCGGTTAAGCGGCCAGCCGGATATCGTGATTGGCACCCCCGTGGCAAACCGGCAGCACAGTGCGTTAGAGCCGTTAATCGGCTTCTTTGTCAATACCCTGGCCTTAAGGGTCACGCTGGACGATAACCCCACCGTGCAGGCCTTACTGGCCCGGGTAAAAACCCACACGATGGCAGCGTATGCCCATCAGGATCTGCCGTTTGAACAGCTGGTCGAGGCCCTGCACCCCCCGCGCAGCCTGAGCCACAGCCCGATCTTTCAGGTGATGTTTGCCCTGGATAACACCCCCAAACATTCGCGGTTCGAATTACCCGGGTTAACCCTGACCGAGGTGCCCGCCGCCCGCAATAATGCCCAGTTTGACCTGACGTTATCCCTGAATGAAACCGCCGCGGGGATTTCGGGCGAGCTGGAATACGCCCGCGACCTGTTCGAGCGGGCCACCATCACCCGTCTCAGCGGCTATCTGACCCGGGTATTGACGGCGATGGCCGCCGATGCCAGCCAGCCCGTCGGATCACTCCCGCTGCTGACCCCGGCACAGCGCCACCAGTTACTGACCCAGTTTAACGCCACCGCCCGGGCTTACCCGCGGGAGTCGCTTATCCACCAGCTGATTGAACAGCAGGCGGCCGCCACCCCCGCGGCCCCGGCCCTGGTGAGCGAAACCGGCCGGCTCAGTTATGCCGAATTAAACCGGCAGGCCAATCAGCTGGCCCATGCCCTCCGGGCCACGGGCGTCCGCCCGGATGACCGTATTGCCCTGTGTGCCGAACGCAGCCCGGCGATGATCATCGGGATGCTGGCCATCTTAAAGGCCGGCGCCAGCTACGTGCCGCTCGATCCCGACTACCCCACCGACCGGTTAACCTATATGCTGGCGGACAGCCGGCCAGTGCTGATACTGACCCAGCGTCACCTGGAGGCCCGCCTGGCCAGCAGCGGCCGGCCCATTTGGGCCCTGGACGGCGCCGCCCATCACACGCAGCTCGCCGGTTACCCCCATGACAATATTTCCATCCCGGCCTCCGGCCTCACGCCCGCCAATCTGGCGTATGTGCTGTATACCTCCGGCTCCACCGGCCGGCCGAAAGGGGTGATGGTCGAGCACCGGCAGGTGGTGAATTTTATACAGGCGCAAATCCAGCTGACCGCCCTGACGCCGCATGACCGGGTGCTGCAGTTCGCTTCCTTTGGCTTTGATAATTCCGTGGCCGAAATCTTCCCCACCCTGGCGGCGGGCGCCACCCTGGTCTTGCGCCCGGCCCGCCTTAAAGTGCCGGACAGCGACTTTACGGCCTTTCTGCACACCCATCATATCACGGTGGTTGATTTGCCCACCGCGTTCTGGCATCTCTGGGCGCAGGAAGTCCGGGCCGGGCACAGCGTGCCCCCGCCCGCCCTGCGTTCCGTGGCCGCCAGCGGCGAAAAAGCGGAAGTGCGCCACCTGCAGGCCTGGTCAGCCAGCCCGGCGACCCAGGCCTGCCGCTGGATTAATATTTATGGCCCGACCGAAACCACCGTCAATGCCACCGCCTGCCTGTATGAGCCCGGCCATCCCCCGCCCGCGGACGATATCCCCATCGGCCGGCCCATGGCCAATACCACCGTCTATATCCTCGATCCCCTGGGGCAGCCCGTGCCCGTCGGGGTTACCGGCGAACTCTATATCGGCGGCGAGGGGGTGGCCCGCGGCTACCTGAACCGGCCTGACCTGACCGCGGACCGCTTTCTCCCCGATCCCTTCCGCGCCGAACCGGACGCCCGGATGTACCGCACCGGGGATCTGGGCCACTGGGGGCCGGCGGGCGATATCCACTACCTGGGGCGCAATGATTTTCAGGTCAAACTGCGCGGCTTCCGCATTGAACCGGGGGAAATCGAAACGCAGCTGGTGGCGTGTCCCGGTGTGAAGGACGCCCTGGTTCTCGTCCGGGAAGACGAGCGCGGGGATAAACAGCTGGTGGCGTATTTAGTCCCCGACGCCGGTAGTCCGCTGGAGGCCGCCCGGCTGCGTGACCAGCTCAGCCCGCACCTGGCCGGCTATATGATCCCCAGTGCCTTCGTGACCCTGGACGCCTTCCCGCTGACCCCGAGTGGCAAAATTGACCGCCCGGCTTTACCGGCCCCCGATCGCGCCGCCCGGGTCAGCCGGGACTATGCGGCCCCGCAGGGCGCGGCCGAGCAGCAGCTGGCGGCAATTTGGCAGGCCCTGCTCCGGCTGGCCCAGGTCGGCCGCCACGATAATTTCTTTGAACTGGGCGGGCATTCGTTGCTGGTGGTCACCCTGATCGAGCAGCTGCGCCAGCACCACTGGACCCTGCCGGTCAGCGCCGTGTTTGCCGCCCCGACCCTGGCCGCGATGGCCCGGCAACTGCACCACGAACCGGCGGCCAGCCCCGTACCGGCCGGGGCCGCCAGCCTGATCCCGCCGGACTGCCCGGCCATCACCCCGGCGATGTTACCGCTGCTGTCACTGACCCCGGCACAGCTTGACCCGATTGTCGCCCGGGTCGCCGGCGGCGCACGCAATGTGCAAGATATATACCCGCTGGGGCCCCTGCAGGAAGGGATTTTATTCCATTATTTGCTGGAAACCCGCGGCGACACCTACCTGGACCGCCAGTTTATCCGCTTTGACAGCCGCCCGCGGCTGGAAGCGTTCTTACAGGCCCTGCAACAGGTGATCGACCGCCATGATATTTTACGCAGTGCAATCCACTGGCAGGGCCTGCCCGAACCCGTGCAGGTGGTGTACCGTCAGGCGCCCCTGCCCCGCACCGAAGCCGTGCTGGTCCCCGGCGAGGCGGCCGACCTGCAGTTACGCCGCCTGACGGATCCCCGCCTGACCCGCCTGGATATCACCCGGGCCCCGTTACTGGCCGCCACCTTCGCGCAAGAGCCGGGCCACGCACACTGGCTTCTGGCCCTGCAACACCATCATCTGGTGTGTGATCACCTGTCCCTGGACATCATCTTTCATGAGATGCAGGCGCTGCTCGCCGGCCAGGGTGACACGCTGCCGCCGTCCCTGCCTTACCGGCACTTTATTGCCCAGATCCGGGCGGTGCCGGCGGAAACCCACCGGGCTTACTTCCGCGCGCTGCTCGGGGATGTGACCGAGCCCACCCTGCCGTTCGGCCTGGCCGATACCCAAAACCTGCCGGCCGATATCGCCGAAGCCGTGATGCCGCTGGATAACGCGCTCAGCCAGCAGATAACCGCGTGTGCCCGCCAGCAGGGGGTCAGCGCTGCGGTCCTGTTCCATGTCGCCTGGGCCCAGGTGCTGGCCCTGTGCAGCGGGCGGGACGATATTGTGTTCGGCACGGTGTTACTCGGGCGCCTGCAGGGCGGGGCCGGGACGGCCCAGGTATTCGGCATGCTGATCAATACCCTGCCGGTCCGTATTCGGCTACAGGCTGACACGGTGCAACAGACCGTACAGGCCACCCATCAGCAGCTCAGTGCCCTGCTGGCGCATGAGCAAACGCCGCTGGCCCTGGCGCAGCGGTGCAGTGGCATTCCGGCCCCGCGGCCCCTGTTCAGCAGTTTACTCAATTTCCGCCACAGCCAGCGGGAGCCCGATCCCACGGCCTCACCGGCCTGGGCCGGGATCCAGGTTCTTTCCGATGAAGAACACAGCAACTACCCGTTATCGCTGGATGTGGATGCCTTTGAGGACGGGTTTGCGTTAACCGCCCAGTGCCCGCAGTCCCTGAACCCGGCCCGCATTAACCACTATATGGTGTCGGCGTTAAGCCAGCTGGTCAATGCCCTGCACACCGCGCCGGCCCGCGCTATCCGCAGCCTGACGGTCTTGCCGGACGAGGAGCGCACCCGGTTACTGGTGGCCTTTAATCCGGCCACGGTCACGGCCCCGCCGGCCGGCCTGCTTCACCAGACGGTTGAGCAGCAGGCGGCCCGCACGCCGGCCGCCCCCGCCCTGGTCTGGGGCGACACGTCACTCAGTTACGCCGCCCTCAACCGGCGCGCCAATCAGCTGGCCCACGCCCTGATAGCCGCCGGCGTGCGGCCCGATGACCGGGTGGCGATTTACGCCGAGCGCGGGCCCGCCCTGATTATCGGCCTGCTGGGGATCCTCAAAGCGGGGGCCGGTTATGTGCCGCTGGCCACCGACCACCCGCGCGAACGCCTGACGTATCTGCTGGCAGACTGTGCGCCGGTCCTGCTGCTGACCCAAACCCATTTACAGCCGCACCTGCCCGAGACCCGCGTTCCCATCTGGTGCCTGGATACGGCCCATCAGCAGGCCTCCCTCGACACGTATGCGGCTGAAAACCCGCAACCGGCCCGGCTGGGCTTGCAGCCGCACCATCTGGCCTACGTGATTTACACCTCCGGCTCGACCGGGTTACCGAAAGGGGTGATGATTGAACACCGCAATGTGACCAGCTTTGTCGCGGCACAGTTGCAGGTCAATCCCCTGACCGCCCGCGACCGGGTGTTGCAGTTTACCGCCGTGGCGTTTGATACCGCGGTGTCGGAAATCTTCCCGACCTTCGCCGCCGGGGCCACCTTAATCCTGCGGCCGGCCGCCCTGCAAGTCCCCGACAGCGCATTTAGCGCGTTTCTGCATGCGCAGAAAATCACCGCCCTGGATGTGCCGGCCGCGTTCTGGCACCTGTGGGTTCAGGAGCTGGCGGCCGGCCGCTGCCCCTTCAGCCCGGATTTACGCACGGTGACGGTGGGCGGCGAAAAAGCAGCGGCCCGCCACTTACAGACGTGGCAGGCCCTGCCCGAAACGCAGCCGTGCCGCTGGCTTAACGCCTACGGCCCCACGGAAACCACCGTCACGGCCACTATCTGGGCCGCGGAGAACGCCGGGCAGGCCCCGCAGCTGCCGGCACTCACGGCCGCCGTCCCGATTGGCCGCCCGCTGTCCAACAGCAAAATCTATATCCTGGATACGCACGGCCAGCCGGTGCCTGTCGGGGTCACGGGGGAAATTTATGTGGGGGGCGCGGGGGTCGCCCGCGGTTACCTGAACCGCCCTGATCTGACCACCGATCGGTTTATCCGTGATCCGTTCAGCGCCCAGCCGGGGGCCCGTATGTACCGCACCGGGGATCTGGGGCACTGGGGGCCGGAGGGGCATATCCACTATCTGGGGCGCAATGACTTTCAGGTCAAGATCCGCGGCTTCCGCATTGAACCGGGGGAAATTGAAACCCGGCTGGCCGCCTGCCCGGGGGTTAAAGAGGCTGTGGTTATAGCGCGTGAAGAAAAGGACGGTAATACCAATCTGGTAGCTTATATTATCCCACAGTCAGATATCACGCCCGATGCCATTCAGTTGCGTGAACAATTAAGTACACATTTAATGGAATATATGCTGCCCAGTATATTTGTGACATTGGATGCTTTTCCACTTACCCCAAATGGGAAAATAGATCGCAAGGCATTACCAGTACCTAAACACACAGATGTCATCAGTCGTGAATATCAAGCTCCTGTCAACACAACTGAACAGCAATTAGCCACTATCTGGCAAAATCTGCTACAACTGGAACAGGTAGGACGTCATGATAACTTTTTTGAATTGGGCGGACATTCTTTACTGGTCGTCAGTCTAATAGAACAACTGCGCCAACGCGGCTTTACATTGCAAGTCAGTGCCGTATTTTCATTTCCTGTCTTAGCAGATATGGCAAACCATCTAATTAATAAGACCACTGATGATCCTACAGCACAAATCATTCCACCTAATCTGATCACAAATGATAGTCAAATTATCACACCAGATATGTTGCCATTGGTATTACTAACACAAGAGCAAATTGATCAAATCGTTGCCAGCGTGGTTGGGGGTGTTAGCAATATTCAAGATATTTACCCACTGGGGCCATTACAAGAAGGGATTCTGTTTCACCATTTACTGGAAACAAAAGGTGACATTTATCTGGACAATATGATGATAGCCTTTGACGGTCGTGCAAGGCTGGAAACATTTTTACAGGCACTACAGCAGATAATCAACCGTCACGATATCTTACGTAGCGCGGTTCATTGGAATGATCTTCCTGAACCCGTGCAAGTTATTTATCGTCAAGCACAGCTTCCTATTACCGAACTGACATTGTCACCCGAAGGTCAGGCTGAGCAGCAATTACTCCATCATACTGATCCACATTTGATACGTCTGAATATCACACAGGCTCCATTATTATCAGCCACCATTGCCAAAGATCCCCATAGTGGAAAATGGTTGCTGGCCCTGCTACATCACCATCTGGTTTGTGATCATCACTCACTGGAAATCATATTCAATGAAATTCAGACAATACTCTTGGGGCAAGGTAATCAACTTCCCCCTCCTCTGCCTTACCGTAACTTTATCGCCCAGCTCCGCATGGTGCCTCTTGAGCAACACCAAGCTTACTTCCGCCAGCTTTTAGCTGATGTCGATGAACCGACTTTGCCTTTTGGTTTGTTGGAAGTTCATGGCGAAAACAGTGAACAGTTCGCAGAAGCTGAATGCGAATTAGAAACATCACTGGCACAAGCATTGCGAAATTGTGCTCACCAACAAGGAGTCAGTGCAGCAGTACTGTTCCACATCGGCTGGGCACAAGTACTGGCACAATGCAGCGGACGAGATGATGTTGTTTTTGGCACTGTGCTGTTGGGACGTTTACAGGGGGTAGTCAATTCAGACAAAACACTCGGTATGTTTATGAATACACTTCCCATCCGCATTAAATTAGGTGGTTTCACTGTGCAGCAAGTTGTTCAGCAGACTTACCAGGTATTGAGTGAATTATTGGAACACGAACAAGCTCCACTTTCATTGGCTCAACAATGCAGTGGCGTCAAGGCGCCTTTACCTCTGTTTAACAGTCTGTTGAATTATCGCCACAGCCCAAATAATGATAACGACCAGAATACGCGATCTGCTGAGGAAGGTATCGAGCTGTTAAGTTCTAATGAACGTACCAACTACCCACTAAGTCTGGCAGTTGATGATACTGGACAGGGATTCACGCTGACCATGCAGTGTGTATCATTCCTTGATCCCAAACGGATTAACGCCTTCATGCACACTGTGCTATACGATTTAGTCGAGATTTTGCAAAACTCACCAGAACGTACCTGCCGACAATTGAACATCCTGCCACAGGAAGAGCGTATTCAACTCTTGCAAACATTCAACAACACTCATATTGAATATTCGCAAGATGATTTAATCCACCAACGCTTTGAGCAACAAGCAGAAGATTCTCCTATGGCTATCGCCTTAATTTACGGCGATCAACAATTGTGTTACGACGAACTGAACCGAAAAGCTAATCAGCTAGCACACTATTTAATTGAACTTGGTATACGCCCAGATGATCGGATAGCAATTTGTGTTGAGCGTAGTCTGGATATGGTCATCGGCTTATTAGGCATATTGAAAGCAGGCGCGGGTTATGTTCCTCTTGACCCAGATTATCCTACTGAACGACTGTCCTATATGCTGTCAGACAGCCGGCCTGTAGTATTACTGACCCAATATGCCCTGCAAGTTCGTTTCTCCGATACAGAAATTCCCTTATTGGTACTGGATGATAATGAGTACCAGGCAAAAATCAGAAATCAGCCAGATTGTAATTTGTCAGCCTCTGATTCAGGTGTTACATCACGTAATCTGGCGTATGTGCTGTATACTTCCGGCTCAACAGGGCTACCCAAAGGGGTAATGATAGAACATATTAGTGTGGTTAACCTGCTGCTCTCAATGCAAGAGATATTACAAATTACTACCGACGACACCATGCTGTTCTCCACTACCATTGGCTTTGATATAGCCGGGCTGGAACTTTATTTACCCTTATTCAGCGGCAGCCGTATTGTCTTAGCGCCGTCACAAATAGCCAAAGATCCCGAACAATTGGCAGCATTAATTGCATTACATAACATCAAAATTGTACAGGCTACACCTACCGCCTGGAGAATGTTGCTTGATTCTGGATGGACAGGGGCGGACATCAAGGCATTAAGCGGTGGTGAAGCGCTATCTCACGAACTGGCACAACGTTTAAAACAAAAAGTCAGTAGCTTATGGAATCTGTATGGACCAACAGAAACAACTATCTGGTCAACAGCATCCACTAACATTTTGATGGAGCAAATCAACCATCATACGAAATCTCAAATAACGATTGGTCGTCCAATAGCCAATACTCAAATTTATTTACTTGATAAACACAACCAGCCGGTCCCCATTGGAGTAATTGGTGAAATTCACATCGGAGGTATCGGAGTGGCTCGTGGTTATTTAAATCGGCCAGAACTTACCAATGAACGCTTTGTTCACAATCCTTTCAGTGAGCAAGTTGATGCGCGAATGTATAAAACAGGAGATTTAGGACGTTGGCTTTCTGATGGGACTATCGATTATCTCGGACGTAATGATTTTCAGGTCAAGATCCGTGGTTTTCGGATTGAACTGGGTGAAATTGAAGCCAGACTACTTGCCTATCCTGGGATCCAAGAAGCGATTGTGATGGTACGTGAAGATATCACTCATGATAAGCGTCTGGTGGCTTATCTGGTTTTACAGCCAGAGATAACCCTGAATTTAGAACAATTGCGGGAAACTTTACATACCAGTTTGCCCCACTATATGATCCCCAATGCTTTTGTAACATTAGATTCATTTCCACTAACGCCAAATGGTAAGCTGGATCGCCAATCTTTACCATCACCAGATGCGCTTGCTGTGATTACTCAAGACTATGAGGCACCTATCGGTGAAATAGAGAATATCATTGCTGAAATTTGGCAAGAAAACCTCGGATTAGACCGTATCGGACGGCATGATCATTTCTTCGAATTAGGTGGGCACTCTCTACTGACATTACAAATTGTTACACGCTTACGTCGGGCTTTAAACATCAATATCGCAATACGAGATCTATTCCTTCACCCAACAATCAGTAAGCTTGCCTGTTACCTCCAACAGCTTTTATCCGGTAACCATCAGGAACAGCAAAAAAACATAGTCACTATCCGCCAGGGCAAAGGAGAATCGTCACTGCTTCTTGTCCATCCAGCAGGAGGTGGCGTCCACTATGCCTATGATCTTGCCGCGCATATTCATGATCAAGATATGACAATTTATGGAATTACCGCCAGTGATAGATTCGGAGATGAAAATCTTCAATTAACATTTAGCGAAATGGCTAAAGAATATATTACCTCTATTCGTCAAGCCCAAATATCAGGACCTTATACGATTGCTGGATGGTCAATCGGCGGAACTCTTGCATATGAAATAGCCAACCAATTAATAGCTGAGGGAGACACAGTCAATTTCATAGGATTAATTGATTCGGTTGCTAGTTATCAGGATACATTCACTCAGGAAGATAAACAGGCTGGATTACTATTTAATGCAAAAAATACTTTGTATGACTTACTCGCAGAAGAGACAGAGATTTCCCCTCACGTGAATGAGGAATTACAAAGGATGACAGATAAACATGACTACAATACCCTGCTGGCTTTTGCTCAGCAGAACGATTTATTACCACCTCAAATCCCTTCAGATAATATTCTCTACTATCTGAGTCTTTATCATAATATCACGGTTGCGGCTTATCATTATATTGCCCCAACAAACATTGCTTCAGAAATCCCTTTTCATGTCGTCTTATTCAAGGCAACAGAACAAAATGAGCAACATAGCTATGCCCTTGGGTGGGAAGATGTTATTCCACCAGAACAGCTCTCTATCGTTCCTGTTGTTGGTTCTCATGAATCCATTATGAAGTTGCCGCATATCAAACATGTCGGTCAGGCCTTACTGGAAGCCATTATGGCTACAAAAGAAAATTATTAACTGTATACCACCTCCTATGGAGGTGGTTAGCAGCTCTGCCAAGAATACTATCTTCTTCTATGAAGGGATGTTTTTTACAATTGCTGGGAAAAAGAAACATGATATTTGAAACGATAAAAATAAAATCTTTCCTTAAAATGATTACCTGCATTTTTATCTCAGGCTTATCAGGGGGCTGTCTTCATCACGCTCCTGCGACACAAGCTAATAGTCATTCAGATAAATATGCAGAAATACGTCGCACCAGTTTGGGCATTCCCCATATTAAAGCCAAAAATTGGATTGGATTAGGTTATGGCTATGGTTATGTTCAGGCACAGGATAACCTTTGTACTATGGCAGATTCCTTTCTGACTTATCGTGGCGAACGATCCCGATATTTTGGCGGACAAGCCATACTGGTTTATGAAGGGATAACGAATAGAGTGAAAAATCTGGATTCTGATTTTTATCACCGCCATATTCTTTCAGAAGATATGCTGGAGCGTATGATTCAAGCCCAACCTGAAAAAGTCAGACAACTTGTTTCCGGCTTTACAGCTGGTTATAACCGATACCTGCACGAATTGCCCCTTCATAGCACAGCTCATCACGCTTGTCGCAATAATGCCTGGCTCCAGCCAATCAGTGAACACGATATTTATCGACGTATGTATGCTGCCTCACTCGCGGAAGGGTACATCCGTATGTTAACCAACATTGTCAGTGCCCAACCTCCCACTACATTATCAACTACAGATATTTCAACCTCAGAGTCACCAGTATCGACAACTGCATTTCGTTTGAACAGTTTGGTAAGCAGAGGCATTGGCAGTAATGTTTATGGATTTGGAACACAAGCCACCAATTCAGACTCCCCTCTATTATTTGGCAATCCGCATTGGTTTTGGTTTGGCCCAGACCGTTTCTACCAGGCTCAATTCACTATCCCTGGTGAAATCAATGTCAGTGGAGCGTCATTTTTAGGTATTCCCATTATCCAAATTGGTTTTAACAATAATATTGCATGGAGTCACACCAATTCGGTAACCGCTCGCATGGGTTTTTATGAACTCAGTTTGGCACCTGATGATCCATTAAGTTACCTCCGTGATGGCAAAAAAATAAAAATGCAAGCCAACACCATTACAGTTCAAGTTAAACAAGATTCTGGCGCTCTGATTCCTGTTACTCGCACATTGTATAAGTCAGAATATGGGCCACTGGTGAATCTTTCCCCACTACGTTGGGACACAAAAAAAGCATTTGCAGTTCGCGACATCAATCAAGAAAATTTCCGCTTATGGCGAAACTGGTTACGCTGGGGTCAATCCCGTTCTCTTGACGAATTTATTGCTATCCAACAGCAAGAAGCGGCTATGCCCTGGGTGAATACCGTCGCCGTTGGTCGTGGCAGTGATCAGGCCTGGTATGCGGATATGGGGGCTGTCCCTAATGTTTCCCCAGAGCAAATGAAAATTTGTACCACCAAATCCCGCCAAATCTTGGCTGCTCAATTGGAGCCGGGTATTCCATTTTTTGACGGTTCACACAGTTTCTGTGATTGGCAGAGTGACCCTGATTCAGTTCAAACAGGTGCTGTAGGACCTGCGCGAATGCCTAATTTGCTGCGCACTGATTATGTTGCCAATATGAACGACAGTTATTGGCTTACCAATCCCCAATCACCCTTGACGGGTTATCCTGTCATCTTTGGCCCCGATGGTAATAAGCCTGTCAGTATGCGTACACGTTTGGGCCATATAATGGTACAAGAACGTTTGAAAGGTCATGATCAGTATCCGGGGAAATTCATCAATAGTGAAATACTCCAGAAAATGGTTTTGAACAGTCGCGTTTTAACCGCTGAATTATTCAAATCTCAACTGATAGAAAAAGCCTGTCATTCACCGCTGGTCGATGTACAACATGACCCTATGAGCAATATAACCTACTCCTCTCCGCAACGAGTTAATGTAACCGCAGCCTGCCATATTCTGAAGGCTTGGGATAATAGTGGTCATATTACCGCGCGAGGAGCACATATTTGGGATGGTGTTTGGGAGCGTCTGCTGGACTTACCGGACCATATTTTATTTGCCATTCCCTTCAACAAAAATGATCCATTAAATACACCACGTAAACTCCATGCTGATATAACAGAAACACTCCGGCAAGCACTGGGAGCCACCGTGCTGGATTTAAACCACCGCGGATTATCACTGAATGCACAACGGGGTGACTATTTATATTTATCGCGAGGAAATAATCGTGTTCCTTTATATGGTGGCTGTGATGAAATCGGTTATTTCACTATTGCTTGTGTAAAAAGTATCGATGATACAAAACTCGCTACCTTTGGCAACAGTTACTTACAGATTATTAGCTTTCCAAATAATAAAGTAGAGGCTTATACTTCATTATTAACCTCATTGTCAGATGATCCTGCTTCGCCGCATTATAGTGACTCTACTCGTTCCTATAAGGCTAAACAATGGTTACATTTACCATTTGAAGAATCAGAAATTATCTCAGATCCAAATTATAGTCTTCTGATTTTAAAAGATTGATGTCTGACATTATTTGAGAAATTTTGAAAGAAGCATGTAGAAGTTATCGATATCAAACAGAATGAGGCACTTTCGCCTCATTCCCTCTATTAGCCACATGTAACCCTGAATCAAAAAAATTTTTATATATCTAAACTGTAATAATACTCTTCTTTTAAAACTTTTCCCGTGAAAACAAAACCAAAAGAAGTATAAAGTTTTTTAGCAATTAGATTATCATCATCTATCATCAAGATTACAGTTTTAACTCCTGTTTCTTTAAAGTAAGATAACATCGCTTCAAATGTCATTCTCCCTAGCCCTTTTCCTATGAATTTGTAATCAAGCATATATCGACAAATTTCCACTTCCTGTGGTTTCTGTTCTATATGTTTATACATAAAGAAACCAATCAATATTCCATTATGATATAAGGCTTTTGGCTTGAATTCAGGAAAAAATTTTGCTTCGGCAATTGAAATAGCATTGCAACAAATATATTCTTCCATCACAGTTCCAATACCATCTTTATTCGATGTTAATTCGCATATATCAAACAAATTATCTCTATCAATTTCACGTATTTCTATCATATATAGTAACCTTTTAAACTAACTTAGTGTCAATGGTGTGCTAAATAGATGTCTAGTTAACCTGTTTAAAAGTCAATCTGCTATTGTATTTTTTCAAAATTTAATAACAGAATCATCATGCGATTGCCCTAAGTAATAATGAATTTTAAAATACTAAAATCTTCTCATAATAGATAATCTAATTGAATTATTAATATTTAACTTTGAGATATAAAACGCATTGAATTTTGATTGAATCAATAGGCTGCTATCACAAGCTACACAATTAATTTACTGCATAGCTTGTGAAGATTTATGAAATGAGTATGAGGCGAAGATGAGAAACTAAATCAGCCACCAGCTAATTTCACTTTCATTCCTTTTTCTTCCAGCAATTGCTTCAGCAAATCACGCTTATCACCCTGGATTTCAATTTCACCATCCTTAACGGAGCCACCACAACCACATTTTTTCTTCAATTCTGCGGCCAGCCTGGCAAGCGCTTGATCATCAGCATCAATACCTGTGATCACACAAACCCCTTTCCCCTTACGCCCACTGGTTTGACGTTGAATACGCACGATACCATCACCTTTAGGACGAGCAGGTGTCACTTTTTCTTCTTGAATACGACCAATATCTGTCGAATACACCAGGCGAGAATTATTATCCATGAACGATCCCAATAGACTGATTAATTTGCTGTAATGCCAGTGCAGGATTTTCAGCACGAGTAATCGGACGACCGATTACCATATAATCCACACCTGTCTGAACGGCTTGTGGTGGCGTCATAATACGGCGTTGATCTCCGGCATCTGAACCTTCAGGGCGGATACCCGGTGTAATCAGTTTGAATTCCTGACCACATACCTCTTTCAATTGCTGAGCTTCATGGGCTGAACAAACCACACCATCTAAACCACATTGTTTGGTCAATTTTGCCAGACGTTCAGCATGTTGTGCTGGTGTGACATCAATACCTGTTCCCAACAGGTCAGACTGTTCCATACTGGTCAAAACAGTTACAGCAATTAGCAACGGGGCATCTTTACCATAAGGCAATAAAGCCTCTTTGGCTGCGGTCATCATTCTCTCCCCGCCACTGGCGTGAATATTGACCATCCAAACCCCCAATTCTGCCGCCGCAGCCACTGCTCTTGCAGTTGTGTTAGGAATATCATGAAATTTGAGATCCAAAAACACGTCAAAACCACGTTGATGTAATACCTGAATAAATTGTGGGCCATTTAATGTAAACATCTCCTTACCCACTTTCAGACGGCAGGACTGTGGATCAATCTTATCGACGAATGCCAGTGCTGCATCCTGATTGTCATAATCCAATGCAACAACAACGGGAGATTCAATCTGTTTACCTAAAGCTTGAGTTGTATGAGATGTCATTCTTTGGCCTTTAATTTACTAATGAACTTTATTTCGTGAATGAAAACTTCATAAATGAAAAAACATGTCGAAAAGTGCCACCAATAATCGTAACACTATCACTGACCATCTAAACCACGAATGGGTTTAATGGTGTCCCATGAACGACATGAAGGGCAATGCCAATAAAGTGAGCGAGAAGTAAAGCCACATTTATAGCATCGATAATCTGGTTTAGTTCGGATCTGCTCACCCACCATATTACGCAGAAGGATCAAACTTTCTTTAGCCCGGCCTTCTTCTGCGTCTGCCAAATGGTAATCCATCAGGCGATAAAACAGACGCATTGTCGGGTGACTTTCCAATTGACGGTTAATGTAATTTTGGGCGATATCACGCCCCTCTTTTTTCTCAACAATATCAGCCAAATGAAGTTCTGCAATTGCGCCACAATCTTCTTCTACACAGCGTCGAACAAAAGTTTCCCACTCTTCTGGTTGAGCAAGATCCTGATAACATTCCTGCAACATCGGCAGGGATTCGCTGACCAACTGTTTATCCTGTTCAAGAATGCGTTTAAGTACCTCAATCGCTTTGAAATACTCTTTTTGCGCCATATGAATACGGCCGAGCATGATAGAAACACGGGCACAATTCTTATCTGCCTGAGCTGCTTTGTTCAAATACCCAATGGCATTACTGAAATTCTCTTCTCCCATACCTTGCAGAGCCAATTCACAATAAAAGTGGGCAATCTCTTGCCGAAACTGCTGTTTACCCAATTTGACCAATTTCTCAGCAACATCAATAGCTTTGCTCCAGTCGCTGGTTGATTGATAAATAGTTAGCAAGGAGTTAAACGCATTTTCACGAAAATCCTTTTCATTGACTAACTGAACAAACATATTTTCTGCACGGTCATACAACCCGGCCACTGTATAGTCTCTTCCAAGCTGCTGAATAGCGAGCAAACGTTGTTCAAATGTCAGGGAGGCGCTTTCCATAAGGGATTGGTGAATACGGATGGCTCTTTCAACTTCACCACGAGAACGGAACAGATTTCCCAGCGTTAAATGGGCTTCAAACGCTGAACTATCTTCCTTTAACATATCAAGAAATAGATCAACCGCCTTGTCTTGCTGATTGGAGAGCAAAAAATTAACACCATCAACATATTCACGCGACAAGCGGTTTGCAGATTGCTGCTTATCTTGTTGAGCACTTCTGCGTCCCATATACCAACCATAAGCTGCAGCAATGGGAAGCAACAGAAACAACAGCTCTAACATGGAGAATTATTCCTTGTTTAAAACTACTGGAGAGGCAGTTTTAGTAGGTAGCTCAACTGGTTGTTCCAACTGAGTCTCCAGACGCTTAATTTTACGTTTGGCGCGTCTTAGTGACATACTGGTACGCAGATAAAATCCCCCACAAATTCCCCATCCAAGAGCAAAACCGATGGCAAACAATACCGCCAGCAGAGTAGATATCGAATAATTGCCTTTGGCAATCAGATAATTAAACGTTACTACTTGATTATTATTCGTTCCCAGAGTGACTGAGATAACAAAAACAACCAGTGCCAGTAATAAAATCACAAAATATTTCACATTGTTTCCTGTTATCGATTGTTGCTGATTAATATGCCAAATAACAGACATAGCGGCTTGCTAAATTAGCATTTCTCGTCTATGCAAAGGAAGCACTTTATCGCACCAAAGCAATATTTATCCCTTTTTGTGACAATATTCTACTCCTCTCCCCCCGCAGTTCCGTCACTATATTGGAATGATAACATCTAATATTTCTCCCAAAATACGTTTATAGTTTAGCATGCTAAATTACTGTAATTAATTTCTCTCATGTGTTATCTGCCAACATCTTTCTTTACGGACAAAAACATAATTTCTGTTATAATCCGAGCGCGTACATGCGCTGTAATCAGAGAAAATTTTCGCAGTTTTAGCTGATTTCCAAACTGGTATTGTTCTAAGTATCACAATATTTATACCCTATAAAATTCAAGATGCAGCGTGACGGTGAAGGAACAGATCTCCGGCAGCATAGATAACTATATGATAGAGACTGTGTGACCAGGTGAACCGACACCGCCAACAAACTGTGGCTTGAAAAACGACGGGTATATAACGAGCTAAATCAACATATGAATACAAAAATGCAGCTAAAACGAGTAGCTGAAGCTAAGCTGCCCACTCCCTGGGGCGAATTTATGATGATTGGATTTGAAGAGATAGAAACAGGCCGTGACCATGTTGCTCTCGTGTATGGTGACATTTCAGGTGATGAGCCCGTTTTATCCCGTATCCATTCAGAATGCCTGACAGGAGATGCTTTATTTAGCTTAAGATGCGATTGTGGTTTTCAGTTAGAGGCTGCTCTGTCACAAATCAGCAAGGAAGGTCGGGGAGTTCTGCTGTATCACCGCCAGGAAGGTCGTAATATTGGTCTGCTGAATAAAATTCGCGCCTATGCATTACAAGATAAAGGCGTTGATACTGTCGAAGCCAACCATCAGTTAGGTTTTGCTGCTGATGAGCGGGATTTCACTCTGTGTTCAGACATGTATAAGTTACTGAATGTTTCTGCTATTCGTCTTCTGACAAACAATCCGCAAAAAATTGAGATTATGCTAGGAGCAGGCATTAACATTGTCGAACGGGTGCCACTGGTTGTCGGGCGTAACCCCAATAACGCTTACTACCTGGATACAAAAGCTCGTTTAATGGGGCATTTATTGTCCAAATCCAGTTAATATCCTTTCTGTAAAAAAATAAAAACTGTGAAAAATAAAAACTGCGTCGGTGTGGGCGCAGTTTTTGTTTCTATCGTGTTAAGCGCATTAATCTGATAATTTTTTCTATTTGACCTGGGTTCTGTTTAAGCCGTTATTAAGAAGTCTTTTTCCGAATAGGAAATATTCAGTGACGGTTTCTTCTCACTCCTGTTTTCGCTAACTCATTGACGAGAGATTGACTGAGATAACCTTTATCGCCGTAAAGAGAACCGCTGAGTCCTTCGGTTAATTCACGTACAGACTGTCGGTTATCCACATTGCCTGGCGTGAGTGTTAGTTAATTTTTATTTCAACATATTGCGGATCACATAATGCAATATGCCGCCATTGTAGAAATATGCCAGCTCAGTGTTGGTATCAATACGACAACGGGCATTAATCCGTGTTTCCTCCCCACTGGCATAAGTAATTTTTACCACAATAATTTGTCCGGGTTGTATGTCACTTAATCCAGTGATATCAATACGCTCGTCTCCCGTCAGATTAAGTGTTTTGCGACTGACGCCCTGCGGAAACTCTAATGGCAATACCCCCATACCAATCAGGTTAGAACGGTGAATACGTTCAAAAGATTCCGCAATGACTACTCTTACTCCCAATAGCCTGGTTCCTTTTGCTGCCCAGTCACGACTGGAGCCAGAGCCATACTCTTTACCAGCAATAATAGCCAGCGGTTTTTTCTCTTCCTGATAACGCATGGCTGCATCATAAATAGCCAGCTGAGTTTGCGATGGAATATGACGTGTATATCCCCCTTCAATACCGGGCACCATTTCATTGCGGATACGAATATTGGCAAAGGTTCCACGCATCATAACTTCATGATTTCCACGCCTTGAGCCATAAGAGTTGAAATCTTTCGGAGCCACACCATGTTCCTGCAAATATCTTCCTGCCGGACTGTCAGCCTTGATATTTCCTGCGGGAGAAATATGATCCGTGGTTACCGAATCCCCCAGAATTGCCAGAATATTGGCCTGATGGATATCAGTCATCGGCTCAGGTTCGGGTGTCATATTATTGAAGAAAGGCGGAAGACGAATATAAGTTGAATCTTGCTGCCAGGAATAAGTGGCTGAACTTTCAACCTTTAATGCCTGCCAATCTTCATCACCGTCAAAAACAGCATTATATTCTTTATGGAACAGCTCTGTTCTGACTTTTTCAACTGCCTCAGCTACTTCTCTGCTATTCGGCCAAATATCTTTCAGATAAACATCGTAGCCTTGTCGGTCTTGCCCGATTGGTTCTCTGGTCAGATCCTTCTTCATGCTGCCGGAAAGCGCATAAGCAACGACAAGTGGTGGAGAAGCTAGCCAGTTAGTTTTGACCAAAGGATGAATGCGCCCCTCAAAGTTCCGGTTACCGGAAAGTACCGCACCAACGGTAAGATCAGCCTGTTTAATCGCCGCTTCAATCGGATCTGGCAATGGTCCAGAGTTACCAATACAGGTGGTACAGCCATATCCCACGAGATTAAAACCTAGCTTTTCAAGATAGGGCATAAACCCTGTCAGTTTCAGATATTCTGTTACAACTTTTGACCCCGGTGCCAATGAAGTTTTAACCCACGGTTGCCGTTGTAAACCTTTTTCAACCGCTTTCTTGGCAAGTAAACCTGCGGTCATCAAGACACTGGGATTCGAGGTGTTTGTACAAGACGTGATGGCCGCAATAACAACAGCCCCTTCTTGTAATGAAAAAGTATGGCTATCAAAAGTCACAGGTACAGTTGCCTGACCCCCTTGTTTTTTCTGGAGATCCAGATCTATAGCGGATTGGAAAGCCTTTGGAACATCGCCCAATGCAACCCTGTCCTGAGGTCTTTTTGGCCCCGCCAGACTTGCTTCCACCTTAGACATATCTAGCTCCAGACTACTGGTGAAGACAGGTTCATCACCTGCATTGCGCCATAACCCCTGTTGTTTGCAATAAGCTTCAACCAGTGCGATTTCATCTTCACTGCGTCCGGTTAATCGCATGTAATCTAAAGTAATTTCATCAACAGGGAAGAAACCACAGGTCGCACCATATTCCGGTGACATGTTGGCGATAGTTGCTCTGTCAGCCAATGGTAAATCAGCCAGACCATCACCATAAAATTCGACAAACTTACCGACCACACCATGCTTACGCAGCATTTGTGTTACAGTCAGAACCAGATCCGTCGCAGTAATCCCTTCACGTAACTTACCTGTCAGTTTGAAACCAACCACATCAGGTATCAACATGGAGACAGGCTGCCCTAACATCGCAGCTTCGGCTTCAATTCCGCCAACACCCCAGCCGAGCACACCAAGCCCGTTAATCATCGTGGTATGAGAATCTGTGCCAACCAATGTATCGGGATAGGCAAAATCTTTTCCGTTATGATTTTCATACCAAACTGCCTTACCCAAATACTCAAGATTAACCTGATGACAGATCCCCGTTCCGGGCGGCACAACGCGGAAACGATTGAACGCTTTTTGTCCCCAACGCAAAAATAAATAGCGTTCATAGTTACGTTCCATTTCGATCTTAACATTCTCTGCAAATGCCTGTTCAGTGCCGAATTTATCCACCATAACTGAATGATCAATCACCAGATCAACGGGAGATAATGGATTCACTTGTTCAATATCTCCGCCAAACCGTAAAACAGCTTCTCTCATAGCTGCAAGATCGACTACAGCAGGTACTCCGGTAAAATCCTGCATCAATACACGAGCCGGACGATAGGCAATCTCCCGCTCTGCATGGCCGTTTTGTTGCCATGCCACCAGCGCTTTCAGATCATCTTCAACAACAGAATCACCATCAATGTTACGCAGGAGGTTTTCGAGCAGAACTTTCAGAGATTTTGGAAGACGGGATATTTCACCTAATTGCTCGGATAACAGAGACAGACTGTAATAATGGTAGGTTTTACTGCCAAAGGATTTATTGTTAATGGATTTACTGTTAATGGAAAGTGTTGAAGCACAGTCCGTTTTCAACTTAAACGACATAACTCCTCCATTCTTATATTTATGATCAGTTACACCATTAAACATAACATATTCGTGAATAATTGTTGTCCAGCTATCACACATTTTACTGACACTCTGTAAATCCTCATTTATTGATAAATTTTAGTGATGACAGCCGCAAAATGGATGTGTTTTATTGATGAGCGTAACCGATATTCAGTGCTCTGAATATTTTCTAAAAATAATTACTGCTTATTATTAATGATTAGAGGTGAATTATGGATAAAGAAATTATCACAAAACGTGAAGAATATTTAAATCAGATCAAACAGGCCGAGCAATTTTTCTTTTATGATATTGAAGACCATTTCACCTTGTCTGATCATCGATTCAGTGATACTGATGGCCTTGTTCAGTTTGTCATTACTTCACAACTCAGTGATAAATCTGCTGTTATGAAGAAACTGAATGAAATAAAGAAAATCCAGATAGCACTTTCTTCCATTGCTACTGATTATATCATCAAATATTCCAACACTCGTGGACGGCAATACAGAACAGATGTGCAATTCTGGGGTGATATTATGGGTAAATTACCATTAATGAGCATCCGAAATATTGAAGAACAGACATATCATCATGTTATGAAAGGTTTTTCTATTGCAACAAATTTACTACAGCTCATTATGGATATCGTTGTGAATACACAATCCCCAAGTATGAAAAGCTTTTCTCAGTTCCTGCAAAAACAAGGAGATGCCATCAGACTTGGATTGAAAAAAAATAGCGATCATTATTCCACTCTCACATTAGCAAGTGTTATTGAAGCGGTTGGGAATGAAGATCAAGTGATGTATATTCCCAAAATGAAACTCTATAAACTGGATTTTGATAGAAGTAATTCAGAAATCACATCAAATTGTGCTTCTAATGAAACTATTAATGTTGAATTTATCTATTCTTCCTGCGTATCATTATTTGATTATCAAGCATTAGAAGATCCTGAAATTAAAACTGCCTTTGAACGATTTATCCTTAAAAATAAACAATCTTCGATAGAAAGATCAGATAACTTTTTTAATGGCGAATTTTAAACTTAGCTTGATTACATAAGCCATGCGATTACCATACCAATTTGTCAGAGCTATTCTTAAGCCACTTGAACAAATCTATATCGGAGTCACAAACATGCATGTACCTCATAGAATGAAAATGAAAAACCAGGAAGATATCACTAAATTTATTTCTACTTATAGCTTTGGGCTATTAGTTTCTCCCTCTTTAACCGGAACACACCTTCCATTTGTATTTAACCCTCATGAAGGAGAAAGTGGTGTTTTATACGGCCATATTGCCAAAGCTAACCCACACTGGAAAGAGCTGGAAAATCAGAACGTTTTAGTTGTTTTTACTGGCCCACACGCCTATATATCCCCTACATGGTATGAATCCACTCATGCCGTTCCAACCTGGAATTACACGGCAGTTCATTGTTACGGTGTCACAAAATTTTTAAACTGTGAAGAAACCAAATTGGCTTTAGAAGAATTAGTCAACAAATATGAGCCGGGGTTAATGAAAAATACCGAATTAATGCCAGAAGAGTACCTTAGTAAACAACAACAGGCTATTATCGGATTTAAAATTATCATTAATGAAATACACGCTAAGGAGAAATTAGGACAGCATAAAAATCAAGGCGATCAAAAGGGTGTCTTTACTGCCTTGCAGGCAAGTAAAATAGAAGATAATAAAGAACTCGCTAATTATATGAAAGTGCGTAGTATCGGCACAGGAGAGTCATAAGCTACTTTTCGTATTATTTTGAATAAATTAAATTATTTTTACCTATTAAAAAATATCTCTCCAGAAATAATAATATTTCAGAATGGAAACGACATGCCATATGAAACTAAACAACAAGTATACATTATCATAATTTGCTTGTTATTTGGTGAAAATAGATGGATAACTATTTATCATAGTAATTGTTTTACATTTTTATGGAGAGATATATGATTTCTTTAACAACGTATTTCGAATACTTACATAAGAAACGACTTATTGGGGAATATACAAGAAGCCCCGATAGAATAAAATCATTACGCATAATATATAATGATTTCAGTCAATTACGTATCCCAAATGAACAACAAATGTCAGACGACATTATACGTAGCCTATTGGCAAGTATGGGGTTCACACAAGATATTCCTGGCAGGTATATCTTGTGGAGTGGTCATCCCCACGATATAAACCTAAGTATATACACGTTTTCTATTATACCCTATTTATCATATCGCTCTAATGAACATGAAGCATTAGAAAAATTTAAATCTTTATACAACACTATTCTTTTCTCACAATTACAACAATCTTCCTCATCCGCACCTCCTCCATCACAAGAATATTATGAACACTACACGAGTGGGAATATCCCAGGACCATCGAACTTACAACAACCACTAACACAACCAAGAACCAGAAATCTTCACAGAAGAGGTTTTCAGCCTGCACCCGGACGTAATCCTCCTCCTTATGAACCACCACCCGCCTATTCCTCAACGCCTTCCTATGACGCACCACCTGCCTATGATGCTCCTCCTAGCTATGATTCACTAGGCTTTGGACAAGGATCATCAGCTCCTTCACAAACAGGAAACCGAAGTTCCAGAGGAGCTAAACATCGCAGAGGATCCAGAAGATAAAGACGCTATTCACGAACGACAAAAACCGAGGAAAATAACTCTGGCTATTTTCCTCGGTTCTTATTAGATCTTTTTTTACTTTTTTATACAATCGGTAGTTCAATATCCTTGAACATCTCTTCAATTTCTTCATTAGACCGCAATGCAATAGCCCTATCCACAACATCACGGGTTAAATGTGGAGCAAAACGCCAGATAAAATCATACATGTAGCTACGCAAGAAACTGCTGCGACGAAAACCAATCTTAGTTGTGCTATAGCTGAACTTATCACGCATATCAATTCGCACCAAGTCACTGTCCTGAATGGGTTCTACTGCCATACTTGCAATAACCCCGATTCCCAGCCCTAAACGAACATATGTTTTAATGACATCCGCATCTGTCGCAGTAAATACGATTTTAGGTTTAATGCCAGCACGGTTAAAAGCGACATCCAACTCGGAGCGCCCCGTAAAACCAAAGGTGTATGTCACGAGCGGATACTCTGCCAGCTCCTCAATGGTTACACTTTGCCTTTCTGCCAATGGATGATCTTTGGTGACTACCACAGAACGATTCCAGTGATAACAAGGCAGCATGATGAGATCGCTATAAAGGTGAAGCGCTTCCGTTGCTATTGCAAAATCACTATTTCCTTTACAGACTTCTTCTGCAATTTGGGTCGGAGAACCCTGATGCATATGAAGAGACACATTAGGATAACGTTTAATAAAACCTTTAATAATAGGAGGTAAAGCATACCTTGCTTGTGTATGTGTGGTGGCAATATACAGAGAACCACGATCCGGATAGGTATGCTCACTGGCGACGGAGCGAATCGAGTCAATTTTCGACAGGACTTCACGGGAAATACGGACAATTTCTTCACCAGCCGGCGTAACGTGTGTCAGATGTTTTCCACTACGCGCAAATATTTGGATACCCAACTCATCTTCAAGCATCCTTACCTGTTTGCTGATCCCTGGTTGAGAGGTATACAATCCTTCCGCCGTAGAAGATACATTCAGGTTATGGTTAACCACTTCTACAATGTAACGTAATTGCTGCAATTTCATATCAGCACTGTCCCTAAGTAGTAATTATGTACGGATGTTTTTGTAGTTTAAATCAGCTCTATATTGCTAATAGTTATTCACTTATAACCATATAGAATATATTTTCATAGGCATATAACTACTATATCACTTGATGTATATATATATAACAAATAATTAGGGTCGATAACGATTATTAAGCACACGTTACTGAAATATTATGCTTTCATTCTAAATGAAAACAAAAAAAGCCAGTCCTGATAACTGGCTTTTCAGAAATAAAAGTTATTCTTTAAGTAAAAAAAGAAATATCTATCTGATTATATTTCAATGCACTGACTGGCAATCCAGCATCAGAATCATTATTTCTCTTTGACTACCCAGGCACCATCAACAAAAAATGCTGTCCATCCGGTCGCTTTACCATTCTTCTCCGAAGAAACATATTGTTGTCTCGTCTTACGGCTAAAACGCACAACAGTCTTATTACCTTCAGGATCGGCTACAGGCGCTTCCGCCAGATAACACAGTTTCTCCGGCAGACGCTCCTTAAACCGCACAAGTTCCTCAACTAAAGGTGCGCGTGTTTCACGTGATTTCGGAAATGTACTGGCAGCTAAAAACACACCAGCGGCACCGTCACGCAGGACAAAATAGGCATCAGATTTTTCACATGGTAATTCAGGTAAAGGAACGGGATCTTCTTTCGGGGGTGCAACTTCCCCGCTACGAAGGATCTTACGGGTATTTTTACACTCTTCGTTTGTACATCCCATATATTTACCGAAACGACCCATTTTCAGGTGCATTTCTGAGCCACATCTATCACATTCGACAACAGGGCCATCGTAACCTTTGATACGGAACTCTCCGTTTTCTACTTCATAACCATCACACGCAGGATTATTGCCACAAACATGCAACTTACGCTGGATATCAATTAGATAGCTATCCATCGCCGTCCCACATTTGCTACAACGACAACGGGCACGCAGCGCATTAGTTTCCGCATCATCCCCTTCAAGAATATTCAGTATTTCATTTTCCGGGATTAGATTAATGGTTTGTTTGCAACGCTCTTTTGGTGACAGCGCATAACCTGAACAGCCAAGAAATACACCTGTAGTTGCCGTGCGGATCCCCATTGGGCGGCTACAGGTCGGACACTCAATAGAGGTAATAACCATTGGATTCGGGCGCATTCCGCCCTCTTCCGGGTCTTTGCTGGCAATGTCTAATTGCTGACTGAAATTGATGAAAAACTCATCCAGCACCCCTTTCCAATCCGCTTGATCATTCGCAACGTGGTCAAGCTGATCTTCCATTCTTGCCGTAAAATCATAGTTCATCAATTCGTTGAAATTCTCTTCCAAACGATCATTGACAATTTCACCCATTTTTTCCGCATAGAAGCGACGGTTTTCAACCCGCACATAACCACGATCCTGGATAGTGGAAATAATGGATGCATAAGTTGATGGACGGCCGATGCCACGCTTTTCTAACTCTTTGACCAGAGAGGCTTCACTGAAACGCGCGGGAGGTTTAGTGAAGTGCTGACTTGGCAGCAACTTTTGTAAATCAAGCTCAGTGCCTGCTTCCACAACAGGCAAAGTACGATCATCGTCCCCTTTACGTAAAGCTGGCATGACTTTTGTCCAGCCGTCAAAACGCAAAGTGCGGCCTTTAGCCCGCAACTCGAAATCACCAGCCTGCACGGTCAGCGTAGTAGAATCGTATTTCGCCGGTGTCATCTGACAGGCAATGAACTGACGCCAGATAAGCTGATACAACTTCTGGGCATCAGCTTCCATGTCTTTCAGTTCTTCAGCCATGACATCAACATTAGAAGGCCGGATAGCTTCATGAGCTTCCTGAGAATTCTCTTTGCTGCTATAGACATTAGCCTCTTTAGGCAGGTATTTGTCACCAAAGTTGTCACGAATGTAACCGCGAACCATACCCAACGCATCCTGACTTAGGTTAGTTGAGTCAGTACGCATATAGGTAATGTGACCTGCTTCATATAATTTTTGCGCCATTGTCATGGTCTTCTTAACACCAAAACCAAGTCTGGTGCTGGCAGCCTGTTGTAAGGTAGAAGTAATGAATGGCGCACCCGGCTTACTTGAAGTCGGGCGGTCTTCGCGATCGATGACTTTATATCTGGCTTTTTCAAGCAGAGACACCGCAGCTTGTGCCTGCTCCGCATTAACTGGCTTGAATGGTTTCCCCTCTTTATGGGTAACTTCCATACGGAGCTCAACGTCTCCTTTAGCCATCAAATCCGCATATATCTGCCAGTATTCTTCAGGAACAAATGCTTTGATTTCACGTTCCCGTTCAACAACAAGCCGAACCGCTACGGATTGAACCCGCCCGGCAGACAGCCCTCTGGCAACTTTTTTCCATAGTAGCGGTGAAACCATGTAACCAACTACACGATCCATAAATCGACGTGCCTGTTGTGCGTTAACACGATCAAGATTCAAATCACCCGGTTTATCAAAAGCCTGCGTGATCGCATTCTTTGTAATCTCATTAAATACAACGCGGCTGAAACGCGTGTCATCCCCACCGATCACTTCCCGCAAGTGCCATGCAATAGCTTCTCCTTCACGGTCAAGGTCCGTTGCAAGATAGATATGCGCTGCTTTTTCAGCCAGCGTTTTCAGCTCTGCCACCACTTTTTCTTTGCCGGGCAAAATTTGATAATCCGCTACCCAACCATGATAGGGATCGACTCCCATCCGGCTAATCAGTGCTGTTTTCTCATCTTTTTTGGTTTTCTTTTTATTCTTATCGGTCGATGAGTTCGAACTCTTTTGACTTGCCGCACCACTGGTCGGCAAATCACGGATATGGCCTACGCTGGATTTCACAACGTAGTCATTCCCCAGATATTTATTGATTGTTTTGGCTTTTGCCGGGGACTCCACTATAACAAGAGCTTTACCCATAGTTACCTTTACCTAATTATCTTCTTTTCAGATGGCGAAAATTACGGAGTATATTGCGTTGCGGTATATAAAATAGATCTCTTTTTATATTGCGATAGATTCGCAAGATATCAACTAATTTTTATCTTTAGCTTTAATTTTACCGCTAAACCCTTTGAAATATATGAGGTATTTTATACACAAACGCATATCATACCATTGTATGGTTTCACCGTTGTAAACAAAATCTTCCATCTGCGTGACGAAAAGCCCACACTCTACCTGATAAAAAACGATGCGCAACAACTTATTTTTTTGAGAAGAACAATAGATGCAAACTGAAACAATCTCGGCTAATTAGGAGTAGCCACTACAAAAACGATATAAGATCGTTATGGAAAACAAAAAATTCGTTCAGGATAAACGTATCGTCCAAAACAGGACAGATAGATTCAAATAGTGTGTTACAAAAAAGCGTAAACAAGGTCATGAAAAATAATGCGGATAATAGAAGCATAAACCATCATATTATCCGCCATATCTGCTGTCGCTTACTGCGCGTTTTTACTGTCAATTCATTGTCAAAGCAGCGGTTTTTGGCCTCTTTGCCACCAGCGCATAAATAATTTATCAACATTCTCCATTGCACTTCCCATGAAACGTTCCACTACACGTTTGCGGCGAGAGTAATTAACACCAATAACTTCACAGTGTTCAATTTGTGCAATCAGAAAATCATCACTGACACCGATTTCATCAATCAGACCATGCTCTTTTGCCTGTGTACCATACCAATATTCACCAGTTGCAACGTTTTCTACATCCAGAGCAGGGCGATGTTGATGGATAAATAATTTAAATAATTTATGAGTTTCATTCAGATCTTCTTGAAACTTCTGCCGTCCTTGCTCTGTATTTTCGCCTAATAAAGTCAGAGTACGCTTGTACTCCCCGGCAGTATGAAGTTCGATATCGATGTCATTTTTCTTGAGCAACCGATGGATATTTGGTAACTGTGCCACTACGCCAATTGAACCGATGATAGCAAAAGGTGCGGCAATAATGCGATCAGCCACGCAAGCCATCATATAACCACCACTTGCTGCGACCTTATCTACAGCGATCGTCAGACGTATACCTTTTTGTTTCAGGCGAGCTAACTGAGATGCGGCAAGCCCATAACCATGTACCATTCCTCCGGGGCTTTCCAAACGCAGTAGCACTTCATCTTTGCTGTCAGCCACAGCCAGGATAGCACTAATCTCTTCACGCAGAGAATCCACCTCATGCGCATCCATACTACCTTTAAAATCAACAACATAAAGGCTAGGTTTCAGTGAACTTTTCTGACCAGCTTTAGCAGCGGCCTTTTTCTGTTTAGCCTCATCTTTCTGCTGTTTTTTCAGCTCTTTCTGCCAGATTTTTTGTTCTGCTTCACTCATTCGAGCCTGCTGCATCTGACGCTGCTTTTCCTTATATGACTCACCAAGATTAGTCAGCCGTAATTCTCCTTTTTGCATCGTCTTACGCACACTTACTCCAATACAAAATACTGCCAAAATGACGACTGCCAAGACTATAGTCACTACTTTGGCCAAGAACAGTCCGTATAGAGAAAAATACTCCACAGATCCACCTTTCTTCATTTATGATGAACAATACGCTTCATTTTAACTAAAAACCTGAGATAGCGCTCTAACAGTTTACTTTTCTCGATTTCATCAAAGCTGCAACTTGAAAGACGACGGGTATATCAAAGTTATTCCATCAAAACCATTCATTAGCATCACTCATAAAAGCACATACAGATAAAAGGCATACATTCTTTTGTCAATTTGACGAGAGCACTAAGTTTTGTTCTGATGATAAATTGTTTATGTCACCTCAGATTTAAAACAGTTTATGGAAAATAGTCAGATGTTAGATTACCAACCCAATAATGACCTGCTGCAACAAAAAATCATTTTAGTTACTGGTGCTGGTGATGGTATTGGTCGTGAAGCGGCATTAACTTATGCCCGCCACGGCGCACAGGTTATTTTGCTTGGGCGCACAACTGCAAAGCTGGAAGCAGTTAAACAGCAGATCGAATATGAAGGTGGTTTACCTGCTGCCGTTTATACAATGGATCTGTTAACTGTGACTGCTGAAGAGTCCCAGACTTTTGCCGATGAACTGGCACAACGTTATTCTCGTCTTGATGGCGTGTTACATAATGCTGGTTTGTTAGGTGTTGTTGCACCCATCACAGACCAACCCGTTCAACTTTGGCATGATGTTATGCAAGTGAATGTGAATGCCACTTTCATGCTGACTCAGGTTTTGATCCCATTGTTACTGAAATCCCCCAATGGTTCTTTGGTATTTACCAGTTCCAGTGTGGGACGTGAAGGAAGAAGTGGCTGGGGCGCTTATTCTGTTTCCAAATTTGCTACAGAAGGCTTAATGCAGGTTCTGGCAGCGGAATATCAGGATACACCTCTGAGGGTCAACTGCATTAATCCAGGTGGAACGCGGACCACCATGCGTGCCCGTGCATTTCCTGATGAGAATGTGGCGAAGTTAAAGACACCAGCCGATATTATGCCGGTATATCTTTACCTGATGGGAGAAGACAGTTTGCATGATTCAGGCATTAGTTTTGATGCTCAACCAGGCCGTAAGGCAGGGCCAGCCGAATAATGACGAGAGATAACAGCCAGTACCAAAAAAGACAACAACGTCTGAAAGAGAAAGTTGATGCCCGCATTGAAGCAGCGCAACAGGAACGAGGCATTGTCATGATCTTCACCGGAAATGGCAAAGGAAAAACAACTGCTGCATTTGGCACTGTTACCCGCGCCATTGGTCATGGGCAACGTGCTGGCGTGATCCAATTCATCAAAGGAACATGGGAAAACGGAGAGAAGAATCTATTGGCACAGCACGGTGTTGAATTTCATGTTATGGGAACCGGATTTACATGGGAAACACAAAATCGTGAAGCTGACATCGCGGCTTGTCAGTCTGTGTGGCAACATGCCCTGACGCTGTTATCCGACCCTTCAATCCAGCTTGTTGTGCTTGATGAACTGACATATATGGTCAACTACGGTTATCTGGAACTTACCGATGTTCTCACAGCCCTTAAACAGCGCCCTGCCAGCCAGTCCGTCATTATTACCGGACGCGGTTGTCATCGTGAGCTGCGTGAATTTGCGGATACAGTTACAGAGATGCGACCAATCAAACATGCATTTGAGGGTGGCATTAAAGCGCAAAAAGGCATTGATTGGTAATGTATTGACTAGTAACACATTGGTCGACAAATAAACTAATGAAAGCCGCTATTTCAAAGATCAGTAACTCAGTATTCAGTAAACATTGCCCAGTAAATAATATCCCGTAAACAATGTTCAGCGAAAAAATGCTTACCAAATATAGAGTTAACTCAATTGTTTTATTCAACTGAAATAGCGGCCTGAGAAGATTAACGGCCTTTAAGCGTCGTTTTTCTTCCCGTATTTTGGCGAGAGCTGCTTGCCGGGCGTTTTCCGGCCGGGCGGGAAGTCACCTGAGTATGCCGCCTTACTGCACGACGGATCTGATTGGCTTTGATACGACGTTGTTCGCGTTCAACCGCAACTTTAGATACGGTCTCTTCATTCAGGCCAACCAACTCACGTAAATAGTTAGTCTGCTCCAGCCCTAATTCAGTCCAACCGCCACGAGGTAAACCTTTCGGCAGGTCAATATCACCGTAACGGACACGGATCAAACGGCTGACCTGCACTCCAACCGCTTCCCACAAGCGTCTGACTTCACGGTTGCGCCCTTCTGTCAATGTGACGTTGTACCACTGGTTTATACCTTCTCCACCTTTAAATAAGAGAGTTTTGAATGAAGCAGGGCCATCTTCCAGTTGTACGCCTTGTTTCAACTGACGCAATTTTGCATTGTCCACTTCGCCAAAAACACGAACAGCATATTCACGTTCAACTTCACGGCTCGGATGCATCAGGCGGTTTGCCAATTCACCATCAGTGGTAAATAACAACAGGCCACAGGTATTAATATCCAGACGTCCTACAGCAATCCAGCGAGCACCCTGCATTTTCGGCAGGCGGTCAAACACCGTCGGACGCCCTTCAGGATCGTGCCGGGTGCACAATTCACCTTCTGGCTTATAATAAGCTAAAACACGACAAACTGTTTTTTGTGGCTCTTTGATATTTAAGAGCCGTCCGTCAAAGCGGATTTTTGTGGCGGGTTTAACTTCGACTCGATCACCCAACGTTGCGATCTTACCGTCAACACTAATGCGCCCCTGTTGAATATATCCTTCAATTTCACGGCGTGAACCATGACCAGAACGCGCAAGAATTTTTTGTAACTTTTCTGTTTTATCGCTCATTGAGCAACCTCTGCTGTCGCCTTCACAGGCGTCGTATGATAAAAAAAATAAAAAAGTGGAGATATCTTCATCTTATAAAAAAGGCGTCACATCACCTTCACCTTCACGAAGAACCACTGGTAAATCCCCAGTTAAATCCACTACCGTTGTCGGTTGCTGCCCAAGATAGCCACCGTGAATGATTAAATCAACTTGTTTACTCAAAGTATCTTTAATCTCTTCCGGATCAGACTCGGCAAAGTCATTGCCCGGTAAAATCAGGCTACATGACATCAAAGGCTCACGCATTGCTTCCAATAACGCCAGAGCAATAGGATTGGAGGGGACTCGCAAACCAATAGTTTTACGTTTCTCGTTCATTAAACGACGAGGTACTTCTTTTGTTGCCTGTAAAATAAAGGTGTAATTGCCGGGAGTATTATTCTTGATTAGCCGGAACGCCTGATTGTCTACATGGGCATAAGTTGAGATCTCTGACAGATCACGACACATCAGTGTAAAGTTGTGCCGTCCATTCAATTGGCGGATACGGCATATACGGGTCATGGCATCCTTATTTTCAAGGCAGCAACCAATGGCATAGCCTGAATCAGTAGGATAAATAACAACTCCACCCTTTTTCAACACTTCTACACTTTGCTCAATAAGACGGGTTTGTGGATTATCAGGGTGGATATAAAAAAACTGGCTCATAATAATAATAACCTCTACACTTCTATGCAGCCCCAAGCCGTGACCAATCGTGCCATATCGGTACAACATCACCGGGTAACCACAAATTTCGACCGAGTTCTATCCATGAACAAGGTTGGTGAAAATCCGATCCTAATGATACTTTCAGCCTATATTCTCTCGCCAGTTGACCAAGTTGTTGCCTTTCATTAGGTGCTTGTTGGCATTGCGCAACTTCCATTGCATCACCGCCATGTTGTTGAAACCAGGCTATTAAGCGTTTTAGCCATTTCATTGACAAACCATATCTGCCGGGATGAGCAATTACAGCCTGCCCTCCTGCCTGATGAATGGTTTCAATAGCCCGCTCGATTGTACACCATTGGGGCGGAACATAACCGATTTTTCCCTTTGCCAAATATTTTTTGAAAACTTTCTGGATCGTCGGCTCAACTCCCGCCTCAATCAGATAACGAGCAAAATGCCCGCGAGTCACCTGCCCGCCATTGGCTAACCGGGATGCCTCTTCCCAGGCGTTGGGAATACCCGCTTTAGACAACCGACTCCCGATTTCAATGCCACGCTGTTTCCTTAAATCAACCTGATTAGCCAGAAATGTTCTTAAGGGAACAGAATTGATATCAATATCTAAGCCAACGATATGAATTTCCAAATTCTGCCATAACGTCGAAATTTCAACGCCGGATATTAACGACAGTGATAAATTATTTTGCTGGATATGGTTTAGAGCAGCAGGAATACCTTCCGTCGTATCATGATCAGTGATTGCCAATACATCAATGCCCATGGAAATCGCTCTGTCCACGAGCTGTTCAGGTGATAAAATGCCATCTGAAGCAGTCGTATGGCTATGCAGATCATAGCGCCTTGTTATTTCACTGGCGGCTTCAGCCATGGTTTTTTACCTGTTTTGTTGGGTGGGAAACAAAAGCACCATCTATCAAGTGATTCCTATCAAGTGATATCAGGTACGAAGCGGGGATGATAACACAGTAGGTGGAATTAAAGGGGTGAATTCCTGAATAGATTTCATTATTGATTGGAAGAAGAAATTAAAACCCTATCTATCCATGATTCAAGTGCCAAGTGACAATGATGATATAGAAGATAGGGTTGAAAATGCATGATTATTGGTTATTTTTATTTCTTATAAATCTAAATCAAAATATGGAATATTCATCTCATATATGGACGATAACAAAAGTTACTTTCAGAATAAATGAGTTGCCCACAAAATTGTGCAGAAACAGTTATATTTTTCTTTCCAAATTGACTAAGTTTTGCGTCAAAATGCCAGTATCCCTGATCATCAGCAACTATACTTCCTTTTTTAATATCTCCAGGTGGAAAGGGTTCTTTAGTTAAAAGAGTTCTATGACAAAAAGTATCCTCATCATTCTGGACCTTATATGAAACATTCATTTTCGGTCGCGCATTCCCCGCTACTTTCACATTTATTGGAGGATGATATGAAACTCTAACAGTCCCTTCTGGCGGTATTGAAATACTCAAAACAGACGCATCAACATTACCTTCTTTCATTTTTTTATGAAACTGGCCATTAACCATAATAGATTGTGTAGCTTCTACCTGATATGTTCCCGGCTGTACATTATGTAGACTACAACTCCATTGACCATTCGTTTTTGAAACCTGTACAGGGCCACAGTTCCGAGAATCTCCATTTGCAGATGTAGCTTTCAAAGAAATATAAGCACCTTTTGTTGCTGTTCCTGTGATAGGAATAGAAATAGTCTCATTACTTTTCATCACAGGAATATATTTCACTGACAATTTTGCAATTTTACTTGCACTTGAAGCTGTACAAATCGGCTTAGCCGTAGGATTAATGGTAATATCCGACATGTAAATCACTTCAAAATTGCGTGTTACCGACTTTCCTGAAGGCTCATTATCTACCCATTGCTGCGCCAAAAGCTTATATGCGCCTATGACTGATTCTATGGGGTCAGGACAAACCCAATTTTGATTTCCATCAACATAGGTTTTACAGATCAGTTTTCCTGAAATAGAGACAATAATAAGAGCTCCCGCCTGCCCTTCACCTGCTATGGTATACGTCGGAGTCGCAATTTGTTCCCCTTCCGCAGGATTAAGCACACGCATTTGCAAATTATCTCCATAACGCACTTTAAAACTTCTGTTAATCTGGGAACCTGCATCATCCACGATCGTCGCATCGTAATCTCCCGGCACAGAACTATAAGGCCCACATGTCCAGGTGTGATCCACCCTATTGAGCTTCGCAGGGCAATCATCATGACCGCCAAATGCTTTTACTGTAACCGTTTTTGCATTACCCGGCATCGTGCCACTAAAGGTATATGAAGGTGTTTTTATAATTTCATCTTCTTTGGGAGATTTCACTGCTAGCGTGGTTTCTCCGGAAGCAGGAACGATATCAAATGTCACTTTCGCTGTGGATTGCCTTACCTTGTCCAAAAAGGCTGTAGCTACCAGTTTCTGTTCTCCTTTGACAGAGGTATCCAAACCATCAATCCATTCCCAATGCCCTTTATCATCCACTGTGACTCCATTCTGACAGATTTGTGACAACTCTTTCTTGTCCAAACACACTACCGTTCCCGGCTCTCCGGTGCCTTTAGGCAAAATGTTTTCGAGATGCTGATATACTCCGCCGTTGTGTGGTTGTGTGATAACCACTGGCTTAATGGTTTTGGTTTGTACTTCAAAAGAAATAGATGAACTTGAGTTCAATGTGTTATCAACAAACTGATCTGCTGAAACAGAATATTTCCCCTCTTCCGGCTGATAAGATCCACAAGACCATTTACCCGATGCATCAACGACTGTATTACAATCTTTAGCACCTCCAAATCCCTTGATGTATATTTTAGCCCCTTTTTCTCCCGTACCTGCAATGGTAAAAGGCAAAGTCGTTATCTTTGCTCCATGAGAAGGGTGAGTAATCTGTATTTTTGTTTTGGTGACTTCGTATCTGCGCGTAACTTGCGAAGTTCTTTCATAAGTCCCCCCAAACTCCGTTGAACTTGTTTTTCTATACTGAGCTGCATAAAGAGAAAATATCCCTTCATTATTCGCCGTTAAGACAGGTTGATAAGGGCAGGCCCATTTCCCCGTTGAATCCACTGTTGCTGAGCAAATTATTCCCTCATTAGACATCGGCAAGGTCATCTTTTCTGATGGCAGAAGCTCTTTCGCCGCTGCGACAAGAACAAGTTGACCAGAGCTTCCCTGACCTTCAATGGTAATCCCGTCGTGCAAACGATATTGCGCTCCCTTGGCAGGAGATGTAATACGTATAGGGATAGTAAAATGCAGAGTGACAGGATTTCCGACGTGTACCCCATTTTTAGTTTCCTGTAGCCCCAGGGTATAAGTATCCCCGCCTGAAATAGCCTCAGGCATTATCGAAAACTCCCAAAAGAAGCCAAGACCACTACTGAGTGCAGAACCAACCAAAGATTCAACACCTCCAAAAATTGCTCCGGTCAAACTACTTAAGAAACCGCCAAATCCGCCGCCACTACCACCGGAACCACCATATGTGCCAGAAAGACGGATTGGATTATCCGGATCAACAAGTGAATTATCCTTAGGATTATCTATTTCAAATCTTTTATTTTCTGGGTTGTCGTCGTCGTCGTCATCATCATTTTTCTTTTTGATGGTAAGACGTGTAACATCTGTGGCAACCACTTTCCCTTCTTTGATTAATTCAGCGGTTAATTCATAAGTACCCTCAGAAAAAATGATTGGTTTGTCGCACTGCCAGTTACCATTGTCACTAACTACAGCACCTGTACAGATAGAGGTCCCCTTAACAAGCCCTTGATTGCCTGCCTCCAGCTTTGGTGAAGAAGGATCTATTCTGCGCCTTTTAACATCAACTTCATCTCCGGGAACATTAGAGCTACCGGACAAAAAACTCCGAATACCTACAGTACTTGTCTCTCCTGCAGAAGGGGTTGTAATCTTAACTTCGGGTGTTGTTATTCTGAAATAGCTTCTGTCAGGAGATAATCCCATCCAATCTTCTTTTATGTTTCTCAATCCAAATGGATGATATTTATCTGACACTTCAATATAATAAAACCCATCTTTTAATGTAGACGGAAGAGAAATATCCCAAATTGGAAAATCATTTTTCTCCGAATGAGTTCCGTATTTTATTGGAATCTCCGAAAAATCCCTGCCGTCTTCTAATGGAATTTTTAAATAAACATTTTTATCCTCTCCCCTATGGCATCTAGAAGATTCTGAAAGCAAAGGTGAATTATCTTCTTTCTTCATACATATAGAGTATTCTGAAGGTAATATTATATCATCATTAATTTCGGTATAACTTTTATCATCACCACCAGAGCCAGAAAAAGATAATTTTTCACCTTTCAGTTTTCCAGATGAAATTTCATATGGCTTTTTAATATCATATGAATTACTCCCTATAAAATTAGGGTTGAAATAATCCCCTCCAGCAACTAACTGAGGACCATACCACAATTTTTTATCAAAAGGATCAGCATCCTCAATCTTTTGTATTGCTCCAATATAAACCTCTCGGGTTTTATATCTACCCGATGTATTTATCAAATAAAATTTATTTTTATCATTCGAGTTATTCATACAATCGTAAGAATATGAATTAAAAATGCAAACAACTTTTGCCCCTTTAGCATAACCTACATCATACTCTACTTTTTTTCTATATATATTACTTTTGTTTTTTTTATCCTGTTCTAATTTTAACTCAGTATATTCCTGTGGTTTTAAAAATACATTAACCTGATCATACAAATTTATATTACCTGTCTTTTGATTTGCTGTTATTTTATATTGCATCCCATTATTTTCAATTTTATCGATAAAGTCACCTTTTACTGCGCATGACCAAAGTCCATATTCTTCTGTTCTTATTGATTTATTTTTTCCAAGTCCCTCACATAAATGATCTTGAGTATAAATTTTTTTACCATCTGTAGATTGAAGTATCAGCTCAATTTCCGAACCTGGATCAGCATACCCCCTTACCATAAAATTCTTAGTGAGTATAGTTGATTTATCAGCTGGATATACAATACCAAACTCTTTTGAAATATGAGGTATTTTTGCTTGAACAGTATCTTTTCTCCATGAATTATTACTAATATTTTCTTCTCTAGCTGTAATAGTTACCTTGTATTCTTTTTTTTCATCAATGTCTTCAACAAAAAATTCCTTATGTGGAATAGAACATTGCCAGTTTGATTTATAATCAACTTCTCCGCATTTATATACATTTTCTTTACCATTTTCAATAGAGTAAACAACCTCTATTTTACTATTTACCCTTCCTTTACCTTTAATAACAACATACTTTCCTCTCTTACTTAAATGGGCATTCCAATCTGGGTTAATGATCCAAATTTGTTTCATTGTCCCAGAAAACCAACTACTATTATCACGCTGTTTACTCAAACCAGTATCAGCATGTTTCCCGGTAACATCTGAAACGAAAAAAAAAGGATAAGTATTTTTATCTTTTATTTTTAATACACCTTCTCCCCAAGAAGAAACACCAATAATTGTATCATTCCAAATAATTGGTCCTCCAGAATCTCCCATTTGTATAATCCCTGAGTTTAACTCTTTATTTTTACTTGCTTCTACCATCAGCCCCTGGTTGTCTTTAGAGTCTATAGCTAGAGTAAAAATCTTCACATCAGCTCGACGCTGAGTTCCATCATTTTCTATTTTTTCTCCTGTTTCTTTATTAAAACCTAGCAAACCATAGCCATAAATAGAAGATTGATAATAATCTTTATTTAATTTTTCATAAGCTTCATCATAATTAAAAAAACGACGAATACGACCATAATTATCTAAATTAACTTTTTTTTCTAATTTTATGAGTGCAAAATCAGCACCAAGGTAATTTGACTTAAACCCTTCAGGTAGTGCAGTACTAACCTCCTCTTTTTTATAATTTTCTATAATGTATTTTTTAATATCTCCAATATTTTTAACTTCGCAATGTGCAGCAGTCAAAACATAATCAGGTGCGATTAAAGAACCACTACAGTACATTATTTTTTGATTATTTTTATCTACATAATAAATACTGACAACCCAGGGCTTACATTTATTACTTTCAATGTCCTTACAGCTCTCTTCTCCTCCTGCAATAGCCTTTAAAGGCAGCGATTTAAGTGCACCATCAGAAAATGAATTACTACAATGGAATAAAAGCATCAATATAAATATTACTCTAATAATAATCATATCAAACTCCTTAAATATCATGCTACAATTAATTTTCATTAACACAACTCATTCCAAGATCGCTACCTATACATTTAAGTATTTTATTTTCTCTTCCTTTATAAAGATTATTATCGCTATTTTCTTCGAAAATAAAAACATATTCCCCTCTCTTAGCATAATGCTTATACTCATATGCCCAATTGCCATTTTCATCTGATTCAACATTTTCTGAATATTCAAATCCATCAAGAAATATTTCAATTTCAGCATTCAAAGTTTCTTCAGTTTCTTCATTAACATCAATAGATGGCATAGATGTCCCATAAAACTCAGTAAAAACACTATCGTTTCTAGTTTTTACAGAAAAAACTTTAGAGCTAAGTATTATCACTTCATCTTTGTTGCCTGGAATAGGTTCGCCTGAGGTATTTCTACCAACTGCATTTATCGTTATAAAACCTACAGGCACTCCTTGAACTTCATAGCTCCAATTATTACTATCAGAACTTACAGAATATGATGGAGATTCGAAATCATTATATTTATATGATACATCGACCGTGCTTCCATTAGCTGCCTGACCTTTAATCAGAATATTCTGTGTATCTTCAGTTGTTGAAGAAACTACTTCATCATTTTCTGGATTAGTTATCTTCACAGGGCAATTCTGTACAGAATAACTCACTTCTTTTTTTTCTGGTAAGAAAGATTGATGAGTGGCCTGTGATTCTGATGAATAACCGGATACAGATGCTTTATATTGAATAGAGCAAACAGCCTCTAAACCGTCCAGGCTCCATTCACCTGTACCCGTGTCAACATTGGGGGTATAGCTAGTTGTCGGAATATAAATCGTCCCATCATTGTTATAACCCGTGATTTGTACCTGCATACGCTTTGCGTCATCAGCCGTATCGCTATTCACCCGGCCCGATAAACTGTATTTTCCGGCAGAGATGGTTTGCCCATCCTGCATTGAAGCAATAGTCGCTCCACATGGCGGACCATTAAAAGTGACACCAGAATTATCGATCTCTTGAATGCTAACTGTACCGGTAATACCACACTGCATCCAGAGTTGCCCTTCCCAGTTATCTCCATCTCCTGTAGGCTGAACAAGATAAATATAGTCATTAAAACTTGTAATAAGAATAGGTAAATTTCCATCTTGATTACGCCCTTTTCCTGAAATTGTAATATAGTTATTGTCAACTGTGGAATTTGGTTCAGGAGAGGTAATTTTTAGAGATTCCCAATTATTGTCATCTTTGATAGTGATAACAACATTACTAGGATTATAACTTGTATTGCTATCAACATTTTTATTTAGACAGTTTCTTCCATCGCATGTAGCTTCTATTTCAAGGTCGCAATCATTTGTTTCAATCATAGTTTGCCAAACAAAATATACCGGTAAATATGTTACTATTCCCAAGGTACATGATTTATATTCTTTATGATTAAAGTAAGTGGTTGCTTCCCACTCTAAAAATTTTTGTGTGCCTGTACAACCTTCAAAAAAACCATTACTATCTTCAATCGTTTCATCATATCTACCTCCTGGTTTTAAAGATATATTATTATCTCCAATATTACTCATACATTGACTATTTAATACCTCTATTTTCAAGTCATCATATTTACTATTATTTTTAAAAGTAATATTATAGTATGCATATAAGTCACTTCTATTTTTTATTTTTCCTAACCTATAAAAATAATCACCAAAAATAACACTATCACTCTTCAAATCAATTGCAAAAGAATTGTTAAATATAATAGATGTAATAAAAAACAAAACGATACATAGACTTATTTTTATTGCACTCATAATTATAACCCTCAATTAAAAACTGGTATTATTATGAAAATTAAAATAACATTTTAAAATCATGCCGACTCTATTAAATCAGATTTATGATTGAATTATTCCCATAAAAAAAGAAATAATGGTAATGATATAGTTGCATGTAATTGAAATAAAATATCATTAACTACCTAAAAAGAAGAATATAATTTTACTTTTATATTTTTTGACTAATCTCCATTACTTTTCCATTTTCTACAAATACAAAAAAACCATTGACAAGTGAATCACGAATCAGTTTACTAGTACGTAAGATTGATTTGAATACATTTTACTAAAACTCTACTTAACAAGGCACCTAATAAGATGAACGTACTTATAGAAACTATTCAGAAGATGCGTTGGTGGCTTAACTTCCCATTCAGGGCGGTAAAATTACGCACATAAGTAGAGAACCAAAGTGCCAAGAACCCGCTCTGGAAAAGCGGGTTTTTTTATACCAATTTTCTGTAGATAAAGATCACAAAGGGGGTGGGTATGATGGGTAAGGACTTTAATATTTCGATAAATCAAATAGAAACAGTCTATCAGGCTGATCCGACGCTGCTTTTCAATCAACTATGCAACAACCGACCAGCAACGTTATTGCTAGAATCTGCGGAAATAAACAGTAAAAAAGATCTTAAAAGTATGTTGATCATTGATAGCGCGATACGTATTACCGCTAATGAGCAACAGGTCAATTTTACAGCGCTTACTGAAAATGGCCGGAATTTGCTGCCTGTCCTCGCCGATTTATTGTCAGAAAAAGCCCAAATCCATATTGATACACACTCCTTTCAGGCACAATTTCCTATCATTGAGAAAAACTTAGACGAAGACAGCCGATTAAAAGCAGATTCTGTTTTTGACGCATTACGCGTTCTAACTACGTTATCTTCTCTTTCAGAGACACCTGATGCCATTTTCGCAGGTGGATTATTTGCCTATGATTTAGTAGCCGGGTTTGAATCACTCCCCAAAGTCAAAACTTCTCAACGCTGCCCTGATTTTTGTTTTTATCTGGCAGAAACCTTAATGGTGATTGACCATCAAAATAAGCATACCTTGTTACAAACTTCGCTGTTCGGTGAATCAGATACAGAAAAACAACGCCTTGAAGAGCGCTTATCTGCACTGGCTGGCATCATTGCTCAACCTCGTCAGCCATTGGTGCCCATAACATTATCTGATATGGAGATTTCCTGTAACCGGAGTGATGAACAGTACGCAGATATCGTTCAGCAATTACAACAATTTATTCGTCAGGGTGAGATATTTCAGGTAGTTCCATCCCGGCGTTTCACATTACACTGTCCTTCCCCGTTAAGTGCTTACCGTACCTTAAAAAATCAAAATCCCAGTCCTTATATGTTCTTTATGCAGGATCAGGACTTTTGCCTGTTTGGTGCATCACCTGAAAGTGCCCTTAAATATGATGCTAATAGCCGGCAGGTTGAAATTTATCCAATAGCAGGAACTCGTCCCCGTGGACGCAATGCTAACGGTGAGTTAGATGCCGATCTTGATAGCCGAATTGAGTTAGAAATGCGTACCGATGCTAAGGAGCTGTCTGAGCATGTCATGCTGGTTGATTTGGCCCGCAATGATTTAGCCCGTATTTGTGAGCCGGGTAGTCGTTATATCACTGATTTAACTAAAGTCGATCGCTATTCGTTTGTTATGCACCTTGTTTCCCGTGTTATCGGCACAATTCGCTATGATCTGGATGTCTTTCATGCTTATCAGGCTTGTATGAATATGGGAACGCTGACAGGAGCACCAAAAGTCCGGGCGATGCAACTTATTGCTCAATATGAAGGTGAACGCCGGGGCAGTTATGGCGGCGCAGTGGGTTACTTCACCGGCAAAGGAGATTTTGATACGTGCATTGTTATTCGCTCTGCCTATGTAGAAGACGGTAAAGCCACCGTTCAGGTAGGTGGAGGGGTGGTTTTGGATTCCGTTCCAGCAGCAGAAGTCACCGAAACTCTCAATAAATCCAGAGCGGTCATTCGTGCTATAGCTCAAGCTCACAATACGGAGGTAGCATTCTAATGGCAAATATTCTTCTGCTCGATAATGTAGATTCCTTTACTTACAATCTCGTGGATCAACTCCGTGCCAGTGGTCATCAAGTTGTTATCTACCGTAATACCGTTTCCACAGCGGCAATAATAGCGCAACTTGAAAAAATGGGATCTCCCTTGCTGATGTTATCCCCTGGCCCTGGAAAACCGTCAGAGGCCGGGTGCATGCCACAATTACTCAGGCAGGTCATTGGGCAGATCCCAGTGATTGGTATATGTCTTGGGCATCAGGCGATTATCGAAACATATGGCGGAGATATTTCGGCAGCCAAAGAAATTCTGCACGGTAGATCAACACTGGCGATACATGATGGACAAGCCATGTTTTCCAATCTGCCTAATCCTCTCCCCGTTGCCCGTTATCATTCTCTTGCAGGCGTTAACATTCCGGCAACACTGACTGTTTCGGCTTCTTGTGGTGAGACAGTCATGGCTGTACGTCATGATGATGACAGAGTTTGTGGATTCCAGTTCCACCCTGAATCAATCCTGACAGCGCAAGGAACCAGGTTGCTTGAACAAACTCTGGTATGGGCGCTACATCCAAAGAGATCCGACAGATAAAAAGAAGAGGATGAAGAAAATGCGAGTAATTTTCGAAAAACTGTTCAGCGCACAACCCCTGACCCAACAAGAAAGCGAAAAACTCTTCACTGCTATTATTTGTGGTGAATTAAGTGAGCCTCAATTAGCTGCTGTATTAATCAGCATGAAACTGCGTGGCGAACAGCCACAGGAAATTGCAGGCGCGGCACAGGCACTATTAGCCCATACTTCTCCGTTTCCACGTCCTGACTATTCCTTCTGTGATATCGTCGGTACAGGCGGAGATAGTACAAACAGTATCAATATTTCAACTGCCAGTGCTTTTGTTGCCGCTGCCTGCGGCCTTAAAGTCGCAAAACATGGCAACCGCAGCATTTCCAGTCGTTCAGGTTCATCTGACTTACTGGCTGAATTTGGTATAGCACTGGATGCCAGCGCTGAAAAATCCCGCCGTGCCCTGGATGAAATTAATATTTGTTTTCTGTTTGCACCGCAATACCATCGTGGATTTCATCATGCAGTAACAGTTCGCCAGCAATTGAAAACCCGTACTTTATTCAATGTACTTGGTCCACTGATCAACCCTGCCCGACCGCCTCTCACCTTGATTGGTGTTTACAGCCCAGAATTGGTAGATCCTATCGTGCGTACATTACAAGTATTGGAATATCAACGTGCTGCGGTGGTACATAGCGGAGGCATGGATGAGGTTGCTTTGCACGCGCCCATTCAAGTCGCTGAACTTAATCACGGTGAGATTACTCAATATCAGTTAACAGCGAAAGATTTTGGGCTGCCCAGTCATCCGATATCATCGCTGAATGGCGGAACACCGCAAGAAAATTGCCATATGTTGAGTTTATTACTGCAAGGACGGGGGGCAAAAGCTCATGCCGATACAGTGGCAGCCAATGTCGCACTCTTAATGAAAATACATGGGAACGAAGATTTACGGCAAAATGCCCAACTGGCATTAGATACGATTTATAGCGGTCAAGCCTATGAAAAAGTGATCGCATTAGCGGCAAGGACTTAATCATGAAAAGTAATGTATTACAGAAGATTATTGCAGATAAGGCGCTATATCTCATCACTCGCAAGGAAAAACAGCCACTGGAAAGTTTCATTGATTCCGTTGTACCAAGCCACCGTCAGTTTTATCAGGCTCTGACTGACAAACAGACGGTTTTTATTCTGGAATGCAAAAAGGCTTCTCCTTCAAAAGGCCTGATACGCACAGATTTCGATCCAGTGCGCGTTGCCAAAAATTACCAACCCTACGCAGCAGCGATTTCTGTACTGACTGACGAAAAGTATTTCCAGGGCAGTTATGATTTTCTTCGCATAGTCAGTGCAGCTGTACATCAACCCATTCTGTGTAAGGATTTCATTATTGATCCTTATCAGGTTTACCTTGCCCGCTATTATCAGGCCGATGCCATTTTGTTGATGCTTTCTGTTCTTGATGATGATACCTACCGTCAACTATCCGATCTGGCACATGGCCTTGGTATGGGGGTATTAACAGAAATCAGCAACGAAGAGGAACGCCGCCGGGCAATAGTGCTGGGTGCAAAAGTGATTGGTATTAATAACCGGGATCTGCGTGATTTATCTATAGATTTAGATCGTACCCGCAGACTGGCCACCAATTTGCCAGAAGATACCATTGTTATTAGTGAATCCGGTATTCACCGCCATCAACAAGTACGAGAATTAAGCCAATTTGCCCATGGATTCCTGATTGGTAGTGCTTTGATGGCTCAATCCGATTTGGATCTCGCTCTACGGCGACTGATTCTGGGTGACAATAAAGTTTGCGGTTTAACCCGCTCACAAGATGCTAAAGCAGCATTACGAGCCGGTGCCGTTTATGGTGGTTTGATTTTTGCTGAAAAATCACCGCGTAAAGTAAGCCTGCAACAAGCACAACAAATCATTAATGAAGTCCCTTTGTTATATGTCGGTGTATTTCAGAATCAGTCAATTGAATTCGTCAATCATACTGCCCGTAATCTTTCACTAACAGCTGTTCAATTGCATGGTAATGAGGATCAAACCTACATTGATGCTCTCTGTTCTGTACTACCGGAAAATTGTGAGATCTGGAAAGCGATTGATATGTCACAGGCAGAAACGCTTTTCGATATATCTAATTCCAATATTGATCACCTATTATTGGATAATGGCTCTGGAGGTACAGGAAAAACCTTTGATTGGCAATTAATCGACAAAAGTTTTCAGCATAACAGTGTACTGGCAGGTGGTTTAAATGCAGAGAACTGTGGACAGGCCGCAGCTCTGGGTTGTTACGGACTGGATTTTAATTCCGGTGTTGAAATCAGGCCGGGGATCAAAAGCAACCAGAAAATAAAACAAGTATTCCAACAATTACGCTGTTATTAGTCATATTTTCAGAAAACCAATATTCAACAGACTAATATTCGGACAGTTAAATTTTAAACAGAAAGTGAGAAATAAAAATAATGGCTAAGTTAAATCCGTATTTTGGTGATTTTGGAGGGCAATTTGTTCCCCAGATCCTAATCCCTGCTCTTGATCAATTAGAAGAAGCATTTATTGAGGCAAAGAATGATCCTGAATTTCAACAAGCATTTTATGATTTATTGAAAAACTATGCAGGCCGTCCTACGGCTTTAACACTATGTCAAAATTTAACCAAAGGCACAAAAACCCGTTTATATCTGAAACGAGAAGATTTACTCCACGGAGGAGCACACAAAACCAATCAGGTTTTAGGGCAAGCATTACTGGCAAAACGGATGGGAAAAGAAGAAATTATTGCTGAAACGGGTGCTGGTCAACATGGTGTGGCAACTGCCCTGGCATGCGCGCTTTTAGGTTTGAAATGCCGCATCTACATGGGAGCAAAAGATACTGAACGTCAATCTCCCAATGTATTCCGTATGCGCCTTATGGGAGCTGAAATCATTCCTGTTCACAGTGGCTCCGCAACACTAAAAGATGCCTGTAACGAAGCCATGCGTGACTGGTCCGGCAGCTATGATAAAGCACATTATTTGCTCGGAACCGCTGCTGGTCCACACCCTTACCCCACAATGGTACGTGAATTTCAGCGCATGATTGGTGAAGAAGCCAAGACCCAGATTTTGGAAAAAGAAGGACGCCTGCCTGATGCTGTCATTGCCTGTATTGGTGGTGGCTCAAATGCTATTGGATTATTTGCGGAATTCATTCCAGAAACCCATGTTCGCCTGATTGGTGTTGAACCCGCCGGGCATGGTATTGAAACCGGCGAGCATGGTGCGCCATTAAAACACGGTAAGTTAGGAATTTACTTTGGCATGAAATCACCAATCATGCAGACAGAAAATGGGCAAATAGAAGAGTCATATTCCATCTCTGCCGGATTGGATTTTCCTTCCGTTGGCCCTCAACATGCCTATCTTAACAGTATTGGGCGAGCCGATTATGTTTCTATTACTGATAATGAAGCACTGGATGCGTTCCAGGCACTATCACTTAATGAAGGTATTATTCCGGCCTTAGAATCTTCACATGCGCTTGCCTACGCCTTGAAAATGATCCGTCAGGAACCGAATAAAGAGCAATTATTAATTGTCAACTTATCCGGTCGTGGCGACAAAGATATCTTTACCGTTCATAATATTTTGAAATCAAGAGGGGAAATCTGATGGAACGTTACGAATTGTTATTTAAAAAATTAGAAAAACAAAATCAAGGCGCTTTCGTTCCCTTTGTCACTCTCGGTGATCCTAATCCTGAATTATCTTTAGATATTATCGACGCTCTCATTTCTGGTGGATCCGATGCCTTAGAAATCGGCATTCCATTTTCCGACCCTCTTGCAGATGGCCCGACGATTCAAAATGCTAATCTGCGTGCGTTATCTGCCAAAGTCACACCAACATTATGTTTTGAGTTATTGGCACAAATTCGGACAAAACATCCTGATATTCCAATCGGTCTGCTGATGTATGCAAATCTAATATTTCATAATGGAATAGATGAATTTTATAACTGCTGTAAAAAAGCGGGGGTTGATTCGGTTCTGATTGCTGATGTGCCATTATCTGAATCACGCCCTTTTTATTCAGCGGCCATAAAATATGACATTGCGCCGATCTTCATTTGCCCACCCAATGCAGATGATAATTTACTACGTGAAATTGCCTCATTCGGACGCGGTTACACTTATCTGCTATCAAGAGCAGGTATTACAGGAACTCAAAATCGGATGAAACAACCATTAACACATTTGGTTAATAAACTAAAACAATACCATGCAGCACCTGCACTACAAGGGTTCGGCATTTCTGAACCAGAGCAAGTTATATCTGTCATCAATAGTGGAGCTGCCGGTGCTATTTCAGGCTCTGCTGTGGTAAATATCATTGAGAATAATTTACATCAACCTCAAATTATGTTGGAAAAAATTACGATATTTGTCCGCTCTATGAAATCAGCAACACAGCGATAATATCTGTCTTTCCTCCATAGATCAGTTTATGGGGGAATTACTGCCTGAAAAATAACCTCCGTTATTTGTAAATTCTTCTGTCTTCAATAATACTTCTTAATTATCGTCATCACATTATCACCCTGTAATAAAATCTTGTAACCAAATGAAATGAAAAATCAAAGTAACAGAAAAATAATGTTTATGTTTAACAACATTATTTTTTGACATCAACGGAGAACGACTATGAAAAGATTGAAGACAATTCCTGCATTTTTTATTGCTGCCGTTATAGCCGTTACGGTATCTGCATGTGCTCCAACGGCAACAACAGAAAGCACTGGAAACTACATTGATGACACGGTAATCACTACCAAAATAAAAACCGCACTGTTTAAGGTTAATAATTTAAGATCCAATGACATTAATGTAGAAACCTATAAAGGGCGTGTTCAATTAAGTGGATTTGCACGTTCTCCTGAAGAGGTCAAACAAGCAATTCAAATTGCAAGAGGGATTAAGGGAGTTAAAACTGTTATTAACTCCATAAAACTTCGGTGAATAAATTTGAAAAATACCATAAAAATGTGACATAGCATATGCTATGCCACATTGGCTCTCTCTTATACCCTTTATCTTTCAAGATGCAGCTAACAAAGATGCACCTTGAAATCTATTGGGTTATCAAACACACAGGTTAATTACACTCGCATCATCAAATAATCAGAATTTATAACCGACACCAAACATAAATACCCAAGGGTCAAGACGGGTTTTATATTTATAATCCTTATCTCCTGCTTTAAATTTCACATCAGTTTCAATATTCATCCACCAGAGTGAAGTATTCAACATCCAGTTTTTATCCAGTTGATAATCTAAACCTACCTGACCTGCAACCCCCCAGGAATCTTTCAGATCCAGGCTATTTAAATTCGCCGCTTTAACCGTTGCATTATTATTAAATTTTTCATCAAAAAAAGTTGTGTAGTTTACCCCTACACCAATATAAGGGCGTAAATTATTTTCTTTATCACCAAAATAGTATTGTGCCATTAATGTTGGTGGTAAATGTTTAACCCTCGCGATCTCACCGGCTTTTGGCAGGTTAACATTATGCTGAAATGGCGTAGCAGCCAATAATTCAACACCAATGTTATCAGTGACCATATAACCGAAAGTTAAGCCTAACTGTGTGTTATTATTTACATCAAACGAACCTAAACCTAAAACGTTATCAGAGCCAGCATTTGGTCTTACTGTAGCTGTACCTGCACGGAATAGGAAATCACCGGTTTCATGGGCAAAAGTCAATGATGGGGCCAGAGTTACAGCAGCCAAGACAAGCGCAGAAATCTTTTTCATTATCAATCCCATTTATGTGTTCTTAGTATTTACAAATTTATTATTTCATCTATGAGATATTTTTAATTGATCCAAATCAAAGTTATCTGAATATATATTTATGGTGAAGAAAATTTCATATTTTTATATCAATTTTTGATTACAACCTATAATTAAGAATATTAGTATTATATTGACAACTAATATATATCAATTAGATCCTGTTCAGTTAACACAGAACTAACGCAATTATCATGAGAACAAAAATTAACCAAAAAAACACTTCTGGTAACAAATATTGTGCAATAGTTACTAACTTTATCTTTTAAGTATCCAATAATCTGTCGAACAAGGTACAATTGGGTATCATCATTGTTTCATCTGATAGGAGCCATTTTCATGCCCATCACGGTAAATACCCTGTATCGTGACAGCCTCAACTTCTTTAAGCATCAACTGTTGAATATTGTCATACTCTCTGTTTTGGCCGCGTTGGTGACAACACTGCTGGAGCATATTTTCATACCTGATGGTGAGCAACTCAAGTTACTGGTTGAGATACAAGATGCTTTCAAGGAATCAGGCAATGCAAGCATTAAAAACTTCGTAGAACAATTGACCCCGGAAGAGCAGTTAATGTTCCTGCGTACAGCATTCGGGATCCTATTTTCCAACATATTTGGCGATACTTTACTCACTGTCAGTGTATTGATACTTATCAGTGCTATTTCAAACGGGCATCAAACCAACGCATTACAGGTCAGTAAGCTATCGCTTATTCAATTACCTAAGATGTTATTGCTGATGTTTATCTGTACTCTATTGGTTCAGGTGGGTTATGTGTTGATGTTCATCCCAGGAGTTTTGTTTTCAATCACATTTGCATTTGCCCCGATTTTTCTGCTTGATAAAGGTAAAGGGGTCTTTACTTCTATGCAAGAAAGCTGGAGATTAGCGTTCAATAATTTCCGCCTGTTAGTTCCTGCTGTATTATTATGGATTGCAATAAAGCTGATTTTAGTTCTGGGTTTGTCTAGACTGCCTGATATCGCACTATCATCACTGAATAATCTGCTGTCTTCTGTGCTGCTGATTTATCTATTCCGTTTGTATATGCTGACTAAACCACAAAATCAGTAAATTACAAGTTAGTTACATATAAGAAATCAATTGCCTCGCCCTGCTCAGCGAGGCTCTTTCTCTTCAACTTGTTTCTTACTCTGAATCAAACGAATAGCAAAATAGAGATCAGGAACAACAATTAAATCCTCATCACTACGCTTGAGTTTGTTTTGTTTGATCCAGTTCTTCAATTCAGTTCTGCGGCCAGCAAGGATTAACGTTATTCTTTTTCGTTTCAGTTCCGTAATGAGTTCATCCAACGCAGCAAACACACTGACATCATCATAGGTAAAACTGACTGTTGCATCCACGACTAACCATTCAGGGCGTTTTGGGGTACTATTTACATGCTGTAAAATCCGTCTTTTAAAATACCCGACATTAAAGTAAGTTAAAGGTGAATTAAAACGATATATCATCACGCTATCTACTGCTTCAATATCATTACCTTGATTGATTGAGCGGATCATACCTTGCTCATTCACACCCAACAGCTGATCAGAAGGACGAAAAATAATACGTAAAAATTGTAATAAACCCAGTAATACCGCAAAACCAATACCATCAATTACACCGACTAATAAAACTGCAATCAATGTGAAAATAGATAATATAAAAGCCTGACGATTACGTTTCCGATATGCCCAGATATTCTTTAACCCGAGTAATGACCAGGTAGAAAAGATCAGGACAATGCCTAATGATGATAATGGGATATATGACAGAAATTCAGTCATAAAAAATAATACTAATAATATGGCTATTGCAGAGATAATCGATACCATCTGCGTTTTCCCACCAAGAGCATCATTGACTGCGGTACGGCTGCTGGCGGCGCTGACTGCAAATCCCTGTGATAACGATGACGCAATATTGGCGATGCCTAACGCCCGTAATTCTAAATCTGCATCCACCTGATAACCATTTTTACTGGCAAAACTGCGTGCTGTCATCATGAAACTGACAAAACTGATCACCGCAAGGTTGATGGAAGGAACAACCAAATCACGTATATTGCCGAATTCGAATTCAGGCATTGGGACAATCGGCAAACCGCCCTCCATATGACCAACAATCTGAATACCATATTGACTCAATTCAAATTGCCAACTCACATAAGTAGAAATGATCATCGCCAGCAATGGTGCGGGCCAACCTGGTCGCAGAAAACGTACACTCAGCAGAACTAATAACGTCATTACGGACATCCCGACAGTCGGCCAATGAGATGCCAGTAATTTATGCGGTAATGCAACCAATCGTTCAATCAATTCTGGTGGTAAACCGGAAAGCCCAAATACTTTGGCGATCTGATCCGCCATAATAGTAATCGCTACTCCATTAATAAAACCTTTTAAGATGGGTCTGGAGATAAAATCAGCAAATGCTCCCAGCCGAAAATGACTTGCCAGTATGCACCAAAACCCTGTCATCAATGTCATCACGATGGCGAGCTGCCAGCGAACATCTTCATTCCCTAACGCCAAAGGAGTAACCGCAGCCGCGATAACAGCACATGTTGCCGCATCCGGCCCGACTATCAACTGGCGAGATGTTCCAAACATTGCATAAGCAATCATGGGTAAAATACAGGCATACAGGCCAATGATAGCGCTTATTCCCATTAATTCAGCATAAGCAATCGCAACAGGCAAGGCGACAGCAGCAACAGACAAACCGGCTCGCACATCATGCCTGAAATACTCTTTACGGTAGTGACAAAGACTCTCCAATCCCGGCATCCAGCGATATAATCTTTTCCACTTCAACACGCTTTTCCACAATGTGCTTTTCCACAACATAGCATTACAGTCCTTTCGTGAAATGAGACACATTATAATGCTGTGTTAAATCAAAACTCACAATCCTCATCATTCTGCTCCCAACCTTTTTCTTTAAACCATTTCATTGAGATCTGATACACTCTGGCATAAATTCAGGAACATGCCATCATCGGTATTAAAGTGAGCCCAATTTATGAAACAACTTTTAGACTTTTTGCCATTAGTCGTTTTTTTCGTCGTCTACAAGATGTACGACATTTTCTATGCTTCAGGAGCGTTGATAGCAGCGACAGGCCTGGCCGTTGTCATCACCTATTTGATCTATCGTAAAGTTGAAAAATCCTCCTTAATTACATTTGTCATGGTTGCCATCTTCGGCACATTGACATTGGCTTTTCACAGCGATTTATTCATCAAATGGAAGGTAACTGCCGTTTATACTATTTTTGCCTTGGTTCTGCTTATTAGCCAATGGGTTATGAAAAAGCCACTGATCCAACGGATGTTGGGTAAAGAATTAAAATTACCTGATACTATCTGGAACAAGCTGAACATGGCTTGGGCAATCTTCTTTATCACCTGCGCGTTGGCAAATATTTATGTTGCTTTCTGGCTACCTCAAAATATTTGGGTAAACTTTAAAGTGTTCGGGTTAACAGCATTAACACTGGTCTTTACCGTATTGAGTGTGATATATATCTACCGCCATCTGCCTCGCGAACAAGAATAATAATAACTTTCATATGGATACCTGCTGAATTACTGGCAGGTATTGTTGTAATCACCAAATAAAGCAAGTTTTCTAATGACACAACAACAATGCTTACCAAATGGAGAATTGGTTCTCCGTACACTGGCCATGCCCGCTGACACTAATGCCAATGGAGATATCTTCGGTGGCTGGCTGATGTCTCAAATGGATATTGGCGGCGCAATTCTGGCAAAAGAAATTGCTCTGGGACGCGTAGTTACTGTCAGCGTAAATGGAATCAGTTTCCTAAAACCAGTTGCGGTAGGTGACGTCGTTTGCTGTTATGCCCGTTGTCTGAAAACGGGAAATTCATCCATCACCATTCATATTGAAGTTTGGGTGAAGAAAGTAGCCTCTGAACCAGTTGGGCAACGTTACCGGGCAACAGAAGCTGTTTTCACATACGTAGCTGTTAATGAAAATAATACTTCCCGTCCTTTACCGGAAGGGAAAAGAAACTTCAAACTGGAAAGCAGTGATTCCGAGTAACGATTCATTAGAAACGTAACTCACAAACTAAAGGAGCGCATTGAATGAGCTCCTTTTTTATTGCTAATTTTTATTGCTGATAAGTAATGATAAATTAAAAAACATAAAGTTTAACGCTTATAATGCTTTTGTTGTCATTTTACTGGCAGGAGATATTATCTCGTATTTAAATAACTCAATGAAAGGTTTCTACTTGACCATCCTGATATATAGCAGACATACGATAAACCTGCTTATCACTACACTCAACCGTCAGATATGTATATTTTTTTAAAGGCGATAAACTTTCCGCAGAAGGTGATGAGGAGCCGGGTGATTTTAATAACAAACACATTCCCTGATGATTCCATTCCATCATCCGATGTTTCCACCTATCATTATAGTCTTCTGCTAAGCAAACAATATCTGCCCATGGATCACAAACCCATGTGCCCTCCGGCAATTCGTGATATATAGTTCCAATCTTTGGCCTACGAACTATAGAATCAGGATGATCCAGCAATAAGAATACATGATCGTATACACCCAATGTGTAAATCTGCTGAATGTAAATAGGACAAGTTAACTGAGGGTATTCGTAATTCCAACTTGCGCTATATAACTCCCAGATATCTTTTGCACGTTCTTTAGTTAAATAAATGTATGCTGCTAAACAAAGTTCAGGACAGTTCCCAACCAGGTTGTTATGCTCATTACTTAATAAATACTGATGCTTTTGATCAATTTCTTTTAAATTATAGAGTTCAAGACGAATTTTCTTATGTCTCTCCATCCTGCTGACAATCGTACTTCTTTGATATATTGACTGTTCAGATTCTGGTAATACACTGAGATCAGGATAAAATTTATTAGTTGTTCTTCTACCAAAGAATCTTTTGGCATACTTAATTGCATCATGTAAAATATCGTCAATCATAAAATTAATCTGCTTTATTAAAATAGGAAAAAGCTCAGCTGGCCTACAGCAATATTCCAATTTGACTTAGATATCCCTCATGATTATTGCATCTTAAAATTTCTTTAAGATTATCATGAAAAAGTGTTTATTCCCCTTCCCTTGAATTCAGTAAAACAAAGTTAAATACAAAAATCCAGAATTTTATATGAGAGCAGGAGACATTTTATATCTCCTGCTATTGATGTGGGATATTACTGATAAGAAATTATGATAATGAAACTCCTGTCAACTTGAATTCAATGGTAGTCATATACCCCGTTGCCGGTTTCTTTTCATATCGCCATTTCCTCATGGCTTTTTTCACCTCACGCTCGAAAACATTTTTAGGATCCGCAGAAATAATTTCTATATTCTTAACCCGGCCATTTTCATCAATATCATATTTTACCCGCACAGTGCCTTCTGTACCCAACTGCTGCGCTCTGGATGGATAAACAGGATCCATCCTGTTCAACGCCTTCGGCCCATTTTGAGCTTTAGGGATGTCTCTGATAGCAGAATCAGTTGGTTTCTGGTCATTCAAGTTTTTTGCTAACAGAGGTTCCTGATCCGTAATCGGTTTCACAGGTTCTTCTGATGTTTTTTCCGTCTTTATCTCTTTTGGCTTAAACTCTTTTTTAGCAATTTTCTTCTCTTTCGGTTTCTTTTCAGGCTTAGGTTTAGGTAGCGCTATTTTTGCAATAGGTTCAGGCTCAGGTTCTGGTTCAGAAATGGACTCAGGTGTAGCAGCTTCAGAAACAGGAACCTCTTCTGCTGCCAACTGGATCATAGCGACAGACATCGGAGGTACTTCCGGTGATTCTCCAGATTTAATGGAGCCAAAAAGCGCCACAGCAATGAAAATATGTAAACAAACAGAAAGTAGTACTGGCCAGTGTATCCAACGCATAAGAAAATTCTTGATTAGCAGCATGATAGTCAATTTTAGGATAGCCATTAGTTTAAATGCAAATGACTATCATATTCAATAAAGATCCAAAAACATCTGCATCATGCCACATACACATATCAGATTTAAAACAGCTACAGCTCTGCGTTTTGTATGAACAGAATCGACCTGCGATGTTTGTAATTATCCATCTTACGCAATGTGTAGATACGTGAATTTCGGCGTGACTGACCTTCTAACCAACGACGGCGGCGGATATTTTTTTGACGAAGGAGACGCCATCTTCCTACTTCATTCCTGCTTTTTTTCATAAAATACCCTGGTTGTTTAAACTTTCTCTCAATACAAGTGAATGACATTATTCTTAAATGTCATTATCAAGGATGTCAACTAATCACAGATTTGTCTCAATATTCATATTGAATATGTTTCATCATAATTTAATAAAACAAATAAATAACATCTGATTAGCCAAATCCAATCATATAATATATAAGATTGGATTTGACTGTATATTGGCAATATTTTGGTTATTTTCTGCCAATTTGGCTGTATTCCCTTGATAGTTTTTCCAAATTTCCAGAAACTTGCACTAACAACAGTATTAAAATACCTAAACAGGATTGATTGCCACCGATGACAACCATTTATTCTGTACTGAGCTGGCTGGCGTTTTTCTTATACTGGCTGATTATTGCTGGTATCACCATTCGGGTTCTGATGAAACGTCGGCCAGTGACATCAGCGATGACTTGGGTGCTTATCATTTACATCCTTCCTTTAGTCGGAGTTGTTGCTTATTTGTCATTTGGCGAACTGCATCTGGGTAAACGCAGAGTTGAACAAGCAAAACAGATGCGCTCGTCTGTGGCTAATTGGCTCTCTGAGCTAAGGAAATCGAAGCATATCTTTGCCAATGAAAACAGTGAAGTGGCTGCTCCACTGTTCCGGTTATGTGAACGCCGCCAAAAAATAAGAGGTGTCAGAGGCAACCAAATGCAACTCATGACTTCTTATGAAAAGTCTCTGAAATCGATCATCAATGATATAGAAAACGCTGATCACAGTATCGAAATGGTGTTTTATATATGGCAGGCTGGCGGGTTGGTTGATCAGGTTACTGACGCTTTAATGCGTGCAGCTAAGCGCGGTGTCAAATGCCGTATAATGGTGGATTCAGCAGGAAGCTGGCAATTTTGCCGTAGCCCCTACTCTGACATTATGCGTAAGAGCGGCATTGAATTTGTAGAATCACTAAAAGTTAATATCTTCCGTCTGTTTTTACGTCGCATGGATTTGCGGCAACATAGAAAAATTATTCTTATCGATAACTATATTTCATATACCGGTAGTATGAATATGGTAGATCCCCGTTTTTTCAAACAGGATGCAGGAGTTGGTCAATGGATCGATATCATGGTAAGAATGGAAGGCCCTGTCACAGCAACATTGGGAATTATCTATGCTTTCGACTGGGAAATGGAAACGGGTCAACGCCATCTGCCACCGCCACCTGACAGTAATATTATGCCTTTTGAACAGGCATCCGGGCATACCGCTCAGGTCATTGCTTCCGGCCCCGGTTTTCCCGATGAGTTGATCCAGCAATCCCTAATGACTGCTATTTTTGCTGCCAGAGAGCAACTCATTCTTACTACGCCCTACTTTGTGCCCAGTGACGATTTAATGCACGCAATCTGTACTGCGGCCATGCGCGGGGTTGATGTCAGCATTATTGTGCCAAGCCAGAACAACTCATTCCTTGTACGCTGGGCAAGCCGGGCATTTTTTACAGAATTGCTGGAAGCAGGCGTGAAAATTTATCAATTCGAGGACGGGTTATTACACACAAAAAGCGTTTTAGTAGATGGGCAACTCAGCATGGTTGGCTCTGTCAATTTGGATATGCGCAGCTTGTGGTTGAACTTTGAAATCACAGTTATTATTGACGACGGGCTGTTTGGCAGTGACTTGATGCTTGTCCAGCAGGATTATATTACCCGTTCTACACTACTTGACAGTGAGGAATGGCTAAAGCGCCCCGTCCGGCACCGCATCCTTGAACGTCTCTGTTATTTTTTCAGCCCGCTTCTGTGAGTTGCAGCGCAAAAAACGCTGCTGAATACGGACATATGGGCATTCATCATAGCCCCATCAATACTAATGGGGCTATTATTTTAGGTTAACAGTATCCAATCACTGCTGTTCATGTTTTAATTTTTCTCAGTTATTTATTAAGCTCAGGCAATACCATCATGGAAAATCAACCAACACATCCACATTCTCTGCAATTAAACCTCAACAACCGAATGACCGAAGATGAAGCGCTGGAAAAAGCCTACGACATATTTCTGGAACAAGCAGTCGCTAATCTCGATCCTGCCGATAGTTTACTGTTTAGTTTACAGTTTGAAGAACGTGGTGGTGCAGAGTTATCAGAACCTTCAAAAATATGGCTCGCACATGTTGATTTTGAGTTAGATCCTGATTTCTTTTCGGAGGTAATTATTGGACTGGCAGAGTCTGACGACGCAGAAATTGATGATATATTTGCGCGTGTACTGATTTGTCGGGAAAAGGCGCATCCGGTTTGTCGGGTATTGTGGAAAAAATGAAATATTAAACCAATTAATTTAGGATCACGTATTCAATCCGTTGAACTGCCTTAAATGTAGTCTTCTCTTTCGATAAAAGTACCGATAACTTTGTCGTGCATTTCGGGGTATTTTGAGTAGCCCAGTGTTTTGCGGTTCAAGCGCTTAATTCGATTACGTAGGGTAAGATTTTCACGTTCGATACGTTGCGTAAAACTTTTCCCGACGAGGTGTCTATTTTCAGGTAGCATATTGTCGGCTTTAAATTTATCTGTACACCAAAAAGCGATATTGAATCGAGATAATCTTTTCAGAAGCTTTTTAAGCGTTTTCTTGTTCCGCCTTCCAAACGTGTGAGCAATAATACGCTTTAGCCGGTGCTCCCAAGCGTACCATAACCCGCGTTGGCATTTCTTATTCCCGACAAACGGCCCCATTTCGTCAACTTTGCAGATAAGCTGGACTTCGATATTATCCAACGTGAGTCTTGTTACGCATCACAGTTTAAGTTTTTTAAAACACGGACGACGGCATTAATACTGATATGTAATGCCCGGGCAGTATCTCGAATGCTTGAATTGTTCATAGCAAGATCAACGAGTTGTTCTTTTATACCCGCTTAGCACGCCCGATAGGCGTATTCAAGTTGAAAGGTTCGCTTGCAGGAGAAACAGCGATAGCGTTGATGCCCCGCATTGCCTTTACCGTGTTTTTTGACGAATTCAATTTGTTGACAAAATCGACATCTTACTTCAATCGTCGCCATTTCATTTCTCCGAAAAAATGGCGATTATACACAACCATCAATGGGTTGAATACGTGACCGAAGCATGTAACGATATATCAATCAGGGAATATTGGCGGGTTGCTGCGGCTCGAAGCATAGTGGTCACATTGGATAAAAAAGGCTTTGGGAAGAATGGATTATGTTACAAAACCTCGTTGAAAGTTATATGCTAATCAAGTCTCTTGATCTTTAAGATGTGACCAAGAAACAGTCCTGAGCCAGCTATTCATATTTTTTCTATACTGCCGAGTATACCAACTTACTTCAGGCAGACACAGATTAACCCGCAAAATAATTGCGGGTTATAATATATTCAATCAGGATTTAAGCTGCTCTCACGATGTAATTGAATGCTACGTTACGTGGACGAGCTGATACATAAGCCCACCAGTCATAACGATGCGCTATATCATTTCGATTCCAAGATATCCATTTCTTACCTTTAATACTCTTCCATTGGGTGTCTGTCATAGGATCACCAAACGCATATTTAGGTTCACCAATAGAGCTTATATCTCCAGTATCGTTGTCATCAAAACCTGAAACGATGGTGCCCTCTTGGTGCGTTAATATTTCTCTGTTTGGATCCGCACCACGCCCACTATCTAACCCACGAATAAATTCTCCTCTCAAATCAGGTAACTTTCCTGACGGATAGGCAAGAGCAAGTTTCGGGTATTTTGTTCTATCAAATGACTTACCGTTACATATTAGCCATCCTTCTGGTGGAGTTTCTGTCGGCCAAGGAACGGGGACTCCAACGGGCAATGCTGACCCTTCTGCCAATCCAAGATTTTTAACAAATTCTTCTTTATTAGGTATATCCGCGCCATTCTGATTTTTCGCCAGACGAGTATCAGCATTCTCATTGGCTTTGTTTGCTAAATCATATGTTGTCTTAACTGCTTTTGGTGTTGCTGCATTAGTTTCGCTATCACTACCAACATCATTACTGAGAGTAACAAATCCTTTATCTTGCAATGTTGCATCTGGATGATTGCGACTTTTAGCATGATCTTCAATCGATTCTCTAACCAAATCTCTGACGTATTCCGGTGTTGTAACGACAACAAGGCCACCATCGTCTAAGGCTTTTGACTCAGGTTTTTTATCTTGAATGCTCATAGTCATTCCCTCATTTAATCAACAATACACATTGCTAAATAACATGAAGGCGGTGGGATACTTCTCCGCCTGTGAACATCAATAAAATCGGTTCATCAATACTGGAGAGTACGGCTTGACTAATATTTGATAAGTTGCACGTTTTGATGGCAGGATGACATAAAATAGCAGATGGAGAATTAATAAAATTTATCTCGCTACTGATAATTGTTATGGCCAAATAATTCAAGACACCATGTAAATCAGCTAAATCTGATAACAGTCAAAAAAAGTGTGCTCAATGAAAAACTATCAATCAATCTGAGTTATTATTCACCAAAAATTCAAACAAGTGATCAAACACCCGTTACAACCTGTTGATATGTCTTATAGTCTGGATATCAACACCAGCATATTGTGTAATGGATAAAACAATACCGGGCTAAATTTCAAAGATAACCCCTTTGCGGCAAACACACTCTCCGCTCAACGCTGGATTAATGTATTGGAAATTCAGGTAAAGTGTCTGGAAACGGAAAAAGCCATTTTAAAGCAGGTGGCTGTATTGATGAGCGAAATACTCAACAGATTTGCACGCTAATCATACAGTTAATTTACAATTAATCGGTTAAGCATCACTATTTTTCAGCCATAAATAAGCCCTCATAACGAGGGCTTTGATAAATATTAATGACTAAGTCATATAACCGATTCACTTATCACAATATCTGTTTCCTTGCTACAGCGGATCCACCTTAAGACAAGAAACCGCATGTTTGAAACTACCTTCCAGTAATGGGCGCGTTCTGGCACATTCTGCATCAGCCATTGGACAACGGGTGCGGAATACACATCCTGATGGGGGGTTAATCGGTGAAGGTAGTTCCCCTTCCAGCAATTCAATATGTTTGTTGCGTTCTTTATCCGGGTCAGGAATAGGTACTGCTGACATCAATGCCCGGGTATATGGATGCAGAGGATTGTGATAAACCTCGTCGTAAGTCCCCAGCTCCACTGCGTTCCCCAAATACATGACCAATACTCGATCTGAGATATGTTTTACTATTGAGAGATCATGAGCGATAAAGATCAAGGAAAGCCCCATTTCCCGCTGTATTTCCTGCAATAAATTTACAACCTGCGCCTGGATAGAAACATCCAATGCAGAAACAGGCTCGTCACAGATGATCAGTTTAGGCTCCAGAATCAGGGCTCTGGCAATACCAATACGCTGACACTGCCCGCCTGAAAATTCGTGGGGATAGCGGTTAATCAGGTTAGGCAATAAACCTACCTTCATCATCATCTTTTTAACCCTTTCTTTTACCTCCACATCTTTCATTTTGGGGTAATAAGTCTTTAGTGGTTCGGCGATGATGTCACCAATAGTCATACGTGGGTTAAGGGATGCCAGCGGATCCTGAAAAATCATCTGAATGTCATTACGAATATCCCGCCACTGCTTTTCATTGATATCAAAAAGGTTTTGACCAAGCCAGGTAACCGAACCACCAGAAGCTTTGACTAATCCAATAACCGCTCTGGCAAGGGTTGATTTACCACAGCCTGATTCACCTACAACTCCCAGCGTTTCTCCTTCGTATAGTCTCAAGGTAACACCATCTACGGCTTTCAATGTTTTCGCAGATTGCCAGAACCACTGCTTGCCATCCTTGATATCAAAATAAACTTTTAGATCATCAACTTCCAGGAGGACGCTTTTTTCAGTTATTGTGTTTGTACCAACTGTATTCATACTAATTCCTCCTGACGTCTGAAGCAGGCACGTAAGCGCCCAAGGTCAAACTGTTCCAATGGTGGTTCTTCGCTCGCACAATGTTCAGTAGCAAACTGACAACGTGGCTGGAATGGACAGCCTTTTGGCAAACGCAGTAAGTTCGGAGGATTGCCCTGAATTGTTGCCAGAGATTCTTCATCACCATCCAGCCGGGGAACAGCGTTAAGCAATCCAATCGAATAAGGATGTGTCGGACGATAGAATATGTCGCGCGCAGTACCATATTCCATGGTCCTGCCCGCATACATAACCAACACTTTGTCACAAATACCGGCAACCACTCCCAAGTCATGGGTGATTATAATGATGGCGGTGTTAAATTCTTTTTTCAGTTCGTTAAGTAAGGTCATGATCTGCGCCTGAACAGTGACGTCCAGTGCAGTAGTAGGTTCATCCGCAATCAGCAACTTAGGCTGACACAACAGCGCCATTGCTATCATGACGCGCTGACGCATTCCACCAGAAAATTCATGCGGGAACATTTTCATGCGTTTACGCGCTTCTGGCATTTTGACAGCATCCAGCATTCGGATGGATTCTTCAACGGCTGCACTCTTGCTCATATTTTTATGCAGCATCAGCACTTCGGTCAGCTGATCACCTACCCGCATATAAGGATTGAGAGATGTCATAGGATCCTGGAAGATCATCGAGATTTCTTCCGCTCTCATCTTATTCAACTCTTTTTCTTGCAGGTTAAGAATTTCTCGCCCGTTAAAAACCGCTGATCCACTAACCGCACCATTACTGGCCAGCAATCCCATTAATGCAAATGCTGTCTGAGACTTACCGGAACCTGATTCACCCACAATGCCCAGGGTCTCCCCTGCCTGCAAATCAAAATTCAGTTTATTCACTGCTGTTACGTTACCATCAGGCGTACTGAATACCACGTTTAAATCATTCACCGTTAATAGTGGTTCTTCAGCGCTTTTAGCATGTTTTATCGTTTCTACGCTATTCATAGGCTCTCCTTAACGGTCTTTCGGGTCGAGGGCATCTCGCAGGCCGTCACCAATAAAGTTAAAACAAAACAGGGTCATTACCAGAAAGCCCGCAGGAAATAAGAGTAACCACGGAGCCACTTCCATTGAATTAGCACCATCACTTAATAAAGCTCCCCAACTGCTTAGGGGTTCTTGCGTTCCCAATCCGAGGAAACTGAGGAAAGATTCAAACAGGATCATACTTGGCACCAGCAATGAAGCATAAACTACCACCACACCCAGTACGTTTGGCACGATATGGCGTAAAACGATGTGACGGGTAGATACACCACAGACCAATGCAGCTTCAATGAACTCTTTGCGCTTGAGGCTCAATGTCTGGCCCCGGACGATACGTGCCATGTCCAACCATGACACCATACCTATCGCAACAAAAATCAGCAGGATGTTTTGCCCAAAGAAAGTCACTAACAAGATAACGAAGAACATAAATGGGAAGGAGTTCAGGATTTCCAGCAAACGCATCATGACCATATCGACTTTGCCACCAAGATAGCCGGACATCGCGCCATATAATGTGCCGAATATCACAGCAATCAGAGCAGCCGCTAGACCAACCATTAATGAAATGCGTCCGCCGATGGCTACACGGACTAACAGATCACGACCGGATGAATCTGTACCAAAATAGTGGTGTGATTCGAAATCAGGTGGCATGGTCATCATGTTCCAGTCAGTGTCGTCGTAGGCATACTGAGATAACATTGGTGCCAGAATGACAAATAATGTGATTAAAAATAGGATACATAAACTTGTAATTGCTGCTTTATTGTGCATAAAACGGCGGCGTGCATCCTGCCACAAACTGCGGCCTTCAATTTCCAGCTGCTCAGAGAAATTTTCCAGAGCTTCGCTATTTTTCTTATTTAGTAACATTGCGTGCTCCAGTCTTTAGTAACGTATTTTCGGATCGATGACGGCATACAGCACATCAACGATGGCGTTGAACATAATGGTCAGCCCGCCTACTAAAATCGTCAGGCTCAACACTAATGAGTAGTCACGGTTTAATGCACCATTAACGAACAATTGCCCCAGACCGGGTAAACCGAAGATAGTTTCAATAACCATTGAACCGGTAATAATGCCCACAAAGGCTGGTCCCATATAGGAAATCACTGGTAACAAGGCGGGTTTCAATGCATGACGGAAAATAATCGCTCGTAATGGCAGCCCTTTGGCTCTTGCTGTTCGGATAAAGTTGGAATGCAGAACTTCGATCATGGAACCACGGGTAATACGGGAAATACTGGCGATATAAGAAAGGGATAAAGCAACCATCGGCAAGAGCATATATTTAGGTGCGCCACCATTCCAGCCACCTCCCGGCAGCCACTTTAATGTAATGGCAAATATCAGAACCAATAAAGGGGCCACCACGAAACTCGGGATAACCACCCCCGTCATAGCAAACCCCATTACCGTATAATCCCATTTAGTATTCTGATTCAGCGCAGCAATAACCCCCGCACTGACACCAAATATAACTGCCATAATAAAAGCAGCGGCACCTAATTTAGCAGAAACGGGCAACGCTTCTGCCACCAAATCATTTACACTGTAGTCCTTATACTTGAATGAAGGGCCAAAATCCCCTTTGGAGAGTTGAATTAAGTAATTAAAATATTGTTTATAGATAGGATCATTCAAATGGTATTTTGCTTCAATATTCGCCATCACTTCAGGTGGGAGCTTTCTTTCCCCGGTAAATGGGCTACCCGGAGCAAGCCGCATCATGAAGAACGAAATCGTGATGAGAATGAAAAGTGTCGGGATCGCCTCTAAGCAGCGGCGTAAAATAAATTTAAGCATTGCCCGTTCCTATTATCTGACCAAACCTTGGTCTTAATTATCTGATATGCAGGCAGCTCATTACTTAAGCCACCCGCTGATTCCTAATGTTTTATGATGTACATGTCCTTGGTATGGAAGTTGTCCAGCGGATCTTTGCCGGTGTAACCACCTACATAAGGTTTTAATAAACGGGTGTTTGTATGGTAAAAGAGAGGAACCACTGCGGAATCTTTATCCAATTGCGCATTAGCCTTAGCATAGATTTCGGCTCGCTCTTCATCAGTTTTCGCTTGCAATGACTGTTTCATTAAGGCATCAAATTCTTTGCTCTTATAATGAGAAGTATTATTGCTACTATTGGATAACATAGGATTCAAGAAGGTAGAGGCTTCGTTGTAGTCAGCACACCATCCGGCTCTGGCTACGTCATAATTGCCCTGATGACGGGAATCAAGGAAGGTTTTCCATTCCTGGTTTTCGAGAGAAACTTCAACACCGATATTCTTTTTCCAAACAGATGCAGCTGCAATGGCTAATTTTTTATGTAGATCGGAAGTGTTATACAGTAACTTAATTTTCAGTGGGTTATCTTTGGTAAATCCAGCTTCTGCCAGTAGCTTTTTCGCTTCTTCGTTACGCTGCTGTTGATTTAGTTTTACGTACCAATCTGGTTTCTCATCTTTAAAATCGGCGATATAGGGTGGTGTATAACCATAAGCCGGTATATCACCCTGATTTTTTACCTTATGAGTCATAAGATCGCGATCCATACCCAATTTTAGCGCGGTGCGTACTCGAGGATCATTAAATGGCGGCTTCTCATTATTAATCTCGTAGTAATAGGTGCACAATTTTGGGTTAGAACGTAATTGTTCAGGGATCTCTTTTTTCAGTTTTTGGAATAGCTCAACGGGTAAGTTGTCATAACTCATCTCAATTTCGCCGGCACGATAACGATTAACATCAGTGACTTCAGAGGAGATAGGCAGGACAGTGACTTGATCAATGACTGTATTTTTATTATCCCAGTACATTGGATTACGTTCTAAGACAAGGCGCTCATTAATCACCCAACTTTTCACTTTATAAGCACCATTGCCGACAAAATGCTGTGGCTGTGTCCATCTTTCAGCGTATTTTTCAACAGTCGCACGATGCACTGGTGATGTTGATGTGTGAACCATTAATCGGACTAAATAAGGTACAGGCTCGCTAAGTGTTAATTGTAATGTATGGTCATCTAATGCTTTAACACCCAATGTTTCCGGTTTTTTCTTACCTTTGATGATATCATCAACATTCAGAAGATGAGCATATTGCATGTAACTTGCATAAGGGGATGCAGTGTTTGGATCAGTTGCTCGACGCCAACTGTAAACAAAATCTTGTGCCGTGAAAGGATCACCGTTTGACCATTTCGCGTCTTTACGCAGGTGGAATGTCCAGACTGTGAAATCCGGGCTATGTTCCCAGCTCTCGGCAACACCCGGAATAATTTTGCCGTCAGGGTCATTAATCACCAGTGTTTCAAATAAATCACGGGCAATATTTGATTCTGGTACACCTTCTATTTTATGTGGATCCAGTGATTGTGGTTCAGTGCCATTATTACGTACCAGAGTTTGTTTTTCTGCCAGTTGTACACCCGCAGGAACTTTTGCCGCAAATGCCTGTACCCCGATCATCATGCTTAATGCTACCGTAACGCCAGCAGCAATTTTCTTTTTTGTTGTGTTTATCATCTTTTATTACTCCTATGTGATTCATCAGGCTCTTATAAAAGCTGCCCTGTTTTCAGGGTTAATTATTTTCTCAATCCCAAAGGAACTGCTTTATTTATATTTACAGTAATCAAACTCCTTTAATAACAGTCAGTTATCTATTTTTTGATATATAAGTTCTTAAGATCAACGTAATCTAAAGGATCTTTTCCTGTCATTCCTCCGACCGTTGGGCGAATCAGACGCGTAGAAACCCTGTAATACACAGGGATCAACCCCGAATCAGCATCAAGCTGAGCCTCTGCCAACTGATAAAATTCTTTGCGTGTTTTTTCGTCTTTCCCTGTCAGAGCCTGCTTAAGATAATTATCAAAGGCAGCATTCTGGTAGAACGCCGTATTATTACTGCTGTCCGACAATAGATAATTTAAGAAGGATGAAGGCTCGTTATAATCGCCACACCATGTCGCTCTCGCCACGTCATAATTTCCCTGGTGGCGATTTTGCAGTGAGGTTTTCCATTCCTGATTTTGTAATGTGACTTTCGCGCCAATGTTTTTCTGCCACATGGACGCAGCGGCAATAGCCTGTTGTTTGTTCTGCTCTGAGGTGTTATAGAGTAAAGTAAATTTGAGCGGATTGCTGGCATCAAAGCCGGCTTCTTTTAATAACTCTCTTGCCCGTTGATTGCGCTGTTCTTGTGTCCAATTCGCCCATTCTGGATTAATCGTAAGACCACCGCCAATAAAAGTAGGAGTGAAACCGTATGCCGGAATTTGCCCCTGTCCCATAATCCTTTGAGTGATAATATCTCTGTCAAGACTCAGTTTAATGGCTTCACGCACTCGTTTATCTTTAAATAATGGTTTTTGATTATTAATTTCGTAATAAAACGTACAGAGATAAGGTGAAACTTGCACTTGCTCAGGAATATCCCGTTTCATTTTTTGATACAATTCTGGTGGAATAGCATTGTTGGTAATATCTACTTCCCCACTGCGGTAACGGTTAACATCACTGATACCTGAGACGATAGGTAAGAAAGTTCCTTTTTCGATAATAGATTCTTTATCATTCCAATATTGCGAATTACGCACTAAAACGATTCGTTCATTAATGACCCAATCCTTTAATACATAAGCTCCATTGCCGATAAAGTTTTCTGGTGACGTCCACTTAATATCAAACTTCTCCACAATATCTTGCCGGACGGGTTTCAGCGGTGTGTGGCTCAACATATTAATAAGGTAAGGAACAGGACGACTTAATGTCACTTGAAAACGGCGCTCATCAAGTGCTTTAACACCCAGTTGATCAGGCGATTTTTTTCCTTTTAAGATATCATCTGCGTTCAGTACATAGGTATATTGCAAATAACTGGTATAAGGCGATCCTACTTTTGGATCAGAGAGACGACGCCAGCTATAAACAAAATCCTGTGCCGTAACTGGCTTACCATCACTCCACTTGGCATTGTCACGTAGATAAAATGTCCATACCTGATAATCATCAGTTTTCCATTTTTCTGCTACACCCGGCACAATTTCACCGTTTGGCCCGGTGCTTACCAATCCTTCAAGTAAATTACGAATAATGTTGGTTTCCGGGCCACCTTCAACTTTATGAGGATCCAGTGATGTAACCTCAACACCATTATTAATAGTAACTTCTTGCTTCTCTGCCAACACTACACCTGCGGGAACCTGCGCAGCAATTCCTTGCGTCATAGGAAACGATAATAAAACGATAGAGGAAATCAACTGACTCAACTTTGACGGTGTTTTTCTCATTATTATTCTCCAGGTGATAAACAACGAATTACTTTTATTAAATAAGAACAATTTATATGTTCAGCATTCAATCTATACAAGGTTTGTTATGATATTTTTTATAATATGTTTATTAAGCCGTTAAAGTAATTATTTATTCTTACATAGAATACGTTCACAAAAATAACAATAACATACTGATAAAAATGATTTTTATTTATTTTTATCTATTGGATCACCTAAAGGTTCCAATAAAAAAGAAAATAAACATTATTTTAACAAAATGCAATCATCACAGATTAAAAGCCCATCTTCATCACAAAATGGTGGAACAAGACATCAATTATGATCCGCTATAGCAAGCAATATAATGTGGAAAAAAACAGTATTTTTTGGAGAGGAGAGTAAATTATCAAATAAAATATAAAAAGTAAGCTTTTAACCAGATACGAAAATGTTTTTATCGACTAGCTATACTCTTTATTAGTTGTCTATTAATTATTTTTCACTTATTTCTTCTAAAAAAATATTATCAAAATTTATTTAACAAAATATTCCATAAAAATTAAATAAATATTTAAAAACAACCCTAATAATTTTTTGATATCTAATAATAAAATCTATCTACTGAATGGTGTCAGCTTGCTGCTTTCATGATCTAAATCACTATTTAAAAACCAGTCAATGATAAGCTTTACTCAAATAGAAACTCTCAGAAGAAAACACATACTTAACACTTATTTATATGAATTTATAGAGTTTTTTAAGGTGATTAGCGGTATTCATAACAGTATTTTACTGATAAAGCTCACAACATGAATTTGGCTTTATATACCCTGTGGATTTCAAGATGCATCGCGACGGCGATGTCAAACGCGCAGTGGCCTCTATTTTAATGTCCAAAACGTTTGATAATGGTGTGATTTGTGCTTCTGAGCAATCCGTTATTGTGGTTGATCATGTTTATAAACAAGTCCGTGAACGCTTCTTAAATCATGGTGGCTATATCCTGCAAGGAAAAGAACTTAAAGCTGTTCAAAATATTATCCTGAAAAATGACAATCTGAATGCTGCTATTGTCGGTCAGCCAGCAACCAAAATTGCAAAAATGGCCGGGATCTCTGTTCCTGAAAATACCAGAATTCTTATCGGCGAAGTTACATTAGCAGATAAGAAAGAACCATTCGCCCATGAAAAATTATCACCACTGCTCGCCATGTACCGGAGTAAAAACTTTGAAGATGCTGTTGAAAAGGCAGAAAAACTCGTTGAAATGGGCGGTATTGGTCACACTTCTTCTCTCTATATTGATCAGGATAATCAAGCAGCCCGCATTAAATATTTCGGTGATAAAATGAAAACGGCGCGTATTTTGATTAATACTCCTGCATCTCAGGGGGGAATAGGCGATCTTTATAACTTTAAACTGTCCCCTTCTCTGACGCTAGGATGTGGCTCCTGGGGAGGAAATTCTATTTCAGAAAACGTCGGGCCAAAACACTTGATTAATACAAAAACTGTCGCTAAAAGAGCCGAAAATATGCTGTGGCATAAAATCCCCAAATCTATCTACTTCCGACGTGGTTCTCTGCCTGTCGCTCTGGAAGAAATTGCGACAGACGGAGTAAAACGCGCCTTTATCGTGACAGACTCCTTCTTATTTAATAACGGCTATGCTGATCGAGTTATCAAGGTATTGAAAACTCATAATGTAGAAACCGAAGTGTTTTTTGAAGTTGAAGCAGACCCTACCTTAAGTGTTGTCCGTAAGGGTGCTGAACAGATGCATCTGTTTAAACCTGACGTTATTATTGCGCTTGGTGGTGGCTCACCGATGGATGCAGCAAAGATCATGTGGGTTATGTATGAACACCCGGAAACTCACTTTGAAGAACTGGCATTACGTTTTATGGATATCCGTAAGCGCATTTATAAGTTCCCGAAAATAGGCAGTAAAGCAAAAAATGGTAGCCATCACAACTAGTTCCGGGACGGGCTCAGAAGTCACACCTTTTGCTGTTGTGACTGACGACATAACAGGACAAAAATATCCATTAGCAGACTATGCGTTAACTCCCGATATGGCTATCGTTGATGCAAATCTTGTCATGGATATGCCGAAATCACTATGTGCTTTTGGTGGACTAGACGCCGTAACTCATGCGTTGGAAGCCTATGTTTCTGTTTTAGCCAATGAGTACTCGGATGGTCAGGCACTACAAGCCCTGAAGCTGCTCAAAGATTTTCTGCCAGCCAGCTATCAACAGGGAGCACAAAATCCGGTTGCCCGCGAACGAGTTCATAATGCAGCAACTATTGCAGGGATCGCTTTTGCCAATGCCTTCTTAGGCGTCTGCCACTCTATGGCTCATAAGCTTGGCTCCGAATTCCACATTCCACATGGACTAGCGAATGCTCTGCTTATCTGTAACGTTATTCGCTATAACGCCAATGATAACCCCACTAAACAAACGGCATTCAGCCAATATGATCGTCCCCAGGCAAGACGTCGTTATGCCGAAATTGCAGAACACCTGGGATTAAGTAGTGCAGGTGATCGCGCTACAACCAAAATTGAAAAACTCCTTACATGGTTAGAAGAATTAAAATCTCAGCTAAATATTCCAACCTCAATTCGTGAAGCTGGAGTTCAGGAAAGCGAGTTCTTGGCAAAAATAGATAAACTGGCAGAGGATGCCTTTGACGATCAATGTACCGGTGCTAATCCTCGTTATCCGTTAATTACTGAATTGAAGCAATTAATGTTGGATTCCTTTTATGGCCGTAAATTCATAGAGCCTGCCTTATCTAAGGAGGAAAAAAATAATAAGAAATAATAATAAATGATAAACCAATGTGATTTAAAAGGCATCAGGTGTATCCGATGCCTTTTTATTAATTCATTTGTTCTAACTTAATCATAATACTCATACAAAAGGCATTATGTCCGCTCAGCTTTTTTAGCCTTAGCATCACGAATGACATCAGAATAGTGCCTGCGACACACTGAGACATATTTTTCATTGCCTCCAATATCAACCTGCGCACCATCATGAACAACGTTGCCGTCGCTGCCAAAACGCAGTACATGGCTGGCTTTTCTTCCACAATGACAAATTGTTTTCAGTTCAACTAATTTATCCGACCAAGCGAGAAGATATTGGCTACCACTAAATAACTCTCCCTGAAAATCTGTCCTTAAACCATAACAAAGAACAGGGATATCATCGTAATCAACAATTTCACAAAGCTGTTTGACGTGTTCTTTTGTTAAAAATTGGCATTCATCAATCAAAACACAATGAATCTTTTCTACTTTGTTTTCACGTCTGATAAGTTCAGCGATATTAGTTACCGGTGAAAACAACAAAGCATCTGCGGATAAACCAATACGGGAACCCACCTTCCCTTTTTCAAATCGGGTATCGATTTCTGCTGTGAAAATCAACGTCCTCATTCCTCTTTCGTTATAGTTATAAGAAGACTGTAATAAGGAAGTTGATTTTCCTGCATTCATAGCAGAATAATAAAAATAAAGCTGAGCCATTGGCCCGTCCGTCCTCTTGTCAAATTTAACCAAGCGATATATCACCGCAAGTTTACCACAATTCCAACTTAAAGTTATCCTTTGTTATTGACCAAATGAGCACAGGAGAAAAAATCAGAACGAATATGAAATGAATAATTTCATGATAATTGTCACATTTGCGCATATAAAATCAGCACCACAAGTACTTATTGCATGACAAATGAACAAATTTAACATTAGAAAGAAATAGCTATTTTTTATTCCATTCTTTGCATATTAATAATCAGAGTGGTTTACTTTTATGCAATTTACTTCGCCATAATCATAACCAATAGATTACCCATAAAAAAAATTTCATTACTCCTTTGGATATCAACTTATTTTGGGATGAACAGTTAACATCTCTTACGGATTGACTATAAATTAGTTTTATATGTTCGAGTTTATCCCCGCTCAGCTTTGAGTAATCTACGTCTAACCGTTATCGAGAAATGATAAATCCAATAGTAGAATTAAAACACAATATATCGATTATCAAAAAAATTGCATTTTAAAATGGGATGTTTTAGCCTGAGAAAGTAAATTCACTATTGCAGAAAATAAAATAGCATTCTATTATTATCCATACATCAGCCATCATCATTATAATTTGAGACCAGGACAATGAGCGAAAATTTAAAATCCTTAAATAACATCCGTACTTTGCGCGCGCAAGCAAGAGAATGTGAACTTAGCACTTTAGAAGAAATGCTGGAAAAACTTACGATTGTTGTTGAAGAACGTCGTGAAGAAGAAAGCCAAGCTCGTGCTCAAATAGAAGAACGTACACGTAAGCTTCAAGAATACCGTGAAATGTTGGAAAAAGACGGTATTGAATTAAGCGATTTAGTAGACGCTTTAAGTGGTAAAACTACTGGTAAATCTAAACGTGCTGCACGCCCAGCTAAATATTCATACATTGACAATGGTGAAACTAAAACCTGGACTGGACAAGGCCGTACTCCAGCAGTAATCAAGAAAGCAATTGAAGAAGAAGGCAAGTCACTGGAAGATTTTCTGATCTAATCAGTTATTTTGCAAACTAATAACAAAAATACCCTGTCAAGGGTATTTTTGTTTTATGGTTAATATATCTAACTAAGTTAATTACGGGCTGATGTATAAGCACCACGGGTTATATTAACGGTTTAAACTCCCTTATTATTCCCCAACGTGAAAAAAAGAATTTAACATCAACTTAGTTTTTTATTAACACAGAGTTAAAAAAGGAGCTAACAGCTCCTTTTTTTATTACTATTCTAATACTCAGTCTAATGTTAAGGCTGCTGGTAAAAATCCAAATACCAATCAACAAACCGTTTCACACCTTCTTTCACTGGAGTATTGGGTGAAAAACCTATCTTCTCGTAGAGCGCGCTAGAATCAGCACAAGTGGACAGTACATCACCATCCTGAATATCCATAAAGTTTTTCTTTGCCTTTATACCTAATGACGATTCAATTGCTTCAATAAAATCACCCAATTTTGTCGGATGACCATTACCAATATTGTAAATACGATATGGTGCAGAGCTGGCAGATATCTGCCCCTCTTCAACTGACCAGTCTTTATCAGAGGTGGGAATAATGGTTTGTAATCTGATTATAGACTCGACAATATCATCAATATATGTGAAATCCCTTACCATATTACCATGGTTATAAACATCGATAGTCCTCCCCTCCAACATGGCTTTAGTAAACTTAAATAAGGCCATATCAGGACGCCCCCACGGGCCATATACTGTAAAAAACCGTAAACCTGTGGTCGGTATTTGATAAAGATGTGAGTAGCTGTGAGACATTAATTCATCAGCTTTTTTGGTAGCGGCATATAAAGAAACAGGATGATCAACCGAATCATCAGTAGAGAATGGCTGTTTTTTATTTAATCCATATACCGAACTTGAAGACGCATATAATAAATGTTCAACGTGATTGTGACGACATCCTTCAAGAATATTGATATGACCAACGATATTGGCATCAATATATGCCATTGGGTTCTGTATTGAATAACGAACACCCGGCTGGGCCCCCAAATGGATAACTCGTTGAAATTGATGTTTAGAAAACAACTCCGAAATTGCAACTCTATCAGCCAGATCTAATTTTTCAAATTTAAACCCCGGATGAGGGAGTAATAAATTTAATCTTGCCTGCTTCAAATTAACATCATAATAATTATTGATGTTATCGATGCCGACAACTTCATACCCCATACTTAATAACCGCTGGCTAACATGAAAACCAATAAAACCAGCAGAGCCTGTAACTAAAAATTTCATATCACAACTCAAATGACTGGATTAATAGAGGCACCACGACCAATGCCATAGTATGTAAATCCTCTGGATTGCAGACGTTCAGGATCATAAAGATTACGTCCATCAAAAATAACCGGAGTTTTGAGTGAATTTTTTATAACATCAAAATCAGGTGCCCTAAAGTTTTGCCATTCTGTACAAATAATCAAAGCATCTGCACCTTTTAATGCAGCTTCTTTTGTACCCATCAGCGCAAGATCATCCCGCTGTCCATAAATACGCTGAGCTTCCTGCATAGCTTCTGGATCATAAGCTTGTATTTTGGCACCACTTTCCCATAATACTTCCATCAATACACGGCTTGATGCTTCTCGCATATCATCTGTATTAGGCTTAAATGATAATCCCCATATCGCAAATGTCTTGCCAGATAGATCTTCACCAAAGTGACGCTTAACAAAAACAGGTAATTTCCTTTTTTGTTTTTCGTTAACCTGCTCTACTGCCTGTAAAATCCTGGGCGTATATCCGATTTGTTCAGAAGTGCGAATCAATGCCTGCACATCTTTGGGAAAACATGAACCGCCATATCCACACCCCGGATAAATAAAGTGATACCCAATACGTGAATCAGAACCAATACCTTGACGCACATGCTCAATATCTGCCCCCAACATTTCTGCCAGGTTAGCAATTTCATTCATAAAACTAATTTTGGTTGCTAACATGCAATTAGCGGCATATTTTGTTAGCTCCGCACTGCGAATATCCATAACAATCATACGATCATGATTACGATTAAACGGCTCATACAGCTCTCTCATCACATCAATCACGCTGTCGTTATCACAGCCAATGATAATGCGTTCAGGACGCATACAATCAGCAACTGCGGCCCCTTCCTTCAAAAATTCAGGATTGGAAACAACATCATATGGAATATTAGCTCCACGTTCAGCCAAAGCTGCTTGCATGACAGCGTTGACTTTATCCGCAGTTCCTACAGGAACAGTTGATTTATCAACTACCACTTTGTAGTTATCCATATTCTCTGCAATGGTCCGGGCTACAGCAGTGACATATTGCAGATCAGCAGAGCCATCTTCATCAGGAGGTGTTCCTACGGCGATAAACTGTAATTTGCCATGTGCGACGCCAGCTTTAGCATCCGTTGTAAAGTTCAGACGCCCTTCGGTATAATTTTTTTTAACCAGGGATTCCAGTCCCGGTTCAAAAATGGGGATCTGGCCATTTTTCAGGTTTTCAACTTTTCTTGTATCAACATCAACACAAAGTACATCATGCCCGACTTCGGCAAACACGGTTGCCTGGACCAAGCCAACGTAGCCAATACCAAATACAGTAACTTTCATTTCACATCCTAAATTACTAATAGATTATTTTTCAATCTGAGTTTGTAAGGTTATAATCCAGTCTCTGAATGATTCTCCCAACTGCTTATGCTTCATGCCATATTCAACAAACGCCTGCATATAACCCAATTTATTACCACAATCATGACTGCGGCCTTTTAAGTGATATGCCTCAACAGGCTCTTTTTCCATCAACATGGCAATAGCATCGGTAAGCTGAATTTCATCCCCTGCTCCTGGCGCTGTTTTTGCCAGTAATGGCCAGATTTTCTCAGATAATACATAGCGACCGACAATGGAAAGGTTTGAAGGGGCTTCTTCTGGTTTGGGCTTTTCAACAACACGGGCAATTGGTTTACTGTCACCTGGTTGCAGGTTTTCTCCAAAGCAATCAACAATCCCATAATCAGAAACATTCTCAACAGGAACCGGTTCAACCAGTATTTGACTTGTTCCGCTATCATTAAAACGTGATAACATTTCGCTCAAATTGTATTCCGATAAATCTGTACTGTACTCATCCAAAATGACATCCGGCAGAATAACAGCAAATGGTTCATCGCCAATAAGTGGCTTAGCACATAACACCGCATGCCCCAATCCTTTAGCGATCCCCTGACGGGTCTGCATGATCGTCACATGATTAGGACAAATCGATTGAACTTCGTCCAAAAGCTGACGCTTCACTCTTTTTTCAAGAATTGCCTCTAGCTCGAAGCTAGTATCAAAATGGTTTTCTATAGAGTTTTTGGATGAATGTGTAACCAGAATAATTTCATTAATGCCTGCTTTAATACATTCATTGACAACGTATTGAATAAGTGGCTTATCAACCAGAGGCAGCATTTCTTTAGGAATAGCTTTAGTGGCTGGTAACATCCTGGTTCCCAAACCAGCAACAGGGATTACAGCTTTTTTTTACTTTTTTATTTATTACTGACATTACATAGTCTCCCGCGGCTATGTTATAGCTGAAAAACTCCTTTTGCAGCTTAAACGATAGCACCAACTCTCTAAAAAATCGTATGTGTGAAAAATTGTATATGTGAAAAAAGTCACATACCTAAAAAATAGTGCGCCAGAGTATACCAGCTAACACAGCCAGATATACAGTGAATAAAAATTTAATTATGGTTTCCATACTACGATATTTGCATAACTGATATATACACTCTGAATACACCTTTATATCAAATAGCTGTTAAATGAATTTTCTGAAGCATAAAGGGTATTGATAATAGAGTATTCTCACTAAACATTGCAGCTACAGCCTGTATTCAGGTATTATTGACGGTAATCTAATCAATCATAACTATTTATACGATTATATATTTTACGCTTACATATCCTTACAATATCAGCCATATTAACAACAACCTTTTTAATCAACCGGAGTTATTTTGACAAAAGTATGTCACTGTGGCAGCGGCTCACCTTTCGCACATTGCTGCGGCCCTTATATTGATAATCACTACCCTGCTCCAGATGCCGAATCTCTGATGCGTTCCAGATATAGCGCTTATGTGACGGAGAATGTCGATTATCTGATTGCAACCTGGCATCCTGATTGTAAGGCAGAAACCTGGCGTTCAGAAATAGAACAAAGCTTTGTTGGTGTACAGTGGCTAGGGTTGAATGTGATCGACACAAATAAAGGGCAACATAATAACGAAGCCTACGTCGAATTTTCAGCTTGCTTTATTGAGCAGGAAAAGCAATATAGACAATTGATACATGAGCGTTCTCGTTTTTTGCGTATTGACCAACATTGGTTCTATATAGATGGTGTTCGCCCCGAAACAGGACGCAATGATCCTTGCCCATGTGGTTCGGGCAAAAAATATAAAAAATGCTGTAGTTAAATCAATATTTAAATATTTTAAACACAACCATTCACACACAGTGAAAAACATTTGAGGATCACGTTATCCATGCAAAACGCAATTATACAAAAAAAAATCTTGCGTACAATTTGTCCTGATTCCAAAGGATTAATCGCGAAGATCACAAATATTTGTTACAAGCATCAATTGAATATTGTACAAAATAGTGAGTTTGTCGATCATCTCACTGGTCGTTTCTTCATGCGTACAGAGCTGGAAGGTATCTTTAATGATGAAATATTTCTGACCGACCTGGATGATGCTCTTCCTGTTGGTTCAAGCCGTGAATTGAATACAGCAGGTCGTCGTCGTATTGTTATCATGGTGACAAAAGAAGCCCACTGTATCGGTGATATATTAGTAAAAAGTGCTTATGAAGGATTGGATGTGGAAATAGCCGCTGTTATTGGCAACTATACCACCTTGCAGCCATTAGTTGAGCAGTTTGATATTCCTTTCCATCATATCAGCCATGAAGGTTTGAGCCGGGAACAGCACGATGAAGCGTTAATGGCGCAGATAGATCAATATAACCCCGACTATGTTGTACTCGCCAAGTACATGCGTGTCTTAACACCGGCATTCGTTCAGCATTACCCAAATCAAATTATTAATATTCACCACTCATTCTTACCAGCATTTATAGGAGCCCGTCCTTATCACCAGGCTTATGAACGTGGGGTCAAAATCATTGGAGCCACTGCACATTATGTCAATGATAACTTAGATGAAGGCCCTATCATCACTCAGGATGTGATTAACGTGGATCATAGTTATACTGCTGAAGAGATGATGCGGGCAGGACGAGATGTCGAGAAAAATGTGCTAAGTAAAGCATTGCACTCGGTTTTTTCTCAACGTGTGTTTGTGTATGGTAACCGCACTATTATTCTGTGATAAGTTAAGGGTATTTTTGTTAGATAACAGAGTGATTATTCTGATAACAAAATACCCTAATGGAATGATATTCGAACACAAAGTTTAAAAAAACATCGTTCGAGACTTAATTTTTAAATAACTACTTTACAGCGGCGGTTGATTTGATATTATGCCGTCCGCTGACAACGACAGCGTGCAATTCAAAATCTGGTGGGGTTCCCGAGCGGCCAAAGGGAGCAGACTGTAAATCTGCCGTCACAGACTTCGAAGGTTCGAATCCTTCCCCCACCACCATCTAGCTATATCACCTCACCTTAGTTTATTCCTGAATAAAAACTATTTATACATACCCAAAGCAAGGACAAAGACCTTCGACCAAAATTTGGATTGAAAATTGAACATAGTGAAGTGATATTACGCACAGCACGTTAGCCGGAAGTGAAAGATAAGCAATGGCGCATCATCCTTCCCCCACCGTAACCTAAGGTATATTCCATTATTTGCATTTACTGTTAAAGCTAACAGATATACTGCCTGGGGGAAGAACAATCTAATTTACTCAATGAGCAAATGAATATCGTAAAATTAACGTGTTCACCGGACACCAATAGCGGAGCTCTGGAAGATCTGCAATTTGCTCCGCTTATCCAATCGGTTACTCCATATCACTAACGGAGTCGATAAAACGATTTAACACGCTTGAGTGGGATTTAGATTTATAAACGTAACACTGATTAACTGCATCAGCTCGTGATATTGGAATAAAGCCTAGGCTTTTTCCTTCCTCCAACGCACCAGAACGGGCATCTGTAATAAAAATATAATCTTTGGATTGAATGAAATTAAGACAGCACTCCATATTGTCCATTTGTCTTATATTAACTTTCTCTCCGTTCTTTATCATATCCTCTTCCAAATTCTTTATAAAATCGCTTTTATAGAGAACTGGATCACACAACCACGTTTTCTTTTTCAATAATTGAGTTAAATCACCATTGGCTTCATCTATTAACTCTTGACGGCAGCAAATACCTAAATTCTGCCCTTCAATTTTACGAACCAGACTGAATCTATCACTGAGTATTTTTTCTGAGCTTAAAATTATCGTATTGCCCTCATAGTCAACTATTTCATCAATGTTATCATAACTAAAGCGTAATATATTAACTTGAGCATTATTTCTGTCTGCTGCTTTATAAAGTGAAATCAGATGTCTGTCTTTCCCCCAATCATAGTAGATATTGACACTGTTACAAATAGTTCCGCTAAAGTGTTTCTTTGTAATTTCCTTTTCTTTCAAATAAAGTTCTTTTAGGTCATTATATAGTTCCACTCCGTCTTTAGTCAGTATCATCCCAAACTTCTCCCTTTTAAATAAGCGCTTTCCTAACGTCGCCTCAAAGTCTTTAATTGATTTAGCGACTGGGGGAGTCGTACGGTTCATCACTCTTGCCGCTTTGCTTAAAGAACCCATTTCCACCACCGCCATGAATGCTTCTAATTTACGAGAAAAAAACATAATTCACCGTTCCTATGTAACTTGTGGCTAAAATAATTTCCTTGAAATGGCCTTCTCATCAGGTAACCGCTAAATCAAACTTGATATTGTGAAGGTATAATTTTGTACAATAAAAATAGCTATTTTTCAAATGGCATTTATATGTAATGCCAGCCCCTGATGCAAAAATGCGGTTCAGATGAACTATATTATTCACCTGTATCATGATGAATATTCCATCGTGAATGTAAACCATTAATAAATATAAACATGGTCTACAAGTTCAATTTTCTATCAGAGATTGATTAACTCTTCTACTTTTTCATTAATTATTTTTTGTAATGCGTGACACAGAATAAATTTCAAGAATAAAAAAACTCACCTAAAAGCATAGTATCAGGTGTTGAATATAACAGAGAATGATTAATTAAATAATTATTTATCCATTAATTCATTATGTACTCATCATGTGTTTTTTATTATTTATCACTATTACATACTCTAAATTTGAGTAATAAGCGCATTATAATCAATATGACATTACATATAAGAGTAAAATAGTGAAATATCAAGCTAACCTACTTAAAATTATTATTTAATAAATGGTTACATCCTTTTTTATATCTGTTAAGATTAAAAAGATAAATATTCTATAGGTGATTATAACGGTATGAAATTTGTATCATTCAATATTAATGGCCTGCGGGCACGCCCTCATCAACTTACTGCGATTGTTGAACAACATCGGCCTGACGTGATTGGATTACAAGAAACAAAAGTTCATGATGAAATGTTCCCTTTAGAAGAAGTTAGTAAACTTGGTTACAATGTCTTCTATCACGGTCAAAAATCCCATTACGGTGTGGCCCTGCTGACACGCCAGAAGCCAATTAAAGTTCAGAAAGGTTTTCCTACGGATGAGGATGATGCACAGCGTCGTATTATCATGGCAGATATTGAAACACCTCTAGGCTCATTGACTGTAATTAATGGTTACTTTCCACAAGGTGAAAGCCGCGATCATCCGGTCAAATTTCCTGCAAAAGCAAAATTCTACCAAGATTTACAAACCTATCTGGAAAGAAAGCAATCCCCAGAATCCAATATTCTTATTATGGGAGATATGAATATCAGTCCGACTGATCTTGATATTGGGATCGGTGAAAATAACCAAAAACGCTGGTTGAAAACCGGAAAATGCTCTTTCTTACCGGAAGAAAGAGAGTGGATGGAACGCCTTAAAAGTTGGGGGCTGGTCGATACGTTTCGGGCACATCATCCTGAGATCAATGATCAATTCTCCTGGTTTGATTATCGCTCTAAAGGGTTTGACGATAACCGGGGGCTTCGTATTGATTTGTTACTTGCCAGCCGTCCATTAGCGGAAAAATGCCTTTCTGCTGGTATAGATTATGGTATCCGTAGCATGGAAAAACCATCTGATCACGCTCCTGTTTGGGCTGAATTTAAAATTTGATGCTCAAAATAGTAAAATCCAGCACCGCCAATTTCAGTGCTGGATTTTTCTTACGGTGTTTTTAATTGTATCGTTTTGACCTTATCTACCCGGCTTTGTCGGTCTTTGTTTTCTTCTTTTTACTCTTTTTTCCTTTCACGGGAACAGGAGGTAACTCCCTAAAAGCCTTCAAATTTCGATACTGTTTTGCCTGCCAAATCAACTGCTGCAACGTTTCGTGAAGAGGCAACATAAAATCCTGATAGCGGACTTGTTTTTCACTGATTTGTGTTAGTTTTGACTCCCAGTGTGCTGTCATATCGGGCAATACAGCCATATCAGGTAATACATGGATAAGCGCCCGCCCCGCAGGTGTTGCATGGATATAGCGCCCTTTTTTATACAGAAATTCCCGTTTAAACAGTAATTCAATAATACCGGCTCTCGTTGCTTCTGTGCCCAGACCATCTGTTGCTCGTAACACTTTTTTTAGTGCTTTATCCTGTACAAATCGGGCAATTCCTGTCATTGCAGACAATAAAGTCGCATCAGTAAAAGGACGCGGTGGTTGAGTCTGCCTCTCCACCACTTCTCCTTTTTCACATAAAAGTTCATCACCTTTGGCAACAACAGGCAGCGGAGTGCCTTCATTTTCCTCATTTCGCTCTTTATTACCCAATAAGGTTCTCCAGCCAGCTTCTGCCAGAAAACGAGCTTTTGCTATGAATTTTCCACCTGCAATGTCAAGCTCGATCGTACACTTGCGGAATACCGCATCCGGGAAAAACTGCATCAAGTACTGTCTGGCAATCAATCCATAAATATGGTGTTCATTTTCCGTCAGATTAATCTGGCTGCTTCGGGCTGTGGGAATAATCGCATGATGGGCATCAACTTTTTTATCATCCCAACAACGGTTCTTTTTCTCCGTGTCCAACGCATCCTGTGGTAATAAATGCGCGGTATGAACTGAAATGGCATTTAAGACAGCCTGACGCCCTGCAAAATGCTCTTCCGGCAAATAACGACAATCAGAACGTGGGTAAGTGATCAATTTATGTGTTTCATAAAGTCGCTGACAAATATCCAATACATCCTGAGCACTTAAACCAAAGCGCTTGGCTGCTTCAATTTGTAATGAAGAGAGAGAAAATGGTAATGGTGCCGTTTCTGATTCCCGTTTATCCTGATACACGATAACATGAGCAGGTTGCCCTGTAATACGCGTTACAACATGCTCTGCTAAAGGCCGATGGATAATCCGGCCTTCTTCATCCTGAAAATCAACACAGGACTCACTGGGTTGCCATACAGCCGTAAACCGTTCTTCTTTCGGAGTAACAATATAAGCTTTGACCTCAAAGAAATCTTTCGGTACAAAATGCTCTATTTCCTCATCACGACGAACAACCAACCCCAGTACAGGGGTCTGAACACGTCCGACAGATAACACTCCCTGGTAGCCGGCATTCTGCCCCAGCAATGTATAAGCACGGGTCATATTAATGCCATAGAGCCAGTCCGCTCTAGCTCTGGCGAGTGCTGAAACACATAAAGGAATAAATTCCCGGTTACTCCTTAAACGCTCAACCGCTTTAAGTACCGCCTGTGGATTTAAGTCGTTGATCAAGCAGCGTTGGACATTTTGCTTTTTATTATTATCCAATTGCAAAAAATCCAATACTTCATCCACCAGTAATTGACCTTCACGATCAGGGTCTCCGGCATGAATAACTTCATCAGCCCTTTCCAGAAGAGATTTAATCGTATTAAGTTGTTTGGCAACGGCTGCCCGTGGTTTCAACTGCCATTTTTCAGGAATGATCGGCAAATCAGCCAATACCCAGCGCGCATAACGGCTATCGTAAGCATCTGGCTCAGACTGCTCTAACAGATGGCCTACACACCAGGTAACAAATTGGTTATTACCACACTCAATAAACCCATCTCCCCGACGATGAGGTTTTGGTAAAATATCGGCAATGGCTCGTGCCAGGCTAGGTTTTTCTGCAATAAAAAGACGCATGGAATTATTCAAAACTTCAATCAATACCTTGTTTGAGCGTGGTTAAGTTAGTTCATCTAGGCAATTAAACTAAAAGAAGTGGATTGATGCAGCGGCTTTCTTCCCCACCACATCTGATCCACAGCATCTGGCAATATCACCAGTCACTTTAACAATCACTTAGAAATAACTGACAAAACCCGTTAAATCTGGTGTTGAAACTTTCATCGGAGCTTTAAGTTCCGGTGTGCCCAAATAGAGGAATCCAACAATTTTGTCATTTTCTTCACATCCCAAACCCGCTCTGACTGTTGGATCTTCAGTCCAGGAGCCAGAACGCCATATTCCGCCAAACCCCTGAGCCACCGCAGCCATTTGCATAGCATGAACTGAACAACCTGCCGCCACAACTTGTTCCCAGGCGGGCACTTTTGCATGTTCAGCAACTTTGGCAATAACAGTAATAATCATAGGTGCGCGATAAGGTGCATTTTTTGCTTTTTCCACCACATCTTCATCCATAGCACCATCAGTTGCTGCTTTTTCGAGCAAATTACTGAATTTATCAATCCCTTCCCCCTGCATCACAATAAAATGCCAGGGACGTAATGCTCCATGATCTGGAGCCCGCATTCCTGCCGCAAGAATATGTTGCAATGCCTCTCCTTCCGGAGCTGGAGCGGTTAAACGTGAAACAGAACGACGATTCAATAAAAGTTCTAAAGCATTCATAATTTCCTCCTGAATAAGATAACCTATCACGACCTGACATTTTCTGTTTATTCGTTACTGAATGAAAGAGTAGGTGTTATTATTTTTTTCAGTCATTCCCGCGATTTCCAGCTGACATTTATCAGCCAGCTGATTAGGATAATCCTATTTGATCCCATAACTGGAGACGATATGCGTACTTTATGGAAGTTTATAGCAGCAATATTTAAATGGAGTTGGAAACTGCTAAATTTCGTTCGCCAATTTATTTCCAACCTGATTTTTATCCTATTGGTTGTATTAGTCGCCACTGGCGTTCTCGTATATAAAGAGCAATTCCGCTTAGACAATGATTATAATGGGGCATTATATGTCAACTTATCCGGTATTGTTGTTGATCAAGTGTCTGTTCTCAATCCACTGGATCAGCTCGGACGGGATCTTGTTGACTCCTCCAGCAGCCGTTCACAGGAAACCTCTGTGTTCGATATTGTTGATAGTATCCGACGGGCGAAAAGTGACCCTAAAATTACCGGTATGGTATTGAAGTTAGATGATTTTATTGGTGCCGATCAGTCTTCTATGAGATATATAGGTAAAGTCATCAATGAATTTAAGAGTTCAGGTAAACCAGTTATTGCCATCGGGAATAACTATAGCCAAGCACAATATTATTTAGCCAGTTACGCAAACAAAATATTCCTTGCTCCACAGGGAAGCGTGTCCCTTCATGGCTTCTCAACCAACCGTCTGTTCTATAAATCATTATTAGAAAATCTGAAAGTTTCCACCCACATTTTCCGAGTTGGTACATACAAATCAGCAGTAGAGCCAATGATGCGGAATGATATGTCAGATGATGCCCGTAAAGCAGATGCGCTCTGGCTTAATGAACTTTGGAACAATTACCGGCAAGTTATTGCCACCAACAGGAAAATACCTTTTGACCAGGTACTTTCTGACCCTTCAACGTTTATTGAAAAATTCCATAAGGCTGGAGGAAATGGCGCCCTCTATGCGTTTCAAAACGGTTTAGTAGATAAAATTGCGCCTCTGAATGTCATGGAAAAGAAACTGATACATAAATTTGGTTGGGATAAACAAAATCAGCATTTCAACTATATCAGTATTAATGACTATATTGCTAAACAACCAGTCCAAAACAGTTATCAAAACAATGGCAACATTGCGGTGATCATTGTTGAAGGTGCAATCATGGATGGTAAACAATCCAATGGTATAGCAGGTGGTGATACAATCGCAGCACAACTGCGAGAAGCACGTATGAATCCCGAAATCAAAGCCATTATATTGCGTGTAAACAGCCCTGGCGGCAGTATCGGCGCATCTGAGCTGATCCGCAGTGAACTCACGGCAATTCGGGAAGGTACTGATGAAAATGGTAAAAAGGTCAATCAGAAACCAATCGTTGTTTCAATGGGGGGTCTTGCGGCATCAGGGGGATACTGGGTATCCACGCCAGCTAACTACATTATTGCATCACCAAATACTTTAACTGGCTCCATTGGTGTTTTCGGTGTCTTCAATACCTTTGAAAAAAGCCTGGATCATCTTGGTGTGAATACAGATGGAGTTTCAACACATCCACTGTCTGATATTTCATTAACAAAAGGTATAAACCCTCTGTTTTCTGACGTTATGCAATTGTCGATTGAAAACGGTTACAACCAATTTATCGGACTGGTGGCTAATTCCCGGCGTAAGTCAGCAGATGAGATTAAGAAAATCGCCGAAGGTCGTGTCTGGAGTGGTAGTGATGCTAAAAAGAATGGCCTGGTCGATCAGTTAGGCGATTTCGATGATGCCGTGAAGAAAGCTGTTGAATTAGCCGGCCTCAAAACAGCATCATTAGACTGGATGCAGCCAGAGCTTTCCCTCACTGAAAAACTCATGCTGGAGTTTTCTTCATCTGCTCAGGCAATTATGCCAAATATTCTGCAATCAATGTTGCCGGCACCATTTGCTCAGGTTGCACAAGACATGAAACAGCAGGCAGTATTTTATAATCGCATGAATGATCCGCAGAATGTTTATGCGTTCTGCCTGAATTGCGAGAATATCCGCTAGAAAGTTATTACTAAAATGCGATAACAGTTATACCCAAAAGCCTGATCCTTATATATCAGGCTTTTTTTATTCCATATACCCCCTATAATCGGCTGAATATTTTTATCAGGTACTGTTATTGGGGTACTTCCATGCAGAAGAAATCTATCTATGTTGTTTATACAGGTGGCACAATCGGGATGCAGCATTCTCCCAATGGTTACATTCCTGTCTCTGGTCACTTACAACGGCAACTTGCACAGATGCCGGAATTCCATCGCCCAGAAATGCCAACATTCACGCTCCGTGAACATCACCCTCTTATCGATTCTTCTGACATGAGTCCGGATGATTGGGGGATTATCGCCAACGATATTTACCAGAATTACCATGATTACGACGGTTTTGTGATCCTGCATGGTACAGATACCATGGCTTTCACTACCTCAGCACTCTCTTTCATGTTTGAAAACCTAAGCAAACCCGTTATCGTGACAGGGTCGCAAATACCTTTAGAAGCACTGCGTTCAGATGGTCAGACAAATTTGCTGAATGCATTGTACCTGGCGGCCAATTATCCCGTTAACGAAGTTAGCCTGTTTTTTAACAATAAATTGTTTCGTGGGAATAGAACGGTTAAAGCCCACGCCGATGGTTTTAACGCCTTTTCATCTCCCAATTGCTCTCCACTCATCGAAGCCGGGATCAATATCCGTACATTTAATATTGCTCCCATACCGACCAGTCATGGCGACTTTATCGTACATCAAATCAAATCACAGCCAATCGGCGTTGTAACTATCTATCCGGGATTATCCTGTCAGGTAGTTGAAAATATCCTGATGCAACCTGTCAAAGCACTGATTTTACGCTCTTATGGCGTTGGTAATGCCCCACAGCGTTCAGATTTATTAAAAATCCTAAGAGAAGCGACTGAACGAGGCATCATTGTGGTCAATTTAACACAATGTATCTCTGGAAGAGTCAATATGGAAGGTTATGCCAATGGCCATGCGCTAGCTACATCAGGCGTGATCAGCGGCTATGATATGACTTTTGAAGCAACACTGACCAAACTGCACTACTTGTTGAGCCAGCACTATGAAACCGAAGAAATCCGCTCGCTAATGCAACAAAATCTACGCGGAGAATTGAGCTACTCCGACAAGTAAAAAAAATAAATCGAGGAATATAATGAAAACCGCATTATTACTTATCGATCTACAAAATGACTTCTGTACAGGCGGTACACTGGCGGTCAAGGAAAGCGAAGAAGTTATCGAAATAGCAAATAAAGCTATTGAATTGTGTCAGCAACACAACATCAGCGTTATCGCAACTCAGGATTGGCATCCATCCAATCACATGAGTTTTGCCATCAATTCTGGTCAACCGGTCGGTGAGTTGGGGGAACTGAATGGTATCCCTCAGATATGGTGGCCTGTACATTGTGTACAGGGGCAATCAGGTGCAGACTTCCATCCAGCGCTGAATCAGTCTGCTATTCAGGAAATTTTTCGTAAAGGCGAAAATTCGCAGATAGATAGCTATAGCGCATTCTTTGATAACGATCGTAAAAATGCTACCAGACTACATAGCTGGCTATCAGAGCAACATATCAATCGCCTGTTAATTCTGGGTATTGCCACTGATTACTGCGTAAAATTTACGGTGTTGGATGCTTTAGAACATGGGTATGAAACTTACTTGGTTGTTGAGGGTTGCCGTGGAGTCAACATTCAGGCGGATGACAGCCAACAAGCCATTGAAGAAATGGCAGCCAAAGGTGCCAAATTGACTTCATTGAGTGAAATAACAACGCTTTTTTAAGTTATTTTGTATGAAAAAGAAAAAATTATCTTAGCCTATAGGCTGCTATAAATTTTTTCTGAATATACCAGAAATCAACCTCGTCCTTTTATTACAGACTCATTACAAAGGACGAGGTTATTTGACTCATTCTTCTTCTGTCTGAGGCTTTAACTTAGCAACCATTTCTGATTGGAACATAGCCTTCAGTTCTTGCTTGCTTTTTATCGTAATTTGGCCATCCGTGCCAATCGTCATATGTTCAGGATCATAATTATGCCTGGCTTGCCAAAGCATCACCATTTGCAAACTATTTTCTTTCTGCTCTGGTGTTAATGGAACGCCATCTTGCCATTTGCCCAACTCAACAGCCTGAACCAATCGTTGATAAATCTCAGGTGTCATGGCAGAGAGTAAATCATCCAACTTCATCGATATTTCCTTACGGCTACATATTTTGGCTGAATCGATTCTATTTTAATTACCAATTCATATTGCTTATATTTGTTTAAAAACATCCGCAGTCATAATATTAACCTGCTGTTTCTTCTCCTGTTTCCTTATCAACAAACCATAAGGCAACCGAATTAATACAAAAGCGCTCTCCGGTAGGTTTAGGACCATCAGGGAAAACATGCCCTAAATGTGCCTGACAATGACTGCAACGCACCTCTATTCGATGCATATTATGGGAATAATCATCAATATATCTGATGGATTTGTCATTGATTGGCTGGTAAAAACTTGGCCATCCACATCCAGAATCAAACTTAGTATCAGAAACAAATAATGGCTGATGACAACACAAACAATGATAAATGCCACTTTTTTTGTTGTGCAACAGTTTTCCTGAAAATGGCGGCTCAGTGCCTGCTTCCTGCGTGACATAACGCTGCATTTCACTAAGCTGCTCCAGAGAAACGGAGATATTTTTAGCCATGGAAACCACCTTTTGAGGCCAATATTTTCAATTAAAAAACACCGAAAACAACAAAAAGCAAATATTAGGATGTTAAAAGGCATTCTAACGCATTCAACATCATGATTTACTTTACTAATTGTGATAAGTCTCACATATCTAACCAATGGTAACTTTAAATATCTCTTTATACCCTGATAATGATGGGCTTAGAGCTTGTTACGGTTGCATAGCGAACATTCAGATAGTGGTTTCTAAATTGATCTTTTTCAATTGTTGACACGATTCCGCTTGACGACTGACAAGATTTTGGTAACTTTAGAAACAACTTTTAATTCACTAAAAAATAGCTGGTGGAATACTATGACTATCAAAGTAGGTATTAACGGTTTTGGTCGTATTGGCCGTATTGTTTTCCGTGCTGCACAAGAGCGTTCTGACATTGAAATCGTTGCAATCAATGACCTGTTAGATGCAGATTACATGGCTTACATGCTGAAATACGATTCAACCCACGGCCGCTTCAACGGTACTGTTGAAGTTAAAGACGGCCATCTGGTTGTTAACGGCAAAACCATCCGCGTTACATCTGAGAGAGATCCAGCTAACCTGAAGTGGGACGAAGTAGGTGTTGATGTTGTTGCTGAAGCAACCGGCATTTTCCTGACTGACGAAACTGCACGTAAACATCTCACTGCTGGCGCGAAAAAAGTTGTTCTGACTGGCCCATCTAAAGACAACACACCAATGTTTGTTATGGGTGTCAATCACAATGCCTATGCAGGCCAGGACATCGTTTCCAACGCATCCTGCACAACCAACTGCCTTGCTCCGCTAGCTAAAGTTATCAATGATAAATTTGGTATTGTTGAAGGTTTGATGACAACTGTTCACGCAACAACTGCAACTCAGAAAACGGTTGACGGTCCTTCTGCGAAAGACTGGCGTGGTGGCCGTGGTGCGGCACAAAACATCATTCCATCTTCTACCGGTGCGGCAAAAGCAGTAGGTAAAGTTATTCCAGAACTGAACGGCAAACTGACCGGTATGTCTTTCCGTGTACCGACTCCTAACGTTTCTGTTGTTGACCTGACAGCACGTCTGGAAAAACCAGCGACCTATGAAGAAATCTGTGAAGCAATCAAAGAAGCGGCTGAAGGTGAACTGAAAGGCATTCTGGGCTACACTGAAGATGACGTTGTTTCTACCGATTTCAATGGCGAAAAACTAACCTCTGTATTTGATGCAAAAGCGGGTATCGCTCTGAACAACAACTTCGTAAAACTGGTTTCTTGGTATGACAACGAAACTGGTTACTCTAACAAAGTTCTGGATCTGATTGCTCATATCTCTAACTAATTGAACTTTCAGCAGTTTTTCAATAAGCCACCTTTACAGGTGGCTTTATTTTCCCTCTCTTCCACAATAAGCTATCCTTGCCTTCAGCAGTTATCCAATTCAGGTTTATATAAGGTCATATAGATGCTTGATAAAATTTTCTCATTATCGGTTGTAAAACAAATATCTCCTTATATCAGTCAAAGGAATATTGATGGATTTCCGCTGATTGTGATTTCTCACCCCAAAATCCGTGGTGCAATCAGCATCCAGGGCGCGCATCTTATGGCATGGCAACCCTGTGGTGAAAAACCTGTATTATGGTTAAGCGATAGTACAAAACTCCGCGAGGGTACAGCCATTCGTGGTGGTATTCCCATCTGTTGGCCTTGGTTTGGCTCTCTGAGCACACCAAGTCATGGTTTTGCCCGGATATTACCGTGGGAATTCAAGGCTCATCATGAAAATGAGAATGGTGTGATTTTGATGTTCACACTACAAGATAGCGCATACACAAAACAATTATGGCCACATGAATTCACACTTATTGCTCGTTTTAAATTGGGGAAGACTTGCGAAATAGAACTGGAATCCCACGGAGATTATCAGGTCACTTGTGCCCTACACTCTTACTTTAATATCAGTAACATCAATCAGATCCGTGTCAGCGGATTAGGTAATCACTTTATTGATACTGTTACAAACAGAGAACAATACACTAATGAAGACCTGAGCTTCCAAGGAAGAACGGATCGTATTTATACAGAGCCAGAGAATTTCAATCTGATTAGAGATGAGTTATGGAAACGTACCATTGAAATTCACCATTATCATCATAGTGATGTGGTCTGCTGGAATCCCGGTGCTGAGCTAGCGAGTAGCATGCAAGATATCAGTAGGGAAGGCTATAAAAATATGGCCTGCGTTGAAACTGCACGTATCAACACCCCTCTACATTCTAAACATGGTATTCCAGGCAAACTTGCTACCGTTATTCGTTGCCGCCAAAATAAAAGTTGAGTCTGGTAATGTGTGGGTTCTGAACGGGCACTTATTCCGTACAGAACTTCGCACAAAACTCTGCACGAACAAATGTCTGTCTGAAAAGACAGAAATACTGATGCTACTCCACAACGACCGGAACACGTCTGGCCAAAGCACACAGTAGCTCATAACCAATTGTTCCGGCTGCCTCCGCAACTTCATCCACCGGTAATTTTTCTCCCCATAATTCGACTGAACTGCCAATTGTTGCCAGTGGGCATGGAGTCAGATCAACCGACATCATGTCCATTGATATAGCACCCAATAAGCGAGTACGGATACCATCGACAATAATCGGCGTTCCTGTTGGTGCATGTCGTGGATAACCATCAGCATAACCACATGCCACAGTTCCCACACGAGTCACATATTGGGTGGTATAGCGGCTGCCATAGCCAATTTTCTTTCCTTTGGGAAGATCATGAACCGCAATGATTTCACTTTTTAAACTCATTGCTGGCCTTAATCCTACATCCGCAATATCACGCCACTTCCCACTGGGAGATGCACCATACAGAATAATTCCGGGTCTGACCCAATCACCATGTGTTTGCGGATGCCATAAGACTGCCCCAGAATTAGCCAGACAGTGAGGGAGTGAGTTCATATTCAGTCGGTTAACAACGGTGAATTGCCCATCAACACCAATTTCATTATCGGAATTAGCGAAATGCGTCATTAAAGTAACTGAATTAATATTTTTTATCCTATTTGCCATTGAAACTATCTGCGGATATTCGTCTGGAGTAAATCCCAGACGATTCATACCACTATTAAATTTCAAATAAATATCAATGGACTTATCTAATTCCGCTTCTTTTATCGCCTTGAGTTGCCAATGACTATGCACTGTGGTTGTCAGGTCATATTGATTAATTATCTGCAAATCTTCAACTTTGAAGAAACCTTCCAACAACAGGATTGGCCCCTGCCACCCCTGCTCTCTCAAATAAGTAGCTTCATTCATATCAAGCAGTGCAAATCCATCCGTCTGCTTGAGTGATTGCCATATTCTGTCCAACCCATGCCCATATGCATTCGCTTTCACTACCGACCAGATTTTACTATTACCGACTTTTTGGCGGATAACAGCTAAATTATGACGAAATGCGTCGAGATGGATGGTTGCCAAAATAGGACGTGGCATGATGGCCTCTTTTAATTTACGCAGTATGTAAACGATGCTTCGTCTGAAGCACTTTTGTATTAAATCCATTGATATATCTGAATACGGAGAGATCATCTGCTGCAATTTCAGGCTTCTTACCAGAGATTAAGTCAGATAATAACTTTCCTGAACCACAGGCCATCGTCCAGCCTAATGTTCCATGCCCGGTATTTAAATAAAGATTAGGATATTTTGTTGGACCAACAATAGGAGTGCCATCCGGCGTCATTGGCCGTAATCCGGCCCAGAATGAGGCTTCAGCAATATTGCCACCATTATGGTAAAGATCCTCTACTACCATTTTGAGCGTTTCACAACGGCTTTTCAGCACATTCAGGTTAAAACCAACGACTTCTGCCATTCCCCCAACGCGAATTCGATTATCAAAGCGGGTAATGGCTATTTTATAAGTTTCATCCAATACTGTTGAAACAGGTGAGCGTGTTTCATTCATTATCGGCATGGTTAGCGAATAACCTTTCATTGGATAAACCGGGATTGTGACAAGATCTTTCAATAATTCAGTAGAATAGGCGCCCATTGCTATAACATACTGATCCGCTGTTATGATGCCATTATCACACTGAATACCTGTTATCTTATCGCCATCCACCAGAATGTGTTTAACCTGCCGGTTAAACACAAATCTGACCCCTGTTTTTTCTGCCATTTTTGCCAGTTCTTTTGTAAAAATTTGGCAATCACCGGTTTCATCATTAGGAAGCTGTAATCCTCCCGTCAATTTATGAGAAACATGGGCGAGTGCAGGCTCCACTGATGCTAATTGATCTGAGGTTAGTAACCGATAAGGAACGCCTTCTTGCTCTAACACCGCAATATCATTAACCGCATTATCAAACTGCTTGTTAGTTCTGAATAATTGTAGCGTACCACTTTGCCGCCCTTCATATTGGATGCCTATATCCGCTCTCAATTGTTTCATGCAGTCACGGCTATATTCGGCCAGACGCACCATTCTGCTTTTGTTCATAGCATAATGGTCTGCATCACAATTACGCAGCATTTGCCACATCCAGCGTAACTGAAATAGTGAACCATCAGGACGAATAGCTAATGGGGCATGTCGTTGAAACATCCACTTTATTGCTTTTAATGGGATCCCCGGTGCTCCCCAGGGTGTTGCATATCCGGGTGAGATCTGCCCGGCATTACTTGCGCTCGTTTCTTCAGCAGCACTCTGCTGACGATCGACAACGATAACTTCATGGCCTTCCTGAGCCAGGTACCAGGCACTGGTGACGCCGATAACGCCGCTACCTAAAATAAGGACCTTCATTCTGCCCCCTGTTTATGAGTAATATATGCAAGCATAATATGCTAAACATGAAAATCCAATACAGAATAATAGACTATAAAGTGATTAGTTGAATTTTAGGATTCAAATCACAATTTAATTACAAAAAAATGACAATAACTATCTCTAAAATCATGAGAAAAACAGTTAAATTAGTTTAAATACAAATAATTAAAAAAGAATTAAATGCTATTAATTTCTTATATTAGTATCTTAAAAAGTGTTTTTTGCTGAAAAAAACAAACATTTTATTTACATTTTGTGAATTTATTTAAAACCTTATTTTTATATTGATTCAGAATTTAATTCTGAATCAATATAAACTAAGCAGAATAATAATTTAAAAATTTGAATTTTACAGTTTGGGTGGGTTTTCAATGCTGATTAAAAGGCAAAAATACCATGATATAGGTATAGTGATAGAATGAATTAAAAAAGGCGAACTGCATAAAGCAGCGCGCCTTTAAAGAGTAGATTAGACAATGAACTAGATTGATAATGGATTTGATCAGCCCTGACGAGCTTCAGTTAACTCATTGAACATGATGCCCTGCATTTCATGCCAAATAATCCCGCTTTCTTTACCATAATTGCGCACACATTCCATAATTTTGTCATAGGTCTGTTCCTGACACAGTACACTCAATTGCTGATAGAAATTTAAAGCGAGCTTACGGGCATCAGGATTCGAGAAATAATAACGACCGACACGAGTATAAAGCCCTTTCAATCCGTTAATAATCAAACCATAAATCGGGTTCCCTGACGCAAACGCCAATCCACGGAAAATATCATAATCCACGGAACTGAAAGATTCTGCGGTATCCTCTGCGTTGTTCTTTTCCGCCAATACTTCCAATGATTTTTCCGGATTGTGCCTGAACGCAGTACGAATAAAAATGGCTGCAATATTAGTGCGGACTGACAGTAAATTATCGACTAACTGAGGCACACGATCATGATCCAGGCGCGCCAGAGTCTCCAGAATATTAAGGCCGGATGTTTCCCAGAAGTTATTGACCTTTGTTGGTTTTCCATGTTGAATAGTCAACCAGCCATCACGTGCAAGGCGTTGTAACACTTCACGTAAAGTAGTTCGGGTAACACCGATTAATTCAGATAACTCACGCTCTGCTGGCAGTATGGAGCCTGGTGGAAAACGATTATTCCATATACTTTCAATGAGATACTCTTCCGCAAAACTCGCAGGACTCTGAGCCTTAATTACCATATTTTAACTATTCCAAAGCAGTTTTCTTAGCTAATAATAGGCACTGATCATACCAGAATGCATCTAATCGACATAGTTACATAGAAGATAAACCACGAAAGAGTGAAAGAGGTCATAAAAAAATATAATTATTATCTGATTAATTATGCGCTTATCCCCTTAAATTAGTACCGTTTAGAGCGTACTATGATCCTTTAGAATCGTCCATGTATCCATGAAGAGGAATATTAATAATAATGGAAATCAGTATTCGACGCGCAGTGGTGAAAAACTTTCTCGGCAATTCTCCGGACTGGTACAAGCTGGCCATCATTATTTTTCTTATTATCAATCCACTGATCTTTTTCTTTGTCAGTCCTTTTACTGCCGGCTGGATGCTCGTTGTTGAATTTATTTTCACGCTGGCGATGGCTTTAAAATGTTATCCCCTGCAACCCGGAGGATTACTCGCTATTGAAGCCGTTATCATCGGTATGACTTCACCAAAACAAGTAGGGCATGAGATAGCCAACAATCTGGAAGTGATCTTGCTATTGATTTTCATGGTTGCCGGCATTTACTTCATGAAACAGCTCTTATTATTTGTTTTCACTAAGCTACTATTAAGTATTCGTTCCAAAAAAATGCTGGCGCTGGCATTCTGTCTGGCAAGTGCATTCTTATCCGCTTTCCTTGATGCCCTGACGGTTATTGCTGTTGTTATCAGTGTATCTGTCGGTTTTTACTCCATCTATCACCGCTATCTTTCCAGCGCCAGCCAAAACGACAATACAGATCTCAGCGATGACAAATTCATTGATAATGAAGATAAAAAGCAGACGCTGGAGCAATTCCGGGCATTTTTACGCAGTCTGATGATGCATGCCGGAGTCGGTACAGCATTAGGTGGCGTAATGACCATGGTCGGCGAACCGCAAAACCTGATTATTGCCAAACACGTTGGCTGGGACTTCATGACATTCTTTATCCGTATGTCCCCTGTTACTGTCCCTGTCTTTATCTGTGGCCTGCTGATCTGCCTGCTGGTTGAACATTTCAAACTGTTCGGTTATGGCGCTAAGTTACCTGAGCGCGTCCGTTCCGTTTTGGAAGATTATGCCCAGAAAGCGAGTGAAAAACGTACACGCCAAGAAAAAACTCAGCTTGTGGTTCAGGCTTTAATTGGTATCTGGCTGATTGTGGCTCTGGCTTTCCATTTAGCGGAAGTGGGATTAATTGGCTTATCAGTCATCATTCTGGCCACCGCACTTTGTGGTATCACTGAAGAGCATGCTTTAGGCAAAGCCTTCGAAGAAGCCTTACCATTTACTGCGTTATTAACCGTTTTCTTTTCTGTGGTTGCCGTTATTGTTGATCAGCAACTGTTTGTGCCGTTTATTCAATTTGTGCTGCAATCTTCCCCTGCTTCACAGCTCTCACTATTCTATCTGTTTAATGGCCTGCTCTCTGCGGTATCTGACAACGTATTTGTAGGTACGGTTTATATTAATGAAGCCTTAAACGCTCTCAAAAATGGCCTCATTTCACAACAGCAATATGAATTTCTGGCCGTAGCTATCAATACAGGAACTAACTTACCCTCAGTGGCAACACCGAATGGACAGGCAGCTTTCCTGTTTCTGCTGACATCAGCCCTGTCGCCATTAATTCGCTTATCTTATGGTCGCATGGTTATCATGGCATTGCCTTACACCATTGTGATGACATCAGTAGGATTATTATGTGTCGAATTTTTGCTACTTCCGGTTACTGAATATCTCGGCAAAATCGGTTGGGTTATCCCACTATAATTACTGAAATTTATTTTTTTGTGACTTGAGAAACAGCAAAATAAGCAACTAATTATATTCAAGCTTATATTCAAAACATGGGGAAAAAGAAGCATGTTTCATTTTTTAAAACAGAGCTCCCAAGGGAGAAGGGCATGGTTATTGATGGCACTAACCGCTCTTATATTAGAAGCTATCGCGCTCTATTTTCAGCATGTTATGCAATTACAGCCTTGTGTAATGTGTATTTATGAGCGTGTAGCTCTATTTGGTATTTTGGGAACGGCACTATTGGGAGCTATTGCCCCCAAGACCCCGTTACGTTGGTTAGCCATTTTACTATGGCTTTATAGTGCCTGGCGCGGATTACAACTGGCATGGGATCACACCATGATGCAGTTAGACCCCAGTCCTTTTAACACTTGTGAATTTTTTGCCAGATTCCCATCATGGTTACCACTAAATGAATGGCTACCTTCGGTATTTCAGGCTTTTGGTGATTGTTCAATGAAACAATGGTCATTTCTGACATTAGACATGCCGCAATGGTTAATTGGTATTTTTGCCGCTTACTTACTGGTAGGTATTTTAGTTCTAATCAGCCAGTTCTTCCCGGTTCAGAAAAAATACTAAGAATAAAAATGATTTTCTCCCCCATGTGGGGAGATATAAAGCATTTTTCGCTAACTCTGATTGATAATCCCTTTACATCCGCTATCATTGTTCCCTTTTCATGTTCTCCGCCATAAAATCGTCATCATTTTTTAAAAGCTTTTAGCCGAACAGCTATCAGAAACAGTAAGAACAATCAGAGATGAACACTCAAAAAGAACAGTATAATTTCAATAAATTACAAAAGCGTCTGCGTCGTGATGTGGGCCAAGCCATCGCAGATTTCAACATGATCGAAGAAGGTGATCGCATCATGGTCTGCCTTTCTGGTGGCAAAGACAGCTACACTCTGCTGTCTATTTTGCAGAATCTGCAAAAAAGCGCCCCCGTTAATTTTTCCCTTGTAGCAGTTAATTTGGATCAAAAACAACCGGGTTTTCCTGAACATATACTCCCGGCTTATCTGGATGAACTGGGAATTGAGTATAAGATTGTTGAAGAAAATACCTATGGTATTGTTAAAGAAAAAATCCCTGAAGGAAAAACAACCTGCTCTCTGTGCTCCCGTTTACGTCGGGGTATTTTGTACCGCACGGCGACTGAGTTGGGTGCCACCAAAATTGCATTGGGGCATCATCGCGATGATATCTTACAAACTGTCTTTTTGAATATGTTTTATGGCGGCAAATTAAAAGGTATGCCACCAAAATTAATCAGTGACGATGGTAAGCACATTGTGATCCGCCCACTTGCTTACTGTCGGGAAAAAGATATCGAACGCTACGCTGAAGCCAAAGCATTTCCAATCATTCCTTGTAATTTGTGTGGCTCACAACCTAACCTACAACGTCAGGTCATTAAAGATATGCTGCGTGACTGGGACAAACACTATCCGGGCCGCATTGAAACCATGTTCCGTGCCATGCAGAATGTGGTTCCATCACATCTTAGCGACTTTAATCTGTTCGATTTCAAAAGCATTAATCATGGTAGTGAAATTATTGATGGTGGAGATTTGGCTTTTGATCGGGAAGAGCTACCGATACAGCCTGCTATTAGCCCCGATGAACAGCTTGATTTTCAGACAGAACGATTGGATGTCATCGAAATCAGATAATGATAAAAAAACGGCCGATGCTAATTTTAGCATCGGCACAACACGTAAATTAATCTGTATAACCTCAATATGAGAAACACTACAATTATGGATATGGAGCACAACGTTCATCGCTCAACGTTGTATTCACCTGCACGGTTATAATGCCTTAATTGTAGATTCAGATTATTGATATATCTCAAACTGAATGAGATTAACCGTTTGATTTAGGGAAAGTGGATGTAACATCCTTGCCTATCCCCTATGAATTTCAAGATACAGCCAACAAAGCTGCAACTTGAAAGATGACGGGATATACCCTATAGCCATTTGCTTCGCCTTAACCACCAGGTGAAAGCGGCAATCAATAACGACAGTAGCAAGCTGAATAAACCAAACCCGAACTTATATTCATTCCCTGGGATCCCGCCAAGGTTAACGCCAAACAACCCGGTTAAAAAGGTACTTGGTAAGAATATCATTGTTAACAAAGACATCATGTAGATACGGCGGTTCATAGCATCTGCCATAATAGAAGTGATCTCATCCGCAAGAACAGCCGTCCTTGCAATGCAGCCATCCAGATCATCTAATCCACGCCCCAAGCGATCAGAAATTTCCTGCATCAGATGACGCTCCTCGTCACTCATCCAGGGCAATTTTTCACTCGCTAAACGCATAAAGACATCGCGCTGTGGTGCCATATAACGACGCAGAACAATTAATTGCTTACGTAATAACACTAATTCACCTCGTCCGGGAATTTTCTGTTCCAGAATGCCATCCTCAAACTCAATCAGGTTATCATGCAACGTTTCAATAAAATCGTTCACTTCATCGGTAATAGAATCCGCTATTTCAACCAACCAATGTCCCGTATTTTTTGCGCCTATGCCATTGTGCAAATTATCTAAGACCTGATCTATCGAATAGACTTTCCGATGACAACTGGAAATAACCATTCTGTCATTAATATAGATGCGGAATGAAACCAAATGATCAGGACGGGCATTATCATTACGGTTAATTGTCCGCAATGTAATCATCGCACCTTCTCCGGTACGAATTAACTTAGGCCGAACACTTTCACCTGCCAGCCCTTCTTTTACCGGAGCGGGTAGCAAATTTGTATTCATAATCCATTGATAACTGGCCTGATTTTTATAATCAAGATGCTGCCAGAAAGGCTGTTCTGCCGTTGCAAGTGAATTTTCACCAAAACCTGTGATACCGCCCTTACCGTTCAATTGGCAAGCATACACAGCATTTGAATTTTTAAATGCTGAGCCATCAATCGCTTCCACATCCGCTCCTGTTTAACACTTGATGTTTAATTACCAGCCTATGCAGACTAATGTTTAATGATATACATAGTATGACTATAGGCCACATCTTCAGGATTGGTGATCGGGTATCCTTTTAACCACTTTTTGATTAACCGGCCGTTGGTATATTGATAAATCGGTACAATCGGAGCTTGTTCCTCAATCATTTTTTCTGCCTGATTGTAATCCTTGTTTCTGGCTGCGCTGTCTGTTTCCTGGCTGGCTGCTTTTAACAAGGCGTCATAGGCTGGATTATGGAATTTAGCAAGGTTTCCGCTATGTGTTGATGTTAAAAGAGACAGGAAACTTGATGGTTCATTATAATCCCCAGTCCAGGACGCCCTGACGACATCAAAATTGCCGGTATTACGGTTGTCAACATAAGTTTTCCATTCCTGATTAACTAACTTCACTTCAACGCCCAACTTTTTCTTCCATTCCGAGCTTACTGCAATGGCAATACGTTGGTTATTTTCCAGATTGTTATAGAGCAAGGAAAGTTTTAATGGATTTTCAGGGCCATAACCCGCTTCTTTTAACAACGTTCTCGCTCTCTTATCCCTTTCCTGCTGCGTCAGTTTCTCTTGTTGACTCTTTTCCCGCTGGAACCCGGCTGTAACATCAGGAGTGAAATGCCATGCAGGTTTTTCTCCCGTTCCCAGGATTTTTTCCGCAATCAGATTCTTATCGATTGTCATAGCAAGAGCTTGCCTGACCCGGATATCATTGGTCGGTGCCCGTTGAGTGTTAAATGCATAATAATAAGTGCCCAATTGATCGGGAGTGAAAACTTCTGCCGGAATATCACGCAGTAACTTGTGGTACATATTTTTAGGAAAAGATTCTGTAATATCCAGATCTCCGGCCAGATAGCGCTTAACCGCATGGGATTCCTGACTGATAGGTACAAAAGTGACTTTTTTCAATACTGTATTTTTGTGATCCCAATAATAAGGGTTAGGCGCCAAAACAATTTTTTCATTTACCACCCGTCCCGTAAGCATAAATGCGCCATTACCAATCAAATGACCGACTCTGGTCCAGTCATTACCGTATTTTTCAACACTCTGTTTATTAACCGGATAAAGACTAAAATTAGTTGTCATACTGGGAAAATAAGGTACAGGACGATCCAGTGTGACTTTCAGGGTATAAGCATCAAGAGCTTCAACGCCTAATTTTTCGGCTGGCAGTTTACCATCAATAATAGCCTGAGCATTCTGAATACCTGATAAAGCCGCAAACCAGGCAAATGAGGAAGCATTTTTAGGATTAACCAATCTCTGCCAGCTATATACAAAATCAGAAGCTGTCACTTTGTCACCATTAGACCAATAGGCATTCTGGCGCAATGTAAATATCCATGTTTTGTTGTCTGTCGTTTGCCAGTCAACGGCAACACCGGGAATAGGTTTGCCATAAGCATCCTGATTGACAAGGCCTTCCAGCAAATCACGCAATACCTGTGCTTCTGTTAAGCCAAAAGATTTAATCGGATCAAGTGACGCAGGTTCATCTTTCAAATGTCGAACCAATTCCTGACGAGGATCTAATTGAGTCCCCACTGGAATATCAGCAGCATAAACAGAAAGAGGCAAGGAAAGTCCGGTCATCAGTAATACAGAAGGGAATAAGGTAAAATTATGCATAAATTTTTTACTCTATGGGTCTAATCATCACCCTAAAATAAATTATAAGGCACTGTTAATTAAACAATAGGTGAGTATTTCTAAATATTACATCTATTTTTGTGGGCAAGATCGCACTATTCCTTTACACTGGCACCGCAGTTTACTTATATAGAGGGATAAAATTATGACTCAAACCGTCAAGTTCCAAGGTAGCGATATCACCGTGAGCGGAAGTTTTCCACAAGTAGGTGAAACAGTAAAAGAATTTACGCTGGTAGCCAAAGATCTCACTGATGTGGCACTGAGCCAATACGCAGGGAAACGTAAGGTACTCAATATATTTCCAAGTATTGATACCGGCGTTTGTGCAACTTCTGTTCGTAAATTCAATCAACACGCCAGCGAACTGAACAATACTGTCGTACTCTGCATTTCAGCAGACTTGCCTTTCGCACAATCTCGTTTCTGTGGCTCTGAAGGCCTTTCAAATGTCGTCACTCTGTCAATACTGCGTAGCGGTGAGTTTCAGGAAAATTACGGTGTCGCAATAAGCGAAGGCCCATTAAGCGGATTGACTGCGCGTGCTGTTATTGTTCTGGATGAAAATAATCAAGTTATTTATAGCCAACTCGTGAATGAAATTACCAACGAGCCTGACTACGACAACGCATTATCAGTGCTGAAATAAATTCTTTATTGGAAACAATGTATTTTCTTGCTCCCTGGCATGTTAATACATTGTTTTATAAATAAAGCTAGCCTCTGGCGGTAATTGTTGCATAATTGCCGCTAACCTTTTTTATTCCCCTTCCCTTATTTTTCCTGATTACCTCTTATACAAAGATAATTTTTCCATCTAAATCAAAGTGATAAATACTTTTCTTTATTAAAAAGATATAAATTTGTAATTTTAAACTTTGGTTTGTAAAAAAATATAAAAATAGTGATAATTACATTGAGATATAGTTTCTTTTGTGAAATATTGTATTATGAATGAAATTAATAGCAATTAACGGTCAGTAATAACAAAAAGTTTAATTTCTTATCTGGTCCTTTATTGACAGGTTCATGCGGTAGCTTTTAACTTAAAAAGGTACTTTCAATGAAAAAAAATATTATTGCGCACACTTCACTGGGGGAAGATACTTTACTTTTTAGTTCATTAAAAGGTGAAGAAAAGCTATCAACTATTTATAGCTTTGATATTGAATTAATAAGTGAAAAAAAAGATATTGATATCAAATCATTACGAGGAAAATCAATTACTATTGAAATAAAAAACCCTGCCAACCCGTCAGCAAACGCACGTTATCTGAATGGCATAGTCCATGATGGTATAGTATGTGATTTTTATGACTCTTATTTCTATAAATATAAATTCACTCTTCAACCAAAGTTATCAATTCTACAAAAAAGCAAGGGATGTCAAATATGGCAAAAGAAGACTGCTCCTGAAATTATCAAAGACATACTGAATAAACACAGTATCAAGTTTGAAAGTAAATTAAATGCGAAATATCAACAAATTGAATATTGCACACAATATCGCGAGACTGACTTCAATTTTATCAGCCGATTGATGGAACATGAGGGAATTTATTACTATTTTCAACATACTATTAGTGATCACACTCTTATATTAGCTGATTCCCCCCAATCCCATTCTGCCTTATCGGGATATGCATCTATAGAATATTATCCAAATCATTCGCCCCCAAGAAATAAAGAGAAGCTCTATTTATATGATTGGAATGTAAGTTATTCAATTGCACCAAAGATCTATGCAATGAATGATTACAATTTCCTCAAACCACGGGCTCAGTTACTGGAAACACAACAAAACCCGGACTCTTCGGTTCCCGACACAAAAATATATGAATGGCCGGGGAATTATACTGAAGCTTCACAAGGAAAATCTTATGTCCTGATTTTACAGCAATCCTATACCGCTCATTGTCATTATATTAAAGCCAAAAGTCTTGAAGTTGGTATAGCTCCGGGACATACCTTTACACTTTCTAAAGCATTCAGAGACGGGGATAATAGCAATTATCTGATTGTCAGTGCCACATATGAATTTTCTGAATCCAATTATTATTCTGGTGATATTGATACCAATGATAATAACACAGTCAAAATTGAAACCAGTTTCACCGCGATTCCGGCCAAAGTAAACTGGCGAGCGCCCTGTTTAACACCATGGCCGGTCGCTAGCATAGAAACAGCGGAAGTCGTGGGTTCAAGTGGCAAAGACATCTGGACAAATGAATATGCTCAGGTCAAAGTGCAATTTCATTGGGATCAAGAAGGTGCCAAAGATGATACCAGTTCTTGTTGGATACGTTGGTCTAGCACCTGGGCCAGTACCAAATTCGGTGCAGTCCAGATACCCAGAGTTGGAGATGAAGTTTTTGTCAGCTTTATCAATGGCAACCCTGATCGGCCACTAATAATAGGCAGTGCTTTTAATAAAGAGAATATGCCACCGTGGGAATTGCCAAAAGAAGCCACAAAGATAGGCTTTATGTCACGGAGCATACAAGGTGGAAATAATAACGCCAGTTATTTATTCATTGATGATGCCCAGGATAAAGAATCTTTTGATATACACGCAGAAAAAGATATGAATATTTCTGTAGAAAATGATCAAAAGATAACTATTGATGGCTCCCGCACAACAGAAATAAAGAAAAAACAAACTGATACCGTAGAAAAAGATGCAAGTTTTACCTATAAGGCAAAACGTGATACGACCGTTGAACAAGAAGAAACGGCAGTTTTCAAGAATAAACAGAAAACAACGGTGACGAATGGTAAAGAAGTTGAAGTCACTAGTGGTGGCATTAAATATAATATAACTGGTGATTATCAAGCAGATATCAGTGGCAATAAAAAAGAATCAATCACCGGAAACGAAGAAGGCAGTATTACAGGAAATTGGAAAAAATCTGTCACCGGATCAGCCGAGGTGAAAGCCATTTCGACTCTCACTTTAAGTGCGACAGTATGTACTGAGATTAAGGGCACTACATGCATTACTCTCTCTGGTTCATTAATCAAGATTGGTTGATTTCCCATTTACTGTTATTCAACAAACGATATTAATAAATATTTATCAAAATACGATTGATTAAATTAACACCTTTTCTCATAAAAAATGAATTTTATAATATTTAAATACTTTATATATAAAAAATAAACACATACAAAAGAGACAAAATAAACAAAAAACAAAAACATAAAAATTAATTATATATTACATCAACGAAATGATATTCACTGATTACAAATGGTAACCATTATGCTTAACTCAGTATTAGAAAAACCAACACTATATATTCCTCTGACTGCCCTATATTCCCGGATCTACCTGGAGTATGCGGTAGCTTTAAACAAAAGCGAGCAAATCTTATGGAGAGAATGTTTATCGCACACTCCTCATCCGATGAAACCTTATATTTTAAGTCACTGAATGGAATAGAAAGATTATCGGAAGCTTACAAGTTTGAGGTTGAATTACTGAGTGAAAAGAGATTATCCGACCCAATATCCCTGCATAATACCGTCCTGACTGTAGAAATAAAAACCCCGTCAAAACAAAAAAGATATTTAAGTGGTTATATAGAGCAGATATCTTATGATCCCTTTTATAAATATGATGACAGGCTTTATTTATACACGGCTACAGTCAGACCTAAGCTATGGGAATTGAAAAAAAAACTTGGATACAGCATTTGGCAAGAAAAGACAGTACCTGAGATTATTGCGACTGTATTGGTGGATGCTGGTATCTTTTTTGAGGATCGGCTCCTTGAAAAATATCGCACATGGGAATATTGCGTTAAATATAATGAAACTGATTTTGATTTCATCCATCGGCTAATGGCGCACGAAGGGATTTATTACTATTTCAAACACGACATGGGAAGTCATACTATGGTTTTGGTAGATATGCCACAAATGCTTGGTCCCATGCCTGGATATAATACGATCAATTATTTCAATGTCGGTAAATCATCCAAGAAACCGGGTAAAGAATATATTTATAATTGGAATATTCGCAGTACCACGATACCAAACAATTTTAGTCTTGATGACTACGATTTTCGCAAGCCACGGGCTAAGTTACAGGCGGCCATTCAGACATCACTCAGTTCGGTTAATAATACAGAAATATTCATGTGGCCCGGACGCTATGTAAAAAGTGGACAGGGGCAATTTTATGCTCGAGTGCTTCAACAAGCCGCAGAAGCACAAAGTGAACTGATTAATGGTAAAGGTAATGTGTTAGGCATGGCTCCGGGACATACTTTCACCCTATCACTACCTAATGATATTAAAGGCGATGACTACAATGACTACTTAATTACCGGTGCTCAATATGCTTTTGAAGCATGCTACGGTTTCGCTCTTAATTGCGAATATGACGACGACGATGATTGTGACGGCGATAAACCCAATAAAGATAAAAATGTTGTCCAATTTGATGCCATTCCTGCCAATGTCCATTGGAAACCACCAGCAGTAACCCCCTGGCCAAAAGCAACAGGTCTTGAAACCGCGGTTGTAACGGGTCCTAAAGATAAACCGATATGGACTGATAAGTATGGCCGGATAAAAGTGAAATTCCGTTGGGATAAAAGCGATAAAAAAGATGATACCAGTTCTTGCTGGATACGCGTGGCAACCCGTTGGGCTGGCTGGCGGTACGGTAGTATTTATGTCCCCCGTGTGGGTGAAGAAGTTGTTATTAGTTTTGTCAATGGTGACCCGGATAAGCCTTTTGTTATTGGCAGCGCCTATAACAATGAAAATATGCCTCCCTGGGAACTTCCCAAATATGAAACCCGTAGTGGTGTGATGTCAAATACAAAGGAAGGTAAGCATGAACAAGCAAATTACCTCTTTATGGATGATACTCCGGATAAAGAGTTATTTAATCTGCATGCAGAACGTGACATGAATATCTCCGTGGAAAAGGATAAGAACGTCACTATTGATGGGAACCGTACGACTGAAATAAAAAAACAACAAACGGATACAGTAACAGATAAAGCAAGTTTCACCTACAAAGATGCTCGTGACACGACGGTTAAAGGTAAAGACACATTAACTATTGAAAATAGCCAGCAAAGAACCATTGAGAAAGGAAGAAAAACAGAGATTAGTGACGGGGATACTTATAAACTCAAAGGGGATTTAAGTGCCAAAATTGACGGAAACTGGACACAGAATATTACCGGAACAACCCTAATCTCCAGTCCTAATCTCATTACGATAAAGAGTGATACTCATGTCGCCATAGATTGCCCGCAGTCTTTTTACACATCCAAGATATTTAGTGTTTCCTCGGTAAAAATAAGCATAAGTTCGGTTAAGTTATCATTATCTCATACAAATCTTAGTATAAGTTCAACCAATACCAGTCTCTCATCCACAATGCTTTCTATCAGCTCAACGGGGACATCGTTAAGTAAAACGGGAACAGATATTTCGCAATCTAATACGAAGTTAGCTAAAGCAATTACTTCGATCGTACAGACAAGCGCTAATATTTTAAACAGCAGCTTGCATATCATCAGTTGACCAATATCTGGCAAATTTTAATGAAAATCATCAAACCCCTGCGTTTAAGTGTGCTTTACCGGCCTTATCGCTGGATGCAAAAAAACCATCTTGGGATCTCTATTATGGCACTGGCTGATATGAGTCCTACTCCACGCTTGCGCCCAGAACCAGAGCTTTGGCAACTTGCAGCAAAAGAACTGAAAACCTGTAACGGTATTGTTGATCTCGCGATGCCTAAATCCTGTGCTGAATTTCTGGCCACAGGCTATGCCTATACACATCACCAAGCCGATAAAACAGCCTGTACAGTACGTATTCAGGTGGATCAATTGGAAAAAACATTGGTTGCTTTCGGTGATCGTTATTGGATTGGTGATACTCCCTCAAAATCGGAGGCATTTGAACACATGCGGTTAGACTGGAGCCGGGCTTTTGGTGGTGAAGGCTATGAAGAGAACCCACACGGTATCGGTTTCAAGCCGGAATTGATGGAAAATGGCGTAAAAATCCATCCTCTGCCCAATATCGAAACATTGCACAAACAATTGTTATCACCAGAGGATATCCCTATTCCTGCCAGTTTTTGTCCACTGGATTTTACATGGCCGCGTCGTTTTACCCGTATAGGTAAAAAGTATGACAAGGAGTGGCTGGAAAATGAATTTCCGGGGTTTGCCCATGATATTGACTGGCGACTATTTAATGCGGCCCCAAGGGATCAATGGCTGGATCAGATAACTGCCCTGCCGGTTCAGGCTGCATGGCGTATTGAGAATATGCATCCTGAAAAACCAGTACAAGAAGGCATTTTGCCTGCGTGGAATGCGCGTTGCTTTATCAAACGATTACGTCTTGATGAGGAGGTTTTTGAAGAAATAGGCATGCGCCAGACGACAGTATGGTTCTTCCCTCATCTGGAGCAAATGATCCTGATATGGCATGGATGTTCCCAGATTAATGAAGATGACGCAGCGGATGTATTACAAATGGTATCGGCACTGGAATTGAATGATAACCCCCTTGCGGAAGATCATTACCTGCAAGTGCTCAACCAACGTATGGATAAAGAAAAAGGCGTTTTGTATAGCTTCCGGGAAAAAGATCTCATCCCGGAAGAAATTATTGGCCCGTGGATAGACACGGAACAACCTGAAAACAATCCAATACAAGAAAATGTGCTTAATCGTGAAAAACGTCTCCGTGAACAACAGAAAGAACGTTTAGCTGAATATGGTTACGATATCGATACTATCATTCCTGCTCCCCCCACAACATCTGCACCTCCGGTTCCCCCCAGACTGGATGAACTGCCAGAATTTGTGGAGAAAATAGAGCAGGATGCTACCCAAAAGCGTGCCGAAGCAGAGCTAAAGCGAGTGGAGATAGCTGCTAAAGCGAAACAACTGGGTATTGATATTGAACAATCAGTGACAGAAAACCAAGTCAGAGGACCGGAAAATCTCTATAAAATGCGGGATATATTGCACAAGCAACAACAGCAAATCGCGTTTGACGACCAAAAATTAGCACAAATTGAACAATCACTACGTGATACGTATTTTTTTTCAGTGCAATCACAAAATCCTGCCTTACGCCTGACAGGCAGTTTGTCGCAAATTATCCGTAAACGGGTGAAAAAGATCATGGAGCAAGGCGGTAATTTCAGTGGCATGGATTTTACCGGAGCAGACTTGTCAAACATGGATCTGCGCGGAGCCAATTTTTCCCAGGCATTATTGGAAAGCGCCTGTTTCAATAACAGCCAACTGGATGAAGCCGATTTCAGTGAAGCTATGCTGGCCAGAACAGAGATCTGCAACGCTTCCCTGTTCGGAGTTAAACTGGATAATGCCAACTTAGTACTGGCTAAATGTGAACAGAGCGATTTTTCTGCCACCAGCTTTAAAGAAACACAATTACAGGAAGCGCTGTTTGATCATTGCCGGTTCAACCGCGCAACATTCACAGATCTGTTCCTGCAACAGGTTTTTATTACCCATTGTGATTTTCGGCACTCCCGGTGGAAAGATTGTACCTTTACTGAACTCGAATTACCTGCACTCAAATTCAATCTCGCAAACCTGAATAAAGTGTCTTTTCTCAAGTGTAAACTGGAACAAGCCATTTTTGACCATGCACTCCTCGAAAGCTGTGCCTGGATAGAAACTGAAGCAAACAAGATCCGATTTCGCTCCGCTAATCTGTTGACTTGTGCTTTTGTGATGAACAGCGAACTTAACCAGGCTGATTTCAGTCAGGCTACCTTAACAGAGTGCAATCTGCGCAAAATGCCTTTGGTTCAGTCAGTATTTCACTCTGCGACTTTGAACAACTGTGACCTGAGTGAAGCTAACTGCCAGTCAGCCGATATGCAGTATTTAAATACGATAAAAAGCATATTCATCAGAACAGACTTTCGGGGGGCTTTGCTGAACAATGCCAGCCTGATGAATGCTCTGATGCAAAAATGTAGTTTTAATGGTACGGATTTACGGGCAACCAATCTATTCCGTGCCGATATGTCCCAGTCCATCGTTGACGGCTCAACCTTATTTGAAGGAACCTACACACAGCAAACTAAAACCTTACCCAAACGAGATAAGGGAGTGATATGAATTCGCTGTCAACAGGTGAACTGATAACAAAAATCAGACAAGGGGAGATAATTGAGAAAGTCAGCTTGCAGAATATATCGCTCACCCGACAGGATTTATCTGGCGGGATTTTCAGAGAAGTCAATTTTTCCGGTGCGGATTTCTCTCATGCTCAACTGAAAGAAACTGTTTTTACTGAATGCCAATTCGAAGAAGCCGTTTTTGATTCAGTCCTGCTCGAACAGAGTACTTTTGAACAATGCAATATGATCCGCACTGTATTCCACAAAAGTGAAATAATAAACAGCGTATTCAACCAGTGTATTTTGCAGAAAGCACGTTTTACAGAAAATAAGCAAAATGAAACTCAGTTTATATCCAGTTCACTGCGATGTGCGGAATTTAACAATAGTGATCTTGAGCGGGTAACATTTATTGATTCAACACTTAATCAAGCAAAATTAACAAATAACCAACTGTTTCTGGTCACTTTTTTTCGGCTGGATTTACGGGAAACCGGTTTTTCTGCCAATGAATACACTAAAACTGTTTTTTTTGAATGTGATCTACGTGGTCAGGACTATCAGAAACAACAGTTTAAAGAGTGCCTGTTCACAGACTGTCAACTTGAAGCAGCAAATTTCAATTATGCAAGGTTGACTAACTGCAATTTCAAGGGTGCCACTTTACAAGGTGCAATGTTATCGAATGTCAATGCAACCCAGGCTTTATTTATTGAAGCAGATTTAACCCAGGCATGTTGCAGCAATAGTCTGTTTGAACAGGCGATTTTTGTTGGTGCCTGCCTTGAATCTGCGGATTTCAGGCAAAGCAAATTAATCCAGGCCATTATGCACAAAGTACATGCAGTGAATGCACAATTTACCGGCTGTGATATGTCTTATGCCGATCTTTCCTACGCTAATGTCAACAATAGTAACTTTCGCACAGCACACTTTATGAGAACACTTTTTCATCGTGCCCAACAGACTGAAACACTGTTTTCTGACCGTCGTGGCATCCTGGAAAATGATCCTGAACTGTTTGCAGCCGAAGAGTGGAGTATGCAACGCAAGATTTAACTGGGAGAATCAAAATGTCAAAACCTTCTTATGCGCTTTCTTCACCCCCTCTTACTACCGGACCTTTACAACAAGTTGCAGGTCAGGTTGTTAATCGCCTTCAGGACGGTAGTTTAATGGTGGAAAGTAACAACCGGGGATGGCACTGCCGGCGTGCTGCCAGTTGCCTGTTGACTCCTGAACCGGGAGATACCGTTTTAGTGACGACAGCTGATGGTCAACTGTGGGTTTTGGCCATATTAGAGCGACCTGAACAACAATATCTGGCAGAAATCAGCGTGCCCGGTGATCTGGCTATCTCTTCTCAGGGAGATTTAAGTTTAAACAGCAACGGACTGAATATTGCTGCCAGCATTGGAAACTGCCATATCAGCAAAATGCAATACAGTGGTGAATCACTGTCTGCATGGGTATCCATCACCCAACTGATTGGCAATAAATTTGAATCTGTCTGGCAGACAGTAACACAGCTTAGCAACCGGCTATTTCGTCATACCACGCAGACAGAACAGGTTCAGGCAGGCCAGTTAGATATACAGGCTGAAAGCTATATCCGATTACATGCCCAAAACACCATGATGTCTGCAAAAGCTGTCGCCAAAATAGATGCTGAACAAATTCATATTGGTTAAGGAGATATCATGTTTGCTAATACTCAAAGTGGTGGAATGGATTTGGCAGTACCTGATGTTTGCCTGACCCCAAGCCCCTTTCCTGTACCCGTGCCTTATCCCAATATGGCACAAGGGCCTACCGGCATCACTAATGCCATGAACATCTTATTTGCAGGTTCTCCTGTACATAACATAGCGACAAACTTTCCCATGACAACAGGTGATAACGCCGGAGTTAATATGGGAGTGGCTTCCGGAACAGTGATGGGGCCAGCCCGACATACATTAGGGGCCAACTCCGTCTTGATCAAAGGCTCACCGGTAACGCGGCTGACAAGTCTCACTATGCAGAATTCAACAAATGCCGTAGGTGCCCGCATTACCCCTAGCCAGACAAAAGTGCTTATTTCAGCGGCCTGATACACCCGGCTTTTTATTTTATTCAATGCTGGCTGTGCCTGAATAATTAATGAACTTTATGATATTGCGTTTTTCACTCAGAAAAACAATCTTAATCAAAATGTCATATTCAATTAATTTTTGGATTAAGAGGGCGTTTTTACCGTCGTTTTTATTAATATCACTTCTCTTAATAATGACAGGCTGTTCATCGCAACCGGAAAAGTTGCCCCCTTATAAATTAATTTTCAATATCGCATCTAATGTAAATGATTCAGCGCCTCTGAAAGTACACGTTTTTTTATTGAAATCGAATGAAGAATTTATGTCGGCAGACTTTTTTTCATTACAAGACAAAGCAAAAGACACACTAGGCGATAAATTGGTCAATGAAGATCGATTTTTTATACTTCCTTTCGAACGTGCACATTATTTGTTGGAAAAAAATCAACCAGAAATTAGCTACATCGGAATTATTGCAGAGTATAAACAACTGGACGGCAAGAAATGGCGTACTTCGTTTCCAGCCCCCGTACCAGAAAAGCCCCCTTTTTACGAATTCTGGCGTTTTGCCCCCGATGAACTACAAGTGTGCGTTAAGGTTACTGGCAAAGGCTTAAGTTCCAACTTAAATTGTGCCGCAGGAAACTGAAAAAATCATGAATAGATCAGAAAAAGTCATTTGGACCGAAGGCATGTTTCTGCGCCCTCATCATTTCCAACAGACTGAAAACTATCTGGAAGCTTATGTCCGCGACTGGGGAAAGTCCCAAATGTCCTATTACTGGGGTTTTCTGACACTCGAACTGGATCAAGAACTACTCAATCAGGGTAAAGTCATGCTTTCCTCAGCGAGTGGTATTTTTCCGGATGGAACCCCATTCAGTTTTGACGGTGCACATGCCCCTGTTCCTTTGCAACTTACTGAAAATCAGACAGATGTTAATGTAGTACTCGCCCTGCCTCTTTTTCGGCGGGGCAGAGAAGAAGTCATTTTCAGTGAAAAAAAAGACTCTTTGGCGCGTTTTGTCAGTTTTGAAGCCGAAGTGAATGATTTTAATGCTATGTCAGTCGGCAGTGCCGCTGTACAATTCGGCAAAATGCGCTTGCGCCTGATGCTGGAGTCTGATTTGACACCAGAATGGACTGCATTAAGCATTGTGCATGTCATAAATAGAACCAGCGATAATAAAATCTATCTTGATCAACAATTTATTCCTCCCCTGCTTAACTGTTACGCCAGCCCACAGGTGGCGGGATTTATCACTGATATCCAGGGGTTATTAGAGCAACGCCGCCAGCAGATAAGCCAACGTTTGTTACAATTGGGACGGCACAATGATTCCGAAATCATGGATTTCCTCTTGCTGTCCCTGGTTAATCGTTATAGTGGTCAGGTAAACCACATACGGAATATATCGTTACTGCATCCTGAGAGGCTATTTAGTGAGTGGCTGCAATTTGTCACTGAGTTGGCAACGTTCTCCCAAAACCGTGTGCCGGAAGAAATCTTTCCACTCTATGATCACGACAATTTGACGCTGTGTTTCAATCAACTCATGTTTCAGTTGCGTCAAGGGTTGTCAATCATTCTGGAAGAGCATGCCATCCAGCTGCCATTGACCGAATATTCTCATGGTTTGAACATTGCCACATTACCCAACGCCAGCATGGTAAATACATTCAGCTTTATTCTGGCTGTCTACGCTGATATCGCCAATGACACATTAATGAGTCATTTCCCGGCCCAAATGAAAATTGCCCCTGTCGGTCGTATACGAGAACTGGTTCAGTTGCAATTACCCGGTATTTCAATACGCGCTCTGCCATCCGTGCCAAGACAAATCCCCTGGCACTCAGGATATATCTATTTTGAACTGGAAAAAGACGGGGATTTATGGAAACAAATGGATAAATCGGGTGGCTTTGCATTGCATTTGGCAGGTGAGTTCCCCGGTTTAAATATGGAGTTTTGGGCTGTCCGTGATCAGCCTAAATAGAGGTAAATGACACCGATGATAAGACAAGAAATGCAGAAGATTGAGCATACATGGTTTTCTGGTAAAACCAATGATAATCCTCTGGTTGCTGCGGCAAATCCTCTGCTGAATACTCTTCCCCAAATCCGGCATACTACTGTTCATCCAGACCCAGCAGATTTACGTCAAAAATTGATTGATGAAATCCGACGTTTTGAAGTAGCGTGTCAGCATGCCAGACAACCCTATGAAGTCATTATTGGCGCACGCTACTGTCTATGTACCGCACTGGACGAAGCAGCCGCACTTACCCCCTGGGGAAGTCGCAGTGTTTGGTCCGGGAGTGGATTACTGGTCACTTTTCATAATGAAACCTGGGGAGGTGAAAAATTCTTCCAACTGTTGGCTAAATTATCACAGAATCCTAAAGAAAATTTATTTCTATTAGAGCTGATCAATTTTTGTCTCCAGCTTGGATTTGAAGGACGTTACCGCATCATGGACAACGGACGTTCTCAGTTAGAAACGCTAAAACAACGCCTGTTTCAGTTAATCCGCTCAATCCGCGGCAATCATCCCACCGAATTGTCTCCCAATGTACAAGTCATCACAAAACCCAACAAACTCTGGAAACCTTTTTTGCCTATGTGGATTTGTATAGCATTATTGTGTTTTCTGGGATGTATCTTGTATATCGGCCTGAACTGGCGATTAAGTGATATATCTATCCCGGTTTTATCATCTATCTATCAGACCAATCTGCCAAATGTAACTGTCGATGATCGGATATCCCCACCTGTTCCTCCGACGCTGAATCTGCAAAGCAGGTTACAGGATGAAATTTCAGCCGGGCTATTAACTGTAACCGATCTGGCTGACAGAAGCATCGTCACCTTGAAGGGAGACGGTTTATTTAAATCAGCTTCAACACAAATCAGAAACAGTTATCTGGACGTTATCAGGCGTATTGCGGAAGCGATGAACCATTACAAAGGTGAAATTTTAGTCGTCGGATATACCGATAATATTCCCATCTATTCTCGTTTCGTCTCTAACTACTCTTTATCGCTGGCCAGAGCTAAATCTGTCCAGAGAGAACTTCAGCATTATCTGCATCAGCCTGAGCGAGTCAAAACTGAGGGAAGGGGCGCAAGTGATCCTCTTGTACCTAATGATACTCCCAGTAACCGGGCTAAAAACAGACGAGTAGAAATCACACTGTTAGTTTCTCCAGCCGATCAAATAAAGTGAGGAAACTAAGATGTTGAATGTACTCTTTTCTATCCTTACCAGCAGATTAACGTGGAGTTTTCTTGGTATAACGGCGATTTCTGCCATTATCTGGTTTATAGGACCCATTATTTCTGTCGGTAACTCAGTCCCTTTTGAATCGAAATTCATACGAATCTTTACCATTATTTCACTTTTCTTAGCCTGGCTCTTAAGTCAGTTAATCCCCCTGCTATATCGGACATGGCTTAACAAAAAATTAGCTAACCAATTGAATATCATTAAGGACGATGAAAAAGAACAGAAACAGGAAAATAAACAAGATGAACAATATCTCACATTGTCAGAACGCTTTTCTGACGCCGTAAAATTATTGAGAAAAGCTTATTTTTCCGGTTTAAATGGCAAACCTAAACCTGGCTGGAGGTGGCTGTTCAGCCGTCAATATTTATACCAATTACCCTGGTATCTCGTTATCGGTGCCCCACATTCAGGTAAAACAACGGCGCTGGCAAATTCCGGGCTGAATTTCCCACTGTCAGACTATTTCGGTAAATCTGCCCTGTACCCCATGCGAGATATGAATAGCTGTAACTGGTGGTTTACGAATGAAGCCGTCCTGCTTGATACCGCAGGTCGCTATACCTCTCATGATAACAATCCACACGCAGCAGACAGCAGAGAATGGCAGACCTTTATCAGGCTGTTAAAAAAATACCGTACACGCCAGCCAATCAATGGGATCATCCTTACTATCAGTGTGGAAGATTTGCTGAATCCGTCAACAGAAGCCCGTGATCAACACGCCTATATGTTACGCAGACGCCTGTCTGAGTTACGTGAAAAACTTAAGATCCAATTTCCTGTTTACATTTTCATCACTAAAACTGATTTACTAAAAGGATTTAACGCCTATTTTACCCATTTTGATAAAGCATCACGTGAACAAATTTGGGGGTTAACATTCCCACAAGACAAAAAAACTGACTGGAATATCAATTCGATATTTGAGGAACAATATAACCAGTTACAACTGCGACTGGATGCAGAATTACCCTCTATTCTCTTAAACGAGTCGAATCCGCGGCAATGTGCCGAGAGTTATCTGTTTCCACAAGAATTTGCTGCTTTACGTCTGCGTATTGCGCAATATCTTGAAATTGTATTTGCAAGATCAGGGTTTGAAGTCCCCAGTTACCCACGAGGACTCTATTTCACCAGTGGAATACAGGAAGGGATACCATTTGATGGTGTCATGGATAAATTTAACCACAATTTCCAATTGCCAACAGACAATGACAGTATCTCAATGTCATGGGGAAATAATGATGATAAAGGAATTTTATATCAACCCCAGACCCGCCGGACTTATTTCCTGAAAAATTTACTGGACAGTATTTTTCAGGAAGCAGGACTCGCCAGCTACAACCGTTGGTGGGTATACCAGAATCGCCTGCTTAATTGGTTAGGCAACACGACATTAATAGCAATTCTGGTCTTAGTAACTACTTTATTTCTGACCAGTTACAACAATAATAAAAATTATCTGATGGAAGTTCAGGCTAAAATTCCGACCATTTTGCGTCAGGAAGCTGAATTAAATAAAAATCATGATGACACCGATGAGATAAATAACACCTATAATCTATTGCCGATTTTGAACAGTCTGGCCAACCTCGCTAAAAGCCAGAACTTTTCGCTGGACGATCCCCCGATATCTTACCGCATGGGATTATATAGTGGTGAACAAGTCAGTAATGCAAGCCGTACTCTGTATATGAAAGCACTGCAAACATTACTACTGCCACAAATAACAAAGTTAATCACCAGCCAGCTACACAATGCTAACGGCAATGATACAGAGGAAACCTACAATACGTTAAAAGCGTATCAGATGTTATATCAGCCCAAACACTATGACGGTGAATTTCTACGTAATTGGGTGATGCAATATCTGAAAGCACACTTAGATCCAGAAACAACTCAGGAACAACTGCAACAACTTAACGGGCATCTTAGCCAATTACTGGATAATCGGGTTGTCACATCGCCGTACATTCGTAATGACTATCTGGTTGAACAGAAACAGGCATTAATTGGCAGCATTCCCACGGCGCAACGTGCCTACAATATCCTGAAACACAATTTGCTACTTGCCCCCAATTTAACATCAGTAAATTTAGTCACACTTGCCGGCCCTCAAGCTGAGTTGGCTTTCTCACGCATCAGTGGAGCACCAATAACCAGCGGTATACCGGGAATGTTCACCCCTGCGGGTTATAAAAGAAGTATCGGCAAAGATCTCATGTCTTTTCTTGTCACTTTGAATTCACAGGATAATTGGGTACTGGGTTCCTATGCGAGAAAACAGTCAGTTAAAGATCTCGAATTATCTGTCCGACAGTTTTATATCAATGATTATATTTATCAGTGGGACAAATATCTGACTGATATTCGTTTGAACAATATTAATGAATTAAATCAACGTGCCAGTACAGCACGCCTGCTCTCTTCTCCAGCTTCACCGATGCGTACCCTGCTAATCAATATCAGCAAAAATGTCACACTAACTAATGAGCAACTCAACAGTCTTATGAAGAAGGCTAAAGGTAAGGTCAGTAGTAACTTAACAAATTTAGTTCCGAAACAAATCTTGCCGGATAATAGCCAACCGTCACCAGAGCAGGTATTAGCAGAACATTTTGCACAAATTACCACTCTGGCGAAAAGCCCGGATGGAAAAAATAAGAAAATACCTTTCGACGATATACTGAAAAAAATCGGTGACTTATATCAGTATCTGGCTTCAGTGCAAAATGCCGTCAATACAGGTATGTCTTTTCCTCCCAACAATATTATTACCCAACTACAAACGGCATCTGAACGCCTGCCAATACCATTCAGAGATATGATTTCCGCCCTGGCAATCGGCGCCAGTAGTGATACACAAATCAGTGATATGAAAAATGTCGGCAAACATCTCGCTGCTGAAATAGGTGGTTTTTGCCAACAGGCTATTGCCGATCGTTATCCATTGATGCCTAAAGCGAGCAAGGATATCAAACCTGATGACATGATACGGATGTTTGCTCCTGGAAAAGGCCTAATGGACAGTTTTTTCCAAAAAAATTTAGTGGGCAAGGTTGATACAACTCAGCCAAAATGGCGATTTATGCCGGGGGTAGATGGCAAGCCTTTACCCGGTGGAGAAAAGTTGCTCAAACCTTTCCAGCAGGCACAGATTATTCGCGATACTCTCTTTGCCAGCGGGGCTCTCACGCCGTCATTTCATGTCATGGTTCGCCCAATCAGTATGGATAATGAGATATTGAGTATGGTACTGGATGTTGACGGGCAACGACTGCAATATAGTCACGGCCCTCAACTTTCTCAGCTCATTAGCTGGCCAGGCTCTGCGGGAACCAATCAGGCCCGCATTCAATTAAATTTAGAAAATGGCACAACGGCAAACTTATCGGCTTCTGGCCCCTGGGCACTGAACCGGTTACTGGATCAAGCAAAGCGTATTTGGCAAAGCAGAGCAAGAAATTCAACTCAAAGTGATGATGCTGGCTTACAGGCAATGTTTAATATCAAAGGGCATACCGTCTTACTGGAGTTCACACCAAATAGTATTTTCAGTCCGTTTAAACTGCCTGATTTCTCCTGCCCGAACCTGAAGAGTATGAAAACACCATGAATATTGATGCCTTACTTGCGCCAATCAGTGAAGAGTCTCCCTGCGGGGAAAACCTCGAATACGATGAAGTATTTCTGTTATTAGAACAAAGTCTTATCGGAAAAGCAGAGCAACAGTTTGGTGATTTTGTTATTCCTGCGGAACCACCCGACTGGTTAGAAGTGGAAAAACAGTCCACAACGCTACTGCTGTCCCGTACCAAAGATCTGCGTATTATCATCGCTCTCATACATGCATGGGTAGAAACCCAGGGAATATGTGGCTATGCCGATGGGCTGGAGCTACTCCGGCAAACACTGGAGCACTATTGGGAAGAGGTATGGCCAAGACTGGAATTTGATGGTGAATACGATCCCTTATTTCGCCTCAATGCCCTGGCAGATATTGAAGATGGTTCCCCTCTCTCAATAAAAGTACAACATTCCATTCTGCTGAAAAGTATTTCGCAAGAATTGTCATTCCGGGAGGTTTGTTCACTGCTTGATGGTTCGATAACAGAAATTAGTGGTTACACCGGAGGGCGAACCCGCCTGCAAGATGAATTAAAACAACAAGCTGACACGCCGGAAATATCATCATTAGTCATCATCCGCGATCACATTATTGCCCTGCTTGATATTATTCGCCAGCACTTATCCGCCGGCCATATGCCTGAATTATCGCGATTCCTAAAAAACCTGAATACTGTTATTGAATTTTGCGCATTAAATGGACCTGTAAAAACCGCTTCGATAACTCCCGGCAATGAAGGAAAACCTAAATCTGCATCAGTGACAAAGCAGGCAACAACACGATCATCAATAGCCCCATCGTCTACAGATCAATCACCAACAGAGACAATAGCTCCGACTGGTTTGTCCTCATTTAATTGGTACGGAGTAGCAATCAACAATCGTGATGAAGCTCGCATGCTATTGGAAAAAGCGAAAACCTATTTTCTCACACACGAACCAAGCCATCCTGCTCCGATGATGATTGACCGCATTCAACGCCTGATTGATCGTGATTTTATCGACATTGTCTATGACCTTGCACCAGAAGGATTAAATCAGCTCGCCATCATTTTTGGCCATACTGATAATTCTGACACTGATACAAATTAGTTGCCTCTTGTATTTATCCAGCCAACAAAGAGGCAACTTGAAAGACGAAGGGTATATCGCCCGTTTATTTCTTAACTTACCTATTTAGCCAGCAATGGAGAAATTGTCATGAAATCCAGTGGACAAAAGTTTATAGCCCGAAATCGTGCTCCCCGAGTCCAGATTGAATACGATGTCGAGCTTTATGGCTCAGAAAAAGTTGTCCAATTACCATTTGTCATGGGCGTTATGGCTGATTTGGCAGGAAAACCCACAGAAGCCCTACCAGACGTTAGCGAGCGAAAATTTCTGGAAATTGACGTTGATAACTTTGACGAACGTATGAAGTCAATAAAGCCACGAGCTGCCTTTCAGGTTGATAACACCCTGACAGGTGATGGCAAACTGAATGTCGAATTAGTTTTTGAAAAAATGGAAGACTTTCAACCCGATGCTATCGCTAAAAAGGTAGAACCTTTAGCTCAACTGCTGGAAGCACGTACCCAACTGGCAAACCTACTGTCTTATATGGATGGTAAAAGTGGTGCAGAACAACTGATTGCTGAAATACTGCAAAACCCTGCTCTGCTGAAATCACTGGCGGAAGCGCCAAAACCTGAAGATAGCACTTCAGCTTCAGATGAAGGTGCTGAAGATAAGGAGTAATTGATGAGTACGACTGAACAAGAAAACCTGGCTCAACAAGAGCAGGCACCGAAAGAATATACAGTTGATGAATTAAGTGTATTGCTCGGTAAGGAATTCCGTCCGCAAAGTGATCAAACACGTGATGCCGTTGAAAATGCGGTAAAAACCCTGGCACAGCAGGCACTGGAAAATACCGTCACTATTTCTGGCGATACTTACCGTACTATTCAGTCATTGATTGCTGAAATTGATACCAAAATATCACAACAGATGAATCATATCCTGCATCATGATGAATTCCAGACACTGGAAGGCGCATGGCGTGGTCTGCATTATCTGGTTAATAACACAGAAACCGATGAGATGCTGAAAATCCGTGTGATGTGCCTTTCCAAAAAAGAACTAAGCAACACACTAAAACGTTTCAAAGGAGTCAGTTGGGACCAAAGCCCGCTCTTTAAGAAGATCTATGAAGCAGAATACGGTCAGTTTGGTGGTGAACCTTTCGGCTGTCTGGTAGGAGATTATTATTTTGACCACACCGCGCCGGATGTTGAACTTTTGCGTCAGCTGGCACAAATCGGTGCCGCAGCACACTGTCCATTTATTTCAGGAGCAGCCCCAAGTGTTATGCAAATGAAATCCTGGCAGGAGTTAGCGAACCCTCGTGATCTCACCAAGATTTTCCAAAATACGGAATACGCCCCCTGGCGTAGTTTACGCGAATCAGAAGACGTACGTTACATCGGATTAGCACTACCACGTTTTCTGTCCCGTTTACCTTATGGTGCTCTCACTAATCCCGTTGATAATTTCAATTTTGAGGAAAATACCGAAGGCCCCACCCATGAAAATTATACCTGGGCAAATGCCGCTTATGCCATGGCAGTCAATATCAACCGTTCCTTTAAACTGTACGGCTGGTGCACCTCTATTCGCGGTGTGGAATCTGGTGGAATTGTAGAAAATTTACCTTGCTATACTTTTCCCTCTGATGACGGCGGCGTGGATATGAAATGTCCTACCGAGATTGCCATCAGCGATCGTCGTGAGGCTGAATTAGCCAAAAATGGTTTTATTCCACTTCTGCACCGTAAGAATACCGATATGGCCGCCTTTATCGGTGCCCAATCGCTGCAAAAACCATCAGAATATTATGATCCTGACGCTACAGCAAATGCCAACCTCTCTGCTCGTCTGCCTTATTTATTTGCCTGCTGTCGTTTTGCTCATTACCTGAAATGTATTGTCCGCGACAAAATCGGGACTTTTCAGGAGCGTAGTGATATGGAACGTTGGCTGAATGAATGGATCACTCATTATGTTGACGGTGACCCGGTCAATTCATCACAGCTTACCAAGGCGAAGAAGCCACTGGCAGCCGCGGAAGTTCAGGTAGAAGAAATAGAGAGCAACCCGGGATATTATCAAGCTAAATTTTTCCTCCGCCCCCATTATCAATTGGAAGGACTAACCGTTTCTTTACGTCTGGTTTCAAAATTACCCTCATTAAAAGGAGCATGATACTAAAAAATTATTTTCTCTAAGCAAAATCAGAAATTATCCCGCACAGTGGGGCTTCCAGTAACAATACACATGCATTTCTAGACGTATATACGCACTCCAATATACATCCATTGGATTCAATCATCCTATTCAACTCTATTAAGGCAAAGATTATGTCTAACAACGCATTTATTACTTTTACTGATATTAAAGGTGAATCAGGTGACGATACCCATAAAGAATGGACAGCCGTCCATGTTTTTGAGTTGGGAATGACTAATGAAATTTCTACAAATACTCAGTCTAGCGGATTGAGTTCGGGTATAGTTAGCATTCCTGGTATTACTGTAGGGCTCTTCTTTGATAAATCATGTATAAGTTTGTCTAATTATCTGACGATAGGTAAACATATCAAAGAAGTTAAAATTGAAGTCATGCGACAAGGAGGTGAAAATGTACTTTGGCACACCATAGTCATGACAAACGTTATGGTAGCAAGCACATCGCTCGGATTTTCATTTGATCAATATATTTCTACTGTTAAGCTGGTCTTCCAATCACATAAAGAAAGCTATTATCCTCTGGACTTCACAGGCAAAAAAGGCGCTGAAGTCACCTATGGATGGGATTCTTTCGCTAATAAGCCACTCTAATTACATCATTGACCACCCCGATAACCTCCCTGAAACAGGGAGGTTATTTCTACTAATCTATCCTTATCAAAAAATAGGGATCTACGCTTATGCGATTCACCATTGTTAAAAACAGCGGTACAGATCAACCCACACAATTGAGTTATGACTTTTTGCCTCCGGGGGGAACTATCGGTCGCAGCAAAGACAATAACTGGATTTTGCCCGACAAAGAACAGGCTATTGCCCGGCTTCAGGCCATCATATCTATTTCTGCTGATGGTGAGTGTCGGATTACCAATCGTGGCTCTGCATCTGAATTGTTACTAAACACAATACCATTGGCTCCGGATCGTCAGGTTGAAATCCGTGATGGTGATGTATTGAATATTGGCGGCTATCAGATTCAGGCAGTTGATATCAATAAAAGTGCGCCTCCGCAGGCAACCACACGGGTTATCAATACAGGATCCCAATCGGCTACCAACTGTTCAGGCATTCCCAATGAAATCTGGGATGGTCTCGAACAAATTTTCACTACCCCCGATACGTTATCCTCCCTCAACAGACATCAGGCAACATCAGAGGGAAATGACAATAACCCACTGCTCAAACCCCAACAACAGGAAAACGATGAACGTAACCCCATTGATCCATTAGCACAAATTGAAAACACAACCGATCTGGAGACACTACAATTACGGGCGACAGATCCTGTGACTATGTTCCACTCAGATGCCCTCTTCCAACAGGAAGATATTCTGAATAACAATACGCCCACAACATTATTCCAGTACAATACCCAGGAAATTGAACATAGTGACGACAAAGAAAAAGAAATTGATCCACTGGCATTATTTTCTGACAACCCTATAAGACAGCAGAAACGCGTCAAAAATGACGATCCACTAAACTTAATGTTAGATAATGCCGTACCATTGACATCACCTGATAACCCGACAATTTCCGATCCTCAGTTTGCTCCTGTATCACAGCCCATATCTGCTCAGGATAAACAATCCATTGCTCAGCCACCTTATTTACCGCCACTCTTCACAACAGAAGAGATATCTAAGGAACTCAGTAAAGATTTAGCCAAAAGTCATACAGGTATAGAAGAAGCCAGAACAAAAGAAAATATTTTTCCGCCCTTTCCCCCTGCTCCTTCAAATGAATATCCTGATCATCAGACCAGCGCCAATCACCAGCCCTCAATTAAACACCAGGTGAATAACGCTAATAATTCCCTTCATATCACGCATGATAACCATGCTTATGAGCGGCTTGGTATTGATCCTATAAGCTATAGTTCCGATAACCATCAAACAGACGGGATCAAACTGGAGGGGAAATTACTGGCATCACTATTAGAGGGAATGGGACTCAAAAACCTTCACCAACCACAATTTGATGAATACCGCATGTATCAATTAGGTCTGTTTATCAGCCAGTTATCCCAAGGGATCGTCGCACTCAATGCTTCACGCACGATGCTGAAACGGGAAGCTGATGCGGATATGACTCAGATGCTATTGGATGCCAATAATCCATTTAAGCTATTACCTTCTGGTCAATCTGTTTTAGTACAGATGTTTGGTGATCATATGCCTGGATTTATGCCTGTTGAGCAGGCGACCCGCGATATTTTAATTGAATTGCAAGCACACCAATTAGGAATGATAGCAGGAGTACGTGCCATTACGAGAGATATCCTGCAACTATTCCATCCCGGAATTCTTGAGCAGAAAGCACGGGATGAAGGCGGCATGCCGCGTTTGTCTTTATCGTCAACCTACAAAACATCATTGTGGGAATTTCTCACCAAATACTATCAAAAAACAGCCAACGAATTTGAGCAAAATTCAGTTCTGTTTGGTGAAAACTTCCTGCAATCCTATGAAAAAGAGGTCAATAAATATAAAAGTTCTCAAAGCAAACTAAAAAAATAGGCAAATCAAAAATAGTTCATTGCCTCAGCAATCTTTCCCCTATTGCCCATTATCACTACGACCAATAGGTACTCCATGAATGACAATATAACTTTAATACATGGTGGTTATCATCGTCGGAGTAATGCCAAGCGTATCACTGCCAGAGACAGAATGCAGCCTTCCTTGCTGGATAGGCTCACTGATAACGACCCCGATAAGAAAAAAGAGGCAATCAGCAACTATCTGATATCACACAGTACATTACGACAAAATGTTCTGCGGGATTTACAGTGGTTGCTCAACAGCATCAACTGTGAATCCGAGCAAGCTCTTACCCTGTATCCGGAAATACGCCGTTCTGTTTATAACTTTGGGCTGGAACCTCTGGCGGGTAAACGCATGTCTGAAATAGAGTGGGGAGATATTCAACATAAAATCATTAAGGCTATACATGTGTTTGAACCACGCATTATTGCCGATGAACTTGAAGTGAATTGTGTTTCCGATACTGACTCTCTGAACCTATACAATACATTATCCATTGAGATTAAAGGTTTTTTGTGGTGTGTTCCCTGGCCACTCGAATTCCTGTTCCGTAGTGATATTGATCTGGAAAACGGTTATTTCACTATCAAAGAAGCAGGATAAAAACAGATACGAGAGGATACAGATACATGGATAGCAAACTTCTTGAATATTACAATCGTGAGCTAGTTTATTTACGTGAAATGGGCAAAGAATTTGCCGAACGTTATCCAAAAGTCGCCAACCGTCTGGGTATGCATGGTATTGATGTTGCTGACCCTTATGTTGAACGACTTATGGAAGGTTTTGCTTTTCTGACTTCCCGTATTCAGTTCAAAATGGATGCCGAATTTCCGAATTTTTCCCAGCAATTACTGGAGATGCTCTACCCTAATTATCTGGCTCCTACCCCATCAATGACAATCGTCGAACTCCAGCCTGATACCAGCAAAGGGGATATCAGCCATGGATTTTTAGTGCCACGCGGAACGCTCATGCACTGTCAGACATTGAAAAAAGATGGCATTACATTCCAGTACAGCACAGCACAAGACGTTATTTTGCAACCATTACATTTGCAAAAAGTTGAACTGGGTAAGCTCCCTGCCAACATTCCTCTGGCAACTTTAAATCTTCACCAATCCGGTGCTGTCAGTGCACTGCGCATTCATCTCTCCTGCAAAGGAAAATTTTTCCTCAACGAATTGGATCTCAATAAACTGGTATTCTTTCTTTCAGGGCCGGATATTCAATCCCAACAATTGTTAGAATTGCTCATGGAACATTGCGTCGGCATGGTATGTCAGACCCTTGGTGATACTCCCCAATATCAGGTTTTACCTGATATTTCTCCACATCATGAAGGGTTTGATGATGATCAGTCGTTGTTACCTAACGATCCGCGTACTTTCAGTGGCTATCGTCAGATCCAGGAATATTTCGCTTTTCCGGTACGTTTTCAATTTTTCAGCATTAGTGGCATGCAATCTCTGTTGGAAAAAACGCAAAAAGAGAGTGAGTTTGAACTGATCCTGCTTTTGGACAAAATAGACACGGATTTGGAGCATCTGGTTGATTCCTCTTATTTAGCCCTCAATAGTACACCCGTAATTAATTTATTCCCTAAGTTGACTGAACGTGTCACGGTAGAAGAAAGTACAAATGAGTATCATTTAGTTGTCGATAATATCCGGCCTCTGGATTATGAAATCTTTTCTGTAAAACATCTGCATGGTGCAGATATTAAACACAGAGAAACACGAATTTTCAGACCTTTCTGGTCTACTTTCAGTGATGATAAAGGCAATTACGGTGCCTATTTTTCTGTGCGCCGTGATCCCCGTATTTTATCTGAACATGCGCATCATTACGGCACCCGAACCAGTTATGTCGGTACAGAATCCTTTGTTTCTATTGTTGATGAACAACATTCCCCTTGGCCGAATGAACTCAAGTTCCTGACTGCCGATGTCATGTGCACCAACCGTGACTTATCTGCAATGTTGCGTCAACAAGATCTTGATAGCTTCGTTATGCTGGATTCTATCCCCATCAACCAGATTGTGTTTCTTAAAAGACCAACCATACCACGCCCGGCTTTAGCACAAGGCTCAATATCCTGGAAATTAATCAGTCACCTCCAGCTCAACTATCTAAATTTTATGGATAAAAATGATGAGCAAGGAACTCAGGCATTACGGCAATTACTCAGTCTGTATGCCAACCTTTCAGAGCCAGCTATCGCCCGTCAGATTAATGGTATTCGCCATTGTTCATTAAAAACAATTTGTCGTAGGGTTCCTGAACCCGGCCCGATCGTTTTTGCCCGTGGAGTCAGCATTGAACTGGAAGTGGATGAGCAGGAATTTGCCGGAAACAGCCCCTGGTTACTGGGAAGTGTTCTGGAAAAATTATTCTCACGTCTGGTCACCATGAACTCTTTTACTGAAATGACGCTCTATAGTCAGCAACGTGGCAGGATCGGTTTTTGGCCGGCCCGGATGGGAAAAAAGAAGCTGATATAGCCAGTACTTACAGATAAAAATGAATATGAGAGAAACAAGTGCCGTTTCCATACATCGCATATGTTACCTGCCGGACAATTTTTGGCAGCAGCTAACCCAGACACCGTGGCAATTCGATCTATTTCAGACCCTGCGCCGAATAGACGCCCAGTCCGGGGAGTATTATATGCTGGGTTCAGCCCCATTGCCGCGATACGACCTGCTGCGGTTAGGTCAAAAAGCATCTATGATATTCGCGCCATCTACCATTGCTGAAGCCAGAAAACGCGAAAACTCAAAACTGTATGACATACTGATTTACAGTTTTGGCTTGTTCGGCCCGAATGGGCCATTGCCGCTCCATATCACCGAATATACTTATGCGCGACAATATAACTATCAAGACCCAACACTGAACGCATTTGCCAATTTATTTCACCATCGGCTAATACTGCTGTTCTATCGTGCCTGGGCTAATTCCCAATCAACAGTGTCGCTTGACCGTCAGGATAACCAACGCTTCTGTCATTATCTCGCCTGTCTGGTTGGTATGGGGTTACCTGCTCAACAACAATCAGATTCAATTAGTGAACACGCCCGCTATTCGTTATCAGGCCATTTATCCCGGCAGGGGCATAGCGCAGAAGGGTTGGCGAAAATATTATTTAGTTACTTCAATATTCCATTAAAAGTTATACAAAATATTCCCCAATGGCTGAAAATTGAAACTCAGGATCAGGCGCGGTTAAAAGCCGGACGCAATATGCCTCGTTTAGGCGAATCGGCCTTTTTGGGAACAACATTATATGATGTTCAATATAAATTCCGCCTTGAACTCGGCCCGTTAACCCTGGCTGAGTATGAAGCGTTTTTACCAAACCAACCAAAATCACTACAGCTACGTGATTGGGTACATCAATATTTCGGGATCGAATACGCATGGGATATCCGCCTGATACTTGATCGGGCCGATATAAAAGGTATTCACCTGTCAGCACCAGTAAAATTAGGATTAAACAGCTGGCTTGGCAACATTGAACAGAAATCCCACTGTGGTGACTTAATCTATAATCCAGAATTTCACTGAACAACAATGTAATCACTCTCTACAAAACACGATCAACGATAACATCACGGATTACACGCTATGTCAGAAATCAGCCGCTCCGTACTATTTGGTAAGCTTAACCGCACATTATTCACATCGTTAGAAAGTGCCACTGCTTTTTGCAAGCTGCGTGGTAACCCTTATGTTGAGTTAGTGCATTGGCTACACCAAATCATGCAGCAACAAAACTGTGATTTACAGAAACTCCTCCATCACTTCAATCTGGATGAATCTGCGTTGACCAAAGACATTGTTACAGCGCTGGATCGTCTGCCTCGTGGTGCCAGCGCCATTTCTGACCTCTCAGAACATATTGACAGTGCCGTTGAACGGGCCTGGGTTTACGGTTCGCTGAAATTCGGTGTTGATCAAATTCGCAGTGCCCATTTACTGATAGGCATATTGAAAACTTTCAATCTACGCAATGCCCTGAAAGCCATTTCTCCCCTGTTTGATCGCATTAATACAGATGTCCTGATCGATAATTTTCACGCAATATTCGATGGCAGTGATGAAGCCCAGGAGATCACAGCATCATCAACCGGTACACAAGGGGCAACAACACAAACTGCAACAGGCTCAGCACTACAGCAATATGGTCAGGAATTGACGGCGCGGGCCCGTAATGGTGAGATTGACCCGGTGTCTGGGCGTGATGAAGAAATCCGCCAGATCATTGATATCCTGATGCGCCGCCGTCAAAATAACCCATTACTGACAGGTGAAGCTGGTGTCGGTAAAACTGCGGTAATTGAAGGATTAGCACTGAGAATTGCCGCAGATGAAGTTCCTCCTCCTTTACGGAATGTTCAGCTTTGGTTGTTGGATATTGGCATGTTACAAGCAGGGGCAGGTGTTAAAGGCGAATTCGAATCCCGTCTGCGAAAAGTAATTGAAGAAGTGCAGTCCAGTCCAACCCCCATTATTTTGTTTATTGATGAAATCCATACTTTGATTGGTGCCGGTGGGCAGCAAGGAACAGGAGATGCTGCCAACTTATTAAAACCAGCCTTAGCGAGAGGTCAATTACGTACGCTTGGGGCTACAACCTGGTCAGAATACAAAAAATATATCGAAAAAGATCCTGCCTTGACCCGTCGTTTTCAGGTTGTTCAGGTTCATGAACCTGACGAAACCAAAGCTCTGATAATGCTACGTAGTCTGGTCAATACACTGGAAAAACACCACCGTATTCTTTTATTAGATGAGGCAGTCGAAGCAGCGGTGCATCTCTCCCACCGCTACATCCCTGCCCGTCAGTTACCGGATAAAGCCATCGCATTACTGGACACAGCCTGTGCCAGAGTTGCTGTCAGCCAGCATGCAGAACCTCCTCAGCTAGAAAACTGCCGTCATCAGATAGATGCACTGAATGTTGAGCTGGAGATTGTGGCGCGAGAAGCAAAAGTAGGTATGGGTGACTCTCAGCGAACAGAAAATATCCTCAATCAGCTCACCACTCTGGCAGAACAAAAAGAGCAGCTAGAGGCACGCTGGCAACAAGAACTTTCCCTGACAGAGAAAATTATTCAATTACGCATCCAGTTGAATGAAGACCAGAATGATGATTCCGCTCTTCTCCGTACTGAATTAACTGATCTGCAACAACAATTGAAAACTTTACAGGGGGAAGAGCCTCTCATTTTTGCGGCAGTAGACAGTAACGTTGTTTCCGCTGTTGTGTCAGATTGGACCGGCATTCCTCTAAGCCGCATGATGAAAGATGAAATCGAAGCCGTATTGCAGTTGGCTGATACACTCAGTCAGCGGGTGATTGGTCAGTACCACGCATTGGAAATAATCGCAAAACGGGTACGTACTTCACGGGCGAAATTAGATGATCCCAATAAACCGGTTGGAGTTTTTCTATTATGTGGCCCTTCTGGTGTGGGTAAAACGGAAACAGCACTCGCTCTGGCTGAAACATTATATGGTGGCGAGCAAAATCTCATTACCATCAATATGAGCGAATTTCAGGAAGCACACACCGTATCAACATTGAAGGGAGCACCTCCCGGCTATGTTGGCTATGGTGAAGGCGGTGTATTAACCGAAGCTGTTCGCCGCCGTCCTTACAGTGTTGTATTGCTGGATGAAATCGAAAAAGCACATCCTGATGTTCATGAGATTTTCTTTCAGGTATTCGACAAAGGCTGGATGGAAGATGGTGAAGGCCGACACATTGATTTTCGTAATACCATTATTATCCTGACATCCAATGTGGGAGCCGATTTAGTCAGTTCATTATGCCGCCAGCATGCCCAACAAGATAATAGCGTACCGGAGCCGGAACAGCTCAGCTCTGCATTACGTAAGCCATTATTAGACACATTCCCTGCGGCTTTATTGGGACGTTTGTTGGTTATTCCCTACTATTCATTGAATGACGAAGTGATGACTAATATTGTCCATTTACAATTAGGGAGAATTCAAAAACGTTTACTGGAAAACCATGGCATTGCTGCAACATTTGATGACGCTATGATTGAAAATATTGTCAGTCGTTGTACTGAGGTTGAATCAGGTGGTCGTACGGTTGATGCTATCTTGACTAACACCATATTGCCACAAATCAGTCAACGGCTGCTCTCTGCCAGCGCTCAGGATGAACAATATAACCGATTACAAGTGTCACTCGAACAAGGGGAACTTGAGTTCCAGTTTTCGAATGATAATTGATAGATCCTGCGTAACATCGTGTATACACCCTATGGATTTCAAGAGGCAGCCAGCAAAGAGATAACTTGAAAAGTAAAGAGGACAAAACAAAGGTTCAAGAGGCCATCTCCGATGCAGAATTCCTACTATAACTATTTTAATAACAGATACCCATCATTGCAGGCATTACCTACTGGATACTGCTTCAATGAATTTGAAATTGAGAAAATTGTAGGTAAAGGTGGATTTGGCATCGTATATAAGGCTTGGGATCACCGTAAAAAATGTGCTGTTGCCATTAAAGAATATCTGCCATCGGCAGTTGTGATCCGTCGCAATGATTTGAAATTAAACCTGCGTTGCTCAAGTCTGCAAAAGAGATTCAAAATCGGTCTTCACAGTTTTATGCGTGAAGCCCATATAATGTCTTGCTTTAATCATCCATGTCTGCCCCGTTTCTTGCGTTTTTGGCAACAAAATGGCACGGCTTATATTGCCACTCCGTTTTACAGGGGCATAACACTAAAACTGTTGCAGCTAAAACACCCAAAGATCATTACACAGAACTGGCTGTGTCGTATTTTGTTTCCCTTGTTTAATGCGCTCAATACGCTTCATCAGGCAGGTTATCTGCACTGCGATATTTCTCTCGATAATATTTTAATTCAGAACAAACAGTTACCAATACTGCTTGATTTGGGATCGGCCCGAAAAACAACAGAACATTTGTCTGATAATGAAGAAATCACTGTCAGGCCTGGTTTCACGCCTTGTGAACAATACACCATCAATGGAGAAGGACAGCAAGGCCCCTGGACTGATATCTATGCCTTAGGGGCTGTATTGCATACTTTGATTGTCGGGAAACCACCACCCGTCAGCATTGTGCGCAATATTGAAGATCGTTATCAACCTTTAACCAAACGGTGCCCTACAGGTTATTCCTTATCATTTCTGCATGTAATTGATTGTATGCTGGCAATAAAAGTGTCAGACCGCCCGTCCACGATTTCAAAATTAGCAGCGATGATAAAACCCTCTATCATCCAAGACGGTCAAACTCCCGCATCCCATCTCCCATTCCTTTATCAGATCTCCTGACATGTCTGCCTTCAGGAGATCTGAGCCAGGAATAACAACCGAAAATTCATCTCCTGAAAAACATTATCCCTCGGAAAAAACCTGTCGTTTGCACAAACAGGCATTATTCATCATTCGAATCCGATTCAATTGTCTGTTTTTTTCCACTCAATCCATATTCACGCAGTTTATTGGCAATCGCGGTATGAGAAACACCAAGTCGTTTTGCCAACTTGCGGGTACTAGGATAGTGGCGATAAAGGCGGGTCAAGACAGAGCGTTCAAAACGCTTACTGATTTCATCTAAAGAGCCAACCAAAATGTCTTCATTGATAAGGGCGGTTTCTGTTTCTAATTCCGGTAACTGAATATCTTGTGGACTTAACTGGTTCCCTTCAAGCTGCGTTAATGCCCGGTAGATGGCATTACGCAATTGCCTCACATTTCCGGGCCAATAATAGCTACACAAGAATTGTTCCAGATCAGGTGAGAATTTGGGTTTTTCTACACCCTGCTCTTTAGCAAAACGGGTTACAAAATAATCCGTCAATGGAATGATATCAGCCTGACACTCCCGTAAAGGTGGCAATGCGATTGTTAATACATTGAGCCGATAGTAGAGATCTTCCCTGAATTCCCCTTTTTGCACCAACTCAACCAAATTCTTCTGAGTAGCACAGATGATCCTGACATTCACTTTAACTTCGTTATCCTCCCCAACACGACGAAATGTTCCATCATTGAGGAAACGGAGTAATTTGATCTGCATCTGTGGCGACATTTCACCAATTTCATCTAACAGAACCGTGCCACCATTCGCCTGCTCAAAAAAGCCTTTTTTACCTTCCAGTGCATTCGGATACGCACCTGCTGCATAGCCAAACAGTTCACTTTCTACTACGTCATCCGGCATAGATGCACAATTTAGTCCAAGAAAAGGTTGTTTTCCTCTTGAACTTCTCAGATGACACGCTTTGGCAAATTCATCTTTCCCTGTTCCTGTATCACCAATAAGCAACAAAGGCAGATCCAACATAGCCATTTTACGGGCCTGTTCAACGACATGAACCATCTTTGGACTGACAGCAACAATATCCTTAAAGGCCTGATCGTCATTCACTGTCAATTTTTTCTGCACAGGTTCCGCATAAACGGATGCACGCAGCATAATCACCGCTCCCACACATTTAACTTTCTGATTTTCATCAGTCAGTTGCATAGGCGTAATATCCATCAAATAGAATTTTCCTTTGATAGTTAACGTTGTCGAATGAGGCTGATGATGATCGCTTTCCAACCAACGGAGGAAATTGTAATTACTGATAAGCTGGCTGATATTTTTAGGGTGGATTTTTTCTTTGTTAATGCCAAACAATGTCTGGGATGCCAGGTTAGTCAAATCAATATTTCCTTTCATATCAATGGACAAGATAGGCTCAGGCACAGACTCCAGTAATGTCCACATAGCCCTGTGCTCTTTTTCTGACGGCATAAAAGCCACTGTCCTGACATCTATCACACCATTAATCCGGCGGATTTCTGCCATCAGCAAGCGAAAGGTATTGAAATCAATTTGAGTAAAACTAAGGTAAATACGACGTTCAGGAGAGATCTCAATTCCTTTCAGGTCAATATTTCTTAAAACCAATAAATCAAGTAACTCGCGAGTCAGCCCAATTCGATCCTGACAAGTAACTTCCAATCGCATTTATTCCGACCTTATTTACATGATGTTCATAACCGACTGAAATATTACTCGTTACTGTGCAATAGATGAAGCCCCTTGTCAGCTAAAGTTGACAATAAAGCAAAGTGTCAAATTTAAATGACAGCCGCTTCTATTTGGTTATGGTTTCTAGTTGGTTACAGTCCTGTTTTTTTGGCTTCACTCTTGGACTTAGTCGCCAACGTACTTTTAAGCTGGTTAATTAGCTGATAACGGAAATCTCCCAACTTGGGTTTATCGTCATCAATCCAGGGTAAAGGACGACATAGCTCCATTGCTTTAATTCCCAGACGAGCTGTAAGCAACCCCGCGCCAATACCCTGCGCAGCACGGGCTGAAAGCCGGGCAGCGATATCCTGCGATAACCAATCCATCCCCACTTCTCTGACCAAATCTGACGCACCTGCAAAGGCAATATTCAGCAATACCAGCCGAAACAAACGAATACGGCTGAAATACCCCAATTCAATTCCATATATTGCTGCAATCCGGTTAATAAGACGAATATTTCGCCATGCAATGAAAGCCATATCCACCACAGCAAGTGGGCTGACAGCGATCATCAGTGCAGATTCTGCTGCTGAACGACGGATCTCTTTTTTGGCCTGCTCATCCAGAACAGGTTGAACCAGCTTGCTGTATAACATGACTATCTCACGATCATTGTGAGTTTCATGCACAGCAGCCTGCCAACGTTGTAAAGCAGGATGTTGTTGCCCTATACCCGCCTGTTCTGCCAGTTTCTTACAAAAATGGCGTCCTCTGCTAATGCCATGACTTTGTAACAATGTTTTGGCGATATCACGTTCTTCTGTCCGCTGGCGTAAATGATAAAGACGACGCCATTCGCTGATTACACCACCTGTTCCCGCAAAGATAATCAGACTACCTGCGGCAGCTACACCCAATGCAATCCAATCCTGTTGTTGCCATGACTGATATATCCATTGAATAAACTGAGCGATAACACTGACACCCAATAACAGTACTGCGCCGGAAAAAACGTTTCTCCACAAGCTGCGCTTAGGCTTCAGTGCTGCATTAACTGCTCCTTCAAATTCACTCTCCTGCTCCTCAGCATTCAATTCAGGCATAACCGGATAAAATTCGTTCTCCCGCTCATTGAATTTTTTTTGGGATTTCAGTGAAGGTTCTGATGATGCTGATAAAAGATCATCAAAATCCACTCTTGGTTTTAAGGAGCCAGATCCCTTTGGTTCCGTCTTCAAAGAGTCTGTCATGTCAGTTTATCTCCTAATAAAAACTCCATCGCACTGTCCATGCGGATATGCGGTAACGGCTCATCAATATTAACTTGCCTTGGCCGAAATGATTCGAAATTGAAACCCTGCTTTTGCCAAAAAACATTGTCAGGCAAACGCTGTGGCACTTCTCCCGGAAAAAATGTCAATAACTTATCATCTGACAAACGGTTTCCCTTGATAGCCGGGATCTTTTCTCCCTCATGCACCACAATACCACTTTCAGTTGCCTGAACAGACGCAAGGCCGACACAATCCATACTGATCCCTTCAAATGAAGCATTCTGCCATGCTTCCTGTACAAGTTGCTGGAGAAGGGAAACAAGATTGGCATGTTGCTCCGCTGTGACATGATCCGCTTTGCTCGCCGCAAACATTAACTTGTCAATGCAAGGAGAAAATAAACGGCGAAATAGCGTCCGCTTGCCATAATGAAAACTCTGCATTAGCTGTGTCAGCGCCAGACGCATATCGTTAAAAGCGTGTGGGCCACTGTTTAATGGCTGCAAACAGTCAACCAGAACAATTTGCCTGTCAAAACGAAGGAAGTGCTCTTTATAAAAATCTTTTACGATGTGATTGCAGTAATACGTAAACCGTTCACGCAGCATACCAATATTGGTATTTTTATCCGCTTTAAGTAGTTGAGACTCTCCGATTCGATCAATATCCGGCCAGGGAAAAAATTGCAGTGCAGGCGCTCCCGTCAAATCTCCCGGTAAGATAAAACGCCCCGGCTGAATGAAATGTAGCCCCTGTGTTTTACACTGGTGTAAATAATCCGTATAAGCCTGCGCAATTCTGGCCAACAAATTTTCATCCGCAGGCGCTAATGGATCACACTGTTTACATAATGCCAGCCACGGTTCGGCCCAGCTTAACCTTTCACCTTTCAATAATCCGTTCATCTGCCGTGACCATGCCAGATAACTCTGTTCCAGCATAGGTAAATCCAATAACCACTCTCCCGGATAATCGACAATTTCCAGATAAAGAGTGGAGGTCTCTTTGAGATAACGAAATAAAGAATCTTCTGAACGATAACGCAGAGCAAGACGGATTTCACTTACTCCCCGGGTCGGAATTGGCCAACAAGGCGGTGTGTTATGCAGCGCAGCAATATTTTCATCATAGGCAAAACGGGGAACACCAAAATCCCGCTGTGGTACTCGTTTCACACCTAATAAACGGCCATCACGCACAGTTGAAAACAGCGGTAATCTGGCACCACTGTGAACATGCAGAAGCTGATTGACCAAAGAAGTAATAAATGCTGTTTTCCCACTACGGCTTAATCCTGTTACTGCCAGCCGTAAATGACGATCGATTCCACGATTAACAAGTGCCGTCAGTTCATTTTGCAATCGTTTCATGTTTCTCCTGAATTGGACACCATCACATTATTTATGCCTGCCATATTTCAATAAAAGACATTTCCAATGTCGTCCATTTTTATCATGTCTTGCTCATTATGGCTTGGATTTTCCGAATAGGTGAATTCCCTCACCCAACCCGATGGGTGAGAGATAATGGGCGGGGAATTGCAACTGTATCAACCTTTAGATCCCTGCCCAATAATTCCAAGTTGCCTCACTGAAAATCTATCCGGCATCGCTTAAAGCTGGCGAAAGCGGCTGCGCACATTATAGGTATCAGAAGTAACATAACGTTCCATTTGGCGCAGACGTTCTTCCCCTGCCCGCAACTGGTAGTCAACTTCATCCAGCATTTTTCGGGTTGATGGTGTTCTGTTTTCCTCTGCCTGATATCCCGCAGGTGCGGGATCTAACACAAAGGTCAGGATAATGTAAGCCAATACTGTTATGCCAAATAATCCAAAGAATAGTGACAATATTGTCATGGTGCGGATGAGCGCAACCGGGACACCAAAATAGTGCGCTAACCCGGCACACACGCCTTTAATCACTCCCTGTTCTGGCAAACGGTAAAGTTTTCCACGGTAAGAGTTGGACATTATGACTGTCTCCAGTTTGGATGTTCTGCATCAAGAATATCTTCCAGCGTTTTGATTCGCTCCTGCATACGCCGGGCATTTTCTGCCAACTGCTCCAAACGTTGAATTTCATTGTTCTCCAATTTTCCGCGATTCTGGTGGCTGTAATGCAGCCATAACCAGATGGGTAACACAAAGAGTACAAACAGGATCAGCGGGATCCCCAGAAATATATAGGCCATTACCTTTCCTTAGTTATCAATGAAAGTGCAAATAACATTTGCTATCACTGTGAATCTTTGGCGCTCATTTTAGCCTTGAGTGCAGCAAGTTGTGCATTGATTTCATCATCCGCTTTCAATTCTGCAAACTGCTGTTCCAGCGATTGCTTTTTCCCCAGACCAACAGATTCCGCTTCGGCTTCCATGTGATCAATTCTGCGCTCAAACTGCTCGAAACGAGCCATAGCTTCATCAATTTTACCGCTGTCTAGCTGACGACGTACTTCACGGGAAGAAACCGCCGCCTGATGACGCAAAGTCAAAGACTGCTGTCTTGCCCTCGCTTCAGTTAATTTGTTTTCCAGTTCAGCAACTTCTCCTTTGATACGGTCAAACGTTTCATCGAGAATAGACAGTTCATTTTTCAGCGTTTCAACCAATTGGCTGACTTTTTGTTTTTCAATCAAGGCAGCACGGGCCAGGTCTTCTTTGTCTTTACTTAATGCCAGTACGGCTTTTTCCTGCCAACCTTCAATTTGACTTTCTCCGGTGCTGATACGGCGCAGAAGCTGCTTCTTCTCGGCTAAAGTACGGGCAGATGTTGAACGTATCTCCACCAGCGTATCTTCCATCTCCTGAATCATCAAGCGGATCATTTTTTGTGGATCTTCTGCTTTATCCAGCAGAGAAGAGATATTAGCGTTAACGATATCAGCAAAACGAGAAAAAATACCCATAGTCATAAACCTCTTTCATTAGAATGTATGTATGTTATGCCTGTGTACTGTTAAGTAAGACACAGAGTAAGGCATTCAGTTAAATACAAGATACGTGCCAACTTTTATCTCCCGATTATCATATTGAAATATATAGCTTAATTTTCATTTGATTTTTTCTTACAATATTTTAATGTAGTTAAATCAACCAATAATTGGCGAAAAATACGATCTATTAGTGGAAAAATTATGAATCAGCTCACTGATAACCTATTAGGGGAAGCAAACAATTTTATTGAGATCCTGGAACAAGTCTCTGAATTGGCAAAATTAAATAAACCTGTTTTGGTTTTGGGAGAACGGGGAACAGGTAAGGAGCTGATTGCCCGCCGTTTACACTATCTTTCTCCCAGATGGCAAGGCCCTTTTATTTCACTGAACTGTGCCGCCCTCAACGAGAATTTACTGGATTCAGAACTTTTTGGTCATGAAGCTGGTGCTTTTACCGGTGCACGTTCGAAGCATCTGGGGCGTTTTGAGCGGGCCGATGGCGGAACACTGTTTCTTGACGAACTTGCTACTGCTCCAATGCAAGTACAAGAAAAGCTATTAAGGGTCATTGAGTATGGATATTTTGAACGTGTGGGAGGCAGTCAAGCTTTACAGGTTGATGTCCGGTTGATCTGTGCCACCAATGAAGATTTACTTGCTATGGCAACTCACGGAAAATTCAGGGCTGACCTGCTCGACAGGCTGGCATTTGATGTTGTCAACATCCCTCCATTACGCCAAAGACATCAAGATATTATGTTACTGGCACAACACTTTGCCATTCAAATGTGTCAGGAATTAAACCTTCCTTTCTTTCCGGGATTTACCGAGCAAGCCAAACAACAGTTACTCGATTATCATTGGCCCGGCAATGTTCGTGAATTGAAAAATGTCATAGAGCGCTCTATCTACCGTCATGGAGACAATCAAAATGAATTAACTACCGTTATTATCAATCCTTTTTCAACATCACCAATATTTTCATCTGCTGCACAAACGGTGTCAGATAAAACCTCCGGCTATAATACAGCCAGTGACTATTTTCTTCCCGATTTACCTCTCGATTTAAGACAATGGCAAAATGACTGTGAAAAGCGACTGATTATACAAGCAATAACAGAAAGCCAATACAGCCAGAAAAAAGCGGCTGAAAAACTCAACCTGACATACCATCAATTACGAGGATTAATCAAAAAACATCACATCAATATCCATGTTATGGATTAAAAGTTATGGGTTATTTATAAGTTAGTTATGGGCTAAAAAAAGAAAAAATGCGGAAGGTTGCGCAGATAAAAAAATAGCCAGCACCCGAGCTGGCTAATAATAAAAATACTGGAAGCAATGTGAGCAATGTCATGCATATTGAGACAACAGACTGGGGTCACGAAACACATCTCAACAGCACGATGCGAATGATAATGCTTATCAATAGTGATTGTAAAGTGTTTTATTGAGAATTTTTCTCACTATCGTGATCTACTCGTTGTTTTTGAGCAAGAAGGGGAAGTTAAGTTACAATAGCCAGACTTTTTTCTATAACTGATGTTCTATATGCGCTATTTGATTTACTGGATCATATTATTGTTTTCAGCGTCCACTCTGGCTGCTGAGACAGCTATTCCAGAAACGACTAAAGCTACTGCCAAAGTAGCTCATGGACATATATCAGAAGGTATATCTTATGTTCCGGCCGCCCTGCGGCGGAATGGCTTTATTTATTGCGTCAACGGTAACCTGAGTACCTTTAACCCTCAAATGGCTATTAGCGGTCTGACTGTAGATACTCTGGCCGCCCAGATTTATGATCGTCTGCTAGGAGTAGATCCTCTGACTTATCGTTTGGTGCCAGAATTAGCTTCTCGCTGGGAAGTAAGGGATAACGGAGCAACATACCGTTTTTACTTACGCCATAACATTGCTTTCCAGTCAACTGCCTGGTTTACTCCGACCCGTACAATGAATGCTGATGATGTTGTCTTCAGCTTCCGCCGTTTATTCGACAAAATGCACTATTATCATTATGTTAACGGTGGGCATTACCCCTATTTTGATAGCTTACAGTTTGGCGATTCCGTTCAGAATATCCGAAAAATCGATAAATATACTGTCGAGTTCCGCCTGAATGCTCCTGATGCTTCTTTTCTCTGGCACTTAGCCACTCATTATTCTCCTATATTATCTGCCGAATACGGGCAGAAACTGCATAACATAAACAGGGAAGAACAAATTGACTGGCAGCCCGTCGGGACAGGGCCATTCATGCTGGAAGATTATCAGATGGGGCAATATATCCGCCTTGTCCGGCATGATAACTATTGGAAAGGTAAGCCATTAATGGAACAATTCGTTGTAGATACCGGAGCTGGTGGTACAGGCAGGATATCCAAATTACTCACTGGTGAATGTGACGTATTAGCCTACCCAACGGCTAACCAATGGAGCTTACTCCATAGTGATCCGAACCTGCGCCTGACTTTACGTTCAGGGATGAATATTGCCTATCTCGCATTCAATACCAGTAAACCGCCATTAGATAAACTGGAAGTGCGTCAGGCCATTGCGTATGCCATTAATAACCAAAGGTTGATGCAAGCTATTTATTATGGCACGGCTGAAACTGCGGCATCTATTTTACCAAGGGCATCATGGGCTTATGATAATCGGGCCGAAATTACCGAATATAATCCGGCAAAAGCCCGCAAGATACTCGACAAATTGGGTTTAAATGGGCTGGACCTGACATTGTGGGTGCCAACCACTTCACAATCCTATAATCCAAGTCCTTTGAAAATGGCGGAATTGATTCAGGCAGATCTGGCACATGTCGGTATTAACATGTCTATCCGCTCTGTTGAGGGTCGTTTTCAGGAAAACCAATTAATGGACAAAACCCATGATATGACGTTAGCGGGTTGGTCTACTGACAGTAACGATCCTGATAGTTTTTTCCGCCCGCTTCTTAGTTGTGCAGCTATCGCATCTCAAACAAATTTGAGCCGCTGGTGTGATCCGACTTTTGATAATGCAATCCACCAGGCCCTGTTAGATCAACAACTCGCATCACGTATCAAAAGTTATCATATTGCACAACAAATCCTTGCCCAACAATTACCTGTCTTGCCATTAGCTTATCCAATGCGATCACAGATATTTCGCTATGACATTAAAGGCTTAGTTCTGAGTCCTTTTGGCAATAGCTCTTTTGCCGGCGTTTACCGAGCGCAGGAACACTCTATATCCACTGAACATATATCTACACCTGCGCCTGCTGGAAACGAAAAGGGAAGCAAATGATTATTTATATTCTGCGTCGTTTGCTATTACTGGTTGTGACGTTATTTTTTCTCTCATTAATCAGCTTTAGTCTGATGTATTTTACTCCTCACGGACCTTTGAGCGGTGCATCACTGATTGATGCCTATCTGTTCTATTTTCACGGCCTGCTACAATGGGATTTTGGTATTTCCAGCATTAATGGTGAGAGAATTGTTGAACAACTGTACGATGTATTTCCGGCAACTCTTGAACTTTGCCTGCTTTCATTCACTCTGGCGTTATTAATTGGTATCCCTTTAGGGATTATTGCTGGTGTATGGCGGAATAAAAAGGCAGATAAAATTATCAGCACGCTTGCACTGTTTGGTTTTTCTATTCCAGTGTTCTGGCTGGCTTTACTACTCACTCTCTTATTTTCACTGCACTTAGGTTGGTTACCAGTATCGGGAAGAATTGATTTACTGTACCGAATGGAACCCGTAACAGGTTCAGCACTGATTGATGCCTGGTTATCAGAAAGCCCTCATCGTAATGAAATGATCATGAATGTCATCCTGCACATGATTTTACCTGTTATCACACTGTCAGTTGCTCCGATGACCGATGTTATTCGTTTGATGCGTAATAGTGCAGAAGAGGTTTCAGCATCCAACTACATAAGATCTGCTTCCATTCGTGGTTTATCGAGACTGACGATTATCCGTCGTCATTTACTGCATAATGCCCTGCCTCCCATTATCCCCAAGCTAGGATTACAATTCTCAACCATGCTCACATTAGCGATGGTCACAGAGCAAGTCTTCAATTGGCCGGGATTGGGACGTTGGCTCATCAGTGCCATTCGTCAGCAGGACTATTCGACTATCTCTGCGGGTGTGATGGTGATAGGCACTTTAGTTATTTCAGTTAACGTGCTGACAAATATTATTGGCGCGATGGCTAATCCCTTAAAACATAAGGAATGGTATGCCCTTAGATAATTTTTACCGTGAAAAGAAAACGCCTTCGCCCCTAAAAGTTATCTGGCGTTTTTTCTATGCTGACGTACTGGCAATGACGGGTTTTTATGGCGTACTGATTTTAATTGTCTTCAGTCTTTTCGGTAGCCATATTGCGCCATATCAGCTTGATCAGCAATTTATTGACCAGTTGATGCCCCCTTCATGGTCACATTACGGTAATGTTGCTTTTTTTCTTGGCACAGATGATCTTGGGCGGGATATTTTCAGTCGGTTATTGATTGGCACTTCTTCTACTTTTGGTGCGGCGTTGATTGTGACTACGGCAGCAGCCATTGTCGGATTATTTATCGGCAGCCTTGCTGGCATAACACATGGGTTGAAGTCTGCAATTCTGAACCACATTCTTGACACCTTACTTTCCATTCCCTCACTGTTATTGGCTATCATTGTGGTTGCTTTTGTGGGAGCCAGTTTGCAACATGCGATGATTGCTATCTGCCTGGCCTTATTACCAAGGATTGTGCGAACCATTTACACCGCTGTGCACGACGAGTTGGATAAAGAATATATTATTTCTGCCCGTTTGGATGGCGCTTCAAATTATCATATTCTACGTTATGCCGTTTTTCCGAACATTACTGCTGTGATAGTCAGTGAATTAACGCGTACTTTCTCTATTGCCATCCTTGATATTGCAGCTTTAGGTTTTCTCAATCTTGGCGCACAATTGCCATCACCTGAATGGGGAGCAATGCTCGGTGGATCACTGGAATTAATCTACACTGCCCCCTGGACCGTGATGTTGCCCGGTGTGGCGATTATGCTCAGCGTCCTGCTGGTTAACTTACTTGGTGACGGCCTGCACCGCGCCATTAATGCAGGAGTCGAATAATGCCGTTACTCGATATCCGTAATCTTACAATTGAATTCATGACGGCAGAAGGCCCTGTCAAAGCTGTTGACAGAATGAGTATTTCGTTAACAGAAGGTGAAATACTCGGACTGGCTGGTGAATCAGGTTCTGGTAAAAGCCTGATCGCCAAAGCTATCTGTGGTGTCACAAAAGATAACCTTACAGTTACCGCAGATCGTTTCCGCTTTAATGATATTGACTTACTGCGCCTGACACCAAAACAGCGCCGTAAAGTCATTGGGCACAATATTTCAATGATATTTCAAGAACCCCAATCATGCCTCGATCCATCAGAAAGTATTGGTAAACAACTCATTCAATCTATTCCCGGCTGGACATTTAAAGGTCGTTGGTGGCAACGATTCAACTGGAAAAAACGCCGTGCCATTGAATTGCTCCATCGGGCGGGTATCAAAGATCACTATGACATTATGAACTCTTATCCTTATGAGTTAACTGATGGAGAGTGTCAAAAAGTGATGATTGCCATTGCACTTGCCAATCAGCCAAGATTGCTAATTGCCGATGAACCGACCAATGCAATGGAACCAACAACGCAGGCTCAAATATTCCGTTTGCTATCGAGTCTGAATCAAAACAACAATATGACGATTTTGTTAATTAGCCATGATCTGCAAATGATGAGTAAATTGGTAAAGCGCATCAGCGTGTTATATTGTGGTCAGACGGTGGAAAGCGCTACACCTGATGAACTGCTGGTAACTCCTCGTCATCCTTATACACAGGCATTGATCCGTTCAATTCCTGACTTCGATAGCCCACTACCCCATAAAAGTCGCCTGAACACTCTACCCGGTGTTACTCCATCATTGGAACATTTGCCGATTGGATGCCGGCTGGGGCCTCGTTGTCCTTATGCCCAGAAGACCTGCATTGAAACGCCACGATTGCGGGGAGGCAAAAGTCATACTTTTGCCTGTCACTTCCCCTTGAACATGGAGGAACAATAAGTGATCGAAACATTATTGGAAGTTAAAAACCTGACGAAAACATTCCGCTATCGTACCGGATTTTTCCGCCGCCATTATCTTGATGCCGTGAAACCCGTAAGTTTTACTTTGCAACCGAGAAAAACGCTGGCGATTATCGGGGAAAACGGCTCAGGCAAATCTACGCTGGCCAGAATGCTGTCAGGGGTTATCCAGCCTACATCAGGTGAAATCTTGATCAACAACCATAAACTGGTTTATGGGGACTATAGTTATCGCAGCCAGCTCATCCGTATGATTTTTCAAGATCCCAGTACGTCATTAAATCCCCGTCAACGGATTGGTCAGATTCTGGATATGCCTTTGATCCTGAATACGAAACTCTCTCCTTCTGAACGGGAAAAACGCATCAATCAGACATTACGCCAAGTCGGGCTGCTGCCCGATCATGCCAATTATTATCCACATATGCTGGCTTCAGGTCAGAAGCAGCGTGTGGCACTGGCACGAGCACTAATATTACAACCACAAATTATTGTTGCTGATGAAGCATTGGCTTCTCTTGATATGTCTATGCGTTCCCAGATTATTAATCTGATGCTGGAATTACAGGAAAAACAGGGTATTGCCTATATATATGTCACCCAACACCTCGGTATGATGAAACACATCAGTGACCAGGTGTTGGTCATGCATCAGGGGGAAGTCGTAGAGCGCGGTAATACTGCTGAAGTGCTGGCGTCTCCATTACATGATATTACACGCAAGCTGATAGCCAGCCATTTTGGCGAACCTCTGTCCGCCGAAGCATGGAGACAGGATATCACTTGATTTTATTGGGCAGGTTTTATCACTGATCGGAACAGCAGTGGAAACTCACCACATTTTTTTCCAGCGTGGTAGAATCATACCCGTTTATTAACAATGAATACCCTAGTTATAGTGAGTATATTATTATTCTATAATATTAACTTTGGTATTTTGAACATTAAGAACAATAAGGAACTGCTATGGGTTTCATGACCGGCAAGCGCATTCTAATCACTGGCGTCGCCAGTAAACTGTCTATTGCCTATGGAATTGCTAAGGCAATGCACGATCAAGGTGCTGAACTGGCTTTTACCTACCAAAATGACAAATTGAAACCTCGTGTCGAAGAATTCGCTGCATCATTGAATTCGAACATCGTTCTGCCATGCGACGTGGCAAAAGATGAAAGTATCGACGCATTGTTCGCTGAACTAGGCAAAGTGTGGCCTAAATTCGACGGTTTTGTTCACTCTATCGGCTATGCACCTGCTGAACAGCTTGACGGTGATTATGTCAATGCCGTCAATCGCGAAGGCTTCAAAATTGCACATGATATCAGTGCATACAGCTTTGTTGCGTTGGCAAAAGCCTGTCGCAGCATGCTGAACCCTGACTCTGCCCTGCTTACCTTAAGCTATTTAGGTGCAGAGCGTGCAATCCCTAACTACAACGTTATGGGGTTAGCAAAAGCATCTTTGGAAGCAAACGTACGTTACATGGCAAATGCTATGGGTGCTGAAGGTGTCCGAGTTAATGGTATTTCCGCAGGCCCAATCCGCACTCTGGCCGCATCTGGTATCAAAGACTTCCGTAAAATGCTGGCACACTGTGAATCTGTCACACCTATCCGTCGTACTGTTACCACAGAAGATGTAGGTAATGCTGCTGCATTCCTGTGCTCTAATCTGTCTGGCGGTATTACTGGTGAGATCCTGCATGTTGATGGCGGGTTCAGCATCGCTGCCATGAATGAATTGGAATTGAAATAATTGCAGTAAGTTGTTGATATATAGATAATGGATTTCAAGATGCGTCGCGGCAGCAAGGGAATGACAAATTCGTCGGGAACGAATTTATCCAGCCAAAGGCTGGCCTCCGGTGAGAGGCAACTTGGAAGACGACGGCTATAATCAAATAAATTCAGAGGTAGTATTACCTCTGAATTTACTCCTTCTTTACTGATAATTGGATTATTCCGGTTATACTATAGTCACTAATTTCAGTCTAAATTCCATTTATATTAGAATCTTGTCGAAAAAGTGAGAGCTTAAAAATGATTTGTCTGTCGGAGTCAGCCGTTTCACACTTTTAAAAGGATTTTTTCTTGAACTCAAATAATTACCAGATAAGGGTACTATAATATCAGTCAACAAATTGGGTCACGATCAAACCTTCTATTGACCTCCTGCTGCAACATATTCTGTCATTAGTGTATGATTCACGGCATATTTCGCCTGCCATGCTTTCGGATTGATCAAATAATGTTGCCGAAAACGTTTAGAAAAATGGCTTGGACTGGAATAACCTACCGCTGTAGCAACTTCAATAACACTCATCCCTTTTTTCAATAAATCTTCTGCCGTGGTCATACGAACATTTTCCAGATACTGATGGAAGGTACGAAAAACAACCGCCCGGAATCCCTCTTTTAATTTCCGCTCATTCAAACCTACTGCTCTTGATAATGATTTTATTGTCCAAGGGTAATGATAGTCGCTATTAATTATTTTTATTGCATTGTAAACAGCACGACGCTGTAAGCTGTTAATCGCATTATATTGGCAATCATAAACTTGAGCCGTCACACACGCGAGAATTTCTAACGCTTTTGCCTTTAAATAAACCTTGCGGACATTACCATTTAATTGACATTCTTCTATTTGATTGACTATCTGCATAAATGGCGGATGAATAGGACCAGCCATCATTAATACATTACTGTAACTAACATTTTTTTCAAAACTAGTCGCTAATTTGGTAAAAGATGGCAACTCCTGAGCTTCAATTTCGTTCAGAGAAAAACGAATATCGAGAATATGCCATTTTCCACTACCAAAGAAATTCATACCTCGTGTTTTTTTAGGGGAATAGAAAAATATCATTGTTCCCGGATTAATATCTAAAATATCGCCGTTTTCAATCGCCATTTTTCCTTTCCCACTTAGAACAAAAGCAATTGATACCGTTGGCGGCCCTTCACAATATTCTGTTAAATCTTTGTTAAGATCGAGACGAATACGGTTTATATGAATTCCGTCAGATAATTCCTCAATGAGTAACGGGGGATTTATATTATTTTCCACCACCTGTGGACGTATGTAATTACAATGGCCAGCAGTGAAAATGCACAATTTCTCGTTATAAATCGTCTTCATGAGATCCTCTGTAAAATTAGCATCAGATTCCATTTGAAAAGCTATTTCCACAATAAAAACAGTATATTGTGCGTGCTAGATTCATTATACTTTTATTTTATATATACCAATTTAACTTCAAAATGCTGGTTTATGATGATTAATACTTATTTTAAATCAATGTAATACAAGTTATTCATCATGCATCTTCAGGTTTATTGAGTATATATACTTAATGTAAATATCACGCAATTTATCATTAATGATAATTATTATCAATAGTACGTATCGCGTTACTTTTGTCCCTATCCCGTTAGCCCTACTTCTCTATTCCCATTAGTCTCCCTGATAAGTTTTTTTCGTTTTACCATACCTGATTTTTGTAAAACATGATTTGAAAGGGCATAACGAGTACTTATATGAAAAAAAAATATGCTAAAGCGTCTGTCTTATGTTGCTTAATTACCCCCGTAACCTGGGCAGGACATGCGTCTGAAGTGAAAGAAGATGTTTTGATCGTAACGGCTAACAAGCAGAAAGAAGCATTAAATAAAATTAACGGCAGCATTTTGGTTAAAACTGGCGAAGAACTTGAGCAAGCGGGAATTACCCAAGTACAGGATCTTGAGCGTGCTTTCCCTGGTTTACAAATTCGCTCTCGCGGTAACCGAACCTATTCGGCAACCACAATTCGGGGTATCAGTTCACCTGATTATTATTCACCTTCTGTTCGAATTTATGTTGATGGTGTGCCTCAGGATCATCAGTTCCTAACACAAGAATTAATTAATGTAGAACGCGTAGAATTATTACGTGGCCCTCAGGGCACTTTATACGGAGGAAACGCCCAAGCGGGAGTTATCAATATTGTTACCCGTTCCCCCAAAGCAGGCCCCTGGTTTAACCTGTCTGGTAATTATTCTAAATTGAAGCAAGGCGGTTCCTTCAGCGGATCAACGCCTCTTATCGAAGACATTCTTTATGGCAGTATGAACCTACGTTGGGTCAAAGAACCTGGGCAAATTGATGCACCAAATCGTAAAAACATTGATTCCAGTAAAACTTGGTTAGGTAAAGGCCAACTGACATTTGCACCAGATGATTCACCTTTCAATGCTGAACTTAGCTTTGCTCACGAGGATCTCAATTCACACGAAGAGCTTTATTTAACCGACGAGCAATTCCGTCAGAAAAAGTACGATGGCCCTATCCCTGATTTAAAACGGCGAGTCAACAGTTATGCACTGAAGGCTGAATATAATTTCGGCAACAGTGCATTAACCAGTGTCACTTCCTATCAGGATCGCGATATTTTCCGTGATTTCATCGGGGGTAAATGGAAAGAGAAACACCATGCTACCATCCAAGAACTGCGTTTAAATTCCAACTATTCAAATGGAATAACCAGTGTTCTTGGTGGTTGGTTCTCAGATGAAAGTAGTAAACATCTGGTTGGTGCTTATCCTGGTTACTACAGTGATTCCCTGAATACAATTAAAACAAAATCACTGGCGCTGTTTGGTGAGGTTAAATTACCGATTGCTTCTCAATGGGATCTGACCCTTGGCGGGCGTTTGTCACATGAAAAATCACAGATAGCCTATGCAGGCCGTTCTGGCAGGATGACGATCAGCGCTTTTGATAATCAAGTTTCCAACAATGAGTTTACACCTAAAGCGGCTTTGGGCTGGCAATTCACACCTGATACTCGTTTCTATGTTTCTGCCGCTAAAGGTTATAAACCCGGCGGATTCAATAACATTATTTCCTTTGCCGAGGATAGGAAACCCTACGATACCGAAACTTCAGACAATTATGAATTCGGCTGGAATAGCGCATTCTTTGATAATGCTGTGACATTAAACAGCGCGATTTATTATATCTATTCAAAAGACAAACAGATCTATGTTGGGCCTGTTGGCATGCAATCCATTCGCAATGCCGGAAAAGCAGAAAGTAAAGGTATCGAACTGAGTAGCCAGATCAAACCAATGCAGGGGCTCAGATTTTCTCTTGGTGGCAGCGTTGGTAAATCAAATTTCACTCATGCAACCGATACAACAACTGGCGTAAGTTACAACGGCAAACGTCTGCCTTATGCACCAGATATCATGCTTAATGCAGGTATCGACTATCTGATTAAACAGACATTCCTGCCAGGAAATCTCTATGTCAATGCTGGTGCCCGTCACTATTCAAAAAGCTATTTTGATGAAGCAAATACCCTTGAACAAGGTGCATATACTCTCTATGACGCTTCATTAAGTTTAGAGATGGCTCATGGTGTCAATATTAAGCTTTATGGCGAAAACCTGGGCAATAAAAAGTACCGTGTTTCTAGTTTCCCGAAAGGCCAGACGCTCAGTATGATGAGTAAGGGCCTGAATGTTGGGCTGGATGTGAGCATTGCACTGTGACGCATAATATTTCAAACTCTCGTCATATCTCGTTACTGCTTCTGACTTTGGCTGGTGTTTACACCATCCAAAGTACCATTGGTATGTTAACGTTACAAAGCATGCCAGCGTTTCTGCGCAGTCACGGTGTCACGCCGGATAAAATAGGGTTACTTTACCTGCTAATGTTACCCTGGGCATGCAAATTCCTTTGGGCACCGATTGTAGAGCGTTATCGTAAATCAGGTTCCGGGGATACCAACCCCCGCCGCATCATGCTCTGCGGTAACATTTTAATTTTTCTCCTTTTCAGCTTAATGTCATTGGCAAAACCTGCCGAACATATGCCGTTAATTATCGCGCTGCTGTTTCTGATAACACTTTGCCTGACTGTCGTAGATACCACCACAGATGGTCAAGCCATTGATCGATTATCACCACAGCATCGTCCATGGTGCAATGTCATGCAGGTTGGCGGCGGCTATCTGGGAGCCATTATCGGTAGCGGGCTGTTTTTATATCTGACCTCACTGTATGGATGGCACATTGGTGCAGGCGTATTAGCCATAGTGATTCTCTTGATGTCACTGCCTATTTTGTTCATCCGAAAAACGCAGGGGAAGAGAGAATCAGATATTTCAAAGGCTACCGTCCCCCCATCCCTCAAGAGTGCATTTCGCCGTACTCCGGTTAAACAGGCATTGGTTTTAATCCTGTTATGTATGATTGGTACACGCTTGTCACTCGGTATGCTCTCCCCATTTTTGGTCGATCGCGGAGTAGATTTAACTCAACTAGGCATTATTGCAGCCAGCGGTGGTGCATTAGCCGGATTATCTGGTGTCCTGTTTGGCGGTGTTCTGGTACGTAAGTTAGGCGCCATGCAAACACTACTGAGCTTTATGCTGCTTGAATGTATGGTGCTGGTGGGGATTTTCTGGCTTGCCCAACAACCAGAATCCTCCGTATCTTTACTTTCAGCCGCATACGTCTTCATCACGTTAATCACTGCGGCCAAATTTGTTGCCTTATACACTCAGATGATGTCTCTGGCAGCAAGCAGCCAATCTGGTGTGGATTTTGCTTTGATGCAATCGGCAGATATGGGCATTGCGATCATCTGTTCAATGGTCGGTGGGCTGATTGTTACCAAAGCGGGCTATTCTTCTCTTTTCGCTCTCGCATCACTCTTCACCCTCGCTGGCCTGTTCTGGACATTACGCAAATGCCATGATTTCCAAAAGGAAAACACCTATGCTCAGTAACGACTCATCTGTCCAGAATTCGCCAGAGCAGCGTGCCGCTGATGCCGGCGTTCTTAAAGCATTGTGGAATATGATGCGTCCATACCGTGTTCTGAGTTACGTAGCTATTGCACTTGCCATTGTTTCCGCTGGCCTGCAAATTTTACCGGCGGCGGTTGCCGGGTTAATTACTCAATCCATCTATGACGGGCAATATGACGTACTCCTGAGCTACGGCGTCATGTTATTAAGCTCTACGTTTGCCGCTATGCTGACTTTCAGCGCTTCAACGTTTGTTTCTCATTTGATAGCTGCCGACGTTCAGGCTGATGTTCGACATAATATCAGTAATAAGTTGAAGTCCGTTCCTCTGGGCTTCTTTATGCTAACTGACAGTACTGAAATCAAAAAGATGATGTTAGATGACGTCGAACAGCTCGAAGATGGGGTTGCTCACATCATTCCAGAAATGTCAGCAACCCTGTTCGGCCCGCTGATCGCGTTGAGCGTCATGTTGGTTATTGATTGGCGACTGGCATTGGCTGCATTCGCTCCAACCCTGGGCGCTTGTCTGCTGTTCATCTATATTCAGATGAAAGTTCAAACCACAACTCAGCGCTTTTACGCAGCCCAAAATCGCATTGCTTCGACGATGGGAGAGGTTATCAATGCTATCCCCGTGGTAAAAACTTATTCGGGCGGCAATATTGCGCTACAGCGTGCCGAAAAAGCATTTACCGCTCTGACACGTATTATCGATGTTTGGGTAGAGAAAGTGCAGGTCAAATCCAGCCGATTTTTTGTCCTATCCAGCGCCAATTTACTGTTTGTACTCCCTTTGGCAGTCTGGTTATTTAACCGACAAGAAATCTCGATATTTGAATTTACCTTCTTTATTCTGGCTGCCATGGCGTTCGGCAATATTGCTTCCTCCATGTTCGCTGTAATGACCCGCTTGCAACAACAAGAGGCATTAATCACACGTTATCACTGGTTAATGAACCAACCTGAACTAGCACCATGTACTCAGAGCCACACACCTGTTAATAACAGTGTGACTTTGCATAATGTCAGTTTCTCCTATCAAAATGGGCAGGATAATGCCTTAAATAACATCTCTTTTTCCGTACCGGCTGGAAGCTCAATGGCTCTGGTAGGAGCCAGTGGTTCTGGTAAATCCACAGTAGCCAGTTTGATTGCTCGTCTTTGGGATCCGCAGCAAGGCAAAATTACTGTTGGTGGTGTTGATATTCGCAATATGGATGAACTCACCCTGCGCAATAACATCTCTTTTGTTTTCCAGCGGGTATTTCTGTTCAACGATACGGTAGCTAATAACATACGCCTGGCCCGTCCTGATGCTTCCCAGGCTGAGGTTGAAGCCGCAGCTATCGCAGCTCAAGCACACCAATTTATCCAACAATTACCACAGGGTTACAACACAGTACTGAACAACGGTATCAGCTTGTCTGTGGGAGAAAAGCAGCGTATTGCCGTTGCCGCCGCTATCCTGAAGAACGCGCCAATCCTTGTCTTGGATGAAGCGACCGCCTATACCGATCCAGAGTGTGAAAAAGAGATGCAACAAGCACTCAACGCACTATGTCATACCCAAACAGGCCAGAATAAGACAGTGATTGTTATTGCCCATCGTCTGCCGACCATTCGCCATCTTGATCAAATAGTGGTTTTGGATAAAGGACAAATTATTGAACAAGGCACCCATGATGAATTGATCACACAGCAAGGTGCCTATACCAAACAGTGGGCTGCTTGGCGGGGAGAAAATACCAGAACAGGAGCAAATTATCATGGGGTTATTTAATCGTCTCCAGCAACATCTGTCCCCGAAACTGCAACGGGTTTGGTTCATTGGTTTGTTATATAAGCAGCTTGATACTATTGCGATTATTGCTCAACTTGCCATAGCAGCTTGGGCTATCACACATCTGGAAGATCGTCATCTGAAAGAAAGTGGCACTGATATGCTGCCGCTTATCACTCTGGTGTTATTGGTTATTTTACTGTTGTTGCGGTTCGCGTTTATGACCCGCGCACTGCGTAAACTCACCATTGCCGCTTATGGATTGGGTATCGAGATCCGTCGCTCTCTGCTACAACGGCTGGTGAGTATGTCGGTCGCGACAATTCGGGGTTTAAGTGCCGGAAAAATAGCGCTGACATTATCCGAAGATGTGCAATGGCAGGAAAATCAGTCAGCCTATACTACCCCACAAATCACCTGTCAGATTGTGATGCTGGTGCTCATTTACCTGGCTTTATTTTGGTTCGATTGGGTTGTAGCTGGCAGTGCGCTGTTGGTATTGATGGTTGGATTACTCATCCTGGTCGCGATCCGCCAAAAACTCAATGAAATCTTGCGTCGACGAGCCACTATGATGGCTGGCGTATCTGAAGCGATTGTAGAATATGCACAAGGCATGGCCTTTATCCGTGCAGCAGCAGCGACTACAACGGTAGAACAACGTTTTAGCCAAGAAATTGAACAATTACGTATCGCATTCCGGCGGGGAGTATTAAAAAGCATACCACTATTGAGTCTGTTCTACATCGTTATTGATACCAGTGTAGTTGTGGGGATACTAGCTGGCGCTCTGCGCTTCCACGTACCGGAAACACTCACACTTTCCGAAATGCTCATCGCAATCCTACTGCTGTTTGCCACGATTACCCCTTTACGCGGAATTATTCCCCTGATCAATGTAACTGCATTGACACAAGTCGGTGAAACACATATTGCCGAAATAGAAACAGTCGCAACGCAAGTTTCTGGGCCATTAACCGCTCCTACACAATATGATGTTGAAGTTAACAATATCTCATTTAGTTATCCGGGAACTAGCCAACCCGCTATCCAAAACGTTTCATTCCATGCACCACAAGGTAGTATGACCGCCATTGTGGGACCTAGCGGTAGCGGTAAATCTACGCTGGCTTATTTATTGCTCTCTTTCTATCAGCTAGACAAAGGTGAAATTCGTCTGGGTGGAAACCTCATTCATCAATACCAGACTCAGGCACTATATGACACCGTCACAATGGTATTTCAGGAAACCGCACTATTTCAGGATACTGTCGCAAATAATCTCCGTTTGGGGGATCCAAATGCGACTCAGTTGGAATTGGAACAAGCTGCTCGTCTTGCCAATATTCACGACACAATTATGGCCCTCCCACAAGGGTACGATACCTTTTTAGGTGTAGATGGAAGTACATTATCCGGTGGTGAACGCCAACGTCTTGCTATTGCTCGCGCTATATTAAAACAATCTCCCGTTTTATTTCTGGACGAAGCAACAGCTTCATTAGACCCCGAAAATGAGCGATTGATACAAGCAGCATTTTATTCTCTTACCGAGAATAAAACCGTCTTTGTTATCGCTCATCGGCTAAGCACGATAACTCGAGCTGATCAGATATTGGTAATGGATCATGGAACTCTTTGTGATAGTGGAACCCATGACGAGTTACTGCAACGTTGTCCGCTTTATCAATCTCTCTGGAAAAATCATCTTGGTTCAGAAGAGCATTGGCATTTACAACCAAAACATTTACCTGAGACGTCCACCTGGAAACATTCGTCCTAATAAATTGTAACTCCATTTATTGATTTATCAGATAACTGCCATTTTTATAGGATCTCTTCATGCACATGGACCTTCCCTCCCCAGATTCACTGCGCCAGCTTATTTCTGGTCTGTTTAACCAAAAAAATAATTTGGTGGGTGATAACGACGATTTAATTCGCAACGGACTGGATTCAATGCAAATAATGGCATTGTTAAACCAATTCAGACGTCAAGGATATCGCGTTACTCTGCGTGAGCTTTACCAGAATCCAACACTACATACCTGGAGCCAGCTTCTGCAACGCCATGCACCGGTCTCTCAAACTGTCTCTCAAGATACAACGCCACTGCCACAGATCGCAGATGCTGGTCCATTCCCATTAACGGCAGTACAACACGCTTATTTTGTTGGACGTTCACCGGAACAAACATTAGGAGGAGTTGGTTGCCATTTGTATCACGAATTTGATGGTATTGGGCTGGAGCCTGAACAATTGGAGGCAGCTATTCATGCTCTGATTCAGCGGCATCCCATGTTGCGTGTACAGTTTTTGCCAGATGGCCGCCAACAAGGAATGGCTAATGCTTACTGGCAAAAATTAACCGTTCACGATCTGCGTAACCTGACAGCCAATGAACAGCAACAAGCGCTGACTAACATACGTGAACAATTAAGCCATCGGGTATTACAGGTTGAAAAAGGAGAAACTTTCGATATTCAACTTAGCCTGTTCGGTGATAATCAGCATCGTCTGCATGCGAATATCGATTTGCTGATCATGGATGCCGCCAGTTTCAGCCTGTTCTTTACTGAACTGGCAGCATTGATTGCCAAACGTAACTTGCCATCTATATCCCCTGACTATGATTTTTGCAGTTATCTGACGCAATATCAGGCTCAATTTAAGCAAGCCAGACAAGAAGCCGAGGCATTCTGGCGCAGCCGGTTAGATACCTTACCACTTGCGCCTCAGCTTCCTCTGGCCAAAGATCCTGCCCTAATAAAAAATGTCCGGATCCAGCGCAGACATTTCTGTTTAGCGCCTGAGCATTGGGAACATTTTAAATACCTCGCGCAGCAAAATGGGGTGACACCAACCATGGCATTGGCAACCGCATTTGCTGCTTTATTGTGTCGCTGGAGCAGCACAACACAGGCTAAGGCAACTCAAGATAGCACCACGCACTTATTATTTAACCTGACGCTATTTGACAGAGCTCCGCTGCACCCTGCGGTTGATAACATCTTGGCAGACTTTACCAACATTCTACTGTTGGATATTCCCGGTGATAATTTACCGTTCTGCCAACTGGCTCAGAATGCACAAGCAACGTTTGCTGAAGCATACGAACATCGTCATTGGTCTGGTGTAGAAGTGCTGCGTGAACTTAAGAGACGCGGTAACCACCCACACGGTGCGCCAATTGTGTTCACCAGCAATTTAGGCCGGCCTTTATATGGTGAGAATACCCGCGATGTTCTGGGAAAACCAGGTTGGGGCATCTCACAGACACCACAGGTATGGTTAGATTTTGTTGCTTTTGAACATGAAAGCACACTAAACATTCAGTGGGACAGTAATGATGAACTCTTCCCTGACGGCTTGATGGATACTTTATTCACTGTCTATCAAGGGATTATTGAGAACCTGACGGAAAACGCCGCGCAGTGGAGTGAGAAACTCCCGGACTTGATGCCTGAGTCACAATACCATCTACGACGTCAAATCAACAACACAGTTGAACCGCTACCAAACGCCTTGTTGCATGAAGGTGTGTTTAATCAAGCAGAGCATACCCCCCATGCTGTTGCGTTAGTGACCCATCATAATGAAAAAATCAGTTATGGCGAACTCAGTCTGGCAGCCCGCCGATTAGCAACCGTACTGCAAAAAATGTCGGTTATGCCGGGAGATCGAGTTGCTGTCAGCATGGAAAAAGACATCGGGCAAATCGTTGCTGTATTAGCCATCCTTTATGTTGGAGGTGTTTACGTTCCAGTTCCGGTGGATCAGCCATTAAACCGACGTCGTGCTATCTGCGAAAGTGCTGGCATCACTATCGTTGTCATTAATCCTAAACAACAACATCCAGATTGGTCACAAAATATATGCTGTATTTCCTGGCACCAAGATGACCAACTATTACCTTTAACCCACATGGCTAAGCGTGCCGTAACCGATCCGGCTTATATCATTTATACCTCCGGCTCAACGGGCATACCGAAAGGTGTCGTTATCAGTCACCAAAGTGCACTGAATACCTGTCTGGACATCAACCGTCGTCATCAGGTTCAAAGTCGTGATCGATTGCTGGCACTCTCCGCACTGCATTTCGACCTCTCCGTTTACGACATTTTTGGCATTCTCAGTGCCGGAGGAACACTGGTACTCATTAATGAAGCACAACGCCGCGATCCATCAACTTGGGAAATGTTGATCGAGCAACACAATATTACGTTGTGGAACAGTGTACCGGCACTGTTTGATATGTTGCTGACCTATTGTGAAGGAATGGAAGTTGATGCACCGAAAACGCTTCGAACCGTGATGCTATCCGGAGATTGGATCGGCTTATCACTGCCTGAACGTTACCGTGCATTCAATCCTGCTGGTGTACTCAGTGCCATGGGAGGTGCAACGGAAGCAGCTATCTGGTCAAATGAATATATCGTCAAAGAAGTGGATGCACAGTGGCGTTCGATTCCTTATGGTTATCCCCTGGCTAACCAGCGTTATCGTGTCGTGGGTGAAGATGGCCAAGATTGTCCTGACTGGGTTGTCGGTGAACTTTGGATTGGTGGAGCCGGTATCGCACTAGGCTATTTTAATGATGAAGAACGCACTACCGCCCAATTCGTCATCGATCAGGAAGAACGCTGGTATCGAACTGGTGATCTGGGTTGTTATCATCCCGAAGGCTGGCTGGAATTTATGGGACGCCGCGACAGTCAGGTCAAAATTGGGGGATATCGCATTGAGCTAGGAGAGATTGATGCTGCCCTCAATCAAGTAACCGGTATTCGTAAAGGCGTTGCTTTAACCAGTGGCGAAAAAGAAAAATCGCTGGTGGCGTTCCTTGAACTGGAAGGCGATACCTTATACCAACGCATAAATCGTGCCTCACAGTTACCGACAACTTACCGTGATCTGTTTCCTGCAATGCAGGCCATTATCGATAAAACAGATACAACTGATGGCAACAGTGAACCTCAAGTTGCAACATTTTTGCTGGAACATCTGTCTCGTTACGGTATTACGTTTACTTCCCCCCAATCTCTCGCCGATTGTCTGAAAGATTACCAGCCCCGATCAGAATATCATGGTTGGTTTGCCCGTATGCTGGCATATCTTTGCCAATGCAATCTATTGATTGAATCTGCACATCACGTATATCAGACTGGATTATTATCCTCAACATTCCATAACGAAGCTGAAGCAGGATATATCCCTGAGCGCTGGCATTCTACACTGCGTAGTATTCTGACCGGACAACAAACCGCAGTTACATTGCTTGATGATCCACAGTTCGCACCGGAACAACAGCTCTTTATACTGCCCGAAACTCAACAATGGTTAGCAGGTTTAAAACAAGTTATCGTTGCTCTTTCCCAACGGTTACAACGCCCTGTCACCGTGATGGAGTTCGATGCCCGAAGTGGTCTCTGTGCTCAATGGCTGGCAGAACAAATTACTGATCAACATCTGTCCTATATCGGCTTTGAACGTTCTCAGGCACTTATTAACCAGATGCAAACTCGGTTAAGTACCCACACTCATGTATCAATAAAACGCTGGCCTGAGCAAGTTCCTGAGTCACTACAGCATCAGGCAGATATTATCTTACTAAACAATGTATTACACCGTGAAGAAAATCCGACAAACTGTATCAAGGCGTTGATGCCTTTGGCACAACCCGGGGCGTTAGTATTGGCCATAGAGTTGCATCACGCTTCATCTATCTCTCTGATTACCACTGAGTTGCTCTCACCTCACGGTATTCAGCTACGCTCTGCATCACAATGGTTATCTCTTCTGCCACTACAGACAGAAACTCCAATTACCCTTGGCAACCTTAATGTGTTATTGATGCAAGCAAGTGACAACGTCTCCATACCTGATCGGGAAAAAATTAAATCAGTATTGGCACAATATTTGCCGGGATATATGATCCCACAACGCTTGCATGTTATTCCTCATCTGCCCCTTACACCTAACGGTAAAATCGACCGTAACGCTCTGGCACAAGGCTTACTGTCCACCACAAAAACCGAAACCGGGCTGCACCAGAATGACATGATTCTGTTGAATGCAGAGGAGCAAACGGTTGCTACCATTTGGCAACGTTTGTTGAATACTGATCAGCCAGGTCGTAACAGCGACTTTTTCCAACTTGGTGGTGATAGCCTTTTAGCTACACGTCTGATCGGTGAACTGGCACAACAAGGCTTGAAAGGTGAACTGAGTCACCTTTTCCGTAACCCGCAATTAGCGGCATTCACCACGACACTTTCTCCTCTACCGGCTCCTCTGTCTGACATTTCATTAAAGACATATTCGATATCAAAAGAGCAAGATGAGGATAAATATCAACCTTTCCCACTGACCGAAGTTCAACAGGCTTATCTGGTTGGACGTCACCCTGGTTTTACCCTGAGTGGTGTTGGCGCACATTTCTTTATCGAATACCGGATAGAACAACTGGATGTTCAACGCCTGGACCGAGTATTAAATCGCCTGATCCAGCGTCATCCGGTACTTAGAACGGTGGTTATTAATGGGCAACAGCAAATATTGAAAGATGTCCCTCTCTTCTCAGTTAAACAGCACCAATTCACTGATATTTCTGAGGCGGATACATTACGCGAACGTTTGTCACATCAGGTATTAGATGCCGGACACTGGCCAGTGTTCGACTTCCAACTTGCGCAAGACAGCAGCCCTGTCTGCCGATTATTTGTCAGTCTGGATAATCTGCTATTAGATGGATTGAGCATGCAGATATTGCTGGCTGAATTAGAACAGCTATATCTCAACGAACAACAAGAATTGCCACCACTGAACATCACATTCCGAGATTGTGTGTTACGCCAGCAACAAATACCAGTGCATCAGAGTTCGTTGCAATATTGGCAAGAGCAAGTGAAAACTTTACCACTGGCACCACAATTACCAGTGCGTATTGCACCGGAAAGTGTGCAATCCCCTCGTTTTGTACGCTACAGTGATCGGTTATCTGCACATGACTGGAAACAGTTGAAGCAACATGCTGCCCCACATCAGATAACACCTTCTGCCCTCTTGATTGCAGCTTATGCAGCTGTTCTCTCTGCATTCAGCACCAGAGCGGAGTTAACACTTAATCTTACCCTGTTCGATCGTCCACACTGGCATGAGGACATTAATCATATTCTGGGTGATTTCACCTCACTGTCACTTCTCGCCTGGCATCCGGAGAAAAACTGGTTATCAAGTGCACGGCGGTTACAACAACAGTTATGGCAGGATCTGGATCACCGCCATATTTCGGCGATCAGAGTGATGCGTGAGCTGGCACAAAATCGTGGCCCGGATGCAGCCACCATGCCTGTTGTTTTCACCAGTGCATTAGGAACTCATGAAGGGCAATTCCTTTCACGTTCATCATGGATGAAACCCGTTTGGGGTATATCGCAAACGCCACAAATCTGGCTGGATCATCAGGTTTACGAATCTGACGATGAACTTTGCCTGAACTGGGATGCGGTCGAAGAGTTATTTGAACCACATCAGTTGCAAACCATGTTTAACAGCTACATAGCACTATTACGTACCCTCGCAGCACAGCCAGAGAGCTGGCATTCAGCGTTGGAACAACTGATGCCACGCCAGCAATGCATGATGGTTGCAGATAATGCAGTCAAAGATAACTGGGTTGAAGATAACGCAACCGTTGTTATTGCATCATCACGTTCGGAAGGATGCGATCCGCAGATATGCAGTGAAATTCAACGCCTGTTTTTATCGGTAACCAGCCATTCCATCAATGTTCAACAGAACTTTTTTGATGCCGGAGCCAATTCGCTACAGCTAATTCAATTGCACGGCAAATTACAACATGCAGGTTTTCACCATCTTGCTGTCACTGATTTATTCGCTTATCCAACACCAGAAGCGCTCAGCTTGCGTTGCCGAAAAGATACGCCAGACAGAAATCAATCGTCGATTGCTCTTCGTCAGCATCAACAGCAAAAGCGTCTGCAGCAACGGGAAAAACGTCATAAAGGAGCTGCACAATGACTGATTTAACGCCTCACTACGATAATTGTGATCCCATCGCAGTGATTGGCCTTGCCTGCCGTTTTCCACAGGCACCAGATAGCGCTACTTTCTGGCATAACCTGCAACAAGGGATTGAGTGTACTACCACTCTCTCCCGCCAAACATTATTGGATGCAGGTATTCCACCTGAAGTCATTGAGAGTGAAAACTTTGTCAATCAGGCAGCGATATTAGAGGATGCGGAACAATTTGACGCCACACTGTTTGGCTATTCGCGTCAGGAAGCAGAAATGCTCGATCCTCAGCAACGCCTGTTTCTGCAAACAGCCTGGCATGCCCTTGAACATGCCGGCTATTCGCCACGTAATGTACGCTTGAAAACAGGCGTTTTCGCCAGTAGCCGAGTCAGCACCTGGCCTTCATGGTCACAATTCACTATGACCGATATTGGCAAAGTGAAAGGACTACAGGCGCTAATGAGCAACGATAAAGATTATCTTGCAACGCGTACCGCCTATAAATTAAATCTGAAAGGTCCCGCACTGACAGTACAAACAGCCTGTTCAAGTTCACTGGTGGCCGTGCATATGGCTTGCGAAAACCTGCGTTCAGGGGAATGTGATATGGCGCTGGCCGGCGGTGTGGCAGTTTCTTTCCCACAAGAAAGCGGTTACTTGTATCAACCGGGAATGATCTTTTCACCTGATGGGCATTGCCGTCCCTTTGATAGTCAGGCAAACGGCACTTACGGCGGCAATGGCGTTGGGATTGTTACGCTGAAACGTCTGAGCGATGCGTTACGCGATGGCGATCTTATCATGGCGGTGTTGCGTGGCAGTGCCATTAATAACGACGGCAATGAGAAAGTTGGTTTTACTGCCCCTTCGGTTAATGGTCAGCGCAGTGTGATTACCGAAGCATTACAACTGGCCGATGTCAGCATTGATGATGTCGGAATGATTGAAGCACATGGCACAGGTACACCACTTGGCGATCCAATAGAAGTTGATGCGTTACGCAGCATATTCTCCGAACGTAGTGCGGCTGTACCGCCTTGTCACCTTGGTTCAGTGAAAAGCAACATCGGCCATCTCGATACTGCCGCGGGTATTGCCAGTTTGATTAAAACGGTTCTGTCAGTCTGGCATGGTTACATTCCTCCGACTATCAATGTACAGCACCCCAATCCGGCATTGCGGCTGGAAGAAAGCCCATTCAGGCTGGCAATACAAGGACAACGTTGGACACAAGAATTGCGTACTGCGGGCGTTTCTTCATTCGGTATTGGCGGCACCAATTGCCATATCGTAGTGCAATCATTGCCAGAAGAATTACAACGTCACCGTGTCAATGATTCGCAAGCCCAGGCACAAAGCACACCTTTGTTGCTCTCCGCAGCTTCTGAATCTTCACTGCGTCAATTGGCACAACGTTACGCAACTTTACTTGCCTCAAAAAATCATGCCGATTTGGCCTGGACGGCCTTACAGGGGCGCGATCTTTCATTCCCCTGGCGTTTAGCGTTGACACTAACACCACAAAATACAGCAAAAAATGCCGCAAGCTTATCCGCCTTTGAGAACCATAGCCCAACACCGGATATTTTTAGTGGACAAGTCAAGGGTGAAAGCAAACAACTGTGGCAATTCAGCGGTCAGGGATGTCAATGGTCTGGCATGGGAAAAGCAATGTATGCCAGCTCTCCTGTTTTTTCTGCTATGTTGGATCGTTGTTGTGCCGCCTGTACCTCTGAGTTGGCTCTGCCATTAAAAACAGTGATGTTCGGAGAGCATTATGCCGCATTAACTAGCACTGAATATGCACAACCAGCTATTGTAGCGCATCAGATTGCGCTGGCAGCACATTGGCAAGCACTAGGCTTAAAGCCGGATTACGTATTGGGACACTCCGTTGGCGAATTCGCCGCTGCTGTTGTTGCCGGGATTTTCACGCCGGAGCAAGTGATGCCGATGGTCGCGGTACGGGGCAAATTGATGCAAAAATGTGCCCAAGGGGGCGCAATGTTGGCAGTTTTTGCCAACGAAGAAGATATTCTTCCCTTTACGCATACACTGGCATTGGATCTGGCGGTTTGCAATGGTCCACAACACTGGGTTTGGGCGGGTACAGAAACAGAAATTGACACATTGACACAACGTCTCGAACAGCAGCAGATCCGTTGCCAGCGCCTTAAAGTTGCCTGCGCAGCACACTCAGCCATGCTTGAGCCAATTCTGGAAGAATTTTCTCAGCGTTTTTCCCTGTATAACAACAAGCTACATCCTGTATCGGGAGAAATTCCGTTAATTTCTACCCTGACAGCAGATATTGCAACTACCGAGCAATTAGGTTCACCAGACTACTGGCGTCACCATATGCGTCAGACGGTGCGTTACTATCAAGCGATTGAGTTTGCCCGTCAACAAGGTGTAGCATTATTCGTAGAATTTGGTGCTGATTCACAGTTAACAGGGATCGGGCGACGCGTCAGTTTGCCACATGAAACCTGGGTTGCCAGTGCACATCGTCAAGGCACTCCAGAGACAGCTCAGCAAACAGCACTAATGCAACTCTACTGTGCCGGTGCACATCTTGACTGGCCGCGTCTCTTTCCGTTTACCGGGACAAAATGTCATGCTCCGCTCTATCCATTTGATAAACAGCATTATAGCTTCGCTACAACCAGCACTGTGCAACACAATTTTGTACAACATTCGGTCAATACTAATACTGGGCTTGATATTAATTCCCTGCTCAATCCTGCCATTGAGCAAAACGCCAATGCAGCAATACTTCGAGCGCTGTATACCGATGCACTGGTTTATCAATGCCATGGGCACAAGACTGAACAAGGTTTCAGTGCCATTGACACGATTCGGGCTGGCCGACTGCAACCTTGCTGGCGCCCTTTGCTGGAACAACTATTGAACCATTGTGTTCAGCAAGGCTATTACCAAGAAGTTGTCGGGCTAACAGTCAGCAAAATGTATCGCCCTCACCGTGCTCTGCCATATGCCAAGCGCCGCTTATTGGAGGCAAATTTACTCACCGATTTCCCTGCATTGATCTATGTTGGCGAACGTTTATTCGCATTCATGAGTGACAGGGCCGACCTACCTCGCCAATTGGCGACAACGCCGATGACGACAAAATCATGGCTTCCTGTACCACAGCCATGCCCTGATACTCACTATGTTCTGCATTGGCGCACCATAACTACTGTAGATAAGCCAAGATCTTCAACGACGTATGCTCTTCGTTCATCAACAGCGAGTGACACAATTGCTCAAGATTGGCGTCAGGCAGGCATAAATTTACAGCCGGAAAGCGGAAATACATTATTACTGCTCCAGGGTGATGATGTCGTTGAATTGTGTGATCAGGTTATTAGCGAATTACAACGTGATAAAACGACATCCTTAACGGTTATAACTTGCTGTGCTCAACCTGAAAGCACCTTATCAAAAGAGGATATCAATCCCGCTCAATACGCTGTCTGGGCACTGTTGCGTGTCGCGGTTGAAGAGTATCCCCATCGCCATATTCAGGCGGTTGATATCGCCGATATCAATGATACTGATGCTTTGTTATTAGCACTCAGTTATCTGAATGAACAACATCGCTGGCTGAAAGTACGCGGAAATCAAGTGACTGTCCCTGTTTTACAGCGTCAGCCACTTGTGCTATCGCAGCAACCAATGTCGATTCCCCATCAGGGTTGGCACATCGTTGCTGGCGGTATGGGGGGGATCGGGCAAATTTCTATCCGTTGGTTGCTGGCCCAAGGCGCTCGTAAGGTTGCTGTGTTTGCCCGCCGCAAACAAGAGGACTGGGATGCTTTTGTTCATGAGTTGTCACTGAGTGGCGAATGCGAAATACGCTGGATTAACGTTGATGTCACTGACAAATCAACTTTGTTAAATGCCGTGCAATCACTGGCACAAGAAGATAGGATTGCTGGCGCGATTCATGCTGCCGGTATTGCTGATCACACTCCTCTGGCAAAACTTGAGCGTCAACATCTGTCGCAGATGTTATGCGTAAAAGCACAGAGCGCGTTAACGTTACAAACAGTACTTCAGCAACATAAAGCACAATATCTGCTGCTTCATGCTTCCGCTGCTTCAATGCTAGGTGCTCAGGGACAAAGCGCTTATGCCATCACCAATGCTTGTCTGGAATCTTTAGCACTGACCGCAACCGATACATTGATGGTAAAAACGTTAGTTTGGGGTGTCTGGGGTGGCATTGGCATGGCCAGCGATCGGCGATTAGTGGAAAAACTAGCGCAAGATGGCATGTTACCATTCAGTGTCAATGAGGGAATCTGGCATCTCAATCAATCTCTGCGTACCGCTTCTCCTTGCTATCTGGCAATGCGGTTAGATGAGCGTCATCCTGACATTTTGCGGCGTTTGCAGACTGACACGGCCCATGCCGTTACAACACCGACATCTGCACCCTCTACTGATAACGCACTCTATCAGGATAGTAAACAGCGGCTTCATTGGCTACGTCAGCATGTTGCAATATTATTGCGCTTAGAACAGCCTGAACATCTGGAGCCACAACAAGATCTATTGCAATTTGGTTTGGATTCCCTACTGTTCCTTGAACTAAATACGGTGATCCACCAGCAATTTGGTTTCAGATTAACCGCTGAATTGGCCTATCAGAATATGACACTGGAGGGGCTTAATACGATTATTGGCGACGCATTGCCTGAACAAGCCTCTGTATCAGCTCAGCCTGAGATCATTATTGACAGTACCCAACACCATGAACCATTTCCTCTGACGCCAATTCAGCACGCTTACTGGGTTGGCCGTACTCAGGCCATTGATTTTGGTGGTGTGGCGTGTCACGTCCTGTTTGAATGGGATCTGGTACTAAACAGCTTTGATATCCTACGTTTTGAAAAGGCATGGAATGCCTTAATTCAGCGTCATGGCATGTTGCGCATGATTGTTGATGAAGAGGGACAACAGAGAATTCTGTCTGAAACGCCCTGGTATGTTTTATCACAGGGTGATTTGCGAACGCTGAACGATACAGCCTGTGAACAAGCTTTGGCTCAGCGTCGTCATACTCTTTCTTATCAAGTGCCGCCTGCGGAACAGTGGCCACTGTTTGAAGTCTCTGTTTCCCTGCTGCCGAATGCGCGCTGCCGCTTACATATGAACTTGGATCTGTTGCAGTTTGACGTACAGAGTTTCCGGATCATGATGGACGATCTACAACGAGCTTATCATCAGCAACAACCACTGGCTCCACAAACATTTACTTTCCGCGACTATGTGATGGCAGAACAAGCACAACGTGAAAGTAAAGAGTGGCGCGCATCATGGGCATACTGGCAGGAACAATTGCTTTCACTGCCTCCAGCGCCAAGATTACCGTTGAACCCACAATTACCTCAGCGTAACCAGCCACAATTCACGACTTATGAAGGTCGGTTGGCACAATCTGACTGGCAAACACTTAAACAAAGCTGGAAAAAATGGGGGGTCACACCTTCCGCGGGTCTGCTAACACTGTTTGCTCATACGCTTGAATGGTACAGCCGTCATCCGCTATTTACTCTCAACCTGACATTTTTTAACCGCCAGCCTTTCCATTCAGAGGTTCAAGAGCTGATTGGTGATTTTACCTCCGTCATGCTGATGGATTTTGATTTACGTAAAACCACCTCCCTGCGTACCAGCATGGAAAAAACTCAGGCCCTGTTCTGGCAACGGCTGAGTCATAGTCATGTCAATGGGGTTGAAGTACTGCGGGAATTGGCTCGCCAGCAATCGGGTGAAGCCCAAAGCCGGCAACCTCTGACGCCAGTTGTTTTCACCAGTATGTTGGGAATGGCACAAGAAGGTGTTGCAATAAAACAATCCATCACTCAATTATTGGGTGATCCGGTCTTTGTGCTGAGCCAAACGCCACAAGTCTGGCTGGATCATCAGGTTATGGAAGTGGATGGTAATCTGCTGTTTAACTGGTATTGCATGGACGATGTACTGGAAACGGGGGTCATTGAAGCACTATTTGCTGCCTATAACGCATTGTTAGTACAAGTTGTACAAATTTGCCACCAGCCTGAATGTCTGGAGCATTATGATCTTCATACGCCACCTGTCGGTCATACTCGTTATGACTTCTGGCCACAACACCCTGCATTGCATCAGGCCGAACAATATCTGCGTTCTCAACCTGAAATACGGTTAGCAGAAATCCAGCCACGTCAGGACGATACTCAGAGTTATAATTTATGGCTGGTAGCAGAAGATAATTTGTCATTATCGTTGCCAGAACCACTGGTAATAAACACCGAAGTCTTACCACTGCCGACATTAACGGAACAACAAGTATTTGAACTCTCTTGGCAACATATTGAGCAACAAGCGTTATTGGGTATAGGCCAGACCTTACTACGCCATAACCTGTTCACCTCTTCACAACAATGTCACTCCCGTGAAGAGATTGAACAATGTTTACAACTGGCACCACGGTATCAACGCCTGCTTACCCAATGGCTAGGATTATTAAGCAAGCAAGGATTTATGGAAAAAATCGCTGGTGGATACCGTTGTCTGCAACCGCTCAGCCAGATCCCTGCTCCTACAGCAAAACTGGATGATGCGGTGTGGTGCCAAACCATCAGCCGTTATGTTGCAACCTGCATTGACCAACATAACACCCTGCTTGCCGGATATGGCAATGCACTGGAACTGCTATTTGCCGATAAACAAACTACAGCCAGCCTTTACAGCGAAAACCCTGCATTACGTTGCCTGAATCAGGCTGCCGCTGAAATTGTCCGACAATTGAGCCAGACATCTGAACATTTCACTGTGCTGGAAGTCGGCGCAGGAACAGGCGCCACATCAAAAAAAGTGCTTAAACAGAATTCTCAATCCATTGAAAGTTACCACTTTACTGATGTTTCACCGTTATTTTTGGATGATGCCCGCCAGTCACTTAATCACTATGGCGAAACCGTAAAATTTGCCCTGTTCGACATTAATCAGCATATTGATTTTAGTCAACATCCTGAATCTGGTTATGACCTGATTATAGCGGTTAACGTCTTACATGATGCCATCCATCTAAAGAATACCCTGAAACGTCTGTCCCGGTTACTAAAAGCCGGTGGGTGGCTGCTGATTATTGAATCCACCAAACGCGAAAGTGCTATGCAACTCGCCAGTGTCGGATTTATTGAAGGTATTAATGCCTGGGCCGATGATCGCGGTGATGATCAAGGTAATAGCGCACTGCTGGAACTTGCGGACTGGCGTAAATGTCTGGAGAAATCCGGTTATCGTGTTTCACTGGAATGGCCGGGACAAGATGGGCCAGAACTGTATCAGCAATTGATTCTGGCGCGATCCGAACAGCAGGCACGACTGAATGTTGTTGAAATAGCAGTACAATTTTCTGCCTTGCCTTACCCATTGCATATTCAACAACAAGAGCAGTTACCATTGGCAGCATTACCAACAATGGCCGCGAAAAATAACATGGCACACTCGGTCAGCGGGGAAGCTGGACAACCGGAAACAGCAGATGCTCAGCTTTATGATATTGAACAGCAAGTCATTGATCTCTGGAACTCACTACTTCCGCAAACAATTCAACGTCACAGTGATTTTTTCCAAAGTGGCGGCGATAGCTTGATTGCTACCCGCATGGTGGTGCAACTACGTCGCCAGGGTTATGAACAAGCCAATCTGCAACAACTGTTTGAACACCCTAAATTGAGTGAATTTTGCCGTACCCTGCGGGTTATTGAGACAAATTCAACAACACTGGTTACACCACATCAAACAGAACCAGCATCAGAGCAGATTCTGCCACTCACTGCTCTGCAATATGCTTATTGGTTGGGAGAGAGCCAACTGTTTCAGTTTGGCAATGGTATTGCCCACTTCTATGCTGAGCTGACTATTGACGGGCTTGATCTGCCTCGTTTTACTGCCGCGTGGAACCGTGTGATAAACCATCATGGGCAATTACGCGGTTATGTAAAAGAGGGACAATATCATATTCTGCCAGCAGTGCCCTGCTATACGCCGACAGTCATTGATTGTCGTGACATGCCACAAGAGGAGTGCGAGACACAACTGAATAACGCCCGTAACACTCTGCGTACTCAAGGCGTTCCTAGCGATAACTGGCCGTTATTTGATTTAACGCTGTACCATACCGATGACCGGACACATTTATTACACCTGACTATTGACCTACTGGTGGCAGATGGCAAAAGTCTGACCTTAATCTTGCGTGATTTACACCACTGGTATCAGGAACCTGACTGGCAACCAGAGCCGCCGGCAGCGACAATTGCTGACTATATTCAGGCACTGGAGAATGAGAAAGCCGAAACAACCTGGCAACAAAGCCGCCAATATTGGCTTGATCGTTTACCTTCACTGCCAGACGCCCCGATGTTACCACTGAAAGATCACCAGTCACAGCAACTTGATCAACAGTGCCTGACAGGATATATCAGCCCACAACAATGGCAATGTTTGCAACAACGTGCAGCAGAGCACCGCATATCACCGTCCCAAGTGATGCTTACGCTATTTGCCCATACTTTGTCAGTATGGAGCAACAGCGAGCATTTCACTATCAATGTCCTGCATGGCAATCGCCTGTTAATGCCACAACATTGCGATATGCTGGTCGGCAATTTGTCCACCACCTCATTGTTGGAAGTCGATTTACGCAATATCTCCGGATTTAGCGATGCTGCAAACCGGATTCAAAAACAATGGATAGCTGATCTTCAACACGCACTGTTTGACGGGCAATTGGTACTCAGGGAGAAAAATCAGCATCGCCACAACCTGAATGCCGGTATGCCAATCGTATTCAACGATACAACCGGTACTGCGGGTAAAGCGCCATCAGGATTAGGAACACTCAATCTTTTTGGTGCGCAAACACCTCATGTTTATCTTGACTGTATGCTAATTTCCGGTGCAGAAGGTGGTGTCACCATACAATGGGCGATCTTGCCGCAACTGTTCCAGCCTCAAGTAGCAGAAAACATGTTTGCTCACTATCAGGCCGGTATCGCTACCCTGCTTGAACCAGACTACCTATGGAGTACTCCGCTTCCTGACTGGTTCCCGACGCATGATCGCGCTTTGTGCCAGAATAGTAATGCGACAACAAGTGATTTTCCGCCACATACTCTTTGCTCGTTGATTGAACAGGCAGTAAATCGTTATCCACAACATATCGCCGTTGTCGATGCCTGCTGTCAGTTAGACTATCGCACTTTGTGGTCACAAAGCCTGACACTGGCGGCTCATCTGCAAGCACAAGAAAATCAGACTTCACCTCTGGTTGGTGTGGTGATGGAAAAAGGCCGGGAACAGGTTATTGCAGTTATTGCAATTTTATTAGCAGGACGTGCTTATCTGCCTATTGATGCCAGCTATCCGCAACAACGGATTCATCAGCTATTAGCATCAGGGGAAGTTGATACTGTATTGACTCAAACTAAGTTCGCTCAACAGTTGAACTGGCCCGACAATGTCCAGATCATCCCTCTGGATAAAACACTACTCAACAAGTTGCCAGCCACCAGCAAACCAAGTTTATCCGTACACCCTGAAGATCTGGCTTATGTTATCTTCACCTCCGGTTCTACCGGAACACCAAAAGGCGTAATGATTGATCATCAAGGTGCGGTCAATACTATTCTCGATATTAACCAGCGCATTGCACTCAATGAGCACGATAGCGTATTGGCAATTTCAGAGTTAACCTTCGATCTCTCCGTTTATGACCTGTTCGGCACGCTAAGTTGTGGGGCAAAACTGGTAATGCCTGCTGCGGGTGACAATAGGCAGCCGGACAAATTATTAGCATGGTTACAACAAGAATCGGTGACTGTCTGGAACTCCGTTCCCGCATTTGTGCAACTGCTTGAGGAATATGCCCGTAGCTATCCCCATTCCCTACACAACCTGCGTTGGGTATTGATGAGTGGTGACTGGATACCAATCAATTTGCCGGCCAAATTACATACGCTTCACCCTGAGTTAAACCTCCTTAGTTTAGGAGGTGCAACTGAAGCATCAATCTGGTCTATTACCTATCCTATTGTACAAGTCGATCCAGACTGGCGCAGCATTCCATATGGTAAGCCTCTGGCTAATCAGACTTTCCATGTGCTTAATACAGTGCTTTCACCCTGTCCTGTCTGGGTAACCGGTGAATTGTATATTGGTGGACAAGGTCTGGCACTGGGTTATTGGGCCGATGCTGAAAAAACGAAACATGCTTTTATCACACATCCTCAAACAGGTGAGCGGCTTTACCGTACGGGTGATTTGGGGCGCTGGCTACCAGACGGGAATATCGAATTTCTGGGGCGCAATGATCACCAGATTAAAATCCGTGGCTACCGAATTGAGTTAGGCGAAATTGAGCACCGTTTATGCGAACATCCTGCGATACAACAAGCGTTAGTATTTGCTCATACAACGTCAACCGGCGCATTGCAACTGGTTGCGGGCTTACGTTTAACTGACAACGCGCCGCTATCTACCGAACTTTTACCAATACTGCCTCACTGGTTACAGCAAACCTTACCTATTTGGATGTGTCCGCAGCGATTTATTATTCTCGATACGATACCTGTATCCGACAACGGTAAAATCGACAGACACACGTTGGTTACTCTGGTTGAAGAAGCGCAAGAAGTTAATTCAATACCATCGGCGGTGACTCTTAACTCGACAGGACAAGCGGTATTAAGCCTTTGGGAATCAGTATTAGAGCAACAAGGTATCAACGTGCATGAGAGTTTCTTTACTCTTGGAGGAGATTCTCTGGCAGCAGTACGGTTAATGGTGAAAATCAACCAGACCTTCAATCGCCAATATCCGCTCAGCCTGCTGCAAACTTACGATACAGTACATTCATTGGCTGAATTTATTGAACATCAACCGGAAAATACCTGCCAAGGGGTAATCTTAAACGAGGGAAGCACTGAAAAACCTGCTTTATTTATCGTCCATCCTATTGGCGGGCATCTGCTGGGATATCGTCATCTGGCAGCTAATTTCGGCGATCAGCGCCTGATTGGGTTAGCATTTTCCCCAGATAACCTGAATACCGATAGCCCTGCCGTTGCAGCGTTGGCGGCTGATTATATCAATCAAATCCGTATCTTCCAGCCTAAAGGGCCTTATGCACTGGCAGGTTGGTCTTTTGGCGGATTGGTGGCCTATGAAATGGCGCATCAATTACGCGCTACGGGTGAAAACGTTTCTCATTGCATCCTGATCGATAGTTGCGCTCCAAACGTACGCCCTGATCTGATTTTGGATGATGCATTCTGCCACCGTCATTTCCTGCTTGATTTACAGGGACAATTCCCAGATCTGGCGCTGGATAATCGCACGATAGCGGCCAATACCGGGACATTCCTGCAAACTCTGCATGAGGCCCTGCCACAATCTGCACAGATTGACAGCTCGCTGCTGACTGAACTCTACACCGTGTGGCGCCATAATCTGCGTGCATTACTTGATTACTGCCCACCACGGACTTCACAGACTTTCGCCCTTATCCGGGCTGCGCAGGCGTTACCTGATTTTATGGATTATCTCGATCCAACAACAATCACCTCAATGGCGCTCGGCTGGCAAGTTTTCGGGCCTGTCAACGTGACACAACTTGATGGTAATCACTACAGCTTATTCCAACACAAACATGTCAGCTCTTTGGTTATTTGTCTGAAAAACATCCTGAATTCAGCCCTAACTATTGAGCCTGTTAAGGAGAACATATGATAAAGCCACGGCGGGTTCTAATTGTCGGTGCCAAATTTGGCGAACTGTACCTTAATGCATTCCTGCAACCTCGGCCAGATCTGGAGCTGGCCGGTATTCTGGCACAAGGAAGCCTTCGCTCGCAGCAACTGGCTCGTGATTTCAATGTGCCGTTATTTCGTTCATTGGATGAATTACCGGACGACATTGATATTGCCTGTGTCGTCATACGCGCAGAAGTGATTGGTGGCAAAGGTGATCAATTAACCCAAGCATTATTGGCACGGGGTATTTCTGTTATTCAGGAACACCCCCTTGATGCAGAAACCATCAAACGGCACCAATCAGCCGCTGAAAAGCAAGGGGTTATATTTTGGGTAAATAGCTTTTACAGCCAATGCCATGCCGGCAGAAGTTGGTTACATGCAGCACATCAAATTAGCCGCTTATCACAGCAACGTCCGATAAATGGCTACCTGACAACCAGCCGTCAGTTACTGTTTTCGGCCCTCGACCTGTTGCTACAAGCCTGCCATTGCCCGGAACAGATAGAGATAGCCTATGTGGGCCAACGGAGTAATGCATTTCATTGTTTTGAATTGTGTTTGGCAGGGACGACCATAGCGTTAGACGTTCAATCCTATCTCGATCCAAAAGATCCCGATATGCACAATCTTGTCATGCACAAGATGACGCTGGTCTGGCCTGCGGGTTATCTGACGCAAGAAGCCAGTTACGGGCCGGTGATTTGGACACCCGTTCTTCATGCCCCAAATCATCTGAATAATAATCAGAGTCTCTATCTGACTGCCAGTCAACCGAATGGTGCTTATCAACACCAAACAACATCGCAAATTCTTTGCCCGGCAACCAAAGACTGGATAACGGCATTTGAATGTGATGGTGCTGAAGGTGCGGCATTTCTGCTCAATACATTAAGTTCTGTATTGAATGGCGCACTCTGTCCTCCAGCTTTTAGTGACGAATATCAACGACGGTTGGCAGGCTTGTGGCAACAAATTCTGCGCATGATGGGAGAGCCTGTTACTCAGGATTTACAGCCTCCAGTCTGGATTGATCCGGCTCAATTGATGCTGACTACTGATGCTAATGATGATGTTAATTAAGGAAGAATACTGATGAAGTGGGTACTCCCTGCACATCCGATGATTCGCCCGTGCCTGACACCTCGTGACGAACCCAAATACATTCTATTAATCTGCCCCTTTGCTGGGGGCAGCAGCAGTGCATTTCGCCAATGGACTACTCTGGAAGATCCAGATATTGCCGTTTCGCTGGTGACTTATCCCGGTCGTGACAGCCGTATGAATGAACGTGCAGTCACCAGCATTGCCTCATTAGCGCAATCACTTTCTGATCTGCTCGTATCGCTAACACCTGCCCAGAGAAAAAACCTGATACTGATCGGTCACAGTATGGGAGCTCAAGTCGCTTTTGAAACTTGCCAACGCCTTGAACAACATAATTGCTCTCCTAAAGCACTGGTACTTTCGGGGTGTCATGCTCCCCATCTTCAATCCCGCCGTCAATTGAGTGGATTACCTGATCATGAATTCATTGAACAACTCATTGATATTGGCGGTTGCAGCCCGATGTTACGCGAAGATCCCGGATTGCTGGCGCTGTTCTTACCTATGCTACGTGCTGATTTCTGGGCTACGGAACATTATCACCAGGCTATTCAATCTGGCTCAATAAAACTGCAAACACCAACCTTGTTGCTTTATGGCAACGAAGACAAAGAGGCCTCCGCTCTGGAAGTTCAGCAGTGGCATCACTGGCTTGCCGGTGACAAACAAAACCTTTCGCATTGCTGCCAGGAGATTGTCGGCAATCATTTTTATGTCACGCAAAAACCTCAACGTTTTATTCGTCACATTACACAATTTATGCAATATGTTTATCCACAGGAGTTCGCATGATGGCATCTTATTCAATCCCAGGAAGAAATTTTACTATAACTCCAGACTATCTTTGGAATGGCAAAACCATAGACCAACAGCTTACCGGATGGTCGAAAACCTGGGGGAATAAAACAGCGCTGATCTATCAAGAACAACATCTGACTTACCATGAACTCCATCAACTTGCGGAAAGGCTGGCAAGTGGATTATCTCAGCGGGGAATACGTCGTGGTGACAACGTCATGGTACAATTGCCTAACTGCATCTCCTTTGTTGTCACCTGTTTTGCTCTGTTCAGATTAGGTGCTCATCCAGTATTATTAATGCCGACACAACGGGCTCATGATGTTCATGCACTTTGCCAGATTGCCCGTCCGGTGGCTTACGTTATCCCTGATTGTATTTATGGTTTTGATTACCGAGAAATGGCACGGCAAGTGGCAGCATCTTGCCCTGAAATGAAACATATTATTGTTGATGGTGAAGCCGAGGAATTTACTGCTTTATCCTCCATTGATGGTGAACCACTCGATATCTCTGTCCCTGGCTCATGTTACGGTGATATTGCCATACTCCTACTTTCTGGGGGAACAACAGGTACACCGAAATTAATTCCACGTACTCACGATGCCTATACTTATGACTTTGTGCTGTCAGCTCGCTTATGCACAATCAATACCGAAAGCGTTTATTTAGCGGTATTGCCCGTTGCACATAATTTCACCTTAGGCAGCCCCGGTATTCTGGGCACATTTTCTCAGGGAGGATGTGTCCTCTTAAGTGATACCGCCAGTTGCGAAGAAGTCATGCCATTGATTGAACAACATAAGGTGACACATGTTGCGTTAGTTCCGGCGCTTGCCCGACTCTGGGAACAGGCTCGTGACTGGGAACAAAGCGATCTTTCCTCCCTGCGTTGTTTACAAGTCGGTGGAGGCAGACTTACACCAGAACTGGCAAAACAGGTGATGACACGCCTTGGGCCTTTGCAACAGGTATTTGGCACCGCGGAAGGATTACTTTGCTATACCCGACTGGATGATCCTTATGAGGTCATTATTAACACCCAAGGTCGTCCATTATCAGAAGAAGATGAGATCAAAATTGTTGACGCTAATCTGCAATCTGTTCCCTCCGGTGAAGTAGGCGAACTGATTACACGAGGCCCTTACACTATTACGGGATACTACCGCGCTGATCAACATAATACCATCGCCTTCACCACTGACGGATTCTATCGTACCGGCGATCTGGTTCGTATGAGATCAGATGGCAACCTGATCGTTGAGGGACGCATTAAAGAGCAGATCAACCGCAGTGGAGAGAAAATTTCAACGCAAGAAGTTGAAACATTACTGCTGCAACATCCAAATATTGATGACGCAGTTATCATCGCTGTTCCTGATGAACTCTTGGGTGAACGAATTTGCGCTTGCATACCAAAGAGTATCAACCAACCGGAACCTACACAGATACAGGCATTTTTACATCAGAAAGGCGTTCAGCGCCATAAGATCCCTGATCAATGGTTGTTTGTGGCGTATTGGCCATTAACCACAGTGGGAAAAATAGACAAACGTCAGTTGGTACAGATGGCACAAACAGAACATACAGAGCAAACAAAACAAGCAGAAGAAAATAATAGTCCAATACAGCAATATCATGAACACACTATCGCTATTACCAGCACTCCATTAGATCTGGTCACTCATTTACTTGCAGATCTTACAGATAATAATACACAACCTTGTACACTCTATGAGATCAACGGTGAATGGTCATTGGGGATTGGCTGTGCAGCCACTATAAGTGCAAATGCATCTGGACAACTAATTGATTCAAAGGGCAATCGACATCCATACGATATCAGTACGTTAAGCCAAAAACTTGAGCAGGTTCTCAATGACCTTTCTATCAAAGACTGGCGTGCTTATGGCAGAGCATTATTTGAGTTTTCTCATATGACATACGGGATACCATTAGCTCCATCATTAGAACAGCAAGAAGCATTAATAAAAATCACTGTTCCACAGCATGAATTACGCATAATTCAAGGGCAAGTTCTGATACGAACACTTGAAGAAAACCAGCTCACTATATTAAGCGAAAAAATCAGACAAGCTGATCAAGCCGGTACACCAACTTTCCCATATACAAAAGAGCTGGAAATTATCAATACAGCAGACGCAGCAAAGAATTATCAAGATAACGTAGCCAATGCAGTTGAAGATATTGTCACAGGACACTACCAAAAAGTGATCCTCTCACGCAAAGTTCAGCTTGGTTCAAATGTGGATATAACACACAGTTACTGGTTAGGCCGTCAGGCTAACACCCCTGCCCGCTCTTTCTTCTTACGGGATGAAGAATTTTCTGCTTACGGTTTCAGCCCAGAAACCGTGGTTGAGGCAGATGGTTCTGGTTGGGTTAATAGCCAACCATTAGCAGGCACCAGAGCATTGACACATGACAAGATACAAGATCAAAAGCTGCGCGCAGATTTACTTTCTGATCCGAAAGAAATCGCTGAGCACGCGGTGTCAGCCAAACTCGCATTAGAAGAATTGGCCCCGATTTGTCAGGCAAACACGCTTTGTGTATCAGAATTTATGGTTATTCGTGAACGTGGTTCGGTACAACATTTGGCATCACGGGTAAAAGGATTACTGCAAACAGGCAAAAATCGTTGGGATGCATTCATTGCCTTATTCCCGGCAGTAACCGCTTCAGGGATTCCGAAAAAACCTTCTTTACAAGCTATTTCACATTATGAAGGTGAACCTCGTCGGCTTTATAGTGGTTGTGTCATGTTATTGGATAGCTCAGGTAAATTAGACGCAGCACTGGTATTACGTTCTCTTTATCAACATAAAGAACACTGTTGGCTACAGGCTGGTGCCGGACTGGTCAGAGATTCAAAACCAGGAAGAGAATGGCAGGAAACCTGCGAAAAACTTGAGTGCATTATTAAATATGTCCGCCCTTATTCTGACAAAAAAGACTGAGAGTCTATTGAAGTAAGCCACAACGCTATAGTAACAATCCCTCCGGGAAAGCCAGAGTTATGTCTGGTTTTCCCAAAATCAATATTGACTTTCGGTAAGGAATGACAGCTGTTGCTCCTTGTTCTTCAATGCACGGGCAAACCGTAACTGTCTACAGCTAAATGAATATATGGACACTTTCCCTGACTCTTACCGATAGCTTCATTTTCCTTGAACTATGTTGATAAGCACGAACATACCGGTTGTTTTTATGCTTAATCAATTTGTACGGCTTTGAATTTATAGGTCGGGGTCACCATCTTGTCCTGAGTAGCAACAAGCTGTAACTCAAATTCCCCTCTTTTTTGCGTTTCCAGCATGACTTCATAAACTCCTGCGGTAACATGTTCCAACGCAGCCTGTAATACTGAATTTGTTAAAGACGGGCTTTTCAGCAGGTTAACGGGGAATAAGCCACTGGTTAAATCACCTATTCCAACAGGTTGACGTTCACCGGTATCGATCAGTGGCCGGCTGATATGCCAGCTATTTTCTTTAGTCACCAGTAACATTTCGAAATTATCTTTTCGGTATCCTGCACGACTGAGATGTTTAACTAAAACAATTTCAGGGCCTTTTTCACACAGTAAACGAGCTGCGGATATTGCTTGCTCTACGTCTTTGATTTCCCGCATAGTGAGTGTTTCAAGTTCCGGTAAATTAGGTGCAATGATGTCACTGACAGGTAACGCCTTTTCAGTGATGAGATGGATTTTTTGTGAAAGCGGATACGTTTCCCGGATTGCACCGAAAAACAGGACGACATTTTTCGCGTTAATCGTCGGATATTCACTGTGAGTTCAACTGGCCGATGCAACGCTATCCTTAAACAAAATGGGCTCATGCTGGCCACATTCAGCTTTCAGCGCGTTGTAGGTCTCAATAAACTGTTGCTGTTTATCTGCATCAAATTTACCGTCAGATACTCAATCAATTCGGTGGTTTGTTCGGCAAGCAAACGACTTTCAGAGCCGCCATTTTCAGGGGCGAGCTTTTCCCCGGAGAAATAATCCTTCAAATGGCGACTCACTGTACTTTCATGGATCCGTAAGGCTTGAGGGCTACCCAGCCTTCGGAAGCGAGAAGAACAGCTTTGATGCGATCACAAACTCGGCTATCGCGAGTCGTATCATGCATCAATTCGAGGGCTTTCTTTTGGTCTTCAGTCAGATGAATTTTCAGGGTTGTTAACATGAGCTAATGTGAGTGAAAAATCAAGCATCTTCAATTACGATGGGTATAGTTAATCAAACATATGCAGTCAGAACACAAAATTTCACCACTACGTCATTTCGCGATATCGCTATTTGATTATAAAACCATAAACTAAAGAGGTAATCATGCGTCTACTTCATACAATGATCCGTGTTGGCAACATGCAACGCTCGATTGATTTTTATACTAAAGTAATGGGCATGCGTCTACTTCGTACTAGTGAAAATCCAGAGTATAAATATTCCCTCGCTTTTGTAGGTTATGCCGATGAAAGTCAAGGTGCTGTTATCGAACTGACCTATAATTGGGGGGTTGAAAGCTACGAAATGGGAACAGCATTCGGTCATATCGCCTTAGGCGTTGATGATGTTTCCGCAACTTGTGAACGTATCAAACTTGCTGGCGGAAAAGTCACTCGTGAAGCAGGGCCAGTTAAAGGCGGAACAACTATTATTGCTTTTGTTGAAGATCCTGATGGCTATAAGATCGAGTTAATCGAAAATAAAAGTGCCACCAGTGCATTAGGGCACTAATTATTCCTCTCTACAAAAGGGCATCTTGCATGCCCTTCATTTCTCAACTGGATAGATATTACTTCTGCAAGACACCATAAATTTTGTCATAATATCGGCTATCCTGAAGTTAAGAACAAAATCAGATGTCTAATACAAAAGATCAAAATATACTAAGCGGACGTTTTCGTGGCTATTATCCTGTTGTCATTGATGTAGAAACTGCTGGTTTTAATGCACGGACAGATGCTTTACTCGAAATCGCTGCAATTACTTTAAAAATGGATGAAGAAGGTTGGCTGGCACCTGCTGATACGCTACATTTCCACATTGAACCGTTTGAAGGAGCCAACCTTGACCCGGCAGCTTTAGCATTTACAGGTATTGACCCTACTAACCCATTACGTGGAGCTGTCAGTGAATATACAGCGTTACATGCTATTTTCAAAATGATCCGCAAGGGCATGAAAGACAGTAATTGCAACCGTGCAATTATAGTTGCCCACAACGCCAGTTTTGATCACAATTTTGTCATGGCAGCAGCAGAACGCTCTGGTTTAAAACGCAATCCATTTCACCCTTTTGCCACTTTCGATACTGCCGCATTGAGTGGATTAGTGCTAGGCCAGACAATTCTGGCTAAAGCTTGTATTACGGCAGAAATACCTTTTGATAGCAATCAGGCACATAGTGCTCTGTATGATACAGACCGGACTGCCCTGCTTTTCTGCGAATTGGTTAATCGCTGGAAACGGCTTGGTGGTTGGCCGTTGGCTGTGCCAGATCCAGATAATGAAACCTGACAAAGTAAGAGCCTATCCCACCAGGCTCTTACTTTATAACTATATAACGATTATCACCCCATACCGGTTGCCACAACCTAAAATTGCCATGAAATATTACCGCCAATAAATATGATTATTAATATTAATTGTGTATGGGGCTTTGTTGATTCAAAACTTCACTGAGACAACGAATTACTTATTATCTTCCTGCTCACGGTATTTATCCGCAGTCTCTTTGAGCAGAACCTGTAATTCACCGCGTTGATACATTTCAATCAGAATGTCACATCCCCCAATTAACTCACCTTCAACCCAAAGCTGAGGGAATGTTGGCCAGTTCGCATATTTAGGCAACTCTGCGCGGATATCAGGGTTTTGCAGAATATCTACATAGGCAAAACGTTCACCACAAGCAGACAAAGCCTGAACTGCCTGAGCAGAAAAACCACAGCTTGGCAATTTTGGCGAACCTTTCATATACAGCAGGATTGGGTTTTCTTGAATCTGGCGTTCGATTTTCTCAATTGTCGTCATTTTTACTTCCTTAAACGGCAGGCGCTGTTTATCAGCATCAGAAAAGATTAATTCAGAATACCACTTTCTGATGCAGATTTGCTACCGTGAACATGCTCCTGCAAATTTTTTATTCTGAACAATAAGTTGTAACTAGTTGGTATTCTCATCCTTAATAAATATTAAAATCAGTAAAATTGGATGCTTCTACGTCAATTCGCCACTAAATAACATCATTTCTCCTGTTATTTAGCAGAAAAGTTGTTAAGATAATTACCAAACAAAATAGCAACATGATAATAAGCTAAAATTTGCTCTATCCATGATTAATAAACACAAGTCATGGTTTATAAAGCCAAAAACCCGATATTAAAAGGAGTATGCAATGTCTTTTGAATTACCAGCATTACCTTATGCTAAAGATGCCTTAGAACCCCACATCTCAGCAGAAACTCTGGAATATCATTACGGCAAACACCACAACACTTACGTTGTGAACCTGAATAATCTGATTAAAGATACCGAGTTTGCCGGAAAATCACTGGAAGAAATTATTAAATCCTCTGAAGGCGGTATCTTTAATAACGCAGCACAAGTCTGGAACCATACCTTCTACTGGCATAGTCTGTCACCAAATGGTGGTGGTGAACCAACTGGTAAAGTTGCAGAAGCTATCAATAATTCTTTCGGTTCTTTTGCTGAATTTAAACAGCAACTTACTGATGCAGCATTGAAAAACTTCGGTTCTGGCTGGACATGGCTGGTTAAGAAAGCCGACGGCAGTCTGGCTATCGTCAATACCTCCAACGCAGCAACTCCATTGGCTGGTGAAGATAAGCCTGTTCTGACTGTTGACGTTTGGGAACATGCCTATTACATCGATTACCGCAATGCACGCCCTCAATATCTGGAGCATTTCTGGGCTCTGGTTAACTGGAAATTTGTGGAAGAAAATCTGGCCTAATTAACCCGCCAGTTAAAATGACAAGGGTAAGTTTTTCCGATTCAACGCACTTAATTTCATTTATAAGTGCCCTTTAAGTAGTGAAAAACTTACCTTTAAAGTAAAACAGACAGCAATTCACCTTGATATTATTTCTCGACCTTGACTAGATCAAGCAAAGCACCCCCAGAAAAACAATCATGATTAATGCGCTACAGGCAGTCAATAATCCCAATTTCAGATCTGTATCCATAAGCCATCCTCACCATGAAAATTAAGACTCAGCAACACCATAAATTTTGATTGGCTATTTACCTCAGAGGTTAAAAACCACACTGTGGTATTTAATGCATATACTTTATAGCATCGATTACTACTTTCACTTTTGAGCTAGATCAGACAAAATCCAAGGTTTATCGCTAAATTATTGTCAGTTATCTTCCTATATATAAAATATAATACTGGCAAATGATTAACAAAGATCTATATCCAGATGAAGGGTATACAAATTTAGACCTAAGGTCAGGAGTCCTTTTTATCATGGCAACGATTAAAGATGTGGCTAAACACGCTGGTGTTTCAACCACAACCGTATCCCATGTTATCAATAAAACCCGTTTCGTCGCCGAAGATACAAAGGCCACAGTATGGGCTGCCATTAAGGAACTGAATTATTCCCCCAGTGCTGTTGCCCGTAGCTTAAAGGTTAATCACACCAAATCTATCGGACTACTGGCAACGTCAAGTGAAGCACCTTATTTTGCTGAAATCATCGAGTCTGTCGAAAATAGTTGTTATAGCAAAGGTTATACATTGATTTTATGTAATTCCCATAACAATCTCGACAAACAAAAAGCTTATCTCGCTATGCTGGCGCAAAAACGCGTCGATGGTTTACTGGTTATGTGTTCTGAATATCCCCAACAACTGTTGGGAATGCTGGAAGACTATCGCAACATTCCCATGGTGGTCATGGATTGGGGTGAGTCCAGAGGGGATTTCACTGATGCAATTATCGACAATGCCTTCCATGGTGGTTATTTGGCCGGTCGATATCTGATAGAACGTGGTCACCGTGATATTGCTGCTATTCCCGGACCATTGGCCAGAAATACCGGAGGCGGGCGTCATCAAGGTTTCCTTAAAGCGTTGAAAGAAGCAAATATCACTATTCGGGAAGAATGGATTGTTCAGGGGGATTTTGAGCCTGAATCCGGATATCAGGCGATGTATAAAATCTTAAGCCAAAAACATCGCCCTACGGCCGTGTTTTGTGGGGGAGATGTGATGGCAATGGGGGCGATCTGTGCTGCTGACGAGATGGGGTTACGCGTTCCACAAGATATTTCTGTCATTGGTTATGACAATATTCGCAATGCCCGTTATTTCACACCAGCACTGACAACGATTCATCAGCCTAAAGAGCGTCTGGGACAGATGGCTTTCTCCACGTTACTTGATAGGATTATCAATAAACGTGAAGATGCACAAACTATCGAAGTCCATCCGCGTCTTGTTGAGCGTCGCTCTGTTGTAGATGGCCCTTTCATTGATTATCGCCGTTAATGATTAATCCTCTTGTAGCCATTCAGCATTGAGTGTTGCACTATCTCCAAGATAATCAAGCAACCAGTTTAATGCAGGTGAATGGCTTTTTTGCGACCATGTCAGGCAACATGGGCTATCAGGTAATGGTTGCTCAAGTTCAAGCAAGCTGAGTTTTCCTTGACGAATAAGCGGCAAAGCACTATGTTTGGGCACCATTCCCACACACAGCCCATCCATCAGGCAAGCCAACCCCGCACTCCAGTCAGGGACAACTAACCGCCGTTGATTATCCAAAGCCCATGTATTACGCTTGGGCAAATTACGTGAAGTATCTTCAATGCACAAGCTAGGGTAAGCCCTCAATTGGTCATCATTTAATCTTTCTGTTATAGAGGTCAATTCATGCTCTGGACTGGCAACACACAGCCACGGCATGAACCCCATGTTCCTGAAACTATATCGTTCCCCGACCGGAGAGGCGCTAGTGGCACCAATAGCAACATCAACGCGCCCGTCCACCAGCGCATCCCATACCCCATTAAAAACTTCAGGATAAATAAATAACTCGATATCCGGAAAATGGCGGTAAAAATCCAGAATAAGCTGGCGTGTCCGTTCTGGTTTCACCACTTGATCAACAGCAATACTGAGCTGCCCACGCCAACCATTAGCCACTTGCTGACATTGATGACGAGTATGATACATTTTTTTGATAACAGAACGTGCTTCCTTTACAAAGATAGCCCCTGCCTCGGTTAATTCCACATCGCGATGACGACGTTTAAATAGGGGCACTGCCAACCATTCTTCAAGTTGTTTTATTGTATAACTGATGGCAGAAGGTACGCGATGAAGCTCTGATGCAGCTGCACTGAAACTTCCTGTTCTGGCTACAGCATCAACAACTTCCAGAGAATATTCAGACCACATATTTCTTCCTTTTAATTTTTTTCACAGCATTATGCAAATAATACCGTTTCACAACCAAAAATTACGCCATATAAAATAAACCTTATATTTTCTTATCAATTATCACATCGATTTATTGACACAATGACAACAAATAAAAATTCCAGGCCATTTATGTTTTATCTCGCTGGCCTAAGTATGCTTGGCTACTTAGCCATTGATATGTATCTGCCCGCTTTTGATGCTATGGCAAAAGACTTAGGTACATCAGAAGGGGCTGTTAGTGCAAGCCTCAGCGTTTTTCTTGCTGGTTTTGCTATTGCCCAGCTTTTATGGGGACAACTGTCTGATCGTCTGGGAAGAAAACCTGTTCTGCTTATCGGCTTGTCTCTGTTTTGTCTTAGCTGTTTAGGAATACTTTGGATAACAGATGCAACTCAATTACTTATTCTGAGATTTATTCAGGCTGTGGGTGTCTGTTCTGCTGCTGTTTCCTGGCAAGCTTTAGTCGTTGATAGATATGACGCAGAACGCACAAAACGCGTTTTTGCCATGATTATGCCGCTGGTCGCACTTTCCCCTGCCCTTGCTCCTTTACTCGGTGCATGGTTATTGTCACATACAGGTTGGAGAACTATTTTTCTTGTTTTAATGGCTGTAACACTGGCTCTGCTCGTACCAACATTTTTACTGTCCAGTAAACGCGCACCTATTGACACCAACCTTAATGAAAATAAAGTTTCTTTCTTCACCTTATTGAGGTCTTCAACCTTCAGCGGAAATGTGTTGATTTATGCTTCTTGTAGTGCTGGTTTTTTTGCCTGGCTAACAGGTTCACCAACGATTTTGATCAATATGGGTTATGATGCCACAGATATCGGCTTAAGCTATATTCCACAAACTTTAGCATTTATGCTCGGTGGATATGGTTGCCGCATTTTATTGGAAAAAGTCAAAAGTAAAACTATATTTCCAATTTTACTGACAGGCTATGCTGTAAGCATGGCACTCATCTATTTAATTGCCCTAATTTATCCTTCTTTCATGCTTATTCTTATTCCTTTTTGTTTTATGGCCGTCATGAATGGTGCTTCTTACCCTATTGCCGTAGCAAATGCACTTTCTGTTTATCCAAAAGACGGCGGTAAAGCGGCTGCATTACAAAATGCTTTACAATTGGGTCTTTGCTTTATTGCCAGCATGTTTGTTGCTATGTTCATGAAAGATCCTCTTCTGTCCACCACAACAGTAATGGTTTCGACTATTATCCCAATGATAATAGGTTATTACTTGCAAAAGTAAAAAAGTAAACAATAGTCATTAGTTATATATTAATAAATTACTCCTAAAGATAATAACTAAGAATGTTCTCATCTAAAGGCCATATCATAATATGGCCTTTAGATTATTGTTTAAATATTATTTCACTCATATACTCATACAGATTCATTATTCTAAAAAACTCGGAATTTGAGGTTTCTAAAGGCAATGAAGCTCTCTTTAATTTCAGGATGAATCGGCATCTATGCCTTTGAAACATTTTCTGCTTAATTTCAAGTCAATCCATTTTTGTTTTAGGATAATAAACAGCCTATCACAAAGATATACCTCAAAATTCCATCAAACAAATGTTGGAGAGTCTATGAGTTCATCTTTCGTTGAAGGAAAAAAAACAATTACTGACCAGTGGCATAGGATCGCCAATGACTTGCTTCAAGAAGCTGGTATTGAAATCAACGGTAAACGTCCTTTTGATATACAAGTCAAAAACCGTGATTTTTATAAAAGAGTGTTAAAACAAGGCTCTTTGGGATTGGGCGAAAGTTATATGGATGGTTGGTGGGATTGTGAACGTTTGGACATCTTCTTTTATAAAGTCTTAAAAGCGGGTCTGGAACACAGAATCCCTAAAAATATCAAAGATATCCTGAAGATTATTACCTCCCGCGTGTTTAATTTACAATCTCCCAAACGAGCTTGGATTGTGGGTGAAGAGCATTATGATTTAGGTAATGACCTGTTCACGCTCATGCTTGATCCCTACATGCAATATTCCTGTGGCTACTGGAAAGATGCAAATACTCTGGAAGAAGCTCAATCTAATAAGCTCCGGTTAATTTGCGAAAAACTACAGTTATCACCGGGCATGACTCTTTTGGATATCGGATGTGGATGGGGTGGACTAGCCGCCTATGCTGCCAAACACTATGATGCCTCCGTTACTGGTGTTACCATTTCTGTAGAGCAACAGAAATACGCTCAAGACCGCTGTAAAGATCTGGATGTTAAAATCATTCTCGAAGATTATCGTGACCTGAATCTCCAGTTTGACAGAGTTGTTTCCGTTGGCATGTTTGAACACGTTGGCCATAAAAATTACGCCAATTATTTCGATATAGTACGTAAAAACCTGAAACCTGATGGGCTTTTCTTACTTCATACTATTGGTTCCAATCGAGATAAAGTAAATGTCGATGCATGGATCAGCAAATATATTTTCCCTAATGGCCACTTACCATCAATTGCAAAGATCGCCAAAGCCAACACAGGCAAGTTCGTTATGGAAGATTGGCATAACTTTGGGGCTGATTATGATCGTACCCTGATGGCATGGTATGAACGTTTTATCGCGAACTGGAGTAAGATAGAAAATAACTATAGCCCTCGCTTCAAACGAATGTTCAGCTATTATCTGAATGCCTGCGCTGGCGCATTCCGTGCCAGAGATATTCAACTATGGCAAGTTATGTTCAGCCCGCATGGAATTGAAAATGGGCTGAGAGTTCCTCGATAATATTGTTTACAACAGCTTTCTAAGGCTGTTGAAAAGCTACAGTGAACACCTCTGTAGCTTTTTCATTAATATTCTTTATTAAGATAAGTAACGTTAACTACTCTTCCAATTGGGATAATACTCTTTGCTGTTCTTTTTGCGCCATGAGCCGTTCAACAGTATCTACAATTGCTTGTGTCTGTGGGTCAATTTCAATATTTACTTTTTGACCAATGCGTTTTTTACCGAGTGTCGTACGTTCCAATGTTTCTGGAATCAAATGAACACAGAAACGATTATTCACGACATCTCCAATTGTCAGGCTAATCCCATCAATACCAATAAAACCTTTATGCAGGATATATTTCATTAACTGCTTATCATAAACACGGAACCATATTTCATGGTTATTTTCCGAAGTAAAAATTTTAGCAATTTCAGCCGTTGTAATGACATGACCGGACATCAAATGCCCACCAATTTCATCACCAAATTTTGCTGCTCTTTCCAAATTCACTAAATCGCCAACCTTAAGCTCACCGAGATTAGTCAAACGCAGTGTCTCTTTCATCAAATCGAAACTAATCAAATCGCCATCTATTTTAGTGACAGTCAAACAACAGCCATTATGGGAAACGGAAGCTCCCGTTTCAATTTCAGGTAATAATTCAGCCGGAAATTTAACTACATGAGTCCGAAAGTGTGTTTTTTCTTCAATAGCAACTATAGGCGCTTTTCCCTGGACGATACCTGTAAACATGGGAAACCTCTTTCATCGTTTTGCATGATAAGTTAGTGTAACGCACTCATCTCTTTTAGACACTATTTCGGTTGAGAGTTATCTTCGATTAGGCATAAATATCGTGCAATGATTGGCTTAATAAAATGAGTTCTATACAATACTTGAGTTAACAAGAGATTACTTTTCAAACAACTTCGTTTGCTCACAGAAATGCTCCTTGTTCTTCTAATTAATTTTTAATCAAAAAAGGTGTAGTACGTGCAGAAATATTTAAATGAAGCGCGTAGTTTGCTCGCTCTGGGCATCCCCGTCATCATCGCTCAATTTTCACAAACTGCGATGGGTTTCGTAGATACAGTTATGGCCGGTAAAGCTGGCGCAATCGAGATGTCAGCAGTTGCTATCGGGACATCAATATGGCTGCCGGCGATTCTGTTTGGTCAAGGCTTGTTGATGGCCTTAACACCAATCGTTGCACATATGAATGGCTCAGGCCAGAGAAAAAATGTCGCCAGCCAAATCCAACAGGGTTTTTGGCTGGCAACGTTCCTCGCTATTTTCATTATTATAATATTGTATAACTGCCGCTTCATTATAGAAGCGCAACATAATGTGGATCCTATCCTGGCACAAAAAGCTGTAGATTTTATTCACGCTATTATGTGGGGAGCGCCTGGTTTCCTGTATTACCAAGTTTTACGCAGTCAGTGTGAAGGGCTGTCAAAAACCAAACCAGCAATGGTTATTGGTATCTTAGGATTATTGGTTAATATCCCCGTCAACTACATTTTTATTTACGGTAAATTCGGCGCACCGGAACTTGGTGGTGTAGGTTGTGGTGTTGCAACAGCAGCCGTTTACTGGGTAACGTTCCTGTTACTGCTTGCATATGTCAAACACTCACCTTCTCAGAAAGATATCCATACGTTTGACAATTTTGCCCGTCCTAACTGGTATACTCAAAAAAGCATTACTCTGCTTGGCTTACCCATCGCTCTGGCTATGTTCTTTGAGGTTACGTTATTTGCTGTTGTATCCCTACTGATCTCCCCTCTCGGCGTAATTGCCGTTGCAGGGCATCAAATTTCTCTCAATTTCAGTTCATTGATGTTTATGTTCCCATTGTCATTTGGCATAGCGGCAACTATCCGTGTAGGTTATAACCTTGGGCAGGAATCAACCGAAGGTGCCAAAATATCAGCTTATACCAGCCTTGTTGTTGGCTTGGCAATTGCCTGTATAACAGCAACCTTCACGATTCTATTCCGTGAACCAATTGCAACAATGTACAACAATAATTCTGAAGTTGTCGCTTTGGCATCTCATTTGATGCTGTTCACTGCTATCTATCAGCTTTCTGATTCAGTTCAGGTGATTGGTTCCGGGGTATTGCGCGGATATAAAGATACACGTTCCATTTTCTTTATTACTTTCATCGCATATTGGGGTTTCGGATTACCTAGTGGTTATATATTGGCATTGACCAACTATGTTACTGAACCGATGGGGCCACAAGGTTTCTGGATTGGGTTTATTATCGGATTAACTGTAGCTGCAATCATGATGGGCAGCCGGATTTGGTGGTTACAAAAGCAGCCTGACCATACTGTTCTGGCATATTCTACTCGTTAATTCAGTATATTAGATTATCATCCCAAGGGGAAAAGTTGTAAATTCACACTGATAGATGTAAATGCGAGCAATCGAACACGAATTTGCATTTTTCCCCTTGCCAGACAGCTCAGTGATCGTTAATATTCGTTCCCGTTGTCAGCCACGGAAATTTAGATTGCGTCCGTAGCTCAGTTGGTTAGAGCACCACCTTGACATGGTGGGGGTCGGTGGTTCGAGTCCACTCGGACGCACCAAATATCCGGTTGACAAAAAAATTCAGTTTATGTGCGTCCGTAGCTCAGTTGGTTAGAGCACCACCTTGACATGGTGGGGGTCGGTGGTTCGAGTCCACTCGGACGCACCATATCTTTATGGTTTTCTCTTATTTTTTACTTTTAACTCTCTTCATTTCTAATCTGGTTATCCCGTTTATTAATTGTCACAATTTGGTACTGGTATGTCCCATACTTATTCTCACGCCTAACCGAAATAACAACTATCCGATTCGATACTATTGCGCAACAACTTGCTGATTTTCCTAACTTGCACGTGAGTATTTTTTGTTCTTTTACATAAATCTTTTCGAGAACTATTTTTTTTAATTCATTTCACAGAAATTAGTCTCTATAATACGCATTGTCATAAGTTGAATGGTTTCAGCCAATTGATTTACCGAACTCAGAAAAAGTTACAAATGATTAATCGTTCCAAGTCCACATGTCCATACATGCCTGGCTTCATGAAAAACAACCATTTGACATTTTCTGCCACCCGTTTTCCATTATGTTGCGCAACTAACAATGCCAAATGATACTGGCTTATAATGTCAATGGTTGGTGATTCACTCTTTTTAATTCATAAAAACCAGTAGATAGATTGTCATGAAAAAAACCAAAATTGTTTGTACTATCGGACCAAAAACTGAATCCGAGGAAAAACTAACCGAACTGCTTAACTCAGGCATGAATGTTATGCGCCTGAATTTTTCTCACGGCGACTACGAAGAACATGGTCAACGCATTAAAAATCTTCGTGCAGTTACTGCAAAAACCGGTAAAAAGGCAGCTATCTTACTGGATACCAAAGGCCCTGAAATCCGAACCATGAAACTGGAAGGTGGTAATGATGTTTCTCTAACATCTGGTCAGACTTTCACCTTCACAACAGATCAATCCGTCATCGGTAATAAAGAATGTGTTGCCGTAACCTATTCAGGTTTACCAGCGGATTTATCTGTGGGTAATACAGTATTGGTTGACGATGGCCTGATTGCCATGACAGTAAAAGGTATCACCGAAACAGAAGTCATTTGTGAGGTGTTAAATAACGGTGACTTAGGTGAAAACAAAGGCGTCAATCTGCCAAATGTTTCTATCAACCTGCCTGCACTGGCAGGAAAAGACAAGCAAGACCTTATCTTTGGTTGTGAGCAAGGTGTCGATTTTATTGCAGCGTCTTTCATTCGTAAGCGTTCTGATGTTCTGGAAATCCGCGAACACTTAAAAGCCCACGGTGGCGAGCACATTCAAATTATTTCCAAAATTGAAAATCAGGAAGGCCTGAATAATTTTGATGAAATTCTGGAAGCTTCAGACGGCATCATGGTTGCCCGTGGTGATTTGGGTGTTGAGATCCCCGTAGAAGAAGTGATTTTTGCGCAAAAAATGATGATAGAAAAATGTAATTCTGCACGCAAAATTGTCATCACTGCAACTCAAATGCTGGATTCCATGATCAAAAATCCACGTCCTACTCGTGCTGAAGCAGGCGACGTTGCCAATGCAATCTTGGATGGTACTGACGCAGTGATGCTTTCCGGCGAAAGTGCTAAAGGGAAATACCCTGTTGAAGCCGTTTCCATTATGGCAACCATCTGTGAACGTACAGATCGTGTCATGGGTAGCCGAATCGAAAATACTAAAACTCAGAAGTTGCGAGTTACCGAAGCGGTTTGCCGTGGAGCGGTAGAAATTGCCGAAAAATTGGAATCACCTCTGATTGTTGTGGCGACTTATGGTGGTAAGTCTGCAAGATCTATCCGTAAATACTTCCCTAATGCTACTATCCTTGCACTGACTACCAATGAAATTACTGCTCGTCAGTTATTGCTGGTTAAAGGTGTCTCTACGCAAGTTGTCAAAGAAATTGCTTCTACTGATGATTTCTACCGTATTGGTAAAGAAGCTGCATTAGCCAGCGGTATGGCAAGCAAAGGAGATATAGTTGTGATGGTATCCGGTGCATTAGTACCAAGCGGTACAACAAATACTTCTTCTGTTCATGTACTGTAATTATTTTTGAACACAAGACAAGCTGCCCAATTAATGAGCAGCTTGTCAGGCAAAAATAATGCCTGCCTTTTAGCTACACCTCAATAATAAACAAACGTTCACATTGAAATAATCCAAAACACTGAGTATAAAAAACCTCCGTTTATTTTAAAATCATTTATACTAATACAGATCATAATAGCGTCTAATTTGCTTAATTTTCAGATACTGGTAGCTAATAATTTGACACAGAAGGGAAAATAGATAGTTCTGGTTTATTTCATTCAAGTGGTGAAAACTGGAAGATACATCACGTAATGTTTGAGATTTTTCTGATTTAATTACTCATCATATTACCGTTTTATTGCGATTATCTAAAAATTATTAACTTATTTTAGAATAAAAAACAGTAGAATTTGTTTATCCAGACAAAAATTTATTCTCTTTCCAAAAAAGTTTGTGTAATAATTAGATAGCTACTTGGGGATTAACTTAATCTAGAGGGTATTGTGATGAATCGTACTAAAGTTGTACTTGGCGCAGTAATTCTTGCTTCTACTATGTTAGCGGGTTGTACAAGCACGACTAAAGTTGACCAGCTTTCCTCTCAGATTCAAACTCTGGGTTCAAAAGTTGACCAACTGAGCAATGAGGTTAGTTCAGTGCGTTCTGATGTACAAACAGCTAGAGACGAAGCCGCTCGTGCAAATCAACGTCTTGACAACCAAGTTCGTTCCTACAAAAAATAAATTTGTAGCATATCCAAGAATGGCGTACTTTGGTAAGTACGCCATTCTTTATATTCTCAATTCACTGTTTCGGTCAGGATTTAGTCTGATAAATTGGAGCAGGCTGGCTCAACGGTGGTAATTTAATGGGCTGAATATTGAGAGTAACTTCTTCACGTTCTTCCGTCAACCTTCGGAGCTCTCTTCCCTTCTCACCGGACAAAATAGTTCCCTTATTGACTACCACAGGCATGCCAGAACGACGAATTATCTCCTGATCCACCAAGACAGCATTCGTATTATTATTCTCAATAAATTTTAATAGCCCTTCTGTACGCTTAATTGGTATTGTTTGAGGATCATCAGCATCTGTCTTTGAAAGTGGTTGATGAACCTCAACATAGCGTTTGCCATTTGGTTCTACCGCATATTTGATTGGTTCATTAATAATCTGCACACGGGTTCCCTTCGGAACGTTGTAAAATAGTGCCTCAATATCATCAGGACGCAAGCGGATACAACCCGAACTGACCCGCATACCAATACCAAAATTCGCATTAGTACCATGTATCAGATATTCTCCACGCCCTGCTGCCAAACGCAGAGCAAAATCACCCATCGGATTATCCGGGCCTGCGGGTATTACCGCTGGCAAGATAATACCGCGACTTGCATAATCTTTGCGGATATTAGCAGTAGGTGTCCATGTCGGATGTTTGATTAATTGGCTAACCGATGTCGTCATTGTTGGTGTATTGCGCCCAAGCTGCCCAATTCCAATTGGGTAAACAATGACATGATCCTTCTCTTTTGGATAATAATAGAGTCTCAGTTCAGCCAGGTTAATAACAATCCCCTGACGAGGGGCATTGGGAAGTAACATCTGTGACGGAATAATGAGTTTTGTACCGGGTTTGGGTAGATAAGGATCAACACCAGGATTGGCTTCCAACATAGCCAGCAAACCTATTTGGTATTTGGCGGCAATGGCTTCTAACGGGAGACCATCATCAGGTACGACATAGATGGAGTTCTCACCAATCAGGCGGCTGTTAGCTGGTGGCAATGGATATTCCACTCCATAAGCTAGATTAACTGCCCCACAGAACGACAACATGCCGATCAAGAAAGTACTGATAAAAGTCAAAAATCGCTTCATACACACTTCCTCAATGTTATTTGAATGCCGGTGGTTAATTAATAGCCTATTCTGGGAGACTATTCTATTCCCTTTGCCACAATCAAAGCTAAATTTGAACAGTATTCAGACTACAACGCATCTTACAACTGATGGCAACGTAATTACACCAGACTAACATATCAATAGTCAAAACCTGGCGTAAAACAGGCTATGTGTTATTTTCAGCCATATTCAGAATGAATTGGCTGAAATCAACCAAATAATCAGATAAACCCCAAAAGTTCCTGCCAACAAATATCAGCAGGAACTTAAACTAATCAACTTACGTTATAATATATTGAATATTAAGATAAAATAGCTGTAGTCAGGCGGGATGTACAACATAATTGCTGTTGTCCATTATAGATATCAATTTGCCAGACCTGATGAGTACGCCCAAGATGGATTGGTTTGCAGATCCCTTTAACTATTCCCCCGCGCACAGCTTTAATATGATTGGCATTAATTTCAACCCCCACAACTTTCTGTTCTCCTTCAGAACAGAGATAACCGGCAAAGGAGCCCAGAGTCTCAGCTAATACCACCGATGCTCCACCATGCAAGATACCAAATGGCTGTTTAGTTCGTTGGTCAACAGGCATTGTTCCCTCAATGAAATCATCTCCAAGTTGAGTGATTTCTATTCCCATATGATTCAAAATACAATCAATACCCAATTGATTTAACATGTTTACATCTGGATGACGTTTCCAAATCACTGCATTATCTCCAATAAAGCTTGTAATGGGTGTTTAAGTACTTTTCCTTCTATGCGCTTCACCTGACTACGGCATGAATATCCAGTACTGAGGCAATGTTCCAAAGCCAGATTATTCAGTACAGGCGCCCACGAAAGTCTGTAAATGCCAATAGAATTATCAAGGTTCTTTTTCTCATGACCATATGTGCCTGCCATACCACAACATCCCACATTGATGTTGTTTAACTTACAGCCAAAATGGTGAAAAATATCAATCCATTGTTTACCGCTATTAGGTAACGCTGTCACTTCTGTACAATGCCCCAATAAATACCAATCATGACCAGATGTTACCTCGTCACGTTTTCCTTTTGAGGCAATTTCCGGCAACACGTTCACCAGCCATTCATGAACCAGTTGAACGTTAAAATTCCCCCGCCGTTCACCCAGAATATCTTTGTATTCATCGCGATAACACAGAACCAAAGCAGGATCAACACCCACCATAGGAATATCCAGTTGTGCTACCCGTTTCAGGAAATCAGCCGTTTTCCCGGCAGTTCTGGCAAATTTATTTAAAAATCCTTTAACGTGTTGTGCTTTTCCATTCGGAGAAAATGGTAACAATACTGGCTGATATCCTAGCTTCTCGATCAGCCGCACAAAATCAGTGACAACTTTTGCATCGTGATAACTGGTGAAAGGATCCTGGACGATAAGTACATGCTGCTTACGTTGGATTGTAGATAACATTTCGAGCTGTTCTAATGTCGTCCGGGCTGCATAATGACTTGCGAGTTGCTGCTGTAATGTCGGATAGGAAAGCTGTGGCAAATCAACCATACCAATAGTATGTTGACTGAGTTTTTGCAGCCATGGCTGCCGCAAGAAGAAGTTAAATATCCGGGGAGCCTTTGCCATTAACGGGGTACTGCTTTCTACATTGGCAACAATATGATCACGCAACGGACGTAAATAACGGCTGTGGTACAGAGCCAAAAACCGGGAACGAAATGATGGTACATCAATCTTAATCGGGCATTGTGTTGAACAAGCTTTACATGCCAGACAACCCGACATCGCCTCTTTTACTTCATGGGAAAAATCATACTCTCCCCGCCATGCTTTCCAGCTATAACGCGTTTTTTCAATCAATCCACGCAAACTTACTCCATGTAAACCGGATCGGGCCTGATCAAATCCTTGTTCTAATAACTTAGGTTCAACGCCTTGCTCCGTTAGAAGCCGCAACCACTCCCTGACAAGGGTTGCTCTACCTTTAGGCGAATGAATGCGATGCTGGCTGATTTTCATTGAAGGGCACATCGGGCTTTTTACATCAAAGTTGAAACACAAACCATTACCATTACATTCCATTGCCCCACGGAATATGTTTCGGACATTAACAGGAATAATTCTGTCATAAGTGCCACGCTTAGCGGCATCGACCTGCATCATCGGGGCGTCAATTCCCATTGGCGGACAAATTTTTCCCGGATTCAACCTGTTGAGTGGATCAAATGCCGCTTTTACCTGACGTAATTCATCGTACAGGATTTCGCCAAAAAAAGCCGGACTGTACTCTGCCCGAAAACCTTTGCCATGCTCTCCCCATAACAACCCGCCATATTTAGCTGTCAAGCGGACTATATCATCGGAAATCTGCTTCATAAGAATTTCCTGCTGAGGATCACACATATCCAATGCAGGCCGGACATGCAAAACTCCAGCATCCACATGACCAAACATACCATAATCAAGTTGATGGCTATCAAGAAGCTGGCGAAATTCGACAATATAATCAGCAAGATGTTCAGGAGGTACACAAGTGTCTTCAACAAACGGGATAGGTTTAGCTGCACCTTTACTGTTACCCAACAATCCGACAGATTTTTTCCGCATGGCATAAATGCGTTCAATATCATCCAAATGGTGGCAAGTCTGGTAACCGATAACACCTGCCTGATTGTTTGCCATCAATTCATCAAGGCGCAAGCAGAGAGCGTTAACCTGTTGATCAATTTGCTGCTCATTGTCTCCGCTGAATTCAACGATATTCAAGCCTTGCATATCCCTGTCCGGAACATCAGCAATCAATTCTTTTACTGAATGCCAAATAATATCTTCACGTGCGAGGTTAAGAACTTTTGAGTCTACCGTTTCAACAGAAAGCGCTTTGGCTTCAACCATAAACGGAGCATTACGCAGGGCTGAATCGAAAGAATCATATTTTACATTCACGAGCCGTCTGGCTTTCGGTAATGGTGTAATATCTAATGTTGCTTCGGTAATAAAAGCCAGAGTGCCTTCAGATCCCGTTAATATGCGCGTCAGGTCAAATGTTTGCATATCATCACTATAAACATGACGCAAATCATAACCTGTCAGAAATCGATTGAGTTTCGGGAACTTCTCAACAATTAATTCCCGTTGTTCACGACAACGCTCAAGTACCGTTTTATAGACATGGCCGATAACAGATTTCTCTTCTGCAATCGATTCTGCCAGTGTTGTACTCATAGGGCGGGTATCAAGCATTTCTCCCCCCAGTAAAACAGCACGGACACCAAGTACGTGATCCGACGTTTTACCATACACCAACGATCCTTGACCGGATGCATCAGTATTGATCATACCGCCTAATGTGGCGCGATTACTGGTTGATAGTTCAGGAGAGAAAAAATAACCGAAAGGTTTTAGATATTGGTTGAGTTGATCCTTAATAACACCGGCTTCAACTTTAACCCACCCTTGTTCTGGATTAATTTCCAGAATCCTTTTCATATACCGGGACATATCTACAACAATACCCTCGTTGAGGGCCTGGCCATTCGTACCAGTTCCCCCACCTCTGGGTGTGAATGTCAGAGAATGGAAGCGTTCTTCTCCTGCAATCCTCGCCAACAATGCAACATCGGCACTGGAACGCGGAAAGATAACCGCTTGTGGTAACAACTGATAAATACTATTATCTGTCGCCATAGTCAGTCTGTCTGCGTAATTGCTGGCAGTATCACCTGTAAAACCAGTTTCCTTCAATACAGTCAAATATTCCTTTACCAGTTCACTGACTTGGGGGGCTTGTGGTATACGTGGGATCATTGGCTCATTGCCCCTTTTTCTAATAAGTGTCCACATTGCTTTATTTATATACTACCTTAATAGTCAATTCAGACAGGGATCTGAACAGACGGTTTTTCAACAATATCACAATATTTAACAATTTTGAGCAATCTGTGAAATAACGTTATATTTATTTACCATTGTTGATTCTAACAATATTTTTAATTGCCGAGAGAAATCATTTCATGGAAAAATCGCAACCACGCCACGATTTACCCAAACTGCTATTTGTACTGTTCTTCATTTTACTACTCATTACGACCAGCTTTTGGGTTTTGAGTCCATTTATTTTAGGGTTCATCTGGTCAGGAATGGTGGTTATCGCAACTTGGCCGCTAATGGAAAAAATACAACAACATTTATGGGGAAAACGCTGGATCGCGGTTTCCATCATGACACTAATATTGATTTTATTATTTGTTATTCCTATTGCCTTACTGGTTAGCAGCCTGCTGGAAAACAGCACTCCACTAATTTCATGGGCAAAATCTCCATCCAATATACACCTGCCTCAATTGGAATGGCTCAATAAAATCCCGATCATTGGCAATGACTTATATATTAAATGGCAAGACACCATTGCTGAAGGCAGTAACATGCTTCTGGCCAAAATTCCGCCTTATATTGGTAAAGCAGCAACATGGTTTTTTGCTCAGGCCGCCAATGCAGGCCGTTTTCTGTTCCACCTGGCACTCATGGTACTGTTCAGTGTCCTGCTTTATTGGAAAGGTGAACACGTTATGCTAGGCATTCGCCATTTCGCTATCCGACTGGCGGGTAAACGTGGTGATGCAGTTGTACTACTGGCTGCTCGTTCCATTCGTGCTGTTGCTTTAGGTGTGGTTGTTACAGCACTCGTACAGGCTATCGCTGGTGGAATTGGGTTAGCAATCGCAGGTATTCCTTATGCAATGATCCTAACAGTCATAATGTTTGTACTCTGTGTTGCTCAATTAGGCCCTTTACTCGTCCTTATCCCATCCATTGTTTGGCTTTATTGGACAGGAGAAACGACCTGGGGAACTATTTTAGTTGTCTGGAGTTTAATTCTGGTCACAATGGATGGTGTTCTTCGTCCTTTCCTTATTCGTCTTGGTGCCGATTTACCTATGGTTTTAATTCTCACCGGTGTTATCGGAGGTATACTTTCACTGGGTGTGATTGGATTATTTATCGGCCCGGTGGTATTAGCTGTCTCTTATAGCTTGCTGCTGGCCTGGATGGATGAAGTTCCTAAACCCGAAAATAAAATAGAACATATAGAACAATATTTCAAAAAAGACCCTCTACAATAATAAATGATAGCGCGGAATATGATTTTTCCGCGCAACTATCATTAAAGTAAATAGATAATCTCGTTTCTATAAAAAATAGAAATTCATCCCGCCAGTAAATAAATTCTTCAAGAACTTGTTACAAAAAAGTTATTTTTTAATTTTGTTTTCTTAATTCTGATTTATTAAGAGAATTCTTAATGAATAAACTCACTTATTAAATTAGTATTCTTTTCATCGAAACAATGTTTCCCGTGAATTGCTGTCTTAGTTTGTAAACGCCACAAACTGGGATAAGTGAAGTAATATATATTGCTGTGTGTAGTCTTTGCCTGTCAGCCCATGATAGGCTTTTTTTTTGGAAAAATTCCATTTATTCTATATAATATATCGCCCATATTAAAAAAGATCATGTTATAAAGAATAAAAAGCCTGAGAATACTTTTAACAGGCTTTTTAATTCATGCCTGGATAAGCTGTAATTAACTATTTCTTGCTAAAGAAAGCCAGGTTTTTACAACGGTATCAGGATTCAATGATAAACTGTCAATCCCTTCTTTCATTAGCCACTCAGCGAAATCTTCATGATCAGAAGGCCCCTGACCACAAATACCGACATATTTTCCTTGTCGCTTAGCTGCCTGAATTGCCATAGAAAGTAATTGTTTCACTGCATCATTACGTTCATCAAATAATTCAGATACGACACCCGAATCACGATCTAGTCCTAATGCTAATTGAGTCATATCATTTGAACCGATAGAAAAACCATCAAAATACTCAAGGAATTGTTCTGCTAATAATGCATTTGATGGAATTTCACACATCATAATGACTTTCAACCCATCCTCACCACGTTTCAAACCCTGTAATGCCAATTCTGAAATTACAGCTTCGGCCTGTGCTACTGTACGTACAAATGGGATCATCACTTCGACGTTAGTTAACCCCATAACATTACGCACCCGTTTGACCGCTTCACATTCCAGAGCAAAACATTGACGGAAATTGTCAGAAACATAGCGACCAGCACCACGGAAACCAAGCATCGGGTTTTCTTCGTGTGGTTCGTATAAATCACCGCCAACTAAATTCGCATACTCATTAGATTTGAAGTCAGATAAACGTACAATAACACGCTTAGGCCAAAATGCCGCCGCCAACGTCGCAATACCTTCCGTCAGACGTCCGACATAAAACTCAACAGGATCATCATAGCCTGCCATTAATGATTTAATCTGTTCCTGTAGTTCAGGGGATTGTTCAGAAAACTCAATCAGGGCACGGGGATGCACACCAATCATACGGTTTATAATGAATTCCAAACGTGCCAGACCTACACCTTCATTCGGCAGGCAGGCAAAGTCAAACGCCCGATCCGGATTGCCCACATTCATCATGATCTTAACATCCAACTTTGGCAGCTCATCAACCTGAGAACTTTGAATGCTGAAATCCAGTTTATTCTGATAAACGAAACCGGTATCCCCTTCAGAGCAAGAAACAGTCACCTGCTCACCTTCTTTTAAGCGTTCTGTCGCGTCACCACAACCCACTACCGCAGGAATACCCAATTCACGAGCAATAATAGCAGCATGACAAGTACGGCCTCCACGATTGGTAACAATCGCTGCCGCTTTTTTCATGATTGGTTCCCAATCTGGATCGGTCATATCTGTTACCAACACATCCCCTACCTGGATACGATCCATTTCGCTGAGATTGTGGATAACTTTAACCATACCGACACCGATTTTGTGCCCAATCGCACGACCTTCCACCAGCACACGGCTCTGTTCATTCAGTTGATAACGTTCCATCACCTGCTGATTTGAGCGGACTGTCTCAGGACGTGCCTGTACAATATACAGCTTGCCATTGTGCCCGTCTTTCACCCACTCAATATCCATCGGACGACCATAATGTTTTTCAATCAGTAATGCTTGCCCTGCCAGTGTTTCAACTTCACTGTCAGTAAGAGAGAAACGATTGCGTAACTCCTCAGAGACATCTTCTGTACGTACCTGCTGACCATGCTCTTTGTTGTCTGCATAGACCATACGTATTTTTTTAGAGCCCAAATTACGACGGACGATCGCAGGGCGGTTATTTTTTAATGTAGGTTTATGGACATAAAACTCATCAGGGTTCACAGCTCCCTGCACAACCATTTCACCCAAACCATAGGCAGATGTAATAAACACGACTTGATCAAAACCAGACTCAGTATCAATCGTAAACATCACACCCGATGATGCCAGATCAGAACGCACCATACGCTGTACCCCGGCTGATAATGCAACACCACGGTGGTCATAGCCCTGATGGACACGGTAGGAGATGGCCCGATCGTTGAAGAGAGATGCAAAAACATGTTTAATGGCAATCATCACGGCATCAATGCCCTGCACATTTAAAAAAGTCTCTTGCTGCCCGGCAAAAGAAGCATCCGGCATATCTTCAGCAGTCGCAGAGGAGCGGACAGCGAAAGAAGCATCCGGCTCACCTTCAGACAATTGCAAATAAGCATCGCGGATATCTTTCTCCAGTTGCGCCGTAAATGGTGTATCAATCACCCACTGGCGGATCTGTACGCCAGCCTTAGCTAATTGATTAACATCATCAACATTAACTTCATCCAGTAATTGATAAATACGCTGGTTAACACCGCTTTGTTCCAGAAAATCATTAAATGCTTGTGCAGTCGTAGCGAAACCATTGGGGACAGATACACCAAGGTCAGCCAGATTAGTGATCATTTCGCCAAGAGAGGCGTTTTTACCACCGACCCGACTAACATCATCCATGCCTAATTGGTTATACCAAAGCACATTACATGGGGTAAGGCCATTATTGGACATTGAAACTATCCTTTTTATATTCGGAGGTACAACTCGGAAAATTAAAACTATTTTTACAGCAAGAAATAGCCTAGCACAATGTCTTGCTGCATATGGAAAGGTGAATCGATCAACCCAACAATATTATTTTTTTACACGTATAATCTGGAACGTTATCGATAGCTGTAATTTGTAATAAAAACGATTCAGCTAATATTTTGATAACTCCCTATAAACTCAACAATATAAAGAAAAGCACAATGATAGAGATCCAACTTCCTCAGATTCAGGACAATGAAATTCTGGAACGCAGTGTATTTTTCATTTCCGATGGTACAGCAATTACGGCAGAAGTTTTGGGTCATGCTGTATTGTCCCAATTCCCGATTACTATCACGTCTTATACCTTACCCTTTGTAACCAACAAAATAAGAGCAGAAGAAATCAGGAACCAGATAAATACCATCTATCAGGCAACACAAATCAGGCCATTAGTTTTTTATTCCATCATTTCCAGTGAAGTTAAAAATATTATCACCAGCAGTAAAGGTTTTTGCCTGGATATTGTCCAGACTCTCGTAGCACCATTACAGCAAGAAATCGGACTGGAACCTAAACCTGAATTACACCGTACCCATGGTTTATCTGAAAAAAATCTGAGTCAATATGATGCCCGTATCGCAGCCATTGATTACACCCTCGCACACGATGATGGTATTTCATTACGCAATCTCGATCAGGCTCAGGTGATTATTCTGGGTGTTTCCCGCTGTGGAAAAACACCCACCAGCCTCTATCTTGCCATGCAATTCGGCATTCAAGCCGCAAACTATCCTTTCACTGCTGATGATATGGATAATCTGCAATTGCCTGCCGATCTAAAACCTTTCCAGCAGAAACTGTTCGGATTGACAATAAGCCCGGAAAGACTGGCCGCTATCCGGGAAGAACGGAGAGAAAATAGTCGTTATGCTTCATTACGGCAATGTCGGATAGAAATTACTGAGGTTGAAGCCCTATTCCGCAAAAACAAAATTAATTACTTAAATACCACCAATTATTCTGTCGAAGAGATTTCAACCAAAATTATTGACAGTATGGGATTGAAACGGCGCATGTTCTGATCCCGGAAATACCAGCACATCTCAGAATATCGTTACAATCTTATATTCACGATTTCTCATGTAATTGTAATTATTGTTTGTTGAATTTGCTGGAAGTTGAGTTATTGTAATTTCAATTACAATTACGCCAGACTGCGCCTCAAGAGAAGTAGAATTCGAGAAAATATATGCACAAAACAGATGAGTTAAGAACCCACCCAATTGACAGATTAATAACACCTAAAACACTTTCTGAGCTATATCCTATATCAGAAAAAACTTTGCAAAATGTGACGGTATCACGCAGACGTATTGAAGCTATTATTACAGGCAACGACCAACGTTTGCTGGTCATCATTGGGCCCTGCTCTATTCATGATGTTGATGCCGCCCTTGATTATGCCTCGCGTCTGCACGTATTGCGTAAAAAATATCAGCACAGTCTGGAAATCGTAATGCGAACCTACTTCGAAAAACCTCGTACTGTTGTTGGCTGGAAGGGGTTAATTTCAGACCCTATGTTGGATGGCTCCTGTCAGGTCAATAAAGGGATTTCACTCGCCCGTAAGTTATTAATTGATATTAATGAGTTGGGAATGCCCACTGCCACAGAATTTTTGGATATGGTCATCGGGCAATATATTGCAGATTTAATTAGCTGGGGAGCAATCGGTGCAAGAACAACAGAAAGCCAAATCCACCGGGAAATGGCCTCTGCACTGTCATGTCCGGTCGGATTTAAAAATGGTACTGACGGTAATATTCATATTGCTATTGATGCAATACGGGCATCACGTGCCGGACATATGTTCTTGTCACCCGATAAAAATGGACAGATGACCATCTATCAGACCAGCGGAAATCCTTATGGGCATATCATTATGCGTGGTGGAAAAAAACCGAATTACAGTGCTGAAGATATTACAGCAGTTTGTCAGAAATTACGCGAATTCAACCTGCCAGAACACTTGATCGTAGATTGCAGTCATGGAAACTGTCAGAAAGTTCACCGCCGACAACTGGATATAGCCAGAAATATCAGCCAACAGATCCAGTCTGGTTCAACGGCTATTGCGGGTGTCATGGCAGAAAGTTTTTTAGTCGAAGGTTCTCAAAAAATCATGCAGGGAGAACCTCTGACCTACGGACAATCTATTACTGACCCATGCCTTAGCTGGCAAGATACCGAACAATTCCTTAATATTCTGGCTGAAGCAGTTGAAAGTCGGTTCTGAATATCGTTTTTATTGGCTTCTGTTCACGTGGAAATAGGAGCCAGTTCCCTTTCGAAAAATCATACAAAACCAATCTATTGAGTCAGTTATACCTACATAAAAAAATAACTTGAAGTTAATCAACACAGAAACGATAATTATTCTCAATACTAGAATAATTATTGTTCATATTGGGTTATGAAAAAATTAACTGATTGCCTGTGCTACTACATCAATCCTTTGCAACAACAGATCCTTCTTGCGTTACATCGTGATTCGACACAACCCGATAACTTTACTCTGACTTAATAACAATTCAGAGAATTCACCGTGATGCATCTCAATGGTTTTAAAACGATATATGTATGTTTCAAAACCATTCGTGTGCTTTAAAACACAGCAAAATTATGGAGATAACCTATATGACCCGAATTCAACCACCAAACCTGAAATTGTCTGCACTAAGTATTGTCATTCTGACAGGGTTGTCTTCTGCTCACGCAGCAACCATCCAAGCTGAAAAAACAGTTCCAGCAGAGAATAACAAACATCATAAAGATACGCTGACGGTTTATGCCACAGGGAATCAGCGCGACAGTTTTGAAGCACCTATGATGGTAACAGTTGTTGAAGGTAACTCAGCCAACAGTAAAGTTGCAGGCAATGCAAATGACTTACTGCGCAAGATCCCCGGGATTAATACTGTGGATTACGGGCGTGCTAACGGGCAAGAAATCAGTCTGCGTGGTTACTCTCAAAAAGGCGTTTTAATGCTGGTTGATGGCGTTCGTCAGGGTACTGATACCAAGCACATTAATGGCATTTTCCTTGATCCCTCACTGATTAAACAAGTTGAAGTTGTCCGTGGCCCATCCGCCCTGCTCTATGGCAGTGGTGCATTAGGTGGGGTCATTGCCTATCAGACGGTTGATGCAGCAGATCTCTTACAGGCGGGACAAAATACGGGCTTTCGTGTTTTTAGTCGTGCCGGAACCGGGGATCACAGTTGGGGATTCGGCGGAGCCGCATTTGGTAAAACCGATAATCTTGATGGTTTATTCAGTTTCAGCACCCGTGGTGTTGGCAATATTCGTTACGGTGGCGGGGTAAAAGGCCAGAATGATGAAACTATCGGCAATATGCTGGCAAAAGGGACATGGACAATTGATGACAACCAGTCACTTGGCGGCGAGCTGCGTTATTACCGCAATAAAGCTGATGAGCCGAAAAATCCACAAGATATCACTGACCATAGCAGAAACTTGCGGGCAGATCGCACAACGACACAACGTGATGTACAACTGACTTATAAACTCAACCCTTCAGAGTATAGCTGGCTGAACCTAAGGAATGACGTTTATTATTCTGATGTAACCATCAATACCAAAACTAAAATAGATGGCTTTGAAGGCCGTAAACAGGAAACTTATGGGTTCAAACTGGAAAACCGTTCTCACTTGAATGCAAGTGCCTTTGCTGCACATCAATTTATTTATGGTAGCGAAATATATAAACAGAAACAAAAACCAAGCAGCAATGATATAAATGGATTCCCGAATGCGGATATCCGTTTTGCATCTGGTTGGTTGCAAGACGAAATAACTATTCGTGATTTGCCGGTTTCATTTATCGTCGGTACACGTTATGACAATTACAAAGCATCAAACGATAAATACAAAGATATCAATGCTGATAAGTGGTCATCAAAAGGCGCTATCAGTATCACCCCAACAGATTGGTCGATGCTGTTTGCTTCTTATTCTCAGGCATTCCGTTCTCCGACAATGGGAGAGATGTATAACGATTCCAGACACTTTGGTAGAAATTACTGGAAACCTAATCCAAACTTGCGTCCTGAGAGTAATGAAACTCAGGAATATGGCTTCGGGTTACGTTTCGATGAATTACTTACCAACAATGATGGGCTGAAATTCAAAGCCAGCTATTTTGATACCAAAGCGAAAGATTATATTTCTACCAATATAACCGCTGATTGGAAGTTCACAACATCAATAAATATCCCAAGAGCCAAAATCTGGGGCTGGGATGTTTCGATGACTTATGACACAGATTGGTTCTCATGGGATCTGGCATATAACCGCACTGCCGGTAAAGATGAGCAAACCGGCAAATCTATTGATGCCCTCAGCCCTGATACAGTGACCAGTACGCTAGATATCCCTCTTTCCAGTAGCGGTTTTTCTATTGGTTGGATCGGTAAATTCACTCAACGTACCCAGTTCAAAGGGGTTAATGGTGGTGATAAAGATGAATATGGAAGAAAAGTTTCCAAATATGCAGGCTATGGTGTCAATGATTTCTACATCAGTTACCACGGTGAAGGCCAGCTAAAAGGTGTAACAACCTCTGTCGTACTCGGCAACGCTTTCGACAAGCAATATTACTCATCACTGGGCGCACCGCAGAATGGCCGCAATGCCAGACTGTTTGTCAGCTATCAGTGGTAAAGAATAACAGCACTAATTTTTAACCTTTAACGCAGTTTTTTTAAGGAGCTAATATCTGTGAATCAGTCACTTTATGAACGTTACCTACAGGCAAAAGCGGATAATAAAGCTAAATATGCACGCGACCTGGCCACTTATCTTAATGTCAGTGAAGGAGAATTACTGCACAGTCGTGTCGGTATCGACGCAAAACGTCTGAACGTTGATGCTCCTACCCTGCTGCAAGAACTGGCAACAGTCGGTGAAACCAAGGCCATTACCCGCAATGATTTTGCTGTTCATGAACAGGTTGGTCGTTACGAAAACACAAAGTTCAGTCAGCATGTTGGTCTGATCCTAAACCCACGTGAACTAGATTTACGTACGTTCTTTGATCATTGGAGCTGTGTTTTCTCTCTGGTAGAACCTGCGAAAAATGGTATGCGTCACAGTATCCAGTTCTTTGATCGCCAGGGTGATGCTCTGCACAAAGTGTATACAACCGCAAATACTGATATGGCTGCATGGGAAGCCCTGATTGAGAAATATCAGACAGATGAAAACCCTGCGCTGGAAGTGAAACCTGAAGAAGTCCCTGAATATGCAGAAGTGACTGAAGAGCTGAAAGCACAATTAGATGAAGAGTGGCGTGCAATGACCGACGTTCACCAGTTCTTCATCATGATGAAACGTCATAATCTCAATCGCCAGCAGATTTTCAATGCTGTCAAAGATGATTTGGCTTACCGTGTAGAGAATTCCGCCCTGACTCAGATCCTTGAAGTTGCACACAAAGACCAAAATGAAATTATGATCTTCGTCGGAAATCGCGGTTGTATCCAGATCTTTACTGGTAAACTTGAGCGTCTGATGCCGTATCAGGAAGAAAACTCTTCCCAGAAATGGGCTAATATTTTTAATCGTAACTTCACCTTACACCTGATTGAAAGTGCTATTGCTGAAAGCTGGATCACACGCAAGCCAACAACAGATGGTTTCGTCACCAGCCTTGAGTTGTTCGATGCGGATGGTAACCAAATCGCCCAACTGTATGGTCAGCGTACCGAAGGTACGCCTGAGCAAGCACAGTGGCGTGAACAAATTGCCGCACTACCTAAACTGCAACCAGAAAAGGAAACTTGTGTAGCATGAAAAAGTGGCTTCTAACATTTATGCTTGCCATCTCCTCCAGTGCGTTCTCCGCTGAACGTATTGTCACAATTGGCGGTGATGTGTCTGAAATCGTTTTTGCACTTGGCGAAGGACAGCATGTTGTTGCCAGGGATAGTACCAGTCAGAACCCTAAGGAAATACTCTCATTGCCAGATGTGGGGTATATGCGAATGCTGAATTCAGAAGGGATTTTGTCTATGCGCCCGTCACTGGTGATCACTAGTGAATTGGCCCAACCTTCTCTGGCACTCAAGCAAGTCGAAGATTCCGGTATAAAAGTTATTAAAGTGACCAGCAAAGCCTCGTTAGAAGCCGTTCCTGAAAAAATCAAGACCGCCGCCAAGGCGGTCAACCAGGAAAAACGTGGTGAAGAGCTAATCACTCAATATCAACGACAATTGGCCGCAATCCCTACGTCAGACATTCCCACAAAAGTGATGTTTGTTATGAGTCACGGAGGGATTATGCCAATGGCAGCCGGCCAACAAACCGCTGCGGATAAGATTATTCATGCCATTGGTGCCAAAAATGCCATGCAGGGATTTAAAGGATACCGCCCTTTATCTCAGGAAGGAGTTATCGCCAGCCAGCCTGATTTGCTGCTGGTCAGCACCGAAGGACTGAAAACGCTGGGTGGTGAGGAAAAACTATGGCAACTTCCGGGCTTGAACTTTACTCCGGCAGGAAAGAAAAAACAGGTTGTCGTTGTGGATGAAATGAGCTTGCTCGGATTCGGTATCCACACCCCGGAAGTGATGAAACAAGTCCGTGAGGCTGCGGAGAAAGTGCAATGAGTCGAACCCAATCCCCCAGCTTTGGTTTGATGTTACTGGGCGTATTGCTATTTATTCTGGCAATCAGTTCAGCCAATATGGGGGCATTGCCTCTTTCTTTTAAAACTCTGTGGGAATCCTCTTTGGATGACCCACAGTGGCAAATCTGGTTAAATATCCGGCTGCCGCGTATTCTATTGGCGATTTTGATTGGCGGTGCACTGGCTGTTTCCGGTGCCATAATGCAGGGATTATTTCGTAATCCTCTTGCTGATCCCGGATTATTAGGGATCAGCAGTGGTGCGGCACTGACTGTGGCAATAACCATTGTTGTGCCCACCTTTTTGCCTTTCTCTTTACCAGATGACATGTTACCTGAAAGTATTGCGTTGTACGGTCATGTTATTGCAGCTTTTAGTGGTAGTTTATTAGTCTCATTACTGATCTTTTCATTAAATAAATATAGCCACGGCAATTTATCGAAATTGCTGCTTGCAGGTATCGCCATTAATGCACTATGTATGTCATTTATCGGTGTATTGAGCTATATCAGTAATGACCAACAATTACGTCAGTTTACCATTTGGATGATGGGTTCACTGAGCCAGATTGAATGGCCGACACTGATTATTGCAGCTTCTATTATTATTCCCGTCAGCCTGTTAGCACTCAGTCAGTCTCGAAAACTCAATCTGCTGCAATTGGGCGATGAAGAAGCCCACTATTTAGGCATTAATGTCCAACAAACTAAGTTTCAGTTACTTCTGCTTAGTGCCTTGCTGATTGGCTGTGCAGTCGCGTTGAGTGGTGTTATCAGCTTTATTGGTTTGGTTATTCCCCACCTTGCCAGATTGCGGTTTGGCGGCGACCATTCCTGGTTATTACCAATATCAGCACTGGGTGGAGCATGTCTTTTGTTAACTGCGGATACATTGGCCAGAACGTTAGTTGCTCCCGCTGAAATGCCGGTCGGTCTGATTACCGGTTTAATTGGTGCCCCTTATTTCTTAGGGTTAATCCTTAAACCATCAAAAGGCCGTTTGTAATGGAGCCGATAATGTCAAAAAGTTTACTTGAAGCCAAAAATCTGAACTACTTTATTGGGCAGCGCCAAATCATCAAAGAGGTTTCGCTCTCTATCCATCAAGGAGAAATTGTTGCAATTATTGGCCCCAATGGCGCAGGTAAATCCACGCTATTACGGCTGTTAACCGGTTATGTTTCACCAAACAGTGGCGAATGCCTGTTACAAGGGATCCCGCTGTCCCAATGGCCAACCCAAAAACTTGCACGGATCCGTGCAGTAATGCGGCAATACAGTTCGCTTTCTTTTCCTTTCAGCGTGGAAGAAATTATTGCAATGGGGCGAGTCCCCCATGAAAACGCACATAAACAAATCGCTATTGATGATGCAATTGCATTAACAGAGTGTAATGAACTGAGGTATCGGAATTATCAGCAACTCTCTGGCGGAGAACAACAACGTGTTCAATTGGCAAGGACTCTGGCTCAACTCTGGCATCCAGAGCCAACAGAGTCCTGTCTGTTTTTGGATGAACCAACCTCAGCATTGGATCTTTACCATCAACAGCATACATTGCGACTTGTTCATAACCTGACCCGCCAACGCCCTCTTGCTGTCTGCTGCGTATTGCACGATCTAAATCTGGCTGCACTCTATGCGGATAAAATTATCCTATTACATCAAGGAAAGTTAGTCGCATCCGGCACACCACAGGATGTCCTGCGGGATGATATCCTTAAACAATGGTATCGGGCTGATTTAGGCGTAACCCAACATCCTGAAACTTACCAGCCGCAAATTTACCTCCGGCAATAATGGTATGTCAGAATACCTCGGAGGCTGATTAGCTGGCATATGCTAAATTACCGTAGTGAAATGCGGCTTGTGCATCATAAGGAAAGATTGTTGATCTTGATGTAAACTTCTCGACTGTTGCAAGGTTTATTTCAGGATTTGAGCTTTTTCTGTACTAAAGATCAATTCAGCTAAGGTAATTATAGAGATAGTTATCTGACTCGCATGTTGATTAAACTTTGGCAGGTAAATACCAGAATGTAGCAAACTCAGGGTGGCCACGTCTTTATTGACGGGCCTTATACCTGCCCCGCAGTGACCGATAACCTTCCCATTATCGGCCACAAAATATCAATAGCCTCTAATTATGTGATTTTTCATCCAAACGCTTATCAATGATACGGATCGCAATTTCGCGTAATTTTTCTACACCAATAAAGCCCACAGCACCACCAAGTGCGGGTGACATACTGCTGGGAATACCAACCAGCTCCAGTACGCTTGAGAATCCCCATGACAACGCCCCACATAAAAAAGGTTCAACCCAGCGGTTTTTTCGTTCTACACCATCATAAATCAGACGTCCATAACAGATCATAATAGCCAGCAAGGAACCGGATATCTGTGGCCAAGCATTTCTCAGGCTATCCATAAGTTCAATCCATAAATCAGGATGTTCTTTCATCATTAGTCCCATAATTGAATAATTGACGTCACAGATACAAAGCTATTTCTGGCGGTTCAATCACGGTTTCTGCATAATATTGCCCAAACCAGAATCGGTCAGACAGGGATTGATCCAGTACTGAGTGACGTTTTGTATATATCCATATTAACGTCAGCATATAGCAACCACACTGTCATATACTTGTGTCTTACTCAGTACTAAATCACACAATCAAATGTTCCTCAAAGTGTGTCATAGGTCATTAATTAGTTTCATCGCATTCATTTTTTCGTTGGTTACCACAATTCGCCAGATACCACAATAATGTCAATATCACAGCAGCGTTCTTTGGAATATTTTGATAGTACCTTGCCCCAACAGGACGCCTATAATAGTAAGAGTACTACCAATAAACTGAATTAAGCTGAACCTGTTCTCTACAATTATCTGTATCATCAATGCAAAAATAGGTACAAAATTAAAAAATATTGCTGTCTTACCTGCCCCACGAACAGTAATGCCTATATTCCAAAAAAGATAGGCAAGAAAAGAACCAGCAATACCCATATAAATACTCGCCAAATGGCTCTCAAGTGGTGCTGATAATAATGCAGGAACAGGAGATTCAACAGAAATTGCAACTATTACCAATATAATCATGCCAAAAAACATTGTCCAACTGGTGGTTTCAAGTGGAGTTGCTTCTGTAACAAATACACGAATTCCAACGGTATAAATTGCCCAACCGAGACTCCCGACAAAAATAATCAATACCCCTTTTTCTATATGAAGCGTGCTACCAAAAATCAACTGACCATTGGTAATTACTAGTGCCACACCAAGTAAGCTAATAATCATTCCGACCACTCGTATTATTTCAGGAAAATGGCGGTTAATAATGGCTTCTAAAATATTGGCAGAAACTGGTGTCGTTGCCATTATTAATGCAGCAGTCACGGGATGTCCATGTTGGAGACCAACAAACAATGCTCCATTAAACCCCGCGATACCAATTCCTCCAAGGCAAATAAAAGCCAGCCAGTTTTTCTTAAACACCCTGCCATTAATTTTTCTTCTGAACATCATAAAAATGAAAATACATAAGACAGCAAAAACAAAACGCTCACCAGAAGCTGTCCACGGAGGGAGATCTACAAGAACTATTTTGGTGACCTGAAAGTTTGAACCCCATAAAAATGTCGCAATCAACGTCAGAATAACCGCTAACTGTGGCGTTATTCGTATGTTCATGATTTAACCCTCTTAATTTTTAAAAAGATAACTGGGTTGTTTTTACTGGAATTATTGTGGCATAGTTCAAAAATGAAATATTTAGTCATAATTAGAAGATAATTTTCCAAAAACGGAAATCATAATATGCAATCATTTAGTTGGGATGATATTCGAGTATTCCTGGCAGTCGCACAAACCGGAACTATCAGTAATGCATCAACGCTCCTTAGTGTTGGTATCGCAACGGTATCGCGAAAAATTGAACGGCTTGAAAAAACTTTCGGAATGCCTTTATTCCTCCGTCATCAGACAGGTTATCAGTTAACGGAAGATGGAAGAGAACTACTGGAAAAAGCCAAGATAATGGAAATAGCTGCCAATTCATTTCTGACTGAAGCTGACATACGTACAAAAATCGCTGGTAAAGTCCGCCTCGCAACAACCGAACTTCTTGCCAATAATTTAATTATTCCTAATCTGTCAACCTTACAAAAAAACTACCCAGATCTGACGCTGGAAATCATTACTGATGTACATACTATAAATCTTCATCGCCGTGATGCTGATTTAGCCCTTCGTCTTATCAGACCTGAACAAGGTCATGTTACAGTACGTCAATTAGGTATATTGGGTTTTGGATTATATGCCAGTGAAAAATATTTTATAAATCATCCGGCTAAGATATCTGAAGGCACATATGATAACTTCCACTTTATCAGTTGGACTGATGAATACCTGCAACTCCCATCATCCAAATGGATAGAGAAAATCCTGAAAGGCCGCCCACTCTCTATAGCTACAACTTCACTTTCAGCCCAAATTGCAGCGGTAAAAGCAGGTTTAGGATTGGCAATACTGCCCCACTTTATTGCCAACACTACAGATTTTATTTGTGTTTCACAGCAACCGGAATTAGAACGACCTCTTTGGCTTGTTATTCAGGCAGATTTGGCACACTCTCCCAGGATAAGGAAAGTCGCAGACTTTCTAACAGATGTTGTTTCTCAAAATCGAAAGCAACTCTCCGGGTAAATAAAAATCACGAAAAAGATAAAGAAATCAAACCATCTTTAACAATATTCACATTACATAAAAATACCCCCAAATATAAATAGATCTCATTTATTTATGATATATGTATACTGGCTTATAGTTTTCTCATTTTAATTATCATTTGAAAGTAATAACGAAAATAAATTCATATTCAACAATGTGACTTGCATCTTTACCATGTTTAAACTTAATCTCTCTTTTCTTGCCCGCAAGCCCCCTTTCACTATTTGTCTATAATGTCTACTACAAAGTGCTTGTAATAAACATTATATGGTTCGTTAATCCTACCGTTATAGTAAAGTTTATAATAATCACTATATAAAAATAACCTCATACTTATTTATGGACAATATTCTTATTGCAAAAGCAAAATATTTAACATAGATTATTCCAAAAGTGACATTGATGTCGTTTTCAAAGGTAATGAAATGAAAGCACAGAAAAAGCATCAATATATTTTAGAACAAGCATACAAAGTCTTTATTAAAAAAGGGTATAGTCAAGTTACAATGACTGATATTATTACTGAATGTGAAATCAGTCGTGGTGGTGTTTATCGCTATTTCCAATCCACTAAAGATATTTTTTATCGCGCTTGTTCGGCAAATGAACTTACAGAAATCAGAACGTAATTTTAGTACATTTATTGAATATCTGGAACATGAAAAAACAGAATTATTAAATATCCGTAAAACTATCCGAGTTGCCGGATATGAATTTATGATCCAGGAATCACAGACAGACAATAATAGTATTGCACGTGAAATATATGAATCCAATATAAAAATCATTCTTAAATTAACTGATTTTAATCAAAAGCAGGCAGAACAAACCTTCCTTATTTTAGAGGGACTGACTGCAATGGCGTTGACAGGAATTTTAACAACTGAATTAATAAAAAACCACTTCGATTATATCACCAATATGGCTAGGAAAATATAAAAGAGATTACAATGAATATACTCTACACTATAAAAAACAATATGAATTTGTCTCAACCGATTGAAGTACTGGAAAAATTATTTGTACACTTATATTTGGAAAAGCGCACTTCAAATAAAGATCTCTCGTTAAAAACAGGATTACCTATTCCTATAGTATCTGCATTCAAAAAAGAGTTAATAAAAACAAATTACGCTGATAAAAAAGGTGTTTTTAAATTAACTCCATCAGGCATCCAGTTTGTACAGAATGAACTTAATTACAAATTGGTTGACACTGAATTATATAGGTCATTATTTTCAAAAGAAAAAAATAGAAATTTTAAAGATGAATTAGTCAATTTACTTTCACCTATATATGCTAAACGTCCACGCGTCAATGTACTGTTAGACCAAGCCCATGCGACTCTGGATACATCAATACGCAGGGTCATGTTATTACTGAATAATCCAATAGTATTTAAACAAAAAATTCTCTTTTTGGGGGATGATGATTTAACATCGTTAGCTTTAATGATGGCATTTAAAAAACTAGGCAATTATTGCAAAGATAATATTTATGTCAAAGACATAGATAAAGAACTATTGGAGTTTATTAAAGAGGTATCAAAAGAAAATAATTTTATCATTAATACTGAATACGTAGACCTGAAACACTCAGATAAATATGCTAAATACTTTGACGTTATCTTGACAGATCCACCATATACTTTCAGTGGGTTAAAGTTATTTTTATCACGGGCAATTAGTTTTGCTAAAAATGACGGTAGTGAAATATTACTATCATTTGGACAAAAAAAACCTAAAGAAAACCAAGAAGTACAAAAATTGTTTAGCGATCAAAACCTTTTTATCAAAAATATTTATCCACAATTCAATCAATACCATGGTGGAAGTATTATTGGGAATGTCAGTGATCTATACATTCTCTCTGTTACACAAAGTTCATATTCTATGATTTCAGAAGATAGTTCTTACTCCAACAAAATATATACCGGAGAAATTAATCCTCGTGTAAAATTTTATCAATGCAAATCATGTGATAACCAACTTACTATTGGATATGGAAAAAGCATATTAACAATAGAACAGCTTATCGAGGTCGGTTGCAATAGATGTAAAGGGACTAAGTTCCAATACCGTGGACAAGAAAAAATCAGTCTCTCCACAGGCACAAAACAGCTCGGTACTCATCTTGTTATAGGGATGAAAAATTGTGAAACAGATAAATTAAAGTCTGTATCAGCTATCGAAACCATGATGATTGATATTGCTGATAAGTGTAAGTTTAATATTATCAATTGCCATTTTCATCAATCCAAATTCAGGGGAGTTAGTGGAGCTGTGATATTAGCAGAGTCACATTTTACTATACATACCTGGCCTGAATATAACTATGCAGCTCTTGATTTACTAATATGTAGTGATTTTGAGCATCATGAGACTCTTATGAAACAGCTACAAAGCCAATTAAATTCACAAGAGTATGAGTGTAAAATACTACAACGAGGTTTTTAATTATCTGATAATACATTAAATGTAAATAGATTATTTAACAAATAAATATAGCTATTTTTACTGATCCATTAATTTTTTAAGGTGATCTATGAAGCAGGAAAACTCAACTATTTTTGCATTGATAAAAAGTCTTGAAGTAAGCCTGCATAGAGAAAAAAGAAATGATAATAAATGGATAAATACCATTTTACATGATCATTTTCTGGAAATAGGAAAGTCAGATTATGTTTATACTAAAAAAATTGTGGAAGATGCATTAAAAGAAGAAAAAAGTACTATTTCACAGATTTTTTCAAAAAACTTTAATATGCAGAATTTGGATAAAAATATTGTACTTCTTACTTATCAATCTTATGAAATGGATAAGTCAGGACATCCATATAACAAAGTGCTACGTTCATCCATTTGGCAGTTATCGGCATCTGGTACATGGCAACTAAGATTCCATCAAGGAACAAAAATGTCAGACTGACAACACAATCTATCTTTCACAAAGCTGTAGTAAAAAGTAAGCGATTTAGGGACGACAAAGAAATGGCCCCAACACGGGGCCATCAGTTATACAGAATGAATATTCGACGACTAAAGACGGGCTCTGCGCTTTTTCACAACCTGAAACCCAATCATTAAAATAATAAACCAGACTGGTGTAACAATCAGTGCCTGCCTGGTATCTGGCTGCAACGACAACAATACTAAAACAAAAGCAAAGAAGGCTAAGCATACCCACGACATGACAATACCGAATGGCATTTTATAAACAGATGCCTTATGCAACTCAGCCCGACGTTTACGATAAACCAGATAGGAACACAAAATCATGCTCCAGATAAACATAAACAGAATGGCAGATACTGTCGTTACCAATGTAAAGACATGCATTACATCGGGGATAAAATAGATCAAAATGACGCCACAGGAGAGGCATAAACACGTAAATATCAGACCCGATGCAGGAACCGATCGTCGGGAAAGACGGCTGAACTGTTTTGGTGCATCCCCCTCTTTTGCCAAACCAAATAGCATCCGGCTAGTGGAGAAAACCCCACTGTTTGCTGAGGAAGCAGCAGAAGTCAGAACCACAAAATTTACAATACTGGCTGCTGCCGGTAACCCAATCAGGACAAACAATTCCACAAATGGGCTTTTATCTGCCACAATCGCGCGCCATGGAGTAACCGACATAATAACAACCAAGGCTAACACGTAAAATGTGATAATTCGGATCGGAATGGCATTAATTGCTTTCGGCAATGATTTCATTGGATTTTTTGTTTCCGCAGCAGCGGTTCCTACCAATTCAATTCCAACAAAAGCAAATATAGCGATTTGAAAGCCCGCAAAGAAGCCACTCAGCCCCATTGGGAACATACCTCCGTCATTCCAAACGTTGGTAAAGGAGGCAATATGCCCCGAAGGTGACTGGAATTGAATGCCAATTAATACTCCCCCTATTACAATCAGAGCAACAATGGCAACAATCTTAATCATCGCAAACCAAAACTCCAATTCTCCGAACAATTTTACTGTCGCGAGATTCAGAGTCAGCAATACTAAAACACATAGAAGTGAGGTGGCCCATTCAGGAAAATCAGGTGTCCAATATCCAACATAAGAGGTAATAGCGACAACATCCGCGATACCAGTAATCACCCAGCAGAACCAATAAGTCCAGCCCACAAAAAAACCGGCCCATGGCCCAAGTAGATCTGCGGCAAAGTCACTGAATGACTTATAATGCAGGTTGGAAAGTAATAACTCTCCCATTGCACGCATCACAAAAAACAGCATAAATCCAATGATCATATAGACAAAAATGATCGATGGCCCTGCCAGAGAGATAGTTTTACCTGATCCCATAAACAGACCAGTTCCGATAGCTCCTCCAATAGCGATAAGCTGTATATGTCGGTTAGTAAGACTTCGCTGAAGGTGAGAACCCTCAGTTTCAGGTGGGTATGTAGATTGTATTTTTTCTTCCATAGTTGTATCCAGTTTATTCTCACAGCATGACTTCAATAGCAGCAAGCTGTGTTTAAGGAGCCATTGTGACATAGACAACTACAGTATTAACAGAACGAATTTACACGAAAAACCAATAGGTTGTATTTTACGCTACTCACAAAATTAGATACTGTATTTATTTTATTCAATTACTGAGAGCGTATAAATGCCTTTTCATAATAGCGATACATTTAGCTTTCAAATCCCCTGAGTTCCTCGCGATGTGAGAAGTAAGAAAGTGATCTTACATTTTGAGAATTCATATTAAATAGACAAAAAGTCATTTTGTTAAAAAAATTAAACTAAATTACTCTGCTTAAGATTTTGATTATTTTTTAAAAATGTTACCAAATTCACATAATCATAACTATTGGAGTTTATTTCTATTGTTATTTTTAGCAAAATTCATAATCTTTTAATGCTCTGAAAATACTATAGTTGCATGTATTGCAAAGGAAAAAAACATTATGAAAATTAAGACTCTTGTTGCAGTAGCTGTTTCTGCTGTAATTCTGACAGGTTGTAAGAATATTGATCAAGGGATGCTGGTTCACTCCGGAATGCAACTATTCCAGGCGGCGACATTAAGTGATTCTGATGTCAAACAGTTATCTGACCAAACATGTAATGATATGGATGCACAGAATAAAATTGCACCGGCATCCAGCCAATACACTAAGCGTCTGAACAAAATCGCCAAAGCATTAGGTAACGAAGTTAACGGTACACCGGTTAACTATAAAGTTTATCTGACTGATGATGTGAACGCATGGGCAATGGCTAACGGTTGTGTGCGCGTATACAGCGGCCTGATGGACATGATGAACAACAATGAAGTCGAAGGCGTTCTGGGCCACGAAATGGGCCACGTTGCACTCGGCCACACCCGTAAAGCAATGCAGGTTGCTTATGCTACAGTTGCTGCACGTACCGCAGCTGCATCAGCCGGTGGTGTAGCCGCACAGCTGAGTGATTCTCAACTTGCAGCACTGGGTGAAAACCTGATCAACTCGCAGTTCTCACAGCATCAGGAAAGTCAGGCTGATGACTTCTCTTATGATCTGCTGAAAAAACGCAATATCAAAACTGAAGGTTTAGCAACCAGCTTCGAGAAACTGGCTAAACTGGGCAGTGGTGAAACCAGTATGTTTGATTCACACCCGCCTTCACAGGAGCGTGCTCAACACATTCGTGATCGTATTGCAGCAGAAAAGAAATAATTACCCCGAATTCTGGGTAAGAAATTGAACTAAAAGCCTGTTCCAAGATCAGAATTTTAGACGACTAAAAAGGAACAGGCTATTGTCAAGTTAGCTGAAATTTTCTGTGATCTCGATGATTTTTACCGTTTTTTCATGCCTGGCGGACACAATATTGTCTCAATAACGAGCGAATATATTGGACTTCCTGATTTTATAAACCGAATTACGGGTTCTAATGTATCCATCGGAGTAAATAATCCAACCAAAATAGCGATATACCCTAACCTACATATTCCCAGAAATCAGGTTCTTTTATTTACTCATTATCGCAAAGTTATTTTATTTCTTAACTTCATAATTAAATATTCATTTTTCAGAATATTAAAAACCGCAGAAAATGCTATTTTCATTTCCTATACTTTGCTATTTCCATTTACATGACTATTTCCTCAAATAACTGTGATTTATTGATATGGCAAAACATCATTAATACCTGTTAAATTCACCGGCACACCAGCCTCGGAAAGGGATTGGATGTAGTTATAACATTCTGTGGTCAAAAAAAGTGGATAACTGATATTTTCTTAAATAAAAGAGAGACGATATATGAATAATTATCTGATTCGTGTTGAAATTTTTGGTGCAGGTCCAAAAGAGCATAATGCTCTTAATGAATCCATGAAAATAATTGATTTTCATAGAACAGTCAGATACAACAGCGGCGAAATTATGGCTTTACCTGCCGGAACTTATATTGGAAAATCGCTAAGTTCTGCTGCTGATTTAAGAAACAAAGTTTTTAATTTAGCTAACCCATTGTCAGCAAAATATGCTTCTATATTTGTTTGTCAGTATAATGATTGGTCTGCTTATCTTTATCCTGCATCCATGTCTGGATCTGCATCAGAGTCCTAATTAAAATTTAGGCAAGCTGGTTCTCCAATAAATTTTTGGAGACCAGCTTCGTTTGAGATAAAAAGATATATTCTCACTAATGTCCGCTACATATATATAAATATATGGACATGAAATGATTAATTGATAATAACCCCTCCACCTTTCAACTGTAATTTGAAAGATACAGGGGATAACTAATGAATGAACCTCCGAAATATCAGAGGCTTTTTAGTCGAATTTATTTAGTCTTATACTGAGCTTCTGCTTCAGTAAAACGCTGCTGAATGGCCTGGTTTGGAGTTTTACCTAACAAACTCACTACCACAATCGCAAGAGAAGCAAAAATAAACCCAGGGATGATTTCATACAAACCAAGCCATTGGTATTCCATCCACACCAGTACCGTGATTGCCCCCACCACCATACCAGCCAATGCTCCATTACGTGTCATCCGTTTCCAGAGTACTGAAATTAATACTACCGGGCCAAATGCAGCCCCAAAGCCAGCCCAGGCATTACTGACCAAAGCCAATACTTTGTTGTTCGGGTTGGTTGCTATAGCTATCGCGATAGCTGCAACCATCAGAACCATCAAACGACCAATCCACACCAATTCTTTTTGACTTGCTTTAGTCCGTATAAACGCTTTATAGAGATCTTCTGTCAATGCACTGGAACAAACCAGCAATTGACAACTCAAGGTACTCATAATCGCAGCCAGAACAGCAGACAGTAATACCCCAGTAATCCACGGATTGAATAAAATTACCCCCAGCTCCATGAAAATACGTTCACTATTTTGCATAACATTCCCAGCTTGCGCTGGATTTTGCTCAAAATAGGCAATACCGAAGAAGCCAACCGCAACTGTTCCTGCGAGGCATAAAAACATCCAGGTCATACTGATACGACGGGCTTTATGGATAGTCTGATGAGAATCAGCCGCCATAAAACGAGCCAGAATATGTGGTTGACCAAAATAACCGAATCCCCACCCTAATAAGGAGATAATAGTAACGGTCTGTACACCCTGAAACATATCCAGATAAGCAGGGTCTTTTGCTTTGATAATATCAATAGCTGATTCAAATCCACCAAGTTTAAAAAGGATCAAAACAGGCACCAGAATCAAAGCAAAAATCATTAAAGATGCCTGAACTGTATCAGTCCAGCTTACCGCCAGAAAACCACCGAGAAAGGTATAAGCGATGGTAGCTAATGCACCAAGCCAAATCGCTTTTTCATAACTCATACCAAATGAGTTTTCGAACAATAATCCACCAGCCACAACAGCAGATGCGCAATAAATTGTGAAGAAAATCAAAATGACTAACGCGGAAATAATACGCAGAAGTTTACTTTTATCTTCAAAACGATTGGCAAAATAGTCCGGTAATGTTAAAGCGTTATTATTAGCTTCAGTATGTACACGTAATCTCCCTGCAACCCATCGCCAGTTCAGGTATGCACCAAGCAGACAGCCTAACGCAATCCAGGCTTTGGAAATACCCGCTAAAAAAAATCGCCCCCGGTAGCCCCATTAATAACCAGCCACTCATATCAGAAGCGCCAGCAGATAATGCTGTTACCACACTACCTAATCGCCGGCCACCTAGAATATAATCATCGAAATTCTTGGTGGCACGGTAAGCCATGAAGCCTATCAGCAGCATCGCAGCAATATAGACAATGAAGGTAATTAGCATTGGTGAATTTACTGTCATGCAGGTTCTTCTCCATAGTATTTTTTTTTGCAAATCCTGTTTATTCAGACGGTCTGATTTGCGTCAATGATGTTATCTGTACTTAAAATTTCCCCCTTCAGCACAATATATCTTCAAAGCAGGTATTCACTTATCCGGTTATACCAGAGTTGTACCTGAAGATAATTTCACTGAAGGTGGCGTTGTTCCGATATGTATAGTTTATATTTGTAATTGTTTTTAAATCACTCTCTATCCTAGATTAGCTAAAACATTTTTAACAACTGATTAACGGCATTTTTTACAAGAAACGCACGCCAAGTCACATTTATGTTCCAGAAGTTGCACCTTTTATAAAACGATCGATTATGATTTGACTCAGAAATATGATAACAAACTCTTATGTATCATATGGATAATTCATTAATAATCATAAGCTCACCAACTACATCATCAAAACCAGATTAATTTCACAAATTCCAAACAACAGCTTTTAACAGAGTTGCACAAAGTTGCAACATGAAAGATATTGTCCTGTAACTTGATTAGTCTTACCTATTAAGGAGTGAGAATGGGTAGTACCACTATGGGCGTGAAGCTCGATGAAGCAACGCGTGATCGTATTAAAGCTGCTGCACAACGAATTGAACGCACACCACACTGGCTGATTAAGCAAGCCATCTTTAATTATCTTGAACGTCTGGAAAATGAGGAAAAGATCCCAGAAATATCAGCCGCTCAGAATAACAAAGAAGAAAAGATTTCCGAAGAAGAATCACAGATTGAGGTCTCTTATCAACCATTTCTGGATTTTGCCGAACATATTTTACCCCAATCGGTGAAACGTTCCGCAATTACTGCTGCCTATCGCCTGCCCGAAACGCAAGCAGTTCCTATGTTGCTGCAACGGGCTCAATTATCAGAAGAACAAGCTAAGGCAACCCATAAACTTGCTTATTCTATCGCAGAGAAATTACGCCAGCAGAAACAGGGTATTGGTCGTTCCGGTCTGGTTCAGGGGTTATTACAAGAGTTTTCACTTTCTTCACAGGAAGGTGTTGCATTAATGTGCCTTGCCGAAGCGCTGTTACGCATTCCCGATAAAGCAACCCGTGACGCTCTGATACGTGACAAGATCAGTAATGGCAATTGGTATTCACATCTTGGTCAAAGCCCGTCTATGTTCGTCAATGCCGCTACATGGGGATTGTTGTTTACAGGTAAATTGGTCTCTACCCACAATGAAGCCAAACTCTCCAAATCTTTAAATCGGATCATCAGCAAGAGCGGTGAACCATTAGTACGCAAAGGCGTGGATATGGCAATGCGCCTGATGGGAGAGCAGTTTGTGACAGGGGAAACTATTGCTCAGGCTCTCGCCAATGCGCGCAAGCTGGAAGAAAAAGGGTTCCGCTATTCTTATGACATGCTTGGTGAAGCCGCTCTGACTGAAGAAGATGCACAGGCTTATATGGTTTCTTATCAGCAGGCTATCCATGCGATTGGTAAGGCATCAAACGGGCGTGGCATTTATGAGGGACCGGGAATTTCCATCAAACTCTCTGCCCTGCATCCCCGCTATAGCCGTGCTCAGTATGAGCGCGTTATAGATGAACTCTATCCGCGCTTACTTGCATTAACCTTACAGGCTCGCCAGTACGATGTTGGTATCAATATTGACGCAGAAGAAGCTGATCGTCTGGAAATTTCTCTCGATTTGCTGGAAAAACTCTGTTTTGAACCACAACTGGAAGGCTGGAACGGGATTGGCTTTGTAATTCAGGCTTATCAGAAACGCTGTCCTTTCGTGATCGACAATATTATCGATTTGGCACAACGTAGCCGTCACAGGTTGATGATCCGTCTGGTAAAAGGCGCATATTGGGACAGCGAAATCAAACGCGCCCAAGTCGATGGGCTGGAAGGATATCCGGTCTATACCCGCAAAGTGTATACCGATGTTTCTTACCTTGCCTGCGCCCGCAAGTTACTATCTGTTCCTAATCTTATTTATCCACAATTTGCTACTCATAATGCTCACACTCTGTCTGCTATCTACCATCTTGCGGGGCAAAATTACTATCCGGGCCAATATGAATTCCAGTGCCTGCATGGTATGGGTGAGCCGCTTTATGAACAAGTGGTTGGTAAAATTGCTGATGGCAAGCTCAATCGTCCATGCCGCATTTATGCCCCCGTCGGAACACATGAGACGTTATTAGCCTATCTGGTGCGCCGCCTGCTGGAAAATGGGGCTAATACATCGTTCGTCAACCGCATAGCAGATACATCCCTACCGATTGATGAACTGGTTGCCGATCCGGTGAAGGTGGTACAAGAGCTGGCTAAATCCGAAGGGCAAATCGGTCTGCCGCATCCGAAAATTCCATTGCCAATTGATTTGTATGGTAAAAACCGCGTCAATTCAGCGGGGCTTGATCTTTCTAATGAACACCGTCTGGCTTCACTTTCCAGTGCCCTGCTGAGTTCTTCAATGGAAACATGGAATAGTGAACCGCTATTGGGTAGTGATTACGCTCACACCGGAGAGTTACCTGTGGCCAGACCCGTCAATAATCCGGCCAAATCTTCTGATACCGTTGGTTATGTCCGTGAAACCACAGAGCAGGAAGTCAACCATGCGCTGGAAATTTCCGCTAATGCAGGAACAATCTGGTTTGCAACACCACCATCAGAGCGAGCAGCTATCTTAGTGCGTGCTGCGGAGTTGATGGAAAACAACCTGCAATCCCTGCTCGGCATTCTGGTGCGGGAAGCGGGTAAAACGTTCAACAATGCTATCGCAGAAGTCCGTGAAGCGGTGGACTTCCTCTATTATTATGCGGATCAGGTTCGTCAGGATTTCGCCAATGATACTCATCGCCCGCTTGGGCCTGTAGTTTGTATCAGCCCGTGGAACTTCCCGCTGGCAATTTTCACCGGTCAGATTGCCGCAGCATTAGCCGCTGGTAACAGTGTATTGGCAAAACCGGCAGAGCAAACACCGCTGATTGCAGCGGTTGCCGTTAAAATGCTGCATCAGGCAGGTATTCCCCGCGACGTCCTGCAATTACTACCGGGGCAAGGAGAAACCGTCGGCGCAATGCTGGTAGGTGATGAGCGCGTACGTGGGGTGATGTTCACCGGCTCTACCGAAGTTGCCAGCCTGTTACAACGCAATATAGCCGGTCGCCTCGACGCACAAGGGCGTCCCACGCCATTGATTGCAGAAACAGGTGGCATGAATGCGATGATTGTCGATTCTTCTGCTCTGACAGAACAGGTTGTTACCGATGTTATTGCGTCTGCCTTTGACAGTGCTGGTCAACGCTGTTCTGCCCTGCGTATTCTCTGCGTACAAGATGACGTAGCCGACAGAACACTCACTATGTTGAAAGGTGCGATGGCTGAATGCCGGATGGGCAACCCTGAACACTTGGCTACAGATGTCGGCCCGGTGATTGACGCTGAAGCAAAAGCAAATATCGAACGCCATATTCAAGCCATGCGCACCAAAGGCAGGACGATTTATCAGGCTGTACATCAAAATACAGCAGACAGCCAGGAATGGTCGCAAGGTACATTTATCAAACCAACACTTATTGAACTGGACAGTTTTGATGAATTGAAGAAAGAGATTTTCGGCCCGGTTCTGCACGTTGTGCGCTTCAGGCGGGATGAATTGGATAAGTTGCTGGATCAGATTAACGCCTCCGGCTACGGCTTAACATTGGGTGTTCACACACGCATTGATGAAACTATCGCTCAAGTCACCAGTAAAGCGAAAGTCGGGAATTTATATGTTAACCGCAATATGGTCGGTGCTGTCGTCGGCGTACAACCATTTGGTGGTGAAGGATTATCGGGAACAGGGCCAAAAGCAGGCGGGCCACTCTATCTTTATCGCCTGTTGTCCCAACGTCCAGTCAATGCCGCGACTCAAACACTGGCACGACAGGATGAGGAATATTTACTGGATGCCAAAGCCCGTACTGCCTTGCATTCTCCTTTCAACAAACTGGCTGAATGGGCAATTGCACATAATCATTCAGAACTGAACAAAGTTATTCAGGAATATAGTTTACTGGCTCAGGGAGGAACAACGCGCGTATTACCGGGACCTACGGGAGAACGTAATACCTATACGCTGTTACCGCGTGGTCAAGTCCTTTGTCTCGCGGATAATGAGCAGGATGCGCTAACCCAATTAGCAGCGGTGCTTTCTGTCGGCTGTCAGGCTATTTGGGAAAAAGATGATCTGCACCAGCAATTGCTGCAACAGTTACCGGATGAAATTCGTTATTCCATTCATTTGGTCAATGACTGGCAGAATGAAGACACAACAATGGAAGCGGTTATTTATCATGGTGATTGTGATCAACTTCGCTATGTTTGTGAAGCTGTCGCACAACGTAAAGGGCCGATTATTTCTGTACAGAGCTTTGCCCGTGGTGAAACTCATCTGCTACTGGAGCGTTTATTGCACGAGCGTTCTTTAAGCATTAATACTGCGGCGGCAGGTGGTAATGCCAGCTTAATGACTATTGGATAAAAAAGACGGGTTAAAAAACAGAGGGGAATGCGTTATTATCGCATCCCCTTCTAAAATTGTTCAGCCCGACAGACGCTATGTCTTTGTCTAATTAACAATGTCCGTTCTGTTGCCAGCTCAGATATTGTTCATATTTACGCAACGCGATATTGTAGTTACTGAAAGCGGACTGAGACAATTTCTCACTCAATTTTTCCTGAATTTTTTCTGGTGTAAACTCTTCTTCAGGATAATTACTTGATGTCAATAATTCATCCAGTCTCCGCAAACGAACTACATATTCACGTACTGTGCTATGGCTCATCTCTGTTTGTTCAAACAGATACTGTTTAAATGACATTATGTCGAAATAATCAGTTTGGCTATTGCAATAAATTTCACTACAGAAGCGGCACAGCGCTACAAATTTACCCTGTAACTCACTCCATGTTTTGTCATCCACCAATTCAGTCATCTCAGAAATGGCTTCTTTATTGATGACCTGACCGTTAAAAACAAGGGAAATACGGTCAAGCGTCTTATGACAATGCAAACAATGAGTCTGACTATGTTTATAGTCCTTAATATAACGGCTGAGAGGCCGTTTCTTTTGTGTTGTAACAGACATAAGAGATAAAGCCCTGTGTGTAGTCTTAACAAAAAACAAATAAGCAAAAAGTTACTTCTCTGGATTCAAACGCGCCCGCAGCCTTTTTATTGCCTGGCTGTGGAGCTGACTCACGCGAGATTCCCCCACATTAAGCACCGCGCCAATCTCTTTAAGATTAAGTTCTTCCTGATAATACAGCGTCAGAACTACTTTTTCCCTTTCAGGCAACGACTCAATGACATCGATAACCCGCTGACGGAGATCACCTTCCAGTAACTGTTGGAGAGGATTTGTTTCATGCTCTTCTTCAATCACCGGCTCACAGCTTTCACCATGAATTTCGTGCCATTCGTCATAAGAAAATAGTTGACTGTTATTGGTTTCTAACAGTATTTGCCGATATTCTATCAGATTAATCTTTAATTCTTTAGCAACTTCCTGCTCACTAGCTGGACGGCCTAACTCTTGCTCAAGTTTACGGATGGTTTGCGTGACTTCCCGTGCATTGCGGCGCACACTACGCGGCGCCCAATCACGGCTTCTCAGCTCATCCAACATTGCACCTCTGATGCGCTGCACCGCATAGGTGGTAAACGCCGTTCCCTGTAAGGAATCATAACGTTCCACCGCATTCAGCAACCCTATGCCACCGGCCTGAAGCAGGTCATCAAGCTCTACACTGGCAGGCAACCTTACCTGTAGCCTCAGTGCTTCATGGCGAACCAGTGGTACATAGCGCTTCCAGAGGCTATTTTTGTCCATCACGCCTTCGGCGGTATACAAATCGCTCACAACAACAGACACCTTTGGATAAGAGACTGGATACCATTATCCAATCACCTAATCGGTACAATCGTTTGAACAATGAAGTAAAAGCGCTTCTTTTTCACCTATGCGAAATTTTTGTTGTCCGCCCAAATGCATCGCAAGTTTCAGGCTGTCCCTGACAAACGTTAGAAAACCGTTTTTATCAAACAATTTCTATAAAACTGAGACTAAAAAATAAGGATCGGCAAGCCGATCCTTATTTTACAGGCGAGATCTATGCAGGTTACCCTGCATAAACCTTTATGCTGGAAAATAAAAATTAACGCAGCAGAGACATAACGGTTTGTGGGATCTGGTTGGCTTGACCCAAAACAGCAGTACCAGCTTGTTGCAGGATCTGACCACGGCTCATGTTAGAAACTTCCACCGCGTAGTCAGCGTCTTCGATACGGCTACGAGCAGCGCTCAGGTTGTTAACAGTGTTGTTCAGGTTGTTAACGGTGGATTCCAGACGGTTTTGTACCGCACCCAGGGAGCTGCGCAGGCTGTCGACTTGTGCCAAAGCGCTGTCCAACGCATCCAAAGGACGATCGTTAACGGTTGGAGTATAATCAGCCCCTTTCTTAACTGCGCCAGTTTTGTCATCAATGGTTGCAGTAGCATATTTGACTTCACCCTTTCCATCTTTATAAGACATCAGGTATTCAGGTTTAGCAGGAGTACTTCCTTCTTTTTCAAAAACCTTAACATCCGTCATCCCTGTCAGACCTGACTTGTCCAGAGCTTTTTCTTCTGTTTTTGCAGGTGCCGAACCTGTGGCAGCAGTAGTAACCACAATGGATTCTTTCTCTTTGCCAAAAGCAGAACCTTTAGTCGCATCAAATTCATTCAGTTTCAGAACAGTGCTGTCAATTTTTTTCAGATCGATAGCGATAGTTTCGTTGTCGTTAGCACCAACCTGAACCTTCATTTTGCTATCTTTGCTCAGAACTTTCACGCCGTTGAACTGAGTTTGTTCCGAGATACGGTCGATTTCGCTCAGGCGCTGTTTAACTTCGTCCTGAATAGAAGTGATATCGCTCTTAGAGTTGCTGCCGTTCTGTGCCTGAACAGTCAGTTCACGGATACGTTGCAGGTTATTGTTGATTTCGTTCAGAGCACCTTCGGTAGTCTGAGCAATAGAAATACCATCGTTTGCGTTACGGGCAGCCTGAGTCAGGCCTTTAACGTTAGCAGTAAAACGGTTAGCGATCGCTTGACCAGCAGCATCATCCTTCGCGCTGTTAATACGTAAACCAGAAGACAGACGCTCAATAGCAGAACCTAAAACGCCTTTAGATCTGGTCAGGTTGTTCTGAGCCAGCAGAGATGAATAGTTAGTATTAATGACTGATGCCATAGTAGAGTTCCTTTTAAAATCAAGTCGATATAATTAGTCTGAGCCTGTTTGCTCACGGTGTTCATCACCGCCAACAGTTTTATCGGCCCCTTAAAAAGAACCTTTAATATTTCTTGAAAAAAGTTTTTTATTTTTTTCTCCCTTTTCCCCGATAAGCCAAACAGCGCCTGTTCTCATCAATTATTCCGTCCATCAAAAAAATCATTTTGTCAGTAAACTTTTCACAAATTAATCCGATAACAAGTCCAGTGATGCTTTTTATTAAAAGGAGTCAATATGGCTAGCATTTCCTCAGTAGGAATCGCATCTGGGATAGATCCAAACTTACTGGATAAACTTGAAGCACAAGAAAGAAAACGTTTACAACCATTAACCCAACAACAAAGCAGCTATAAAGCTAAGCTAACCGGTTTCGGTACACTAAAAGGTAGTTTGGAAAAGTTAAAAAGTGCATCCGAAGAACTGAAAAAATTCGATAAGCTCAATACGACCAAAACAAGCGAAGATCATAAAACGTTTACTCCCAGTACAGATTCTAAAGCCAGTCCGGGTAACTATGTTATTGAAGTCAAACAACTTGCAAAGGCTCAGTCTCTGCGCTCGACGGCAGTTGCTGATGTAAAAGCCCAACAAGGAGAACAAGGTAAAGGCACTCGTACCATTATTATCGAACAACCAGGTGAAAAAGAACCCATGCGCATTTCCCTGAAAGATAATGAAACTTCTCTGACTGAAATCCATGATGCCATCAATAAAAAAGAGGGCAATGTTAGCGCCAGTATCATCAAAGCAGAAGATAAGGATAAAGATAATAAGAGCTATCTGCTCCTGACTTCGAAAAAAGCCGGCACAAAATCCGTCATCACCATCAAAGTTGAAGGTGATGATCAGTTGGGTAAATTGCTGAACTATACATCTGACGGCAAAGGTGGCGGCACGGGTGCAATGACACAAACGGTGGAAGCAACCAATGCGAAATTAACAGTCAATGGCATTGAGATTGAACGCCAAACTAATGAGATAAAAGATGCACCGGAAGGTATTACCCTAATCCTGAAAAAAGTCTCGGAAAAAGTCACAGAAAAAGTCCCGGGAAAAAGTGGCGAAACTCAGGAAGTGGTTAAACCAGAAACTTTGGTTGTATCCCGTAATATCGAACCAATGAAAGAAGCGATCAAAAAGTGGGTTGATGCTTATAATGAAGTACAAACTACTTTTGATTCACTGACCAAATTTAAACCGGTTGGAAAAGGTGAAGCGGCTTCGAAAGACAATGGTCCCTTACTTGGTGACAGTACTTTAAAAGGCATTCAAAGCCAGCTAAGGCATCAATTATTTACAGCCCAAAATGTTGCTGATATTGCTACCCTGAATAAATTAGGTATCAAACAGAAATTAGATGGTACGCTGGAAATCAGTAACGAAAAACTGGAAAAAAAACCTGAAAGAAAAACCTGCCAACGTTAAGGCTTTCTTTATGGGTGATGGAAAAAAAACGGGTTTTGCAACCCAGACTTATAATTTATTAAAAAAAACGTTGGATAGCCATGAAGGAACTATCGCAACAGTAACCGAAGGTATCAATAAAAGTCTGAAAACACTAGAAAGGCAAGTAGAACAGACCAACAGAAACATTGATGCTACGATGGCGCGCTATAAAAAACAATTTACAGCACTGGATAAACTTGTCACTTCAATGAACCAATCAAGTTTATCCTTGGCCCAGCTTTTAAAATAATAAAGGATATTATGTATCAACGTTCGGCAAGCCAGTTATACGCTCAGGTAGATCTTGAAAGCGAAATTACGAATGCCTCTCCTTATCAGTTGATTCAGATATTGTTCAATGGGGCGCTCAGCGCCCTGCGTCGTGCAATTATTCTGATGCAGCAGGGGAATATCCCGGAAAAAGGTTTAGCTATTTCAAAGGCGATAAATATCATTGATAATGGTCTCAAAGAGGGGCTTGATTTCGAAAAAGGCGGAGAGATTGCCCAAAATCTTTTTGCTTTATATGATTATATGAGTCGTCGTTTACTCCATGCTAATTTACGCAACGATGAGAAGGCTATTACCGAAGTGATTGATTTACTTACCGAGATTTCAGATTCTTGGCGGCAAATAGGTCCTCATTACAACGCTAGTCAGGATATTGTTTGATGAAAAATGATCTGGATCTTTTGTCAGCTTACCAGCAGATCCTTAATTTAAGTGAGCAGATGCTTGATTTAGCTAGAAATGAAAAGTGGGATGTACTTGTTGATATGGAAATCACCTACCTGAAAACAGTAGAAGTGGTTACTCTATTATCAGAAGATTCAGATGCTCCTATTTCATTGCAGCAGAAATTAACCAAAATTTTGCAAACCGTCTTAGATAATGAAAAAGAAACCAGGAGGTTATTGCAAAAACGATTAGATGAACTTAGCGATCTGATTAAACAGGAAAGCTGTAAGCAATTATTACATGATACTTATGGGCAATTCCCTATCAGTGATTATGAAATGGAGCTAACCCCTACAACAGAGAAGACATAAATATAACAACGGCACCATGATATTTGATATTTTATTAATATAATATTAATTAGTGGTATAGTTTATTGATATTCATTTCAGGTGGTGTCATTTAGTCACCATCCCTTTTTCGGGTAGTCTAATTTGGCATTATATTTTATGCATAACCTGCAAACTATCAATATAAAAATACAAACATTTTCAAAACAAAAAATTAACTCATGGATGATGGTAATGAATTTTTCAGACAATAAGCAGTCAGAATAATAATCAAAATTTATTATTAATTAAAACCCAGATATTCAACGGAATGATATGAAGAATTTTTTTAATTTTACGATATTAACCGACAGGCATCCACTGGCAAAAAATAAGTTACCGACAATCTATTCAGAATAGGGACCACTTTATTCCCAAACAATAGCAGCCCCTCCTTTATCGATAATAACAAATCGCCAATGGTTATTATTGGCCTCATCAATTATCTCAGAGAAGGAGGATTCATTTACCAATCCCACCTATATACCCTGTGGATTTCAAGATGCAACTTGAAAGACGACGGGTATATTGATATCACTCCTGGAAGTCATTAATATTCATAAACAGACAGGTCTTGGTGGCTGCTTAAGCAGTCACCTGCGATTGAAAATGAACCTGTCTTTCTCAAAAATTCCCCTACAATTAAACAAAATGAGGCTGTTATGACAAATGATATCTTACAGGCACTCACTTTATTAAAATCTAAAAAATGGATCGATTTAACACATAGTTTTGATCAAGACTCACCCCATTTTTTTATGTTTGACCCTGCTCAAATTAAAACACTGTTTAGTTATCCAGATGGATTCTTCGCTCAACAATTTACCTTTGTTGGGCAATATGGTACTCACATTGATGCCCCTTGCCATTTTATACCTGATGCTCGTTTCCTGAACGAATTGGAATTAAAAGAGCTAGTATTACCATTAATTGTCATTGACCAGTCAGAACGGGCAAAACAAGAACCTCATTTCTCACTGTCTAAAGATGATATTCTCCAGTTTGAAGCTACACATGGCATTATTGAAGCGGATACTTTTGTCGCACTAAGAACGGACTGGAGTAAACGCTGGCCATCTCAGGAAAAAATGTGTAATAAAGATATCAACGGAAATAACCAGACGCCCGGCTGGGGATTAGATGCTCTTAAGTTTCTTTTTGAAGAAAGAAAAATAAAAGCTATCGGGCACGAGACTTTTGATACTGATTCAGCCAAAGACTCCAGAAAGAATAATGGGTTACTCAGCGAGAATTATGTATTGGCACAAGATACTTATCAAATAGAAGTGATGACCAATTTAGATCAAGTGCCAACTCGTGGAGCGGTTATTTTTAATATTGTCGCTAAACCAGAAAAAGCTGCGGGATTTCCGGTACGTTCGTTTGCAATAATTCCATAACCCTCAACCCTATAATGTAGTTCAGGCTCTTTCTGGTATTTGACAGATGAAAATAACAAGCTTGAACTACTCATATTTCTTAAACTAAGATGTTTTCTTAAACCACTATATTTGAATATCGAATATCTAAAACTATCCCTTGTACCACTCATTAATAATTATTTCCGCTTCTTTACTATGGATCTGATATGGGTGTTTTTTATCATAAGATCCAATAAACCATATGGAAAAACCTTTAAAATAGGATTTTGGTTCCATTGTTTCTCTATAAGCACGCCATCCATTAATTTGTATTTCCGCCGAAAATACATCTGAGGTCAGTGGATTCCACGGAGTTCGCAGTCCATATTCACATGCAGGAATATTAAACCCACCAAAATATAGCGGTTTTTTAGTTGAGCGATGTAACCGTTCAATTTGGTAAATAACTTCTTGATCACGATTATAAATAGTCGTTGAAAACAAACATTCTATTACTTCTTCATAAGATGGAACTTTCTTATCTGAAAGTTCAAACCAGCAGTCGATGCCGACAAAATCCACTTTCTTTAAATAAGGCCGGTTTATCCTCTGTATAAATTTAGCTTCATAGGAAGGATCCCAAACCGCCGTTATCCACGAATTCATCTGATATATAACGTTACCATCATATTGCTTACGGGTAAAATCGATAACATCATCCCAATACCCTTCGGCATACTCCATGTGAATAAAATTAGAAGCAATTTTTAATCCATAAATATTATATTTATTAGTTATTGAATCAAAAATATCTTGTAATACAACTGCTTTCCAATTCCAGAAGAATTCATTAATATCGTTTGGATTCCATTCCGTTTCACCAATGGAACCTTGCTGGATGAACGGGAACGGCTCAACGATGATTTTTATATCATGCTTTAATAATTCTTTAATCAGATTAATAGCATGCTGTTTTTGATATTGATTCACAGTAAACTTAGAAGATGTTACCTCTGGAATATCGATTTCAACAGGTACATTTACGGTATTTAAATTAAATCGCCTCACATCTTCTAAGATTTTATCTATATTAATGACATCCTGTACCTGTATATTACCTGATTTTATTTTATCTTTTTTGATAGTATTTCTTTGCACTAATTGCTGAGAAGAAATGCTTTCCATAATCACCTCGGATAGTTAGCCAATTTATTTAGTTGTCAATGATGTACTTTATCCTCTTCGGAAAAGAAATGATGGTATAAATTTACTTGAGGTGAAATTTTTTATGAAATGACTTTTGTTAACGGTTAGGAGGATATCCCGATGGGATTTTATTTTAAACAGTAAGATGGCTGTTCAAACAACCATCCTTACTTGAGTATCCATAACTCATTGAAAAAGTTTAATCATCAATATTAATGGAATGTAATTGGGGCTCCTAAACCTGCATATTCATCATTTGAATGAGTAGGTTATGCAAAGCGTGTTAGTTCATGCAATTTCAAGTAAAGCAGACAGTTACCACGAATATCACTCAGCCATTATGTGCAAGATTGAGTAAATTTGCGGTAATTTTTTGCCCCATGTGTGCCCCAAGCTTTCAGACTGGCTCTCTAAGACAATATAGTCCAAATCTTAAAGATTTTATGGCATCCGATTATGAGGATCCTGTAACTTCTTCTGGTCCGTATCTAAGGACTGATTTAAGGTCAGGTGGTGGAGTAACTTTAGCATCATTCCGTGTCCGCCCCCGCAACATAGCATTCAATTACATAGTAAGAGCCGCTTAATTCTGAGTTGGTACATATACCAACCTCACCATTTCAGCATCAGGGGCAATTCGCCCCTGTTTTTTGGTTGAATGGATTGATTTTAATCCAGTGTTAATTGTGTCGGCCTGCATCCATAAAGTGCGGCTAATTTTTCCAGTGTTGCCTGGCGGGGGCGTTCTGCTTTTTCAAACTGGGAAACTGCGGCCTGCTTTATTCCCAATTTTTCAGCCACTTCGGTTTGTGATAAACCTCGGTATATACGCCATGCAGCATGAAGGGGGATTTTTTCATCAACCATAATACTAATGACTTCATGAGGAATGGTTTCATCATCATTAGCCCCTTTGGTGTAAGGGATGCTGACATAATCTTCATCATGATCCAGCGCTGCAAGCAAGCGCTCATACTCCGCAATAGGCAGTACGACAGCTTGCTTGTTGCCGTTTTCATCTGTAATAAACTGGATACCCGCCATATTATCTCCAATAGTGTATTGACCCTGACGCAAATAGAGGAAAAAGCAGGCGGGAATACCCGCAGTGCCAGTCAATAAGTGTTAGTTTGTCTCCAATTAACTTCCTGCACGTCTAAAATCTTCGGTTCGTTACCTGAAAGTTCAAACAGTATCCGGTAATCACCCATCCTCAATCTGTACTTCGCTTTTGTTCCCTCTAATTTTTTGATATCCAAATCCACAAGCGGGAAAGCAGTCAGCAAAGAAACTTTGTTTTTTATTTAAAATAAAACACTTATATCCAAATAAGCATTCATGATGACATGATGATTATTTAACCTTAAGAGCAATGTTTCGGCTGTTCGGGCCGCTCAATATCGGTAACCGTCTCTGCTGGAGTGGTTTAATGATCCCGACACCTACCTCACAAGCCTGCTAATCTGATTAACAGTGAACGTGAGGGATGACGATGAAACTGAAACAGCCAAGATGCCACTATTCTGCTGAATAGCGCCCGGTGGCCGGTTGTCGGAATATGCCAGACACTGAACGTCTCACTCAAGTCGCGTCAGCGTCCCGTCGACACGGCGCGTGCAGTTACGGGCCCGTGTCCGCGAACTGTACAACCAAAGTCGCGGGGCGACAGGCAGTCGCACGCTGAGCCATTCGCTCACGAATGAAAGCCAACCGGTTGGGTGCTGGAAGGCCAGACGGTTAATACAGGAATGCGGTCTGCAAAGTCGTCAACCGGGGCTTACGGTTATCGTCCGGCGGGGAAAGAGCATGTTGCTTCCCCGAACCTTTTACAACAGAATTTTACCCCGGCATGCCCGAATACCCGGTGGTGTGGAGATATCACATACATTCGAACAAAATCAGGCTGGCGTTATCTCGCCGTGGTGATGGGTTTGTTTTCCCGCTGTGTGGTCGGCATGGCCATATCGTCTTCACCGGATGCTGAATTGGTCTGCCGGGCACTAAACAATGCGCTGGAAACACGCCATACAGAAGGTCGGCTGATTTTTCATTCGGATCCGGGGAATCAATACAGCAGCAAAAAAAATTCCGCCGCTGACTCTGGCGAAACAAGATAATTCAAAGCATGAGCCGCAGAAGCTGCTGCCTGCTAGCTGAACAAAACTATCGGCACACACGATCAGATGAATTTCGGCACTATCACATTCACCCTTTGGTTTTGATTTGTACGGCTCTGAATTTATAGGTTGGGGTCACCATCTTGTCCTGAGCGGCAACAAGCTGTAACTCAAATTCCCCTCTTTTTTGCGTTTCCAGCATGACTTCATAAACTCCTGCGGTAACATGTTCCAACGCAGCCTGTAATGCTGAATTTGTTAAAGACGGGCTTTTCAGCAGGTTAACGAGAAATAAGCCACTGGTTAAATCACCTATTCCAACAGGTTGACGTTCACCGGTATCGATCAGTGGCCGGCTGATATGCCAGCTATTTTCTTTAGTCACCAGTAACATTTCGAAATTATCTTTTCGGTATCCTGCACGACTGAGATGTTTAACTAAAACAATTTCAGGGCCTTTTTCACACAGTAAACGAGCTGCGGATATTGCTTGTTCTACATCTTTGATTTCCCGCATAGTGAGTGTTTCAAGTTCCAGTAAATTAGGTGCAATGATGTCACTGACAGGTAACGCCTTTTCAGTGAAGAATTCAGCCACTCCGGGAGCAACAATACACCCTTTTTCCGGATGTCCCATAACAGGGTCACAGAAATACCATGCCTCAGGGTTAGCTTGTTTAACCTGCTTCACGATATCAAGGATATAGTTTCCCTGCTCTGCCGAACCAATATAACCACTCAGTACAGCATCACAAGATGCTAATTTATCAATTTCACCAATTCCCTGCACAATTTCAGCCAGATGCTCCGGTGGCATCACACAACCACGCCATTGTGGATATTGAGTATGGTTAGAAAACTGAACTGTATTTAATGGCCATACGTTCACTCCCATGCGACACATAGGAAAAACAGATGCACTGTTTCCTGCGTGACCAAAAACAACATGAGACTGAATTGAAAGAATATTTTTCATGATAAGGCCTGATTTATTATTTTAGGAGCAATGCTTAAAAACCATGTTTAAGAACCATAATTGGCTTAACAATCTGATATTTTAAGGGCAACAGTAACGTTGCCCTTTAGTAACACTTTTATGGATTATTTCCAATTAATGAGGCAGTAATGTTTTTTACCACGGCGCAGTAAAGTATAACGTCCAAACAGACGGTCATTATCAGTAAACACATACATAGGCTCAGACTGTTTTTCACCATTAACGGAAACCGCATTGGAACTGATCATGGTCCGCGCCTGCCCACGGGAAGGAACAAATTCAGCAGTCACCAGAGCCTGTTGCAAGTCAGCATCCTTCTCAAGTTCAATTGCTGGCATACCATCCTGCGCTAATTGCGCAAAATCATCTTCGGTCAAATCAGCCACAGCGCCAGAGAACAAACTTTCAGTAATGCGTTTCGCCGCAGTAAGACCCGCTTCACCATGTACCAGTCTGGTAACCTCTTCAGCCAGAACATACTGAGCACGCGGAGCCTTAGCGCTGTTCTTATCTTCTTCTTCCAATGCGTTGATTTTTTCAATGCTCATGAAAGTAAAGAACTTCAGGAAACGATATACATCAGCATCTGCTGTGTTAACCCAGAACTGGTAAAATTTGTATGGGCTGGTTTTCTTAGGATCCAACCAAACTGCTCCACCTTCTGTTTTACCGAATTTGGTGCCATCAGATTTAGTAATCAGAGGTACTGTCAAACCAAATACTTGTTTCTGATGTAAACGGCGTGTTAAATCGATACCTGAAGTAATATTGCCCCATTGGTCTGAACCACCAATCTGCAATTCAACACCGTATTTTCCATTCAGGTTAGCAAAATCATAAGATTGCAACAGATTATAAGAAAACTCAGTGTAGGAAATACCAACATCATCACGGTTCAGGCGCTGCTTCACCGCTTCTTTATTGATCATCTGGTTAACGGAAAAGTGCTTGCCTATATCACGCAGGAAAGTCAGTACATCCATTTCGCCAAACCATTCATAATTGTTGGCTAATTCTGCACCATTTTCACCTTCAAAATCGAGGAATGGTGAAACTTGTTTACGAATTTTTTCCACCCACTCTTTGACAGTTTCCTCTGTATTTAATTTGCGCTCCACAGCTTTAAAGCTCGGATCGCCAATCAGACCTGTCGCTCCACCTACCAACGCTATCGGCTTATGCCCTGCCAGTTGGAATCTTTTTAAACACAGCAAGGGAACCAGATGGCCCAAATGCAAGCTGTCAGCGGTAGGATCAAAGCCGCAATAGAGAGAGACCGGACCTTGCGCCAGTCTTTCCGCTAACGCCTCTTCATCCGTTACCTGGGCAATAAGGCCCCGCTCTTGCAGTTGTTTAATCAGGTTATTGCTAGACATCAATGACTCCATCGGTTTGTATTCTGTAGTTATACCTTTTGTCTTTCAAGTTGCAGGCTCTGTCGATTATGTTCACTGACTGTTGCACTGCAACTTGCAATCTATTAGGCATATATAGTTGTCGCAATTTACTATTATATTGCTGGCGTTAAATCGCGAGCTATAGCATAAAACGCCAGTAATATAAGTGCCAGTATTAAAAATGGTAATTGATACAGTTAAGGCGCCAGACGATCAATATGCCACTCATCTCCTTCTCGTTGATACAGAAAACGATCATGAAGACGATTAGCTCCTCCCTGCCAAAACTCTACTGAGTCAAACTCAACCCGGAATCCCCCCCAGAAACTGGGTAACGGCACTTCGCCATTCTGGAATTTCTGTTTCAGCTCTAAAAACTTACCTTCTAAAATACTTCTGGCAGAAATACGAGAAGATTGTTGTGAAGCCCAAGCAGCAATCTGACTATCTTTCGGGCGGCTGTGAAAATATTTCACCACTTCAACAGGCGATAAACGCTCAGCTTTCCCCAGGAAACTAACCTGTCGCTCAAGCTGATACCATGGGAAATGGAGACTGATACGGTTATTTTGAGCTAAATGTTTCGCCTTCCGACTGCCAAGATTGGTATAAAACACCAGACCGCGGGCATCAAAGTGTTTTAATAAAACAATACGCTGATGAGGCTGACCATGCTCATCGACCGTCGCAATACACATTGCCGTTGGATCGCTGAGTTTGGCTTCACAGGCCTGTTTGAACCACAGTTCGAACAAATCTATCGGCTCTTTAGTAAGATCTTTCCGCCGTAATCCACCACGCATATATTCGCGGCGCAATTCTGCTATATGAGTTTCATTATGCTCTGACATTTTTAGCTCTCGACTCCTGAATGAATATCAGCATGACATTGTTATCTATCAGCAACAGGATAAATTGCCCCTAAAATTGTTGCCCTGTCCGCACCAGTTACTGATGGTAAGTTGCCCGGCAGACCAGACATTGTACGGAATGCCAGCCAGGCGAATGCTAATGCTTCCATATCATCACCACTCAATCCATATTTATCTGTTGTAGCAACTTCAGTATCAGGCAACAAAGCAGATAATCGATGCATGATGAGCGGATTTCTGGCACCACCACCACAAACCAACAAACGTTCACAACCATCATTCAGTAATACCTGCTCGGCAATACTCACTGCCGTCAGTTCAGCAAGAGTGGCTTGCACATCCTCTGGTTTGACATCAGGAAAATCAACTAATTGTTTTTCCAACCATGCCATATTGAAGTATTCACGCCCCGTACTTTTCGGTGCAGTACGCGCGAAGTAAGGATCAGACAACATTTTCTGTAACAAATCCTCGTTGACGTACCCTTCACCCGCCCATTGTGCATCTTCATCATAAGGCAGTTGTTTATGACGCCATGTCCAGGCATCCATCAGCATATTCCCCGGCCCGGTATCGTATCCTTTGACAGCAGAATTTGGCAGAAGCGCAGAGATATTGGCAATACCACCAATATTAAGAATCACACGTCTTTCTGTCGGATGCCCAAGTACCGCCATATGGAATGCGGGAACTAAAGGTGCTCCCTGACCACCATACGCCATATCGCGGCGCCGGAAATCTCCTACAGTTGTAATGCCCGTTAATGCGGCTACACGATTATTATCACCGATTTGCATGGTAAAAGGTTTTTCGCCATCCGGCTCATGCCATACAGTCTGACCATGACACCCAATCGCTGTAATATCATTTGCAGTTAACCCGGCTTTATTCAATAATCCTTTTACTGACTCAGCAAAAAGCGTCCCTAGTTCATAATCAAGCTGCCCAACTATTGATAATGTTGTTTGCTGCCCCTGACAAATAGAAAGTAATTTTTGTTTAAGTTCCTGAGGAAATGGATGGCTATAACTTTCCTGCTGTGTAACCGCCTTATCACTAATCTCTGCTAAAATAACATCAACTCCATCCATGCTGGTGCCTGACATCACACCAATATAACGTCCTGACTTCATAAATATTCTCCTATTTAAAGAATGGATTACATTTGTAAATAAATTCTGTGTAACTATAAAACACATTGATTTGGACTATATATGCTTAACAAGGAATATAAGAGATAAAATCTGAGTTTTGGAGGACTCTTCACAAAACATGCTAAACTTTTGGTCAGGATTTATTCCTATTGGAGTTCATCGAGAAATTTATTATATATTTAGAGATAAGCCATTAGTGTATAGAATAAGTAACTCGCAAAATTATTATGCTTGTTACTGACCATAGTAACTGAATACTTGGTTGTAGGTTTATTACCAGTTTTCTCTCGTAGCATTAAAATTAGGAGTAACTATGTTCAAACGTTTCCTGGTTGGTGCAGTTGTAGCAACAACATTATCCGGATGTGCTGACATGGGAGCACTTTCCAGCGATACCTATTCGATTGGTCAAGCCAAACAAATTCAAAACGTTGCCTATGGCACTATTCTGTCTGTCCGTCCAGTGACTATTAAAGGTGGTCAAGCTGGTGATCCTAATGTGCTGGGTCTGGTTGGTGGAGCAGTTTTAGGTGGATTGTTAGGAAATACCATTGGTGGTGGCTCTGGTCAAAAGCTTGCAACAGCCGCAGGTGCTATTGCGGGAGGAATGGCGGGTCAAGGAATTGAAGGTGTTCTCGATAAAACAAAAGGTGTTGAGTTGGAAATTCGTACTGATAGCGGAAGGAATATCGTTGTGGTACAAAAGCTGGATCAAGTTGTATTCAATAAAGGGCAACGAGTTAAAATCGTCGATAGTGGTGATTCGACAACGGTATCGCCTATTTAACATTGTTCAATGTATGTTTAAACAGAAAATCGCGGAACTAAATCTTGGCAATCCGTGATTTTCTGTTTATCGATTAATTTTTATATTACCTGTTTATGTAATTGGTTAATATTTTTTTCGATTTTTTTTATTACAGAAGCGAGCAGAATTAGCTCATCATGAGTAATTCCCTCCAAAATTTCTTTCCTCGTCGAACCAATAACACTATCCACTTCTTTGATAAAATTTTCCGATTCTTCGGTTAATTTGATTCTTTTGGCGCGCCTGTCATTAGCACATGTGTGCCTTGTAATGAGTTTTTTTTCTTCTAATTGATCTAAAGTTCTTACCAAGGACGGTTGTTCGATACCAATAGCTTTCGCAAGTTGTATCTGTGACTGCTCCGGTGGTAACAGACTAATATTATACAGAGTAACCCAATGTGTTTGAGTTAATTTCAACGGCTTCAAACGATGATCAATTAAAGCGCGCCAAACACGAACTAAACGTGCCAGGTCGGATCCCAATGTCAATTCCAATTACCCCTCCTTATAATTAGAGACTTATATAACATCAATGAATTATCCAATCAGTTTATTCATATGAATAATGGATACGCATCCTATATCACGCTCACATAAGTAGAGTCAGATATTTCGCTAATTACTTAATTAGTGTCGCGTTGGCCTGTTACTTAAAAGTTGACATCTTCGTTGCCCTAAAGAGCGAAGTTTTACAGCGCATCGAATAAAATCGCGCATTAATTCACCAACGATATGAACTGTATAAAATAATCCTTCAGCTAAACTATTAAGATTTTAAATATCAACGAAACAAATACAAACTCTAAAAAATAGATACAGTACCGCTCGGTTAAAGTTCTATAAGAATAACCGCCATCCAAATACTAATCTATATATTTTTACATTAATATCATTTTTCTCTTACAGTTACAGCCAATAAAACGATAAAAATCATTAAAAACAATAAGATAAACAATTAGCGTGATTATTGTTCAATAATTGATTGTTTGATAAGAAAATTTTACCGAAAGACTTTAATTAGTCAACTGTCGTAATATTTTTAAATGACCTATATACGCAATAAACTTGAAGATGCATGACAACCCGTGACTTATGGTATTGATTTTTAATCATTAATTTTAAAATCAAACACTTAAGAAGCAACGCTGAGTGCTTCCACATATTGAATTCGCTCAGGTAACAGGTTCGCCCGTTTTAAGACGGTCTGAAACAGACTGGTTTGTTGCTCTTTATTGGGTTGAGCAAATGATTTGGTTTTACCGCCCGAATTATGACCGGTAGCCGACACCACACCATAAACATAGTGGTGCCGGTTTAATTCATCGCTGTTTATTTGCAAAAGTAAAGCCGCGCACCCTTCTGAGGTTCTGTATATCCTGAAGCCTTTTCAGAAAAACTGTGCATATCCTCTCCGCCTGTTTCAAACGGCGTCGCGGTGGTTTCTTCCGCTTTCCAGGGATTCAGAAACAGCGAAACGCCTCCCACAATAGCGTAGTCACAATCACCCGCTTCAAGTGCCTGACATACCATATCCAAAGCGACAAAAGCACTTGAACATGTTGTATCAACAACGATGGAGGGCCCATTAAAGTTGAAAAGAAAGAGACACGATTTGCCAGAAAACAAGGATCGTTCCCCGGAACAATAAATTCCTGACTTCCCTTATGCTCATCAGGGAACCTGTCTACATAAGGGAACCTCTAAAAACTCTCAATACAAAAAATAAGGTCAATGTTGCACTCACCAATAAATGACCTTATTGTGTATGACTTTTTCTTGCTTTTTCAGGGGAAAAAATAAACTCATCGCTTTTTCATCACATACCGAAATTAAAAGGCATGAAGGCCGGATTTTCCAAAATAAACCAAACGTTGTAAATCATAACAAGTGGCCTTCAGAATCATCGCAAAATTGGCTCGCAGCCGGCCTACCGTTCGGATGAGTTTGTCACCCATCTGGGAGAATGAACCAAAGATATGTTCTACCCGTGCCCGGGTTTTCGCTATTTTCTTATTTCGTCTTTTCTGACAGGCTGATAATGGCTTCTTTCGTAACGCTTTTCTCTGAATATGAACACGATAGCCCTGTTCCTTCAGCGCGTGTTCACGCATCTGGCTGGCATACCCTTTATCCGCATAAATGTCCCGGCTTGTATTTGACCGTTCCAAAACGGCTTCAAAAAAACTGGCTATCATGTGCGGAGGCGGTTCCTGTCGCGATGTTGCGAATCACTTTATATTTTGTATCGACATTAATGGTAAGTTTATAGCCAAAATAACTTTTACCGTGCTTTTTCGTCCAGGTTGCCTCGGTATCTTTCTGGCATCGTTTGTTTGCTGTCCAGTCATCAGGGGTTTTACCCTGACGAATTTGTTCATTCTCTTCTTTCTTATTGTGTTGCTTAGGAACCGGAATCAACGTGGCATCAATGACTTGGCCACCTCGGGGAATGAATCCCTGTGCCGAAAGCTGATGCTTCGCTTCTTCAAACAATGCCTTGGCCCCTTCCTGCCCAATCCGTTTTTCGAAATACCCAATCGTGTTACGGTCTGGAATATTAATGACATCGGTCAAGCGACAAAAACGTTGCCAGCTCATTCGGTCAAGCAGTTGATATTCCATCTTTTCATCAGAAAGATTATGGAAATGTTTCAGGATAATGATGCGAACCATCACCTCAGTCGGGAATGGCGGGCGTCCGCCTTTGGGAGAAATAATCCGTGGCGCGACACGGTCTACGGTGTCAGCCAGTGCCGAGAAATCAACATATTTATCAAGAACAAGCAGCGGATCACCTAATTCATCGATTTTTCGACGGTGATATTCGGATGCCAGCTTGTCTTTTTTTAAAGCAGAACGAGGCGGTATCATGACGGCGCTACCTTGCAGAGATGTACTGTGTCTACATTTTACTCAATTTTGTGGCTGTGAAAAGTTTTTGGAGGTTCCCTATAAAGAAACGCAAGATATTTCCGTCGGATGACTCGGCGAAAAAAGTGATCTGGTTGGCCATTCAGGCCGCTTCTAAAAAATGGACAATGCCGATCCAAGATTGGCGTCTTGCGATGAGTCGATTTATGATTGAATTTGGTGACCGTTTAAACGGTCACATTTAATGAATATGAAAATGGCGATTACACAAAATCGTAAACAAGGTCTATTGGTTCATGGGGGCATTTTAACTGTAAGCTGGAAATTTCGGCGTTTCTGACTTACAACCCCCATTAGTATAGTTAATAGAGATGAGTACACAATTGTTCTGAATCGTTTAATCTAAACCCTCTCAATTGGTGCAGTCGTCTTCTGAAAATGACAAATGTACCTAATATCAAAGCAGTACGCGGGTAGCCGATGCTATTGCGAAAGGAGCGTCCCCATCTTCATTAGAAACACTCCCATCAACAAAATTGCCTCTGTAGCTCTTAATGTTAGGAGAGTTTCCCTCCATGTCTATTTTATACATCCACATTTTTTCGTTATCTCCTATAAAATATACGGTAGCTTCGCTATTCTCATAAATAACCGAAGGAGAACTGAATACCTTAGTCCTGTTATTAACCAGCCTTCCATCAGTAAGAAAGTTCCCAGCCTTAGCGCCGTGAGCAACAAAAGTTGCGTAACGTAACTCATTGTATTGACCTCTATAGAATACGGTATATTCCCCTCTCTGAGCGTTATATATTAAACTTGGACTACCAGTGACCGTTATACCGCTATAAGTTCTCTGTTCTGTCACACTCTGACGATTAAAATCAATATTAAAGCTCGCAAGCTTTTTATCAGAGTTTACATAGAAGACTTGTGCACCATTATCGAGATGATTATCCAAATGCACCATAGATGGGTATCCAGAAATGGGATATTTCTGTAACTCAGTATCCAGCGTAGAGAGCGATGCGAGGTTTATTCCGTGATTATTACTATCATCACTACGAAGACAACCAACATTCAAGATGCCACGGGATCTTTGATAAAAAAAATAGACATTAACAGAGTTCGGATCCGAATAAGGAACAATAGTTGTTTGCGTAGTAAGATCGGTTTCTATATAACTACCGCTCGTGACATCAGCTAACACTATGGTATTTTTGAACGGAATCAAAAATCGATTCTGTCTTAGAATCATATATAGCTTTTCCGGTCTGGTAGGAGTTGGAAAACCTTTATATAAAAAACCTGTAGGATTAGCATCACTTCTTTCTGTATACACACTTTCCACTTTTTTTGGCTTTATCCAGTTCCTTTGATCAACAGTAGATCGTACAACACTCCCGTACCGTGAGTTTTTCGATCTGAAGAATACATAGTGGTAGCTCATATGATACACCTCCTTGAACACTTTTATTAATTGTTATTTATATACTATATTTTCTTCTTTATTTTTCTATTTCATTATTCACTCTCCTAATAACCTAACTATGAAATTTCATCATAATTAGGTTATATTCCATATTATGTAATTCTATTTATAGATTACATTTAAACCATTCTTAAATCATATTCGCCATTTTCATTTCTCATTATTCTTAAAATTTTTCTACCCCCACCTTTATTAAACCCTTTTACTTCGCGTGTGAGTGTATCGTGTTTATAATGAAATTCATCACCAATACAATACATGATATAGCTATCATCGCTCCAATAATCTTGGAAAACCCAAATAGTATCTGTTCCGAAGACGTTTTCTTTATTTGTTTCAATTGATAGTCTAATGGGCTTCCATGCTTCTTCTTGATTACCAACCCATGGAACAGCTATATTGAAATTACCTGTTTCTAGACTTTGAAGTACATAACTTTCATTGTTTTTTTCACCTACTACAATGACTATTTCACTTTGAGTTTTATTCATAATCTTAGTGATGTATGTTAAAGCCATTTCAAATCTCCTTTTTATCACAGTACTAATAATATTGATTAATGTTTATTAATATCTAGGCATTTCTGTTATTGATTAGAACGATTAATTACTACCATATAGATAAATCATATAGAATATGAAACACAAGATTTGACAGGATACTGATATAAGATCGAGGGCGTTCAGTATTCTGTGTCACGATAATTTAGCCGCTATAACGTTATCGCATTATCCAGACGCCCTTCAAAGTAAATACACAGCTGAGACAGCGTTAGGTTCCAACTTTGGATTGGCATCGTCCATTTTTCCTGGGCATTGAGAAACCCCAGATAAAGCAGTTTGAGCAGGCAGTTTTCATTCGGGAACGCGCCTTTTGTTTTCGTCAGTTTTCTGAACTGACGGTGTACCGACTCGATAGCGTTCGTCGTGTAAATAACCTTGCGGATAGCCACCGGGTAACAGAAGTAAGCCGACAGATTAACCCATTTACGACGCCAGCTCTGGATGACAACCGGATATTGCTGGCCCATTTCATGTCCAACTCGTCCAGGGCGCTTTCTGCCGCTTCTTTTGAGACCGCCCGATAACTGGCTTCAGGTCAGCCATGAAGGCCTTGTGGTGCTTTGAGGCCACGTACTTGAGCGAGTTGCGGATCTGGTGAATGATGCACAACTGAACCTCGATTTGTGGGTAAATGCTGTTGATCGCTTCCGGGAAGCCCGTCAGCCCATCAACGCAGGCGATGAGGATATCTTTCCGCCCACGATTTTGCAGGTCAGTCAGCACGGATAACCAGAAGTTAGCGCCTTCACTTTCAGAGAGATACAGGCCGAGAACCTCTTTTTTGCCTTCAAGATTGAGTGCCAATACGGTATAGACCGCTTGACTCACATAGCGCTCATCCTCACGGATCTTGTAGTGGATGGCATCCAGCCAGACGAAGGGGTAAATGGCGTCCAGTGGCCGCTGTTGCCACTGTTTAAGCTCAGGGATGACCTTGTCAGTCACGGCGCTGATAGTGGCGCTGTTACGCCGAATTTCACGGCAAGGTGGTGCGATGAACGTCGATGCGCTGAGCTATTTCACTCACTGTGCATCTTTTCTCTGACAAAAGGATTTCAATTTGGTATCTTTTTACCTTCGGTTAGCTGCTGGTATTTCATGCTTTACACTTGTCTTGCCGGACAGGAAGAAGCAGTTTATCAGTCGCTAACTTCCCGCCAAAATCTCTTTACGAGTGTCGTCGCACTTATTATATGAATTCGGGTCTAAACCTATTATTTAATGTTAAAGCGGTTGATGAATTTTAATTCCTATTCTACTTTCGATATCCAGAAGGATTTCATCGGCTATAAGATTTGCTTTATCCAGATCATTATGCGCCACCATAATCCTACCTAACACTTCATTTTTATGAACATTTCGGGAATGTAATAACTTATCAGCATAAAAATTAACCAAGTTCGGATTGTTTTTAATATCATCAACATAAAAATCATCTGAAATTATACCATCAGCTAACGGCATAATTTTCCTTACTGTAACAGCCCTATTAGCCATTGGTATATTAATAGGACCATTGGAACACATGGCAATTGTAAACAATGCAGGGTAGATTGATTCACCTGTAGCTTGACGGTATATCTCAGGCATCACCCCTCCCATAAGCCGTGGGTTAGCTTCGACGAGAATTGGCCCTGTTTTTGTATACATCATCTCAATGTGGAAAATTCCATGATCCAATACCAAAGCTTGGCAAACTGATTTTGCATACTCGAAACATTTAATTTTCTGTTCATTTGAAAGAGCAGCCGGCATAAAAGACCCTAGTTCAACACATTCATTAAATCTTGATTGTGAACGACCACTAATCATAAACGGAAAAAACAAACCATTATATATACCAACTTCTGCTGAGATTAACATCCCTGACAAAAATTCTTCGATGAGAATACCTCTTGAAAATATCTCTCTATAAGGCAGTGCAATATTTTTACCAGCATTTAGAATATCCATTGCTGCTTCAGTAACTTCCTCATGTGTAGAAACTTTTACTGCATGTAAACTGTCGAAACCGCTGACCGGTTTAAAAATAAATGGTGGGGTATATTGTGCGAAGATAGCGTTAGCTTCATCAAGCGTATAGGCTACCCAAGAACGTATCGTCGGCACATGATGTTTTCGCAGGATTGCCCGCGCTTTACGTTTATCCCTCGCATTTTTCACTCCTTGCAGATTGGTAAAGGGGATATCACAGCGTTTGCAAGCTTCGGCTACCGCTTCAAGACTAGGTTCGTTGGGGGCAATCACCCCGTCAATGGCCTCATGACGCAGAATATTGCCCAACAGATATGCAATCTCATCAACATCGGTGCCGTTTTGCATATCAACTATCGTATGTAGACGCTCCAGGACCGACTGCGTGTAAACATTGTTTTGATAAAAAGAGACATTGCTCTGACGAAAAAATGTCACTTTATAACCCTTCTTTAATGCTTCGTCCATGCTTTGTATCGCTGAATTATTAGCGTCAATAAAAACTAGATGTTTCATAGTGTTACCTCATTAGCGAGTTTTTGTGTATTTTTTAACGTCAGTAGCAAACAAAGAACAAGAAACCCGCAGAACACCGCTGAATTGAGCCAGAAAGAGGGGGCATAAAATAAACAGCCGGTGCTGATCATCCCGCCAATCGAGGTGGCAAGTTGGAATGACGCATTCATCACCCCGTTTAGAGTACTGCGTTCAGCGTTGTCAACTTGTTGATAAACATCGAAAAAAATCAGCGGGTTAATTGACGATCTTACCCAAGAGAAAAGTGAGAAAAGCACTGTTTGAAGAACGATGTATCCAGCTAACATCGGCATCAACATGACGGAAACCATCGCAATACTAAGCAGTAAAACAATTAGGCTTCCAGTGCTGGCAAAGATTTTATTGACGCGGCTAATTGTTGTAGAGGCGACCAGCCCAGTAATGCCAGAGAACATAAATAAAATAGCGAGCTGATAGTTGTCACCGACGCCGGTTTTGCTCAGCCAGTAGGCATACATACCAAATACAACGAATACCGACAGGCCAAACAGAGCATACAGCAGTAGGTAATTCAGTACCTGCCGGTTGCGGAGCAGGGAGGTGTACTTTGCCAAATAGTTTTTGAGGTTGATACTTTGCACCGTGACAGGCTTTTCGGCGTCCAACAGTAGTAGCATCAACGTAACGCTGATGATGAGTATCACCACTAATAGCATAAACGGAAAGTACCAAGCAATCTTATCACCGGAGAGTATTCCTAGCGGCAAGGCTACCAGTTGTGCGAACGACGCTGCTCCCTGCACAATTCCCGTCACAAATAGTCGATTTTCCCTATTAAAAAACTCCATGATCAGTGGGAAAATGGTCGCACCCATCATCGGCACGAAAAAACCGCTAAGGATACGGAAGGTTATGAGTTCTTGGATATTGGTAGAGAAGATTGAGCCGGCATAGGATAAAACACAGCCGGTAGCTCCAATGAGGATAAATTTCTTTTTACCGTATTTATCAATAAAAGGGCCATACAACAAATTGCCGAAGAAGGCGATAAAAGGAAATGCACCCAGTAACAGCGCAATATGATGTTCGTTAGCTGAAAAATGATGTTGCAACGAAGGCAACATCGGGTAAATAAAGGATATATTAAAATTAACAACAAAATAGCAGAGGCAAAATATCGTTATTAGCCCACTTTTTTTCATTTTTAATCCTTAAGGCCACCAGCATAATACCGATGGCTCACTTGTTTTACAGGTTTATGGCAAACGGCTTGATTTTTTCATAAATCGCAGTTGCTCGGTTAACCATTGCCCATTCTGCATCATTGAACTGGAAATTATCATCATAGTGCATATCGCTTTCAGGGATGAAACCGGTAGAAGACTCCAGCGTCTTATGGAAACGAGCATGGGCCTCTGCCTCTTCGTCAGTCCATTTTCGGACGTTTCCATCGTTCCAGCTTAGCTGAGACTCTTGGAAATCAAGGCCGATTGCCTGACAATATTTACGCAGCGAGTACTCCGGAGCATTGCGGAGCGCATCACCTTCGATCACTACAGGCGGTTCATCAGCGTTGAAAATCCTCTCCCATAGTTGATCCATCGCGGTAAAACCGAACTCCCATTCGCCAATTTCATTCTTACGCACGGCCTTGCGTGAGCGTAGGCACGCTTTGGGTTCGCGGATGATGAGCGTATGTTTGCCTTGTTTGAAGATCTCTTCACCAACGTAAGGAAGGCCAAAATAGGCCATTTCTTTCAGGAAGAGCACCGGAGTGTCGATGGACAGCAGTTGCCGATCGACTACTTCTCCGGTTTGCTCCCAAAGCTCTGGGCGGTCGCCATACATATCGGTCATTCTGTCCTTGGAAAAGTAGTAGGTATCGGCATAGGGTTCAAACAGCCCCGTAGTATCGTTGCGCATTTGAAATGATTTCAACATTGCGGTGGATAATGAACGGGCTGGCCCCCATAAAAAAATAATTTTCGACATACTCACTCCTGTTAGCGTAATGGATAAATAGAATTTGGCTTCTTCTTTTTGCGTTTAAATAAAGAAAGAAGAAAGCTAAGAAAACCTTTTCTTTTTTTATTCATGATTTTCTCCAATATATTTATTGATTAATCTGGCCATCTCGAAATAACCTGCGTCATTAAAGTGTACGCGATCGACATAGATGCTTTCGTTGATCAAAGGAGAATCACCCATTAGGGCGTTCATATCAAAAAAATTAACTTCTGCTTGAGTCAGTCTCGTGTGTAATTCATTGACTAGAATTGGGTGATTTTCCTTAGCCAAAATACGTGAAAACAGCCGCCAAAAATTATTTGGGCACTGATCGATAGCCCAAAAAATTTCTTCCTCCGTCGTAGTAAGTTGGCTCTTTGACCAGTAAGACATAGGCTGGAGAAAAAAGGACAGTTTGGCGTTGTATGGAGCCAGCAACGATTTCCATTGGCTAAGTGCCTGCCCAATCACTCCAGCCGTTCTGATCAGGCGTTGCGTGGTATCAGTGGCATCATCAGTAATTATAACGTCTGCTGGGTTAAAGCTATCTGAGACGTTCATAATTTTGTTATAAAGCTTTTTCATCGGGTTAGCATTACGCTTATCCAGCTCCGAAGCGTAGCTGTTCTTTCTCCTTTTTAGATCATTATTATATTGTCCCATATAATATTGGTATTCATATGAATAATAATAGCGGCCGTGCTCAGTCGCCAGCTCATCGGGGATTCCTTCCAAAGTTAGGGTATTCATACCACTGAACACAACCACGTGGTTAATCTGGTTGAACCGATGTTGGTGCATCAAAAATAAAATTACTTCTTGCGTTGAGTTATAGCCCCTGCCACCAAAGTTTATCCATGGTTCGCCGGTTAACTTCGACAACCCAGAGGCAATGGTGTATTCATCGCCGGTAGTGCCAGTACCTAGAGTGGTTGAACCACCGACAATAATGTTGATTGGGACATCTGATGGAATCGAATCCATCGAGATATAGCCATCTTTATATTTTGTGTAACGGAAACCGAGGCTATCGGTATTGATCGCCTTTGATTTAAAGTTGGTCTGATGGAAAAACATCGTATATGGCAACCACCTTACGCCTAGATACATAAATTCATCGTAATCGCGGATTTGCGGTGTTAAACGATAGACTTCATTCACGGCTTCATCGTGGCTTAACTTATTTCTCATTCGATTCTCCTGGCTCAAAATGATAAAAACTGTTTTTATCTTCGAACTTTAAACTCATCGGGTCTTTGAATTTGTTTTTGACAAAGCCTGTTGGTAACAAAATAAAAAAATAATAAATTTTAAGTGAAATATTCATCATTTAGTCCAGAGTGTAGATATTTTGCCAATCTTCATCATCAGGCAACGGTGGTTGCTCCGACTTGATGCAGACAATATTACCCATAATCAGTATGTCCATTTTGGTGCGCATAAAACATTTATAAGCATCATGAGGTGACTCGACAATCGGTTCGCCGCGTACATTAAATGAGGTATTAATTAACACCGGACAGCCACTTTGGTGGTAAAACTGTGCCAAGAGATCATGGAACTTGGAGTTGTTTTTTTTGTACAGCACCTGAACCCTAGCAGAGTTGTCTACATGTGTTACTGCAGGTATCTGTGAGCGTAAAACCTGTAATTTCTCTATCCCATGAAAGTTGTCGTCTTGGTAAGGAATTAGCTTATCTTTGGCAACATTGGTAACAAAAAGCATGTATTCATCTTCTTGGTGAATATCAAACCATTCGTGAGCGTATTCCGCCATTACAATTGGTGCAAATGGACGGAAAGACTCACGATTTTTGATCTTTAGATTCATCACGCTCTGCATCGTGGAATTACGTGGATCACCAATGATTGAACGGTTGCCAAGCGCTCGTGGGCCAAATTCCATACGGTCCTGGAACCAACCGATGACATTGCCGTCTAAGATTTTGCTCACCGTACGCTCTAATACTTGCTCCCAAGGATATTCATGGTAAACCGCATCTATGCTGTCCAGATATTCCTTGATATGCGTATTTTTATAGGCGGTACCCAAATAGGCGCCAGCCATCAGATCGACGCCATATTGTTGGCGCTGGAGCTCTTTGTTCATAGCCATACCGGCATACAACGCTCCGATTGCACCTCCGGAATCTCCCGCCGCTGGTTGAATCCAGATATTGTCGAATATTTTTTCTTTTGCGATTTTCCCGTTCGCCACACAATTCAGTGCTACCCCTCCTGCCATGCAGAGATTCTTTTCACCAGTAATGGTTCGCAGATGGCAGGCGATTTTTATCACCACTTCTTCGGTGATGGCTTGTATGGAAGCTGCCATATCTAAATAATGCTGGCTGAGGATTGATTCCGCTTTTCTTGGCGCATGACCAAACAATTCACCAAAACTTTCTGACACCATGCAGTTACCAACTGGATAGTCAAAATACTTCATATTTAAGATAAAACTACCATCGTTATTTATCTTTATTATTTTATTTTTAATTATGTCGACATAAATTGGGGTACCATAGGGGGCTAATCCCATTAATTTATATTCGCCAGAGTCTACCTTAAAACCGCAATACCAAGTAAAAGCGGAATAAAGAAGGCCCAGAGAGTGGGGGAATTTAATCTCCCAAATTTTTTTTAATGTTTGTCCATTACCCTGCCAGGCTGATGTGGTGGCCCATTCTCCGACACCGTCAATGCAAAGTACGGCAGCGGATTGAAAAGGGCTAGGATAAAATGCTGAAGCCGCATGCGAATGGTGGTGATCAATATATTCTATAACTGGAATGTCCTCGTTGGGATAACGCGTCGCTAGCTCCTGTTGTAGTTTTTTCTTAATATCTTTTTTTTCAGTAAACCACAGAGGAATTTCCTCATTGAATGAAGAAACGCCTTTGAGTCCAAAGCAAGAGTATGTTTCTATAATTCGAGAGAACTTTTTTTCAGGATTCTCATAATAGAATATTTTATCAATGTGATTTAATTTAATGCCATTATCAACAAGAATGCGTTGCAACGCTAATCCAGGGAAACGTTTATCTTGTTTTATTCTTGAAAAACGTTCCTCCTGTAAAGCGGAAATAATACGATCACCTTTCATTAATGCTACCGCACTATCATGATAGTAACATGACAATCCGATAGAGAATTTTTCTTGATTGTTATCCATATTCCATCCTAAATATCATAATTATTTGAAATTAAAAAGAATGATAATGTTTTTTTGGGGGGGGACAAGGATAAATATCCTGTCCATACTCTTTCCCAAAGAAGTCGTGTTAATTTTGGATTGCTTTTATTGGCGTGCTTATTCATGTAAATTTTAATCGCATTCAGCGCATCTGCTGAATGTCCCGATGCTGCATTATCGATGGAATTATGAAGATCAACAAATAACGTGTTAAAGCCATATTGTTTTAATTCGTCGCGTGCTTGGTTATAAGCACCACCAACACCAGATAATTCCATTGCCAGATTGAGGCCAAGGGTTTCCGGTAGAAATCTTTTCGGAAAGCGGGAAATTGACAACCAGAACACTGGCACCTGAAAATCGTCATCATCAAAATGTTCAGACTCTGAAAATGCGGCACTGGCAATATCGGGCAATTCGATACCCATCTCAGAGATCAGGTTTCGATAAATAAGTGGATGATTTTTTTCAATGTAGCCATTACCGATTTCATCCGCGTAAATTTCAAACAATATCTTGCCAATATCGTCATTAATGAGATTGTGATGACTATAGTGGTTAATCCAAGCACCATCCAGCAAAACCATTGGCGCTAAATGAAGGGCCTCACTAATGACATCCTCTCTTGATTTATTGAAAACCATACGCCCCTGCGAATAGTCTTCGATTTGCATTTTTGCTCTCTCTAAAAACCACTCATCCAATAATGTTTCTTCGTAGTTTTTAAATGGAATTTTATTGATTTTTTTTCTGGTCTTATAAAGCCAGTCGTTTACAAACTTTTCGCATTTCCAGTCAAGATAGTAATGATCATCACAAGTCATCAATTGATGGAAAAATTTCCTTATGTCTTTTTCATCATCATATTCATGGGAATGTGGAAGAATATCCATTACAGGAAAAGAATTTATTATAATATCTTCAAGATCATTATCCTTTCCTCTTTCACTAATCGCCCATTTTTTTATCAGGAGCAATTCATTTTTAGTGAAAACTTTATACATTGGGCCTTCAAAAGATGTTAATTTACTGAAAAAAGGCATTTTATTTGCGTTTTCACCTTTAAACCAAGATGAATTCTTCAAATGGAAAACAAATTTTTGCGGATCTTTTTTCATCAATTCATCTAAGGGACAGCGATTGATCATTTTTTTATTATGATAACCATAGGCCATTGAACTTTTACCTACAACGATTTTCTCCATCGTTAATGTATGATTGCGGTTCTTTAAGTTTAGCTTTCTTAAATTATCCCTCAGATGATATTTTATATCGCTTAATTTGGCTACTGCATACTTTAAATAAAAGGAGCCATTTTCTTTTTTAAGTACTCAAGAAAAGTTAATTGCAAATTGGTCGCCATAACCTTTCAATAAAGTATTTAATTCATGCTCCATTGTATTCTGAGTCCAAGTGATAAAACGTCGCCAATGGTATTTGGCCTGTTTCCAGACGATCTCAATCAAATTCAGCTCTGGGCTGTAAGCGGGAAGATAGAATAAAAACATGTTGTGTTCTCGTAACCAGCCATTTCTGATTTGTTCTTCGATCCCGTGATGGATACGCGCATTATCCAACACTAAAAATGTCAGGCGGTTGTCCCCTTGTTTGGCGACCTGCTCTAAAAAATCAATCACGTCATCGCGCGTGATACTGCCTGACGTTGTCTGGTAAAACAGCGTGTTATCCGTGTAATTTAACGCCCCCAGAACTGACCGTCTGTCATGCTCTCGAGGCTCAGTTTTATGGGGCTTACCCCGTGGACTCCATCCATATTGCACCGGAGGAGACGCGGCAAAACCCGCCTCATCGAAATAGAGCAGACGGTAATGGCCTAACTGTGCTCCAGCCTTAATTTTATTCAGCAAGGCGGATTTTTTAGCAAACTCCGTTTCGTTACGCTTTTTTTAAGCGACAGTCGGGTTCGTTTATAGGTGAGCCCCTGCTTTTTCAGGGTATTTGCCAGCGTTTCAAGCGTACAAGGCAGGGCACCATGCTTTGCCTCAACGCACTGAGCTATCCGGGCGAGTGTCAGGGACTCTGCGCTGGCCGCTTCGACCGCAGTGGCAATCATGTCAGGCGTCATGGCGAGATACCGGCCTCCGGCATGACCACCTAATAATCCCGCTATCCCTGAATTGTGCCACATGTGAACCCAATTATAGATAACCCGGAGACTGCATCCGATTTCAGCGGTGATCTGGGACGGCTTGATCCCTCTGGCAAGCATGAGCAAACCCGTTCCTCGCGTACGAATGTCCCGATGTGGATGATTCAAAGCAAGTTGTTGCAATGTGATTCGTTCAGGCTCAGAAAGTATTATCTTCGATTTCATAAGAACAGGCAGAGAATCAGGTTATCGTGTTATCGATTGTAACAGTAATGCAGATAATTTATCTGATTAACTTAAAGAGGTTTATCACTTTGTAAGCAATTATATTCCTTATTTTTTCTTCTATTGAATTTCCATTTTCAGCAATATTTGCAGCAGAGGATACATCATTTGATGACTTAATAGCTTCCCTCAAATGTTCTATGCCATTAAAAAACAATAAAATCAAATCAGCAAGAATAATAGCATCTTTCTGAATTGACGTTTTAAGGTTAGAAATTGCCAGTCTTATCGTTGGCATGGCAAAATTCTCATCAAAATGGGCTATATCTTCTATAGCCTCATTAATGAGCTCAGGTGATATATTTGCTTTTCTATTTTGTTTTTCTAAGCATCTAAGTAACTCGAAAAGAATGAAATAATCACAGGATGAGGAATGATGTGATACCCTTGCATCAAATGAACAGCTAACGGCATAACTGGCCGAAATTTTGTCTAAAGTATCGAAATCCTCAAAGCCTTCATAAGAGAATTCTTGATCGCGTTTTAAAACTGAAAATGCTTTATTTAGAGTATGTTCAAGACACTGTATCGTATCAGTAGTATCTTTGCTATTAGGTATCAACGTTGGTTCTAACGTGTTAAGCAAGTCGATCTTGTACATTAGCGTCTCTGAAAGTAATACTTTCAGTCCGTTATCTTCAGTTTCGCTGAGTATCTTATACAATTTTACGAATGAATCTATAAGCATAGCCCTCCCGTTGTTAACATTATTAACAATAATGACATTATTAAATACCTAATTACCCACTTAATGCGATAGAACCAAATATAATGATCTTCATTTGATGATTTCTTATCTTAAAAAGATCATTGCTAGGGAATCTGCATATTCTAGTTACAGATGATGCCTAGTAATTAAATGAAGTTTCTTGAATTTTTTGAAGAATGTTTGCAATAGCCTGTTTATCGGTCATGTCAGTGTATTGAATCGTTATTTCAGCCTTCAACGGCACTTCATAGGGACTATTAATCCCCGTCATATTCGGCACTTGACCATATCTTGCTTTTTTATATAAGCCCTTAGGGTCGCGCTGCTCACAAATTTCTAATGGTGTATTGACATACACTTCAATAAAGTTTTCTTCACCAATCAGTTGCCTTGCCATTTCGCGCTCAGCCCTAAATGGACTAATAAAAGCAGTCATTACAATCAGCCCGGCATCCATCATCAATCTGGCCACTTCTGCTACGCGGCGGATATTTTCAACCCTATCAGCATCGGTAAAACCGAGATCTTTATTAATACCTTGGCGGATATTGTCACCATCAAGAACATAAGTACATTTGCCCTGATTGTATAATTCCTGTTCCAATGTATTGGCCAAAGTTGATTTACCTGAGCCGGGCAGGCCAGTAAACCAGATCACTTTACCTCTGTGACCATGAAGTTGTTCACGATTCTCACGGCTAATGCTAAGCGCTTGCCGATGGACATTTTGTGCTCGTCGCAGATTATGGTGAATAAGCCCAGCGGCCACAGTCGCCTGAGTAAAGCGATCCACCAGAATAAAGCCGCCCAGAGTGGGGGATTGTTCATAGGCATCCAGTACCAGTGGGCGATGTAGCGCAATATCACATACGGCTATATCATTGATCCCCAACTGGCGGTAAGACTCATGAGCCAGTGTATTAATATTGATGCCGTATTTGATACTGGTAATGGCAGCTCTCGCCCATTGGTTGGCAAGCTTTATTTCATAGTTACTCCCCGTAAGACCAGCCTCTTCTTGCATCCAGATCAACGTTGCTTCAAACTGGTCGCTCATTTCTAATGGTTTATTGGCAGCAGCAATGATATCGCCACGTGAAGCATCCACTTCTTTGTCCAACACCAGTGTGACGGCATCTCCACTGTGTGCATCTGACAGATCGCCATCAAATGTGACCAGACGTTTTATATGGGCTATTTGCCCCGATGTGGTAATACGTACAGGATCCCCGACGGCGACATGACCGCTGGCTATTGTGCCGCTAAAACCTCGAAAATCTGAAGACGGTCGGTTAACCCATTGTACCGGGAATACGAAACGGTGGTCTGTGGGACGGGTAACATCAATAGTTTCCAGCAACTCCATTAAGGTTGGACCGAGGTACCACGGCATATGAGACGAACGGCTGGTGATATTATCGCCGGTTAGAGCCGATATTGGAATTGGGGTTACACTTTTGAAATTCAGTGTCTGTGTGAGGTGATTAAATTCCGCTTCGATGCTCTGACTAACTTTAGCGTCAAAATCCACCAGATCCATTTTATTGATAGCAAGTACGATATGATGGATACCCATCAGTGACACAAGATAGGCGTGTCGCCGTGTTTGCATAAGGATCCCCAGACGTGCATCGATCAGAATCACCGCCAAATCGGCAGTAGAAACACCAGTAACCATATTACGGGTATACTGTTCATGGCCTGGAGTGTCAGCCACAATGAATTTTCGTCGTGCAGTGGAAAAAAAACGGTAGGCTACATCGATGGTAATACCTTGTTCGCGCTCTGCCGCCAAGCCATCCACTAGCAGCGCGAGATCGACTTGCTCCCCCTGGGTACCATGGCGCTTGGAGTCAGTTTTTAATACCGCCAACTGATCCTCGAAAATTTGCTGTGAATCCCATAATAACCTGCCAATCAGGGTACTTTTACCATCATCTACGCTGCCGCATGTGATAAAGCGCAACAAATCCATATCAGCTTGTTGCTCAAGCCAGTTGTTGATAGAGATAAATTCCAGTGGGGTAGGCTGGTTAGTCGGACTGGTTATTTTTTTTTGGTGTACCATCAGAAGTACCCTTCCTGTTTTTTCTTCTCCATAGAGCCGGATCTATCGGTATCAATCTTGCGACCTTGTCGCTCGGATTGGCGTGCTTGAATCAGCTCCAGCAAAATATCTTCAATGGTTTCTGCGTCAGATTCGATTGCACCTGTAAGGGGATAGCATCCCAGTGTGCGAAATCTGACTTTGCGTATTTGAATCTCTTCTCCTGGTAGCAAGCGGCAACGATCGTCATCTACCAGCATGATCATTTCTCGCCGTATAACTACCGGGCGTGGCTTGGCATAATAGAGAGGAATGACCGGGATATTTTCCTGATAGATATATTGCCAGATATCCAGTTCTGTCCAGTTAGATAATGGAAACACTCTGATGCTTTCATCTGATTTCTTGCGTGTGTTGTACAGATTCCAGAGCTCGGGACGCTGGTTTTTGGGATCCCAGCGATGGGCGGCAGTGCGGAAAGAAAAGACTCGCTCTTTGGCCCTAGATTTCTCCTCATCTCGCCGGGCGCCACCAAAAACAACATCAAATTTGTAATGATCAAGTGCCTGCTTTAACCCTTCGGTTTTAGTTATGTCGGTATGCAGGGCAGATCCATGATCGAATGGGTTGATATTTTTTTCGATAGCTTCCGGATTGATGTAAACCAGTAGCTCCATACCACTTTCATATGCTACTAGATCCCGGAATTGGTACATTTCCTGAAATTTCCAACGTGTGTCGACATGCAGCAGTGAAAACGGAGGTATGGAAGGATAGAACGCTTTTTTCGCTAGGTGCAACATCACGCTGCTATCTTTACCCAGAGAGTACAACATAGCTGGATTCTGTGCTTCAGCTAAGGCTTCTCTAATGATGTCGATACTTTCTGTTTCCAAACGTTTCAGATGTGCCGAAGGGAATATACTGCGCCGGTTCGGGGTTACCAGTACTGCAGGAGGTGTTAATACGGGTTGGTAAGCCTGCGGGCAGGTTGTGATTTGGTCGAGCTCTCCCAGATGGCGTGTATGATGCACAAGTTTTGCATGGGGAAAAACAGCGATCGCTTTTCCAATATGTTGCTGTAGTGCTACCAATGCCTGCCGGATGGTGTCAGGGCTAACAGTCTCTATAGGGATCGAAAATTTTTCACCACGCGCATCATTAGCATGCAGATAGGGTTTACCATCTGGTAGTAAGTTCAATTGGATAAACAATACCCTGTCGCGTCGTTTTCGAGCCTGTTTGATGGCCCACTCTAGTACCAGCCGAGTGGGTTGGCGATCCTGCTCGTCGCGCAGGCTTTCTACACTTAGCACCACTGGCAGAATATTTGTACATTTGAGTCGCTGCTCTGCTGTTTTTTTTCTGTCTACCTGACCAGATTGTTGCATATATTCATAAGTTAGGTCGGTATCCCAGACTTTCTGACTACCATCTCGCCAGAAGGGGTTTTCTTTTGTCTTGATGTGTTCCATTTTTGTTATCTCTATGTGACTTGTGTTATTTTATGGTTAAAGTAAATTAATGTAAACATGTAAGCATGTAAGCATGTAAATATTAAACACATTGTGAAATAAATGAATTTTGCAGACTTGATTCCTCGCTTAATCACCATTGCTAGCGATGTAGGTAAAGAGATCATGAAGGTGTATGAAGGTAACCATAAATTTCTCCAACTCAAAAAAGATCAAAGTTTATTGACGGCAAAAAGGTCAAAGTCCATTGATGGCTGCAGACCTTACATCGCATCACTACCCAGGGCGTCTGTATTGGGGGAAGGTTTAGGGACTTATCGTGTACAGGGGAGGGCTTTCGGAACCGATTTTTATGCGTCTTGCCCATGACATTAAAATTTTCAGGGGCGTGGCAAGCAAAAACCATCTCAATACCGCGACCAGTGACTTCATTAACCGATTAAGTCATGTACGGCTCGTACAGACAGGAAGTTCATTGAAATTTTGTCTGATAGCTGAGGGAACCATAGGTATTTATCCACGACAGTCTCCGATTTGTGAGTCGTCCACCGCCTCTGCTCAGGCTGTGCTCGATCTGGTGGGTAACTCCGTACATTACGGTAAGCAAGCTATCCTGGACCCATTTTTTTATTGCTACTCGCAATAAGGTGCTGATTCTACATGATTAATTTTTCTTACACATTTGCTGGTGCGCTGACTGGATTATTTATCGGCTTGACTGGTGTTGGCGGTGGGGCACTGATGACCCCGATCCTATTATTATTTTTTGGTGTATCGCCGACGACGGCCATTGCGACCGATCTGTGGTTTGCCTCAATTACTAAGATTATCGGAGCGAGGGTGCATCAAACCGCCGGAAATGTGGACTGGACAGTAGTTAAGCGGCTTTGGTGTGGTAGTTTGCCTGTAGCACTATTGGTTGTGCTGCTTGTTAATCATGGTGTGCATATTGCCAGAATCGATTGGTTAACAGAGGCAATTAGTTTTGTGGTACTGATTACGGCTGTCGGCTTGCTGCTGGCACCCAGGCTGACATCCATTGCCCGGAATCGTCGTATCGGCAAACCTGTGCGTTTTAAGGCAACACAACCCGCGTTTACGGTAATTGCGGGAGCGTTATTGGGGCTATGTGTTGCACTTACCTCGGTGGGTGCAGGGGCTCTTGGTAGTGTGATGTTATTGTATCTCTATCCATTACGAATGGTACCGCATCGTCTGGTTGCCACCGATATTGTACATGCTATCCCTCTAGCTATGGTGGCGGGGATTGGGTATCTTTTGGCAGGCAAAGTTGATGGGGGGATGTTGGCTAGTTTGCTGGTTGGTTCCATTCCTTCTGTGCTTATTGGTAGCATGCTTGCGGGTAAATTTTCTGGCAGAAAGATTCAGTATTTACTATCGTTGGTACTAATAGCATCTGCTTGGAAGATTGTGGTGTCGTAGGTGTTTAGCCTGACGGTGACATGGTGGCGATTCGGTATCGTTACTAAACTGATGTATTACAGAGAACTTATGCCAGATTTGCGATGGCATCTTTACCCCGCTATAACACATAGGTTTAGGAAGATGATATCCTGAAAGGCAACGCCAATCACGCCGGAGCAGCTTGAAATCCGTGAATTAAAAAACTGCAACACCTTGAAATGGAAAATGAAATTATAAAAAAGACTACGGCACTCTTGATCTCGGACTCCCTGAACAATTTGCGTTAATTGAAAGATTCAGAGTGCATTACCCCGTCGTTCTGCTTTGCCAACTCTTCGGCATCATACATCGCAGCAGTTATCAGGCCTGGCGAACTCGATAAAAATCGCCAGATCCCGAACGTGTTCGACTAAGGAGCTTAATTCGCGAAGCTTTTCAGGAAAGCCATGGCTCTGCGGGAGCCCGGACTATTGCGTCTATGGTCACTATATGAACGCATCCCGTTTGCAAGACAGAAGTTATTGTGACATTGAAGGGAAGGTAGATTGCAGCTCTATATCCGTACATGAACTCCCGCGTATGTGCAAGATAAGCTCGTCGGGGGGGTGGGGGGGAAGGTCATAACTGCGTTCGTACATTCGGCTTCTGTATTTGCAGACTATTTCCTGCTGAGCCATGATGGATATATGCCCACCTGCTCCTTATCGGCCTTTAAACCTTTATCTATTCTTGGTCGTTGGATATATCAGGTTTTACAGGTGTCGGTTTGACCAATCTCCCATCTCACTTTTCCCGCGCAATTAGCAAGATCAATAAAGCTAAAAACGACTCCGTTACTCTGTGATTATTACGTCATCCTGAATTTTTCTTCACCCGTTAATATCACCCACGATATTCTGGCGATCTTATTTGCCAGCGCGATAGCCACAATATTGACCGGTCGGCGCTGCATCAGCTGTTTTATCCACTCACCATAGTTATTATGCCTTAGGTTTATATGGTAGATCACTGCTTTGGCTCCCTGAACCAACAGCTTACGTATATAGCCATCACCCCGTTTCGTTATTCCTGCGAGTCTGGTTTTTCCACCACTGGAATATTGTCTGGGAGTTAACCCTAGCCAGGCAGCAAAATGTCGGCCATTTTTGAACAAACCAGGATTTCCAACACGACTGACAATGGCTGTGGCGATCACCGGCCCAATACCGGGAATGGCGGCTAACCGTTGGCAGGCATCGTTTTCTTTAACATACCTGTCAATCATTGCGTTAAGCTCACCGATCCATGTCTGTAAACAGGATAATTGTTCAAGATACATCATGCCCAGCTTTCTCAGGATAGAGGTTATTGTTGACTCACCGTCCTCGATAAACTCAAGGAGACCTTTTTTTAGGGCGTGTTGATGTTTTGTGTTCATAAATCAATCAACCCACATGGGTAGCCAGACAAGGATAAACGCCAGTGCTAATATGCTGGCATAGTTTCGTTCTAATTTATCGTATCTTATCGTATCTCGTTGCTATAGCACGAAAATGTTTGATTCTGGCAAAGGCATTTTCCACTCAATGTCGGTAACGATATAACCAGTTGTCTATACGCTTGTCTGATTTTAAGCTGTTTTTTCGATAAGGAATGACCGGTGTCGCCCCTTTTTGTTTGACGATCTCTCTGAAGGCTTCACTATCATAGCCTTTGTCTGCAATCACAAAACCGGATGCCGGAGAATGATTCACCAGACTTTCCGCATGCTTAATATCGTGGGTTTGCCCCCCTGACAGTTCAAAATGAACGGGTAAAGTTTGCAGTTTGTGCTTTATAATCAATTTCTTGTCAATGATAACCTTAGCAACTGTCTTGGACGATAACTTATGAGGTAATTTTATGGTACGCCTCATTCCATTCTTCGTTCTTTTTGACCATGGCATTCAGGATAGTGAGACGCTTACGCTTCCAGCCCACCGGTTATCTCCATCAAAACCAAAAAGCGGACAGGGATTGACAAAACTTTCGACGGTTCCGGCTCAGAATCCCTTTTGGCACACTGAACTCTCTGAGCCTTCGTTCACGCTGCTGGTGTGCTATTGCTCAAGAAAATGAAAGATAGAAATAGAAAATATTAAAAATACACCAATAATTAAGTAACCAATTTTATAAAAATATGTTAACAAAATAACATATTTATAAAGTGGCCTTTTCATTTTAACTTGTAAAATATCACTATCATGAATATGGACTTTTAGGAAGAATTATTAGATGCAATCTTCAATCAATAGCAGAACCTTTTTTGGACACCCTTATCCACTCAGCGCCCTTTTTATGACAGAAATGTGGGAACGGTTTTCGTTTTATGGTATCCGTCCCCTGCTCATTTTATTCATGTCTGCCGCCATCTTCGACGGAGGTATGGGGATCCCCCGTGAACAGGCCTCCGCCATTGTCGGAATTTTTGCCGGCAGTATTTACCTGACGTCATTACCCGGTGGCTGGCTGGCAGACAACTGGTTAGGACAGCGCCTTGCTGTTTGGTATGGTTCAATCATTATTGCCCTGGGCCATCTCTCCATTGCCCTCTCTGCAATTTGGAGCAAGCATCTGTTCTTTATTGGGTTGTTGCTCATTACACTCGGCACTGGCCTGTTCAAAACCTGTATCACCGTTATGGTAGGGACACTGTATAAAAAAGACGATCCCCGTCGTGATGGGGGATTTTCCCTGTTTTATATGGGCATCAATTTGGGATCGTTAATCGCGGCCTTAATCACGGGCTGGTTGGTGAAAAACTATAGCTGGCACTGGGGCTTTGGCGTCGGTGGATTGGGTATGCTACTCGCCTTGCTGATTTTCCGTTTTTATACCGTGCCTTCAATGCGTCGTTATGATAGAGAAACAGGACTGAATTCCAGTTGGGATCGCCCAATGGTACAACACAAACATGTAGGTAAATATGTCAGCGCCATCTCAATAACGGCCTGTGTCATTATTGCTCTCGTGATAATGGGTGTTATTCCCTTTAATCCCATCAAGGTGGCGAACCTGCTGGTTTATATTATCTCTTCAAGTGTCATCCTCTATTTTGCCTATTTATTCCTGTTTGCTGGATTAAATCACAATGAAAAAATTCGCTTGTTAATCTGCTTCATTCTGCTGGTTTCAGCCGCGTTATTCTGGTCAGCATTCGAACAAAAACCAACCTCATTTAACTTATTCGCCAATGATTATACTGACCGGGTAATACTGGGTTATGAAATTCCCGCCGTCTGGTTCCAGTCGATCAATCCACTGTATATCATCCTGCTGGCTCCACTCTTTAGCGGGTTGTGGTTTGCATTAGCAAAACGCAATATGAATCCAAACAGTATAAGTAAGTTTGTGATTGGTATGCTGTTTGCTGCCGGGGGGTTTACCATCATGATGTTCGCCGCTCAAAACGTACTGGAAACGGGTAACGCCGTTTCACCACTTTGGATCGTTTCCAGTGTCCTCTTCCTGACGCTGGGTGAACTTTGCCTTAGCCCAATCGGATTAGCAACGATGACAATATTAGCGCCTTCGCGCATGCGGGGACAGGTTATGGGATTGTGGTTCTGTGCCAGCGCATTGGGCAACCTGGCCGCAGGCTTGATCGGTGGAAATGTACGCGCAGATAAATTGGATAACCTGCCTCAGTTATTCGCTAACGTATCACTGTCGTTGGTTATTTGCGCCGTTATTTTGCTTGTTTTACTCGTTCCTGTCCGTCGTTTGATGAGTAGCTTACACGAAGCAAAAGCAACCCCTCAAGTAACCTAATCTTTGATTAAACCGTCCCTCATATCCCCTTTGAATCGGGGGATATGAGTGCTGATTTACTTTTTTGAACTTTCCACCGTGACCTTTTGGTTTACAGAAAAGAGACTTTTTTAGGTTATGTATTAAATAGTCAGATCTCTTATTAAAAATAGTTCTCACGCTCAATGAAAGTACCAATCACTTTATCGTGCATTTCCTCCGATTTAGAATACCCTGTCGTTTTTCGATTCAGTCTTTTTATCCGGGTTCGATGGGTTAAATTGTTTCTCTCTAAACGTTGGGTGAATGTCTTCTCGGTCAGGTGTTCTTCTTCCGGGAGGCTGTCATACACCGCATAATCATCCGTACAATAAAACCGAGTATGAAAGGGCGATAAAAGGGTAAGCAGTTTGTCTAATGTTTTCCGGCTGCGCTCCCCAAAAACCTGCGCCCCTATTCGTTTCAGACGGGGTTCCCAGGCATACCAGAGCCAGCGTTGATAATGAGATGGTCTCCCCCACCCATGAGTCCTACTCTTATAGGGTATTTTCTTTCTGGAGAGTCCATCATGCGAAACGTTACACTTATTGGTATCGATCTCGGCAAGCATTCTTTCCACATCCACTGTCAGGACAAATTCGGTAAGGCAATTTTGCGTAAAAAATTCACCCGCACAAAATTAATGGAATTTTTAGCCGGGAGTTCATTCGCTACCGTCGTGATGGAAGCGTGTGCTGACGCACACTTTATGGCTCGCCGGGTTGCTGATTTAGGTCATGAGGCAAAGCTGATATCTCCGCAATTTGTTCGTCCTTTTGTCAAAAGTAACAAAAACGATTGTGTTGATGCAGAGGCGATATGCGAGGCGGCTTCACGACCCTCCATGCGTTTTGTCCAGCCGAGAACAGAGACTCAACAGGCGATGAGAGCACTGCATCGTGTCAGAGAATCACTCGTCAGAGACAGAGTCAAAACCACTAACCAGATGCATGCCTTTTTGCTGGAGTTTGGTATCAGCCTGCCAAAAGGTGAAGCGGTCATTAAACGGTTATCTCTGGTGCTGGCTGAACATGACATTCCCGGTTATCTGAGCCGTTTGCTGATGAAATTACATGCCCATTATCTTTATCTCGTTGAGCAAATAACGGCGCTGGAATCAGAATTAAACCAGTCCATTAAATCTGACGAGACAGCTCAACGTATAATGACAATTCCGGGTGTGGGACCAATTACGGCCCGCTTACTCTCATCTCAGCTCGGTGATGGCAAACAATTTTCATGCAGCAGAGATTTTGCTGCTTCAATGGGACTGGTGCCCCGACAATACAGTACGGGAGGAAAGCCTACCCTGCTGGGCATCAGCAAGCGAGGCAACAAAAATTTACGTCGATTGCTGGTTCAGTGTGCCCGCGCGTTCATGATGCGGCTCGAGCATCAAAAGGGCAGGCTTGCCGAGTGGGTTCAGGAACAACTCAGCAGAAAACATTCGAACGTGGTTGCCTGTGCACTGGCTAACAAGCTGGCACGAATAGTTTGGGCAATCACCACTCGGCAAAATGAATATCAGGCCTGATAAATGCTGACTGACTCAATAAATTGATGATTAAACAGTGAAATACATGTTACCCATCTGGTTTTGCGAAGGCTGATTATTGATGACATGAATGGCCAATCGGCCTGATGAATACCCTGAAAGAAAAAATGGCTCACTGAAGCCGAGTTGATTTTTAGGTTCATCAGGTGCGGAACTCATCGTGGCGCGGGTATCCATACTCATAGAGACGCCGGATAGATTTAAGCAAGCCCATCATACATCAAAATGAGTGTTGCAAAAGCGGGGGAGACCATAGATTTTCTTGTTCCCCCCAAACGACCATTGCTCATCCATTTCACAGATAAGCTGAATGTTATCCCCGTCAAGAGGAAGCGGCGTCACGTTTCGGGGGTAAGTTTTTAACGTTGTCATGACGGTGCTTATGGCCACTTTCAGGACACGGGCGGTGTCGCTCCGTTATTCATTGCCATATCGATAATCTGTTCTTTATAACGCCGGGTTTACAGGCTTGATAGGTGTATTCCAACTCTTAAAAAGTTAGAGCATATCACAATCACTAACTATTCAATACATGACCGGTGGTTTTATGTTTAAGAAGCTTACGCTACTTAAACTGGCTAAAGCCATAAGAAAAAACCGCCATGCTTGGCGGTTGTAGAGCTGATTATATAATAAAAATTCAAAAAAAATCTGATTGATTTAATTCAGATACGCTATTTTTTAAACTATCAGGAATACTTATTCCATCACTTATGACTAATAACTCTTTTCCTATGCGCTTATGGGCAGCACTATAATTTAAATCAAAAGAAAAACACTTTTTCTCTTTGTATAAATCATAAATTTCATATGCAAAATCATAAGTTAATATCCATGGCTTTTTAAGCTTGAGTATATTTTTGCTTAAATTGCAATGGTCATCTTTTTGATAAAAATTAGTGTATAAAGATGAACCTTTTTCATAATAAGGAGGATCTATAGATAAAAGAATTTTTTTTCTTTTTATTTTACTCATAAAGTCGATTGCATCCATATTGTAAACATGGATCTTATCTTTTTTTTGAGCTATTCTATTTATTCTATCAACCAGACCTTTTTTATTAAATCTACAATCAAGTTTATATTTTCCTGACTGTGAAAACCCTCCAATTACTCCAGCTTTGAATATAATTCCAGAGCGATTCGTCCTATTAAGGAAAAATGTAGAAAAAGCCAGATCAAAAATATCAGCTTGCTCTTTATTATGTTGAATGTCTCTTTGTTTATGCCATTCATCTATAGTGATATCTGTGGATATTATTTTTTTTATAAACCGCTCACTATCTGTTAATATGGCATTCCAAAAAGACCATATAGAACGGTCGATATCATTTAAGTAAATGCTTTTTACTTTATTAGAGAAAAGCAAAGAAAGAGCTAGCCCGGCTCCTCCTGCATATGGTTCAGCATAGCTATGTGAATTTAAATCATTATAGGTAATAAGGGAGGACACCATTTCTGATATGGCAGATTTTCCCCCTGGATATCTTAATGGTGAATATGTTGGTTTCATTATACCTTTTACCCTAAAATATGACCAACGAACTATAACTTAATCCATTGGTCATTACAATATAAAACTTTAAATTTCAGTACATTAAATGTTAGTGTATAAAATTAATGGCTTAGTTATCATCCAAACCTGAACTAACATGTCTTTATCAGGAATTGTAAATTCACCATGTGCATATCTATTTAGGGATTCTAAAGATTTCCAAGAAGAACAACTTGGGTCAATAAAGGTTCTTAAATCATTTAAGTAAGTTTTATTTTGAAACCAATCTTCCTTTTTCACCAAAGATTTTAAATTTACTGATAGCTGATTTGTACGTCCTTTGGGATTGAAACACAATTGCTTACTTTTATTTATATCAAATACACGAATAACAGCCAGCTCTAATATAGTTCTTAAAAGAAGTGCACCTGCTGTTTTATGTGTATTAACCCATAAGCTTTGCCCTTCTTGAATTAGGAAATCTAATTTATCTACACCGGTTTTATAATTTATAGAATCATCTATTAATCTTTGATTTTTTCTTCTTGTCTTAGTAAGCTTTACATCATCATCTACACTACTAGCAGTGGCTGAGGATGGTGTGAAGTTAACAGGATTATCATCATCATCATCTTTTTCATTTAATAATGACAATGTTATCTTTTCCAAATATTTATTAATGTCTTCAGTTTTATTTAGGCTTCGAGAGTCAATTTTTTTGTCTAAAATATCGCTAACAATATGTTTTAGAATTTTCTTGAACTTGTTTTCAACAATGGTTGTTTTAATTGCATTACCTTCAATTTTAAATCCTGTTTTTTCTTTAAATAAGGCAGTGTTTAATACCCTAGACATAAAACTAATGCTGAAGGAACTATTTAATGCTTTACTTTCTTGTTCTGTACTTAGCCCTATATATGGGAAATATTTTTCAATTAAATATTCTTGAACTGAGTCATATATTTCGCTGGCGGATACATCAAATCGAGCTGCTATTTGTTCTATCGTTTCTCCACTAGATATCCCAGCTTCTGAAATAAATTTATTTTTTTGTTGGCGACTCCATTGTAGTTTACCTTCTGAATGGAGTTCAAATAAAATATTTTCAACATCTAATCTAGATGGTGCGACAACTACTTCTATTTTTTCAATTAGTTCATTACCTAATTTTGCTTTCAATTTTTCTATTTTTTTTTGTGCTGGGATAGTTGGAGCTAAAGTAGGATCAAGCAAACATTTTAAGGCTGTTAATCTCCTATTTCCTTCAACAACAATATAGCTATCTTTTTCTTTAATTACATATATAGGATCATGATTAATGAATCCTTTATTGACTATCTTTTCTATCAATAATTGTATTTTTTCATTTTTGAATAAGAAGCGAACAATATCTTTAGTCGTTCTTGTGGGTTCATAGTCAGGAATTCTAGGGTTTTTTCTATCTAGCTTTAATGCGGAAACTGTTAAAGTTACTTTTTTCCAAGAGCTAAAATTAATTCTTTCCATGTCAATATCTCATGATTAAATCGTTATTAGGTAATAAAATAAGAATAACTTATGTATGATAAAGGATAGGCTATTTTGGTCACGTATTCAAGGTGTTGTTCTTTATCTATAATGCTTATTTTTGCGAGATAACATACATGGACACAGTGGAAGTAAAAGGTCGGTTTTGTCACCAAACGAACATTCGTCGGGAATAAAAAGTGCCAACGTTGGTTATAGTATGCTTGGGAGCCTCGTCTAAAACGTATCATTGCTCCTGCTTTTGGTAGACGAAACAAGAAGACGTTGGAAAAGTTATTGAAAAAACTGTCTAAATTCAAGATAGCCTTTTGGTGTACTGATAATTACCGTGCCTATAATTTACTGCCTTCAGCCAAACATAGGGTTGGAAAATATTTTACTCAACGTATCGAACGCGAAAACTTGACCTTACGTAACTGAATTAATCGCCTGAACCGTAAAACACTCGGTTATTCAAAGTCACCTGAAATGCATGACAAAATCATCAGCACTTTCATTGAACGTGAATAATAATAACTCCAATACGTATCTGGAAAAAAACAAGTTGTTTAGGAACCGGAATCAACGTGGCATCAATGAGTTGGCCACCTCGAGGGATGAATCCCTGTGCCGAAAGCTGACGCTTCGCTTCTTCAAACAATGCCCTGGCATCTTCCTGCCCAATCCGTTTTTCGAAATACCCAATCGTGTTACGGTCTGGAATATTAATGACATTGGTCAAGCGACAAAAACGTTGCCAGCTCATTCGGTCAAGCAGTTGATATTCCATCTTTTCATCAGAAAGATGATGGAAATGTTTCAGGATAATGATGCGAACCATCACCTCAGTCGGGAATGGCGGGCGTCCGCCTTTGGGAGAACTACTACGTGGCGCGACACGGTCTACGGTGTCAGCCAGTGCCGAGAAATCAACATATTTATCAAGAACAAGCAGCGGATCACCTAATTCATCGATTTTTCGACGGTGATATTCGGATGCCAGCTTGTCTTTTTTTAAAGCAGAACGAGGCGGTATCATGACGGCGCTACCTTGCAGAGATGTACTGTGTCTACATTTTGCTCAATTTTGTGGCTGTGAAAAGTTTTTGGAGGTTCTCATAAGAGTTTAAATACCAGCCATCCGGGCAACAAATACGCCCACCTTCTTGCCAGACAGCGTTGATGCCGCTAACCCCACATCTTCAAGGAGCTGCCAGCAAGTTTGCAGAAACAATCTCTGCCTTGGGTCTGCAAACATAATTGCAGAGCTTGAGAAAGGAAAGATATGTCTACCGAAGTTATCAATATTTTCAAGAAACATACCGCGTATCTTTTCCCTAAGCCCCCATTTAACCGGTGTTTGGCGGTTATTAAGTTGATAGCGCTCTTCTCCTATCACACCAATCAGAGATCCGCCGTCAACCAATATCTGCCAATAATGAGATAATGACAAACCTCCACCGAAATATGCAGCTACGCCGATGATAGAATATTCCATCAATAGCTCTCCTTTTTTTATTTTGGCAAACAATAAACAATCATTTATTTTAAATAAGTGAAACCAACCCTTCGCATAGAGTAAATATTTATCCTATGCAAACAGGTTATTTTAAAATAACGATTATGGTGATAATTTATTAATTAGCCATTACGAATATAATTAATTTTTATTTATTTTAAATAATTAATGTATTATTCCATCAACGTAATACGCTCACCCAATATTTTTTTAGCTAATAGGCCTACCACCGGTTTCGGCCCATATTCAAAACCAATAATATGCTTATCTGAATGTAATTTCTCCATACATTGTTGCCAACGCACAGGGTACGATAACTGTTTAACTAATAAATCTATTAATTGCTCCCGATTATTTAATGGATAAAAGTCAGCGGTCACATTAGATAATACAAAGGCTTTCAGTGGAAAAATATCAACATGTTCAAGAAAGCCTTTAAATTCTTCTGCAATACTTGCCATTCTTTTTGAATGGAATGCGCCATTAACCTGCAAAGGGTGATAAATACCTTTCACATTTAACACCTTTTCTTTAAATTGCGACAATTCAGATTTATCACCTGAAATAATAAATTGAGCACAATATTCACCTAAGCTATGGCCCACGAAGATTTCAGTGTTTGTGCCGTGTTTTTCTAAGCTTTCTAAATAATAAAGAATGTTAATGACAAACAGAGCGGGCTGTGTGAATTCAGTTCTGTTAAGAACGCTGGTTTCACCTTCCACACCTGAGCAAGTGAATACCCCAATACCTGTTGTGTGAGCCTCATATGGTATTCATATTTATCAAACAGGCTGCGTCCCATACCTTGAAACTGGGCCCCCTGTCCAGGAAACATTGCGACAGTACATGTTTTCATTGTTCACATCCTGTTTTCTAAATGAAGTGTTTATTTTTTTTCCTCAACTTATAAGTGAGTGACATTTCAATACATATACTCAACTCATTTGTTGGTAAATCGTCTTCTGGATCTAAGACTATTGCCCGATTTTTTGAATAAATCAGTTCGGGAAAAAGTGTTTTGAACGTATCAACTAATGTGGTCTGGCAGTGAAAAAAGATAGCCACATGCGAATGACCGAAACGATCTAACCGGATTGTGGTTCCCGATCCCGTTTCAAGAGTAAGGTAGCTAGGTTGCCCCCATTTCAAAGTCTCAGTAATTAATCCAACTCCTGCCGTTTCTGATGCGACATCAAATATTAATTCTCTTATCGTCAATAATATTTTTTGATATCGTTCAGGGTAATTATTAAATACCGAGTAAACTTCGTCATTTTGAAATTCTTTCATAAGATGGCTACCTTATCGTTAATTTGTGCATTGTGACTATCTCACACAATCCTGTCTTTGGATTAAAAAACAAACCTTATGATATTACGGTTTCTGGATTTTATCCAAAAGACATGCCACTTTTAGCAATCAATTCCCCACCCATCCCATCTCTTTATAAGAGACATACTTCTTACGTAGTTCACTGTCAGGTACAACAACATCGTTCCCAGATATTTATTTCTTCAAACTTTTCCATATCAAAGTCTCCCTTCGGGAAGTTGGGATATGATCTCTTTATACAACGAGAGTATTTCATCGGCTGCTTTTTCTATTCCCGCGACTGTCAGAAAGTTATTTGTTGATTCATATAGGTTCATCTCTCCATCACCGCCTTCTTTCTCTAACCACATGCGCAATGCTTCTGGGAATGCTGTCGGCATTACATCATTATCCTGACAGTTCACAGAGGTGTGTAATCCATCTACGATGTGCCCTGCCAAAAATGCCGCTAATTTATCAAGCAGCTCTTCATAGCTGCCGACTTTTACCACTAACCGCACATCTAAGTGCCTTCGATAAAAACGTAATGTCGATATCAACTGAGATAACGGTGTGATATGGCGATACTGGTGGATTTGTTCTATCACCGAAGTTACATACCGTTTTAATGACTCAATATTATTTGCGGACAGGCAAAACCAATGTTCTTTATCTTCAATAAGCAAATTTTCAGATTGATCAATAAAAGGTTCTAAAAGTACAAATGCAGAAACCCCACCTAATCCATATGAGAGTAAACCCACTAATCCTCTGAATTCATTAAATGACTGACCGGTATTTTTGATGTGTAACCGGTTGCTATCAATATTTGCATTAAGCGCATGTAATTCAGAAATACCCGGTATCTGTTGATGTTTAATCGCCAGTATTGTTCGTACAAATCCTGCAATACCGGAACATACCTCAAGATGCCCCACATTCGATTTCATTGAACTGACCACACAGGATGTGTGCTCTGGCTTTGATAAAAACGCTGCAATGGCATCGGCTTCACTGAGATCCCCAACATTAGATGCAATACCATGAGCTTCAACATATTGTAGTTTTCCGGCATCCGCCTGTGCTTTTCGAAATGCTCTTTCCATGACATTCACATGGGTAGAGGCATTTGGTGCAGTAATGGAATCCCCCTGCCCTCCGTGCCAAGTTGCCGCACTTTTTACTTTGACTAATACCTCGTCGCCATCAGCAACCGCTAAATTGAAGAGTTTTATTTGCCTGCCTGTTCACCCGAATTAAACCCGGATGAGTACCTCAATGGCGACTTGAAAAATGCTATCCGAGCCTCTTCACCGGCAAGAAATCCGCAAGAATGAGTGAAAAAGACCCGAAGTTACATGATGAGGCTACTACAGAAAAGGTCTGAACATGTTGCTCGTTATTTCCAGCATCGCTGTATCCGATATGCTGCATGACAAATAATAGATATTTGTACACCGGGTTAATAGATGAAGCCTGAGAGTAAATAAACTGAGTGTTTAATAGATAAGTAAAATTTATCTATAATGTACAGTAAGTTAAGAAATAAGATATTATCTCAGATAGAAAAAGCTTTATTTATGATCTGATTATCGTTTCTAAAGAAACTATCTGTAGTGACTTGCAAACTAAAAGGTTATGTAATACTAACAAAGAGATTTCGAGCGAAAGTGTCTTGATTTATTTTTTCCATATGAAAAGTTAAAACCACCGACTTTAGTCGGTGGTTGTTGAGATTGAATATATTTTTTATACCCGTCATATAATATTTTTATGAGGTGGAGTTTCAAAAAATACATACTTTATGATAGTTTTATTTTACTTTCTAATTTTATTACCGAATAATATATCAGTCATCCGAATTTCCATACGTAATTAATTATTTTATCAATAATTACCATATGGATAAAAAATAAAAATATTTAAAATATATAGTCGTGGAATGCTTGCTCATTTTTCAATATGAATTTATTATATTTTGGTGAGTGACATAAAATACAAAGTCTATATTAAAATCGATAGATATAAACGAAGTTATAATTAATAGATTAAATTATATAAAAAATGAAATTCATGATAATTTCATAAATAAGAAAAAATGAATACCTCTGTATGTGTAACCGTCATTACGCAATTATATCTATAATATACTGATTTTAAATTGTCTGTATAAAATTTATACATTGTTTTGATACTTAATTAAAACAACAAATTACGAATACAGTGCGAAATGTCGGGGGTAAAAAATGAGAACAGAGGAATATTTTCAATTATGAGGTGGCTATGAAACCTGAAGATTTATACGCTGATAAAAAACGCCCATTTATGGGTAAAGAATTTCTGAACTCCTTGCAAGATGGCCGGGAAATTTACATCTATGGTGAACGGGTAAAGGATGTGACCACCCATCCGGCTTTTCGCAACTCAGCGGCATCAGTGGCAGAACAGTATGAGTCTCTTCATATCCCGGAAAACCGAGATACGTTATGTTGGGATACCGATACGGGCAACGGCGGCTATACTCACAAGTTTTTTCGATTTGCAACCAACCCGAATGAGTTCCTTCAACAACGGGATGCTATTGTTGAATGGGCACGTCTGAATTATGGTTGGATGGGGCGCTCACCGGATTTTGAAGCAGCTTTTTGTTGTTCTTTGGGAGCATATCCTGAGTATTACGGTCAGTTTGCCGACAACGCACGTCATTGGTATCAGCGTACTCAGGAATCGTGTCTCTTTTTGAACCATGCCATTGGCAACCCACCAATTGACCGCCACAAGCCGATAGACCAGATCAAAGATGTGTTTATGCGGGTGGAAAAAGAGACCGATGCCGGGATTATCGTCAGCGGTGCCAAAGTTGTGACAACAAACGCTGCACTGACAAACTTTAGTGTTGTCGGTTTCGCACCAACTCAGGCACTCGGTGACGATCCTAGCTTTGCTCTAGTCTTCGTGGCACCTATGGATGCCGAAGGCCTAAAACTTATTTCCCGCACCTCTTATGAATTCGTCGCCAGTGCCATAGGATCACCTTTCGATTATCCTCTCTCCAGTCGGTTTGATGAAAATGACGCTATCCTGATTTTGGATAATGTGTTAATTCCTTGGGAAAATGTGTTGGTCTATCGCGACTTTGAGCGCGCCAAAAATTGGATGGCTCAAAGCGGGTTTGCTGGGCTGTCTTCATTGCAGTCTTGTTCACGTCTCTGTGTCAAACTGGATTTTATAACTGGACTGCTGCAAAAAAGTCTGGAATGTACCGGCGTTGTGAATTTCCGTGGAGTTCAGGCTGACCTGGGGGAAGTTGTCGCGTGGCGTAATTTGTGCTGGTCTCTGGCAAGTGCAATGTGTTCAGAATCCAAACCGTGGCAAGGTAGCGCTTATCAATTGGATATGCAGTCAGTCCATGCTTATCGCGTAATGGCCCCCATCGCTTATACAAAAATCAAGAATATTATTGAATATAACGTCGCCAGTGGTTTAATTTATCTGCCATCTAGTGTGCGCGATATAAACAACCCTACTATTAATCAGCATCTTGAGAAATACGTGTGCGGTTCTAACGGAATGGGCCACATAGAGCGCATCAAAGTCTTAAAATTAATGTGGGATGCTATTGGCAGCGAATTTGGCGGGCGTCATGAATTGTATGAGATCAACTATGCCGGCAATCAAGATGAACTCAGGTTGAACTGCCTGCGTCATGCTTATGGTTCTGGCAATATGAAAAAAATGACGGAGTTAGTTGATCGCTGTCTTTCTGAGTATGACGTGAACGGCTGGACAGTCCCACATTTACACAACAACCATGATATTAACGTGTTTGACACGTTGTTGAAATAAAATCAGTTGCGGGAGGTTAAGAAATAATAATCTTGCAAGCAGCAACTAGAAGTCTGCGGGGGTGCATTTCCTGTTAATAAAATAAATCAATTAAGAGCATGTGATTATGAAAGACAATATTATCTATAACCCTGTTGCACATCTTTACGAAGATTTTACCAATTCAGCTCCCCAGGCGAAAATAATAATTCGCACTATTCTCAACCTGGCCGGAGATATACAAGGAAAATCCGTATTAGATTTAGCCTGTGGATATGGTCTCTACAGCTGGTTATTCAAAAGTCATGGTGCTTCAAGAGTTGTTGGTGTTGATATATCTGATAAAATGATAGAGCTTGCTAAAAAGAAATCTCAGCAAGATGGAGATAATATTGAATTTCATATAAGAGACGTTTGCACAATGGAATCATTTGGAAAATTTGACTTGATAGTTGCCGCTTGGTTACTGCACTATTCAGAGTCAGTAGAAAAATTGGAAATGATGTTTCAATCCATTGCAAATAATCTCAGTCCTTCTGGTAAATTAATATCCTATATATGTTCGCCTGATTACAGATTAGCAAAAGGAAATTGTAAAAAATATCATCTCAATATTTTAAGCGAAGAACCTTGGCAAAATGGTCTCCGTCATAAGGTTGAACTTATGTCTACACCACCTATCTCTTTTACTATGTATCGCTGGAGTCGTGAACAGTATCAAGAAGCGAGCCGTAAAGCAGGGTTAAAGCTTGAATGGCATGAGCCTATGTTATTACAAAGTGATATTGATAGTTACCCATCTCACTTTTGGGATGATTACAAAAACAATTGTTTTGAGACACCATTTGTTTGCTATTTTTAAATTTATACCAGTCACTTTTCAAGATGATTCTGTCTCATTAAGCTATGATCGGATGGTAGCAGTATAAGAATCCCGGACACCTCAAAAGCTTGCTAATCTTATTAACATGACAATGAGGTATGATGATGAAATTGAAACCAACCAAACGCCAATATTCCGCTGAATTTAAGCTGGAAGCGGTCCAGCAGGTTGTTCTACATCAACAGCGGGTTGTCGATGTCGCCTGTTTACTGGGGATCGACAACAGCATCCCAGGAAAATGGGTTCGCCAGTACAAGGCCGAAATGCAGGGGATAACGCCTGCCGGTAAGATAGGGACAGCCTCAGGCTGACTACACCAGTAGCGTTTAATAATCAACGGAACCAAATGATGAACCCAGCAGGAAAACGCGGGATGATCGACGATTACCCCACGCTCAGCCATCATTGCTTCCAGATTACACAGGCTCAATGCGTAAGCCAGATACCTGCGAACACATATCCACAAGGGAATGCAGGCGTCTGAACGTCTTTCGGATAAGGGATATCGTCAGTCACCCCAAAAAACCCTCATGACCTAATAGTGATGAGGGTATTTGAGAACCCGTCTTAGGGTCGGTCAATCGATCTGATCAGGCAATTCCTTAACTGATTGATGTTGGGTTTTTACCCAGTGCCAACAACCTATGTCAGTGATAGAAATGACGGATGCTTTCGTGCTCTCGACCCGATATGATGATATTCATCAACTGTTCATAATATTTGATTAAATTATCTATCCATTCCTCCGAATACAGTTCGGTGTTGTATCCTAGCTCACATATCGGCTCTTCTGGTTGGTTAAAAAAACACATTCCCAGTGATTCTATTGGCGTTTCAGTAAGCATTATTGGCTCGACACCCAAATTATCGAATAATTCTTTTTCGTCATTCGCGACATCTAGGTAATTATCAATATAGATAAACATAATATTAAACATAACATCTCTGATTTTCTCACCGACGAAATCAATGACTGACGATATATTAATATCTGAATTTTCTAGTGCTTTATAACTAAACTGGCTGATCTGCTGAATAATATCATTTAGACTCATCTCTTTGTTAAGGTTGGACTTTATAAGTAAAAAACTCAACAATATCCCGATTGCTTGCTGGCTTTCAATACTGGCGCGATCAAACTGTGGTGTAGAAATGATAATTTGCGACTCACCTGAATTCATAAAAATGCAGGTATGGAACAGAGCCATAAATAACATATAAGGCGTAATCTTATTAGCTTCACAATATCTTGAAACCGCTTTATTTAATGTAGGAGATATCCTGATATCGCGAAAATTAAAATGACCATTTGATGCTGCATGAGTACTGAAATCAGGCAGATGATCATACTGATTATTAAGATCTGCAAACTGATGCTGCCAAAACTGAAGCTGTTTTTGACATCTTTCTGTTTTCTGCAGTTGCTTCGAAGTATGAATGTACTCAGAATACTGCATTGCGGCTGGTTGAAGCGTGAGCTCTTTTCCCTGTGAATAGGCGGCATACAGTTGCAACAATTCCTTAAGAAAAATATTGATTGACCAACCATCAAAAGCCATATGGTGAATATCAAACAATAATACTGCACTTATTTCCGAAACAGGAAACAGAAATGCCCTGATTAATGGTTCATGATAAATATCAAACGGTATCTTCTTCTCTTCTTTCCAGAATGAGTCAATTTCATGGATTAACTTTTCTTTATCTTTTCCTTTAAATTGTAATTCAATGATCTGAAAATCGATTGCTATCTCATTGTCAGGTCGCGAAAAAATCTGTCCATGTTGCTGATAGAATTTTAAACGTAAACTTTCATGCCGGCCTAAAACGGCATTCAGGCTTTTTTTCAGGGCACTGAGATCTATTTTACTATTGACCAGTAAAGTAATGGAGACATGTAAGCTTTGCTCTAACCATCGCTGTTGTATCAAAGGGAAAAAGACTTTCTGACAATTATCAAGGGCTATTTTCTCATCACAGGCCGTTTGCATCGGTTCAGATATCATTATTTCCGGTGCTTTCATCTTCTTAATAAGATCTGCAATCTGAGCTATGGTCGGATTAGTAAGTAATTGATATATAGAAATATTATTGTTCAAACAACTTTTTATGGACGCCGTAATTTTCGCTGCTAAAAGTGAATGTCCACCGAGTGCAAAGAAATTATCTTTAATTCCCACCTGATTAACATTCAAATGGTTTTGCCATATCTGGCACAGCGTTTCTTCAAGCTCATCTCTAGGTACAATATAATCTTGCTGATGTAAATCGCTTTCATTTGGTATGGGCAGCGCTTTTTTATCTACTTTTTTAGTTGGTGTGAGTGGCATTCGTTCCAGCGGAATATAGAGGCTGGGCACCATATAATCAGGTAACTGCTTTCTCAGTGCTGATTCAAGCAATTCTGAAAGTTCACGGCGGATCACGGATAAGTCCCGGTAGCTTCCCGTATATTTGCCTATTTTATTTTCAACGTCACCAATATTAAACTCTGCTACTCTTTCCGCAAGCCATTGCTCATTTGGGCATACGTAAGCGATCAGTCTTTTATCGTCGCCCTCGCCGTAAGTGATCACTACAGCGCTATTCAGCGCATCATGTTTGCTTAACGCTTCTTCAATCTCGCCTAATTCAACTCGATAACCGCGAATTTTCACTAATGAATCAGCCCGGCCAACATACTCTAGTTGACCATTCGAAGTCCAGCGGGCTAAATCTCCTGTCCGATAGAGTCTATTTTCTGTATTATCATCCGCATAGGATAAACCTGCCGCCGCACGGATAAACTGCTTTTTCGTGATTTCCGGGGCATTCAGATAGCCTTTTGCCAGCTGAACACCGCCGATATACAGCTCCCCGACAGCACCAACCGGTACTAACTCACCCAGTGGATCAAGCACACGCGCAACAATATTTGGCAGAGGTTTTCCAATTGTAACCCGGTCATCGCTTAATAAACCCGCCGTCACCATAGAGGAAAGCTCTACCGCGCCATACACATTAAATAGCTTTCTACCCGGTTTCCATCGGAGCGCTATTTGTGATGGTAGGGCTTCCCCTCCCAGCAATAGACATGAAACCGAACGCCACTTCTCGAAATCCAGATGAGGTAATAATGCCTGCGGCAGTAAAGCATGGGTAATCTGATACTTTTCAACGATATCGTCCAACAGCTCCGGAGTACGCTGCTGCTCTTCTGAAATTAGAAACAGCGTGGCACCATAAGGAAAAGCCATTCCTATTTCCATAGTAATCGCGGGAAAGCTCAGAGAGGCAAACTGCAATACTCGGCTATTTGAATCCATGCCAAACAGCGTGGCCTCCGATAATGCCATGTTGACGCTGCCCTTATGTTTCACCATCACACCTTTCGGTTTGCCTGTCGAGCCGGAGGTATAACTCACAAACACCAGATGATTTTCTGTCAGAGGCGCTGAACGGTCAGTGATATTTGTCATTGGTTGTGTTTGCAGATGCGAACGCAGCTCTTGTGCATCCAGATAAATTACTTTTTGTTGACTAACAGGCAATTTTTCTACCTGTTGTGTTTCAGTCAGAATCAAACTAACTTCACTGTGCTCCAGCATATATTGCAGGCGAGCTTGCGGATACGTGGGATCTAAAGGCACATACGCACCACCGGCTTTAAGAATACCTAACAACGCCACCATAGCCTGCAGTGATCTTGACAGGCAAAATGCAACCAGCATATCCGGCTTAACTCCCTGCTCAATCAGATAGTGTGCAAGCTGGTTACTTTGTTCGTTGAGCTCCCGATAACTCAGCGAATCATCTCCAAAAATCAGTGCAGTGTTTTCAGGTACTTTTTCGGCCTGTTCTTCAAACAATTCGTGGAAACAGCGTGCGGATTGATACACTTTCCGTGGCCCGCTCCATTCGTGTAATAACGTGTGTTTTTCGGCATCGGATAAAAATGGAATATGATGAATAACAGGCTCCTGTTCAGGATTCTCACATGAATTCATCACGCCAGTGATATTGGTAAGCAGAGTCTGATAATTGGCGATTAATCTTCCAATCGTCACATTTTCAAACAGTTCAGTGGCATAATGCCATAAAATATAGATTTCATCCGTATCCTCTTCATAAATTCGGATATCTAAATCCAGGCGATTTTTCAAAGGCGGATATGCCTCACCATTAGATTGCAGTACTGTCCTATGCTGAGACGTTTTTTCCGGTGTAAAAGCAATTTGGACGATAGGGTGATAATTCAGATTCTGATCCGGGTTGAATACTGCCGCCAATTGTTCAAAAGGGAGATCCTGCTGCGCGTAAGCTTCCAAAATAGTGCGGTGATTTTGCTTTAATAATTCACTGAAAGTTGGCTGATCGGATAAATCTGTCCTGATAACCCGTAAATTTGTGAAGGAATTGATTAACGTTTGCGTTTCATCATGCACTATTTCTGGCATAAATGTCCCTATTAGAACATCCTGTTCATGATTGTAACGGCTCAGAAGTAGCGCAAAAGCGGTTTCCAGAAACGTAAATAATGTAACGTCATATCTGGCGCATAATTTGGTTATTTTTTGCACTAACTCCTTTGAGATACGTTGCTGTAGTGTACATTTTTTGAAACTGGGTTTTTCTGGACGCGGGTTATCCACAGGAAAATGATGTAATAGAGAGATACCCAATAATTGTTTCTGCCAGTAATCCAGCGGGGCTTTCGAAGTGATATAGTGTATTTCTCTTTGTAGACGAGATTCAGTGGATTCAGTGGAGAGACCGATTATTTGTTCTGCATTTTTCATATATCACCTTACTTTAGAGATGAAAATAACGTATCTATAATTTCACCAGACAAAAATGGCTTAATTTAAATAATTAAATTTTAAAATAAGGTGCTGAATAACGACTCAAATACGTATTCATAAAAACTGATTTTTGCCGAAAAACTGCACCTTAAACAGGTATTATCGTGATTAAGAAATAGCTGACAGATTTTCTAGCGTATCCGCATCAATATAAAAATCACTCACGCCATGATTGTTTATAATTCTTAATCTCTTACCATGCTGGTGAATTTCCTGTTCGATATTCATCCACCAAACATTATCCCGGTGTTCAATCACAGCAATACCATGATAAGGCAGTGTTGGTGAATGGCTCTTGTAGTTAGGATATACCCTGACACCCAGTATAGGCATTGTTTTATGGTGAATAGAAGCTCGAATTGCATGAGGAAATAGCGCATTTTCCCATTGAATGGCCGCCATTGCTTCTTTCATTGCTCGATAATGCACGAAAGATTTATTAATTCTGTCGATAATTTCCTGTTTTATTTCCTGACTCGGAAAAACAGAATCACAAAACATCGCTTTTTTCTGATCATACGTCAGTGGCAAATCAGAAATATTGACCGCATTTCCGACACTAGCTTGAAAACGAATGGCTTCTTCAGGATTAATTCCGAAAAACGGATCCAGGGTGAAAACTTTCAGATGTTCGGATAAAGCATATTCATATTCACTCCGAAACTGTGACACAATATCAGACATATCGGTAACATTAACAATGTCATCAATTTTTTGTTCCTGGGTAAATGTTTTCAGATCTTGTATATATTTTTCTGACGCATCCATAGGCGAACCAATGATCCCAGCATAAAATGTAGCATCTGAAAGAATATTAAAACGTATGCTGACCCCCGTATTTTCTTCAAGATAAGACGAAAAATTCGCCAGATGTAATAAAGAAGCCTCTTCTGCCATCGTCACAGACGTAATATTATGTCTTTTCTGCCAGTTGTTAACGATACAAAAAACAGGAAGAATGATATCTATTCTCTTTCTTTCGTTTACGCACAATTCAATTTTTTTTAATATTTCTGAACTGGATGCAAAAACAGTTCGAGGATTAAACTGAATAGAGTGATGATTGATATAATCTCGGACAAGAGTCGGTAAAGGAACATTTTTTTTCCATTTCTCTTTCCACCAATTTTCAGAAGGTAATGATTTAGATACTGAACACTTTTCAAGTAAAAACTTTCTTAAATCTGATGAAATTATATAATCATTCGAATTCATAACAGGTTCACATTCCGGCCAGCCAAATTGACCAAACATAATTGACTCTTCAACAATTGAACCATTTGTACTCGCGGATATAACTTTCAATTTATTCTCCTGGTTTATTGTTGACACTAAAGATAATGAATATTATTTGCCTTATTTTTATATCAATTTAATAAAAAAACATCTGAATAATAATTTAGAGTAATTATTAAATTACTCAGAAATTAATATCCATTAGATCAACAAGTGCTGTATTATTTAATGAAGATAATCATACCTAAAAAATAACCATTGATACGCTAATATATATATTTATAAATTGTAAATGTACAGAATGAATTTAATATTAATATGTGACTGATATCACAATTAATAGAATATAAAATCTTTAATGAAAATTTATTTTATTTATGACAGAGTTAAGCTTAACTAAGTATATTTACTATAAACACCTTAAATCATTAAGGTCCTGTCGTATTATCAAAGGGTGATTGCGTTATTTCTACCGGGCTGTGGATTCAGATGGCGATACAGTGGATTTTCTGTTGACAGCTTATTGGAATAAAGAAGCCGTCTTACGTTTCCTTAAGTTGATATTTTGTGCAACGCGCTTTTCTATCAATATGATATCGGCGATTAATAATCAGGGCAGTGTGAGATTTATGCTGTATCACGACACGATGACGGCCCGAAGGCTACTGCACTTTTTTCAACGCTTGATAAAAGAGGCCGATCGTAAAGTCTATTTGATACTGGATAATTTGCGTGTCCACCATGCCCGGTTTGTCAAAAAGTGGTTAGAGAAACACAAAAAAACAAATTGAAGTGTTTTATTTGCCTGCCTGTTCACCCGAATTAAACTCGGATGAGTCCCTCAATGGCGACTTGAAAAATGCTATCCGAGCCTCTTCACCAGCAAGAAATCCACAAGAATGAATAAAAAAGACCCGAAGTCATATGATGAGGCTCCAGAAAAGGTCTGAACATGTTGTTCGTTATTTCCAGCATCGCTGTAGCCGATATGCTGCATGACAAATAATAGATATATGTACACCAGGTTAATAATACGACAAAACCTTAATGATTTAAGGTGTTTATAGTAAATATACTTAGTTAAGCTTAACTCTGTCATAAATAAAATAAATTTTCATTAAAGATTTTATATTCTATTAATTGTGATATCAGTCACATATTAATATTAAATTCATTCTGTACATTTACAATTTATAAATATATATATTAGCGTATCAATGGTTATTTTTTTAGGCATGATCATTATCATTAAGCAATGCAGCACTTGTTGATTTAATGGATATTAATTTCTGAGTGAATAATAATTACCCTAAATTATTATTCAGATATTTTAATTCTCTTATTAAAGTGAAGGTGTTACTATGAAAGACAACAATAAAGTACGGCAACAAAATAGATTAATTGTTGAAAAATATATGGCTACAAAAGGACAAGATAGACTGAAACGGTATGAGTTGTTTAGCGAGGATGGTTGTGGTGGGCTTTGGACTTCTGATACAGGAGAGCCCCTTATGATAAAAGGAAGGGAAAGTTTAGCTAAGCATGCTGTATGGGTTTTTGAAATACTTTCCTGATTGGGTTTGGTATAATGTTGACATATATAGTACCCAAGATCCTAACATTTTCTGGGTTGAATGTGATGGAAAAGGAATAATTCGTTTTGATGATTATCCTGAAGGTATCTATGAAAATCATTTTATTCATTACTTTGAGTTTGAAAATGGAAAAATAAAGCTACAACGTGAATTTATGAATCCTTGTCAACAATTTAAAGCATTGGGCATTGAAATTCCAAAAATAAATAGAAGCCATATGCCAACTTAATTATCTCAATATTTAACTATAAATAATAGATGGCCATATTTATTATAATAATGGCTATTTTTAACATATTTTCAATAGGATGAAAAATGAATATTCCTAAAATAGAGAGCTACTCACTTAAATTTCCTGAGTTTAATATTATAAGTAGAGTAAAATGGAAACATGATAATAATCGAAGCATATTGCTTGTACATGATATGCAAACCTATTTTCTGAATTTTTTTCATTCTGATTTAAGGCAAGAACTAATAAGAAATTGTCAAAAACTTATTGCTTATTCCAGAAAAAATAATATCCCGATTGTTTATACCGCACAACGTGGAGATATGACCAAAAAAGAACGCGGGTTACTCTACGATATATGGGGAAAAGGAATGAGCAGAAAAGATGAACACACTGCCATAGTCAAAGAATTAGCACCCCAACCAGAAGATAGCATTTTAGCTAAATGGAGATACAGTGCTTTTCATGCAACATCTCTTGGTGACATTTTTCTGAAAGAAAAACGCGATCAAATCATTCTCTGTGGTGTTTTTGCTCATATTGGAATACAGACCAGCGCCGTTGATGCTTATTCAAGAGATATTGAAGTCTTTCTTATACAAGATGCAATTGCAGATTTTTCAAAACAGATTCATTTACAGGCATTAATATATGCGGATAAATGTTGTGCGAAGGTATTACCGACTCAAGAGATTTGTAAATGATGAACACTTATTTTTTTGAAGAAGGAACAATCCTGCAAAAAATCATTGCGGGTTATTTCGATACTTATGCATTAGTATACAGGCCAGATAAATTTAAAAAAGCAACAGTTGAAATTCTTGTTGGTACAGAGTGTATACTTAAAAATTTAAAAGAATTGGATCAACTTCAAAGTGAACAACGGGCAATGGGGAATTGGGGAATTCTGCTTGTTACACCCTATCGCCAGATTAAAGAGCGTGGCTTTACTGTTATTGACGACAACACGCCTTTCCGTGCCCTTGTTGTCAATCAATATGAAACATGTTTACTTGAGGATGCTATTGATATTTTACCTGAAGTTCCGGTTGATATTAGCAATACCTATTTCAATCCGAATGATGAGAATTACGAAAAAATTGTCAAAGAGATCATAGAGAATGAAATAGGTACAGGAGAAGGGGCTAATTTCGTTATTAAACGAACTCTGAATGGTGACATGACACATTATGATGATCATGTAGGCATGACAATCTTTCGGAATTTATTGGAACAAGAGAAAGGAGCTTACTGGACTTTCTTTATTCATATGAAAGAGATAACTTTAGTTGGCGCCTCTCCGGAAATGCATATTAGCCTTAATGCCAAATCAGTTTCAATGATGCCAATAAGTGGTACATATAGATTTCCTGCTTCTGGTCAGACTAAAGAAGGCCTTTTTAATTTCTTACAAGATACGAAAGAGGAAGGCGAGTTATCAATGGTTCTTGATGAAGAACTAAAAATGATGACAAATATTTGTTCCTCAGACGTTAAAGTCCAAGGGCCATCATTAATTAATATGTCAAAATTAGCACACGTCTACTATAACCTGAAAGGCTCAACAGAACTGTCCGTATCTGAAATATTAAGGCTCTCAATGTTTGCACCCACTGTTGTTGGCAGTCCTTTAGAGAACGCAACGAGAGTGATTGCACGTTACGAAAAACATGGTCGTTCTTACTATAGTGGTTTTACTGCATTGATAGAGAATGTAAATAATAAATCATGGCTATTGGACTCAGCAATTCTTATTCGTACTGCTGAGATTTCAAAAGGCGGAAAAATACAAGTGGGAGTGGGTGCAACATTGGTTCGTGATTCCAATCCGCTTTCAGAGGTGCAAGAAACGATTGCTAAAGCTTCTGCAATTCAAAATGCGATGGGAATGATTGTTTCTGATACAATATCTATTAAAAGAGAAGATATTAATAAAATACTCAAAAAAAGAAATGAACGGCTTTCCAGTTTTTGGTTTGGGGATATGATGCAATCATCAAACCATTCATTAAATGATATAAGTAAACCAGAGATTGTAATTTTAGATAATGAAGATACTTTTACATCTATGATGGCATATCAACTGCGTGAAGTAGGTTTTAAAGTTGATGTTAAATCATTCTCTTCAATCGGTGATATTGAACCTTCAAAGTTACTTGTGGTAGGACCAGGGCCAGGTGATCCATGTAACTTAACTGATCCAAGAGTGTTAACAAGTCGTCATATCATCATGAATACGATGGTACAAAATCAGCCTTTTATTTCGATTTGTTTTGGCCATCAAATCTTATGTACACTCCTAGGATTGCCAATAGAACGTCTTTCTCCTCCAAATCAAGGAATACAAAAGAAAATATCTATTTTCGGAAAAACAGAATATGTTGGTTTCTATAATACTTTTACTGCTATTTCCGAATCAGAATGTATAACAAGCCCTGTGGGTGATATTTTGGTTTATCGTGATCCGTTATCAAAACATGTTCATGGATTGAAAGGAAAGAATTTTTGTTCAATGCAATTTCACCCTGAGTCAATATTAACTAAAGAAGGTCATAGAATATTGAAAGATGCTATCTACTCAGTAATTACTCATAAAGACCGAGCTGTTTTTGAATGGGCGTGAATTTGGTTTTCTTCTTATCTATATCATATTAAATAATTATTAAGGTGAGTTATGCATAAATATACCATTATAAATTCTTTCGGTAGTGAGTTATTTACAGGCAATCCAGTAGCTGTATTTTTTTATTGTGACGATTTAGATGACTATCACATGCAGAAATTAGCTGCAGAAATTAATCTTTCTGAAACAACATTTATTCGCTCCCCTATAAAAGGAGGAGATTTTAATATAAAAATTTTCACTCCTGTTAACGAATTGGGATTTGCAGGGCATCCATTACTTGGCACGGCATTAGCTTTGGCAAAAGAAACCGGATTATTTCAAATTAATATTGAAACACAAAGAGGTATTTATCGATTTTCAATTGATTTAGTAAAAGAGAAACCCTACACCGCTTATGTACAGATGGAACAACCTAATCCCATTATTTCTTCTTATAAGTATCATCAAAAATTACTTGAAGCCCTTGGTGTGGAAAAAAGTACATTACCGATAGATATGTATAATGTGGGACCAAGACATGTATTTGTGGGCGTTGAAAATATTGACATACTCGAAAAAATTAATCCTGACCTTAAAAAACTTTCTCAATTTAATGATATGGCAGCTTTATGTTTTTGCCTAACCGATACTGATAGTTTGAGATTGCGTATGTTTTCCCCTGCTTACGGTGTTGCCGAGGATGCAGCAACAGGTTCGGCAGCTGGCCCTTTAGCCCTGCATCTTTGCCGATATGGCTTATCTGAGTTTGGGAAAAGGATTGAAATCATACAAGGTGTGGAAATAGAAAGGCCATCTTATATGAATGCAGTAGCTAAAAAGATCAATGAAGAATTTTTCCTTGAAGCAGGGGGTTATGCGTATCAGATTGCAGTAGGACAATATTTTATTTAGGAATAATATTTAAGATAAATATGTAAGGTAATAATTATGAGCGAAATTTTTGAAAGTATGACAGGTAAGCTGGATTATAATTTCCCTGAATATGATTGTCTTCCTGCTGAGCCTATTAATTTGGGTAGAAAATGGTTGCAGGAAGCCATTAATCAAGACGTTTGTGAACCTCGTTCAATGGTATTGACGACTACAAACAGCACCGGAGATATGTCATCTCGTGTAATGGCTATTTTAGAATTTACAAATGAGGGTATTGTATTTTCCACACATAGCTGTAGTCGTAAAATAAGAGATATAAACGATAATCCTTTTGCTTGTGGCCATTTTTACTGGCGTGAGCTTGGCCGTCAAATGTCTGTAAGTGGCAAGGTTAAAAAACTGACCCAAGAATACGCTATTGAAGAATGGAATAAACGACCAATACCTTTACATTCAATGTCAACGGCTTCCTATCAAAGTGAGCCTTTGATCTCATATAAACAGCTCCTTATATCTGCGCAACAGCTCGAGGGGAGTGGTGCATTGCCTTGTCCGGAACGGTATTCTGTTTATCTTCTTGAACCCCATGCCATTGAGTTTTGGGCAGCCAGCTCTAATCGTTTGCATAGAAGATTACGTTTTGAATATGGTAAAGCTGGCTGGAGTAGCTTAAGACTACAGCCATAATTTATATTATTAACCCGGTGTTCAAATATATATTGTTTATCAAGCAGCATATTGGATACAGCGATGCGGAAAATAACGTGCAACATGTTCAGATCTTTTCTGTAGCTTCATCATATGACTTCGGGTCTTTTTCACTCATTCTGGCGGATTTCTTTTTTTACCGCCGGGCAGGTCTCTTTATGCCATTTTTCAACGGCTTTGGGATTTTGTTCATAGGCTCTTTTTAGCGGTTTTTGTGGCGTAAATCCCCAACGTTTTAGATAGTCAGTGAGCGTTCTTTTCACCATTTTTATGCGCCACATTTGCCAAATAAGCGCCTGAATCGCGTTGCGCGACCAAATGGAAGAAACCATCACTGGAAGATCTTCTTCTGAGTAGAAAATTTTCAGTGATGGTTTAAACGGAATTCGGGTTATTTAAATTTGCCGCTTAAAGACGTTTACTGTTCCACTACCCCTCAATAACGTCCCTTCGGGAATAAATAAATCAATGCCCCTTTCTACGAAAGGGGATTTTCACTATTGTTCATTTTTTAATTTTGCATCTAATACAAACGTACCAAATGGGATAACAGATGAAACAAATGCACCAAATAACCATAAAATTGATTTACGGTGGACTATTGCTACTTGAATTAGTGCAAAGACAAACAGAATAAATAAGATACCGTGAGCCATACCTGTAACTTTAACCGCTATTGGAAATCCCGCGAAATATTTTAACGGCATTGCTACAAATAATAGTAACAGAAAAGAAATCCCCTCAACGAATCCCATTACTCTTAATCGCCCTATTGGTGTAGATAACATAAGGTAGCCTCCTTTAATGTATATTGAATTTTTTTCTTAAATGACTCGCAATCGCCGTTGCCAGCAATCCTCCGATCACAGTGGTATGTTCAAACGCAAAATAGAGTGAGATCTTGGCATTTTCGCCAGAGAAATTCCAAAAAGTATGGACAATAAAAATAGTTAACAAAAGAAAGACAGCCAATATGCCTGCACCAAACCAGACAAAGCGATCTAACAGGATCAATATTGAGCCGAAAAGTAAGACGATTGCTGATGCAATATTAAAAAACCAATCAGGGTGTAAACCCGCAGCACGCATTTCTGCCAGACTACTTTCAAAATCGATAATCTTGGCAAGCCCCGATGGAATAAAAATAAATAAAATAAGTAATCGAGTGATAATCCATATCCAAGAACTCTCCAGAATATTCTCAACAAATCGTTGCATAATTTATCCTTACGATTTTCAAGCAGAAGATACTACTTTTTTCAATTTATAGGGAAAGTAACTCAGTATCCTGTATTCTGTCAATTAACAGAAATACCAGATGTGCACTATAAAACCTGAAGTTAACTATAGGTCAATCATATACTGGAGCTTAATAATTAATTTTTTCAAAATATTCATCTAATGTACTGTTTTTTCTTATTTTTCTTTATGGTGTCTTGAATGCCTTTTGGGATAAATATTCCTTCGCTTCTTCCAGACAAAAAACGATTTCTGACCAGGCCTTTTGAAGGACACCATTTAATATAGGCCGCAGCCAAATACAGCTATTATTAGCAGCTTTCAATAAGGACACTGTCGGGAGTAAACGCCTTGCCAGATTACGCCTGAGCAGTAACCCGAATAAACTCAGCCAGATAAGATTTTCAACCAGGGATTTCTGGCGCGTGGCAAAGCCCTGCCAATTCGTATACGATGGCGCTCTTCGGCAACCCATGGAAAAACAGGTGACTGAATAATGACAAAAGATAACTAATCGTCCAATCCCGATTTACAAAATGTGTTTATAGTCAGTGTCCCCTTTTCTGGTCAACGTCCCTGCCGTTGACCATTTTTTGTTGTTAGATCCTCTAAATTACTTTTTATTTCAGCTCATTAACTACCCAATGAGCAAATTGCTGCAATTCCATATCCAACAACGGATTTTGCTCTCTGATGCGCTGGATCACTTGCCCAACGGCATCCGGCTGATACAGTACACCAATCAATTCTTCTGCCAATAATTCGAATGGGGCAGGTTCTAAACTATCAGTGAAAATCTGGCAACGATTGATAATTCCACTTTCAATATCAACATGTAATTCAATGCCCCCCCAAAGAAATCGGGTATCCAGTGTATGGCTAAATGCAGGTGCCTGGCCAAAATTCCATGCCCAACTACTTTGCTTACTAAAAATATCAACAAAGCCCGGTAAATCCGGTAAAGCTTGTGGAGAAATAAGCTCTGGTTGCACAACTTCGCCAAAATATTCAGAAAATGCCTCTATAATTCCTTCGCACACTTTTTCATGTGTAATATCCGGTAATAATTCTGACAAGTTTGTCACTCTGGAACGAACAGAAGTAATGCCTTTTGCCTGCAATTTTTTAGGATCAGGGTTGAGATAATCCACAAGGCGATTCAAATCTGCATTAATCAGCAATGTACCGTGATGAAAACCTCTGTCCTTGGTTTCCCGATACGCTGACCCAGAAATTTTGCGCTCCCCATCCGATAAAGGCAAAACCAGATCATTTCGGCCAGAAGCCATTGCATGAATACCGGATTTTTTTAATCCATCCAGAATGATTTGAGTAGAAACCGTTTTGTCATATTCTGGTTTACCCGCCATAAAGGTAAAACATGTATTCCCCAGATCATGAAAAACTGCCCCACCGCCACTACTACGTCGCGCCAGTTTTATACCATCTTGTTCCATGCGCCGTGTATTACACTCTTTCCACGGATTTTGAGCCCGCCCGATGACAACAGTATTTGCATTACGCCATAAGAACAAAACACGTTGCTCTGGCGACATTTGACGGAAAATACACTCTTCAACAGCGAGATTAAACCAGGGATCGTGGGAATCAGACAGCAGTAAGCGTAATGTGGACATTATTTGTCTCCGGACAAAGCAAAAACAGTGTCTCAGGATATCATAATGTTCTGATTCAATTGGTGACTCAGGTTGGGATCATATTCTGCGGGCCTGCCAAAAAACACGACGCCAATAGATATTATCAAGAGAGGAACGTATTACACCTTTGCTGGTCGATGCGTGAATAAATTCATTGTTGATATCATAAATACCAACGTGTAACCCATTATCACCGCTACCGGTTTTGAAAAATACCAGATCACCCGGCATTAAATCTTTTTTATTAATCCGTGTCCCCAATTGGGTCTGTTCACTCGTTGTCCGAGGAAGCAGGATATTAAAACGATCATGAAAAGTACGATAAACAAAGCCAGAACAATCAACACCTCGCTGATCCATGCCACCATAACGGTAAGGCGTACCCTGCCATTGTGTAAGCTGCTTTTCTAACTGTGCAATAACAATAATCGGATCAGAAAGTGCTGCTCGTAATGGAGGTAAGTTTGATTTCGAAACAGGATTAGAACACCCAATCAGAAATAAGCTCAGTAACAAGCATAAATATCTTATTCTTATAATCATCAATCAGCCTCTCTGCCTTCTGGCCTGCTAATAAACCAAACTCCCAATGAAATTAACAGGATCCCTATTGTTTTCAGTAGTGAGATATCTTCATTAAACCAGGGTAATAATACCGCCAATAGATAAACAAAAATATAGCTCAGACTGATAAGCGGATAGGCTTTATTCAACGGCAGATATTTCAAAACAAAAATCCAACTGAACATGGATAATGCGTAACTCACTAGTCCCACCATCACCATCAATAAAGGCTGATGATGCAACCAAAGCCAACCGATATCTGACCAATGTCTAGATAAAGAAAGTTCAGGTAATTGCGCCACTCCCCACTTCAATGATAGTTGGGCAACAGTAATCAGCAGGACACTAACCACTCCCCAAAAATACCCTTTCATTGATTTAAGCTCATCAATAAAATTCCCAGCATAATCAAAAACACACCTATCCAGTGTTTTATCCCGGCTTTTTCATGATACAGAAACTGTCCGATCAGCGTTACGAGTACAAAATTAATACTCAGCATAGGATAAGCAATACTCAGCGGTAGCAATTGCAGCAAACGTAGCCAGAATATCATCCCTATACCCAACAGAAGAACAGCACTAACCAACCATGCCACTACAATTGCCGGTTTATAGGGAACATCTTTTCTCCCCCAACAGGTAACAGCTTGTTTCTGACAAATTTGTCCTGCACAAGTTAATAAACTAACCAGTATCAATAACCCTATACTACTGTTCATGTCATGGCTGCTTCTTATAAATCACAAGGACAAAACGATATTTACGCTGTATCAAATCAGGTTTAGGCAACTCAGGAAGCATCCCTTTTGTAGGCAATAAGAAAACAATTGCAACCTGTCCCTCTTTCCGTGCACTGGCTAACCATGAGGGAAATTGTTCCTGTGTTATATACCGATTGCGGCTATCTGGATAATTCAATCCGTATTTCAGTTCACCCTTGTTTTGAAATAAGTCAATATCACTGCGTTTTAATTCCCATGCAACTGCGGCTCCTAAACCAACCGATGCAGATAAAATATACTTGCTTTCAGCCAGCTCTTTTTCATTCTGCCTGATAAAATTCTGCGGCAGTTTAGAATCAATGGTCTTATCTGGTAAGGCACTGCCTATTGATAAACTCAGCACAATTGAACAAGCAGCCGCCCATTGCCAATGTTTGCCATTGCGTATAAAACAGAAATAGCCCACTATCCCCCAAAACCCAAAAGCGAAAAGTCCTATCACCCATTTAAGCCATTCATGGGGTTGATAAAGAGGACGACTGGAAGCAACTTCCAGAAATACAAGCGCCAGTATTGCTATCAATCCAATGAAAACATTTATCAATCCATTGAGCTTTAATGCCTTCATATTGCCATTCTTCATATTATCAACAGCATATTTTGCCATCATCAACGCTAAAGGCCCGATAAATGGCAGAATGTAAGTAGGCAGTTTTCCTTTAGAAATACTAAAAAATAGCAATGGGACAAAAAACCAGCAAAACAAGAAGAACATCTCAGGATGATTTTTTTTCTCTTGCCAACTCTTGAGCAAAGCGCCGGGTAATAATCCCAGCCACGGAATAACACCTAAAATCAATATTGGCAGGTAATACCAGAATGGGGCGGAATGCTGTGCATGATCAGAAGCAAAACGCTGTATATGCTCCACCCAGAAAAAGTAACGCCAATAATCAGGCTCTTGCGAAGCAATTGCGATCACCCAAGGCGAACTAATCAAAACAGCACAAATAATTGCAAGCGGACCAAAACGAACCATTTCCAGAAAACGTTTCTGGTATATCGTGATAGGTATCATGGCTATTACCGGTAAAACCAATGCCAGAAAACCTTTTGTCAAAAACGCCATGCCACAGGTTATACCCAGTACAGACCAGGCCCAAATCCGTTCACGGCAACTACCGGCCTTCAGTGCCCAATAACAGCTCACTATTCCTGCCGTGATCCACAGTGAAAACATTGGATCAAGAACACTATAAGTGCCGACAGAAAAAACGATAAACATGGAGATATAAATCAGGCTGGCAATAAATGCAGTCTGGCGAGACTGCCACATCATCATAGCTAACCTATAAAGAAGAAATGCACTAATTATAATGCTGAATACAGCACCAAAACGCACCGCAAAATTATTATCCCCAAAGATCCACTGGCTAATGTTATTTATCCAATATCCAGCCACTGGTTTTTCAAAATAACGGATATCCAAAAAATAAGGAACTATCCAATCGCCACGTTGTAACATTTCCCGGCTGATTTCGGCATATCGTGTCTCGTCTGGTTGCCACAAAAGACGGCTATTCAGAGGGATCAGGTAAGTAAAGATAAAAAAAAGAGCCATCAGAACGGCCCCGGCTCTACTCGTCCAAGTATTCGACATATTTGTTTTATACCTCTTGTTGGCAACCTAACCAGCCTTCACGACCAGGAAAATCTGAACGGATAATTCTCCCAACAGGCAATGTGTTTCTCTTTTCTGGTAATAAATCACATAACTTGCAAAACTGAATATCTTGCTGGCAGAGTATATCCAGCAGTGCTTCAAACTGCGGCGCTTTGGACATTCCTTCAACTTCTGTATGAATGGTATAAACAGGAACACCCTGAACATTTTTGATTGCATCAAGAATAAAGAGGTTAAAATCCGCATCATTGACTTGCGTTCCGACAACTTCGTCATAAGTCGGTAATGTTACAGGAATTTGAACAGTCCCTAAGCTCCCATCCGGCAACAATGGCCTGAACGGATGTGTTCCCCGACAATCACTGTTGTAGTCAAAACCAAATTGCTGCTTGACTGCCAGTACACGTTCATCTGCCCGCCAGCCAGCAACGGCAGAGCATGTTACGGAGTGTCCTGTCGCCTTTTCCAGGGCATCAATGCCAAGTTGGATTTGTTCTGCCAGTTCTGATTCTGACCAATGCCCTGCTTTTGCCTGCCAACTCTGATGATCCCACGCGTGCAGACCAACTTCATGGCCTGCATCCAGAGTTTTTTTCATCAGATAACCTAAATCTTTTGCAATTTTCTTTCCCGGCCAGGCTGTGCCGGCTAATAGAATATTCAGACCATAAAGAGATACTGCATTTGATCTCAACATTTTCCACAGAAATTTAGGCCTTAGCAGACGCCACAAGTGGCGTCCCATATTGTCTGGGCCAACACTGAAAAAGAAACTAGCCTGGATATGATGACGCCGTAAAATCTTAAGTAATTGCGGCACACCTTCCCTGGTGCCCTGGTAAGTATCTACATCAATTCTCAAGCCAACTTTTTGCATCATATATGCCCTGCATATTCTTTCTTCTTTTTTAGCTCTTTCACAGCATCACGCAAGAAGAAATCCAATGTCTCATCAATGGTTTGTTCCATATTGATCGTGGGTTTCCATCCCAACAGATGTGCCGCGTTTTTAATGCTAGGCTTGCGGTGTTCAACATCCTGATACCCCTGACCATAATAACTACTGCTTTCGATTTTCTTGAATCCGGCAAACGGAGGAAAATATCTACGTAGTTCATGTTTTTCAAAGCTATTCAGCAATATTTCAGCTAATTGACGGATACTGGCCTCATTCGTCGGATTACCGATATTGATAATCTGGCCGTCACACAAGCCATTCCGGTTCTCGATAATTCTGAATAACGCTTCAATTCCATCATGAATATCAGTGAAACAGCGCTTCTGCTCTCCCCCGTCAACCAACTTAATGGGGGAACCTTCCACCAGATTTAAAATTAACTGAGTAATTGCCCTTGAACTACCAATACGGGCTGAGTTCAAATTGTCTAACCTCGGCCCCATCCAGTTAAATGGCCGGAACAAAGTAAATTTCAAGCCCTCTTTTTCGCCGTATGCCCAAATAACACGATCAAGCAATTGCTTAGAAACTGAATAGATCCAACGCTGTTTGTTGATTGGCCCCACAATTAAACGAGAAGTATCCTCATCGAATTCCTTGTCGTCACACATGCCATAAACTTCAGAAGTGGACGGGAAAATAATCCGTTTATTGTATTTCACGCAATAGCGAACAATTTTCAGGTTTTCTTCAAAATCCAACTCAAAAACACGCAACGGGTTACGGGTATATTCGATAGGTGTAGCTATCGCCACTAATGGCAGCACAACATCACATTTTTTAATGTGGTATTCGATCCATTCTGTGTGAATGCTGACATCCCCTTCAATAAAATGAAAATTTGGATTACCGATAAAACGCTCAATGGCAGAAGTGCCAATATCCATTCCATAGATATCATAATTACCATCGTTCAACAGACGTTCTGTCAGATGATTACCGATAAATCCGTTAACCCCCAGAATCAAGACACGTTTACGGCGGCTGATTTGTGTTGTGGCTTTCGGCCCAATCCGAATGCCTGCCACAATCCCCATTTCCAAAGCGAGTCGGCTACCCTGCACATAAATACCGGATTCACTCTGTCCACTGACAATCTCTAATGCCCCTTCTCCACACGCAATAATCAGTGGATCCACAGAAAGCACGGTTCCTGGCTGTTTATCATGAGCTTTATTAATCGGGCGTGAACGCCAGATAGTAATTTTACGCTCACCGAGGAAAGTAAATGCGCCTGGATAAGGTTCTGTTACCGCCCGGACGAGGTTATTAATCTCTTCAGCAGATTTATGCCAGAAAATTTTCCCGTCCTCTGCTGTCCTGCGACCAAAATAGGTTGCCTGATTTTCATCCTGCGCAATAGAGGGGTAATTATTCGCTTTTATCTGAGGCAGAATATTATTCAATAGTTCAACTGCGGCTTCACGAATTTTTCCATGAATACCCAATGAAGTGTCTGTTTTCTCAATCTGTACTGCCTGTTGAGCAACAATATCTCCGGCATCTGCCCTTGCTACCATTTTATGCAGTGTTACACCTGTTTCTGTCTCACCATTTAATATCGCCCAGTTAACAGGTGCACGACCACGATATTTAGGTAATAAAGAACCATGTAAGTTAAATGCTCCTTTTGTTGCCAGTGATAAAATATCCTGACTGAGCAGATCGCGATAATAAAATGAGAAAATAACCTCCGGCTGCATTTCACTAATACGTTCAATCCAGAGTGGATGATTGACATTCTCCGGAGCAAATACAGGTAAGCCTAAATCCGCACCAATATGTGCCACAGAAGAGAAAAAATTATTTTCATTCGGATCATCGACATGTGTAAAGACAGCCTGAATATCAAACCCCGCTCTCACTAATGCATTAAGTCCGACACAACCAATATCATGATAGGCAAAAATAACGGCTTTCATTCTCTTTTTTCCTGATTATCGTCGGTTTTTTTAGCTCCGACCACTTTTTGAATAAAATAACGTGGACGTGCACGGACATCGTTATATATCCGGCCGATATATTCTCCGAGTAACCCCATCGCAACGAACTGTGCACCAATGAACATGAAAAGGATGGCAAATAAAGTAAACACGCCCTCAGCAGCCCACATGGAACCAAAAATAAGGCGTAAGGCAATCAACAAAATAGCCAACAGGAAACCCGTCACAGCAATAATACTTCCCACAACACTCAATAACCGTAACGGTGCTGTTGTCAGACAAGTTAACAGGTCATACATCAGGTTTATCAGCTTCATAAAGCTGTATTTTGAATCACCGAACTCACGCTCTGCATGAGCTACATCAATTTCGATTGTTTTGCGGGCGAATGTGTTAGCCAGAATAGGAATGAATGTGCTGCGTTCATGACACTGCAACATCGCTCGCACAATATGGCGGCGATATGCCCGTAACATACAGCCGTAATCCCCCATTGAACGCCCCGTTGCTTTCGTGATCATTGCATTAATGATCTTAGAGGCGGTTTTACGGAACCAAGGATCCTGACGATTGGCACGGCGTGTACCGACAACATCATATCCCTCTTCGGCTGTTTTCACTAAACGGGGGATCTCTTCCGGTGGATTTTGTAAATCTGCATCAAGGGTGATGATAAGATCACCATCGGCCTGATGAAATCCCGCCATAATTGCAGAGTGCTGCCCATAATTACGGTTCAGCAAAATTGCAATGACATGATTTTTAGGATCTTCAGCCACTTGAGTCAAAATATCGGCGGAGCTGTCGCGGCTACCATCATCTACTAAAATTAATTCATATTTCTGCTCAAGTTGTTGACATGCAGATATCGTCCTTTCCAATAATTGGGACAAGCTTTCTTCTTCGTTATAAACCGGAATAACAACCGAAACTTTTTTTATTTTTTTCAAACACCACTATCTACACTCCGCAAGAATTTCCAACACTGCATTCACGACACGATCTGCATCATCATTGTTCATATCTGGAAAAAGGGGTAACGAACAAAGTGTTGCCGAATTCCACTCAGATTCAGGCAGAGACAGCACTGGATAACGTTGCCGATAATATTGTTGTGTATGCACCGCTCTGAAATGTAATCCTGTGCCGATATTGCGTTCTTTTAAGCGCGTCATGAAAGTATCGCGGTCAATACCGCAAATACTTTGATCAACACGTACCATGAATAAATGATGAGAGTGCCAATGTTCATACTCAGGCACACTTAACATCTGTAAAGGGGTATCTTTAAGAGCAGAAGAATATCGCGCTACCAGCTCCCGGCGGCGGGCATTCATGGATGCTAATTTGCTTAGCTGGACAACCGCCACCGCCGCATGAATATCTGATAAATTGTATTTAAAGCCCGGTTCAATAACTTCTGCCTGAGGTTTCCTGCCCTGGATCTGCCGATCAAAAGCATCAACGGCCAACCCATGAAACTTCAAACAACGAACTCGCTGCGCAAGTTCATCATTATCTGTAACCAACATGCCACCTTCCGCACATGTCATGTTTTTGATGGCGTGGAAAGAAAAGATAGCCGTTCCCTGTTCACCAACCCATTCATTCTTATAGCGGGTTCCCACTGCATGAGCGGCATCTTCAATCAAGGGAATATCAGCTTCTTTAGCAACCGCACGCAAGGCATCAAGATCACAGGGCGCACCTGCATAGTGGACAGGGATAATTGCTTTGGTTTTCGGTGTAATAGCCTGTTTAATCGTTTTGGCATTAACCATCAGAGTATCACGATCCACATCGACCATGACTGGTTCAGCACCTAACAGGCAAATCATATTGATAGTAGAAACCCAGGTTTGGGAAGGAGTGATTACTTCATCACCAGATCCAATACCTAACGCCAGCAAGGCCAGATGCATTCCCGCCGTAGCAGAATACAAAGCTATCGCATGTCTGCAACCAAACATCCGAGCAAAATCCTGTTCTAACTGCTGATTTTGTGGCCCTGTTGTAATCCAGCCTGAACGTAAAACTTTCTCTACTGCTTTGATCTCTTCATTCCCAATTGATGGACGAGAGAATGGTAAAAAGTTATCCATAATCGCCTTGTGTAGCCTGATTTATTTTATGATGAAAAACATTCACTAAACAAAATAACAACAAGCAAACAAATTCAAGGGCAATCAACACACCCAAAAAGAAAGCAATCAATTAAGGTGATTTTCTATTTATGAAAATTAAGTATGATCGACCCTCCATAATTTATAGTTATTATTTTTGATATGTCTAATGTTTATTTCAAAAATTTCAGATAAATTAATTTCATTCATAATACTCCGTGGAATACCCGACATAAATAATTTACCGCGTAAAAGTAACCATACATTACTAGCCTGTTCGTAAGTGTGATTAAGATCGTGGCTACTCAATAAAACAGAACCACCTAATGTACAAAACTGGTTAATTAATTTATCTAAAATAGCTTGTTGGGTGATATCAAGGTTATTAGTTGGTTCATCAAGAAGTAATAATTTCCCATCTGAATTCAATTCAGGCCATACCTGCAAAAAAGCACCAGCCAACCTGACCCGCTGCCATTCTCCTCCCGATAATTGCCCAATTGTTGAAGACAGTAATGTGGTCAATTTCAGTTGCCGACAAAGTTCATATAACACCTCTTCTCCTTCAGACAATCGTGCCAACTCAGGGCGGTACATATCCAAATATTGAAAAACAGGCATAACAGGAGCTGAAGCAGATTGAGAGAACCATGCCCGGCATTGCGCTAATTCACTTTGTCGATAATCACGCAATTCTTTGCCATTGATATAAATATTGCCACCGTGAGGCAAAACTCCGGCAATTGCTGCAAGTAAAGTGCTTTTTCCTGAACCGTTCAACCCAACTAAGTGAACTTTCTCGCCAGCCTTTACTGATGCAGACAGTGAGGCCAGCCTGTTACTGACCGTGATATTATCCAATACTAAAAGTGGTCGATGAGTCATGCTATCTTCCCTACTCTTTTATTTCTTTGTTATTCTCTTCGTGCCTTTCCGTAATCTACCAGGTCATTCATTAATACCTAATGCATAGTTATGATGAACATGTAGCTATGTCCGGGGTGTTTTTAATAACAGCCAGATAAAAACGGGGGCTCCCAACGTTACTGTAACAACACCGATCGGTACTTCAGCATGGGATAAAGATAAACGAGAAATTAAATCTGCCAACAGCAAGCAACTCCCTCCCGCCAATGTACAGGTTGGTAGTAAAGTCTTATGATCCGTAAGACCAAGCAGCCTCAAAATATGGGGAAGCACCAAACCGATAAAACTGATCGCTCCGGCAAGGGCAACACTTAAACCAACCAATAATCCCACTGCCGATACAAATAAATTACGCCATTTATTATGAGATATACCCAATTGTTGCGCCTGCAATTCCCCCAGGGAGAGATAATTAAGTATCTTCCCGGTTCCGCTTAACCAGAAAATAACAGGGATCAGTGCGATCACCAGCCATATCTGCCGCCAATCAATACCGCTAAAACTACCCATCATCCAGTACATCAATTGGCGCAAGTCCAGACTGGTGCTGAAATAAACCATCCATGTCATCATAGCTCCGAATACAACACCGAAAGCTACGCCAATTAATAATAAGCGTGCATTAGTCACCCGGTGCCTTTTAGAGAAAGCGAATAAAATCGTGGTCATAAGTAGTGCGCCTAAAACTGCACCGGTACTTAATATCCACAATGGAGCAATACCATGAAAAACAAGGATCAAAAAAACAACCACGACTCCCGCACCATTACTAATTCCTAATAGTCCGGGTTCAGCCAATGGATTTTCAAATAATGCCTGCATAACTGCACCAGACGCCGCCAAACTTGCACCAACGGCAAACACCGCCAGTGCTCTGGGCAATCTTAATTGCCAAATAAAAAGCCGTGCAGGATCAGACAACCATTGATTGGGCCAGAACCATATTTCCCCGGCACACAGTGATAAAATAAACAGCACAATTGACAAAGCGAATAAAAAAATCATCATCCGATAATCACGTTTTCTCTGGCGTGTGATCAATTCAGTGACAGAAAGTGTCGATAAAGAGTGTGTAGGTAACATGAAGAGTGAAATTATTCAGAATGGAAAATAAGAAAAAAGACCGCTTAATGGCGGTCTTTTTATGCATTATTCTTTTGGTAAAGCTCTTTCTACCCGACTTTTCAACTTCTGCCCCGGGCGAAAAGTGACAACTCGGCGAGCAGTAATTGGAATATCCTCGCCTGTCTTCGGGTTACGGCCTGGACGTTGGTTTTTATCTCTCAAATCAAAGTTGCCAAATCCAGATAACTTAACCTGCTCCCCATTCTCCAAAGAACGACGCACTTCTTCAAAGAATATTTCCACTAGATCTTTAGCGTCACGTTTGCTAATACCCAGTTTTTCAAACAGATTTTCTGACATTTCAGCTTTAGTAAGCGCCATAAGTTCAGTCCCTCAAGGATGCTTGGAATCGCTGTTCTAATGCAGCAACGCATTTGTTAACGGTCGCAGCAATCTCTTCTTCTTCCAGTGTACGCGAGGTATCCTGCAAGATTAAGCTAATAGCAAGGCTTTTACAGCCTTCCGCGACACCTTTACCACAATACACGTCAAATAAGTTTATGCCAACTATATGATTTATGCCAACTTTCTTACATTCAACCAGAATATCTTCTGCGGCTACATTTTCAGGCACAACTATCGCGATATCACGGCGATTGGATGGGAAGCGAGAAACTTCCTTCATTTCTGGAATTATGCGGTCCGCAAGGTTGGCCCACAACAATTCGAATACCACGGTGCGGCCATTCAAGTCAAGTTTACGTTCCAGCTCTGGATGAACAACCCCAATATAACCAATGTAATTATTTCCCAGATAAATCCCAGCACTTTGTCCGGGATGCAAAGCAGGATGTTCTTCTGCTTTAAAAGAAATCTCGGATAGTTTACCCGTCATTTCTAAAACAGATTCTAAATCACCTTTCAGATCAAAGAAGTCAACTGCTTGTTTTTCAATCAACCAGTGTTCATCGAAACGATTTCCGGCAATTACACCACCAAGCATCAATTCCTGCCGAATTCCATATTCTGCGCTTTCATCAGGTACAAAACGTAGACCTGTTTCAAATAATCGAACTCTATTCTGTTGACGGTTCTGATTATACGCAACAGTAGTCAATAATCCTGTCAACAAAGACAGACGCATTGCAGACATATCAGCTGAAATTGGATTTGGCAGGATCAATGCTTCTTGCTGTGGGTGCAAATATTGCTGGATCTTAGGATCAACAAAACTATAGGTAATAGCTTCCTGATAACCTTTGTCCACCAGCATGGTTTTTACACGTTTCAGGGATAAATCCGCTTCACGATGTGAAATCATTACCAAATCAGCACGTACAGGTACATCAGGGATATTGTTATAACCATAAATACGGGCAACTTCTTCAACCAGATCTTCTTCAATCTGCATATCGAAACGCCAGCTTGGTGCAACTGTTTCCCAACTATCATTATGTTCTGTTACCTGACAACCTAAACGTGCCAGAATATCCGTTACTTGTTCATCAGCAATATGATGGCCAATCAAACGATTCAATTTGCTGCGGGTCAGAGTAATAGTTGCTGGCTTCGGCAGATGAGATTCACTGGTAACATCGATGATCTCACCAGCTTCCCCACCACAAATAGCAGTCAATAACTGAGTCGCATATTCCATCGCTTTGTATTGAAGCTGTGGATCAACGCCTCGTTCAAAACGATGAGAAGCATCTGTATGCAGGCCATAACGACGGGCACGACCTGTAATTGCCAATGGTGCAAAGAAAGCACTCTCCAGCAGAATATGCTGAGTTTCAGCATTAACTCCAGAATATTCGCCGCCGAAAATACCTGCGATTGCAAGTGGTTGCTTTTCATCAGCAATGACAAGAGTATCAGCAGAAAGTTCCGCTTGATTACCATCTAGCAGTGTTAATTTTTCACCCTGCTCTGCCATACGCACGATAATTGAACCGCTTAGACGTTCTAAATCGAATGCGTGCAATGGTTGACCCAATTCAAGTAATACATAATTGGTCACATCAACAACAGGATCAATAGAACGAATACCACCACGACGCAGCTTTTCACGCATCCATAATGGTGTCACTGCCTTAACATTAACATTCTTGATAACTCGTCCCAGATAACGTGGGCAAGCTTCTGGTGCATCAACACGGATAGGGAATGTCGCATCTGTAGATGATTTAACAGATTCGATTTCTGGCTGAGTCATTGACAGTTTATTGATAACAGCAACATCACGTGCAACACCCTGAATGCTCAAGCAATCAGCACGGTTAGGTGTAATGCTGATTTCAATCGCATTATCATCCAGCTTCATGTAATCACGTAAGTCGGAGCCAATTGACGCATCCGCAGGCAGTTCGATGATACCATCCTGATCACTGGCAATTCCCAGTTCGGAAAATGAACAAAGCATACCTTCTGATGGTTCACCACGTAATTTGGCAGCTTTTATTTTGAAATCACCCGGTAGTACAGCGCCAACAGTAGCAACAGCTACACGAAGCCCCTGACGACAATTTGGCGCACCACAGACAATATCCAACAGGCGATCGCCACCTACATTGACTTTTGTAACGCGCAATTTATCCGCATTCGGATGCTGAGCACACTCAACAACTTCACCAACAAAAACACCGTGGAATTGACCCGCTACTTTTTCAACACCATCAACTTCCAAACCTGCCATGGTGATTTGATCAGACAATTCTTCACTGCTGATAGCAGGATTCGCCCACTCGCGTAACCAGAGTTCACTGAATTTCATGAGATATTCCCGCCTTATTTAAACTGTTTAAGGAAGCGCAGATCATTTTCGAAGAAAGCACGCAGATCGGTAACGCCGTAACGCAGCATAGTCAAGCGTTCCATTCCCATACCAAAGGCAAAGCCAGAATAAACTTCAGGATCAATACCTACATTACGCAATACGTTCGGATGCACCATGCCACAGCCTAATACTTCCAACCACTTGCCGTTTTTCCCCATCACATCAACTTCTGCGGATGGCTCAGTAAATGGAAAATAAGACGGACGGAAACGAACTTGCATATCTTCTTCAAAGAAATTGTTCAAAAAATCATGTAGCGTACCTTTCAGATTGGTGAAGCTGATATTTTTATCAACAATCAACCCTTCTATCTGATGAAACATTGGCGAGTGTGTCTGATCATAATCATTTCGGTATACACGGCCAGGAGCAATAATGCGGATCGGCGGCTGACGATCTTTCATTGTACGAATCTGTACCCCTGAGGTTTGTGTGCGCAGCAAACGCGTTGCATCAAACCAGAAAGTATCATGATCAGCACGAGCCGGATGATGCGAAGGAATATTCAGGGCATCAAAGTTATAATAGCTGTCTTCAATTTCCGGGCCTGATTCAACAGAAAAGCCCAACTCACCAAAGAAAGTCTCGATTCGTTCAATCGTGCGAGTGACAGGATGTAATCCGCCATTTTCCATACGACGGCCAGGCAATGAAACATCAATTTTCTCTGCTGCCAAACGGGCATTCAGGACATCCGCTTCCAATTTGGCCTTACGTGCATTCAAAGCTTCCTGGACTTCTTGTTTTGCCTGATTAATAACAGCCCCTGCTGCTGGACGTTCCTCGGCAGACAAGTCACGCAGCGATGACATCTGGAGAGTTAAATGGCCTTTTTTTCCCAGGTATTCAACTCGCACCAAATCCAACGCGGCAACATCCTGGGCTTCTTCCACGGCTGCTTTTGCCTTTGCAACCAGCTCAGTAAGATGTGACATCGTTTTCCTCTTCCTTCGGCCAGATGGCCTTTTAGTTGTTATCGACTATGCCCTCATCAATATGTGTATATCTGTAAATGAGGTCATAGAAATAAAAAAGCCTCCATACCGGAGGCTCAAGCGCTGTTTTTCGTTTCTTTTCTTACGCGCAAAGCCCCCTGATTTTAGGTGCTAAAGTAAAAAAAGAAACGAAAAAAGGCTAATTTCATCATTTTTATTCTCTCTCCTATATCATTTTTAAGCCGGCTATTTTCACCTGACCAGCAAACTTGACTAATAGTAAGCATATTTTTGAAAAAAGTAAAAGAGGGAGCGTTGCTCCCTCTTCTAACCTGACTTATGCCAGAGCGCCCTTCGCTTTTTCAACCAGAGCAGCAAATGCTACTTTGTCGAATACAGCGATATCAGCCAGAATCTTACGGTCAATTTCAATCGAAGCCTTTTTCAGACCGTTGATGAAACGGCTGTAAGACATGCCGTTCTGACGTGCAGCAGCGTTGATACGAGCAATCCACAGTTGACGGAATTGACGTTTACGCTGACGGCGGTCACGGTAAGCGTACTGACCAGCTTTGATAACAGCCTGGAAAGCAACACGATAAACGCGCGAACGAGCACCGTAGTAACCTTTCGCTTGTTTCAAAATTTTCTTGTGACGTGCACGGGCAATAACACCACGTTTTACGCGAGCCATATACTTCTCCTATCGTCTCTGAGTTCTAATCTAAAAAATTGCTTATGCGTATGGCAGACAAGCAACAACCAGGCCCAGATCACCTTTGGAGACCATGCCTTTTGGACGTAAATGACGTTTACGCTTAGTTGATTTTTTAGTCAGAATGTGACGAAGGTTAGCGTGCTTACGCTTGAAACCGCCGCTTGCAGTTTTCTTGAAGCGTTTAGCTGCGCCGCGTACTGTTTTAATCTTTGGCATTTTAATATCCACTTCGCATTGTTAATTACAACGAACTAGTAAGGCGAATAGACTCCATCCAAATGGTTAGAGCCTATTACTTGTCTGCCTGACTATTTCTTCTTAGGAGCGAGCACCATGATCATCTGGCGGCCTTCGATCTTCGATGGGAAGGATTCGACTACAGCCAGTTCACTCAGATCGTCACGAATGCGGTTAAGCATTTCGATACCAATCTGCTGATGCGCCATTTCACGTCCACGGAAACGCAGAGTGATTTTGGCTTTATCGCCATCTTCCAGAAAACGAACCAGGTTGCGTAGTTTGACCTGATAGTCGCCTTCATCTGTACCAGGACGGAATTTAATTTCCTTGACCTGAATAACCTTTTGTTTCTTTTTCTGTTCTTTGATTGACTTACTCTTCTCATAGAGGAACTTGCCGTAATCCATGATACGACAAACCGGCGGTTCGGCATTTGGGCTGATTTCCACCAAATCAACACCAGCTTCCTCAGCTTTTTCAAGAGCTTCCCTCAGACTGACAATACCAATCTGTTCGCCATCTAACCCAGTTAAACGAACTTCAGAGGCGCGAATCTCTTCATTAATGCGATTTGGGCGCGCCGGTTGAATTCTTTTTCCGCCTTTAATACCTTATTCCTCCAATTGACGAAGATTACGACTACGTATTTCTGTCAGTAGTTTCTCTGTAAACTCACTGACATCTATGCTACCTAAATCCTTGCCTCGGCGGGTACGAACGGAAACTTTTCCTGACTCGACCTCTTTATCACCACAGACAAGCATATAAGGCACTCGACGCAGAGTGTGTTCGCGAATTTTAAAGCCAATCTTCTCGTTTCTCAAGTCTGCTTTTGCACGAATGCCTGCATCTTGAAGTTTTTTAACCAATTCCTGTACATAATCTGACTGACCATCCGTAATATTCATGACAACTACCTGTTGAGGTGCCAGCCATGTTGGGAAGAACCCAGCATACTCTTCTGTCAGAATACCGATGAACCGTTCAAGGGAACCAAGAACAGCACGATGGATCATTACAGGAACCTTACGTTCGTTATTTTCACCGACATATGACGCACTCAAACGCGCTGGCAGTGAAAAATCTAGCTGCACAGTACCACATTGCCACGCACGATCCAAACAATCATACAAAGTAAATTCAATTTTAGGGCCATAAAACGCACCTTCACCAGGCTGATATTCAAATTCAATACCATTCATTTTCAGCGCTTCTGCGAGATCAGCTTCCGCTTCATCCCACTGTTTTTCAGTACCAATGCGTTTTTCCGGACGAGTCGATAGCTTAACAACAATCTTCTCAAAACCGAATGTAGCGTATACATCATAAATCATTTTGATGCAGTTGCTGACTTCTTGCAGGATCTGCTCTTCAGTACAGAAAACATGAGCATCATCCTGAGTAAAACCGCGGACACGCATCAAACCATGTAATGCACCTGAAGGCTCATTACGATGACAACTACCGAACTCAGCCATACGCAGAGGCAGATCACGGTAGGATTTTAACCCTTGGTTGAAAATCTGGACGTGGCCAGGGCAGTTCATCGGTTTTACGCAGTATTCACGGTTTTCCGATGATGTGGTGAACATGTTCTCTTTATAGTTTTCCCAGTGCCCGGTTTTTTCCCACAAGATGCGGTCCATCATGAATGGGCCTTTGACTTCCTGATATTGGTACTCTTTCAATTTGACACGAACAAAAGTTTCCAGCTCACGGAAAATAGTCCAACCGTCATTGTGCCAGAATGCCATACCCGGCGCTTCTTCCTGCATATGGTATAAATCAAGCTGCTTACCAATTTTACGATGGTCACGTTTTGCAGCTTCTTCCAGACGCAACAAATAAGCGTTAAGCTGTTTTTTATCCGCCCATGCAGTACCATAAATACGTTGCAACATTTTGTTATCGCTGTTGCCGCGCCAATATGCACCTGCAACTTTCTGCAATTTGAAATGATGACAAAAACGCATGTTAGGTACGTGAGGGCCGCGGCACATATCCACGTACTCTTCATGATGATACAGGCCAGGGCGATCATCACGGCTGATATTTTCATCCAGAATCTGGATTTTATACTCTTCACCACGAGCCGCAAAAGTATCACGGGCTTCCTGCCAAGTGACTCTTTTCTTGATAACATCATAGTCTTTCTTGGCAAGTTCCAACATGCGTTTCTCAAGCAGCTCAATATCTTCCTGCGTCAAAGAGCGATCTAAATCGATATCGTAATAGAAACCGTTGTCAATCACAGGACCAATTGCCATTTTCGTATTAGGCCACAATTGCTTGATTGCATGCCCCAATAAATGAGCACATGAATGGCGGATGATTTCCAGACCTTCTTCATCTTTACTGGTGATGATAGCAAGAGTGGAATCGGTTTCGATTAATTCACATGTATCCACCAATTCGCCATTAACACGACCAGCAATACACGCTTTTGCCAAACCAGCCCCGATATCGCGAGCAACATCCATCACAGAGACGGCATGCTCAAACTGACGCTGACTACCGTCAGGAAGAGTAATTACAGGCATTTAAAATCCTTATCTACAGTGGTGACCCACACGAAAGATCACTTGTATGAAATATTTTACCTTAAAGTTCAATACGTTAATTACGGGCACTTGCTGCACCATGCAAGTTATGTACACAGTTAAGTACACAAAATTACAAACGACTCATGTACACCGCCTTAACTCGGGAGAGGATGTTATCACCCATATCATTTAGCAACAAATAAAAAGAACAACATAAGAATTATCATTCTATTAACACAATTCTTTTCGCCAAATAAGGCAGCAAATTTCGTTATGATTTCTCAGCTTCAACCATTGAACATTAATTATCCAACTTATGTTTAGCTAATTCCGTATTTATTCTCTTTATTCGTCTGGGAGATACACTCAATGTTAAAAAGCAAATGCCTAACAACTCTAAGATGATAACGAGGCATATCATCACCAGAAACTCCAAACTGGAGATATTTGGATTATCGATATACAGGGTTTTAAAAACGATGAAAATCATTAAAGCAAAAATAACGATAGACATTAACTTTTCAATCCAATAAGTTACCACATAAGAAGCGTCAATCTTTATCTTTGCAATATCTGCATTCACTATCACATATCTTTTCAATCTTCTAATATCGAATATATAACCTGATTCAATGCCGAGAGCAGCGAGCTTTATGACCAGGTGTCTAAGTTCCTTTGATTTAATCCTGGTTACTTTAAACATAATCTCAGAAGTAATAATGTTTTTGATATATTTTTTATCTTCCTGACTCAGATATTCATCATATTTTTCAAGATAATCAATATTGTTTGTTAGCCTCCTATTTCTCAAGAAATTTAAACTGCTATAGAAATTTTTAAGCATTATCCAAATTCCGCCAAGAAATGCAGTTAAAGCAGACAATATTGATGCTATCGCAGAATAGTTTCTTATTGACCAATCAAGCAAATCATCAAACATACATTCACCATCATAGTTTAATCAGATGACTATAGTATGAACGTCATATTCAAATTTTTCTCTTTCATATTATCTTTTACTGACAGCATTCATTCTGTTTACATGGAGCTATACTTATGTAAAAAACCACCTGTATAGCAGATAGTTTAGGGATAACAATGTAACATAATTTATCTATTTTTATCGGGCTTACCGTCATGCTCATCAAATATCTGCTCAGGAGGAAAATCCCATCCTCTACTTATAGTTTTTTGATATTCCTGGTTCAGTGGATACCAAATTTTATGTTCAGGTTTACTTTTCTCTCCTACAACCAGTAAACTGACTTCTGAATCAGTATTATTAATTACTGTATGACAAATTCCTGTACCCGCAGGAAACCCAACCGCATCCCCAGGTTCTAATCGATATAACTTTCCATTAATCCATACATCGGGAGTTCCTTCGAGGACATATACAAACTCTTCTTCATCTCTCTCTGCGTGAGGATAGGACGTTCTGCGACCAGGCAATACACGTTCATGATGAATACCTATTTTCTTTAGTGTCCCAGAGATTCACCAAGAGAAGAACCTATAGTGAATATTTCATCGCTATCAGAATATCCTAGTCCCTCTTCCTCTTCATTTTGTGTCCAGTGTTGGATACACTCAGGCCTTCTATTTTTTTGTTTTAATGACATTACTTTTCCTAATCAATAATTGTTGATAGTAAGATAATTAAATTATTTTATTCCAATAACTATGTTTAACTAACATAGTTTCTCCTATTTCAAACCCCAATTCGGAAATAAATCGCCTCGTATAATAATTTAATATATTTACTTATAAATTATTTTGATATGCTTCCATCTCCGTTACTCTACAGAACTCTTGAAGCCTAAAGATATTAATATCTTCGAAGGTAAATCCTCGATATATCGTTAATAACCAAATCTATTTATCTTTTATATATGTTAACAGAATACAAGTAATAAACTGCATTTTCTACTTACGGAAAAAATAAAACAAAACTAAAGTCTTCTGTCAATTTCATCAACACAATAAATACTCAAAACATATTAAAAATCACACTACTCTAAGGCACGATAAGCATTCTTCACTTTCCATAAATAACGAGGTGCTTGCGGTGCAGGGTGATTATTCTGAACATATTGATAAAATTCATCCGGAGTCATTCGGTTAATTTTATTAATCGCCAGAGTACGATTGGAGTCAAAGGCTCGCAGTAGTGCCCCTGCACCATTAACATAAGCGACTATCGTCGCATAATATAAAGTTTCAGGATGGATAATCCCTTCCAAGTGCTGCTTTTTCAAGATACTGATATAAGCAGTGCCAAGATCAATATTAGTTTTAGGATCTTTCAATTCTCGTATCGTTGGTTGCCCCGGTTTCCCTTTCAATCGATAGGCATCCCGTCCTGCTGTAGAGGCCTTAATCTGCATCAATCCAACCGCATTAGATCTACTGATAACTTCTGGACGGAAACCGGATTCCACCTGGATAATTGCCTTGATCAAAGTTTCATCAACACCATAACGCTTTGCAGCTTGCTCAATAATCTCATCAAATGGCGTTGTTCTGGTTCGATTTGTCAATTTACCAGAACCCAAAACAACATTATTACCACTGAATATTCCTTTAGGCGATGGACTATGATTCTTTACTTGATGAGATTCCTGACTGGCACAGCCCGTTAACAATATTGCCAGAAAAATATAAGCATGAATAAAATTTAGTCTCACGAAAATCCTCCTGAACTAAAATTAACCTTATAAAGCATATATAATTTTTTAAATAAAATAAAAATATTTTTATATATCTCATCAAAATAAATTGAAGTCGTTATATCCAATAAACTTCAAAACACTAGACAATGTGCTGTTTTTTTGTTCGCATAGTAATTCCAAAAACGGGAAGAAAATTCAGGAAGGTCTACAAAATTATCCTCCATATGACAGCGTCACCTTGACTTTACAAAGGTGATACTGATAATCATTATCAATAATTACAGACATAAAAAATAAGGTTTACGCTAATGAACAAAAAACATTCGCTCTCTGCACTCCCGATACTCAGTATAGTCGTTGCTCTCTTCTCGATTATTCTATTCAGCCAACAGGCCCATGCTGATAAAAAATTCAGGGTCGTTACTACATTTACTATTATTCAAGACATGGCTCAAAATATCGCAGGCGATGCAGCGATTGTAGAGTCAATCACAAAACCCGGAGCAGAAATTCACGATTATCAACCCACCCCAAAAGATATTATTAAAGCGAAGCGAGCAGATCTAATCCTCTGGAATGGCCTGAATCTTGAACGTTGGTTTGAACGCTTTTTCGAAAATATGCAGGATATTCCTGTTGCAGTGATTACCGAAGGCATTACACCGCTTCCAATCCGTGAAGGACCTTACAATCAAAATCCCAATCCACATGCCTGGATGTCCCCGAACAATGCGTTAATCTACATTGAAAATATTCGCAAAGCCTTAGTCAAACACGATCCAGCGAATGCAGATACTTACAATCGCAATGCAAAAATCTATGCCGATAAGATAGCCAAACTGGATGTACCACTAAGAGAGCGCCTTTCTCGTATTCCCGAAAATGAGCGTTGGTTAGTAACCAGTGAAGGCGCTTTTAGCTATCTCACTCAGGATTATGGTTTCAAAGAAGTCTATTTATGGCCGATCAATGCTGAAGCCCAAGGCACACCACAGCAGGTTCGCCATGTCATTGATACTATGATGAAACATAAGATCCCTGTTATCTTCAGTGAAAGTACTGTTTCAGATAAGCCAGCAAAACAAGTCAGTAAAGAGACCGGTGCTCGTTACGGCGGGGTGCTTTATGTTGACTCTCTTTCTACATCAAAAGGCCCAGTGCCGACATATATTGACCTACTGAATACGACAGTAGACACCATCGCAAAAGGATTTAATCAATGAGAAACACATCGTCACTATTTGAACATCCACATTTATTGGTTAATAACGCTACTGTTACTTACAACAATGGACATACTGCAATCTACGATGCCTGTTTCGATATTAAAGGCGGCACAATCTGTGCGTTAGTCGGTATGAACGGTAGTGGAAAATCCACATTGTTTAAAACCATTATGGGATTAGTGACACCTTCTCAAGGAAAAGTGACTCTCAATGCCCAATCCATTAAAACAGCATTGAAACAAAATATCATCGCATACGTTCCACAAACCGAAGATGTTGACTGGAATTTTCCGGTTCTGGTTTCTGATGTTGTGATGATGGGACGCTATGGAAAAATGGGGTTCCTACGCAGGCCGAGTAAAATTGACCATCAAATCGTGAATAACTCACTTGAACGTGTCGGGTTGATTGAACTACGCGATCGCCAAATTGGTGAGCTTTCCGGCGGACAGAAAAAACGTGCATTTCTGGCACGAGCACTGGCTCAGGAAGGAAAAGTTCTGCTACTGGATGAACCTTTTACCGGAGTAGATGTTAAGACAGAAAACGCTATTATCGATTTACTCCGTGATTTACGTGATGAAGGGCACTTAATCTTAGTGTCAACACATAACCTCGGTAGTGTTCCCGAATTTTGCGACCACGTTATTTTGATTAATCGAACAGTCCTGGCCAGTGGCCCAACTGAAACAACATTCACTCAGAAGAATCTGGAAATGACATTTGACGGTGTCTTACGCCATGTCAATCTTTCTGGGCCCGAACTCCATGATGATGATGACCCACGCTCCCTCACTGTCATTACCGATGACGAACGTGCCGCCGTATTTTATGGTCATAACCATCATGTTCCTCCACGACAAAATCAAAAACAGAAGGACAGCCAGCCATGATGGAAGTATTGTTACAACCGTTTAATTATAACTACATGGTTAAGGCCATGTGGGTAAGTGCTATTGTCGGTGCTGTCTGTGCTTTTTTATCAGCTTATTTAATGTTGAAAGGTTGGTCGTTGATGGGGGATGCACTCTCCCACTCTGTTGTACCCGGTGTTGCCGGTGCATATGCTCTTGGCTTACCTTATGCCGGAGGCGCTTTTTTTACCGGTATGCTTGCAGCATTATCAATGACACTGGTTCGTCACATCACACGATTACGTGAAGATGCAGTGATCGGTTTTATCTTTTCCACCTTTTTTGCCGCCGGGTTATTAATCGTTTCTTTAAATCCGACTTCTGTCAATGTGCAGACGATTATTCTCGGCAATATTCTGGGTATTGCTGATAAAGATGTTTTACAAGTAGAAATTATTATTGCCGTATCCTTCGTTATCCTCATGCTGCTCTGGAAAGATCTGCTGGTCGTTTTCTTTGATGAAGTCCATGCCCGATCTATCGGGTTATCACCATTACGCCTGAAAATTATTTTCTTTACCTTATTAAGTGCCTGTACTGTTGCTGCTTTACAAACAGTAGGAGCCATCCTGGTTATTGCTATGGTAGTCACTCCCGGAGCAACGGCCTATTTGCTGACAGATCGTTTTAAACACTTACTTATCATTTCGGTTGCTATTGGCTCACTAACAAGTTGTGTAGGCGCTTATATCAGCTATTTCCTCAACGGCGCAACCGGCGGTGTGATCGTCACAATACAAACTCTGATTTTCTTGTTGGCTTTCTTTTTTGCACCTAAGCATGGCATGTTAGCTTCTCGCAAACGAGCCAGAAAAGAATCTCAGGCATTAACTCAAGGAGGACACCATGAGTACACTAATTGAACTCATCACGGAACCCTTTCTGCATGATTTCATGCAACGCGCTATTTTTGCGGCTATCGTGGTCGGTACAGTCTGCGCAGTACTATCATGTTATTTAGTGCTAAAAGGCTGGTCATTGATGGGAGATGCCATCTCTCACGCCGTATTACCGGGTATCGTTCTGGCATTTGTCGCAGGTATACCACTTGCAATCGGTGCTTTCCTGTCAGGAATATTCTGTGCATTCGCCACCGGATATCTGAAAGAACACAGCAGGATAAAAGAAGATACCGTAATGGGTGTTGTGTTTTCTGGCATGTTTGCATTTGGGTTAGTACTTTTTACCCGTATAGATACGGAACAACATCTGACCCATATTCTGTTCGGCAGTATACTCGGAATTACCGAAAATGAATTGATCCAGACATTCTGCATTGCAGGGTTCACGCTGGCAGTTGTACTGCTGAAACGCAAAGACTTCATGCTCTATTGCTTCGACCCCAATCAAGCAAAAGTGGTTGGCCTGCCAGTAAAACTGCTCCACTATAGCTTGTTGTCCCTTTTGGCTCTAACCATTGTCGCTTCATTACAAGCCGTCGGTATTATTCTGGTCATTGCTATGCTGATATCCCCCGGCATTATTGCTTTTATTCTTTGCCGGAGTTTTGATCGAATGTTGATTGTCGCCATAATAGCATCTGTTTTATCAAGTGTCTTAGGCACAATAGTCAGCTTCCATATTGATGGTGAAACAGGACCATGCATTGTTATCATTCAGGCTATTTTCTTCACATTTGCCGTTATTTATGACCAAATAAAATTAGCCAGAAAAAAAATGCATAGAAAGTTGACCAGAGACATATTCTCTCCATCATTATGAGTCTTCAATAAAATCAAATTAAAGGGCTATATCTGATTTAAATATAGCCCTGTCAATTGCATTTAAATTTCTTTTTAATCTGTTCAATCGTTGGTTCTGTATGTACTATGAGCATCATAGTAATTGTCAACTTAATGAGGTGAGTCATGTGGCAAACTGTTAGCCGTCTATTAAGTGAACATTTTGGTGAAGCAGAAATCTGCAATCAGACGGAATTATCAGGAGGAGACATTCACCGCTCGTGGTCCATTGAGTATGGTGAACAACATATCTTTGTTAAATCCAACACGAAAGAGATGTTGACTGTTTTTAAAACAGAAGCAGAACAGCTGGAATTATTAGCACGTAGTAAAACAACGCGCATACCTGAAGTTTACGGTGTTGGGCATGATCGTAGTCATAGTTTTCTTATACTGGAATACCTTCCTATAAAACCATTCGATGCTCATAACGCGTATTGCTTTGGCCAACAACTTGCCAAGCTGCACCAATGGAATGAACAACCGAAATTCGGTTTTGATTTTGACAATATGCTTGGCACTACAATACAGCCTAATGGGTGGCAAAAACGCTGGAATCAATTTTACGCAGAAAAGCGCATTGGCTGGCAGTTACAACTTGCAGCAGACAAGGGAATGGTATTCGGGAATATCGATTCTATTGTCCAAAAAATCAGTGACAAACTGCATTCTCATCAACCTGAACCCTCTTTATTGCATGGCGATTTATGGCCAACAAATTGTGCATCATTAAACAACAATTGCGCCGTAGCATTTGATCCTGCATGTTATTGGGGAGATCGTGAATGTGACCTTGCTATGCTCCCTTTCTATCCTGAATTGCCTCTGCAAGTTCTTGACGGTTATCAAAGTGTTTGGCCATTGCCACCAGACTTTATTGAACGACAGCCACTTTATCAGCTCTATTATTTACTGAATCGCTGTAACCTTTTTGGTGGCGATAGTTTCATTGCCGTGCAAACCATAATCGATAATATATTATCTGAATAATCATTCAGACTATCTACATAATAAAGGAAAATTTCTTTTTTCAAGTCTAATTCAATGGTTAAAGTTAATAACTAGATTTTAATACCCTCAATTTACGAATATTATAACTACCCGATATCAGAGTGCTATTTTAGACAGTTCTCCGTTCTATTCTTGGATATACCAGTAAGCTGCAGAGCTAACTACTCTCGCAGCTATCTTATATATTACCAACCTAATAATTTCGATAAAAAATAGGCGATTGCGCCGATAATAATGGGTGATATATAAAGAATGAATATTTGGCTGAATAATGAATGGCGTGGAAATTCGATTTTAGCTTCCAACTGTTCCTTAGTTACACCGCTCTCTTTAGCTTTCTCAAGGACCATATGATCTTCAATTTGTTCCTTAATAAATTTGAATTGGCGGTATATCCTCAAACCAGATGCACTCATTGCCAAGCCAACAAACATCAGGAAATAGATAACCAAAAAACTGACATTTGCCCCTGTGATCATTGCCACATAGTCTGGAGTTGGAGAGTGCTTCCAAAAAAAATCCAAAAATGGTGTATTGAATTTGATCATTTCAGCCATCATTCTCAAAAAATCATTCAATACTGCATTAATGCCCTCACCTTTAACCTCATGTTGCCATATCAGGTTAGCCACTGAAACTAAAGTTGACAAAAAAGCGGGTACAAAAATAATCCATCCCAACAGCCGCTTCGCAATAGCGACATATCTTGCTTGATGATACGTCATTAATACTCCTCATGAGCATATACCCAATAAATTTCAAGTTATAACGCGACAGTAAGTGAACGAATCTCCAGAAGCATGGATAACTATTCTAGACAAAAATCAGTTAAATATTAGTGTTATATGTTAATAAATAAAAGATTTTTCTTGTTTACCCCTATTCAACTTATACAAAACCCTCTATACTAGCGCGAACTGTATGCATAAACAGCAATAAATATCAATATAACAAACAATTCAGTATAAATAATTATGACAGCAGAAGGGCATCTTCTCTTTTCAGTTGCCAGCCTTGTATTGGCTCATCAGCTAGAAATTACGCCAGAAATAGCACAGGGAGATTGGTTGCATATGCTTCCTGGTGTGCTTTTGGCTTCTTTATTACCTGATATTGATCATCCACATTCAACGTTAGGCAGGTTATTCCGTTTTATTTCCATTCCTATTGCACGACTTTGTGGGCATCGAGGATTCACACATAGCCTATTGGCACTAGTTGTTGGCATTATTCTCTTTCAGACCAAAATGCCTGCTGACTGGCCCATACCAACTGACTTTTTCCATGCCATGATCGTAGGCTATATCAGCCATTTGGTTGCAGATATGCTTACTCCAGCAGGTATCCCTCTCTTATGGCCACTAAAGATGCGTTTCCGAATCCCTATATTAAGGGGAAAAGAGCGCAAAAAAGCGGAACGATTTATAGCCGTTTTGATTGTAGCAATTGCTATTCTCATTCCACAGTACATCGATTTTTCGTTTATGCACTATTTAGACAAACTACCATTCGATAAACTGCCACTTGATAAGTTAAATATCGATAAATTACAAAATCTATATAAGTAATTGAGTTTATTTTTAATCAAACCACAGCCCCATTTAAAAGATGGGGAGTTAACTCAAAATATAAGTATTACTTTTTAATTTTTACTTATCATTTTCATCTTCAGCGTTGCTATTTTGTTAGTTATGTCCTCCTATTCTGATGTAACAATATGAATTATATTAATTATATAACACCAAGAAACCCATATATCACGCGGTAAATCTCTGCACATTGTTACCAAACCTGAACAAGGTGAAAATAAATTACATAAGCACATATAACTAATTGAACTAGCTAGTGATAAATAATTATATTTTATTCTTTTTAATTATAAGAAAGCCAATTCTTATATTGATACCATGCATAGTTAATAGAATATATGGTGCAACTTTTTGTTATAACCTGAAGTAAGCATATTCCATACAAAAAAATCATATTAGTCAAAATATTGGAGACTGGGGATGAATTTACCACTC